>CAXBCR010000005.1:0-190812 GCA_963974475.1 uncultured Flavobacteriales bacterium
GAATATCCAACAAGGAATGTTGAAGTAAAAAAAGCTCATCTAAAATCAACAAAAACACTCCAGTTATTAGACTACCACAATAACCATTGATTATTGTTTATTGAATATGGAGTGTTGCTTATTTTTCTGAGGCTCCGCTCAGTGGGCGGAGACGCTAATTTGAGTTTTTTGGTTTTGAATTTCGAATTGAATATCCAACAAGGAATGTTGAAGTAAAAAAAGCTCATCTAAAATCAACAAAAACACTCCAGTTATTAGACTACCACAATAACCATTGATTATTGTTTATTGAATATGGAGTGTTGCTTATTTTTCTGAGGCTCCGCTCAGTGGGCGGAGCAATAAACTTGAGTTTTTGGTTTTGAGTATCGAACACCCAACAAGGAATGAAGAATGTTGAAGTGAAAAAAAATGAAAAAGGAAAATTTGATTGCTATTAATCAAAATCTAACTCAATCCAATCGTCCAAGTCCTGCAAGAACGGGATTAATACCCGAAGCTACGACTCCGAATACGTAATAGCTTTCTTATTTGTAATTAACAAATTGCACAAACCGCCTATAATTAACGATGTCCCGGCTAGGAGCATGGCATTAATACTATCTTCTCCAAAGATCGCTTGATACAGATAATTAAGTCCACCGGTGGCGGCAATGATTTGGGGAATCACGATAAACATATTGAAAATACCCATAAAAACACCCATTTTGTTTGGGTCGATGGCACTAGAAAGCATGGCATAAGGCATGGATAAAATACTACCCCACGAAATACCAATTAAAATGAAAGAATAGGCTAAATAATGATGGTTGGTAATGTAATACATAGATATAAACCCAATGCCACCTGCAATCAAACTCGCCATGTGGATTAGCTTCCTGTTAATTCTAAATTTAGAGGTATAAAGTGTGAGTAGGAGCGCAAATGCCATACTAGACAATCCGTACATACCCATGTATGAACCTACCAAATCGGCCGCGTTATTATAGGACTGCATAGCCGATTCATAATTTGATTTTTGGACTGCATCCGCTAAATCGTAAAGCGAACCATCTGGAAAGGAAGCATTGAATACATGCGAAGTGAGAGCAGGGGTAGCTAAACTCCACATGGCAAAAAAGGCGAACCAACTAAAAAATTGAACGAGTCCTAATTTACGCATGGTAACGGGCATATTCAGTATATTGGAAGTGATTTCGGAAATGCCATGAAGGATTCCTTTATTGGCTTTTTTTTCTGCTTCAAAAGCGGCTATATCTTTGGGTGGGTACTCTTTAGTAGTGAAAATGGTGTATAGAATGGATAAAAAGAAAACCCCGCCTCCAATAGTAAACGCAATTTTCACAGACATTGGTACCACACCTGCTTCGGCTACATTTGAAATACCTAATTGGGTAATAAACCAAGGTAAATTGCTCGCTATCCATGTTCCTATGCCAATAATCAAAGTCTGCATAACGAATCCATAGGAGCGCTGCGAATCGGGCAATTTATCGGCCACCAAGGCTCTAAACGGTTCCATACTAATATTCATGGAAGCATCCAGGATCCATAACCCCCCTGCGGCCATCCACAAAAACTGAGAGTGAGGAATAAAAAGCAAGGTGACAGAGCTCAAAATTGCGCCCACCAAAAAGTAGGGTTTTCGTCTTCCCCAACGAGGACTCCAGGTTCTATCGCTCAAATACCCAATAATGGGTTGAACTAGTAAGCCCGTTAATGGTGCGGCCACCCACAACATTGGAATATCGTGTGCATCAGCGCCTAAGGTTTGAAAAATACGCGACATAAACCCGCCTTGTAAAGCAAACCCAAATTGAATTCCTAAAAATCCGAAACTCATGTTCCAAATATCAAAAAAACTGAGTTTTGACTGTTTTTGTTTGATGTCGTTTTTCATAGTTGTTTGTTTTTTAATCTACAAAGGTTTCTTTAATAACGGACTTTACTTTGGTGATTTCGTTTTTTGAAAGGCTACCTAAAACCTTAATAACACGTTGTTTATCAATGGTTCTTATTTGGTCTAAAACCACCCATCCGGTTTTAGAATTATGATTTATTTTTATTCGGGTAGGGTAGTTTTTCGAACTTGTAGTCATCGGAGCAATTACTATAGTGCGTAGTGGCCGGTTCATTTCGTTGGGTGAAATAATCACACAAGGTCTTGTTTTTTTGATTTCGCTCCCAATAGTTGGGTTAAGATTAACCAAAACTATACTGTATTGTTTTAGCTCCATTCCTCTAGTGTTTCGTCCTCAAAAATGGAATCAATTAGTAAAGTATCATCTCCGTTTTTGTTCATTTCTGAAAATGATTCTTCCCAGCCACTTCTAGGGGTGTCAATGGGTTGAATAATTATCTGTCCCTTTTCAAGTAACAGCTCCACCTTTTCTTTGATGTTGTATTTTTCAAGGAGCATTTTACTAAATCGTATTCCCTTTGAATTTCCTATTTTAATAACTGATACTTCCATATTTAATATTTTTATGTAATAACAAAGTTATTACAAATTTCATATTACACAACGCGGTGATTACTACACTTTTTCTAATACCAAATACCCAAATGCTTCCATATCAAAACGCTGAGAAGCTTCTAATTGAATAATTTCATCGGTAAATACATTCCTATATGCTCCGGTAGGATTGTTTTGTAACTGAACCAAAGTTGCCTCTCCGTAGTTTAAAACAACTACTATTTCATCCGTATCTTTGGTACGCGAAAAAGCATACACTTGCGCGGGTAAATTGGTGTTAATTTTTACGGCAGCTCCACCATATTGTCCATTCCAAAGAGATTGGTTTCGATGTTTTAAAGCTAACAATGTGGTATAAAAATCTTGGTATTGGAAATTACCCCATTGAATGGTGTCCTTTTCAAAAAACCGCATTTGATGGTCTAAACCTGATTCTTGCCCACTATAAATGAGCGGCATTCCGTAAACTGTAAACATCAATACATTGCTCACCCCGAGATTTGCTCCATAACGTTCTTCCGAAGTGCCGTTCCAGCTATTTTCATCATGATTGGTGGTAAACATCATTCGGTAATCGCCATTTTTGAATCGACCATTCTCTTTGGCTAAAATGGTATCGATAGCAGAAAGCGGTTGTTTTCCTTGCGCTACTTCTTTCGAAATATGGTGAAATTCCCAAGCATAACTCATATCAAAAGCGTGTGCATGATGAGTAGGGTCTTCGGCTTCGGCTAGCATGAAAACCGGTTTTAGGCTATCTAAACTCAATCGCGCTTCGTTCCAAAAATCGGTAGGGACTTCCATAGCAACATCACATCTAAATCCATCCACATCAAAGTCGGTAATCCAATATTTCATACTTGAAATCATTTCTGTACGCATGGCTGTATTAGCGTAATTTAAGGAAATCACATCCGTCCAATCATACGGAGAAACGAAGGTGCCTGTGCTATCTTGATCATACCAATCGGGATGTGCCGCTGCCCAAGGATTATCCCATGCGCTATGATTTGCCACCCAATCTAACACCACCTTAAAACCCAACTGATGCATGGAATCTACCAATACTTTAAAATCTTCTTTGGTGCCATATTCTGGGTTTACATCCGTATAATCTTTAATGGAATAATAAGACCCTAAACTTCCTTTACGATTCTGTTTACCAATGGGTTGAATAGGCATAAGCCAAATAATATCCACGCCCATTTTTTGTAGACGTGGCAAATGCGATAGAATGGAATTGAAATCACCTTTTTCAGAAAATTGGCGAATATTCAATTCGTAAATGTTGGCGTTTTTAGACCAATCAGGGTGATTTTCACCGTTATATTCCACAGGAACATAATTTTCTACAGACGCGGGCACAGTAGTGTTTTCAGATTCTGAATTGGAACACGATACTGCAAATAATGCGATGAATAATCCTAACAATATGTTTTTCATTGGTGTGTTTTTTGTCCGTTTTCATTGCAGCGAATGGGATGTGCAATTACGGAAATGTTAATCTGTTTTATTTACTTACCAAAAACTCAAAACTCATGGGGGCAACAGTAATATCTAACCCTTTATTCTGATAAAATTCTGACCCAAAAATGGGTTGAAAATTGCGCTTATTTTCCAATTCTTTCAAATCTAAACCCATGGAAATGGGCTGGGTGGATTTATTAAAAATTACGAGCACCGTTTGGTCTAAATACGTTCTTTTTAAGACTAAAATAGTGTTATTAGCAAGTATCACCTTGGTTTGACCATACATTAAAGCCATGTTGTTTCTACGCAAACGGGTCAATTTTTCGACTTTAGTTTTGAGGGTTATTGCATTTGAATCTAATCCTTCAAACTGCATCATTCTTCTATTATCTGGGTCATTGGCTCCGGCAAGACCAATTTCATCGCCATAATAAATTACAGGAATACCGGGCACGGCAAAATTGAAAGCATGCAGCATGGCTAAACGTTGGTAACCTATTTCACCTTGATTGGTAATTTCACGCGTCCAACCGGCCACTTTTGCATCTTCGTCAAATTGAACAGAACCATCGGCATAACTAATAAAACGGCATCGGTCTTGATTGCCTGAAATATTGCCCATCACATGATGAGAACCGTAATTGTAAATGCTTTCTTGCAGTGTTTTGGAAAGGTTTTCAAAACTAGTTTCGCTACGCCCAAATGCCTGTACGGCTTGATCGTATAGATTAAAATCAAACTGTGCATCCAGCATACCTGAATTGATATACGAACCTATTAATTCCGGGTTTCCGTAGGTTTCACCAATTTGGTAAATAGCCCTGTTTTGAGGTACAATTACTTGATTTTTAAGTTTCACATTTAGCAATCGCCAAAATGATTCTGGAATATGTTTGGTGGCATCATGGCGCAATCCATCCAATTCAAACCGAGTAAGCCAATACAGGGCGCTATCGGTCATGGCTTCGGCCACTTCAGGGTTTTCTAAATCAAGGGTTGGCAAAAAATCATCAAACCAAGTAGTTAATCGTTGCTCATCCCAAAGCTCCGTATTTTTCCTTCCATCGGGTAAAATAAACGGTGTAGCCCAATCGGGATGTTGTTTAATTACAGGATGGTCTTGATGCACATGATTTGCCACATAATCGAGCAACACATTCATGTGATGTTTATGGGCATCCGTAATTAATGCGTCCAGTTCGGTGTTGGTACCAAACCTTGCATCAATCGCTTTACTTTCTGCGGGCCAATACCCATGGTAGCCACTAAATTTGGTAGTGGGTTTACTTTTTACCCAAAGTCCCCAAGCTCCGTCAGGATTCTTGCCAATAGGCGACAGCCAAATGGTATTTACTCCAAGAGAATCGAAATAATTGGCATTAATTTCATCGGTAACACCATCCATATCACCCCCATAAAAATTGACACGTGGGTCTATCATTCGGTCGATAACGGGATGGTTATTATCTATATTTCCATCTTTAAAGCGGTCTACCATCATAAAATACATGATAAACGACTGCTGTTCCTTACGCGTTATTTCCTGGGCATCGGTCACCACTTTTCCATGGTTTAAAGGAATGAGTAAATCGGAGCCTTTTTGATTTTCATTAAAGGCATAGGCGCGAATAAAACTACGCGATACAGATTGCGCATTTTCGGGAATGAGTACTTGGATTTGACGGTCTTTAAAATGAAGAAAATTGGCGTTAAGTAAATGGTTTTGCCAATACACTGCCAAACTTCTAGTCGTTTCTAGTTGCAAGGTGTCTCCCGATAGAAAATGAGCCGAAACTTGGGGTTTTTTAACCGCTGCATCGCCTACCTTAAAAATAGAATTTACGCCTCCCATTCCATTGCTTTCGGTCTGTTCGTTTGTCGGGTCAATTCCTTCGCTTCCATCTATCCATAAGTGATAGGCGTAATTTCCAGGGTTCAAAACGAAATCGATTTCCCACTTCCCATTTTTCCAATGCAAGGCGTCTTGATTATTCACCCAGCCGTTCATAGACCCACCAATAAAGATGGAATCATACTTCTTTTGCGGGTCGTTTAGTGTAAAAGTGTATCTGATTTTGTCGCTCTTTTTTACTGGAATATCGTAAGAACAACCGCCTAACCAAAAACGTAGATTAGCAATCTGATTGGCAGGACTACCGATAAGGTAAAAGGTAATGAATCCGTCAATGGGTACAATACTCAGCCCTGGCGAAACGGTAATAGAATCTATCGAATCGGGGTGCAGAAAGTAGTCTTGAGCGTAAACGGTTGTGCTGTCTATTCCCAACTTAATTGGCGAAGCTAATCCCACAATAGGAGAAACAGGTAGCTCTGCAATACTTAGTTTGGCCGTTGATTTTACACGACAAGATGAGGCCATCAATACGATGGAAAGAAGGATGAAATTACGCAATTTCAATCTTCCTATTTTTCTCAATAACATACGCTTGATTGTTTACTTGAATGGTGATAGCATTTCCTTCTATATTCTCTAATTCAATTTTATTTTTGGATACGCTGAGGTGTAAAATATGGTCTCTAAATCGAATTTGAAATTCGTATCCATCCCATTGTTTTGGGAGTTGTGGCGTAAATTGAAGGGTGCCATTTTTAATTCGCATTCCTCCAAAACCTTCCACTACCGACATCCAAGTACCGGCCATAGAGGTGATGTGTAAGCCCTCGTGCACCTCATCATTGTAATCATCTAAATCTAAACGAGCGGTGCGCAAATAGAATTGATAGGCCTGTTCCAACTTACCCAATTTGGCGGCTAAAATGCTATGCACACAAGGTGATAACGAAGATTCATGCACGGTGCGAGGCTCGTAAAAATCGAAGTTTTTTTGTAGTTCATCTATCGAGAAATCATCCTCAAAAAAGTAGAAGCCTTGCAGCACATCGGCTTGCTTAATAAAGCCCGAACGAAGTATGCGGTCCCAACTCCAATATTGATTCAGCGGACGCTCGGCAGGGTTTAAATCCTGCACCAAAATTTGTTCCTTATCTAGGTAATTATCTTGTTGTAAAACTATCCCTTTGGATTCATCGGTAGGTAAATAAATGTTTTCGTTGATATGCGCCCATTTCTTTAGCTCTGTGTCTTCGTTAAAATGGGTTTTATCAAATATTTTAGCCAATTGATCGGGGTTTGATTTACGAATTTTTTCTACCGAATGGGCAGTAAATCGTAAACACCAAGCCGCGATGTAACTGGTGTACCAATTGTTATTAATGTTGTTTTCGTATTCATTCGGACCGGTTACACCCAACATTACGTATTGGTTTTTTCGTTCGCTCCAATGCACGCGTTGTGCCCAAAATCTAGAAATTCCAATCAACACTTCCAAGCCGTATTGAGCCAGATATTCATGGTCTCCGGTGTAGTTTTGGTAACGATAAATGCCGTAGGCGATGGCTCCGTTTCGGTGAATTTCTTCAAAAGTAATTTCCCATTCGTTATGACACTCTTCGCCATTCATGGTCACCATGGGGTATAAAGCCGCCCCATCGGTAAAACCGAGCATTTTAGCATTTTCAATCGCCTTGGGTAGGTGATTATACCGATACATCAACAGCTGTTTGGACACCTTCGCATCGGCTGTGCTTAGGTAAAATGGAATGCAGTAAGCTTCGGTATCCCAATACGTTGCACCGCCATATTTTTCACCTGTAAATCCTTTCGGGCCTATATTTAGGCGGTCATCCTCACCGGTATAGGTTTGATTGAGCATGAAAATATTATATCGAATAGCTTGTTGGGCTTTGGCGTCTCCGTGTATAATGATGTCGCTTTGGTTCCATTTAGCAGCCCATGCTGCTTTTTGTTCGTTCCATAGGGTGTCAAACCCTTTTTGAACAACCGTATTTAAATGCGAATCGGCCCAATCTTGTAACTCTTTTTTAGGGTGATTTTCAGAACTAATGTTTGTTCCATATTTAATAATGGAAAGCGTTTCATTTTGTTTTACATCAACCAAAAATTGATGGGCTACATATTTCTTTTGGGAGATAGTTTCCGTTAATGGCTTGGTTTTTTTTCCATCCACTAACGCCACCCATTCAGAGGCAGAACAGACTTCAAATCCTGATTTTTTGACCCTAGCTTGTACAAATTGACGATGGTTTTCGGTTTTTGTACCGACCTCTTTCCAAAACTTTTTATTGTAATTACTGTCGGTATTTTTCACATCAAAATCCACGTATGGAGTAACTTGAACTTGCGCATCAGAATTAAGAATAGTCAAATTATATTTTAATACGCCACAAGCATCATCCACGATACTGTAAAAACGAAGGGCATCCACCTTTACCGATATTCCATTCGTGTTAGTGGCTACAAAAGAACGCGAATACGTGCCTTCTTTCATGTTTAATTCTCTTCTAAAATCGGTTACCTTGCAATGGGCCAAATCAAAATCAACCCCGTTAATGGTAAATTGAATTCCCATCCAATTTGCCGCATTTAGCACTTTTGCGAAATACTGTGGATAGCCATTTTTCCACCAACCCACACGGGTTTTGTCGGGATAATAGATGCCAGCTACATAATTTCCAGGAAAGGTTTCGCCCGAATAATCTTCTTCAAAATTGGCTCGTTGCCCCATTCGACCGTTACCGATGCTAAACAAACTTTCGCTTTGGGTAACCCTTTTCGGGTCCCAACCCTCTTCAATAATTTTCCACTCGTTGGTTTGAATGTAGTCAATCATTTAGGCCAATTTTAATTGTTTGCTGTAAGCGGTTTGTAACATTGCTAAATTGAAATTTTCAAATCCATCAATCACCAATTTTGCATTTCTAAGCACATGATTATCTCCAACGCCTACCGACATAAAATTACCTCTGTTGGCGGCTTCTACCCCTGCCACAGCATCTTCAAAAACGACTGCGTTTTCGGGCAGCACATTTACGGCATTGGCGCCTTTAATAAATACTTCTGGGTTTGGTTTCCCTTTTTCTACTTGATTTCCATCAATAATGGCATCAAAATAGGCGGTTAATCCAATTTTCTCTAAAATCAGGGGAGCGTTTTTACTAGCCGAACCCAATACGATTTTGATGTTTTGTTCTTTCAATGATTTTAAAAAAGATACGACCCCAGGAAGAATTTCTTCTGCGGTCATCTCGGACACTAATGCCAAGTATTCGTCATTTTTTTTGACCAATGCTTTTTGAAATTCTTCAGCAGGTAACGTCTGATTTCCTTTTTTCAGAATTTGATTCAAAGAATCTATTCTACTTACACCTTTCAGCGATTCGTTATCTTTAGCGCTAAAAGGTATCCCTAAATGAGCAGCTAAATTGCTCCAAGCAATGAAGTGGTATTTTGCAGTATCGCAAATCACTCCATCTAAATCAAAAATGCAAACTTCTATCATGATGCGATGGTTTCGTTGAGAATATATTTTTTATGGTAATTCACCAATTCATTGGCCGGTCGTTGGATTATTTCACCAATGGTTAGGTCTAATTCTTTGGCTGCGCTATAAATAGCTTCTTTAAAATGAAAGGCTACCGAACCCACAAAATTTATTTTTAAATCATGCGCTTCAGGATAACAAAGCACGTGTGTACTCAAAAATTCCTTCATTCCGTTATGCAACATTTCTTCAAAAAACGGTAAGGTTTTATATCCGGATATAAAACGAACAAAACTGGCCAAATACACGTTAGCATGAGGTTTTACATACACATTGGTCACAATTTCTTGCATGGTCAATCCGTAGATTCTCGTAAAATCTTCATCTACTTCCTTGGGCAATTTTCCGTACAGATGAGCGGCAATTAATTTTTTACCAAAATAGGAACCACTTCCTTCATCACCCAAAATAAAACCCAAGGCAGGTACAGACTCGGTTAATGTTTTACCATCAAAAAAACATGAATTTGACCCGGTACCCAAAATGCAAGTCACATTGGGCTCCCCTTGGTAAGCCGCATAAGCTGCACCTAATAAATCGTGGTCCACATGAATTTCAGCCTTCGGAAAACTAACGCGTAATGCCACTTCCACAATGTGGTTTAAATCTTTGGAAGAGCATCCCGCACCGTAGTAATAAATGGCTTCTACCTCGTTTTGTAATCCGGCCAATTGCTCATTTTGTTTGATGGCAGTAGAAATAGTGGCCTGAGAATGGAAATACGGATTAAAACCCATAGTTAATGTACGTAGAACTTCTGTACCCGACTTTTCAATAGCCACCCAGTCGCACTTTGTGGAACCGCTATCTGCAATTAAAATCATACTCTATATTATCAAATGTTCTTTATTCAATTTGCCTAAGTAGCCGAAATGGTAGCTACCTTTAATAACTCTGGATTTAAGCTAGGGTGCTGTTTTATGGCATCTTTTAAAGTGGTGGTAACCATGGTGTTGTTTTTCATTCCAATCATAACGCCACTTCTTCCCAGCATTAATAATTCCACCGCTTTCACGCCCATTCGGGTAGCCAAAACACGGTCAAAATAGGATGGAGAACCACCTCTTTGAACGTGTCCAAGTACGGTAACCTTCACATCAAATTCTGGGAATTCTTTTCGTGTTTTTTCTGCAATTTTATACGCTCCCCCTTCTTGGTCACCTTCGGCCACAATAACGATATTAGAGGTTTTTTTGCGTTCTCTACCTGCTTTTAGTGTCGCAATTAAAGACTCAAACTCTCCCTCCAATTCTGGAATTAAAATTTTCTCAGCACCGCAAGCAATTCCCGAATACATCGCAATATATCCCGAATCACGCCCCATAACCTCTATAAAAAAGAAGCGATTGTGAGATGATGCCGTATCTCTAATTTTGTCGACTGCTTGAATTACGGTGTTTACCGCAGTATCAAATCCAATGGTGTAATCGGTACCGTTAATGTCGTTATCAATCGTACCCGGAATACCAATACAAGGAATTCCATACTCCTGCTCAAAAACACTTGCTCCCGTAAAAGACCCATCGCCACCTATGATTACCAAGGCATCAATTCCAGCCTTTTGAATATTCTTAAACGCTTTTTCGCGTCCTCTTTTTGTTCGAAATTCTTTTGATCGTGCCGTTTTAAGAATGGTTCCACCGCGGTTAATAATGTTACTCACCGACCGGCTATCCATGGGTTTAAAATCACCTTTAATTAATCCTTCATAGCCTTGATATATTCCAACTGCCTCAAATTCATAATTAACCGTGGCTCGAACCACTGCTCTAATGGCAGCATTCATTCCCGGAGCATCTCCACCCGAAGTTAGGACGCCTATTTTCTTTATTTTACCCATATTTGTAAATATTCCTGCAAATTAGTGTATTTTTAACACTTATTAAAAAGTTTGACTTCATGTTTTTTTAAAATTAAATTAAAAAATAAAGTTAAGTTGTTGGATATTAAATAAATAATATATTTTATGACTCCCAATATTCAAATGTCTGATGTATCTGTAGACTGTGTAGTTTTCGGATTTGATGATAGTCAATTAAAAGTTTTGTTGATCGAGCAAGAAAAAGCGCCCGGTTCATCGCACGAAGGAAAAAGATACGCGTTGCCTGGTGATTTAGTTTTTTTATCGGAAGGGTTAGATAGTGCCGCACGCAGAGTATTAAATGAACTTACTAGTTTGGACAACGTGTATTTGGAGCAGTTTCACACCTTTGGAGATCCAGATAGAGTGCGTGGATTAAAGGATGTAGAATGGTTACGGAATTTCCGTAAAAACCCTGACACGCGTGTAATTACCACCGGTTATTATTCATTAGTTAAAATGGAAGATTACAATCCAAAGGCCGCCAGTTTTGCCAGCGATATTGCGTGGTGGGATGTCAATGACCTTCCAGATTTGGCTTTTGATCACAACCATATTTTGAGTAAAGGCCTGAAAGCCTTGCGCGAACAATTTCGTCATCATCATATTGGTTTTGAGTTGCTTCCAAAGAAATTTACGCTGAGTCAATTGCAAGAATTAAACGAAATCGTTTTAGGTGAGAAATTAGATAAACGAAATTTCCGAAGAAAAATCACAAAGCTAAAGGCTATTATTCCGTTGGATGAAAAACAAATTGGGGTTTTGCATAAACCTGCGCAGCTTTTTGAATATGATGTGAGTAAGAGTGAGGATTAAAGATTGAAAAAGTGGACAAATCGGGAATTGAATTCCTGATTTGTCCACTTTTTGGTTGGCGTCACCTATGTTTCCTTCTGGTTTTAACCTGCACGACCCTTTTAGAGTATCATGTAATTTACTGATAAACAACTATTAATTTAAAAATATTTACAATTTGTTGTTTGAAAACAACGCTTTAAGCTTGTTTATGTAGTATTGAAACAACAAAATAGCATTGCATTTGTTGTTTTAAAACAACACTTTATATAACGAAAACCCTTTTCAAGGGTTAAAAATCGTTTTTTCTGGCTCATCGGCACTAGAGCTTCATAAAGCCGATGCGGATTTAGGCCGAACGGTGCACCCACAGGTCACCTAACAAAACCTGATAAAATATATTTGAACAACACGGTTTTACTTTATGCTCTTAGCTCAAATATAGAAGCCTCTATTGGCACGGTTAGAGAAACCTTTTTTATGAATCAATTAATGCGCAATCACGCCATAAATGCTGTTCCTAAAGGCGATTTTTTGATTGACCATAAATATACTTCCGAAATTGGCGGAAAGAACAAAACCAAAAAGCAAATCATGGGAATTGAACATGGGTATAAGGATATAATTCCGCTGTGGTTATTTGGGTTTTTGTATTGATGAAAATAAGTACTTATTATAATCGGATTTGCAATTCACATGGTTACAAATCAGCAAAAACCTCTAAATTAAAACCGTTAATCTAGAATTGAATTATAGATTAACGGTTTTAATTGTTACTTTTGGAATCTTATGATACACCGGTTTATTGAAAATAAGGTAGAAAAATCACTTAGACATTTTCCAGTCGTTGCCGTTATAGGCCCAAGACAAGTAGGTAAAACTACGCTGGCTAAGTCAATTGCGAAATTGATTGACAAGGAAACTATTTATATTGATTTAGAAAACCCCCGAGATTTCGCGAAATTACACGACCCGGTTCTTTATTTTGAGGCTAATCAGGATAAATGTATCATTTTGGATGAAATTCAACGGAACCCTGAATTGTTTCCGGTACTGAGATCTATGATTGATTTGAATAGGGTGGCCGGCCGTTTTATTCTTTTGGGTTCGGCTAGCCCAACGCTAATTCGTGATTCATCAGAAAGTTTAGCAGGTAGAATTGCGTATATCGAACTCACTCCGTTTAATTTAACAGAAATCACCGCTAAAGAAAATCCTAGCACAAATAAACTCTGGCTCCAAGGAGGTTTTCCCGATGCGTTTTTATTAGATGACAGTGAGGTGCTTACAGATTGGCATTACAATTATATTAAAACCTATATTGAAAGAGATTTACCTAATTTAGGTCTAAAAGTTACGGGTTCTGTTTTAATGAAATTACTACAAATGCTCTCGCATATACATGGTGATTTAATGAACTATTCAGGGTTATCAAAATCATTAGGATTAAACATTAATACCATAAAAAAATACATCAACTTTTTTGAAGAAGCATTTCTAATTGAACAACTTAAACCATTTCATGCTAATATTAAAAAGAGATTGGTTAAGGCTCCGAAAGTGTATATTAGAGATTCTGGAATTTTACATTATCTACAAAACATTTCAGATTCCGAAGATTTGTTTGGAAACCCGTTGCTTGGGAATTCTTGGGAAGGATTTGTAATTGAACAGATAAGACAGTTGTTACCTCCAAAATATCAAACATATTTTTATAGAACACAAGATGGTTCTGAGTGTGACTTGGTTATTACTAAGTTGCAAAAGCCAATAATGAGTATTGAGATTAAATATACCTCAGCGCCTAAAATTACTCGAGGAATGACGATTTCATTTAATGATTTAGCGAGCGAACATAATTTTATTATTACTCCTAATAGTGATGACTTCTTATTGAGAAAGGATGTGAGAGTTTGCAATCTGTACGATTTTTTGACAAAGTATTTACCAGAATAAAATTGTAAGACTCCAAAAACCATTCCTAATTGTCTATTTGACACTTACTAGAATTAACTGTACCTTTACCCAAATTTTGAGAATGAAAAAAGGGTTAGTATTCGGATTGTTTTTGAGTTTAGTTCACGTTACTTTCGGGCAGGTGGTACGATTAGACCCTGTTTTTGCTACTCAATCGGATTCAGTTACCATCTATTTTGATGCTTCGCAAGGTAATGCTGAGTTAAACGGAAGTGTTCCTATTTACATTCATACGGGTGTGATTACTAACAGCAGCACAAGCCCTACCGATTGGCAGCATGTGCAAGGAAATTGGGGCGTACATGATGCGAAGGTTTTAATGACTTCGGTGGGAAATAACATTCATAAAATCACGATTCTACCCCAAGCATTTTACCAGCTATCTGCTACAGATACCGTGTATTCATTGGCTATGGTATTTCGAAATGGTAACGGGTCTAAAGTGGGAAGAAATGCCGATGGAAGCGACATTTTTATGCCTATATATCAGCAAGGTTTTGCGGCAAATATCCTCTCTCCCATCAATGGAAATTTAGTCACGCTTCAAGATTCCTTTCTGTTCACGGTGGCTTGTTCAGATACCGCTCAAATCAAACTTTTTGTGGATGGAACGCAGATAGGCGCTACCGTAACCGCTCTTACCGCTCAAGAAAATATCCACGCTTCCTTATATGGTACCGGTAAACATCATTTGAGTTATGAAGTTATTTATGACACCGTCACTTTTACAGACTCGGTTTATTTTGTTACGCATGGTGTTCCTACCATTCAAAACCCACCTCTAGGCACTGTGGATGGGATTAACTACGTTTCCGATACCCAAGTAATATTGCAATTGTATGCTCCGCACAAAAACTTTGTGTATGCCATTGGCGATTTCTCCAATTGGGAATTGGATGAACCTTATTTCATGCATTTATCTACTGATAGTACGCGTTTTTGGATTGAATTAAATCAATTGGATTCCACTAAAATCTATCGTTTTCAATATCAAATTGATGCAGAAGCCATGCGCGTTGCCGACATTTATTCGGAACTTATTTTGTCGCCTTGGAACGACCAATATATTTCGGATACCACCTATGCTAATATGCCTTCCTATCCTACCGATACTACGAATAATCCGGTGGGAGTTTTTCAAATTAGCAAACCCGCCTATTCTTGGAACAACGATTCATACACCCCTCCCAAAAAAGAAAACCTAATTATTTACGAGTTGCTTATTCGTGATTTTGTAGAAGCGCACGATTACAAAACCGTCCTAGATTCTTTAAGTTATTTATCCAATTTGGGCGTAAATGCGATTGAGTTGATGCCCGTGAATCAATTTGAAGGCAATATTTCTTGGGGTTATAATCCTAGTTTTTATTTTGCTCCCGATAAATATTACGGACCAGAGGCAGATTTTAAAGCCTTTATAGACTCTTGTCATGGTAGAGGAATTGCTGTGGTTATGGATATTGCCCTAAATCATTCTTTTGGTCAAAACCCACAGGTCAGAATGTATTTTGACCAAAGTGCAGGTCAATGGGGGCAACCTACAGCCGATAACCCATGGTTTAACGAAACACCCAAACACGATTTTAACGTAGGCTATGATTACAATCACGAAAGTCAACAAACGAAAGCATTCGTAAAGCGCGTATTTAACCATTGGGTGGATACCTACCACATCGATGGCTACCGGTTAGATTTGAGTAAAGGATTTACACAAAAAAACACCTTAGGTAATACCAGCAATTGGAATAAATTGGACTCTAGTAGAGTCGCAATTTTAGATGATTATGCCCAATCTGTCTGGAGTAATAAGCCCGGTGTTTTCATGATTCTTGAGCATTTGTCCGACAATCCGGAAGAAAAATATTTGGCAACCAAAGGATTTCTATTATGGGGTAATCTAAACCATGAATACAATGAGGCTACAATGGGATATACAAGCGATTTGAGTTGGGCATCTTATCAAAAAAGAGGATGGAATACGCCTAGTTTAATTTCATACAGTTGTAGTCATGACGAAGAACGATTGATGTATAAAAACCTGAAATATGGAAATTCCAATGGTTCGTATGATGTAACGGATTTGAACACGGCTTTAGCTAGAATGGAAGCGGCCCAATTGTTTATGTATGGAATTCCGGGACCAAAAATGATGTGGCAATTTGATGAAGTTGGGTTTGATTACAGTATTAACACCTGCGAAGATGGAACCGTTGACTCAGGCTGTCGAGTATCACCAAAACCCATTCGTTGGGATTATACGCACGATAGCGCTCGTATTCATTTGTATAATGTGACCGCTGAATTATTTCGTTTAAAAAAGGAATATCCGGTTTTTAGCACGAGTAATTTTAATTTAAGCGTTTCTGGTTTTACCAAAAGAATGGTGTTGCAAGATGCGTCTATGAATGCGGTGGCCGTAGGAAATTTTGACGTGAAATCAGGGTCTATTGCAGGTCAGTTTCCGCATACCGGAGCGTGGTATAACTATTTTACGGGAGCAATGCTAAATGTATCGGATGTCAATCAAACCATTAATTTAGCTGCCGGTGAATACCAATTGTTTTTAGATGTGAAATTACCTACACCCGATTTAAATAAACCCATTAGCACCAACACTCCCTTGGGAATACAGAATTCATTGACTGCAAATATTGTTTCATTTAAAATTTATCCAAACCCTTCTACCGAGCGGGTACAGATAGAAGTCAGAAGCAATAGTAGCAGTCCAGTAACAATACAAGTGTACAATATGATGGGAGTGCAAGTAGCATCACCTATCGTGAATGGAAAAATAAATGGGCTGATTACTTGGGCCATTCCACCTCACTTCGCACGAGGCTATTATATGGTAACCCTTTTGCAAGAAGGCAAAATAAGCACTCAGTTATTGATGATAAAGTAGCAAGTTTCTCAAATTGTAATGGGTTCCAATTTCTCATGGAAATTTGTTCGGGGTTGGATTAAAATTTTACCTCCCAATTCAAAACAAAACCTAATTTTGAAACCTATGAATACCTTCCAGCTTCGAACTATTGTGTTCTTAATAGTATGCGCATTTCAATTCTCGGTACATGCACAATTTACCGATAATTTTACCGATGGTGACTTTATTACAAACCCAACATGGACGGGTAATACATCCCATTTTATAGTCAATCCTGCGTTTGAATTACAAACCAATGCACCAGCGGTTACTGCCACTTCGCATTTGGTAACACCAAGTCAAGCGATCGGAAATGCACAATTTGACTTTCGCGTAAATTTAGCTTTCGACCCTTCCGGTTCAAATTATGCTTTGGTTTACTTAACCTCCTCCGACAGCAATTTAGATGGGTCATTAAATGGCTATTTTGTACGCATTGGGGGTGCGTCAGGTGCTATTGATGATGTGAGTTTGTTTTATCAAAATGGCACATCAAAAACAAAAATTATTAATGGTAGAAACGGAACCGTAGCTACCTCACCCGATTTAAATATTCGGGTAACCCGCGATATGGCAGGGAATTGGGAACTATTAACCGACACAAATTTAAGTGGTACTTATATTTCAGAAGGGACAGTTTTTCATAATCAAACCATAACTTCCTCCTATTTCGGAGTGAATTGTATCTATACCTCCAGCCGGAGTAATAAGTTTTATTTTGATGACTTTGTAGTTACTGGTGGTGTGGTAATGGATATTGACCCGCCCGTTGCCGACAGCGCGGTGGCTTCTTCGTTAACTCAAGTGGAGGTGCATTTTAATGAGGTGGTAGATGCTACTTCATCGCAATTAGTTACCAATTACTCTTTAGACAATGGGTTTGGTAATCCAAATTCCGCCACAAGAGACGGAAATGATTCTTCGATAGTACATTTAAATTTTGCGTTGGGATTACCCAATAACACTAATTTCACGCTAACGGTGACCAATGTAGCCGATTTGGCAGGAAATACGATGAGCGCTCAAAATGTAAATTTTGCAACCGCTTTTACCGTGCCTCATGCGTTTCACGAAATTGTAATCAATGAAATTTTTCCAGACCCAAATCCCCCTGTTGGATTGCCAGAAGCGGAATTTATTGAGCTACGAAACAACACCAATTTAACCATTAACCTAAACAACTGGAAATATGGCGATGCGTCATCTAAAGTAGCTTTACCCGCATTTGATTTATTAGGCGGTAATTACGTTATCGTTTGCCATGAAACGGATACGGCACTTTTTAATGGTTTTGGAAATGTAATCGGACTTTCGTCTTGGCCCACGCTCAACAATGGTGGAGATAATTTGAGCCTAAGAGATGCCACAAATGCGTTAATAGACACCGTAAATTATACTTCCTCTTGGTATAACGATGCCTTAAAAGCGGATGGTGGATGGACTTTAGAACGCAAAAACCCGGAAGCGCCTTGTAGCGATAATAATAACTGGGCTGCATCCAATAATGGCAATGGAGGCACGCCCGGAAGTCAAAACAGCATCTATTCATCGGTGCCTGATAATACGATTCCTACGCTAAAATCATTTACCATTTTGAGTAGCGCAGAAATTGAACTTTCGTTCTCTAAATCCATTGATTCTGCATTTGTGAGTAGCTCCAATTTTGCTATAAATAATGGATTGAATATTGCCGCGGCTTCTGCTACCGATTTAACCCATATCACTGTGAGGGTAAACCCGAATATGACGCCAACCGATATCTACGATTTATCGATTACTAATTTAAAAGATTGCTTTGGAAACGGGATGGCAGATACTGTTGTTAAAGTGGCCATCGGTAGGATTCCTACACAATTTGAATTGGTATTTACCGAAATATTTGCAAATCCAGACCCCGGAAATCTAGGTCTTCCTGATGCCGAATATGTGGAGATTTACAACACCACGAGCGACCCAATTACCATTTCGGGTGCTAGTTTCAGCGACCGAAGTACATCGGTAAATTTTCCAAACGAAGTTATTTTTCCAGGAGAATATGCCATTGTTACGGAGGATATTGTGGCTGAAAAATTTGAAAAATTCGGACGGGTAATTGCCCTTTCGTCTTGGCCATCGCTTAATAATAGTGGTGATTTAATTTCTATTACCGGTCCCACTCAAACCGTAGATGCCGTATTGTATAGCGATACGTGGTACAAAGATGCGGACAAAAAATTAGCTGGTTGGTCGTTGGAATTAATCAACACCACCGAACCCTGTTTGGGGGCTTCCAATTGGATTGCTTCCAATAGTGCTAATCAGGGAACTCCCGGACAAGAAAATAGCGTGCATGACAATTCATTTTCGGTCGAATTTAATTTAGTTACCGCCTCAGCTACCGATGTAAATTTGGTGGAGCTCGTATTTAGTAAATTGATTGACCCAAATTCAATTATTCCAGCCAATTTTCAAATAAACAATGGCGCAACCGTTGTTGCCGCAACCCCTTCTACCGAAGAATTTAATGTGGTAATTCTACAAATTTCACCTCACTTTAAAAGTGGAAACACTTACGAAATTACAGCGCAAAATATTACCGATTGTGGTGGAAACCCATTGGTAAATACAACCGCAATTGTTAGCCTACCCAATACGCAAGATTTGCTGATAAATGAGGTCTTATTTAACCCCAATACGGGAGGTAGCGATTTTATTGAATTGTATAATACAACGGATAAAAACATTGATTTAAAAAACTGGAATTTGTTGTATTTCAATAATTCAGGCGACTCCGCTTTTAAACCAATTTCTTTGGCTTCTTATATTGTGCAGCCTGGTAGTTTTGTGGTACTCACTGAAGATAGCGGCAACATTAAATTTGAATACCCAAATAGTGCAAAGGGAACATTTTTAGTCATGGACTTACCTACTTACGCCAATGCAGAAGGAGTGTTAACGGTGTTGAACCAAATGGGATTGTTAAACGACCAGTTTGAATACAATGAAAGTATGCATTTTGAATTAATCACCGACCCTAAAGGGGTTTCTTTAGAGCGGATAAACTATTTATTAGGTACCAATTCTGCTTCCAATTGGCATTCGGCAGCTAGTACCGCTGGATTTGCCACACCAGGGTATGAAAATTCTCAATACCTTTCCGGAACATCCGATGGAAATGAAATTACTATTTCGCCAAAAACCTTCTCTCCAAATAATGATGGCTATAAGGATGTAACTGCAATCGCTTATCGTTTTGATACTGAGGGATATGTTGCTACGATAACTATCCATAATGACAACGGCCAATTGGTAAAAACCTTAGTAAACAACCAAACCATTAATGCAAGTGGTGAGTTTATTTGGGATGGTACTAACCAGCGAAACGAGATTTTACCCACCGGTATGTATATCGTATTATTTCGAGTTTTCGATTTAGAAAATAATCAATTGGTTTTTAAAAACGTGACTGTTTTGGCCATGCCATAGAAAAACACTTACCGTTAAGCCGCTGAGAGCAAGCGTTGTATAGCCAAAACTACTATTTTGCTTACCCAACATTTACAATTTGTTAATGTTAAAACCCTGTAAGCTTACTATTTATCAATGAGAGTTGCCTAAATTTGCGGCCGTATCAAACCTATAAAATAAAATATGATGAAAAAAATTACACAATTAACAATGTTGATTGTAGCAATGGTAGGGCTTTCGTTAAGCAGCTATGCACAAGCAACAGATTTGATAATTTCGGAGTATGCGGAAGGTTCTTCCAATAACAAATACCTCGAAATTTATAATGCAACGGGTGCTACCGTTGATTTATCCAATTATGAAATTTGGAGAATTTCTAATGGTGGAGCTTGGCCAGAATATACTACCGCTTTATCAGGAATGTTATCAGATGGCGATGTAATCGTAATAGCTAACGCTAGTGCGGATACTGCTATTACCAATTTAGCAAATGCAACTATTGCATTTACTGGGGGTACTTATTTCAATGGCGATGATGCTATGGGATTAGCTAAAAATGACGGTACCGGTACTTTCATCTTAATTGATGCAGTGGGTACAAATGGTCCTGATCCAGGTTCGGGTTGGGATGTGAACGGAACTACTAACGCAACTGCAAACCATACCATGGTTCGTCATGATACCGTTTGTTCTCCGGATACCAACTGGACTACTGTTGTAAACACACAATGGACTGTTTATCCTTCTAACACTTGGACCTATGCAGGTTCTCACACTTCTACTTGTGCGGCTCCTGTTTCAAGTGATACTACTAAACCAGAAGTTAATGACGGAGTTTTTAATTCTGCTACTAGCGTAACAGTGGTATTCTCTGAAGGAGTTACTGCTGCATCTGCTCAAGATGTGAACAATTATGTTTTCACTCCAGCTTTAACAGTATCAAGTGCGGTTTTAAGCGCTTCGGAAGATTCGGTTACTTTAACTATTGCAACTCCAGGATTTGTTTCTGGTACAATGTATAATGTAGCTATTGCAAACGTGGTAGATACTTCTGCAAATGCAAATATGATGAATCCTTTTACTACTGATTTTTATTTTAACTCTTACGCAGGTACAGATTTAAAAATTACAGAGATTTATCATTCTCAACCTTCATCTGGTGCAATTAAAAGATTGGATTATTTTGAATTATACAACTCAGGAGCGGCTGCAATCAGTCTTGCAGGTATGCAAATTACAAGTGGTGTTGACATGAATATCGACTCTAACTTAATGTTAGCTGCTGGTGCATATTTAGTGTTTACACAAGATATCGATTCATTTATGTTAGCTTTCCCAACGGTGACTAATGTTGTTCAATATGATAACGGATCTCTTTCAGGAGGTGGTGAAACCATTACTTTATCAAATACGCTAGGTGCTGATGTTGCCTCTGTTTCGTACAGAACTTCTGCTCCATGGGTTCCTTTTTCTAATATGGAAGCTATTGAGTTATGTGATGTAACTACAGATTATACCGATGCTGCAAACTGGTACTATTCAGGAAGCATTTCATCAAGCGTGAGTGCAACCATTTATGGTACTCCTGGAGCAATGAGCTCTTGTGCTGCTAAACCAATTATCTATACCTATGATTTAGCCACTGTAAGAAGTGTTGACACAAGCGGTGTAGCTGATTCAGCAGGGGTGTATTGTGCTATTGAAGGTGTGGTATACGGTGTAGATTTAGATGGTAATAACGGAATTTCATTCACTGTTATTGATTCTACAGATGGTATCAATGTATTCAATTATAATGACGTTGATAATTATGTAGTTACTGAAGGTGATATGATTCGCGTAGTAGGAGCCATTGATCAATACAACGGTTTAATTGAAATCATTGCAGATTCAATCACCGTATTATCTACTGGTCATTGTATTCCTTTCGCTACAGTAGTAGATTCTTTAAGTGAAATGACTGAATCAAATTATATTGAATTTAAAAATGTAACCATACCAGATGCTAGCCAATGGCCTGCTCCAGGTAGATCAGCTAACGTTGATTTTGTGACCATGAACGGTGACACGTTAACTATGCGTATAGATGCAGATACAAAAATTCAAGATTCTATTTTAAATGCTCCTTCTGGAATATTTAACCTAGTAGGAATCGGTGGTCAGTTTGATAGAAACGCACCATTCTTTGATGGATATCAAATCTTCCCAATGTTTGTGACAGATATCGATTCTATGGATCACGCTGCTCCTACAGATTTATTTGTAAACGAGATTGCAATTACAAACACAAGCACTCATGCAGATATGAATGGAGACTTCTTCCAATGGATTGAATTGCATAACGCAAGTTCATCTGCAATGGACGTTACTGGTTATTTCTTATCAAACGATAGCGCTAACGTTTATATGTCTAGATTACCTCGTTGTAATTCTAACATGAGTTTAGCTGCCAACGGATATGAATTATTCTGGGCAGGAAGTACTTCTGATATGGGAGCACGTTATGTAGATTTAACCATGGCTTCTAGCGATGCACATGTAGGTTTATATACTGCAAACGGAACATTAGTTCATTCATTAAGTGGTTTTGGAGCGGATATGGATACGGAAGGAAACACATTTGGTTTAAGAAATGATGATGCAACTGTTGCTTCTATCACTTTTGAACGTGGAACTCCAGCAGCATCTAACGCAACAGGATGGATTCTTTCTGTATTAAATGCAAATGCAGTTAATGCTTTAGAAGCTTATCCTAATCCAGTTTCAAACGGAAATGTAAACTTCAATAAAGTAGTTTCTTTTACGGTTTACAGCATCACTGGTCAAATTATTACTACACGTAATAACGTATCTAGTTTCAATGTTTCGAACTTAGAAAAAGGAGTTTATTTAATTAAAACTACCGATAGCGAAATTGCTAGAATTGTAGTGAAATAAGTATACTTTAATACATTACGAAAGCTCCCAATACCATTCGGTATTGGGAGCTTTTTTTTGTCTATTTTTTTGGCAACGAAGACCAAAATCTCAACCTTGTTTAGTGCTTCATCCTTTTTTTAAATCAAGCCTATTGTCAGCCCACTTGCAATTCCGTGAGAATTTTGTGATATTCTAAGTTTACATTTGCCATTATGACAAAACAGCGCATTTTATTGGTGGAGGATGATGCATCTATTGCCGAATTGATTTCTTTACATCTACATAATGCCGCCTACCAAGTGGATCAAGTAGATTCTGTGAGTGGTGGCATTAAAAAAGGTTTAGAAAGTACGTATCAACTTATTTTACTTGATTTAATGCTGATAGATGGGGATGGAATGGACGTTTGCCGGAGGTTGAGAATGGAGAAAATTCAAACTCCCATTATCATTCTAACCGCTAAAAACGAAGAGATTGATAAAGTGCTGGGATTAGAAGGTGGCGCAGATGATTACATCACCAAACCTTTTGGAATACGAGAGTTTATGGCGCGTGTAAAAGCAAGCATAAGAAGAGGAGAAACGAAACCAGAAATAGAAAGTACCTCCGTATTAAAATTTGAAAACCTAGAAATCGATGAAGCCAAACGAAAGGTTTTATTAAATGAGAAACCAGTAGATTTAACCAAAAAAGAATTCGATTTATTGTTCTTATTAGCCAGTAACCAAGGGGTGAGTTACACCAGAGAAAAACTCTTAAATCTAATTTGGGGGTATCAATTTGAAGGGTATGAACACACCGTTAATTCACACATCAATCGGTTGCGCGCAAAAATTGAAAAGTTACCCAACAAACCCGATTATATTCTTACTTCTTGGGGTGTGGGGTATAAATTTAATGATGAAATTTAAGATAAACCTATGAAGTCATTACACAACAGTCTTTTTTGGCGACTATCGCTTTTCTTTTTACTAGGATTATTGGTTCTTTCGGGTGGGTACATCTATATTACGTATTCTGCCTCTCTTGAATATTCGCAAGAAACATCACAGAAATTAAACCGCACCGTAGCCGCTAGAATTGCTTCACATACTAAACCTTTTTTGAATGGAAGTTTAGACACCTTAGAAGTGGAAAATATTTTTCATAATGTAATGGTGTTAAACCCATCCGTAGAAGTGTATTTATTGAATAATGAAGGCGAAATTTTATCATTTTACGCACCATTTGGTAAGGTAAAATTAACGCACATTGATTTAGCTCCAATCCAAAAATTTGAGGCAAATTCGGATGAGGTCATAAAAGGAGAAGACCCAAGAAATCCGGGTGTTTTTAAAGTGTTTTCGGCATCAAAAATACTAGATTCTGAAAATCAGGTGGGGTATATTTACGTCATTCTAGCCAGCGAAGAATACACTACGGTTTCAAGTATGTTGGCCAACAGTTTTCGCATGAAACTGGCGACAAAATCAATCTTGGTTACGTTACTTTCGACTATCGTTATTGGCTTATTACTCATTTGGTTTTTAACCCAAAATTTAAATAAAATAATAGCATCGGTAAACGATTTTAAAAACGGAAACCTAGCAGCACGAATTAATTTAAAAACCAAAGGGGAATTATCCGTATTAGCCAATAATATTGATGAAATGTCTGATTCGTTGGTAGAATACATCAACGAACGTAAATCGGTAGAAAATTTAAAAAAGGAACTGATTGCCAATGTTTCCCATGATTTAAGAACACCCCTAACATCTATTCAGGGCTACGCAGAAACCTTGGTTATGCTAGATGATACATTGAGTAAGGAAGACAAGTTGAAATACACCAATTTCATTCTTTCGAGTACAGAAAAAGTAAAAAAATTAGTGGATGATTTATTTGAGATATCCAAGCTAGAATCTAATAGCGTAAAAGCACAATTTGAAAGTTTTTCTATGGAAGAGATGGTGTCCGACATCGTTTCTAAATATGAGCTGATTGCAAAAAGTAATAACTTGAAATTGAGCTATACCAGTGAAGCTTCTAATACCTATGTTTTTGCCGATATCGCGCTTATTAATAGAGTCATGCAAAACTTAATAGATAATGCCATAAAACACACCCCCGAACATGGCGAAGTTGAAGTGTTTATTCATAGTAAAAACAATAAATTGCAAGTAACCGTGAAGGACACAGGTGTAGGTATTTCAAATGGTGAATTACCTTACATTTTTGACCGATACCGGAAGGGTGCCTCTGATACTGGAACTGGATTAGGGTTAGCTATCGTGAAAAAAATTCTTGAATTACATGAAACGGCCATAAATGTGCAAAGCATTTTGAATAAAGGAACTTCGTTTTCTTTTAGCCTAAGAATAGCTTAAAATTCAAATAAAACAGACTCTTTGCAAAATAAGGAAACCTTCTTAAGGCTTGATTATACACGTATAGTCAAGCCTTTTTTTTGGTATAAAACCCTTTTGGTTTACCCAAATCCATAATGAAATATAAACGCCATAATCTTGTGATATTCTTGTGATACTCTACGGTTAGGTTTGCATCAAACAAATTTAAATCACGAAATTATGAGAATTAAAACACTATTATTTGTAGCGGCTGCAACCTCTCTAACGTTTGCATCATGTAAAAAAGAGGAAGAAGCAATGGCTAACACAACCGTAAAACAAACATTTATGGTAACGGTAGAAAACGTACAACCGGCCTATGAGTTTCAATCATCAGGCATTTTTAATACGCCTATTGGAGCAACCATGCCAGGCGGTGCAGGTCCTGGAAACGCATACGAGTTTTCAGTGTTTGCCGGTATGGACAGTAAATTATCATTCGCTACCATGTTTGTGGGCTCAAATGATTTATTTTTTGGTACCGAAGAAGGTGGGCTACCTTTATTCACGAACGGAACTATGGTGACGGGCGATGTTACTTCTCAAATAAAATTATGGGATGCCGGTACTGAAGTAAATGAAATGCCCGGTGCAGGACCTAACCAACCCATGAATCAATCTGGACCCAACACCGGAATGGATGAAAATGGAACCGTGAGAAACATCGATAATGTAATGGATGGGTTCACCTACCCAATGGTTTCAAGCACCATTAAAGTAACGCTTACCGCAGGTACAAACCCGCATGAAGTTATTGTGAAAATTGAAAATTTAGCCGGAAGCACTACTCCAATTGCACCCGGTATTTGGGTTGTTCATTCATCTGGCACCCCTTTGTTTAAAGAAGATGTAGCCGATTTTGGTAACGGACTAGAGGCACTTGCAGAAGATGGAAATCCTGCTGGACTGGGAGATAATTCTGCCTCTAAATCGGGTGTGAACACTCCTTTTGCTCCTGGTGTGTGGGCTGTACATTCTGCCAATAGCAAACCGATATTTGAAACGGGAACTGCCAGTAGCAACGGTTTGGAAGCGCTTGCAGAAGATGGCAATCCAGCTATAATGGGAACTTCATTAGCTACCAAAACGGGTGTAACTTCAAGTGGAGTTTTTAATACCCCTGATGGAGCGTCTGCTCCAGGCCCTTTATTACCGGGAAACAAATACACCTTTGAATTTACCGCTACCAAAGGCGAGTACCTTTCTATGGCTTTAATGTATGTGCAGAGCAATGATCTATACTACAGTTTTGACCAAAGCGGTATTGCTTTATGGGATGGTGCAAATGTTAAAAGTGGTGATTTAACCTCATCTATCAACTTATGGGATGCCGGCACCGAAATAAACGAATTTCCGGGATTAGGAATGAATCAACCCGTACGTCAATCAGGGCCAAACACCGGAATGGCCGAAAATGGTACGGTAATGATGGTAAATGACGGCTATTCATATTTATTGAACGACAACAGTATTAGAGTGACATTATCTCTAAAATAGACCTCCTCCAAGTAATACGTGTAATGCGTGTTTTTTCAAAGAACCTGTCGTTTGGCAGGTTCTTTTTTTGTGCGTTAATATTGTATTAATCCCTTCGTTTAAAAGGTCTTTTAGGTTTACTTTTATCCGAAGCCGAATTATTTTTTTGACCCTATTAAATTTTGCTAGCCTATTTATTTACGTGTTTCACCAATTCGTATAACTTCGTAGATACGTATAAAATGGCGCTACATGCTTGGACAAAATCTACAGTTAAAACTACAGCAAAAATTATCTCCGCAACAAATTCAACTCATGAAATTGTTGCAGGTACCTACAGCGGCTATAGAACAGCGCATTAAGGAGGAATTGGAAGAAAATCCTGCCCTAGATGAAGGTAGAGAAGATGAGGTAAATGAAGATCAAGAGGATGAATATAGTGATGTTTATGATGAGGTAGATGAAGCCGAAAAGGAATTTGATTTTTCCGATTACGTAGACGATGATGAAACCCCATCATATAAACTAAACACAAATAACCATAGTAAAGATGATGAAGAAAAAAGTACACCAATAACGGTTGGAGCTTCATTTACTGATTTACTATTGGTACAAATACATCTTCGTCAATTAACGGAAAACGAACGGATAATTGGAGAGACCATAATCGGGAATTTAGATGAATCCGGGTATTTGAGAAGAGATTTAGAAGCTATTGTAGATGATTTAGCCTTCTCTCAAAACGTAATGGTGGAAGTAGAGGATATCCAACGGATATTGACTATTGTACAAGACCTCGACCCTGCCGGAGTTGGTGCCAGGTCGCTTCAAGAATGTTTAGTGTTACAACTCAATAGAAAGCTACAGGATGACGAAGCAGTGATAAACGCCACCCGTATTCTTAACGATGGTTTTGACGCATTTACTAAAAAACATTACGCCAAACTCATTCAAAAATTAGATATCACCGAAGAGCAGCTTAAGGAAGCAGTGGATGAAATCACGAAGCTAAATCCAAAACCCGGAAGTACCGGAAATATGGGTGGTGCAGGAGCTACTGTTGTAGTTTCTGACTTTCAGATAACGGTAGACGATGGCGAAATAAACATCACACTTAATGGTAGAAACGCCCCAGAATTAAAGGTGAGTAGGCAGTACTCTAACATGATTCATGATTACCAATCAAAAAAAGGAAAGGTAACCAAAACGGAGCGCGAAGCGATGATGTTTGTCAAACAGAAACTGGATTCGGCTAAATGGTTTATTGACGCCATTGTGCAACGCCAAAACACCTTATTGTCTACCATGCAAGCCATTGTAAATTACCAAAAAGCTTACTTTTTATCGGGAGATGAAACGGATTTAAAACCGATGATTTTAAAGAATATTGCCGACATCGTAAAAATGGATATTTCCACCATTTCGAGGGTTGCGAATAGCAAGTATGCCAATACACCCTACGGCACGGTTCCGTTAAAATATTACTTCTCAGAATCTTTAACAACACAAGATGGAACGGAGGTTTCTACTCGAGAGGTTAAAAATATTTTGAGTCAAGTTATTGGAGAAGAAGACAAAAACAAGCCTTTAACCGATCAAAAATTGATGGCAATTTTGCAAGAAAAAGGATACAATATAGCGCGAAGAACAGTAGCCAAGTACCGCGAACAATTAAATATTCCGGTGGCACGTTTACGTAAAGAACTGTAGAAATGAAAATAGCAAAATTCATTTCGTATGTTACCCATCCAATACTAATGACCACTTACATGTTGGCATTTGCGCTGTTTCAAAAAAACAGTTATTTGTATTACACTATTTCCGAAAGTGGACGTTGGTTTTTTCTATTAATATCCATGGTGTTGACCATTATAGCGCCCCTTATTTCGGTGGGTTACTTGGTGTATTCCAAGCAAGTAACAAGCATTTATTTAGACCAACGAAAAGAACGAATTATACCGATGACCATTGCCTTGGCTTATACTATGGGGTTGTATTATATGCTATTAAAAATGTCGATGCCGCCCATCATTTTGGCCATTGTAGCTATTGGTGTTATTCAAGTGGCCATCACATTGCTCATCACTTTATTTTGGAAAATTAGTGCGCATATGATTGGAATTGCTGGATTTGGTGGGGCAATTTTAGCTATGTCTCAGCTGTTGCAACCTGTTCCTACTTGGGTAATTATTGCTTTGTTTGTGTTGGCTGGTGTTGTGGGTTCTGCCAGAATAAAACAAGATTCTCACACTTTAACGCAGGTAATTGCGGGTTGGGTGCTAGGTTTTGGAATTTCGTATTTTACCTTGATGATTATGGCAACTGGTACGGCAGCTTCAATCTAAAAAGGAACCAAAGAAATGGCAATTGAAATTTGTTTCATTTCAGGTCCTCTTCCCGGAACAAAAAACTCGGTCAACGAAAAGAAAGTCGTGAAATTTACCTTACCGTATCCAGCACGAGCAATTAATCCGGCACGGATATTATTCATATCTGGGAAATAATAGGTTTTGTATTTAACCCCATTCTTATCTACTAATTTATCGTGTGTATCAATCAAATACCCGATTTTACCACCAACAGAAAATTTCCATCGGTAACCATAATCATCTAATTTAGAGCGGTATCTCAGTTCTACTGGAACCTCAATCCAAGAGGTGCTTACTTTATTTCGATCATATAATTTTTCAGGTTGCAACCAATCTGAATACAAGGAAGTTTGGTTAGTGTCTCTTCTAATTTGCTTATTAGAGTAATAGCTTTGTGTACTAAAACCCACTCCAATGGCGCCACTAAATCCACTTTGTCCAAACAGTTTATCGTAAAACAACTGAATATTTAATCCGTTGTTGTACCACTGAAAATCGGTAAATCCAGGTCGGCTTGAAAAAGTTTCGTAACCAAAATCTATTAACATGTGATCTTGGTGCTTATTACGTTCCTCTGTTTTTTCACCCTCTTGGGCAACCAAATTAGTAGCAAACGATATACTTATAAATAATAGAACAAAAACTTGTTTCATGAACTCAATTTAGGACGGCAAAAGTATCTAATTCGATTTACCGTGGCAAGTCTATACTAAATATTGACAAATACCGCATTAATGCATATTTTTGGGGCATTAATTAACCAAAATTAGATTAGTATGTTAAAATATCTTTCCTTGATTCTTTTAAGTTTCATCTCTTTATCCGGTTTTTCTCAATCAGGCTACAAATATGTGTACAATGATAGCATTGTTGTTACTAAAAATGGCACCGTTCTTCAAAATGCATGGGCAGGTGGCGTGAATAGTCCTCAAATTGGTAAAGTAGACGTTAATTTTGATTGTTACCTTGACATCGTACTTTTTGACCGTGCAACCAATCAATTTAGAGTGTACGTGAATGATACCACTTCTCATCTTGATTCGTATCATTACGCACCTGAGTATGCTGCTTATTTCCCGAAGGGAATAGAAGAATTTGTAGTGTTTAGAGATTACAATAAAGACGGTAAAACGGATTTATTTACTCATACTCCTGGTGGCATGAAGTTGTACACAAACGTGAGTGATAATACGCTAAAGTTTGAATTAACCACCCCGTTATTAGTGACCAAATCCAGTGGGCAGGTTTTTACTGTTGTAGTAGATTATCCATGTATTGACGACATAGATGGCGATGGCGATTTGGATATTTTGTCCACCCATCAATTTGGCACATTCATTTCTTATTACCAAAATGTTTCTCCTACGTTGGATACCATGATTTTTGAAATGGACCCATCTTGTTGGGGAAATTTTTACGAAAACGTTCAAACGGATTCTATTGTGCTAAACTACAATTGTAAAGGTGGTGGTGCAAGCAGCGGGGGTGCTCAAAGACACACTGGAGGTACGATTACTACCATAGATCTAACCGGAAATGGAGTGAAAGACCTACTTTCGGGAGATGTGGGATACAGTAATCTTTTAATGCTTCATAATGGGGGAACAAACACTGCGGCCCACATGACCTCTGTAGATTACAATTACCCTGGATCCACAAACGTGGCAGTTAATTTACCTACGTTTCCAACCGCATTTTTTGAAGATGTAAATAATGATAATCGAAACGATCTGTTAATAACTGTAAATGATAAATATACCGGTTCGGATACAGGAAATATATGGATGTATGAAAATTATGGGGCAAACAATCAACCCAATTTTCAACTGGCGAAAAAGAACTTTTTGGTAGGCGAACAAATTGATGTAGGCTCCATCGCATTCCCTGTTTTGGCAGATATTTCTGGAGATAATATACCGGATTTGATGATAGGTAATTTTGGGTATTTTGAGAGCTATGATTACGTAACCTCTCTCACTACATATCGTTCTCAAATAGCGTACTACAAAAATACCGGAACCGCTGCCAATCCGGCTTTTGAGTTAGTTACGAATGATTTGGCCAATATTTCGACTACAGGCAGACATTGGATTGCTCCTGCGTTTGCAGATATAGATGGTGATGGGGACAATGACTTATTATGTGGTGAAACTAACGGAAAATTGAGCTACTACCAAAATATGGGAGGTTCTGGAGCGGCACCCAATTTTGTGCTAGTTACTGATAATTTTATGAATCAAAGTTTTGGTTTACAACCTAGCCCATTTCTTTTTGATATCGATAAGGATTCAAAATTAGACCTACTTGTGGGGCAAAAAAATGGAAATATAAAATTGTACCTCAACCAAGGTACAACCACTAATCCCATTTATGACACCGCTATAACCGATACTTTAGGCGGTATTTATCATTATTTCCCAGGTTATCACAATAACGCAGCTCCCTATATTGGGAAACTGAGAGGAGACACCACTAATGTGCTTTTAGTGGGAGATGGAGATGGTGTGCTTCACTTTTATGAAGGCATGGATGCAAATTATTTGGGTACTTATACAGAAACGGATAGTTTAAAACTTTCTACTTCGATAATTTGTGCAACCGGGGCGAATTTGAATGCGAATGATAGTATTGAACTTATTGTAGGTGAACATACTGGAGGAGTGATGTATTTGAATTTGAATGAAACCAAATTTGATTACAAACCATACCCTAGAGACTCTTGTGGTCAAAATATTCCGGATGGAATTGGAGAAATCCACTCTGAAAAATCGCTATTTGAAGTATATCCAAATCCAAGCAACGGTAACTTTGACATTCTATTCAAAACAGTGGTTAGAGGGGCTGGATTTATTTCCATTACCGATTTATCGGGTAAAACTATTGCGACTCAATCCGTAAATGTGCAAGATATTTCTATTCCTGTTTCGTTTAGATCTACACATTTAAATGCGGGAATTTATATTATTCAAATTCAAGTGGGTAAAACCATTTTGCGCGATAAAATTGTGATTCAATAAAGGCTTGCCTATCTCCAATTATTAAATTTCTTTGTTTGCTGAATGAGTAAGCATTGGTATTTTGTAATTAATCCCGTTTCAGGGAAAGGTGAAGGGCTAAATCTATGGGGGAAAATTCAGCCCCTTTTAGATCAATCCAATTTGGATTATTCGTTCGGAATTTCGCAGTTTCACAAACATACCATTGAGTTGGTGAGAGAAAAATACCAAGCGGGTTTCCGCTATTTCATTGGTATTGGTGGCGATGGAACGTTGAATGAAATTGTTAACGCGGTTTTTCAATCTCAAAAATTTACGCTCAATAACCCTTGCACTATTTCGATAGTTTCAGTAGGTACGGGAAATGATTGGGCGCGAAATCAAGAAAAATTAACGATTAGCAACCTCATACCTAGGTTAGAAAAATGCACAACTATTCCGCACGACATTGGCTTTGTTCAAGCTTCAAATCTAAATTTGAAACATTATTTTATTAATGTAGCCGGAATTGGGTTGGATGGAAAAGTAGTCGAGGAAATTGAAAAACTCAATGATTCGGGTAAAAAAGGGAAACTCTCTTACGTACAAAGTATGCTCAAAGCACTCACCAGTTTTGAAGCTCCGGTAGCCAAGATTTATACAGATAATCGTGAATTGTATTCGGGCGAAACATTGGTGTTGGTTGCGTCTAAAGGACAGTTTTTTGGAGGCGGTATGCACATCAGCCCCAAAGCAAAGCCCAATAATGGCACTTTAGATTTAACAGTGGTAAAGAAGGATTCGAATTGGATGATTTTTCCACAACTCTACAAACTATTTAATGGTCACATCGCATCCGCCACCTTTGTAAAAAAGTATGAAGATACCCACGTGAGGATTCAGTCTAACCATGCCATACCTATTCAAGCAGATGGTGAGTTTTTAGGCAAATCGTCACAGGTTGAATTCTCTGTTTTAAAACATGCCATTTTGGTTTTGGCCTAATCAACAAGTTGTATCTTGCGGCTTCTAAAATTTCATTTCCTATGAACTATTTATCTGTCGAGAATTTATCAAAAATGTATGGCGACAAAGTGCTTTTTAGTGACCTTACATTTGGATTAAACAAAGGCGATAAGGTAGGGCTAATAGCCCGAAACGGAAGTGGAAAAACCACTCTTCTAAAAGTCTTATCTGGCCAAGAAGAACCTGATTCTGGTGTAGTTACTTTTCGTAAAGACATCAAAGTGGGACTCTTAATGCAGGAAGTTGTTTTTGAGCCTCATTTAACGGTTTTGGACGCTGTTTTTTCATCCGATACAGAAGTATTTCAGGTGGTTAAAGATTATGAGTTAGCTGTGTTAAATGAAGATCATGATAAGCTAACCTCGCTTTTTGATAGCATGGAGCGATTAGATGCTTGGAATCTAGAAAACAAGGTCAAGGAAATTTTAGGTAAATTAGGTTTGGATCGTTTGGATGCCAAAGTAGCCACCTTATCTGGAGGTCAACAAAAAAGAATTGCTTTAGCCAAATTGCTTATTGAAAATCCGGACCTTATCATTTTGGATGAACCTACCAATCACTTGGATATTGAAATGATTTCATGGCTAGAAAGCTATTTGACTACTAGCAATACAACGTTGTTTATGGTGACGCACGACCGTTATTTTTTGGATGCGGTTACCAATAAGATTCTAGAAATAGAGCGAGGTGAAATGCACGTGTATAAAGGTAATTACGGGTATTTTTTAGAAAAAAGAGAAGAACGTCAAGCAAATAATATTTCGCAAAAACAGAAAGCCCAAGGCTTACTCAAAAAAGAATTAGAATGGTTTAGACGCCAACCCAAAGCAAGAACAACGAAGTCAAAAGCGCGTATTGATGCGATTGATGCAATAAAAGATTCGGCCTCGATTCAAACCAAAGAAGAAAAAGCGAAAATCTCCACCCAGATGGAACGCTTAGGAAGTAAGATTTTAGAATTTCACAATGCTTCCAAAAGCTATGGGAAAAAAACACTTTTCAAAAACTTCAATTACAAATTTGGGCGTAATGATGTTATTGGACTGGTCGGAAAAAATGGTTCTGGAAAATCAACCTTAATCAATATGATGTTAGGTAAGCTACCTTCCGATACCGGTAAAGTGGTAGTGGGCGAAACCGTTAAATTTTCGTTGTACTCGCAAGAAGGGTTGCAAGGAGGAATGGATCAACGGGTTATTGAGGTTATCAAAAAAATTGCGGAGGTATTTCCTTTAAAAGGCGGTAAAACTATTTCTGCTGCACAAATGCTAGAGCGTTTCCTATTTCCAAGAGATATGCATTTTATGCGCGTGGATCAATTGAGTGGTGGAGAGCGAAAGAGATTGCATTTGGTTCAGGTGTTAATGAATAACCCAAACTTTTTGATTTTGGATGAGCCTACTAATGATTTGGATATCCTGACGATAAATGTTCTAGAAGATTTCTTGCAATCATTCCCTGGCTGCTTGGTAATTGCGAGTCACGATAGGTTTTTCTTAGACCGAATTGTTAAGCACATTTTCTCATTAGATTATGCTGAAGAAATAAAAGATTTTCCTGGAAACTACACCCAATATGAGGAATGGAGAGCTCAGCAAATTGCAGCAGAGAAGAAACAAGCGTCTAAGCCCAAAGTAACTTCTCAAAAGATAGAAAAGGAAAAAACTAAGCTTTCATTCAACGAGCAACGGGAGTTTAAATCGATTGAAAAAGAAATGCCGGTTTTAGAGAAACGTAAGTACGAATTATCTGAAAAGCTAACCGAAGTAGCAGATGACCACGAACAAATCATGAAAATTTCGGAGGAGCTTACGCAAATAGTAAACACCCTTGACGAAATGGAAATGCGCTGGTTAGAGCTTTCCGAATATGTATAGGCTAGAATCTGGCCGTAAACACGGGCCGCGGTTATTGTTTAGATTGACTAAAAACGGAATAATAGTACAATCCTTTCAAATAAGGGTTTTCTAATTCTTCCTTGTCCATTTCAAATGGTTTAAGAACACCTTCCTTTAAATCGATTGAGTATACCATAGGAGAAAATTTTTGTTCAGTATTGTTTAAATCAATTACCATGTTTTTTCCTTCTCGGGTAGTGATGTCAATAGATTCGGAATTCATGTAATGATGCCGTTTCCAAGAGTCCAATTTTTCTTGAAAATAAGGAATTTCTTGACCGTAATAATTCGACTTAAATGATAAGTTTGAATGTGGAATTTCAAGCATCCATTTTATTTCTCCTGTTTTGTGAATGGCCCATAACACCTCTTTTCCGTACGAAAACTCACCTTCTTTACTCGCTTCATCTACTGCTTTTGTTATTGCTTGAGTAAAAAACACAAAGCCTTGATCTTCGGTTTGTTTTACATCCGTAATTTGAAACATTTTGCCAAATTGCTTCACTTCCATTTGCTTTGCCCTCTCTGGAATTGCTTTGGTGAAAACATCAAATCGAAATAATTCATTTCTTTCCATTTCCATTGACTTCCAATGGAAATTGGCAGTAAAAATTCCTTGAAACATGTTTGATGCTTGCTCTTTTTCGTTAGTACTAACAAATAGCGCACTCACTTTAAACATGTCTGTTTCTTCCAAAAAGGATACATAGGGATGAAACACTTCTTCTTTTACGGCTCCAAAATCGGTAAAACCTAGTTCTTTCCCATTCTCATCATAGCTCGTAATTGTGGTTAAATGTTTTACTTGTTTTCCTTTTTTGGTAATCACTTCTTCAAATGAACTAACAAACCCGTTAGAATTTCCAATAAACACATCATAGTTATAGGTTATTTGCTCCCCTTTATTTACCCTAATAGGCTTCACTAAGTTAACTTGAGCTGTAACTCTAAGTTCGGGATTAATAATTACTACATCCGTAATAATTTCATTGCTTTTGTCTAGTTTTCGGTTATACGAAAGAATTATTCGTTCTTTATTTTCAGAAGCTTTTATATGAATGTTTTCCTGGCTTACCGAAGGTTCCAAATCCACGCTTAAGATAATGTGCTCTTCATCCATAACATGACCCGTTCTATCCATATACTGTGCATAGAAAATTGTTTTATTCAATTCATTGTCCTTTCTATAACCAATAATCACAGGTTGTTCATTAGTCATAACAAAATCCAAAAACCGAATAGGTTGATCCTTTGGAGTTATAAATCGTAGTTTTTCGAAAAATTCGGGAGAAAGGGTTTCTTGTTCAAATCCTTTTATATAGGTCTGTCCACCTTCATTCATGTAGGCTAAAATAATGCCTTCATGCGCTCCAATGATGTTATCATAATTCATATCACTATAGTCCTCTACTGGTGTGATAGGTTGAATTTTTTGAGCAAAACTGTATTGAAAATTTCCTGCGATTAGCAATAAACCAATTATATACTTTTTCATAACCATTTTTGTTAATTCAATTACTTCCTTCTATTTAAGGAGCTTCACAAAACAAGTCATTTTTTTGGGTTCGCGGTAAAATTTAACTTTAGTTTTAATATATTGTCACTCTTTAAAAATTGGAAATAGGTTTGATTTTTCAAACTATTAGCCCGAAAGAGTGTTAATCAAAGAACAAAAAATGAAAAATATTCGCGCGTATTTTGAAAACTTTGTAGACCTAAACGATTTCGTATGGTCACTGTTTACAGAAAATCTTGAATCGGCTACGTTTCCTAAAGGGACTGTTATCTTGGCCATGGGAGAAGTAGAAGGTTTTGTATCGGTAATTGAAGAAGGCGCGGTAAGATTTGTTATTCCAGGAGAAGAAAGCGAAACCACCTTTGGATTTGGTTTTCAAGGTCATTTTTTTAGTGCCTATGATTCCTTTGTCTTTCAAAAACCGGCTAAGTATCAAATTGAAACCTTAACCGATGTGAAGGTGTGGCGCATTTCTCATAAGGCTTTAAATGACCTTTTTGACAATACCAGAGAAGGTAATTTAATAGGAAGACAAATTGCAGAACAGTTTTTTTGTGGGAAACAAAATAGAGAGTTGAGCTTGCTAACTCGCTCGGCTACAGAAAGATATTATAGCTTATTTAAGCATCAACCCAAATTGATAAAAGAGATTCCGTTAAAATATATTGCTTCGTATATTGGAATTACCCCACAAGCCTTGAGCAGAATAAGAGCAGATATTAGTTAGCTTACTTTCAGTTATTGAGGTAGTTGATTGAGGCACTTTTGAGTCATCAATTTAAACTACTATTATGAAAAAGTATTTACCATTTCTTTCTCCGAAGGATGATGTAGGTTTAATTTTAGGAGTACTATTCTCGGTTATAGTATTAATATTTAACGTTGGGTTTATTTCAATTATACGAAATCCTGAAACGCCTTTTTCTGGAATTGTATATGATAAAACGTATTAGAATTAGCCAAGGCTTAGTAATTTATAATGACATCGTTCCTGGTGAATTTAGAATTTATGGTCGGTTTACTTGATGTTCGTTAAATGTTATCCTGATTTCAATCCGGTTACCAGATCTATTAATCAAGTTTCAGTCGAAAATTATATTTGGTATTTCAGGCAATAACGGCCAATTTCGTAAAACTTGCAAATATTTTTTAGAGTCAAAAACGTTAACAATCTTATATTTAACCACCTTTATTTAGAATCATTCTAAATTAATTAACCTGTTTTTTATCATTCTAAAAAAAGGCAGTAGGTCTAGAAATCCTACTACATTTGTTGAATAATTTCACAAAATTTAATAAAAATGAGTCCTCTTAAAGGTTTTTTCAATTCGTCAGTTGCACGAAAATTCTGGATGGCCATCACCGGGTCGTTCTTGGTGGTGTTCTTAATCGTCCATCTCACAATCAATTTATTTTTATTCGTAGGCCCCGAACTTTTTAATGAAGGTTCCGAATTTATGGCTACTAATCCGCTAATTCAAGTGATGCAATACGTACTTGCGGCTGGCTTTATCGTTCACATTGTGATGGGGATTAAATTAACCTTGCAAAATAAAGCGGCTCGTTCAGTGGCTTATGCGTATGAAAACGCAGCTGCCAATTCAACTTGGGCATCCCGTAATATGATATATACCGGAGGTTTGGTTTTGGTGTTTTTAGTATTGCACATGCGTCATTTCTTTTATGAGCTTAAATTTACAGATAATGTAACCGATGATTACGTTTTGGTAACTAGCTTATTTAGCATTTGGTATTATGCCTTAGGATATGTTCTTGCTTTTATTGGATTGGGAATTCACTTAAATCACGGTTTTCAATCGGCATTCCAAACCATTGGTTGGAAAAACAGCCAATGGAAAGGTTTAATGCAAACTGTGGGAACAGTTTACAGCGCTATCGTTGCCATTGGTTTTTCTGCCATTGCAATTTACTTTTTCTTAAATCCAGTAAACTAATTAGATATGTCAAAGTTAGAAGCTAAAATTCCAGCAGGTCCAATTAAGGATAAATGGACAAAACATAAAAACGACATTAATGTTGTAAATCCAGCGAATAAACGTTCAATTGACGTAATCGTTGTAGGAACTGGATTAGCAGGTGGTGCAGCTGCTGCATCACTAGCAGAAATGGGCTATGCCGTAAAAGCATTTGCTTATCAGGATTCTCCAAGACGTGCGCATTCTATTGCGGCTCAGGGAGGAATTAATGCTGCAAAAAATTATCAAAATGATGGTGATTCTGATTACCGTTTATTTTACGATACCGTAAAAGGTGGCGATTATCGTGCACGTGAAGCAAATGTGTACCGTTTAGCTGAAGTATCGGGATCAATTATTGACCAATGTGTGGCCCAAGGGGTTCCTTTCGCACGTGATTATGGTGGCCTTTTAGACAACCGATCTTTCGGTGGTGTATTGGTATCTCGTACTTTTTATGCTAAAGGTCAAACCGGACAGCAATTGTTGTTGGGTGCCTATTCAGCTATGAATCGTCAAATTGCAAAAGGTAAAATAACGATGTACAACCGTCATGAAATGTTAGACTTGGTGGTAGTAGATGGTAAAGCGCGAGGTATTATTGCGCGTGATTTAATTACCGGTAAAATTGAACGTCATTCTGCTCACGCGGTGGTTATTGCTTCAGGTGGTTACGGAAATGTATTTTATCTTTCTACCAACGCGATGGGTTCTAATGCCACTGCAGCTTGGAAAATTCATAAAAAAGGAGCGTATTTCGCAAATCCTTGTTACACACAAATTCACCCAACGTGTATTCCTCGTTCAGGAGACCATCAATCTAAATTGACTTTAATGTCAGAGTCATTACGTAATGATGGTAGAATTTGGGTTCCTAAACATAAAAAAGATGTAGAAGCTATCCGTAATAAAACCTTGAAACCTGTTGATTTAGCAGAAGAAGACAGAGATTATTACTTAGAGCGTAGATATCCTGCATTTGGTAACTTAGTACCTCGTGATGTTGCTTCAAGAGCAGCTAAAGAACGTTGTGATGCAGGTTACGGAGTGAATGCTACAGGTGAGGCTGTATATTTGGATTTTGCATCTTCATTTGTACGTTACGGAACAGAGCAAGCACACATTCATGGGATTCATAACCCAAGTAAAGAAAAAATCATTGAATTAGGACAAGCTGTTATCGAATCTAAATATGGTAACTTGTTCCAAATGTATGAGAAAATTGTAGATGAAAATCCATACAATACTCCAATGATGATTTACCCAGCGGTGCACTATACCATGGGTGGAATTTGGGTAGATTACAATTTGATGACTACCATTCCTGGATGTTATGCCGCAGGTGAAGCTAATTTCTCAGACCACGGTGCAAACAGACTTGGAGCTTCCGCTTTAATGCAAGGTTTAGCTGATGGTTATTTTGTCTTGCCATACACTATTGGTGATTATTTAGCGAATGAAATTCGTACTGGAGCTATCCCAACTGATTTACCAGAATTTGTTGCTGCTGAAAAAGAAGTAACTGATAGAATCAATACTTTCATGAATATTGGAGGTACAAAATCGGTTGACCATTTCCATAAACAATTAGGAAAAGTAATGTGGAACAAAGTGGGTATGGCCCGTAATGCAAAACACTTACAAGAAGCAATGGATGAAATTAAAGCCATTCGAGAAGAGTTCTGGAAAGATTTGAAAATTCCTGGAAACGCAATGTCTATGAATACTGAGCTTGAAAAAGCAGGTAGAGTAGCTGATTTCTTAGAGTTAGGTGAATTATTTGCTAAAGATGCATTAGAGCGTAATGAGTCTTGTGGAGGTCACTTCCGTGAAGAATCACAAACCGAAGAAGGAGAAGCGTTACGTAACGATAAGGATTATGCTTACGTTGCAGCTTGGGAATACACAGGAGATCCTAGATCGGCAAATCTTCATAAAGAAGACTTGACTTTCAACGATATCGAATTAAAACAAAGAAGTTATAAATAAGCCTCTCTAGAGGGAAAAATTATAGATTATGTCAAATAAAAAAGATATGGACTTATTACTAAAGATTTGGCGTCAAGCAGACGCTAATTCTGAGGGAAAGCTTGTGGATTACAATGTTACTGGTATTTCACCTGACTCTTCTTTTCTAGAGATGTTGGATGTTTTAAACGAGCAATTAGTTGTGAAAGGCGAAGACCCAGTGGTTTTTGATCACGATTGTAGAGAAGGAATTTGCGGGATGTGTTCATTATTCATTAATGGAGAAGCACACGGACCAGATAAAGCCATTACTACTTGTCAGTTGCACATGCGTATGTTTAACGATGGCGACACCATTTACATTGAGCCTTTTAGAGCTACAGCAATGCCTGTAGTAAAAGATTTGGTTGTGGATCGCTCGGGTATGGAAAAAATCCAACAAGCAGGTGGGTACGTTTCAGTAAATACTTCTGGAAACACCCAAGATGCAAATGCACTTCCTATTCCTAAAGCAGATTCAGATGCGTCATTTGATGCAGCTACATGTATTGGATGTGGTGCTTGTATTGCAACGTGTAAAAATGCTTCTGCTATGTTGTTCTTGTCCGCTAAAGTTTCTCAATTTGCTTTGTTACCTCAAGGTAAAGTAGAAGCCAAAGAACGGGTTAAAAACATGGTTAAAGTAATGGATGAAGAAGGTTTTGGGAACTGTACCAACACCGGAGCTTGTGAAGTAGAATGTCCGAAAGGAATTTCTTTAGATAACATTGCTAGAATGAATAGAGAGTATTTTTCTGCTGCTTTAGCTGATTAATAGGTACTTTGACTTCGCTAAATGACCTAATAATAAGGATTACTTAGTGGATGATATATGGCTCCAACTCTAGGGTTGAATGCTAATACAAATAGATTAAAGCCTCATATATCGAAAGATATTTGAGGCTTTTGCTTTTATTCAAGATTGGTTTTATTTCAAATTGGTGTGCATAATTGCAAATTCACCTTTTTACATAAATACGCCACTTTCCTTGTTGGGTATTCGGTAAAAGTTTTTAGTCTAAATGTTTTTTGGGTTGAGCCTTTTCCACTTCAACATTCATCATTCCTTGTTGGATGTTCGAAATTCAAAATCAAAAAACTAAAATTAGCGTCTCCGTTCACTGAGCGGAGCCTCTGGAAAAATATGCAACACTCCATATTCAATTAACAATAATCAGTGGTTGTTTTGGTAGTCTAATAATTGGAGTGTTTTTGTTGATTTTAGATGAGCTTTTCCACTTCAACATTCATCATTCCTTGTTGGATGTTCGAAATTCAAAACCAAAAACTAAAATTAGCGTCTCCGTTCACTGAGCGGAGCCTCTGGAAAAATATGCAACACTCCATATTCAATTAACAATAATCAGTGGTTGTTTTGGTAGTCTAATAATTGGAGTGTTTTTGTTGATTTTAGATGAGCCTTTTCCACTTCAACATTCATCATTCCTTGTTGGGTGTTCGAAATTCAAAACCAAAAAACTAAAAATAGCCCATAAGCCACAAAGGGGAGCAGAGTTAGCTCTTCTTCTATTTCAATTCCAAAACCCTAATTTCCCATGGTTTGAGCTCCCAATTTCCGGTCACTGGTTTTATGGATCCATCTATTACGCCTACAGCGGTAGCAAATCCATGGGTTCGTTCTGCAAATCGATTTAGGGCTACATTTTGGATTTTCTCAGAGGCATTTACTACCACCATTACGGTTTCTTCATTGGTGTACCTAAAATAAACGTAAACTCCATTTTCGGGTACAAACTGCATCAATTTACCCGTTGTTATTGCAGTGGAGGTTTTACGCCAATTGGCTAAAATTTTGATGTAATTGAACGCTTCATTTTCGATATTTGATCGTCCTTTTTGGGTGAATTTATTTACCGAATCGGTAGCCCATCCACCCCAAAAATCTTCTCTTATTTTGCCATGGTTTTCGGTGCCAGCCATCAATACTTCGCTTCCGTACAGTATTTGAGGAATTCCTCGTAAGGTTAACAACATTCCGTATCCAATTTTAAATTTTCGTATATCCTTATCTGTAATTCCGTAAAAGCGAGCCAAATCATGGTTATCTAAAAAGGTGACTAAGTTTTGTGGGTTTTTATAAATAAGGTCTTGCGCCAAAGTATAATATACTGATGCCACTCCTTCGGTCCAACCAAAAGGTTGGGTAACAGTTTTGGATAGGGCATAATACAATTGAAAATCGGTTACGGATTGCAGGTAGTTTGGATACGGACGGGGAACAAAAGAGTCACCCACAAACTGTGCTTGAACGGTGTTTCCATGCACCCAAGTTTCACCAAATAGAAAGAAATTTGGAAACTCATTGCGTATTGCTTTGGCCCAATTCGCCATAAATTTCTGGTCGGAATAGGCGTAGGTATCTATTCTGTACGCATCAATGTCATACGCCTCAATCCACCAAATACTGTTTTGAATCAAGTAATTGGCTAAATCAGTATCTGTTTGATTCATATCGGGCATGTGGTGGTCAAACCAGCCGTTTTGAAACTTCTTTTTATCCGTTTGGGATGCGTATGGGTCAAAAACGGTTGGTGCTCTAAAATTGCTTTGGGTGTATTCTTCCCATTGGTTTATCCAGTTTTTTGACGGAAGGTTTTTTATCAAATAATGCTGATTGCCAAAATGGTTGAACACCACATCTTTTATAATTTTTAATTCACGATTGTGGGCAGATGTAATTAGCTTTTTATAGTCAGCGTTAGTTCCTAAACGAGCATCTACTTTGTAATGATCCGTAATGGCATATCCATGATACGATTCTTTGGGTTCGTTGTTTTCATCCGTTGGGTTTAACCATAAAGCAGTCATTCCTAAGTCTTTAATGTAATCCAAATGGTCGGTAATTCCTTGTAAATCACCTCCATGACGCCCAAAATCATTCACCCTATTCACGCTATTTTCTTCGGTACCTATAATAAGGTCGTTACTTGTGTCTCCATTTGCAAACCTATCGGGCATGATGAGATATATTAAGTCCGTGGTAGTTAATCCCATATATTGATGCTTAGATAATCGTTCTTTTAATGGGTAATTAATGGTTGTTTCTCTACCTGAACCGGAAAATTCTAACGCGACCATTCCGGGCAAAGTTTCTTTGGCTAAGGTTAAATCTACAAATATAAAGTTCGGATTTTCGGCTAACCGAACATCCGTAATGGTAACTCCTTTGTAATTGGTAGTCACTTGGATATGGGTAAAATCAACACCCGAAACTAACAAATGTAATTCAGGATTTTGCATGCCAACAAACCAAAATGAGGGGTCAATTCGTTTAATTTCTACCGCTTTTTTGGCAAAACTGATACTTGAAATAAGAACGAAAACGAATATGAGTGCTGATATTTTTCGAAACATGGTTTTGTTTTTGTGTTTAATATATTGATTATCAATATAAATCAATAATATTTTTACTTAGTGTTAATATTACAATAATTATCCCTATATTTGAAAGTGTCAAAATGACAATTACGAATATTTTTTAAAAACTAAACAATAGAATCGAGTATTATTGGATTTTTCTCGCAGACACAACAATTAGGTGGGAGAGCCAAGGGGCCGATTCGGCAAAACTAAAAGACAGATGAAAAAACTTTACGCTCTTCTTTCCGTGTTATTGATGGCCACCACGGTGAGTGCAGTTAATGTTACCTTTCAGGTAAACATGGCCAATGAAACTGTTTCCGCAAACGGGGTTCACGTGGCGGGTAACTTTGATGCCAATGGTTCTACCGGTACCGCATGGAGTCCTTCGGCTTACGCTATGACCGATGCAAATAGTGATGGTGTATATGAAGTAACTATTGACTTGAATGCGGGTATGTATGAGTACAAGTTCATTAATGATAACGCATGGAGTGGAGCAGAAAGTGTTCCTACAGGTGCGCAAGTAGGTGGAGGTAATGGTAACCGTTGGACTTATATTTCAGCGGCATCAAGTGTTCCAACTGTTTGTTTTTCTGGGTTAGTAAATTGTGGTAAAGTGGGTGTGACTTTTCAAGTAAACATGGCTTTGCAAACGGTGAATGCTACCGGAGTTCATATAGCGGGTAATCTTCAAGGATGGGATCCATCGGGTACAGAAATGCATAATCCAGATGGAGGAAATGTATATAAATACATCCATGAGTTTACTTCTGGTGATAGCGTGCAATACAAATTTGTAAACGGTGATGCATGGGGAAATGATGAGTCTATTAATGGGTTAGCCTGTGTGGATGCGTCTACCAACAATCGTTATATGAATGGAATTACTGCTGATACAGTAATGACTGCAGTTTGTTATGGTGCTTGTGTGGAATGTCAAACAAGTAATTTAACATTACGTGTGGATATGACTAATGAAGTTGTTTCTCCAGATGGAGTTCATGTAGCAGGTAGCATGCAAGGTTGGGATCCAGCTGGAACCGAATTATTGGATGGAGATAATGATGGAATTTATGAGGTTACTTTAGCTTTACAGCCACAAGGATACCAATACAAATTTATTAATGGAAATGCTTGGGGATCGGAAGAAGGAATTCCTTCTTCTTGTAATGTGGGCGGAAACCGTGACGTTACATTTGCAGCCGACACCGTAGTTACTTTTTGCTTTGGTTCATGTACATGGCCTTGTGTTTTAAATCCTGATTCTTCTACCATTACATTTAGTGTGAATATGGATACCATGAATGTATCTTCAGATGCTGATTCTGGTGGTGTATGGGTAATGGGTTCATTTACTTCGCCTTCTTGGCAAGCAGGTGCGATTAAATTAACTGACAACGGTTCTGGTGTTTATTCTACTGCTTTATTAATTGGTGGTGCTCCAGAAATGCAATTCAAATTTGTAAATGGTAAACCAAACACATCTTTAGCTACCGAGGAGTCAGGTGACTTTTTAGCCATGGGATGTGGTATTGTTAATCCGGTTTCTACACCAAACAGATTATATAACCGTACCGATGTAGATACTACTTTAGCTTTCTGTTGGAATTTATGTTCTGCTTCATGCGATAGCGCAAATTCTGTAAGTGAAATTAATTTCAGTTCAGATGTGAACGTTTATCCAAATCCATTCACAGATGTAACTACTGTTTCTTTCTCAGAAGCAGGAAATTACAATTTAATTGTAGTGGATCTTACCGGTAAAATGGTTTTAAACACAGTAACTGCTGGAAATAGTAAAGTGGATTTGAATTTAAGCGCTCTTAATAACGGGGTTTATATTCTTAAAATAGTAGATGCAAAAGGCGCTACTACTACCAAAAAATTACTGTTGCAATAAGTTTATTTTTAATTTAGGTTAAAGCCTCGGGGATTCGTCCTCGAGGCTTTTTTGTTTCCTACTCATCCTTTTAATTAGCTGTGACTAGTATTAGCGTGTAATTATGCCAACATACAGTCATAAAGTTACAGACCGGTAAAAATCTATTCGTAAAATAAAAATTGAGCGACTAATTTAGGTATAGCCCATACTATTTGTTCTTATTTTTATTTAAACAGTTGAATTCCAGTAATTAAATAGGCTTATGGAAGAAAACGTACCAGGTCAAAACAAAATCAAAATCACAAATTTTACTTATTGTCATAATGACAATAAGTAAAATTTTTTTCTTAATATTGAAAGGTGTATTTTTAACACTTTGTAACACTTTTGATTAAGGGAGAGTTATGAATTCATTTGTTTACAGTAAACACGGAATTATGAAACAGAGTTTGTTTAGAAAAGCTTTTTTGGTAATTGGGCTTTTTATGGTCTCATTGGTTACCCTCGCTACATCCATTAAAGGAACCATCGTGGATGATGCACAAGTACCACTTCCGGGTGTGAATGTAAGAATTGACGGAACCACGCATGGTGCGGTGACGGATATAGATGGAAAATTTGAAATCACCAAAGTCGAACCGGGTAGCTATGTGTTAGATATCAGCTTTATAGGGTTTGAAACTCAAAAAGTAACGGTGACTGTGGTAGCAGGGCAAACACCAGAAAGTTTTACGATTGTTTTGAAAACCAAAACAGAAATGCTAGATGAGTTTGTGGTAGTGGGCTATGGCGTGCAACGAAAAAGAGAAGTAACCGGAGCCATTGCTAAAGTGGAAGGAAAAGAAATTGCAGCGCTGCCGGTACCAAGTTTTGAATCGGCATTGCAAGGGCAAGCGGCTGGAGTTTCAGTGACCACAGGTTCTGGACTTGCGGGTTCTGCATCTTTAGTGAGAATACGTGGTATTGCCTCTATTTCTGCGGGCGGTGACCCATTATATGTGGTAGATGGAATTCCTATTATTAGCGATAATTTTATTGGAGGTAATAGTGGAGGTATGAATACCAACCCACTGGCCGCTATAAATCCAGAAGATATTGAATCGATTGAAGTGCTGAAAGATGCGGCTTCCACGGGTATTTATGGTTCTCGAGGTTCCAATGGAGTAATTTTGATAACGACCAAATCGGCCAAAAAAGATGGATTGGTTATTAATTTCAAAACCAGATTGGGAATGTCTAATCCGGTAGCGCGACCAAATATGTTGAATAATTCTGAATATTTACAGCTATTTCAAGAAGCGTATGAAAATGATGGAGGGGTAGGTCATGCACCCTTAAAATCCAGTATTCCATGGGATGCCGCACAACGAACCAATACAGATTGGGTGGATCAAACCATTACTACTGGTTTCAAACAATTATACAGTTTGGGCGTAGCTTACAAAAAGAAAAAATTGGGTGCTTACGCATCCTTTAGTTACGATGATAACGCAAGTTACTTGGTAGGAAATAGCTACGATAGAATGAATGGGAAACTTAACGTAGACTATAAATTGAATGACAAGCTTACCTTGAAAGGAAGTACCAACATTACACGTGGGGTTAACCATCGTGTAAACGCAGCTTGGAGTGGTGGTTTGGGAGCGGCAATGTCAACAGCGCTTCCTATTTATCCTGTAAAATGGGATTCTACCCAAGTGGCCAATCCGTATACCGGAGATTACACTGTAAATGACAAAGGAGACACCGTAGCGTATGCCAATGCAGGTGATTATTGGATTGAAGCAGGGGTAGGAAATAACCCAACGGCTCAACGGGAATGGACCGATTGGAGGGTAACCGAAATTAGGACGATTAATAATGCCAATTTGATTTATGCACCCACCAAAAAAATAACCATTAACGGTAGGTTTGGGTATGAATCCATGAATTGGAGAGAAGACCAATGGACTAGTAATCGAATGAACCAAACATTGAAAGAAAATCCAGATTTGGGAACCGCAAACCTGAAACAAACCAAATTGGATAATTTTAGTTCTACGCTAACCGGTCAGTATAATACAACCCTTAAGGAGAATCATAAATTAGGCGTGTTGGGTGGATTAGAATATCAATACCAACAACAAAAATTCATTACCGATAAACATGTGTACAACACTGCTCCGGCAGCATTAGATAAATACAATGCCGAAGACTCGACCATTGTAGCTCCTGGCACAAATCGAAAAGAACGGGTTGCGTTTCAAAGTTTTTTTGGAAGAGTAAATTACGTGTATAAAGGAAAATACATTGCGCAAGGAACCGCTCGGGTGGATGGTTCATCTCGATTTGGTCCGAATAATAAATACGGATTCTTTCCTTCCGCATCCATTGGTTGGATTGTGAGTGAAGAAAAGTTTCTAAAAGGAAATAAAACACTATCGTATTTTAAAATTAAAGCAAGTTGGGGAACCACCGGAAATGCAAACATTCCAAGTAATTTATATAAAGAAAACTGGCAGTCGGCAAGTAATACCTACAATGGCCAAGGCTATTTGTATCAAACGCAACTTCCTAATCAAGATATAAAATGGGAAACTAGTCATACCATTGATTTAGGTTTTGAAATGGGCTTCTTGAAGGATAGAATTACCACCGAGTTTTCCTATTATAACAAACGCACCAAAGACGTGTTTATGTACCTAGCTGTGCCACCATCATTTGGCTATACCAATTGGTGGGATAACGTAGGTGAAATTTTGAACTGGGGGGTAGAGTTTAATGTGACATCTCATAATATAAACCGTGAGTTTAAATGGGATACAAAATTAAATTTAGCCTATAATTACAACGAAATTGTAAGTATTGGTGATTATTCTCCAGATGCTGTTTCGGGTGGAACAAATGATACAAGGGTAGTTCCTGGTTCACCAGTAGGAACCAATTTTTTAGTAAAATTTTCGCATGTTGATAAAGACACAGGTAAACCGGTTTACATCGACATCAATGGGGAAGAGACTTTTACTTGGTCGCCAGCGGATCGGGTTCCGGTAGGCGATATCTTACCCGATTTGGTAGGAGGGATGACCAATATGTTTAGCTACAAAAAATGGGATATGAGTTTCTTAGTAACCTTTTCTGTAGGGAATAAAATTTATGATTCTTCTTCCAAACGTCAGCTTGGAGTGGTAACCGACTGGAATATGCGGAAAGAAATTTACGACCGATGGAGAAAACCAGGAGACAATTCTACCTATCCTGTATTGACGCAAAATACTTCTACGTATGGTGCAAGTACGCCATGGATTAATACTGATTTATGGTTGCATGACGGAGATTATCTACGTTTTAAAAACCTATCGGTAGGGTATAGCTTTGGAAAAGTAGCCAAAGACAAAATCAACAATTTGAGAGTCCAATTTGCGATGACCAACTTTTTAACGATTACAAAATATCAAGGATTGGATCCTGAAATTGCACGTGATTTTGCGGATAATGCAGATAGGAATATGAGTGGAAACATTACCTACCTCACGCCTCCACAAGAGCGCACGTATAACCTAACCATAAGCGCATCATTCTAAATTGAGACTCATGAAAAATAGATTTTTATATATCGCAATCGCATTTTCAGCCTTTTTCTTCGTAGGATGTGAAAAGAGCTTAGAATATAAGCAGGACGGGTCTTTAACTACGGCAGAAGCCATTAAAACCCCCGCAGATTTACAAATGGTACTCAACGGGATTTATGATGTGTTTGCCAATACCATGAATGGAAACGTGCAGACCTTTAATGAATTATTGAGTGATAATTTAAACAAACCCAAAACCAATGCCGATTACAACGAAATGTGGGTGAGAAACACCATTATTTTCAATGGATCTATTGGTAGCGTGTATGCCGATGCTTACCGCGTTATTGAACGGGCCAATGTGTTGATTTCTAATGTAGATAATGTGGCAGAATTAACCGCTGAAGATAAAACGAGAATGTTGGCAGAAGCGCGATTTATGAGAGCGTACATGCATTTTGAGTTGGTAAAATTATTTGCCCAACCGTATGGGTTTACAGCCGATAATTCACATCCTGGAATTGTGATTCGCAAAGCGGGAATTTATGAAACTGCCCCACGCACATCGGTAGCAGGAGTGTATAGTTTTATTCTCGAAGATTTGAAAGCTGCTCACGAAAATTTACCCGTAGCTAATGGAAATTATGCAAGTTCAGATGCTGCGTCCGCATTGCTAGCCAAGGTATATTTTCAGATGATGGATTATAGTTCAGCGCTTCCTTACCTAAATGAGGTAATTGATGGAGGTCGTTTCACCTTAGGTTCAATAAATCGTTTTCAAGAAGATGTGATTAGTCCGGAAACTATTTTTGGAATTGTAAGTACCACCGCTGTAGCTGATGACCGCTCGGGCGTGTATAAAGGCAATTATACTTCTAATGATCCGGAGCTTAATTTACGTTCTGAATTTGTTCGAGAAACTTTTATTACTCTTCCCGATACATCCGTAGATTTAAGAGCGGCATGGTTTACTATTTCCAACGAAGGATTGAGTAACGAAAGATACATTTTAAACAAGTTTCCGCTTCAAATGTTGAATATGCCGTTGCTGTATTTGACCGATATGAAACTGCTTCGCGCGGAAGCCAATGTGCGAATGGGAACCAATTTGGATCAAGCCATTAAGGATGTGAATGACATTAGAATGCGGGCACAATACAACGTACTTTTACCGGCCAATTCTTCTTCTACTGATATATTAAACGCAGTGTATAGAGAACGAAGAATTGAAATGTGTGGTGAAGGGGATTGGGTACAACATTTAAAACGAAGAGGAGCATCTGGCGAATCTATCGATATTAGAGGAGCAGTTTGGAATTGCCCCGGAATGGTATTACAATTTCCATCGACCGAAAACACCAATATTTTTGATATGAACCCTGAAGGAGGATGCTAATTATGAAGAATTTTAAAATATACATAGCCGCCTTTATGGTTCTAGGAAGCATAGGCGTATCATTTCATTCGTGTACCAAACCGGTATATGAAATTGGTGATCCAGTGTCTAAATTAGAGGGAATTAATGGCACATGGAACATTAGCGCAGTGACACAAATAGATGAAGCATCGCCCTTAAAAGACGAGCTAGATTTGAGTCGGTTTTTTGTAATTCCGGGAGAACCAGCCCTATCTTTAACGTTCACTAGCAGTGATTTGACGTATTCCGTTATTCCGGGAAGCGGCAAAAATCCATTTGGAGAAGGTGGAACCTGGGCATTTGATGACCCTAGTTATCCTGCATATATTAACCTGTATTCCACAGCTGGCGATACCGTTGTGGTGGGTTTAGGCCAAACCATTCGACCAACCGATTCTCAATTATTCTTGGATCAACAAAAGAAGTGCGCGGAGACCGCAGTGACCACATACCTTTACATTTTTGACAGAAAATAAGATTTATTATGAACGTTTTTAAGTATATATTTTTCAGTTTCTTGTTGCTTTCGGTCACTAATGTGATGGGGCAAAAAGCATGGGTAGTTCCGGAACAATTCAATCCAGGCGATTCTATTACCGTGTTTGTAGATGTAAGTAAAGCCGATTGTCAAAGGTTATTAAACACCACAGCCGATGTGTTTATGTGGACTTGGGAACCCGGAGATCCTGTGCTAGGAAATGGGAATTGGACGGCTTCTAATCCGGATATGAAAATGACCAGAGATGACGCTAATCCCAATATTTACTACATGAAAATGGTTCCGAACCAGTTTTATGTTCTCGGAAACGAATCAGAAATTTACTCCAAAGGAATTTCTTTTCTGGCCAAATTAGCCGATGGTACCGGAGGTGGTGGCGGTGGCTGCGATGAAGATAAAACCGAAGATTTACATATTGATGCATCTCCTATTCCAGGGTGTAATACCAAGTTTTGCCAATTTCCATCCGTGGTTTTTTGGGATGATTATTTCACCTTTTTATACGATAATGGGTTAGAGGATAAAGCCTTAATGAAAGAATCGGTAGTTGGGGTGGATAACTTTTCAATGTACATTAGAGTAGTTTATGATGATGGCACCAAAGGGACATACACAAAGTATGGAGAGGTGAAAAACCACCCTGAATTGGCATTGGTCAAAAACGCAGATGATTATTATTCTCAAACCTTTGTTTTCGCAGATTTACTAAAAGATTTAGTAGTTCCAGGAAAAACCATCACTGCTGTGGAAATTCAGGTAATGGATAAGAACTATTCCAATGGACCGAATTCGGTAAGTAATGGAAACCACTTTGTAACCGTTGGGTGCAATTAATTTTTCGTTGCGCGTAGCGTAAAGAGGTAACCTTATCTTTACAAACGCCATAGAGCGGAATATGATTTCGTGTTTTACTTTTGCCAGCGTTCCATTATTCAAAATGATATGTCAAAGTATTTTGCGTTTCTTACCATTTTCTTAGTTATTCAAGGGTGTAAAACCAAAGAGTCGGTTCCGGCCGATACCAAAGAATATCCTGTTGGAGAAATAACACGTGCGCAAGAAAACAGTGCGGAATCCATGCAGAAACCGTATGTTATTTTGGTGTCTATTGATGGATTTAGATACGATTACGCCAAGCGATATGGCGCTACTAACTTGCTTAGTTTTGATGCCTCAGCCACCAAAATGATTCCTTCCTTTCCTAGCAAAACATTTCCAAATCATTATACCATTGTGTCGGGTTTATATCCCGGTCATAACGGGTTAGTGAGCAACGAGTTTTATGCGCCTGATTTAAAAGAAATGTACGCAATCAGTAATCGGAATGCGGTAGAAAACGGAGCGTTTTACAAAGGGAAGCCGCTATGGGTGCTTGCTTCCGAAAATCAAATGGTTTCAGCAAGTATGTTTTGGGTAGGTTCAGAAGCGCCAATTCAAGGTACGTACCCGACCTATTATTTTAAATACAACGGAAAAATAAATTACGAACAGCGGGTAAATCAAACGGTTAAATGGTTGAGAATGCCCGAAAAAACACGACCTCATTTTATCACGCTCTATTTTTCAATAACCGATGATGTGGGACATAAACATGGCCCCGATTCTCCTGAAATTGCCGATGCGGTTAAAAGCATTGACAAAACCATTGGCTATCTACTCTCCGAAACCAGTAAGTTGGATGTGCCGGTAAACATCATTGTGGTATCTGATCATGGAATGGTGGAAGTGGATCGAAAAAATTTAATTTACAAAGATCAACTTATTCCAAAAGGGGTGATTGCAAGTACGAGTTTCCCGTTAATGATTTATTCCAAAAATCACTCATTGGTTGATTCCATGTACCAAAGTTTAAAGAACGATTCGGTTCGGTTTCGCACCTATTTGAAGACTAATATGCCGGCTCAGTTCCACTACAATAAAGAGGATAATACCGTAGGCGACTTACTAATTATGCCGAAACCGCCTTACGTTTTTGGAACTAAAGGACACCCCAAAGCCAAAGGTTCAAGCACACATGGTTATGATCCAGCTGATTGTCCTAATATGGGAGCGATTTTTTACGCTAATGGACCCTTGTTTATTCACAATTCGAAAGTAGACTCATTTGAAAACGTGAGTATTTATCCATTAATAGCAAATATGTTATCTCTTGATTATGAGAAAAATAGCATAGATGGGAAGCTTGGAGTTTTGGGAAAGGTGTTGAAGTTTATTCGTTAAAAATGGAAAATCAAATGGAGACCGTACACACTCTCAAGCCAACTTTGTTGGATTCTGGGGATGGGGTAGAAACTTCAACTTTGCATTAAAATTAAATTTCTAGTTACAGTAAAGTAAACAGATTTTTAAAAGCCCATTTCTGAAAGGAAATGGGCTTTTTCTATTTAATGTCGTTTGGGTTAAGCTACATTTGAAATACGTATAATACAAAAGCACATGAACGCATTTACCAATGAAGTTTTTGAAGTGAATCAGTTGCCTAAAATCCAGCAAATTTCATTTGAAAAACTAGATGTAAAATACTTATATGTAAACTTAAGTTTTCGGTTGGGAGTAGCCATTCTAATTGGTACAGGACTATTTATGGTTAACTACATTCAGCCCATTCCGTATTTCATTCCCATTTTGGGTAGCGTTTCTTTACTTATAATAAATATGCTCCTATTTGGATTCTTAGGATTTTATAAAAAGGCATTTGCCATTCGCGAAAAAGATATTAGCTACCGAAGTGGATTGCTTTTTCATTCTATTACAACTATACCGCTTAGCCGAATTCAGCACACAGAAATAGTGCAAGGCCCAGTGAGCCGACTATTTGGGTTGGGTGCCGTAAAAATTTATACTGCCGGTGGGAGCTCCAGCGATATCGTAATTCCCGGCTTAGCCTATTCGGAGGCCGAAAGTATTCGTGCATTTATCAATGTCAAGATAAGCGGAAATGAACCAGCATAATTTTGACCAACCGATGCGTCAAGAACCGTTGGGGGTGATTATCATTTTTTTGAACAATCTTAAAAAATGGTCGCGCGTTATTCTTGTTTTTGCAATCCCCTATGTTACCGGAACGGATCACCGCATTTCGTTTATTAGTTTTTTAGGAATCAGCTTTTTCCTCATTGTAGCTTGGAGTTATTTAGGTTGGAAAAATTTTTTCTTTCATTTGGCTGAAGGAAATTTCATTATTAATGAAGGTATTTTCCGTAAAGAGCAAACCCTTATTCCGCTGGATCGTATTCAATCCGTGCAATTGCGACAAAACTTAATTCAACAACTATTACAACTCACCTCTATTGTGATTGATACCGCTGGATCAGGCAAAAAAGAGGTGACCATTAGCGCTCTTACGCAACGATATGCAGAAACCCTTAAGAAACAATTACTATCGCCTAAAAACGAACCGGAAACGCTTGAGAGAGTAGCGGAGGCACCTATGGAGGATGGGCCGCTAATTCAATTTACGATGCGTGACATTTTTAGGGTAGGACTGACCGAAAATCACTTTAAAGGAGCCTTCATGATTGTGGGGTTATTTGGGTACTTTACGCAATACTCGGAATACATGGGTATGGAGGATGATACCCTTTGGGACGAGACATTTAATTATATATGGACAATACTGCCCATTTTCTTATTGGTATTCATTCTTATTAGTGTGATTTTTAGCTTGTGGCGTACTTTTTTACGCTATTATAATTTATCGGTAACCGTTAAAAAGGAAGGGGTTTCTGTAAAATCCGGATTGTTTAAAATTGAAGAATCCTTCGTGCCATTGCAAAAAATTCAGTTCATTAAATGGCAATCCAACCCGTTGCGCAAACTTATTGGGTATAAAAGTCTGGCTATTTATCAGGCGTCTCCACTGGAAGTAAACCGTAAAAAGGCGGTCAACATTCCGGGGTGTAATGCTACGCATCAAGCCATTATTAATCACCGTTTTTATCCGGATATTAATTCGGATCAGGAACAATATGAACTGAAGCCCGAGCGCTATTGGACCGCGCGATTGCTCATTATTTTTGTTGGATTTCCCGCATTATTAGCCGGCATAATTTACTACTTTATGGATCCCATGATAGCTATTCTGCCTGGATTATTTACGGTAATGGCGCCCTTTTTTGTAATTCGTTATGCCTCATCTTTTAAGGTGATTATTGGCGATAAGTGGCTAAAAATTCAACGAGGCTATGTTTTTACAGAAACTACCCTGGTGGAAATACATAAGATTCAAAATACCGCCATTAAACAAAGCATTTTTCAAAAACGAGGACATTTAGTGAGTTTGAAACTATACACGGCCTCGGGTTGTTTGCGCATACCCTATATAAATGAATCTCTCGGGTATGCGTTGTGCAATAAATTGCTATACCAAATTGAAAGCAGTAAGCAATCTTGGATGTGATTACATAACATATTGAGAACGATTTGATAACATTAACTTAATATTTAACCATTTTCGCTTACCAATTCGTAACACATATTTGCAGCGTTGAAAACAGGTGTCGGAGCTCGTTTTCAGTTTATTAAAAATATTAGGGATGAATAGAATATTTACGGTAGCAGTTTTACTGCTTTGGAGCACATTATCGTTTGCTCAAATCAATTACAAAGGATCATTTGGGAAAGGTATTCGGTTTAAAACCGAGGATGGAACTTTCGGATTGAAAATTGGCGTTCGTGTGCAACCCCGTTGGGACAACGTGTATAACACAGAAACCAAACAATACCAACAGCAAGCATGGATTAAACGGGGACGTTTAAAATTTGATGGTTTTATGCTAAATGAAGATTTACGCTATAAAATTGAGTTTGATGTGGTGGGTGGTTATGTACGAGATGCAATGGTAAAATACCGTTTTTCCAAGCATTCTGATTTGTGGTTTGGACAAGGAAAACTTCCTGGAAATCGTGAAAGAATCGTGTCCTCAGGTAACCTTCAATTTGCGGATCGTTCTGTATTTAATAGCTATTACACCTTGGATCGGGATGTAGGTTTTCAATTCCATCATTACTTTGAAGTAGGCGATAAAATGATTATTCGTGACGTTTATGCCTTATCGACCGGTAATGGTATTTTAAATAAACAATTCAAACCACTTCCTTCGGTGACGGCTAAAGTGGAGGTACTTCCATTTGGGTTTTTTACTAAAAAAGGAGATTATAGCAGTGGGGATTTAGTTCGTGAAGAAACCCTTAAAATGGCTATTGCATTTGGTGCGGATTACAACATGGATTCGTATAAATCAAGAAGCCACATCGGTAGTGATTTGGGTGCAACCAAAGATTTGCTAACCCTGAATGGGGATGTGTTAATGAAATTAAACGGTTGGTCGTTTATGGCAGAATGGGGCGCTCGTAGCACACCAAATGATTCGGCAGTGGTATATGATGCTTCCGATATTGCAACCTCTGCATATTACACCGGTTGGGGAATGAATTTTCAAACAGGATATTTATTTAAAAATAACTGGGAAGTAGCGGCACGATACGCATTTACTAATCCAGATGATTTATTGAATAGAACAGGTCAATCGGTTACTTATTACCATCAGCAAGCAGATCATACTATTGGAATTACCAAGTATATTGTAGGGCATAAATTAAAGGTACAAACCGACTTTACCTACAGAAGCATTCAAGGAAAGGATGATTTAGTCATTGCTAGATTGCAAATGGAAGTTCATTTCTAAAGAGATTATATAAACCAAACAGAAAGCCATTCGTTTTATTACGGATGGCTTTTTTATTTTCAAAGTGGTAGTTTTTTGAATTCCATTATTGCAAAATTGCAGACAAATGGAATAATAATTTAAGTCATTGACTACCTGTTGTCTTAGCGTTAATATACCTTTGAGTAATGAAAATTACTTTGGAAGAAATAATCACAAAAAAGGTATTGATAAGAGCCGTGAAAACGAGTTTGATTGTGGGCACGATTCTTAATTTAATTAACCAAGGGGATGTTATTTTAGCCCTAGATTATGAACAGATTAACCTTGGTAAAATGGCATTAACCTATAGTGTGCCATTTTTTGTTTCTGGATTTTCAATTGCGCGTACTAATAGCTTAAGCCAAAAATAATTACTTTTATCTGACTGGATTAATTCCAATTCCAATTGTTCCACACGTTTTAATAGTAGAATCGGTTTTTAACGCTAACCAAATCCTCATCCATACCAATTTTCACGGTATTACGTGCTTTGGCAATCTATGTTTCGATTATACCTTAGAGTGCTATTAAAAGGTGAGTAAATGGGATGAGGGTCTTTAAAATGAGAAAATAAAAGCACAAAAAAATCCCCAACTAGCTTTTGCTAATTGGGGACTTCAATTTGTTTTTAGGAAGCTTACATTTTCTCGTTTCCAGCAAGACCTTCACTCACGTTTTCAGCATAATCAGCTAAACGTTCACAACTATTAAATAGTTCTGCGTAAAGAATTCCTCCACGAACATTGTATTCTCCTTCTTCGATTTTAGTCAAATAGTTTTTACGTAATTTTTTACGCATTTTATCAATTTGGTTTTCTACATCATTTGCTTCGGCAAGATCTTCTGCCGAAATTTCCCAAGTAGATAAATTGCGATTCATGATTTCAAGCGCTTTGTTTACTAGTGTTAGTAACTCATCTAGATTCTCGCGTTGACCTGGCGTAAACCAAACTTTCTTTTTGTTTTTGTTCATGATGGCGCGTCCCATAGAAACAAAAATGTCTGCAATGTTTTCTAAATCGTGGGTTAATCCAAGCATTTTTTGAACTTCGTTAGATGATTGCCTAGATTGCTCTACCTTACTCATTTTGGCCAAAAATTCAGAAATCTCTTCCTCTAATCGGTCAGATACCTCTTCGTATTTGGAGAGTTTTTTGATTAGTTTTTCTCGTTTAACCTCATCTTTTTCCGACATTAATGAATCTAATTGATTCATCATTTTTGTAACATAAGTACCCATTCTTGTAATTTCGTTACGGGCTTCCATAGCCGAAATTTGAGGAGTAATAATGTTTGATTTGATGTATTCTAAACGGAACTCTTCGTCTTCGCCACCTTTTGATTTCACCACCTTGGTAGCCAATTTCACCAATTGAGGTACAAAGTTTATCATAATCAATACGTTGATTAAGTTAAACATTGTGTGAAAAGTAGATAACGCTACAGGAATTGAACCTGGGTCATTATCTAATGCTTCAAGAGAATCAAATCCATTTATCTTGGCAATTCCTTGTAAAAAGAAAGGAAATACAAAAATCATCCATGTTACTCCAAAGACATTAAACAGGGTGTGAATTTTAGCCGATCGCTTAGCATACACGTTAGCTGCTAGCGAAGCTAGCTCCGCAGTAATAGTTGTTCCAATGTTTTCTCCTAATACCATTGCCGCAGCAATTTCAAAGCTAATCCATCCTTGGGCGGTCATAACTAGCGTCAAAGCCATGGTGGCCGATGACGATTGGATGATAACGGTAAGTAAACCCCCAATAAGAATAAATAGAATGTAAGAAAAGTATCCCCAATCGGTAAACTCAGCCACAAACGAAACTAATTCTGGATTATGTTTAATGTCTGGAACAGCATGTTTTAATAAGGTTAGTCCGTAAAACAATAACGCAAATCCAATAATTGTTTCTCCCCAAAAACGCCATTTGCTACGTTTCATAAATAACATTGGAACGCCAATGGCCATAATAGGAATAGCAAGTGCCCCTAACTTTACTTTAAATCCTAAAATAGATAAAAACCAAGCGGTAACAGTGGTACCAATGTTGGCTCCCATCATAATTCCTGCTGATTCGGTAAGCGTTAAAAGTCCTGCGTTAACAAAACTTACTGTCATAACCGTAGTGGCTGATGACGATTGTACAATTCCTGTAATTAAGAATCCGGTTAGCACACCGAAAACTCGATTACGAGTCATGCTACTTAAAATTCGTTGAAACCCATCGCCAGCGGCTTTTTGAATTCCTTCACTCATTAACTTCATTCCGTAAAGGAACAAGGCTAACGACCCTAATAGTTCTAAAAAATCTCCAATTGAATATTCCATTTTCTCCGATATAAATGAGTGGCAAATCTATTTGACCAAAGTGTATAAAGTGTCAACCCAATGTTAAGCTAACGTTAACAAATGCATCAACATGATGGAAACTTGTTGGGTTAAAGGACTCTAAAATAAGGGCATAAAAAAAGCGACTGGCTACAGTCGCTTTTAATTTTTTGTCCGAAATTCGCTATTTATTCATCAAATCTTCAATTTCATCGGCTAAAATTGGAATATTGCGCATTAAATTGAAGTTTTCACCATTTTTAATCACAATATCATCTTCCAATCGAATCCCTAAATTTTCTTCTGGAATATAAATTCCGGGTTCCACAGTAAACACCATGTTTTCTCTAATTGGATCTACCCAAGAGCCTACGTCATGGGTATCTAAGCCAATGTAGTGTGAAGTGCCGTGCATGAAATATTTTTTATAAGCTGGCCAATTCGGATCTTGATTTTTGATATCCGTTTTGTCAATTAATTTTAATTTCAGTAATTCAGCCTCCATTAATTCACCTACTTGACTGTGGTAGGCTGCCAAATCTACCCCTGGACTTAAAATTTTAGTAGCTTCGTTTTTTACATGTAATACGGAATTGTAAACTGCTTTTTGACGATCCGTAAATCTACCTGATACTGGAATACAACGGGTCAAATCGGATGCATAATTAGAATACTCAGCGCCCACATCCATTAATATTACCTCTCCGGCTTTTACTTGCTTATTGTTTTCAATGTAATGCAGCACACATGCACTGTAACCCGAACCAATAATTGGCGTATAGGCAAAGCCATTCGCACGATTTTTAATGAATTCATGGTATAATTCCGCTTCAATTTCGTGTTCCCAAACATTTGGTTTCACAAAATCTAAAACTCTACGCACACCTTTTTCGGTAATATTACAAGCATCTTGCATTAAATCCAGTTCCAATTGCTTTTTAATCGAACGAATATCGTGCATAATAGGAGCACTACGATGATACGTATGAATTGGATAAAGAGGTTTGAAGTTTTTAATAAAACGATCTTCGCGTGTTTCAACTTCCGTATTGGCGCGTAAATGTTCGTTGGTATTTAAGTAAACATTTTCTGCTTCACTCATCAATTTTTTCATGATGGTGTCAAACTCTTGCAACCAATAAACTGTTTTTATTCCTGATACGGCATGGGCTTGTTCTTTATCTAGTTTTTCACCATACCAAATAGCAATTTTTGGACTGGTTTCAGTAAGAAATAAAATTTCTCTATTGGCTTGGTCTTTTGCATCTGGAAACAAAACCAAAATACTTTCTTCCTGATCCACTCCCGATAAGTAAAAAATATCGCGATGTTGTTTAAATGGCATGGTGCTGTCTGCACTAATTGGATAAATATCGTTTGAATTGAAAATAGCCAGTGAATTTGGTTTCAATTGCTTGGTATAATCTTTACGGTTGGCTACAAAAAGAGCCGAATCTATCTGTGGATATTTCATTTATCTATAGTTTTAAAAACGAGGTTCAAATTTAGTTGGAAAATTACATTTTTGGGGTATAAAGTGCGAATAATAAGTTTATAGAAATAGTCTAAATTTGATCTATGAACGAAACTGAACTTTTGACCGTAGTAACCGAGTACTTTAAGAAATCCATTTTTGAAAATCATAAGAAAAATGTTTTAAAGGAGCATACCAAATTGAAGTCTTATAAAATCAATCCAATTTTAGTTAAATACTTATCTAAAGTACTGGTAGATGATTTCACACCTATTGGAATTGCGAAGGCTTTGTTTTATCCTCGGGTATTGGGGACCTCCATTAACACCTCATTTGGAACCAGAATTCAAAACATGTTTGTAGAACTAGGGTTAGCCCAAGGTTCGTTGATAAAAGGAATGGATATCGAATTTATTGATAAATTAGATGGACGTAAAAAATGGTGTCAGTTGAAATCAGGACCCAATACAATCAATTCCGAAGATGTTAATCCATTACTTAAAAAATTTTCAACGGTTATTCATTTAGCTCGGACTAATGCGATTCAATTAAATAATAGTGATCTAATTCTTGGTGTATTATATGGCGAGGAAGAACAATTGAGTCAACACTATAAAAAGATAGATGAATTTCATCCCGTAATTATTGGTGAAAGTTTATGGTGTCGAATAACTGGATTTCCTAGATTTTACGGAAAGTTGGTAACTCAATTGGATGAAATGATAATTAATCTAGAAACAGATGATTTTTTTAGAGAAGGTTATACCACCTTAGCCAAAGAAATTGAAGGTTCTGATTTATTTGATTTTTCGTAATACGCATTTAAAAATTTCACAATGGAATAGCCCACCTCTTTTGCGAGATTAACTGGAACAGCATTTCCTATTTGCTTATATTGGGAAGAAACGGGCCCTGCAAAATCCCATTTATCCGGAAATGTTTGAATACGTGCGTATTCTCGAACCGTAAAAGGTCGAGTTTCCTCAGGATGGCATCTTTCTGTTTGTTTTTGAGCTGGACTACATGTTAGGGTTAAACAAGGTTCATCCCACCCAATTCTTCGAGCCATGCCGGTTTTCCCTCCGCCTAAGTAGAAGCTTTTTTGCATGTATTCTTTTTGAATATCAAGCGGTAAATCTCTCCAATATCCTTTGGGAGGAATTAAATCTAAAACTTTCTTTTTATGTTCTGGATATATTGTACCACCTGATTTTGGAACGTCTGTATCAAATAAGGAACCTTTTTTTAAGGCGTCTTTAAGGGTATATATTGTTCCGTTAGGTAAGGGGTAAGTGTATTCAATATCGATATCCTTCCTGATCCCAACTAAAATTAATCGTTCTCTTTTTTGAGGAACATTGTAGTTAATAGCTTTTAAAACTCTGGTTGGGGTTACTACATTATATCCTATTTCATCCAAAATAGAAATCATTCCTTCTAAAGTTTTGCCTTTTTCATGACTAAGCAAACCCTTTACATTTTCACCGATGCAAATGGCTGGTTGTGTTTCTTTTACGGCACGGGCAAATTCATAAAATAAGGTTCCTCGGGCGTCATTTAAACCCAATTTTTTTCCTGCATAGCTAAATGCTTGGCAAGGAAATCCTCCGGTTACAACATCCACCTTTCCCTTATATTGGGAAAAGCTAAACTGTTTGATATCCCCTTCAAGTACATTCCAATTAGGTCTGTTTTGTCGTAATGTATTACATGCCCACTTGTCAATTTCATTTAGAGCTACACATTTAATACCTGATTTTTCTAGGCCAATTGCTAATCCTCCTGCTCCTGCAAAAAGTTCTAAGACGGTATAATCATGTTCGTTTTTTACGATATTCCCTCCAGTGTCATTTCTATTTATAAATTCATTAAACTCAGGAAAAAGTTCTAATTGCTCTTTTTTATACACCCGATAATTACTCATAGGTTCACGCATAACGGGTAATTTCCCATCTCTATCCCACCTTCGTAAGGTTTCTGTGTTTTTCCCTAAAATTTCCGCAACTTCAGATATTAAATAGTAATTTTTCATAACCTCCTTATACAACATTATACATGGTTACAAATGTATTCGGATTTTTCAATCGGCACTAAAGGTATTGGTAATTTCTTATCTTGGGATTGTAAAAATATTTAGCAAATTTTAAGCTACTATATTTAGCATTTTATCATAGTAAATCCCAACAATTAAGTGATTATTAACTATAGGCTATAAACGCTATATTCGTGGCTTATGACAGCAAGATTGAAAAGTGTCATTTTGTTTTTCTTCTTTGTAGGGGTTTCAAAACTAGACTTTGGACAACATATTTCTGGCTATGTGCGGGATGCGGTGGATAAATCACCTATTCCATTTGTGACTGTTTTGATTGAAGAAACCACCCATGGGGTGATTACGGATATTGATGGGTTTTTCATCTTAAATCCAGGAAGTTTTCCTGCCCAAATAAGAATTCACGTATTGGGATATCAAGACACTGTTTTGACTATTTCATCTCCTCAGAAAGTAGAAGTTTTACTTAAAGAAAGTGTAACGGAGTTGAAAGCCGCAGTAATTGTGGCTGGTGAAAATCCAGCTATACCTATTATTGAAAAAGCGATTGCTAATAGAATTAGAAATAACCCTCAAAAAAACGTTAATTTTTCGTATAAAACCTATAGTAAAATGGTGTTTGGACCTGAGGCAAGTTTGGAAGATGATGACTTCGTTTTAACCGATTCTTCAAGCGCGGTAGATTCATCTCGTTTTCATTTTCAACAAGCCATGCAAAGGCACTACTTTTTTATTACCGAATCGGTAACCGAACGCAAATTTATGCTGCCAAATCATAGTTTTGAAAATGTGGTTGCCAATCGATTTTCGGGGTTAAAAAATCCAGCCTTTACCATGATTGCTACTGAATTTCAGCCTTTTTCATATTATTCCGATTATGTGGACATTTTAGGGTTAAAGTACTTGAGTCCTTTGGCTAATAACAGCCCGAAGGATTATGTTTTTGAATTAAAGGATTCACTAATTGGAGTAAACGATACGGTGTATGTTATTTATTTTCAACCGAAAAAAGGAAAATCATTTAATGGATTGAAGGGTAGGATGGCTATTAGTTCGAATGGATATGCAATAAAAAACATCAAAATAGAACAAGCTAATCCTACCAGTAATATGCAGGTAGATTTGGAGCAAATGAGCGAATTCATTGATGGAAAGCAATGGTTTCCGGTACAGTTCAATACACATATTATTTTTAAAATAGACGATTCTTCCAATTCGGAGGAGATGATGTTGGAGATTATCAATGCGAAAGGAAAAACCTATGTAAAAGACATAAAGGTAGGAGAAGTATTTACTAAAAAAGACTTTCCTAATGTGAATTTAGAATTGTCAAAGGAGGCTAATGAGCAAACTGCTGAGTATTGGGAAGCCCAACGAAAGAAACCTTTAACTACCAAAGAGGAAAGCACTTACGAGGTAATAGATAGTTTGGGAAAAGAACTGAATTTCGATAAAAAAATGCGACTAATTGAGGCAATGGCTACCGGTATGTTTCCGATAGGACCTATATCTATTGAGACTAATAGAATTATGGATTACAATGAGTTTGAAGGATTGCGTCTTGGACTTGGGGTAAGAACGAACGATAAAATATCCAAATTTGCCTCGGTTGGAGCCTATGCCGCTTATGGGTTTAATGACGTGCATTGGAAATATGGGGGTGATTTAAAATTTGACATTTACCCTAAAAATGATATTACCATGGGGGTGACTTACCAAAATGATGTAGTGGCATCGGGTGGGGTGGAATTTTTTAAACCCAATGCTTTTGAATTACGATCATATAGTGGTTTGTACATTACTAAAATGGACCGTGTAGACGGTTTTCAAGGTTATTTTACTTTTAGGAGTTTACATGATTTTCAAAACAAATTGTTTTTTAATTCGTATTCACAATCGCATAATTATCCTTTTGTTTATGCACCGGGTGGAGATACCGTATTGACGAATTCGAATGCGTTTCAACGAGCTGAAATTGGGTGGACCATGCGCTTTGGGTTCCGTGAAAAATACATACGTACATTCGGAAAAAATGTTTCTTTAGGGACTAAATATCCATACTTATGGGTGCGATTAGCCCACGGAAATAAGGCATTTGGAGGTTCATTTGATTACACTAAACTGGATGCCAGAATTTCGAAATCATTTTTGATTAAGGGTTTCGGTAAATTTGGTTTCCAATTAGATGGCGGAACCATTGTAGGAAATGTACCTTCTACCTTGCTGCACTACGCCAGAGGAATGCGGGTTTCAGGTTTCAATCTGTATATTGAAAACGCCTTTAATACCATGGCTCCCAACGAGTTTGTTTCCCAAAACTATCTCTCAGCGCATATCCATCATAGTTTTGGGCCGTTGTATAAAAACCCTTATTCGGCACTTGAAATTTCGGTGGTATCTAGCGCAGGTTGGGGAAATATTGAAAATTCGGATGCCTATCTAGGAAATGAGGCGAAAACCATGGAGAAGGGCTTTTATGAATCTGGATTGCTGCTAGATAACGTGCTTATTAGTAATACCTATGGTATGGGGGTTGGAGTGTTTTACCGCTATGGACCCTATGCGCTACCTCAAGTAAAAGATAATTTCGGTTTCAGTGTAACGGCTTTAATCGCTATTCAGTAAAAAAATAGGGGAGGAAGAAGAATGCATTTTCCTTCTTCCAATCAATTATCCCTTAAAATTTTCTTATTTCGTAGTTTTAAATCCCACCTTTTCTCGTACCCTATTTAGTACTTGTGCAGCAATTTTTTTGGCTTTTTCAGCTCCTTTTAAAAGTTCCTCTTCAATTAAATCTGTATTTTCCATGTAGTGATCAAACCGTTCACGCGGTTCGGCAAATACTTCCAAAATGGTGTTTAATAATTCTTTTTTGGCATGTCCGTAGCCATAATTTCCGGCTAGGTAATTGGCACGCATTTCAGCCGTTTTTTCTTCCGAAGCAATCAATTTGTACAATTGAAATGGAAGACTCGTGTCGGGATCTTTGGGTGCTTCCAAAGGAGTGTCATCCGTTTTGATTCCCATAACTTGCTTTTTTAGCACATTTTTGGGCGCAAAAACATCAATAAAATTCCCGTAGCTTTTACTCATTTTTTGACCGTCAGTTCCCGGTACAAGCATCACGTTTTCATCCGATTTGGATTTAGGAATAACGAAAGTTTCGCCATACAAATGATTGAATGTATTGGCCAAATCACGTGTAATTTCCAAATGTTGTTTTTGGTCTTTTCCAACCGGAACAACCTCAGAATCATATAATAAAATGTCGCAAGCCATTAACACAGGATAGTCAAAAAGCCCTGCATTCACATCGCTAAGCCGGTCTGATTTATCTTTAAAAGAATGGGCATTGGCCAACATTGGAAACGGTGCCACACAGTTTAAATACCACGTTAACTCGGTTACGCATGGAATATCACTTTGACGGTAAAAAATAGTTTTATCGGTATCCAATCCCATCGCTAACCATGCAGCAGCAGTACTATACGTATTGTGTCTAAGTACAGCAGCGTCCTTGATTGCAGTGAGCGAATGCATATCGGCAATGAATAGCAAGGATTCATTAGAAGGGTCTTTTGCTAATTTAATAGCAGGTTGAATTGCTCCTAAAATGTTTCCTAAATGAGGTATTCCTGTGGCTTGAACACCTGTTAAAATTCGTGACATGATATTGGTATTTATTTGATGGCGAAAGTAATGTTAATTTCACAAAATTATTTGCCTTGAATACGGAATTGTTTTGGCCGGAAATACGATTTATAACCCTTGTATCAATGCGGTCCAAATGCTTAATTTTCCACCCGAAAAGCGCGTCCATATAGGGCGAATCACCCCATTATGTGCGGAAATATTGATGTAATCTCCAAAAAACACACTGGAAATTGGGGTGAAACCACTTTCGCTAATTTTATGATTTTGAAAAGTGGCGCCTCCATCTTTAGAAACCGCTAAGTACACATCTGTTTGATTATTGGTGTAATTTCTACGGTCGTAATATACGGTGTAAATGAACCCTGTGGTTTGATCAATTGTCATCCAAGGTAAAAATTGGTGGGTTTGGGTATGGTCGTCATTTATTCGAAAAGGAGATGACCAAGTTTTTCCTTCGTCTATAGATTTCGACATAAATATATCGGTGTTTAATTCTCCATTTCGTTGGTCGGACCAACACACATATATCGTTCCCCGATGTGGTCCTGGCGACATATCCGATACCGTTATTGGCATTCCATTGGTTCGATCCAATCCATCAATAAGTTGATTCCACCCGCCCACTTGATCGGCTATCACCGTTTCTTTTGCAATGGGCTGTCCTTGGGTGTAGCTGTTGAAATAAATTTTCTCATCATTAGCCCAAGAAACGTGCATTTGACCGTTAATACCAATAGCTGGCACCGCACCTTCCGTGGTTTGATCATCGTCCAAACAATTTCCTGGAATGGAGCTCATCACCACTGGCTCCGACCAGTTTTTACCATCATTGTCGGAGTAGGAAGCTAGAATTACACTTTTATCTGTAGAATCTGAACTTCCATATTTATCAAATTGGGTCCAAGTGGTGTATGTTCTTTGGCGTTCTAAATCATACACCGCCCATTCCTTGTCTTGGTCTTTAGGAGGGTTTAAACCCATAAACTTACCGCGTTTAAATCGTTTTCCACCGTTTTTAGAAGTCTGACAAACAATTCGGTCTAGGAATGATGGATGTTGGTATGCAATTCCTTTAGGAATAGCTAAATGAAAATACATAAACTTACCCGTGGTGGTGGAAATAATGCAAGGATCACCCCAAACCCCATATTTGGATTTCATCTTTGATTTTATCCACGTTTTTCCACCATCTTTACTGCGATAGGTTGTATTAATATTCGCTCCGGCTACTATCTCATTACTGTCCGTTAGCGATACTGCAATAGAAGGTTCTTCTGGTCCGTTTGCAGCATTGCCTTCGTCAATCATTACGTTGGTAAATGATTGGTTAAACCCTACAAATGGGATGCAGCAAAATACTAAAAGTAGTAATTTTCTCATTTCATCATTGCTTTAAATTCACTTAACATAATGGCGGTGGCTCCCCACACTTTGTGACCATACACATCAAAATATGGCGCAGATATTTGGGTAGCAGAATTTCGACCCACAGATACCTTTCCATGTTTGATAATGGCATCGTCAAATAATAAGGATACTGGTAGTTCAATGATATCCTTTACTTCAAAATCATCTTTTTTGTACACTGGTGTTGTTTTTAATATTCCCACAAAAGGAGAAACTAAAAATTTGCTTGGAGGAATGTAAACGGGAGAAATTTCACCTAATACATCTACCAGTTCTGAGCGAACGCCTACTTCTTCTTCTAATTCTCGAAGTGCAGTTTCCTTCATATTGGCATCGGTGCTATCTTTAGACCCACCCGGAAACGCAATTTGGCCAGAGTGCACACCGTCATAAACAGGACGTTCAATAAGGGTTATGTGTGCCTTGTCATCCTTACGATACACTAAAATCATCACTGCTCCAAGTCTAGGGTTCGGATTGGATTGCAAAATTTTATTGCGGTCGCCAATTTTAAATGGCGCCATAAGCTGCTGGGCATCTGGTTTTTTGTTAACCAATCTAGTTTTTAACTGCTTTACAAACGAATCAAAATCCATGCGTTTTGTATATTAAATGCGTGTAGTGAATAGTTACCAAATATATAATTTCATGGAAAGAACAAATCATTAAATTTGCGAATAACAGTTTTTATGTGTTTCAAAATCTAATTAATGCAAATCCAGTCGCGTATCATTCAAAAAAAAGCTATTCGAGTAGCTTGGTTCATTTTGTTTGCGAGTTTGACGATTCTCGGTTTTTCTTTATACATCGTATGGCAAAATCAACAAAGGTCAGTAGCGAATTATCAATTGATAGAATTGGTAGAAAAGGGAAGGGATCAAGTTAATTTACTGACGCATCAATTATCGTCAACGTTAAATAAGAAAACCAATAATTCGGTCCTGGAGAAAGAGGAGATGGAAACGTCATTTAAGGCTCTAGGAGAAATGGTGGCGAGGATAGTAACCAAGGAAATCTCTGGACTTACTTTGATTGAAAAAACTGAAAAGGATAATGAGTCCCGTCAGTTGGAAAAAGCACATGCCCAATTAAAGGGGATTTTTTCGCTAATTGTAAAGCACGACAAAGGGGTAAAGGAAAATAAGGACCTAATTAATGAACGATTAATTAGTGTTAATACAATCTACTTGGAGGCGTTACAAAATATGGAAACGTTGTTTTTTGTTGAAACAAATTCTTCAGAATCGTTTATGTTTCATTCCCAATTGGTAATAACGCTTTTGTATATAATCTTAGCTATTATTAGTTTTTATTTTATCATTCTTCCTTTACGAAGGGTGTTTGACAATATGGAAAATGAGTTTTTAGCGATGCAAAATTCTGCCATGGAATCCACCAACAAAGTGATGATTGCAGAAAAAAGCCAAAAAGAAAGTGATTTATTATTGAAAACTAAATCAGCACAGGTACTAAAATTGCAGGATACCTTGCAGACGGCTATTGAACAATCTTTACAAACCAAAAGAGATAAAAACATGGTGTATCATAATGCCGCAATGGACATTGATGGATACCTCAAGGTGGTTAACAGGCAACGTGAAATTTTGGAGAACCATACCTCAATTAGCGGGGAAGAAAGCTGGAAGATTCTTTCCAACACCATTTCTCAGCTCAATTCGTTGGTCGGTGATTATTTTAACCGCTCGAAGTTGGGGGAATCTACCCAAGTTGTTAAGGAAGTGTATTTATCTCCTTTAATGAGTGAAATACTGTTATCGTTACCAGCTCAGAGTAAAGTTAGCTTCGAACAGGCAGGGGATATGCCAAGTGTAAAAACAAATGCTGAGTTGCTAAAACGTGTATTAACCCCATTTTTTGAGTTAATTTCAACTTTAGATTTCAAGGGGAAAGTAAGAGTTATGGTTAATGAAAGCGAGTCTAAATGTGAAATTCGATTTATGGAAATTCCAGCAGGCTTTCAAAAATCGTTGGAGGAAGTAGAGGTAAAACAATTGGCTAGATTGAGTTTTAATGAATTTAAAATTCACATGGCTCAAAAAATAATTGAAGAACGAGGAGGAAATTCCTGGTTTCAATTGGATGCCAAAAAAACAGGTGTGTTTTATATAAATTGGGTGTTATAAGTAGTAAATGTTGATTATCAGTTGAATTTTTAGTTAAACACTTTAAATCTTGGCTGAATGAGGTTTGAAAGTAGGCAGCGTAGCTTTGTGTTATCACTACATTTAAACTTACTACTATGAAAACATTATCATCAATTCACACTAAAAGTACCACCGAGGATTTTAGAGGATTAAAATTTATTCTGAAAATAACCGTGTTAGTTTCAGCCGTATTAATGCTATTGAATGTGTTTCACATTCCAACGTTTTAATAAAGGATAGCGCAAGAATTAAAGTATATATAACGCAAAAAAAAGCCGATGATAACATTGTTATCATCGGCTTTTTTATGGTCCTTAATTTGAACTTACCTAATCAAGTTCACCGTTCCGGTATACGTGTGCCCTTCCGATTTATCGGTGGCATCATTGGCAACTATTTTCCAAACATATACTCCATTTTGTGCCATAACAGCGGTGCCTTGAACTCTACCATCCCATGGTTGGTTTAGACTGGTAGACTGAAATACTAATCCACCCCAACGGTCGTAAATCAATAGCGAGTATTGTGTAGGATCTACTCCAATGCCTCTTGGTGCAAATACGTCATTGTTATGATCTCCGTTTGGAGTAAATGAATTGGGAACATACATATTGTATTCACCGCCAATCCGTAAAACTTCGGTGGCTTCATCGGTACAAAATTTCACCGTGGTTACTTTCAAAGTAATCGGGAATGTTCCTGAATCCGCTGGGAAACTGTATAATGGATTTTGTTTGGTTGAATTTGCAAGACTTGCAAAATCCCATTCCCAAGTTTGAATGTCTCCAATAGATTTATCCGTAAACTGAATTTTGGTATTAAATACCGTAGTTTGGTTTGGATCTAATGAAAATTTAGCCGTTGGTTTTGGATATACCGTAATAAATTTGGATTTGATAAGCTCGTTTTCACATCCAAATGGAGTTACAATTCGAAGCTTCACATCATATACTCCTGCAAGTAAATCGGTAATGTCCGCTTTGTAACCGTGAGCGGTTATGTCGGTTCCAATAGTCCACTCAGCAAATTGTACCGGACTGGAAGTATTGATTAAACTCACATCAAATGGTTCACAACCAATGGTGGTATCAGGTGCGTAGAAACCCATGGTTGGCAATGGTTGTACAGTAATCCGAACAGTATCTGTAGCCGCTGGTGTTTCACAGTTATCGGTTACTTTCACGGTGTAGGTGGTACTTGTAGATGGACTAGCAGTTGGGTCCGCTACAAAACCGCCTGATAATCCTGTTACTGGCGTCCATTGGTAGTTAATGTTTCTACCATTTCCACCCGTTGCTATAGCATTCAATTTAGTGGATTGACCCGGACATATATCTTGGTCAATTCCAGCATCTACTGATAGTGAATCATATAATTTTAACGTAATCAATACAGGTGATGAGGTACAGCCCGCGGTATCTACTGCATATACAGAGTAAACTGTAGTGGCAGATGGACAAGCCGTTTGCGCATTACTAGAATCAAAACCACTACTCCAAATGTATGAATATGGAGCACCTTTTCCACCGGTAGCCGTGGCAATTAGTGGAGTACAACCTGACACACATACTGTTTTGGAAAGGATGTTTGTGGTAACAACTAATTCTGTAGGCGTATTGATAACTGCAGTAGTTGTTGCGGAACAACGGTAACCTGAATCGGCCACCATTATGGCATACGTTCCTGCAGGTAATCCTGAAAATAGCGGGGAATTGCTATATGAAACGCCTCCATTGATACTGTATTTATAAGGACCAACTCCACCCACTGCGTTTATGGTAATGGTACCGTCTACTGAACCGAAGCATGACACATCTGTTGTGGTGGCGGTAGTAACCAGTAAATCGGGTTGGGTAATTACAAACGTGGTAATTTCTTGACATAAATTGGAGTCAACCACCGTTAATTGGTAATCGGTACCGGCACATAATCCTGAAATAGCAGGATTGTTTGTCCCAATTGGATTTACCCCTTTAACCCAACTATAAGTATATGGTGGAGTTCCTCCCGAAACGATGGTTGAAGCGCTACCGCCACATGCATTGTTACAGGTATCGTTAACTGGTGTGTTCAAAAATGTAAGTGCTACTGGTTCGGTAATCACTTGCGTAAACGGAGGTGTTAAACATCCTAATGAATCCTTAATGAAAACGTTATAGGTATTGGCATGAAGTGTATTAAACATATTGGATGAGGTAAACACATTTGCACTATCTATGCTGTATGTATAATTACCTGTTCCGCCATGTCCCGAAATTTGAATGGTACCGGAGGAATCTCCATTACAATGCAGATTCGTATAAATTACCGTGTCTAAAAACAACTCATTCTTACCTAATAAGGTGACTGTTTCAGGAAAGGAAACACATAAGTTACTATCCCGTGCAAAAACCGTGTATGTGCCTGCACCAAGATTGGTCACTGGGTTGAATGCGGTCCATGTAAGTCCACTATCCACACTAAAAGTATGCGGAGGTGTTCCTCCATGAATGAAGAATTCAATTTCGCCATCAGTAGAATAAAAACATAGCGGATCTAACGTATGTAAACTATCAATTTTAGCAGTGTTTCTGTTTTGCAACGTATCCGTACGCAATGGAGATAAACAGCCGTTGCTATCCATTACTTGAGAGGAATACACTCCCATTGGCAAATTGGTAAACAAACTGTCGGTTAGGAAAACATTCCCGCTATCTAAACTATAGGTAAGTGGTGCCGAACCGCCACTGTCTTGAACAAGTATGGCACCATTGCTAAATCCACAATCAGGTTCTGAAAACGTAAGGCGAGGTGGCCCCATTTCATTTACAAACACGGTGACACTATCACTTGCGGTACAGCCACAGAAGTTGGTGTATTCCGCATAAAACGTGGTAGTTTGGGTAACGGAGACGGTAGGAGTAATTCCAGTAACAGAAACGAGACCAATTCCACTTTTCGTGTACCAATACACTACGGGTGCTCCATTAGTACAATTATCCCTATTTGTGGGACTCAATTGAATAGTGTCTCCACTACAAATAATGGTATCCGGTCCTGCTTGGAAGTCCATCACCGTCATTAAGTAGGATGCTGTGTCTGCACATACCCCAAATGTATCCGTGTATATAACAGTATAAGTGGTGGTGGTATCCGGAAATACGATGGGATCCATGATAGTGGTATCGGTAATATTTATCCCCGGTGACCATTTGTAATTATAGGCAGTTGGGTCTAACCCAAAACAAAATCTAAATCGGGTATCTGGTCTTCTAAAAGGAGAAGGACTAACACCACCTAGGAGGCTAGGACATAATGATGCTGTGTCTGCTTTGGCGTAAGCATAGCAAATAAATGGGTTAGTATTAATTTCTCTGGTCCGAACGATAGAATTGGATGTATTCGCAAACCCACGGTTATCATTACAAATCTCAACCAATAGATGAGAAACACCATCCCAAACATAAGGAGTAGTAAATTTCAACATATTCCAACCCGCATGAATATTTACTACACTTGGAATCATTACCTCTTCGGTGAGCGGCATGAAACCGGTTAAAGGTAAAGATGCATTGGTGAAACAACCCATTTTTATGGCGTAGTTTCTATAGGTGGTGGTGCCACTTACCTGAACTACAAAAAAACCAATTTCCGTAATTAAACCAGCAGAAAGACCCAGTGCTTGTAGCTCATTTGCATGGTAAAGGAGTTGTTGTTTAGTGGAAGCTTTAGTATTGGAAAATGGTGCGGGTGTATCCGTATTGTTTAATGTCACCAATGGTCCCGCTAATAGAATATCCTTGGTAAACCCTGTATTATTGCAATTGTTGGTACTTAATACACAGGTATTTTGAAAATCTTCTCCTAAATTCAAAACTAATTGGGAGGAGTCTCCTAAAGTACAAATGGAAGGTAAGGAAGGAACGATGGTAGGAATGGGCACCGGGGGCAATTTAATAATAGAAGCCGTATCCGATTTTATACATCCTGAGTCGGAAGTCATGGTCACCACGTAATTGGTATAAACCGGGGAACTACTTACCGGAGGAAGTGTCATTGGTGTTCCACTGGTATAATCAGAAAGTAATTTCACCTGATTCCAACGATAGGTAAACGAACCTGGAATATTTCCAGTAGCAAATAATGCGAATGAATCCGGATGGCAAATAATTGTATCAGGTCCTGCGGTGGCAATAAAATTACTGGCAGCACGCACAGTAACCGTATCAGTGTTATAACAAGAGGAAGATAAATTAGAGGTGACCAAATAAGTGGTTGTGGTTTGCGGTGAAACGATGGGCGAGGCACAATTTTTACAGGTCGCGTTATATCCAGCTGAAGTGGCCACCGTGTCTAAAGGTGATCCGCTAAGGACTGACCAAACAAAAGTATCTCCTCCAGTTGCAAATAATTGCCGCCATTCCACACCCTGACAGACGGCCTGATCAGGCCCCGCATAAGTAGATTGTATGACCTTTATTTTATACGAATTACTAGCAAAACCATAGAGAGGACAAGCATCATCATACGCGGTTACTGAAAACACATTGATAGGAGGAGTGCCCGGAGCTGTAGTCCAATCGATATGAATAGTGGCTGGATTACCAGGTGTGACAGTGGTAATGGCTCCCGGTAAAACGGTGGTTACATTGGTAAATAATGAAACGGTATCTAGCGTATCGATATCTGGAAAATAGACATCAAATTCGAATCGATCACCTACACAAACTTCTACGGTTAAAGAATCAACCAATGCACCTGCTCCTGTAAAATTTGAAATTCCATTGGCGGTGGGTGAATGGTTAGTACATGCAATTACCACAAACTGAATATCTCGAGTCACACAACCTTTTAAAACCCCTGTACCATATTCGTATTCACAAACCCGAACAGAAACTACAAAGTTTCCTAAAATGGTAGGAGTAAAAGTTAATTGTCCGGTAGTACTATTTAAAACTGCACCAGGGATGGGTTGAGAGGCAGTATAACCAGTGTTAAAATTGATGGGGGCATTTGGACCCGTTAAAAAAGGCGTTACGAGGGTATATACTAAACTATCCCCATCGGTTTCTACTACTCCGAAATTATAGGGAACAATGGTGTTTTGACATACATACGGAATAGGTTGCGCGTTAAAAGTAGGGGAGTTGTTACACGAATCGGTTTCGGAGTAAATGGTGGCTGGAACCCAAAATGAGCCAGGAACAGCATTTACAATGGCCGCATTCCTCGCGTTGGAGGTCCAAGAAATATTCCAGTAATCACACGGTGGAGCCAAAATAACGGTATCGCGATAAGTAAATTGTTCCATTCCTGGAAGCGGTCCACCATAACATTTAGATTGATATTTACTCGCGTTACATAACTGGGAAACGTCTATCCCAGTATCACCGGGGTTAACTAAATCGAAACTAAGTATAATGGTATCTCCACACGTACTTACCATTCTAACTGGAGCCGTGTTTCCAAGGTTAATACCTTGGCAATCTCTAAAAATATTTAGGGTAATTTCAAAAGTGTTAGGCCCTAAGCATCGGTAACTAAAATCTGCACCGGCAAGGTGAGAAGCATTTGCTTCGTTTGAAATGAGACTAATAACTCCAATTAATAGTACTAAAACGAGATTGTAAATTTTTTTCATAATTACCTAAATAAGCAATGGATATTAAACACAAAGTCAGGACAACCAAACGGATGTCCTGACTTCAATATAGTAACGCGACCTATTAGGATAGGTTGCTTTTGAATGGAATTAATTTCCGGAACCTGTTAAGGTAACCGTACCTTGTTTTTTATAAGGGGTGTGGTTACTATCATTTTTAGTACCAGTAACTACGTAAAAGTAAACACCATCTGGTTGTTTCTCTCCGTTCCATCCTTGAGTTGGATCTTCCCAAGAATAAACTTGTTTTCCCCAACGGTTAAAGATTTCAACTTTGTAATCGTTTAATCCAAATACAGGTAGATAGAATATATCATTTATTCCATCACCATTTGGTGTAAAGACATTAAACAATGCTTCGGTAGCGATACTGTAAATTTCAGCATTAGCGGAATCAAAACATCCAAATTCATTTGTCACCAATAAACGCGCAATAAATACAGGTTGAATTTCAGACCCATCTACGTCAATGTTGGCTGTAGCGTAATTGAAATTCACGTTGGCGTTATTGCTAGTATTGATTGTGTTTGACCCAGCATTCACATCTTCCCTATGGAAATGCCAAACGATGGTATCCGTTGCTGTAGTATTCAAAGCGCTAAAGCTAACTAAGAATGGTGTATAAGCATATATTGGAGCTTGAGTATGTGGTACACCCACTTGATCAGTTTCCGTGGTATCGGTATACGCCATTTGGAATTCTGCTACTGGACTCGGTTTAATTGGTAATTTGTATTTAGTTGGAGTAGACACACAAATACCATTGTTTTGTGTTACCCAAATATACTTATCACCTTGTGCAGGATTTGGAGCTGGTCCCCAAGACATATCATTTCCTGAACCAATTAGATCAGTTAATCTACTGTTACGGTACCAGAACAAACTATCTGGAGTATCTACGGTAGCAGAAAGACTAATGTCGTCTCCTTCACAATAAGTAGTTTCATCCACTACTGGTGCGTCTGGAGTCAAGTTAACAGTAATCGTATCGTAAGAAACGCCTACACAACCGTAGGTATTTACAAAGGTCATTTCAATCGCCCATTGTCCTTTACCTTTTTGACGTGCATCAAACTGTCCAAACTGTCCGAATTGATTAATTGTTAACGTATCCGTTGCTGTTAATGGTGCAATTGGTGTCTGGGTATAAGTTACCCCTGTTCCAAATAACCATGGGTTAATTGGAATAACAGCTGCATCTTCATCCGAACAATAAGTCAAATCAGTAGCAGCAGAAGCATAACTAATGGCTTGTACACGTACAATCATTGTTTGGCTTGTACCACATGTTCCATCTAACCCAGCCACAGAAAGTGCAACAACGTAATCACCAGGAGCTAATGCACTAGCATCAAATACACCTGCTGAATCAATGTTACCATCACTATCTGACCATTCAAATACAACAGGTCCGGATCCCTGATTTGGATCACCAGAAAGCGTGTAATTAGATGTTAAATTTTTAGTATTTCCTTCACATACATTTACAATTGGATTGGTAAATGAGAATGAGTATGGTTCTACTATTTTTACGAATTGTGTATCAATACTCAAACATGGTATGTATAATGTGTGAGTAATAGGATACAATCCGGCTGATTGACCAGCGGGATCAAAAATACCATTAATAGTATCTATAATACCTGCTCCGTGCCATACCCCATTTGGTAAAACAGAAATTAGCGTATCAGGTCCATCGCCTAAACAAAACTCTTTTGGAGCGAATGAGGCATCTGTTAATGGAATCACGGTAACATCGAAAGATGAATCACTTTGACAACCACCCGACATAGACGAAACCGTGTATGTAATGGAGAAGGTTCCTGTTCCAGAGGTATCTGGACTAAAAATACCTGCAACACTATCGATAATTCCTATTCCAGTGAATACACCACCTCCCACATTTGGATTGGCTACGTGTTCACCTCCATTAATACAAATGGTATCTAATAAATTAAAACTTGCATCAAATTGAGAAACTACATCCACAGTATGGGTAACGGTATCCGAACATGTCAAGAAAGTATCTTGTACAATCACGGTATAAGTAGTAACTGTTATTGGAGAAACATTTGGATTTACAATGTTAGGATCACTAATTGTTCCTGTGGTAGGAGAAGCAGTCCATGAATAAACAAAACCTGCTGGATTTGCACCGGTACAAAAATCAAACTTGATATTTGGACGGTTATTGGTAGTATAAGAATATCCACCTCCACTACAAATGTTACTGTTGTTTCCACGAGTGTAACGAACCATTCTATTTGGAGTGGCAGTATATCTTGTATATCCAGTTCCTGCTGGATTTGAATTAGTGTTAGTATAACATATTTCAATTACAATATTGGAAGAACCATCCCAGTCGTAATCGGTAGTAAACTCATGTTTGTTCCATCCCGAATTAATACGATGCGCGTATCCAGGTCTAACTGTAGTTAACCCTGTTTCCCAACCTGATTGCAGATCCGTTGCGGTAGTACATCCAATTTTTACTTCAAAATTGTTAAAAATTCTGGTTTGGCCAATAGTTGCTACATCAAAGTAAATAGCTCCAATTTTTCCAGAAGGCATTCCCATAGCATGCAATTCAGCAGCCGTATATAAAATTTGATGTCTTACACCGCTACTTGAATTATTGTAAGGCGCAGGGAATGAATAGTTGGTGTTAGTTAAATTCCCAGTACCAATAATACCTGATAAGTTGTTACCTACACATGGTGAGGTAGACGGACCACAATAAGCGGTTGGAATTTGACCCAACACTAATTCTAACTGTGTACTATCACCTAAACAGATTACGGTATCTCCATACACTTTTGCTCCGGGTGGAAATTGAGGAGATAAATCTACAAACACGTCCCCTTCTTTCACACAACCGCTACTAGATGTTGCGGTTAAACGATAGGTTGTTGGAGCCAATGGATGAGCCGTTGGATTTGCCAAGGTATCAAAATCAACCGTAGCAGAAGGTCTCCAAGAATATGTGTAAGTCATGGAAGGTGAACTTACTGTATTTGGATAAAGAACAATGCTGTCAATTGGACAAATAATGGTGTCATTTGGCATGTTCAATGTGAAGTTTTGGTTGACCGTAACTGTGATCGTATCAATGTGTTTACAAACACCCACAAGGTTGGAAGTTACTGCATAAACGGTAGTTGTTTGAGGCGACACACTTGGATTAGCACAGTTTCTACATGTCATGTTGAAATTTGGAGAAATTGCATTGGTGTCAATAGGTGACCCACTTATCACAGTCCATAAAAAGGAGGTACCACCCACAACATGCAAATCAGCCCATTGAGTTCCTTTACATATATCCACATCAATACCAGCATAAGTGGCGGGGTTTATAATGATATTAAAGGCACCCGAGACCAGACCTACCACAGGACATGCATCATCAATAGCGGTAAGGTTAAATGATTTAAATGGTGGTGAACCAGCAGGAACCAACCAAGAAATATGAAATACAGCTGGATTTCCATTGGTAAGAGTAACGGTAGCGTTACTGTCTAAAGCTCTGTATACATTGTGATATAAACTTAGTGTTTGAAGTGTATCAGGATCCGTAATGGACACATCAAAGCTAAAGCTATCTCCAATACAAATGTCAACGGTATTTGAATCTATTCTACTACCTGTAGTGCTGGAGAAATTGTAAATACCACCGGAATCAAATTTGGGTTGTAAGTTGGTACAGTTTTGAACTACTACCTGAATATCTCTAATACTAGTTGCTTTTACAACACCGGTAGCTCTGTCATACTCTTCAATCCGTATTACAATTACATACACCCCTAATGAAGTAGGTGTAAATGTTAATTGACCGTTAGTTGAATTTAAAACCGCATTGTTTCCTGGGGTAGGTTGTAAGTATGTATAACCTGTTACGTAAGGAACAGTAGCAGTTGCACTAGTTTGTCCTGGAGCCATGTAATACACAATACTATCACCATCTGGCTCAACAACTCCAAAATTGTAGTTTACTACTTGATTTTTACATACGTAAGGAATCGGTGAGGCTGTAAATACCGGAGAGTTGTTACATGAATCTACTTGAGAGAACATGGTTGTATATAAATATGTGCCTAATGATCCTGGGTTAGTTAAATTAGTAACCTGGTTGTTTCTACAACAAGACGACCAAGCCATGGTCCAGCTATTACAAGGAGGGCTTAACACCACGATGCCTTGATACACATGTTCTTCCATACCTGGCCAAGTACCACCATTACAAGTGGAATTTGGAATTTGGGTCGGACATAATTGAGAAATTTCACCCGTTCTAATTTGAGTTAAACTTAGCGAAGCTGAACCACCACAACTACTAGTGAAGTTTACAGTAGCAGTAGTTCCTAAACCAACACCGGCACAATCACGGTACAGGTTTAATGTAATTAAGAAGGAATCGGTACCCACACATTGGTAACTAATGTCTCCACCAGTAATGTGTGTTGCTTTTGCATTTTGGCTAAAACCTAGAATAGCTAACGATAAAATGACTAATGAACGGTAAAATAATTTCATAGAATAATGTTTTTGTTTTGATGTGACGTATTGTTGAAAACAATAGTTGTCCTTACCAATAAAATCTTCAAGGTTGCGAATGTAATGAAAACAACATAATCTCAAAATTATTTAGTACTGTAATGAGTATTAAAATGATAGGTTTTTATAGAAAATTGAAAAATTTTAATAAATAATGAAAAATCAACTCCGTGTGAATGGGAAATTATTGTTCATAACCTATTAGAATTTGGATTGGATGGTTTTAAGATTTTTGGAGCTAGTTAGCACTAGAAATTTACCTTTGGTTAGTACGTTTATTTCAAAGAATTTTAGAAAGTATCATGGAGAATGTGGATTACATAATTGTTGGACAAGGCCTTGCGGGCAGTTCTTTGAGTTACTATTTATTAAAATCGGGGAAAAGCGTCAAGGTTTTTAATACACTGAAGGAAAATTCGGCTACCCGAATAGCTGCGGGTGTGTTTAATCCGGTGACCTATAGAAAACTAAAAATGGCCGAATTTGCGGATATGCTGCTTCCGAGTGTTTTTGAGTTTTATCCGGAACTAGAAAAAAAATTAGGAGTTAAATTTTTTAGTCCGTCCTCGTTTTTGAAAATTATTACCGATGTGGAGGAGCTTAATAACTGGCAAATTCAATCAGAAAATCCGGTAAATAAACCTTTCATGTCGCAAGCTATTTACCCGAAAGATTTTGGTAATACTATTAAAAACCCAAATGGGGCAGGGCAAGTGTTGCAATCTGGGGTGGTAAATTTGCGGGAATTAGTAGATGCTTGGAAAGCATTTCTAATCCAAAATGAGGCGTATGAGTCTAGCCCTTTTGTGTATGAAAACCTTAAGTTGGAAGAAGATTCCGTTACCTATGAAAATGTAAAGGCCCAAAAAATTGTTTTTTGTGAAGGAGTGGGAATTGCAAATAATCCTTGGTTTAATTGGTTGCCCATGCAGCAATTTAAAGGAGAAATTATTGAAATTGAAGCGCCTACCTTGAAATTGGATCGGATGGTGAATAGAGGGGTGTTTTTGTTACCCTTAGAAAACGGAAAATATAAAGTTGGTGCGACTCATGATTGGAAAAACGTGGATGAGCAAATTACCGAGGAAGGTAAAAAGGAATTGACCGACAAACTGGATAACATTATTAATGTGCCCTATAAAGTGGTGCGTCACCTGGCAGGTGTGCGTCCTGCAACACGCGACCGACATCCATATATTGGTGTGCATCCGATACATAAAAATCTTTTTGTAATGAATGGATTAGGATCCAAAGGGGTGATTATGGCGCCTTGGTTGGCGCAAACATTTATTGCAGGAATACCTCAATTGGAATGGCCCAAAGGATTTGATATTACCCGATATTTGCGTTTTTACGAAGAAAAATAGTGAGATGAGAAAGATTGAACATTTAGGAATTGCAGTAAAAGATATAGAAAAAGCGAATGCAACATTTGCGAAACTTTTGGGTAAGTCATCCTATAAGCAAGAAACGGTGGAGAGTGAATCGGTGACCACATCATTTTTTGAAATTGGAGATTCCAAAATTGAGTTACTTCAAGCTACCGATGAAACCAGTGCTATTTCCAAATATTTGGATAAAAATAGAGAAGGGATTCATCACATTGCCTTTGATGTGGCAGATATCCATTCAGAAATTGAACGTTTAAAGAATGAAGGATTTATTTTTATTAATGATGTTCCCAAAAAAGGGGCGGATAATAAATTAGTAGTGTTTATCCATCCTAAATCTGCTAATGGTATTTTAGTAGAACTATGCCAAGAAATCGCATAGTAATTCGGTAATGTCTTCCTCGTTTTGCAACCAATGAGCGTGTAATCCGGCTTCTTTGGCTCCTGCTACATGCTGGGGAGAATCGTCAATAAACAAGGTTGAATTGGCATCTAATTTGTTTTGAGCAACTACGTGGTTAAAGATGGCTACATCTGGTTTGCGTAAACCCATTTCGTTGGACAGGTAGGTTACTTCAAATAAGCCAAAGAACTCATTTTCACCAAAAAGTTGGTTTACGTAATTCTTAAACCATTTCATGTGAATTTCATTCGTATTACTCAAAAGGAAAATTCTTCTTTGAGTAGAAATAGCTTGAATAAACTCAAATCGATGCAACGGAAAATCTAATAACATGGCGTTCCAAGCAGCGTCAATTTGCGAATCAGAAACAGTACCAGGCAGGAGGTCTTTTATCTCGGTTCGAAATTGAGCAGCCGTAATTTTACCCGTTTCAAAATCATCAAAAAAAGAGGTCTGACTTTTTTTTGAAAATAATTCGGACGGATTTTCCATTCCCAATTTTTCAAAAGCCTTTACCGTTAAATTATAATCTAAGTGGAGTATAACTCCGCCTAGGTCGAAAATAATAGCTGAGATGTGTAATGGATTGATCATGAAACGTGTTTAATAAAACTTCAAAAAAAAACTCTCTTCAAAGTATGAAGAGAGTTTTTTAAGTGGGCCCACCAGGGCTCGAACCTGGGACTTTCTGATTATGAGTCAGATACTCTAACCAACTGAGTTATAGGCCCAAAGATGATAATCAATAAACTTAACCCGTAATTTCAAGGTGGAAGCCGATGAAACTACTAAGCTTATTGATTTCTCATCAAGCTGCAAATGTATTCGTTTTTGAGTTTTGAGAAACTTAAAACTTTATTTTATTCAATAATTATGGTTTTTGTTTCGCTATAGTCTTGATACATAATGTTTACGAAGTAAACTCCGGTAGAAAGGTTTTGCGTGTTAATCACCATTTTATTGGTGTTAAATTGAGCAGGTAATGCCATTTCTAGACCCATAACGTTGTAAATAAATACTTTAGCATCTTCGATTTTTGTTCCTTCGATAGTTACAAAATTCTTCGCTGGATTAGGATAAACTTTAAATACCGCATTTTTTGCAAATTCTTCCACTGCTAATGCGGTTCCTGTGGTGAAATTGAAAGTGATTTCATTCCCGAAATCGGGTTGGATAATTTTGGCAATTCCGGCACCTATTTTCCATAATTGAATGTATCCGGCTCCATCGCTATTTGCCCAGAAGTTAATTCCATTTCCACCGGTGTCCATTACTTTCATTTTGTAACATCCAAAACCTAAGTTTACCGTGTCTTTATAGGTAGTATTGCTAGCCATATTTGCTTTGCTAAATACCACAGTGCCTTGGTCATCTATAATTTGATATGAATTTTCAGATCCTTTTGAATTGGTTTTAAATTTTACGATAAAGCTTTCTGGCATTACCTCAGGAACTGAGAATGGAGAGGAAAAAGTATTGTTGAACCCATTTTCATCGGTAGCATCATTTGGATTTAGGACTTGTGCATAAAACACATTATCTAATCCCGATACAGGAAACCAAAATCCTGCATCAGTTGGTAAAACGATGGTTTGGGTTTTTTGAAATGCTAAATTTCCGGTCCATTTGTATTCTTTTTTAGCTCCATCATTCACCCAATATAGAATTGTGGCTTTAGTTAAAGCTGTAGACCCTGAATTTCGTAAAACGATAGTGGGTGATATACATGTCTGACCTTGACGTGCATATTCCACCTTATTAGAAGGAGAAATAATATCGGAAATGGAAGCGTCTATCGCATGATTTGCATCCCCATAGGACACTAATTGGTGATTCAAAATATAGCGTGATGTTCCGGTAGCAGAAGCTAAGTCATAATCAATTTTAGTGGTTTGACCAGGAGTTACGAAATTAGTAATATCTTCCTCATGCAATGCGGTGGCCATTCCAGGACACCAACCAGCTCGATCATAAATCCAGGTTCCGCCTTGTGGGTAAACAGGATTGTTTCCGCAAGTTTTCCATACTTGCCAGCTAAATGTAGGCGCTCCGGTATTCAAAACAATGGAGTGTGTTCTTGGAATAAACTCGCCTTCTTGCCCATGCCCGGTAATCATTGAACGAATTTTGAATGCTTTCCCGTTGGGATGCATCATAACATCTCGTGGTGCGAAATAGGTGTCATCTAATAGTTGCGCATAATTAATGGCGTTAACTTTCCAAATTTGTTCCACATCTACCACATCTCTTTCAGGTGTGCCTACTATAAAAAGGAAGGTAATGTCAATGTCTTCTTGCCATTGACCACCTTTGTTCATGAAAATACGTTTAGACCCATTTAGAAATGGAGTGTAGTCGGTCACATCAAATGTCCAAGTTTTTCCAGCCATTCCTAAATCCAACCCGATTCCGTAAGGAGTAACAAACGACATAATTTCAAAATCGGAGGCTGAGCGTTTATAATAATTCAAGTTGGTAATATTTACCGTTCCATCTGAAGTAATTGGTGTAGTACTGATCACACTTCCAGTCACTCCATCATACACATATTTATTGGTTGCAAGCCAGTAAGTCCACTGGTTGATTTCACCAATGCTATCATTATGGAGTGTTCCTGGTTTAGGAAATATTTGATATTCAGTTACTGTATTGGGTACCATTTGTAAGGAATCTGTAACGGTTACCGCGGTGGTAGTAAGCGTATAGTTTCCTTGCGCAATAGATAAATTAGGTCGATTAGTGGATTCGGTAAAAAATCTGTTTAGGTTAGATCCACGCTCATATTCCCAATTGGCAGCTCCGTTAAAACTAGCTACAATTGACCCATTGGTCAGGTCGGTTGCAGTGTTTCCGGTGCCTTCGTTTAATGGATAATAGGCTACTAAATCTCCATATTGTGGATGCGAATTATCGATAGATTTATTCATCCAATCTTGAATTTCGGTAGGTGTTAGTTCTTTTTTCCAAATGCGTAGTTCATCTAATTTACCGCCATAGTTTCCACCAAACGTTAAACTAGTGATGTCAAAACTTTTTGTTTTACCTGAACCCGTTTTAAATAAGACGCCATTTAGATAAATGTTCATGGTACCAGTGGTTGCGTTTTTTGTAAACGCCCAATGATTCCAATTTTCTAACTCTGCTGAAGTTGCCGGGGTATTGATTCGGTCTACAGATGTACCCGTATTTCCACAATCCCAATAAACTTGCGAATTATTCCAAGGCAAGTGGATGTTTATGGTCTTGTTACCATCGGAGTCTGAACCAAATAGTGTAACGGTTTTAGTGCCGCCTACACCTGTGTTTCCTTTTGCCCAAAATGTTACAGAGATTTCTGTACCCATTCCGGTGAAGTTGGTCACTGGAATATTTAGATAATTACCAGCAGAAGTATTGATATGGTATTGGTTGTTGGCAACTAACCCTGCGTTAAAGGTAGTAGTTTCTCCTGTTAAGCTCAATGCTGTATTTTGAGTGGAGTTAGTAAACGAGAACTCAAAAATTAGATTGGAGGTGCCATCCCAATTGAATGGGGTATAAAATTGAATTCTATTTGAACCAGTAGCAAAACTGTAATCAGAAAAATATACTTGAGTAAAACCAGTCGTGTCCGCAGAGACTGCATCCAATGTATTGTGGGTGGTAGATTTTACACGCACACGTAGAAACTTAGCTGAACTACTATTTTGAGCGGTAAGAAAAATCCCATCGATTAAACCAGTTGTTACTCCACCACGACTCAAATCCGATTGCGTATAAAGATATTGTGAGCGTCCAGAATTTTCATCCGTTGCAATGGCATCGTTCATAGTTATTGTGCCCGCGTTTATTACTGATTTGGTTTCGTTAATTACGGTTTGACTAACGGAGGTTTGCGTAAATTGGTACTTATTGAAATAAGGGGAGATAGTATACGGGTAGCTCGTTCCGGCATATCCTGAAATGGAATGCGATGGCGTGGTGGCAATCACAGAATCCACATGCGCAGAGTCGGTAATATATGTATTACAAGAATAATCCCATTCGCCACATCCTAGATTACGATTGGTGGAGTTGGACACCTTTCCATCCTTACAACGCATGCTGTATTGCATAAGTATTTTTTGATACGTTGCTCCCGAAACAGCCGGAAATTGGACAGTGGTATCTCTCGAAGTGGAGTTGTAATTAAAGGTTTTCACTACAATGGTGTCGCCCTCATTTTGTGCGAAAGCAAATAAGTTCGCACAAAGAACAAATGCTAAGAGTATTGATTTTTTCATATTCTAGTTTTATAGGCTGCTAAGGTATTGGTTACGGATAGTTTATGCAACCCGTTTTTGGGAATAAATCGGATAGCGGAAACCAGTCTGATTTTTTGAGTTAGGGCAATTATTATGGCATAAAAAAACGGCTAACTCATTTGAGTTAGCCGTTTCAATATCAAATCAAAATCATTATTCAATGATTAATTTCTCTACATTTTGACCGTTTTGAGTGGTTACATTTACTATGTAAACTCCTTTTGGTAAGTTGTCGATATTAACTTTTAAAGAAGTAACGTTAGCTACTTGAGTCAATACTAATTTACCAGTGATGTCATAAATAGCTACATGGTTTACATTTCCACCTTTACTAGAAACAGTAACAGTACTGTTTGCTGGATTTGGGTAAATACTGAAAACGTTGTTTTCTTTTACTTCATTCACACTTAATACTTGCCAGTTACCAATTTCAAGAACTCTCATAACTCTAGGGTTCATGTAACCTTGAATAGTATCGATGTATGCTAAAGCATGTGCTTTATCATGTCCATCTGGATTACTAAATAAACTAGATTGGTCAATAGTATTGGCATCTAAACCAGCGCCAAATGCATTTAAACGAGCCACGTAGGCGTCTAAATCAGCTTTACTCCACCATTCCCATGGTGCTCCAGTGTTTTGAAATACAGAAGCTCCTTTAGCGATATCAAATGGAAATAAACCATCCACATCAGTAGCCAAAGTAATTTCGTCTTTAGGAGCAGCGTAAATGTAATCATACGTTTGTCCGTAACGTGCACGAGCAGTGGTAGTGTAAACATCACCTAACCAAAGGTCTTTAAATGCATTGTTGTTTCCCAACATGTTAACTTTACTCATGTAAGTACCTGGTCCGTTTACATCAACCACCACTTCTTGAGTAGTTGGAACGATAACTGTACCGGTATCAAATGGAGCGTAAGCGTCACGAATACAATGTAAAGAAACTACTGCAGGCTCTCCCGCTTCTACCCAAGAGATATCAGCTAATGCACCACCAGCGTTTACTACCATTTGTACATCACTAGTTACACCAGCTACCGAAAAAGTATCTTGATATAAGTTTACTTGACCTCCAAATCCATCAATACCACCTACCAGTGGAATGTTGATGTATGAATTACCATTAACATCTTTGAATTTGTCTAATTGTAATTCAGCTTCACGTGTCATTGATCCATACGCTAATGAAGTGTATCCACCAGAACCTTGTCCGTAAATCACCATTTTGTTTGGATTGATTTTAAATGGGTTGCCACCTAAAACAGATAATTTAGTGGTACGTACTGCTTGTTTCATATCGTGAACTGAACGGTAAACTGCATTTAATAAAGTTCCTGTTCTCGTATCCAAATCTGAAGCAACTGGATTCCATCCAGTTCTGTAATCTACAGAAATAGCTACATAACCACGTTTTGCCCATTGCTTACATAATTCAACAGCAGCAGAATCCACACGATTTCCTGTAGCCTGACCATTATATGCTTTTGGTAAAAAACTTCCGGTATGAGCGTAAAAAATAACCGGACGCATAGCCATTGTATCCACAGCAGGACTTGGCATATACACATCCATTCGTACAGCGGTAACTTTTACGGCAGTATGAAGGTTTGTATCAGGTAAAAACGCATTTGGAAGAAAATAATTCATTGGATATGCAGCTGCTCCACCACCTGTTGCTGCAATGGTTTGAAGTGTCAAAATATCAGCTGCGGTGTTAGGACTTTGCAAATCGGAAGTAAGGAAATCAATATTTACGCCATACGGAATGGAGTCCATTACCATGATTTCCGCATCTGTAAAAATTTCATCCATATAACGCTCTTGTGCGTTAATGGTAGTTGTTAAGCCAAGTGCCATGGCCATACCTAAAAGTAGATTTTTTTTCATATTTGTTTGATTTAAATTTGAGTGTTACAATATACTATTTATTTTAAAACATTAATTTCTTGTTTTAGGCTTTGGTTTCCAGTCGTATAAAACAGAAAAATAAGCCATTCTACCCACTCTTGGACCACCATACACCTGATAAACTTTATTGTTTAAAAGGTTGGAAGCGCCCAGTTTAAAGGTGGTGTTTATTTTTTTAGCAATATAATTCACTTGTGCGTCAACCAAAACATAGGTAGGAATACTACCGCTAAATTGAGGAGAACCTTCAAAAACGAATCCTTCAATGTATTTGACATTAGCCCCAAATCCTAATCCTGTTTTGGAGGTGAAAGGAACTTTTAAATCTCTTGCGGAAACACCCACATTGAATTTGTTTCTTGGGGTATTGTACGCTGGAATTAGCGGATCATCCGCGCCTTGTTTATTCAATACATTGTATGAGTAATTTCCGTTTAGCGTATAATTTTTTGCGAAGTAATAGTTAACGCCTACCGAGTACCCTAAGGTGGTTACTCTGCTGGTGGCATTGGTTGCCAATCTGTATGCCTGAATGTAGGTAGGAAGACTGGTTAAAGGATCAATAGATACATCTAAACCAATGTTATATCCAATAAATTTATCGTACCAACTGTGGTAGGCTTCCATATCCACGTAAATCTTTTTACCCCAATTGCCTCGGTAGCCCAATTCAATGGTTTTGACTTTCTCAGGTTCTACAGGTGCAACGTTAAAATACTTCAAGGTATCTGCCGAAAGATTGGTAGTGTAATCGCCAAATGATTCAACCGTTACCAGAGAATCAAATCCATTTATGTTACCCAGTAAAATAGCCCGACCTACATTTAAATTCAGGTACTGATCGGCAAGGGTTGGATTTCTAATCGCAGATGAAAAAGTAGCTCTGAAAACATGTTTTTTTGGCGTGGTATACACCAACGAAACCGCGGGTGAGAATAGGTAATCAAAATTCTGATTTTTGTCCATTCTAAGGGTTGCGTTCACCTTCAATGCTTCATTTTCTAATACGTTAAAATCTACCCCGGCAAATACGCCATATTGGTAATTTGTAATGGGATTGTATGTGGAATCCGTTACCGTTTTTACGCCATTACTATCTGTAGCGTACGTATAAGAAAGGGTATCTCTAAAAATTGTTCCTTCCGAATACGGACGATAGATCCGACCATCGCCACCTACCACTATATTTCCCCAAGAGGGTTCAAATTTGTATTGCCCTTGCATATGATACAAAGCAGATTTATCTACAAACATGGCTCCGCCAGCAAAATTTCGAGTAGATGTTATAGCGTTTAAAGCAGAGTCGAATCGCGCGGTTCCGGGTTGAAATCTTGGATACTGACCCGAAGCTACCGTAGAATCGGTAATTTGACGGTTCTCTTCATGCCAGATTTTCAATTGGTCGTTGTTTAATGCTAAAAACGAATCTTGTTTAGGTTCCCAATCACCTAATGGAAAGGTTGGGTTAGGATACCCTTCTAATCCTTTTACTTGTCCGGCATACGTTAAATTCCAGTTTCGTGCATAAGCCGTATTCCAATCTGGACCTTCAATAGAGGCATCTTGTAACTTTAACCCAGCGCTATAAATATCATAGGAGTTACCTGCGTTTTCATTGGTAGCATAGGCGCGAACAAACCATTTATCTTTTTTTGAAAGCTCTATTTTATTTTGAAAAAATTGAATTCCATCTAATTTAAAACGGTTGTCGCCTTGGTAAATAGTGGTACCCGTTCCGTAATTGAAGGCGTAATTTAACACCAAACTATCGTTGAATTTGTAGTACAACCCAATATTTGCCTTGGCGTTATGGGTATTGTAATTAGTAATATCTTCTTCGCGGTAACCCGTTCTGTAAAAACGATTTAGTCCCGGACTTCTTCGTTTACCTTGCAAGGAAGTGTAATCGTTGTTGAAATCCACATCTTCATCGCCATACACATTCACTGCGTCATATCCTCCAGGGTTATCTACTCCATCTTTAGAGTCTTCTGTGGGGTCATAATTTGTCGCATTCCAATCGAGTGCTTTGAAGTAAAAGAAGTTCAATTTATAGCCAAATTTTTGTTCTCCTTTTTTATTCGTAATCACCTGAGCCCAACGAATTGCTGTTTCCATTAGGTTACGTTCTCCTACTTTTACCGATGCGCTTAAGCCTGGAAAAAAGAAGGGATCTTTGGTTTCGAATGCCACTACTCCGTTAAATGCTCCTGGACCGTAATAGGCAGAACTTGCGCCAGCTACAATATTTACTCGTTTTACATCTAATTCGGATGAACCCAAAAAGTTACCTAAAGAAAAATTCAATCCTGGAGATTGGTTATCCACTCCGTCAATAACTTGCAATGATCTAACCGGAGAAGTACTATTGAAACCACGGGTATTGATGACCTTAAAGCCAATGGATGCAGAGGTCATATCTACTCCTTTCATATTACCCAAACTTTCGTAAAAATCGCCTGATGGCGCTTCTTTAATTGCGGTAATATCCATGCTTTCTACCGTAAGGGCAGATTCTTTTTGTTTATCGGATATTCTTGAGTCTACAATTTCCACTGCATCTAGCACCACATCGCTAGTTTTCATTTTCACTTTAATCTTTTGATTGGGCTCAGTTACATTAATTTCTACAATAGAATATCCCATTGAATTAATTACAATAACTATCGGATAAGAGTGATTGGTATGAAGCGTAAAATTCCCATCAAAATCGGTAGTAACACCTTCCGTAGTTCCTTTAATAACAACGGTTGCGCCAATTACGGTTTCGCCAGATTCGTTATCAATGATTTTACCAGAGATGGTGTTTTTTTTGCTTTGCGAATAGGCAGAATTATTTCCTAAAAATCCCAAAAATGGAAGTAGAAAAAGCACTAAAAATTTTGTTAATGAGTAATTTTTTGTCATTCAGTTCAATTGAAGTGGTACAATATCCAGCGCAAAATAGTTAAAAATTCAACAAATTAATGGGTTCGCTGATTAATTTACCCTGCAATCGCCTATAATGAAAATTTAACCCCAAGGTCAAGCCTATCAAATAAATGGTCAAAGGGAGTGAGGAAAGTTTAAAATTTGGGGTAATTCTATCTTCATTTGTAGAAAGAAAATGATTACTGGATCTAACCCTTATCTTTGCGCGAAATTCAACTTAAAAAAGCATTTAAATGAGCGATTTACCAATAGCGAAAAAAGTAAATAAAGAGTTAGTGATTCACGATGATATTAGAGTGGACCCGTATTATTGGATGAACGACCGCGAAGACCCAGAGGTTATTAATTATCTGAATGAGGAGAATGCATATACCCAAAAAGTATTAGCCCATACCGAAGGTTTTCAGGCCAATCTATTTAACGAAATGAAAAATAGAATTAAGGAAGATGACCAATCAGTGCCTTATAAATCAAATGGTTATTTCTATTATTCACGTTTTGAAAAAGGAAGCGAATATGCTATTAATTGTCGCAAAAAAGGAAGTTTAGATTCGGATGAATTAGTTATTGTAGATCAAAATGATCGGGCCAAAGGAAATGAGTATTACGCACTTGGAGGCTTGTCTATTACAGACGACAACAAAATAGTGGCCATGGGAGAGGACACGGTGAGCAGAAGAATTTATCATATTTCATTCAAAAATTTGGAAACGGGCGAAATGCTTGCTGATCGCTTGGAAAATACCACCGGTGGGGTGACTTGGGCGGCCGACAACAAAACGATGTTCTATTCTCAAAAGGATGAAACATTACGGTCTTTTAAAATATATAGACACGTTTTGGGTACGAATCAAAAAGAGGATGTGCTTGTTTCTCATGAAGAAGATGCCACCTTTAATACGTTTGTATACCGAACAAAATCTAAGCGATTTATCATCATTGGTTCCGGTAGTTCACTATCTTCCGAGTTTAAATATGTAGAAGCAAATAATCCTACCGATACCTTTACCATGTTTCAGAAAAGAGAAGATAATCATGAGTATGGGGTTGCCCATTATGGGGATTATTGGTACGTTTCAACCAACTGGAATGCGAAGAATTTCAAGTTAATGAAAACGCCTATTGGTAAAACCGAAAAAGAAAACTGGACTGAAGTAATTGCGCATAGAGAAGATGTGCTTTTGGAAGATTTGGAGCTGTTTAACGACTATTTGGTGTTGGGAGAAAGGCAAGATGGACTTACCAATTTGCGTATTATACCTTGGGATGGAAGCGAGGAACATTATATAAAATTTAATGACCCAGCATATTTGGTATATACCAGTGTGAATCGAGATTATAATACTAAAATTTTACGTTATGGATACACTTCCATGACCACTCCTTCGAGCGTATTTGACTACAATATGGAAACTCGTGAACAGGAATTGTTGAAACAACAAGAAATTATTGGAGGATATGATGTGTCGCAATACGAGTCGAAACGATTAATGGCAAAGGCGCGAGACGGAAAGAACGTTCCGGTTTCATTGGTTTATAAAAAAGGATTAAAACGCCCAGAAGGGAATCCGGTATTATTGTATGCGTACGGTTCGTATGGCTATTCAATTGATCCAGGTTTTAGTTCTACCCGACTCACCCTGTTGGATCGCGGATTTGTTTTTGCCATAGCCCACATTAGAGGGAGTCAAACGCTTGGGAGAGCTTGGTATGACGATGGAAAAATGATGAATAAGAAAAACACATTTTTTGATTTTATTGATTGTGCCGAGTATTTAATACATGAAGGGTACACGTCTCCCGCCCATTTATACGCCATGGGCGGAAGTGCGGGTGGATTATTAATGGGTGCAATAATTAACTACCGACCAGAATTATGGAATGGAGTAGTGGCTGCCGTGCCATTTGTGGATGTGGTAACCACCATGTTGGATGAAACTATTCCGTTAACTACCGGTGAATTTGATGAATGGGGAAACCCTAAAGAAGAAGACGCTTATCATTACATAAAATCGTATTCACCATACGATAATGTGGTGGCTAAAGAGTATCCAAATTTGTTGGTAACCACTGGCCTTCATGATTCGCAAGTTCAGTATTGGGAGCCGGCCAAATGGGTGGCTAAACTGCGAGATGTGAAAACAGATAACAACATTTTGCTTCTTAAAACCAATATGGAAGCCGGTCACGGAGGTGCATCCGGACGCTTTGAAGGGTTAAAAGAAACGGCACTTGAATATGCCTTTATCTTTGACTTAGAAGGAATAAAAAAATAGACGGGTTACGTAGTAGTAATCGGGGTTATGTTAAAATACCAAAGGGAGTTTTGATTTCAAAGCTCCCTTTTTTTGTGCAATAATTTGGGGTCAAAAAAAAAGCATCTTGGAATTTTCCAAGATGCTTTGCAATTTCTTTGATTTGAAGGTTTAGCAGAAAACGTCAAACGCTGCAGCTAAATTTTCTGCAATAGTTTCTGCACTGTTTCCTTCAATGTGGTGACGTTCTAAAAAGTGAACCAAACGCCCATCTTTAAAAAGTGCCATAGAAGGAGATGAAGCAGGATAAGGAAGCATGAATTTACGTGCTTGATTGGTAGCTTCTCCGTCTACACCAGCAAAAACCGTTAATAAACGGTCTGGAACTTTATCATTGGTGGCAGCAATTCTAGCAGCTGGTCTGGCGCTTCCGGCAGCACAACCACATACTGAATTTACAACTACTAGTGCAGTTCCATCTTTTTTCATTTCTTCATTAACAGCTTCAATCGTACTCAATTGGGTAAACCCTGCATTGGTAAGCTCTTCAGCCATCGGTTTTGTTAATTCTGGTGGATACATTTGTTTCTATTTTTTATTCTGTCATGGTATTCAAACTCAAAGACAGATGTGATTATCAAAATTTATTGGCTGCAAATTTACGGAAAATCACCCTTGGTTGGGTAAAAAAATTGTTATTGGGTAATCTTCAAAATTTATAGGAATTAGAGTTCGTCCAGCATTCTTCTATTCCTCTTTTTGAGCCAACTGATTCATACTGATACCAAAAAGAACCCGATTTATCCAGTATCGGTCCCAACTGGAGTCTTTCCCTTCAATACTTACTCCTCCTGATACACAGTGTATAACGGTAATGTCATCGCCAATTTTATTGAAGATTATTCCTGCGTGAATGGTTCTTTGTTTTTCTCCATTCCAGGAGCCAAAAAACACTAAATCACCCGGTTTGAGTTCATTTAGGGAAACATGTTTGGTAGTTAAATCACTTTGCATTTGGGCGTTATGAGGTAGCTCAATTCCAATTTGATGGTAAACATATTGGGTAAATCCAGAACAATCAAAACCACTTTTAGGGCTTGTACCAGCGTAAGTGTAACGAACCCCTGCTAACTTTTGCGCTTGGCTGAGCATGGCAAACCGCAGACTATCACCTATTCGGAAACTGTCTAACGAAATGGGCGTATTAGCAATAGGAGTAATCACAAATTCAGGAACCGAATCATGGTAATAGGTGCGCAACCACGCACGGTATTTTTCATTTATGGGTTTTTTAAGCGTAGAATCTAATGCGTTTTGTAGAACGATTTGATGAATTTCCTGATTTACTTCCGAGTAATTTTCGTGCGTTACGTCCATTGTAGAGAATCGTTTTAATGCCTTGGAAACGGAGTTTTTTTTGCTTGCCGCGCTATGCTGGGTTTTGTATTGATGTAGCTCGTAAGCAATGAGTACATAATTGGCATGGCTATTATGTTGGTCCTTTTTCAGGATTTTAGCGGCCTTTTTCTTGAGTTTTGAATAATTGTTTTGAGCCAGTAAATCATATAATTGACGCTCCTTACGGTTTTGAGAAAATCCAATGGTACTTATACCGAGAATGAAAAAAACAAGAATCGAAAACTTCATCATATAGAAGATTAGTACTGTTTGCTTGACGCAAAACAGAAAACCAATTGAATCTCAAAAATGGCACGGTTTGAATCGTAGATTTTGAAATCGTAGTTGATTTTAAATTATAAATATGAAAATGAAGTATTTGTTTTTTCGAGAAGGATTAACGCTTTTGGGCATTCATTATTGCGAAAAGGGGTGGTGGATAAATAGAAAAAGGGCGCCCCAATACGATGGAACACCCTTAATATGATTATGTAAATCAGTTAATTACTTTCTGATTCGGACAAATTTTTCGCCATCCTCAAATAGATTTGAATTCATTATTTGCGACAGTTCCTTTTTGGTAGGTTGAATATGGTAATCCACCACTTTACCCTCGGTATCTGTTTCCTCCGAGACGGAGGTAATTGATTTTAGTTTCTCCAAATCAGCTGGAGAAAGGTTTAAATCGTGGATTTGAAGAAATCCATCGGTATCAAAATAAACGGTTTTCACATCCCATGAATCCGTATCTTCTTGAAAATTGAGAAAATAGGTATGGTCAACATATTTTAAAACCATTTCGTTGGAAACAGTAAATACTTCGTGTGAATAATGTACCCGATAGTTGGTAGAGTCTTCCGATGCCTGAATTTGTAGATCACCCTCATCGGTATTCACGCTTATATTGTTCGTAGCATCTTGTATGGAATGGTTGGAATCTACCTCAATTTCAAAATCCCAAATTTGGGTAATAGCCGATTTGGAAATATGTAAAACAGAACTATCTGAAATACTCAAATAGTCGCCTGTAAATTTGCGTTTAAACTTCAGTACCTCCTTTACTCCACTAGGTTGCGGTTCGGTAAAAGTAACGTCAGTGCCATCACAAGCAGCGAAACCGATGGATATGAAACAGCCGAAAACGATATGTTTAGCAAACCACTTCATCTATTTAACACGTGTCCAATAGGTAGTTCTTCCCAATAGACTAAAACCGATGTACCCACGTACATTTAATTTGTCGTTTCCATCAAAAGTGATTTCGCAACTATAGGTTTTTCCATTTTCAGGGTCGTAAATGGTGCCGTCTTCATAAATGTCATCGTCCCATTCAAAACCTTTTAATAAAGGAACTCCAATTACGGGTCTAGAGCGTAAAGATTCTTCTTCGTTATTCTTATCCACTTTTGGTTTACCATCGCGCATGGGGTCTTTTAGCCATATAATTTTTCCGAAATACTTTCCGTCATTTTTGGTGACTTCTACCTTGGATTTTCCTCCTTCGGTTAGCCAAGTACCCAAAATATCATCACCACTTTGGGCAAATACAAATGATGACATCATCATCAAAACGGCTAAACTCCATATTTTTCTCATACTATTTGTTCTTTTTTATGCCTCCAAATTTAATAATTCTATTCGTGTCAGTAATGTTAATTAAATGCAAATTGTATTTTGAGCGACAATTAAAACTAAACCTTGGACTTATGTTTGTTCGGAAATTAAGTATACAAACCAATTAAATTATATAATTATGAAAACAGTAAACATTTTAAAAGCAGGAGCTCTTGTTTTAGGAGCAGTAGTATTAAGTGCATTTGCAGTCTTAACTTCAAACGATGTACAAGTAGATGAATTATCAGCTCAAGCAAGTACTTCCACAGAATTATTGGCACTAAACACCGTAAATTTTGACGGTAAATGTGGCGAAGGTAAATGTGGCGAAGGAAAAAAATCTGAAAAGAAAGAAGGTGCCAAAGAAGAAAAGAAAGAACACAAATGCGGTGAAGGTAAATGTGGTGAAGGAAAAAGCACAGAGAAAAAAGCTGCCAAAAAATCTGAAAAAAAATCTGAAAAGAAAGAATCTAAATGTGGTGAAGGTAAATGTGGAGGGCAATAGTCAATCTAATCTTACACCAATAAAATTGTACCCAAGCTGTGAAGGCTTGGGTATTTTTTTGCCTGTATGGGAATGAAACAGCTTGGATATTTGCATTTCAGCCCGATTAAAGAATATTTTTGAAACCGTAATTAATTTAAGATTCACCGAATGGGAAGTAAAAATTTTAGCGTTGATTTAGGTACGCGTGTCAGCAAACCAAATCGCGCCTATTTAAACAGACGACATTTCCTGCTCGGGCTTGCGGCTATTTCTACGGCAGCATTGATCCCAACGGCTATTTCCTGTTCGGCTAGCCCTATTCATGATATTCATAATCAATTAACGGATGAGGATTTCACTACCTTAACTGCTGTTCAAAATCATTTATTTCCAAGAAGCAAGAATTCTCCCGGAGCGAGCGATATTCACGCTGCGCAATATTACACATGGGTGTTAATGGATACGGAAAAAGATGCGGATAGTTTGACCCAACTTCGTGATGGAATCCGTTGGACGACCGAAACAGCCGATGAAACATATGGGAAGAAATTTTTTGATTTGGATAAAGACCAAAAAGAGAAAGTGATTCAATTAATGGCAAATGAAGGTTGGGGTGAAAACTGGTTGAGTGTTACCCTCACGCTTATTTTTGAAGCCTTGCTAAGCGACCCTATTTATGGTTCTAATACGGATGAATCGGGTTGGAAATGGTTGGAACATACCGCTGGCAATCCAAGGGCAGATAAATCTCAAATGTATAATCCGGTGGCTTTATGATTATAGAAACGGATGTATGTATTGTAGGAAGTGGTGCCGGGGCAGGACCTGTTGCCTACACGCTTGCCAAAGCAGGAAAAAATGTATTGGTCTTGGAAAAAGGCCCGTGGTTTACCGAAGATGATTTTACTAAAGATGAAATTTCGGTGTGTAGAAGGAGCGTGTACACACCCAATTTGCGCGATGAAAGCCATGTGCTTGAAAAAAAGCGAAATGGAGAATGGAACGCGCGTTCCACTTTTGATTCGGGTCAAGACTTTTGGAACGGGAGTTTGGTGGGAGGCTCGAGTAATTTAATGAGTGGTTATTTTCACCGACTTAAACCCAAGGATTTTAATTTACTTTCAGAATATGGCGCTATTGAAGGGGCTAACGTGGAAGATTGGCCGATTAATTACGAAGACTTAGAGCCGTATTATGCCATGACCGAAGAGGTGGTTGGCGTATCTGGAAAAGTGGTTAATCATTCGCAATTAGAACCTCGTTCTACGCCAGATTATCCGTATCCGCAACTAGCAGAAAATCATATTTCAAGCCTGATTGATAGCGCTTGCACGCGATTGGGATATACTTCACTTCCTACCGCTAGAGCTATTATTTCCAAACCAAAAGGCGACCGAAATGCGTGTTATTTAAGTAATTATTGCGGTAGTTATGCTTGTTCATCGGCCGCTAAAGGGAGTGCAAGGGCAGCGTTACTAGACCCCGCTTTAAAAACTGGGAATTTAACCATTACGCCTCATGCCAAGGTTTTTAAGCTTTCTACAGATGCAAGTGGAAAGGTGGTTTCAGCGCATTATTACGATGAAAACAAAAAGGAAATTATTGTCAAAGCGAAAACATTTGTGGTGGCTTGTCAGGCCATTGAAACGTCTCGTTTATTACTGATGTCGCCCGGTGAGAAACACCCCGATGGCATTGGCAACAACCACGGACAGCTTGGGAAAAATATCGTTTTTTCGGCTGGTGGGGTAGGTCATGGAGAGTTTCCGTATGCTAATTTTAGCGATGAGGAAGTAGCCAAATTGAAATCACGTGGCACTTTTGTAAATCGTTCCCTACAGGAATGGTATGAGATAGATGATGAGGAATTTGGAGGCAAAGCCAAAGGCGGAACAGTTGATTTTTTATGGAAACACGCCAATCCGATAGCGCGTTCCATTCGATTAAAATGGGGCCGTGATGGATTAATTTGGGGAGAAGCATTGAAGCAAAAAATGCATCATTATTTTACCCAAGAACGCCACCTTACTTTTGAGGTTTTTAATGATTGGCTACCTACCGATGATTGTTTTGTAACCCTAGATAAACAGTATACCGATAAATGGGGCGACCCAGTAGCTAAGGTACGTTTGGGCTATCACCAGCAAGATTTAAAAGTAGGCGAATACATCGCTAAAAAAACGGAAGCAGTATTAAAAGAAATGGGAGCAGAGCGGGTTCGTTCGAGTGTTAGTGGTTCACCACCCGCTAATTTAGTTGCAGGAGGGTGCCGTTTTGGAGAAAACCCCAAAACATCGGTACTCAATAAAAATTGCCGGGTACATGATTGCGAAAATTTGTATGTAACCGATGCTAGTTTTATGCCTACCGGAGGGAGTGTGCCGTATACTTTTACCATTTATGCAAATGCCTTTCGGGTGGCCGATTATTTAAAAAATAACTTGTGAAAATTGGGGTAAAGTTTTTTGTAATCAATACGTAAAAAAAGGGCTCGATAACAACTGTTTTTCGGGGTCGGTTTAGTGTCGAAAAATCATAAAATTAGCAAAATTTGGATAGGGTGAATTCCGTAATTTTGCCTAAAATTGATAAGATGGCACGTTCTATATATATATCATCCTCCGAGCCCTATTCTGGCAAGACTTTAGTAGCATTGGGTTGTTTTGAAGTAGCCCTTCGGCATACCAAAAAGGTGGCTTTGTTTAAACCCATGGTGCGCGATAACGAAACTGGGCACAGAGACAGTAACATTGAGCTTATTTTAAATTACCATAAGCTTTCACAAAGTTATGAAAGCACTCATGCTATAGAGCGTTCGGAAGCGTTAGAGTTACTTGCGCACGATAAGTTTGATACTTTTATTGAACGGGTTATAAATAAGTACAAAAAGCTAGAAGAGAAATATGATTTTGTGATTTGTGAGGGAACAGATTACATTGGTGAAGGTTCGGAATTTGAGCTAGATTTAAATGCTTTAATTGCTAAAAACTTAGGCATTCCCGTGTTGATTTTAGGTCAAGGATTAGGTAGGGACATTGATTCTATTTTGAACCCTATTCAATGGGCAATTCAGAGTTATCAAGACCATAATTGTAAGATTTTAGGAACGGTTATTAATAAGGTGGAGCCCGGTAGAAGGTTGGAGCTTTTGGATAAATTGCGCAAAGAATTACCTGAATCTTCTGGAATACTTTCGGCCATTCCAGCCAATAAGGTGTTAAGTAGCCCATCGGTAAGAGAAATAGCCGAGCAATTGAATGCGAAAGTGCTTTTGGGAGAAGAGTTTCTTGATAATTTGGTGTACGATTTTCAAACGGTAGCGATGCGTTTAGGAAATTACTTTAAGTTTATGACTGAGAAGAGTTTGTCAATCACACCAGGCGATAGAACTGATATTTTGGTGGGCGCTATTCAAGCTAGTATGTCAAGCAAACGGCCAAATATTTCTGGAATTATCCTTACTGGAGGTATGGTACCTGAAAAAGAAACGATGGAAGTGATTGAGGGTTTACCTCTAAGTATTCCTGTTTTATCGGTAGATGAATATACCTATGAAACTTCTGTAAAAGCGGGACAAGTAAAATCAAGCATTGGTAAAAAAGACGACCATAAAATTGCCCTTAGTTTGGCACTATTTGATAAACATGTGGAATCCACTAAGGTTTTCAAAAAGCTAGCGGGATTGAAAAATGACGGAATGACGCCTAAAATGTTTCTATATCATTTACGTAAAATAGCCAGCGAAAACCGAAGAAAAATTGTTCTTCCAGAAGGGGATGACGTTCGGGTATTACGGGCTATTGAAATCCTACAAGCTCAAAACCTAGTAGACTTGGTTTTATTGGGAGTGGAGAAAGAAGTGATGGCCTTAGCCAAAAAGAATAATATTCAATTAGATTTGGATTGCTTAGAAATAATTGACCCACACACTTCTGAATTACGATTGAAGTATGCCGAAGAGTTTTACGAATTGCGTAAACATAAGGGTGTTAATATGGACGCTGCCATGGACGCGATGACAGACGTGTCGTATTTTGGAACGATGATGGTGCAAAATAACGATGCACATGGAATGGTTTCCGGAGCTGCGCATACTACGCAACATACTATTAGACCGGCATTGCAAATTATAAAAACCGCCAAGGGGGCAAATACGGTTTCATCTGTATTCTTCATGTTGCTAGAAGACCGAGTGGTGGCGTATGGCGATTGTGCTATTAATCCTACTCCAAATGCACAACAGCTTGCAGAAATTGCTATTTCATCGGCAGACACGAGTAAGCGTTTTGGTATTGAGCCAAAAGTGGCAATGTTATCCTATTCTTCAGGTTCTTCAGGTACCGGAGCGGATGTAGAAAAAGTGCGCGAAGCCACAGAAATTATTAAACAGTTGCGACCTGATATTATTGTGGAAGGACCTATCCAATACGATGCAGCGGTAGATCTAGAAATAGGCCAGAAAAAACTACCGGGTTCGCCTGTGGCTGGGCAAGCTACCGTATTGATTTTCCCAGATTTAAATACCGGAAACAACACCTACAAAGCGGTGCAAAGGGAAACAGGTGCATTGGCGGTAGGCCCCGTGTTGCAAGGGTTGCGTAAACCAGTGAATGATTTGAGCAGAGGGTGTTTAGTAGAGGATATTGTAAATACGGTAACCATTACCGCTATTCAATCAGTAGCATAAAAAGCCATAAATTAGCATGAAAACATTAGTTATAAATACCGGTAGTTCATCCATAAAATTTGCGTTATTTCAAATGCCATCGGGCAAAGAATTAGCCACTGGTTTGGTAGAACAAATTGGAGAGGAAATGGGCTCGATAAAAATCCAAATCCAAGAAACGGAGCGGACTAAGAAGTTAGAAATCGCGAATCATCAAGTAGGATTAAAATTAGTATCGGATTGGTTAATGAATCCAGAATTCCATTTAATTGCGGATGCTTCCGAGGTAAAAGCTATTGGTCATCGGGTAGTGCATGGCGGAGAGGCATTTCAAAAAACTACAATCATTGATGCGGCTGTTAAGGCTAAAATTAAAGAACTTTTCGGACTCGCACCGTTGCATAATCCACCCAATTACGAAGGTATTGAAGTTGCTGAGCAGGTTTTTAAAGATGCCCAACAAGTGGCAGTGTTCGACACCGCATTTCATCACACCTTACCGCCAAAAGCGTATCATTATGCCATTCCAAACTATTTGTATAAGGATTATGGGATTCGGGTGTATGGTTTTCATGGGACTTCTCATCGGTATGTGGCTCGGGTTTCTTCCGAATATTTGAAAATCGCACCGGAAAAAGCAAACTTAATTACCATTCATTTAGGTAATGGGGCGAGCATGACAGCTATTAAAAATGGTGAATCTATAGACACCTCTTTGGGTATGACTCCGTTAACGGGCTTGGTTATGGGAACCCGTGTGGGTGATATAGATCCAGGTGTTGTTTTTTACCTGGAAGAAGAAAAAGGGTATTCGATAGAAAAAGTGAAAACCATTTTTAATAAAGAAAGTGGCATGAAAGGCTTGGCGGGCGACAATGACCTTAGGGCAGTAACCGATAGCGCTTTGAATGGAAATGAAACGGCTCAATTAGCATTAGAAATTTACTGTTATCGCATTAAGAAATACATTGGTGCCTACATTGCGGCAATTGGCCCTATTGACGGAATCGTATTTACAGCAGGAGTTGGTGAAAATAGCGCGATGGTGCGAGAAATGGTGTGTGAAGGCTTGGAGCATTTGGGTATCGAATTGAATAAAAAAGAAAACTATATCCGTAAAAAAGGAATACGAGAAATAAACATTCCTACGGCTAAAGTGAAAATTTTGGTTACCCCCACAAACGAAGAATTCGAAATTGCACGTCAAACGTATGAATTACTAAAATAAGGGAAAATTCTAGGGTTATTTTACCGATAAAATAGTTATGAAAAAAGACATTACCAATAGAGAGGACATCATTTTAATGGTGCAAACATTTTACGATTACGTGCAGCAAGACCCAGCGCTAGACCACATGTTTAATGGGGTGGCTAAACTAGATTGGGAAAAACATTTGCCAAAAATGCATGATTTCTGGGAGGCCATAATTTTCAAAAAACCGGGCTATAATGGCAACCCCATGATGGTGCACAAAATGTTGCATGGTCAATACAAATTTGAGAAATCTATGTTTATCACTTGGCTGGAATTATTCAATAAAACGGTAGACGAACTTTTTGAAGGAGACCATGCACGTGAAGCTAAAACTAGAGCTTTGAGCATTGCCACCATGATTCAAATGAAGACAATTTACGCTTAAAATCGCCCATTAACATGGGTGTAGGGAGTTTTTCCACCGATAACCTGTTGGTATTAACTACCGCATTTTCTTGAAAAACTTTTTTAATAGCGCAGCGCTTTCTTCGGCCATTAAGCCTCCAATAATTTCGGTTTTGGGATGAAGTAGTGACGTTTTTATTTTATTAAAACCACGTTTTTCATCCGAAGCGCCATAGACAATCTTGCTAATTTGAGTCCAAAAAGAAGCCCCAGCACACATTACGCATGGTTCTAAGGTGACATATAGCGTACAATCCCATAAATATTTTCCGCCCAATGCCTCCGCAGCAGAAGTAAATGCCTGCATTTCTGCATGAGCTGTTACATCATTTAAACGTTCGGTGAGGTTATGCGCTCGCGCTATGACTTGCCCGTTGCTAACAATAACAGCTCCCACCGGAACTTCATCGGCATCGAAAGCTTTTTGGGCTTCAGTAAGTGCCAATTTCATAAAATGCGCGTCAGATTGTACCGTTAAACTCATGCGCCAAAAGTAAGATTTGAAAACCATATTCGGTTACCGTATATTAGTGCCATGAATAAGTTTTTGGTTTTCTTAGTAATCGGTTTATTGGGACTTTCTAATTGCAGCAAAGCGCCTAAAAAATGGACGGTTAAGTATCAATTATTAAATGTGGGTAAAGAAACCCCGGTGTATCGGGTGAGATATTTACTACAAAATGGAAGTGTGAAATTAGTAGGCCCGATAAATACTTACAATTGGGAATCTGAAGAACTGCCAGAATTTGAAAGCGGTAGCCCAGCTTCAGTAGAAATTGAAATAATTTCGGGCAAAGGAACCTACCAACTCATTATTCTTCGCGATGGCGCCTTTCATGAAAGAGAGGTAATGCCCGAAAATTCGCCAAGCTTTAAAATTGAAGCCAATATTTAGCCTTTAAAAACGAGGTAATCCTTCCCACTATTGAGTATTGATAACTCTAGTTACAATATTTCGTTGGGCTAAAAGTTATGTTTACTTTTCCGCCAATAAACAAGGATGCGTACCACACGCTTTAACGAATGAGTAAAATCAAAAAACTTGCAGGTCAAACAGCCATTTATGGTTTACCCAGTATTCTTGGTAGGTTTTTAAATTACTTATTATTTCCGTTGTATACCGCGCAGTTTATTCCCTCCGAATACGGAGTGGTGAACGAGGTGTACGCTTACGTAGCATTTGTTGCGGTTGTTTTGCCTTGGGGAATGGAAACCGCATTTTTCCGTTTTGCGAGTAAAAAAAATTATTCTCCCGATGAGGTTTTTAAAACCTCTTTGCTGTTTGTTTTCTTGTCCTCGCTGTTTTTTATTGCCGCTATTGTATTTTTTACGGATGGCTTTGCCGATGCAATGCGCTATTCAGAAAATCCAGAATACATTATTTGGATGGGGCTAACCATTGGGTTTGACGCTTTATCAGCTATTCCATTAGCTCGCTTACGACAACAACAGAAAGCTCTCCAGTTTGCAACCGTAAATTTTGTGAGTATTGGGACCAATATTTTACTGAATTTATTTTTTGTTTGGTACTGTATGGATGTGTATGCCTCTGGTGGAAACGGTATTACCGATGCTGTTTTTGATCCCGCCATTGGTGTGGGATATGTGTTTATTTCCAATATGATTCAAGCGTTGGTTAAACTCGTTTTACTATCACCCGCTTATTCTTATTTGACATTTAGAGTAAATGGCTCACTGATGAAAGAATTACTTATTTATTCGTCTCCATTAGTGGTAGCTGGGTTTGCAGGTATCATTAACGAAACATTAGACCGAACCTTAATACGCAGAATTTTAGAACCTACCATGGGAGCCAAAGAAGCTTTAAAACAAGTAGGTATTTACGGAGCAGTATACAAATTGGCCATGTTGGTGGCGCTATTCACGCAAGCATTTAGGTATGCCGCAGAGCCATTTTTCTTTGCGCAAGACCGAGAAGGAAATGAGCGAAAAGTGTATGCCGATGTTTTGAAGTGGTACACCATTGTGGTAAGTGCCATGTTTTTATTTGTGATGTTGTATATCGACATTTTTGCGCTTCTTATCCGGAATGAGGCATATCGAGTGGGATTGCCTATAGTTCCTATTTTGCTTTTTGCCAACATATTTTTGGGCTGGGTATATAATTTATCCGTTTGGTATAAGCTTACGCACAAAACAATTTACGGTGCCTTTTTGGCTATAATTGGCGCATTTATCACGGTAGCGATGAATTTGTATTTGATTCCAAAAATAGGATATACCGGTGCCGCTTGGACCACATTTACTTCCTATGGGGTGATGGCGGTTATCAGTTATTTATGGGGTAACAAGTATTTTACAATTCCGTATAATATCCCCAAAATTTTAGGTTACACTTTGTTTTCAGTGGGTATTTGGTTTGTGAGTACACGGTTTAGTTTTGAAAACGTTTTTGCTAAATACGGCTTGAATACTGCTCTTTTCCTAGGGTTTGTAATTACAGTTGGGTTAGTAGAATTCAAAGAATTGCGTAAACTTAAAAAAGGGTAGTAATTTCTGATTAACTAGCGGACAATTAAAATCGATACACCATGATAGATTTTACAGGTTTCACCAAAGAAAAACTTACGATAGATCTCGTTTGGGCCAACGTATTTGGGTTGTTAATTCTATTGCCCATTGTGATTATCTACGGATTACCGTATTTCTTAATTTGGGGCGATTCGCTATCTGATTTTAGTTTTGGGAATGTTTTTCACACTATTCAGGAACAATATTTTGGAAACAGCTTACATGTGGTTTTGTATCTCCTTGGAGGCATAATTGCGCATGAACTTATTCACGGTATTTTTTGGTCATTGTTTGCCGAACACGGTTTTAACTCCATCCGGTTTGGGGTAATGTGGAAAATGTTAACTCCCTATTGTCATTGTAAAGAACCGCTGCAAATCAAGCATTATATTATTGGAGCGCTGATGCCAGCCGTTATTTTAGGATTGTTTCCAGCGATAGTTGGAATTGCTATAGGCGATTTAGGCATGGTGATTTTTGGTGGCTTTTTTACCTTAGCCGCTGCAGGTGATTTTTTAATAATTAACCTGCTCAAAAAGGAATCAATGAACGATTTGGTTCAGGATCATCCCACCGAAGCCGGTTGTTTTGTGTATCGTAAAGCATAATTTTTTGCGCTAGGTTGCAGGCTCCATAATTTCAACATTAAGCATTAAGAAAAAGTGAAGAGAACTTAACTTTCCTTCATTTCTTCATGTTTCAAAAGGCAAAGGCTCTATAATTTCAACATTAAGGCATGAAGAAAAAAGTGAAAAGGCTCAAACTTAACTTTCCTTCATTTCTTTATGTTTCAAAAGGCAAAGGCTCCACAATTTCAACATTAAGGCTTGAAGAAAAAAGTGAAAAGGCTCCATCTTAACTTTCCTTCATTTCTTTATGTTTCAAAAGGCAAAGGCTCCACAATTTCAACATTAAGGCTTGAAGAAAAAAGTGAAAAGGCTCCATCTTAACTTTCCTTCATTTCTTTATGTTTCAAAAGGCAAAGGCTCCACAATTTCAACATTAAGGCATGAAGGAAAAAGTGAAGAGGCTCAAACTTAACTTTCCTTCATTTCTATATGTTTCAAAAAAACAAAGGCTCCACAATTTCAACATTAAGGCATTAAAAAACCTCCATCACCTTTTTTACCAATTCCTTGTTCCACAACATTCTGTAATGTCCAATTTTATGAAAAGTAAACAGCGTAGAATGATCAATCGCATCATGTATTTCTACTGAATTTCTATACGGTAAAATTTTATCCATATCGTCATGAAATAAATACAAACGATTAAAATGAGCGAGATGTAACTTACTTGCCACCGTTAAACTTTCTAAATCCTCACCCAAAACAGCACTGGCTTTTTCAATAAGTATTCGGTGGGCTTTATCATTTAGACCGATAAACTTTTTGTAATCTAAAAAGATGTCGTTGATTTGGTTAGGGCTCGTTAAAAATACGAGTTTATCTACTTTTAAATCTAGTTCAGATAAGGCGTAAGCCACTACACCCGAGCCAAATGAATGTGAAATAATAGAGATATTTTTGTCTTGAGGAAGAGTGCTCAAAAATTTCTTGAACGAATTTTTAGCTTCAAACAAGTTGGTTTTAGACTCGCTATGAAAAGCGTGAGCTGGAAGATTAAACCCAATAATGGACTTGTTTTTAGCCAAAAGCGGTTTCACAAATTGGTACAAACAACCCACATTTGAGTCCCAGCCATGAATTAGAATAACCAAATCGTTGGCTGGGTTACCTAGTTCAAAAGTGTGAATTTCTTCCCCATCCATTACTAATTTCCGTTCAGTTGCCTCTTTGTAAAAAGGTTTTTCTTGGTCCTTAATTTTCTTTTTTCGTACTTTTTTAAACAACTCAAAAGCACTGTTGGCGGCTAGTTTGGGATGAACAGCCGAAACCGCTTTATAGTATTTTCGTATTACTCGTATCATTTTTTTGTGTTTAGTGTAATCTAATTTTGTATTAATTCTGTTTGGATGAGGTGAGTCAATGTCTCGGTTAATTCATCCATATATTTTTTATCGTTTTGGGTAGTAGCCATAAAAACAAATCCTTCAATGATGGCAAATATTTTCCGGGCGTACTTGGTAGCAGAAACTCCTTTTTTAATCTCTCCTTTCTCGATTCCTTGGGCTAAAATGTGCACCAAATTGTTTTGTAGGTTGGTAATCGCTTTTTTTACTTTTTGGGTAAGGGCCGCGTTTTGATGATTAGCATCGATACCCACATTTAAGATTGGGCAACCACCAAATTGATGGGTAAACTCGTAGTAATCGTGGTAAAAGGTAGAAATAGAAAATAGCTTTTCTATGCTATTTTTATTGCCTGAAATTGCCTTTTCAAATTGCGTGGAAATCAATTTTATATTGTACACAAAAGCATTGACTGCCAATTCGTTTTTATCTTTAAAGTTACCATAAATTGCCCCTTTGGTTAACCCGGTGGCATGTGTAATATCGCTCATACTCGTACCGAAATATCCTTTTTTATTAAAAACAGGAGCCACAGTTTTCACTATATATGCGGAGGTGATTTCTGATTTCTTTAAAGTCATTTTACTGCTATTAAATTCAAACAATTAAAAACCGTTTTTATGATTAGTGTAAAAATCCATGATATGCGTAGGAATGCCTGAATGTTGGTCGTTTTTGGGTACAGGAGTTTCGCAAATAGTTTTGATGGGTATTTGTCCGGCCCAGAATTCTAAATCCTCATCTTTCTTTTTGTCTTCGGTAGGGGCAGCGGCAATTTTGGCGGATGCTGTCTCAATTTCTATCTCCAAAACACGAGTGGCTTTCAATTCATTTTCTGTTGGATATCGGCAGTTTTCCCAACGATTTGGTACAAAATGATTAATAATTGCTTTTAAACCTGTGATTTTATCTTCCGTAGTTGTGAGCTCCTTAACGTTGCCAAAAACAACCACCGAGCGGTAATTTACGGAATGATGAAAAGCCGATTTAGATAGTTTCATAGCATCCAGAATCATGGTGGTTAAACATACCTTTCCGGTTTCTATCAGTGCTGTGGTCATCCTGTTTTTGTGAGAGCCATGTAGGTATAGTTTGTTTCCAATTCTACCAAAATTAATGGGTTGAACCATGGCTAATTCGTTAACGGTGAAAGCCACGTTGCAAATCGGAGAAATATCTAAAAGTTGATGCACTACCTCCTGATCGTAACTCGCTTTTTGAGCTCCACGTTTCACCTTGTTTAATTCGGATGTTGGATATTTCATCGGCTTTAATTTGGGTTGCAAAAGTAACAAAATATACCGATTGGTATATTTTGTTGAATAAAGAAAACTTTCTGGTTTGGTAGACCTGAGTTGGGCTTCCTATTTAATTTTGGGTTTAGCTCCTAAAAACCCAATGGACCATGGCAACAATTACAATTAATTTCGTTCTTTTGTTAGCATTGAAATAATTACTCGGTGAATCCTTTTGATTCGCCATAAAAAAAGAATATGGGTTGTACAAATTGTAGTACTAGTTCTGATTCTAGTAATGTTTCTGGCGGTTGCAAATCAAGCGGTTCTTGTTCCACCTCAGGGTGTGATAAACTAAACGTTTATAGTTGGTTAACAGGTATGGAACCTGCGAGATTCAGCAACTTTGATCTTGTTGAGATTAAGTTTAAAAACACTCGAAAAGAGTTTTTTAGAAATACAAATAAACTTGATATCCATCCCGGAGAACCAGTTGTTCTGGAATCTGCTTCGGGTTACGATATCGGAATTGTGAGCATGCAAGGGGAACTTGTGAAACGTAGAATGAAGATTAAACGAATTTCTACCGATTCAAAAGACATCCTTAAAATTGTTCGCAAGCCAAATCAGGCGGAAATAGAGAAGTGGCAAGAAACCATGGAACTTGAACGCCCAACAATGCTAAAAGCCAGACATATTGCTACAGAACTGAAATTGAATATGAAGATTTCGGATGTAGAATTTCAAGCGGATGCTTGTAAGGCAACATTTTATTATACTGCGGATGAGCGCGTTGATTTTCGTGAATTAATTCGCCATTTAGCTGATCAGTTTAAAGTGCGTGTGGAAATGCGCCAAATCGGCTCTCGTCAAGAGGCAGGGCGATTGGGTGGAATTGGGTCATGTGGTCGTGAACTGTGTTGTTCCACTTGGTTGACAGATTTTCGTTCGGTTTCTACCAATGCGGCACGTTATCAGCAACTATCCATCAATCCTCAAAAGCTTGCGGGTCAATGTGGTAAATTGAAATGTTGTTTAAATTTTGAGTTAGATAGTTACTTAGATGCTATTAAAGGTTTTCCGAGTAGTGATGTCAAGTTATTGACCGAAAAAGGGAAGGCGTACTGTTTTAAATCTGATATTTTTAAAGGATTGATGTGGTACAGTTACTTAGGGGAAAACTCAAAAGTAATTGTGCTTGAAATTGCACGTGTTCACGAAATAATTGAGTTAAACAAACAAGGAGAAAAACCAGAAGGGTTAGAAGATTTTGCCAACTTCATGGAAGAGGTAGAACAAGAACCTGAGTTTGGAAATGTGGTTGGACAAGATAGTTTGACACGATTTGATTCAAAAACCAAAGGCCGTAAAGGAAAAGGGAAACGGAAAAAGAAACCGCAAAACCGCACCCAAAACGCCAACGGTAAATCGGATAATAAACCGAGCGAACAAAATGGAAATAAAAAGCCAAATAGAAATCGTTCCGGTAAGAATCGTCCGAAAAACAAACAAAACGGCACTCAAAATCAAGGTGGAATCGCAGCTAAAACATCCCAAGATAATGGGAAAGGTAATGGAAACGAAAAGGGTAATCCAAAATCGAATTCGCCTAAAAATGAGAGCAGAAAAGGACCTAGAAAACCGCGTCCAAACTCAAACAGGAATCGTAAACCTGCTGGAAAAGAACAAACGGGAACTCCACCTAAAAACACAGGCGAAGGAAAAGAATGAGAACTTTAGTTTATTGGATAGTATTAGGATTTATAATGTTCGGAGCCACATCATGTAACAATGATGTGGTTTTTGAACAGGTGGATGAAGTGGATGTTGCGGGTTGGGATTACAAGCAACCGATCCAATTTTCATTTAATGCACCGGATACCGTTCAAGATTACAATCTCATTTTTGATGTACGAATCACACCAGATTATGCCTATCAAAATTTGTGGTTGTTTATAGAAACAACAGAACCGGACGGATACATGCATACGGATTCTATTAATTGCCCCATGGCATATCCCGATGGACGATGGGTAGGAAACGGATTAGGCGATTTAATTGATACCCAAATACTGATTCATCGTAGTTTTAAGTTTACGAAACTTGGGGATTATACGCTGAAAATTAAACATGGAATGCGACATGATAACCTTCCTCATATTCAGAACTTAGGGGTTATTTTGAAACGAATAAAATCATAATTTTACGACATGACTAAATTGGATGAAAGACCAAGTTTTACAAAGCTCATTGTTTTAATGTGGACTTTGTTTTTGGGAGGTATTGCTGCGGTAGTGGTATTCTTCTGGGCGCTTTCAAGTGGTTTGATTTGGGAGCTTCCTTCTTTTGAAGAATTAGAAAACCCCAAGAGTGTTTTAGCTACCGATATTTATACCTCCGACCTGGAGGTGTTGGGTAAGTTTTATATTGAAAACCGGACTTTTATCCCTTACGACAGCATTCCTGACACGCTAGTGGGAGCATTGGTAAATACGGAAGATGAACGATTTTACGAGCACTCTGGTATTGATATAAAACGATTAATTACCGCTGTGGCAGCCATGGGTACACGCGGGGGAGCAAGTACCATTTCACAACAATTGGCTAAACTGCTTTTTTCGGGTAGAGCCATGACTAAATTAGAACGTATCAAATACAAATTGATGGAATGGGTGATTGCCGTAAAGCTAGAGCGACAATACACCAAAAATGAAATTGTGGCGATGTATTTGAACAAATTTGATTTCAATCATAACGCGAAAGGAATAGAATCAGCCGCTCAAATATATTTTGGTAAACGCGCCAAAGATTTACGGATTGATGAGTGTGCCATTTTGGTAGGAATGCTCAAAAACCCAACTTTATTTAACCCAGTGGGTTCGGACGATAAACGGGAAAGAACGTTTTGGAGACGAAACACTGTGTACGGGCAAATGGCCAAAAATGGGTACATTTCCCAAGCTGAAAAAGACTCGTTATCAGTATTGCCTTTGGCATCGCATTACACCACCATGACTCACATTGATGGGAAAGCGCCTTATTTTAGAGCAGTACTTAAAACGGAAATGAAAAAAATATTGACTACCAAAGATGCAAAGGGGAACTATCTGTATAGCAAACCAGACGGTAGTCCGTATAACCTGTATAAAGACGGCCTAAAAATTTACACTACCATCGATTCGCGACTTCAGAATTACGCAGAATATGCAGTGGCAGAACATCTGGGTAAGGAGCTTCAAATCGACTTTGAAAAGAATAACAAAAAATGGAGAAACCCACCTTTTAGTAATGACTTGAGCAAAGATCAGATTAATAGAATAATGAATAGCGCAAAGAAAAGGTCGGCTAGGTATTTGGAAATGACAGGGAAACAATGCCCTAATTGTGGACGAAGAGGCGATGTGGTGAAAGAGGCAGAAATAAATGGAGAGGCCGTGTGGCTATGTAGTGCCGAAGATTGCCAAAATCAATCGCATCGGTATAACTCCGATTCTATTGATATTATTTTTAACACACCAACCGACATGGCTGTGTTTACTTGGTCTGGAGAAGTAGATACCACCCTTTCGCCTATGGATTCTATCCGTTACTATAAAGCATTTTTACAAAGTGGATTAATGTCTATTGATCCGCATACTGGAGAAATTAGAGCGTGGGTAGGTGGAATTAATTACAAGTATTTTAAATACGACCATGTAAAACAAGGAAAACGTCAGGTAGGGTCAACATTTAAACCTTTTGTGTATGCGTTAGCTATTCAAAACGGACTTTCACCTTGCTATGAAGTGCCCAATATTAAAACTACTTTTCATAAAGGAGAATATGGCTTACTCCAAGATTGGACCCCATCCAATAGTGATGGAAAGTATGGCGATATGGTATCGCTTAAATATGGATTGGCCAATTCAATGAATACGATTACCGCTTGGGTTATGAAGCAATACGGTCCTGCTGCGGTGATTGAATATGCGCGTAGAATGGGCGTAACCAGTAGATTGGATACCGTGCCCTCGTTAGCATTGGGTGTAGCCGATATTTCATTATTTGAAATGGTAGGAGCTTTGGCTACTTTTCCGGGACAAGGAATTTGGCATCAACCCACATTTATTTCACGCATAGAAGATAAAAACGGGGCAACCATAGCCGATTTTGTAGCCGACAGTCGTGAGGCAATGAGCGAAGAAAATGCCTATACCATGCTAAGCTTGTTGGAAGGAGTAGTGCAGGGAGCCCGTGGCCCTTATTTAGGGAAGAACGAAAGTAAATGGGGAAGAACAGTAAAAGTAGGAACGGGAATGCGGATTTTTTACGATTCTCCAAAAAGAGGATATGATGGTTTTCCTAGAAATTATCCAATAGCTGGAAAAACCGGAACCACTCAAAATAACTCGGATGGGTGGTTTATGGGTTTAACGCCCGATTTAGTTACCGGTGTGTGGGTTGGAGCTGAAGATAGGGCCGTCCGGTTTATGTACACTTCTAAAGGGCAAGGAGCGAATACGGCATTGCCTATTTGGGGATATTACATGAAAAAGGCATGGGCAGATTCAACATTGAATCTATCTAAGCAGCCGTTTGAGAAACCGGTAGGGTATAACCAAGAATTAGATTGTGAAATAGTAAACTCTTCGTCAAATTCTCAAAATACCGATGCCGGTGGCGGTTGGTAATTTGGATAAAATAAATCGACATGATTAACAAAGTTGTAGCAAACGCAGAAGAAGCAGTACAAGGTATTGAAAGTGGAATGACCATGATGTTTGGTGGTTTTGGACTATGTGGAATTCCTGAAAATGCAATTCAAGCTGTAGTAGATTCTAAAATTGATAACTTAGTGTGTATTTCTAATAATGCTGGGGTTGATGATTTTGGATTAGGATTTTTACTTCAAACTAAGCAAATCCGAAAAATGATTGCTTCTTATGTAGGTGAAAACGATGAGTTTGAACGTCAAATGTTAAGCGGAGAATTAGAAGTTGATTTAATACCACAAGGCTCATTAGCAGAAAGATGTAGAGCCGGTGGAGCCGGAATTCCTGCGTTTTTTACACCAGCCGGATACGGTACCGAAGTGGCCGAAGGAAAAGAAGTAAGAGAATTTAACGGGAAACCTCATATTTTAGAATCTGCACTTACTGCCGACTTTGCTTTTGTAAAAGCGTGGAAAGGAGATGAAGCCGGGAACTTGATTTTTAAAGGTACTGCGCGAAACTTCAATCCGATGATGGCAATGGCGGGAAAAATCACCGTTGCCGAAGTGGAAGAATTAGTTCCTGCCGGTGCGCTGGACCCAAATCAAATTCATACCCCCGGAATTTACGTGCAACGTATTTTTCAAGGAGCTAAATTTGAAAAACGAATTGAACAACGTACCGTTCGGACCAAAGAGTAGTCGGTTGCGACTATGAAAAAAACCGAGCAGATAGCGTTTTTTACCCTTGCCACCATGGTATGGATTTACCTTGGGATGCGCAGTGTATATGTGCCTTTGATACATGATGAGGCGGTTACTTATTTCACGTACATTCAAAGTGCTAATTTTATTCCGCCATGGGCTTATTGGGATGCAAATAACCATTTGCTAAATTCCGCTGCAAGTGCATTATTTCATGTTTTATTTGGCTCATCTCCTTTTGTTATTCGGTTGGCCAGCTGGCTTTCGTTCCTGCCATTGGTGTTTTTTGTTTACCGTATTAGTGCGCATTTTGAATCAAAAATTTCGAAATGGACTTTTATTATTCCATTACTAACCACCCCGTTTTTTATCGAATTTTTTAGTTTAACTCGTGGATATGGAATGGCAATGGCGTGGTTTATCGGGGTGCTGTATTTCGCTATTCGGTATACCGAAAAACCGAATAGGAAGACATTAATATGGATTAGCATGCTAGGAGTTCTCACTTCACTTTCTAGCTTATCAGTCATCGTTGCGGTGTTTGTCGTTTACGGATGGATATTGCTTCACCAACTTTTAATTCAACAAAAACCGTTATTGATTACCGGAATCAAATGGGCGGTAATTTTCCTTCTACCGCAAGTACCGTTGCTGTTTTACGCTCTATTATTAAAAGAAAAAGGACTTTTATATTATGGAGGAGCTGATTTTATTCATTTTAGTTTGGAACCATTTGCGCGGTATTTCTTTAATGATAAAGGATTGTGGTGGGTGGTAATAATCCCTTTTATAGGTATCGTTTTAGTTACTGGTTTACAAATTTTTAGAAAAACTTGGAGAAGCCTTTTTCAACCCGCATCCATTTTTTCATTTGTTCTTGTCCTTTCTGTGATAGCGGTTTTTGCACAGCATTATGTATTGGGTGTTAACTACCCCGAAGACCGGGCAGCATTATACTTTTTCCCACTTCTTGTGGGTACGTGGGCGAGTCTAGCTGATTATTTTAATAAACCTTATTTCAAGGCTTTTTTATTGGCCTTGATTTTATGGTTTCCACTCGATTTAGCAACTTCCTTTAATATTTCGAATTCCAAAATTTGGATTAACGAACATCTTCCGTATCGACTAAACGAAAAAGTAAATCTCACCAATAAGGAAGGTTTTCCTCCCTCTCTTAGTACCTATCTATTGAGATACCATATTTGGAATTTCAATCAAACGGGAGCACATTTGAATGCGGCAGTACCTAATTACATGGATTACCCAAGCGAGTGGGCCGATTTTGTTTTAGTTGATTCTAACCGGATTAAGAAAATTAATTTATCGGATTTTAACGCGTTAGATTACGACTCAATTTCGGGTCAGACATTATTAAAAAGGAACAAACCAAATATTGAGATTTTTAAAAGAGACACCGTAATACACGACCTGGAAATACGGAATTTATACACGAGTATCTTGGAATTTAATGGAAAAACGTGGGGTAATAAAGCGATGGCAATGTATTATGATTTGGATGTGCAACCCTTAACCAAAGAGATGCGAATCCTTATTATCACTACGCTATTTGATTCCACAGGGCAAGAGATTTTTACTAATAAATTTCATTTCAATGAAGGGAGAGAGGATTGGATTTCGCATCCCAATAGAAAGTTGAAACTCTATCTTCCGCCATTTCCAGAAAACGCAGGGCGATTTGTAACCTACATTTTTAACCCCGAAAACGAGACGCATAAATTCACGAATGTAACGTGTTCGTTGTTCGAAATTTCTCATCCATAAAAAACTAGAAACAGTATAATTATTGTTAAATTTGACACACTTCAAACAACACAGATATGGCACTAGATAAAATAGGTATTGCGAAAAGAATTTCCCAAGAATTGCATGATGGATGGTACGTAAATTTGGGAATTGGTATTCCCACTTTAGTGGCTAATTATGTACCGAAAGGCATAAATGTGGAGTTTCAATCGGAAAACGGAATTTTAGGAATGGGGCCATTTCCATTTGAAGGAGAAGAAGATGCCGATTTGATAAATGCAGGAAAGCAAACCATTACGCATTTAGATGGCGCGGCTTATTTCGACTCTGCCACTAGTTTTGCTATGATTCGTGGGCAACATGTGCAACTTACAGTTTTGGGTGCGATGGAAGTATCTGATTCTGGTGATATTGCCAATTGGAAAATCCCAGGTCGAATGGTAAAAGGAATGGGAGGCGCAATGGACCTTGTGGCCAGTGCCGACAATATTGTGGTGGCCATGATGCATACCAATAAAAAAGGCGAATCGAAACTTTTGAAAAGCTGTACACTTCCACTCACCGGAGTAGGTTGCGTTAAAAAAGTGGTGACCAACTTAGCCGTGTTAGAAATTGTAAAAGGCGGATTCAAACTATTAGAACGTGCTCCCGGTATTTCTGTAGATGAAATTAAAAAAGCCACCGAGGGTAATTTAATTATTGAAGGCGAAATTCCTGAAATGGTAATCTAAGAAAGATTAAACCGGATTGGTATTTCATTCCACTTGGTTTTAAACGTATTTCGAGAATTTAATTGAATGCGATTTTTGTAAATTTGATTTCCGGATGATAGGTACACTTCACCATTCATTGTTTAAAATTGACCATGCTTAATCACTGATTTTAGTAGAAATGAGCGTCACATCACATAAAAATCAAGATTATATAGCGGTTGTATTATCCATACTCATATTAATTTTTCTGGTCACTATTGCCTGTACCAGCTCTGGGGTAATTGGCGGTGCAGATAGTTACATGCATCATTTAATGGCCAAATGGGCCTATGTTCACCCGCATCTTTTGGTGGACCATTGGGGCAAACCCGTGTATACTATTTTGAGTTCACCCTTTGCGCAATTCGGTCTTTTGGGCTCTGTTATTTTTAATGCGTTATTGACCGTTTTATCCGCATGGATTTCCTTTAAATTGGCGGTTCGTTTAAAGTTGGTTCATCCTTGGCTTGCGGTGTTATTTACCGTATTCGTACCCGTATTTTTCTTAGTCAGTTTTTCTAGCCTAACCGAAACCTTATTTGCCACCATATTGATATTGACCCTCTATTTATATCATGCTCAAAAATATACTTGGAGTATCATTTTAGTCTCCTTTATTCCATTTGTTCGTACAGAAGGGGTCATATTCTTTCCGTTATTTATAATGGCTTTGCTTGCGCTAAGAAAGTGGAAAACCGTACCCTACATGGCCACCGGATTATTGTTTTTTAGTCTGGTGGGTGCTTGGTATTACCATGATTTTTGGTGGGTTTTCACCCAAGTTCCTTATGGAGTAAGTGAGAGTATTTACGGAAGCGGTACCCTTACGCATTTCATCCTAAAATCACCTATGCTGTTTGGATGGCCTATTTTGATTTTGTTTGGGGTTGGATGTATCGGAATTATAGCCCAATGGAAGAACGGTTCAACTAAAGAGAATAAGGTGATGACATTTCTACTTCTTTCTATTTCAGTCGGTTATTTTGCGGCTCATAGTGTGGTTTGGGCTTTTGGTATGGGCTCATCTGCTGGGTTAACACGGGTTATGGCCGGCATTGCTCCTGTAGTTGGAATGGTGGCATTTATCGGGTTTGATTTTGTGGTAAAGCACCTAAAAACCACCCAATTTTCGCAGGTGGTATTACCTATTTTAGTAGGTCTAGTAGTAACGATAGAAGGGGTGTCTAAGCACCAATTGCCTATTCAAAAAGACCGAGAAATGGCGGTGGTAGAAAAAGTGAATGACTACCTAATTCAATACAATCTCCACAGTAATTTTATGGCCTATACACACCCAATGGCTCCGTATGCCTTGGGTTTAGACCATTTTCAAACCGACATGAGTACGGATTATATTTCTAATACTAGCCCAGAAGCAAATTTACCCGTAGGGGCGTTGGTTATTTGGGATGCTCATTTTGGTCCGGATGAAAGCGGAGTAGCGAAAGCTACATTGGAAACAAACCCACATTTTGAGCGGTTAAAAACATTTGAGCCCGATGAACCATTTAGTGTGGTTTCGGGAGCTCCATTTGAAATTGTTTTGTATCAAAAAGTGCGGAATTAAAACAAATTTTAAAATGCCATTCCGCCTTTTCACATTGGGATGAAATAAAGTACATTTGCGCAAAATGAACACTATGACGTTTAATACATTAAGTATTCTTATTCCAGCTTATAATGAAGAAAGAACCATCCATTTAATTTTGGATAAGGTACTGGCGGTTAACTTAAAAGGTGGTATTAAAAAAGAAATAGTGATGGTGAACGATTGTTCTACCGATGACACCGAAGGAGCGATTAATAAGTATATTGCGAGTCACCCTGAGGCCGATATGAAATTGTACAATCAACCTGTAAACATGGGTAAAGGTGCCGCAATTCATCGTGCTATTAATGAAGCCAAAGGTGATTATGTTATTATTCAAGATGCAGATTTAGAATATGACCCCGAAGAATATAACATTCTGTTGAAGCCAATTCTAACCGGGTTTGCTGATGTGGTCTATGGATCTCGTTTTATGGGTGGAAATCCGCACCGAATTCTATTTTTCTGGCATTCGCTTGGAAACCAATTTTTGACTTTCATATCCAATATGTTTACCAACTTGAACATTACAGATATGGAAACCTGTTATAAGGTGTTCGAAGCGAAAACTATCAAAAGCATTTATCTAAAAGAAAATCGTTTTGGTTTTGAGCCGGAAGTGACGGCTAAAATTTCTAGAGTACCTAACATTCGTATTTATGAAGTGGGTATTTCTTACTATGGAAGAACCTACGAAGAAGGTAAAAAAATAGGATGGCAAGACGGGGTAAGAGCCATTTACTCTATCCTTAAATACAATGTATTCTCTAAACAAATCTTTAAAAAATAGAACGTTTATATGCGATTATCTCCTAGTTTAATAATGTCGTGGGTCATCGCTTTAGTTCTTGTATTAACCGTATTTAACCAATCCAAATGGAAAGGTAGAGATGTGCTTAAGCACGATATGTACGTGTATTACTCCTATCTACCTGCTACCTTCATTTACCACGATCTTTCATTTCAATTTGCAAACGATTTACCTCCAGATGATAAGCGGCAAATATGGACCCTTGGAGCTCCTAATGGAGGGCGCGTACAAAAAATGACCATGGGCATGGCCATGATGTATGCTCCAGCTTTTGGATTAGCACATCTTACCGCAAAAATGATGGGTTTCCCTGCCGATGGCTATTCTTGGATTTATCACTTTTTTATGGCCATGTCGGGAGTAGCATTTGCTATTGGTGCGTTGTTTATTCAGCGTAAATTATTGCTTCGTTTTTTTGATGATAAGGTGGTTGCACTCGCATTACTAGGCGTGGCATTAGCAACTAATTTTTACTACTATTCCACTACTGAAGCACCAATGAGCCATGTGCATAATTTCTTTTTGATATCGCTCTTTGTTTGGCAATCCGTAAAATGGCTAACCTCATTTCGATGGCTAAATGCTTTGTTTATGGGTTTGTCGTTAGGATTAATTATTCTTATTCGTCCGGTAAACGTCATTGTGGTGCTGATTCCAATGTTATACGGAGTGCGTTCATTTGCCGAATTTGTTTTACGTATTGGCGATGTTTTTAAGCGATATTATCAAGTAATGTTAATGATTGGGTTGATTGCGCTTGTTGTATCCCCACAGCTGCTGTATTGGCATGCTAACACAGGTGATTGGGTGTATTATTCCTATAACGATGAAGGCTTCTTTTTCAATGACCCACGAATATGGGAAGGGCTTTTTAGTTTTCGTAAGGGTTGGATTATCTATGCTCCCATAATGAGTTTCTCCATGCTCGGATTAGCGGTATTGTGGACTCGAATGGAGGCTTCTAAGTTTAAATTGGCCATTTTGGTGTATTTCGTTTTAAACCTATACATTGTATTTAGTTGGTGGTGTTGGTGGTATGGAGGTAGTTTTGGTGCCCGTCCTTTGGTGGATGCTACCGCGATTATGAGTATTCCTTTAGCCGCATTTATCAGTATTTTTCAAAAAAAGAAATTTCTAAAATACGGTATGACCTTTATGGTGGTGGCTTTGGTTGGACTCAATTTGTTTCAAACCATGCAGTATAGAAGAGGAATTGTGCATTGGGATAGTATGACTAAAGAAACCTATTTTTTGATTTTCGGAAATCCTAACTATCCTGTGGGTTATGCTGAATCCATAAAAACACCCGATTACGATGCCGCCAAAAAAGGGGATAGGGCGGAATAGAGTTGCATTGGTAATGCTAAAATAAGCGTTAAACCATTTTAATGTTTTCTTCTAAAATTACGTTTTCTCCGGCCAGTTTTCGGTACACCTGTACTAGGGTAACCACATCTTTTTGACAATACTCCACAATTCTATCCAAGTTGTTTTCTTCGTAATACACGCCATATACTTGGCTACCATCTATGTCATCTTTCGGAGTAGGAATATTAAAAATGGCCGCCAGTAAATCCAATGACGTGAAATTTTTATACTCACCAAATTTCCAATACGTCATGGTGTCTAAATGCGGGTTGTCCCAAGGTTTTAATCCGCCAATATTCAATAAAGTGGGTAATGTCATTCCATGAACGAGCATTCTTCTGGCAATAAAGGGGAAATCGAATTCCTTACCATTATGCCCACAGAGTCGATGGGTAGCTAAATTGTGGTAATGTTTATTTAGCAGCCCTGAAAACTCTTGTAATAGGACTTTTTCAGCATCATTAGCAAAGCTGGTAATTCGAAGTGTCAAACCTTCAGTAGTTCGTTTTACAAAACCTACAGATATGCACACTATTTTGCCAAACTCAGCGTAAATACCGGCTCGATTATACACATCAGCGGAGGTTTCATCTTCAGGCGTGAAATTTTTTGATTTCTTATCCCAAAGCTTTTGAAATCTTTCCGGAACATCGGTGTAATTGGGATATTCTGGTACCGTTTCAATATCTAGAAATAGTACTTTTTCAATATCAATGTTAGCGAGCATACAAATGGTTTTAGTGTTTCAAATGTAAGCTATTTAGGAATGAATTATAGCACAGAAATTTTGAATTGGTACTATGGTCTAAATCGGGTGAAAGTTGGAATCCAGTCTTTATAGAAATGGATTCAAGGAAAGTATTAAATGAAAGGGTAGATCAATTTCGGTTTAGCATGGCAATATGGAGTTTGTTTGGCAAAAAAAACAGCCGCATTAAATAATGCGACTGTTTGAATTTGAAATCCAGATAGAATTAATCTGGGAAATTAGTTGTATTGGCTAACGCTTTGTACAAATCTTTCATTTCTGAAACAGTCATATCAAATTGACCGGTCATTGGAGATCCTAGGTGACCATATTTTACTTTATGTTGTGCTTCATTAGGTTTTGTTCTAACAAATTTACCAAGTGTTTTACCTTCCAAATCAATTATTGTACCGTCTGCACCGTGGCAACCTACACATTTTGCAGTGAAAATAACATTACCATTTGCTTCGTTACCATCTCTTCCAACATTTGAAAAAACTGCAGTACCATTAGGATATGTTCCGGTATAAGTAGCATCATATAATTCACTTACATCAAACATTCCGTTTTTTAAGAATTTAACGATGTCCCAAATTTGAGCATCAGTTAGTATCTGACTAAAATTAGGCATTTTGTCACCTTCTACGTTGTTGGTAGCTGGATCATAAGTAGATAAATCGTAAGATATATCTCTTCTTCCTGTGGTTCCTTTTATTTGGTTAAATATGGTTTGTGCACTTTCTTCACGAGCCATATCGTATAGTGTAATACCAGATACATTTGGACGAGTTGTTTTTGGACCTCTACTGTTGTAAGCTCCTGTATTTGCTAATCCATCCCATCCGTGACATTGTTTACATCTGAAAAAGTTGCCATTAGCATCGATGTTTGCTAAATTAGCGTTAGCTTGGTCAAAAGTAGATTCTGTAGCCCAAAATTTGTCATACATAATTCCACCATTGGATGGTGAAGCTTTTTCAAAAGCTACTTGTGCTGGATCGGTTGTTGTTGTTGTTGTTTTGTTACAGCTTGAAAAAAACATAGTAGAACTCACTAAAGTTACTGCTATTAAAGAATTGAAAAGTTTCATTTTAATTGTTGTTTAATTACTAAATAGTGCTTGAAAAAAATTATTTACTTTTTATCTTTTTGCGGACTTCATGCCTTTGTGTTTTCAGCAATTCATCTTTCAAAAGACGATTTATATTTATCTTAATTGTTTAAGAATACCCAAATGTAAAAAAATGTTTGAAATGAACAATCATTTTTTCATCAGTGAAAAACAGTATTTTACACCAGTAAAAATTATGATGAATGTTCTTTTTTTTCTGATGTGTATTTTTTTTTATCGTGTTGGATTACGTGTGATTTTTGAGCATGTATGCTTTAAATGGTTGGTAATTAATCATATAAAAATAATATATACTTATTGAGCTGGATATTTTTAGCGTTTTGGATAAATTTGTAAAAAAATAATTTAGCCCTGAAAAGAGGGTTGAAAATTTGAGCTGAGACGGACATCGTCATAAATATGTCATTTTTTTCAGAATATTCCAACCAAAAAAACGGATGAAAATTGGGCCAAAATGGAATTGAAATAAGCATGCCAGATGCGTGTGTTTTGAATCATTATGTAATAAATTCGATGAAAATTTAATTATGGATACTAAACATTCAAAATTTGCAACTAAAGCTATCCACGGAGGTTTGGAGCCTGATCCAGCTACGGGTGCTATAATGACCCCAATTTACCAAACTTCCACTTACGTGCAGGATGGAATTGGAAATCATAAAGGATATACTTATTCAAGAACATTGAACCCAACAAGGGATGCCCTAGAAAAAAACTTAGCGGTCCTTGAAAATGGAAACTATGGGGCATGTTTTGGGAGTGGGCTAGCCGCGATCGATGCAATAATCAAAATGTTGAAGCCAGGTGATGAGGTGATTTCTTCCAATGATTTGTATGGCGGTGCATATCGAATCTTTAAAACCATTTTCGAAAAATATGGAATTGTGTTTCATTTCGTTTCCATGGCGAATGTAAATGATGTGGAGAAATGGATAAATAAAAATACAAAGCTTATTTGGGCGGAAACGCCTACCAACCCGATGTTGAACATTATTGACATCAGTGCCCTTTCAGCCATTGCTAAAAAACATAATATTTTGTTAGGGATTGACAACACCTTTGCCACACCGTATTTACAACGTCCATTAGATTTAGGTGCAGACATCGTAATGCATTCGGCTACTAAGTATTTGGGAGGACACTCAGATGTAGTGATGGGAGCGGTTATTACCAAGGATAAGGATATAGCGAAAGAGATTTATCGTATTCAAAATAGTAGTGGTGCAGTGGCAGGTCCAATGGATTCATTTTTGGTACTTAGAGGAATAAAAACTTTGCATCTTCGGGTTCAGCGTCATAGTGAAAATGGTTCGAAAGTAGCGCATTGGTTAACCCAGCACCCAAGGGTAGATAAAGTATACTGGCCAGGGTTGGCATCGCATCCAAACCATGAAATTGCAAAACGTCAAATGGATGATTTTGGAGGAATGATTTCATTTTCGTTGAAAGGGAATAAATTAGAGGATGCGCACAAAATTGTGGCATCGGTAAAAGTATTTTCCTTAGCCGAATCTTTAGGAGGGGTGGAATCCTTAGTAGGACACCCGGCTACAATGACCCATGCCGCAATTCCTAAAGAAGAACGAGAAAAAACTGGAGTGGTAGATTCATTAATCCGATTAAGTGTAGGAGTTGAAGATGCCGATGACTTGATTGCTGATTTAGCACAAGCCATGGAATAAGCTATTTAGGATGGATAGAAAAAGAGCCCCAATTTTATTTGGGGCTCTTTTAGCTGTGTGGAAATAAAGTGGTCGTAATAGGTTTTTACTAGATATAACTTAATCGTATCATATTACTCATGCCCTTATTCTCAATAGGCATACTGGCAATATTTACTATTAAATCGTCTTCTTCCAATTGTTCAGACTCGCGTAAAATAACTTTAATATCATCGATGGTTTCATCGGTACTTGCAAACTTATCGTAGTAGAATGTGCGTGTTCCCCAAACCAAACTCATCATTTTTAATAATCTGCGGTTTCCAGTAAACACAAACACACCTGATTTAGGTCTAAAACTAGCCACTTTCATAGTGGTGTATCCTGAAAAAGTCAGGGTAACAATCGCTTTAGCATTTACCTTTTCAGCCAAATCTAAGGCCCCAAAGCAGATGTTATCGGAAATAAACCGTTGGGTATTAATTAGTGGTTGAAATTTAGAATGGTAAAGCCCGTCAAAGGTTTCTGTTTGATTAATTATTCTGGTCATTACTTTAATAACCTCCACTGGGTGTTCCCCTACGGATGTTTCACCACTTAGCATTACTGCATCAGCACCATCTAATACAGCGTTAGCCACATCATTCACCTCGGCTCGTGTTGGAGTGATACTGTCTATCATAGACTCCATCATTTGAGTGGCAATGATGACAGGCCTAGCCATTCGTTGGCATTTCAAAACAATCTCTTTTTGAACCAAGGGCACTTGTTCTAATGGAATTTCCACACCCAAATCGCCCCGTGCCACCATCACCGCATCCGTAGCTTCGATGATGTCGTCTAGGTTAACCAATGCTTCTGGTTTTTCAATTTTAGCCACAATGCGGCAGTCTTGTTTATGATTCTCAATAATGGTTCGTAGCTCATGAATGTCGCTTGCTTTACGTACAAAAGAAAGTCCAATCCAATGAATGTTTTGGCTCAATGCAAAATCTAAATCGATTAGATCCTTTTCAGTTAGACAAGGCATAGAAATTTTCGTGTCTGGAAGGTTCACCCCTTTTCTCGAATTTAGTGGGCCTCCATAAACTACTTCTAGCACTGCTTCATCTACCTGATTAGTTTTAACCACTTTAAAAACAAGCTTACCATCATCAATTAGAATTTTGTCTCCTATCGCCACGTCTTTTGGAAACGATGAGTAATTGATATGAACCTTTTTATGGTCACCTAAATAAGCTTTAGTTGTAAAGGTCATTTGTTGCCCTGGTTGTACCATAATAGGCTCGGAATGTAAATTCCCAATTCTAATTTTTGGCCCTTGCAAATCACCTAATATTCCAGTGTGTGTACCTAGTTCACGGTCAATGTCACGAATATTTTGAATGGTTCCTACTAGATCGGCATGAACTGCGTGTGAAAAATTAATACGGCAAACATTAACTCCAGATAGAATTAATTGTTTGATGGTTTCCTTCTTGGTGGTAGCCGGCCCAAGGGTGGCTACTATTTTGGTTCTTTTATAAGTACCCATTATTTCTTTTTGTTCAGTGTTATTGGAAAAGCGGTCAATACACTATCAATCGCCTTGATTCGTTTGGTTCCATCTTCAAAATCAAGTTCGGCATAGAAACCTGTGACCACAAAAAAGAAATCAATTTGTTTATGGCTTGGTACTAAAAATGAATCTTCACTTTGATTGCTAATAAGATGAATGGTAAACCGTTCGGTGGGGTCTATCCATTTAAAATAGGAATGATTTTTTATGTCTTGAATAAAATAAATAGTATTGTCGTATGCATTGGTGGCCTGCAAATCACAGTCTAGGGCGCGACTGATTTCCCATGCCAGTTTAATACTTTTTTGATGGCAACTTATGGCGAGCACAAATGCATCCGTATCATTCTCAAATTTTAGTCGCTTTATCGACATCTTTCTATTCCTATTAAGCAAGCTAAATTAGTCAAAAACAGAATTGTTTTAAGAATATTATTAAGAAGGAATTAAAGGAGTATTGTTAAGAAGTGTAGCAATTAAATCAGGAGGATATGATACCTATTTACAATTGTTGAATAAGTTCAAGGGCCTCAGCAGCAGCTTTTTGTTCTGCTTTTTTCTTGGAAGGGCCAAATGCATTTGCAATTTCCTCTCCATCAAAAACAACTTTGCATTCAAAAGATTGTGGGTCTTCTCGATTATAAATAGCGGTTTTAAATACCACTTTAACCTTGTTTTTCTGTGCGGTTTCAATTACCCTACTTTTTGGGTCGGGCTCTTGGGTGAGTAGTTGACTAAAATCAATGTGTGCCGCTAGTAATTGTTCACGAATAAATAAATTGGTTTTGGCAAAACCCTTATCCAAATAAATTGCACCTATTAGTGCTTCTAAGGCATTACCGCTCAAAGAAGTTTCTTTGACGTTACGACTCATTTGTACCTCAATTAATTGGTCTAATTGCAATGCAATACCCAACTTGTTGAGTCTTGATCTACTCACAATTCGTGAACGTATTTGGGTTAAAAAGCCTTCTTTACCTTGTGGAAATTTTTCGTACAATACTTCTGCAACTACCGCGTCCAAAATGGAGTCACCTAGAAACTCGAGGCGTTCATTGTTTTCAAATGAACTTTCATACATGGACTTATGACGAAGTACCTGTAAATACAATTCAGGTCGCTTTGTTTTAATGCGAAGCGAACGTAATAACTTTTGTAGGTGTGGATTTTCCTTCTCTAATTTAGAATTATTTGAGAAAAAAAAGTGAAACACGGTGTTTATCCTTTGTATTTTCTAAAAAGAATCGAAGCATTATGTCCACCAAAACCAAACGTGTTGCTTAATGCAGCTCTTACTTCGCGTTTTTGAGATTTACCAAAAGTCAAATTCAATTTTGGATCTATCTGCGGATCATCCGTAAAATGGTTAATGGTTGGTGGAACCTCGTTATTATACACTGCTAAGATGGTGGTAATCGATTCCACCGCTCCAGCTGCACCTAATAAGTGACCAGTCATGGACTTGGTTGAACTTATGTTTAAATTATAAGCATGCTCCCCAAAAACGGCTTTAATAGCTTTTGTCTCAGCAATATCTCCCAACGGAGTGGAAGTTCCGTGCACATTGATATAATCAATGTCTGTAGCCTTAACATCATTGAAGTCATTCAATGTTTGTTTCATCACATTTATAGCGCCTAATCCTTCTGGATGCGGTGCAGTAATATGATGTGCATCAGCGGTCATTCCCCCGCCAACTAATTCGGCATAAATTTTAGCGCCACGTGCCAAAGCATGTTCCAATTCTTCTACGATTACAGCGCCACTTCCTTCTCCCATTACAAATCCATCACGATCCACGTCAAATGGTCTTGATGCGGTTTCAGGAGAATCGTTACGAGTAGACAAGGCTTGCATGGCGTTAAAACCACCAATACCTGACATGGTAATTGCTGCTTCGGCTCCTCCGGTAACATATACATCACCTTTTCCTAAACGGATAAGGTTAAATGCATCAATCATGGCATGTGAAGAAGACGCACAGGCAGAAACGGTCGCATAATTAGCTCCCCTAAATCCATATTTAATGGAAATTTGACCTGCAGCAATATCTGCAATCATTTTCGGAATGAAGAATGGATTAATTTTAGGTTTTAAACCTGAAGCGGCTAATCCAAGCACTTCTTGTTGGTATGTTTCAATTCCACCAATACCAGATGCAAAAATGACCCCAACTCGATCTAAATCGAGTTTTGCTGGGTCTAAATTTGCGTCTTTAATGGCCTCATCTGAAGAGATGTGGGCAAACTTGGCATATTTGTCCATGCGTCTACCTTCTCTTCTTTCAAAATATCCGTCTACGTCAAAGTTTTTTACTTCACACGCAAATTTCGTTTTGAAATGTTCCGTATCAAAATGGGTGATCAAAGCGCCACCACTGGTGCCTGCAAGTAAGGCTTCCCAAAAATCGGGAACATTATTACCAATTGGGGTTATTGCCCCTAGTCCGGTGATTACTGCGCGTTTTAATTCCATTTAGATAAGGATTTTAATAAGAATATTATTTGTTATCCGTGATGTAAGTTACTGCATCACCTACGGTTGCAATATTTTCTGCTTGATCGTCCGGGATAGCAATATCAAATTCTTTTTCAAACTCCATAATTAATTCAACTGTGTCTAGTGAGTCTGCACCTAGATCGTTGGTAAAAGAAGATTCTAATGAAACTTCACTTTCGTCAACTCCTAATTTGTCAACGATAATTGCTATTACTTTTTCTTTAACTTCTGACATCTCTGTAAGATATTTTATTGTTAATTTATAATCGCTGCAAAGGAAAATAAAAGAAGAGTGTTATACAAGTTTTTAGGATTGCTTTCAATACACCTCCATTACCTCTTTTAATTCTTTTCTTTTTAGGTCGGGAACGTTCACGTTTTCAGGAGGTAAGCCAACTGGAATGAGTAAGTATGGCGTCTCGTTTTCTGGCCTGTTTAGAATTTTTTTCAAAAATCTCATCGGACTTGGGGTGTGAGTTAGGGCAAATAAACCCGCATTATGGATAGCTGAAATTAGGAAGCCAACTGCAATTCCAACAGATTCATTTACGTAGTAATTTTGAAGCTTTTCATTCTCTTTTCCAAGCTCATACGAATGCTTCATTACAATAATTAGGTAGGGAGCTATTTCTAAGAATGGTTTGATGTGGTCGGTATCAAATTGTTTTAAATCTTCCAACCATGAATCGCTCATTCTGCGGGTGTAATTTTCATATTCCTCTTCTTCTGCAGCAGCCCGTATCTTACTTTTTATTTCTGGATTTGAAACGACACAAAATGTCCAAGGTTGCTTATGTGCACCTGATGGAGCCGTGGATGCCGTTTTAATAATATTCTCTATTATTTCGATTGGAAACGTTTGGTCAGAATATTCACGAATAGACCTTCTGGCATCCATTTGTGCAAAATAAGCCTGGCTGCGAGCCACCATTTCGTCTGTAGAATAGGTGGTTGGATTTAATGGGATGAAATTTTCTGAATGGCTCATAATGCTATTTTTTTTCAATTTTAGTGGAATCGTAGTAGATACTTTCTACTACTGCTTGTTCTTCGGTAAGATGAACGAGGACAGAGTCAAACATGATTTGCATTTCTAAAGGCGATTGCTCGTAGTATTCAAAACTACTTTTAAATTGATCCATGGTCACGCCATACTTTTCAAAAACCACTTCGTAATTGTGCGATAACATTTTGTCGTTATTGCTACCTCTCACACTCAACCTACGTTGAAAACGAGCTTCCACCTTAGAAATATCGGCTAAAATTTCCGTCATTACTTGTTTGTCAATGAGGTTGTCGGGAGCAGGTTTTGTTTCCTCCTGTCCACAACTGGTTAAAGATAATCCGATGATTAACACAGCCCAAATTAGTATTTTGTTTACGCTCATTTATCTATTAAAACTTAGTCGTTTACCTTGTTTGGATGCGTCTATCTTACCTTCATTATAGGCTAAATGTCCGTTTACAAATGTTTTTTCTACCTGTGTTCTAAAAGTATGCCCTTCAAATGGTGACCATCCACATTTATATAGAATGTTACTTTTTTCTACGGTCCAAGGCTTATCGGGGTTGATTAAAACGAGGTCCGCAAAATACCCTTCGCGTATAAATCCGCGTTGATTAATACTGAATAAAATAGCCGGATTATGACATGCTTTTTCTACCATTTTGGTAATAGGTAAAACCCCATCCAAATGGAATTCCATTAGAGCCGTAAGTGAGTGCTGAACCAATGGCCCTCCCGATGGAGTTTGGGTGTAAATCCCTGTTTTTTCTTCCAGTGTATGAGGGGCATGATCAGTGGCAATTATATCTAATGTGTCGTTGTTCAATGCTTCCAAAAGTGCCAATCTATCCTCCTCGTCCTTAACTGCGGGATTCCACTTAATAAAGGCGCCTTTGGTGTCGTAATCATCTCTGTTAAACCATAAATGATGCACACATGCTTCTGCGGTTATTCTTTTATCTAGTAATTTACCTTGAGCAATTAATTCCAATTCTTTTTTGGTGGAAAGATGCATGATATGAAGCTGCGACCCATTGTTTTTGGCTAGGTTGACCGCTTTACTTGATGATTTATAACACGCTTCGTGGCTTCTAATATCTGCGTGATGTCTATACGGAATATCGTCTCCGTATTTTGCAATATATTTTGCTTGATTTTCCTTAATTATTGCATCATCTTCACAATGGGTTGCGATAAGCACGGGCGAATCTCTAAATACGTTATCTAAAGAATTATCGTTATCCACCACCATGTCTCCTGTGGATGAACCCATAAATATTTTAACCCCGCAGATTTTAGCAGGATCAATTTTACGGATTTCGTTAATGTTACTATTGGTTACTCCTAAATAAAAGGAGTAATTTCCCAAGGCGGTTTTTGCACCAATGTCGTATTTCTTTTCTAATTCTTCAATGGTCACTGCTTGTGGAACAGTATTGGGCATTTCCATGAAACTTGTTATTCCACCGGCTACCGCTGCAGTTGATTCAGATTTAATATCACCTTTATGGGTTAGTCCAGGTTCTCTAAAGTGAACTTGATCATCGATTAAACCCGGAATCAAAAATTTTTGTTCCGCATCGATTACCGTATCGGCCGAAGGTAATTCCTCATCATTACGACCTACTTGATTAATTATTTCATCTTGAATAAGCACAAAACCAGAGAAAATCTCTCCCTCATTCACGATTTGTGCATTTTTTATTAGCGTACGCATCTACTTGTCTTTAGCTAGCAAAAATACGACAAGTAGCGTCACCCATAAAAATGAAATGTAGGTGTTTGACTCTTAATTATTGTTTAATAAACTGTCCAGCCCCAATAATTTTATCTTTTCTGCTTATTTGAAAAATATAGGTGCTTGCGCTAAAGTGTGAAATATCTACCTCCCACTTAAATGTTTTGCCAGAGAAATTGGTAGCCGTGTAATGTACTCGTTGACCAGCAAGATTGTAAATAGCTAACGCTAAGTCGCCACTTCCATCCCCTTGGAATGAAATGATTTTGGTAGCGGGATTGGGGAAAAATTCAAGATTTGAAATAGCGGTATTTTCATCTATTCCAAGAGGCCATAATTCTACCGTAATTTTGGTAGTATCCATGCATCCGTTTTGATCGTGCATTATGGCCATTAAAGTACCGGTTGCAGCACTATCCCAATTCACAATGACTTGATTGTTGGCGTTGGAAACCACATTTCCATTAGTAGGGATCCAATTGTAATAAGCTCCGTTTTGTGCTACCACGCTATAAGGCACGGGAGTATGTTGCGAAGAAATGATTGGACCAGTAATAGTAGAAATGGTGGGTTTTGGATGCACCGTAACCGCATAGGATGCAGAGCCAGCACAACCGCCAGAAACAGTATATGAAATTTGATGTGTTCCAATTCCGGCATCGTTGGGGTTAAAACTAGCCCCTGTGATTCCACTACCTGAAAATATACCACCTGTTGGATTGCCTTGTAAAACTACACTTTGTTCGTTGATACAATACGAAGCAGAAATATTGGTAATAACTGGAACACTCATCCCTATAGTGACGGTTTGCGTAGCAGTATCTGAACAACCATTAACGGTTAAAACATAAGAAATTTGCATGGTTCCTGCCCCGTTTACAGTTGGGTCTAGTGTGTCGTTCACAATACCAGTTCCGTAGTAATGTCCTCCTGCTGGCGATCCTCCATACAATCCAATGGGGCCACCATTTAAACATAAGGTGCTAAAAGGATTTAATGACGCATTTGGATAGGCATATACATTAAAGGAAGAATAGCCAGGTAAGGCACATGAACTACTCGTATCGGTATATGAAATAACCTGCGTTCCCACTCCTGCGAGTGCGGGGTCAAAGGTGTTTCCGTTTACTATTCCAGGACCAGAATAGGTGCCACCTGCCGGTGTACCTGAGGTGATTACAAAAGGAGCTGTGCCTTCGCAAACAGCAGAAGACCCTAAATAATATTGAATGCTGGATACCACAGAAATCTGGTTAGAATCCATATTAGTACAAGCATTTGTATCGGTAACGGAATAATAGATGGTGTGTGAGCCTAACCCGGCAGCCGAGGCATCAAAATTTCCAGCGGTTACATTCGTGCCAGAGTAGGTTCCTCCAGCAGGTATTCCTCCGGTAAGAACCACTGCGGTACTACTCATGCATTGGTCGCTAAATGCGGCTAATGAAACATTGGGTAGGGCATTTACGGTAATTGTGGAAGTTGCAGCAGAAACACACGCTCCTCCAAGTCCAAAATAGGTAATAGTATGCGTGCCCGCTCCAGCAATAGATGGATCGAATGTTCCAGCGGTTGTATCTACGCCAAGTCCGGTATATCTACCGCCTGCTGGTGTTCCACCCGTTAAAGTAACGATAGGTGAATTTGCACAAACACCGGTAAATGTACCCAAGGATGTGGGTAAACCGGTCACCACTATAATGGAAGCCGTATCGGTACCCGAACAACCGTTGCTATCAGTATAGGTATACGTCATTAAGTGACTACCTAATCCGGCAACCGCTGGGTCAAAACTATTATTGGTCACACCCGTTCCCGTATAGGTTCCACCTATTGGTGTTCCTCCGGTAAGATTGAAAGCGGTACTTGCGCTACAAATAGAAGCGGTATAGGATGGTAAATTTACGGTAGGTGGTGCAGTAACGGAAATAACTTCAGATGAAGTGGCAGTACAACTACCAAGTGTGAAAGAATAGGTTACCGTATGTTGTCCTAATCCGGCCACGAGTGGGTCAAATACAAACCCTGAAACCCCTGTTCCAGACCATGTGCCACCTAGTGGGCCTCCGGTATTTAATGGAATTGTTCCTCCATTCATACATCCCGTTGGGAAGGGGGAGGTCGTTACATTTGGAGAGGCATTAACGGTAATGTACCCTGCAATGGTTACACTATCTGACCCATTGGCGTTGGTTGCTTTTAGCTTTACGCTATAGGTACCGGCCGTGTTGTATTGAACCACCGGGTTTGGACTGGTAGAAGTAGCGGGTGTACCTCCTGTAAAAGTCCATTCTAATGAAGTAGGAGACCCAGTAGAGGTATCTGTAAATTGAATACTGTCTCCTGAACAAATGGTGGTTGGTGTTCCTGTAAAAGATGGGGTAGGTGCAGGACCTGCTGGAGGTGCTGAAACGCCCGAAATGATTAATGAAAAATCTTGATTTGCTGCCAAATTACCTTTGTGCGTTATGGTAAAAGTGTAATACCCTGCGGTAGGAGAATCAAAGCTAGCATTCTCTACATTATCCTTCACATTATCACCTCGTACTGCAGCACTAGAAGGTATTGCAGAGTTTAATGTCCATGGCATTTTAATCGTGCCTGTAGCATTGGAAATACGCAAATCTAAATCGTTTATGAGCATAGAAGTGGTCGGGTCGATAGCGTTAGCTACTGGGTTTCCTGCAGGGTCGTTCCATGCTAAAGTAGCTTCAATGTTCTGTGAGCCATCTGAGTAAAAAGTAAAAGTATCGGTGGCTAAGTTAATTAAAGAAGATTCAATAATTTTATTGGTAATGGTATCCGCAATCAAGTCGGCTGCACCTTTAATATTAAGTAATCCCCATCCAAAAGAGAAATCGGGACCAGGGTTAGTACCCGCTTCATTTGCAGTATGAATAACCAAAGCTTTTAAGGTAGCCGAATTCATAAAAACTCCGTTAGAGTCATTGTACATTTCTTGCAACAAAGCCATTGAGCCAGTGGCATTTGGAGCTGCCATAGAGGTGCCGCTACTTGAATAATAGTCGGTATTACTGGCTTTTCCGGTTGAATAAAGTGAAACTCCATTCGCTACAATATCGGGTTTGATTCTTCCGTCATCGGTTGGACCCCAGCCACTAAATGAAGACATCACCACATCCGAAGGTTGCGTATAGCCTGCCGTGATATCATTTACAGCTCCAACGGTAAGGATGTTTTTGGAATTTCCGTAAGTAGAAATACAATCGTACCCATCTGTACCACCATCTGCAGGACGACTCACGGTAGAGGTAACCCAACCCGAATTGGGATCCCAAATTTCATGCGAAGTCACGCCACTTCCTGGAGCACTTCCTCGGTCGTTTCCGGCAGATTTTACAATTAAATATTTAGGAGCTGCGTTGGCTATTAAATCCCAACTTCGGGCGCTAGAAGTGTAGAAACCAAATCGGTAATCTTCTGAGCTACTTAAAGTGGTGTCGCCATACCATCTCCAAGAACTGGTGCTGGTCATATATCTCCATCCGGTAATTGTTCCATACGAATGATTTGAAATAATACCGGTAGCTCCAAATGTGGTCATTTCGGTATTCGTATTGTAAAAATCGTACGCTTTTACGGTAGCCGCTGGCGCCATTCCTTTGGCACTTGCCACCATTCCGGAGGCAATCATGGTTCCACAAACATGGGTAGAGTGGTCGCTGGTATCGGTTGGGTTGTCTATTTGGGTGACTCTTCCCGCAAATTCTTGGTGCGTACTAAGCACGCGTGCGCCATCCCATTCACCTATAATTATTCCTCCACCAGTAAGTCCGTAGCCGTTGGCAGCTCCGGCAACAACTAGGTTGGTACCTACTGTTTTAGAGGCGTTTCGATTATCGGTGGCGTAAAAAATTGGGAATCCGTTTTTTTCAAATCCCATTAGACCGATAAAAGCACCATTTGGAGTTTTTTCTAAGATAGAAACTCCAAATCTTTTTGATTTCACCGCAGTTTGAATACTATCCTGAGTTTCCTGAAGTCTGAATTCCTGATACAGCTCTTGTAAATTCTTAGTCTCTTTTACGGAAGAATTTTGAGCTACGGAAAGGAAAGAGATACTAATAAATAGTGAGGTGAATAATTTTTTCATGATATAATGTTTAGGTGCTATCTAATCACAAATATAGGCGAATTGTAAGGTGAATGAAAATTAGAAGTGTAGTAGAGAAGAAATAGAGGCTAGAAATGCAAAAGCCCTTGCGTTTATTCAACACAAGGACTTAATAGCATGACGATTCCTAAACCGGTGTGAAAGTACACTAATGTTTGTTTTGTGCAAGGATTGGGCATAAAAAGTAATTAACAAGATATAAATAGTCACCGCCAAAGTGGGTTGAAGTGAAATGGTTTTGTTTTTCATAATAAAATTGCAAAACCATCTAATTTTCAATAAGTTGATGCGTTTTAAATGACCGTTGTGATGAGGTGTTTCGGAGAATCATGACTAGTTTCAAGTTATCCAAAATAGTGAATAGCAGGTAGAAACAAACCTTCCAACTCGTTCATTTAATGCAGGTAAGAAACAAATGTGAAATCGATATCCACCCCTAATTTTATCCCACTCATCACATCTTTAAAGCAACACCTCATTAATTTGTATATTTGCAGTCCGAAAAAAAAATAGCTATGTTTAATTCAAGTTCTAAAATGGCAAAATCAAACGAAACGGATGGTGTGATGCGTAATCATCTTGCGGCTGGTACCGAAGTTAAGGGTGATATTATTACTCAAGGAGATATCCGAATTGACGGAAAAGTATCTGGGTCAATTACCTCCAAAGGTAAATTAGTGGTTGGAAACACTGGCACTATCGAAGGTGAAGTAAAATGTGTTACCGCAAACGTTTCCGGTAAATTGGAAGGAAATATTCAAGTTTCTGAGATGCTTAAAGTGCAAGCTACCGGTAAATTGAGTGGCGATATTTCCTATGGTAAACTATCGGTAGAGCCCGGAGCAGAACTGGAAGGTAAATTATCTATTTCAGGAAAAGTTAAAGATATTGCATCCAGTGGAAAAGCAACACAACGACAAGCCGAAAAGACCGCTTAACACCGTTTTTCAGTTATCTGGAATTGGGTTGCAAATGGGGGTAACCATTTGGTTAGGTGCTAAATTAGGTAAATGGCTAGATGTTCAATATCCCAATGATAAAGGGTGGTTTACTATTGGTATCACCTTATTGGCAGTCGCCATTTCTATGTATCATCTCATTACTCAAGTAAATCGTTTCAATAAATAGATGTCGAATACGCGTCCGTTACTTTCGTTTATTGGCATTATTACCCTTGCCCTAGTGGCGGTTTATTTCGTACATTCTTGGTTATTGGGTCAGTTAAATGTAGCCATCCATTTCGATGAGGTTACGCTTCCTTACCTGGTAAATTATATTTTGGCTGTTATTATTACTTCTGCTTTATATCTAGGGAGATATAAATACGCGAATAACTTAGGTTTCATTTTTATGGGAAGTAGTTTTTTAAAATTCGCAGTATTCTTTCTAGTATTTAACCCCATTTACAAAGCCGATGGAAATACAAGCACCGTAGAATTTGGCTTGTTTTTTATTCCTTATGCCATAGCGTTGATTATTGAAACTACGTTTCTAATTAAGGTCATGAATAAAATGTGATCGTGTTATTCTATCATTTCATACTTTGAGAATAGTTGACTTTTGTCTTCAAAATCAATGAATCTGAGTTAAATAGTCGAACTCATTTTACGGTATGCTGTAATAGGTGGTGTCTGGGTAGGTGCAAATTTCAATTTTAGTTTTAATTGTAAAATCCGAAACATTAATACCAGTATTGGGAATATAAAGGCTATCATAAAATGACCTTTTAATGCCCCAACTCAAATAATCATCTTTTGATAGTTGATTTTTTCTTGCATTAGAACGGGTTATAGAGTGCATATATATATATTGGGATGGAATTGGAAATATTACTTTATATTTGTTCTTATTATATCCTACAAACAAGCTGTCAGAAGTTAATAAGCTACTATTGTCAATAGTAAATTTTATTACCGTTTTTTCTTCGAAAGCTCCATAATAATCTCCCAAATCGTACACCGCTCCATCATCATAAATATTAGCCGAATCTGGAATGTTAAAACTTCCCCACGTAGTTACGTAATTGGCATCAATAATATGTTGTAGATTAATATTAGAATTTTTATTTGAAGGAATATTTGATAATTTAAAATATCCTTTATCATCTGTGCTCACCGTTCCAAGTACTGCTTTTTTTGTAAACATACCATCTCCAGGAATATAAAATGTTAAACTGTAATTAGCATAAGGCTCACCGCTACAATCTTTAAGCATTCTACCTGTTAGGCTATAGGTGCTATCTGTGTTAGAACCTAATGGGTTGCAACTATGAAGAGTAATTATAAATAGTGATAACATACTTACAATAGCTACGAAAATCATTTTATTATTTAATATCATGGTAATTTTTTTACTTATTAATCATTAGTTGAGAACGGTAGGTTTCTGTGCCGTTGGTAACGGTTATCACCTCTCAAAAACGATTCCCAAACGTACCCCCATTTTGCTTTAAATGCAATGAACCTATGTTACGTAATTTCTCATTTTACGGTATGCTGTAATAGGTGGTGTCTGGGTAGGTGCAGGTTGTAATAGTAGATTTAATAGTATGAAGTTTTACTAACTCGCTAGAAGAATTCTGTGAAAATATATTTTGATAAACACTTTTTTTTATTCCCCAAATTCTAAATAATTCTTTTTTAATGGAAGCGGATCTATTATTAGAACCATCGGAAGTATAAATATAAGTATACGCATCTGGTATTGGATAAATAGTGATATAGTTATTTGAACCAAACCCGATATAAAGTGTGTCCAAAACACTAAAACTGTTGGTGTCAATGGAAATTTTAACGATAGAATTTTTAGTGTATTCCCCATAATAATCTCCCAAATCGTACACCGCTCCATCATCATAAATATTAGCCGAATCTGGAATGTTAAAACTTCCCCACGTAGTTACGTAATTGGCATCAATAATATGTTGTAGATTAATATTAGAATTTTTATTTGAAGGAATATTTGATAATTTAAAATATCCTTTATCATCTGTGCTCACCGTTCCAAGTACTGCTTTTTTTGTAAACATACCATCTCCAGGAATATAAAATGTTAAACTGTAATTAGCATAAGGCTCACCGCTACAATCTTTAAGCATTCTACCTGTTAGGCTATAGGTGCTATCTGTGTTAGAACCTAATGGGTTGCAACTATGAAGAGTAATTATAAATAGTGATAACATACTTACAATAGCTACGAAAATCATTTTATTATTTAATATCATGGTAATTTTTTTACTTATTAATCATTAATTGAGAACGGTAGGTTTCTACACCGTTGGTAACGGTTATCACCTCTCAAAAACGATTCCCAAACGTAACCCATTTGCTATAAAAAACAATGAACCCATGTTACGTAATTTTACTCTTACGGTATATTATAGTAGGTTGTGTCGGGGTAGGTGCAAAGGGAATATTTAACAAGAATCTTATTATTACTGATATCATTATTTTTTATTATACTATCAATTGCCGTTTTACCAATTTCCCAAATAGGGCTAAATTCACCATTGGATGGTATATTTGGAATTGATATACTTGAACTTATTGAACTCAGGTAAACATATCTTTTTGGAATAGGGTAAACAGGTTTGTAAGATGAAGGTAAACCAATATATAGGGTGTCCATTGAGTTAAATTGACTAGAATCAATATTTAAAACCAATACAGTATTTACAACTGCCTTCTCGTAAAAATCACCCATTTCAAAGACTCCATTATCCTTATCAAATCCTGGGATAACAGGAAAATAGCCCCATGTGGTTACATAGTTTGCATCAATTGTATGTTTTACATGTATATTGGCACAATCCTCACTTGGTACATTTAAGAATGAAAAATACCCATCTTGGTTTGTTGTGGTTTTTCCAATAGTTCTACTACTGCCAAACCCTGTTTGAACATATACCTCTATACTATAATTTGCTATAGGTTCTTGGTTACAGTTTTTTAAAAATCTACCTTTTATATCGTATGTAGTTTCTGTTATTACCTTTTCACAACTTGAAAAAGAGAGTAGATAAACCAATAATACCATTAGTATTGATGGGGAAATTAGTGTCTTATATGAAATAAAATTATTCATAATTCAAAAGTTTATTTATTAATCATTAATTGAGAACGGTAGGTTTCTGTGCCGTTGGTAACGGTTATTAAATACATACCCGTTGGCCAGTTTACATCACTTTCATTTACGCCAAAATAGCACTCTTGGGTATGGTCTGTAAATGGTGAATACCACACCGCTATTTGCCTTCCCAACATATCTGTAGCCTTAATGGTTACTTTGGTATTAGCTAGCATTTGGTATTTAATGGTGAGCTTATTTTGTGTTGGGTTGGGGAAAATATTTAAACTTCCCGTTGAAATACTAGGTGTAGCCGGTTTTTTAGGTGTTGTTTTGTAATCGTAATTAATACAACAAATACTCATTACCCCTTGTTGCCAACTAAACGAACCTATTGGAGGTTGCACACCGTTTACAAACAAGTTGTTGTTACTACGCAATTGACCGGGGTAGGTAAATTGGACAGAACGTTTTTTAGAAAGGACAATTGCGCCAGTAGATTGGGTATAGTAATCTGGGAACTCCAAAGTGCTAAATCCATCTTCCCCAAAATCCCCATCTTCATAATTATAATAAATATTACGATGATTAATAAAAATATCACGTTCGGCTTCAATAGGTTTTACATAATTGGCGTTTAGGTTTTCTAGCCAAAGGGTATCATCACCAATTTCACGGTTTATGAGGTAGCTAGGTATTGGTGCGCCATTAGGTAGGGTTTTACAAGTTTGGCAAACCTCTAATTTTGCTACTCCTCTCATGTATGGGTGTTGTCTATTACGCTCGGTAGGATTAGTATAAACCACATCAAACGGGGTACGATCCATAATACTACCTACATCCACGGGATTTTCCAATAAAATGCGATCCAAAGGTTCTCCTTTTGTATTATAATCGAAGGAAGATGCGGTAGGGATAAAAGCAAAACCAAAACCATCAGAATAGGCGTTCATATCAAAATTAACACCTGTACCTAAAAACTGAGGCCCTAAAAAGGCATTTACATGTAGGTTTCCGCTTCCCTTTGTAGCACTAAATTCAAATAAACTAAAAACATTAAAATTATTAAAGTTAGAAGGTTTTGGGTCTAATAGACCACCACTAACCATGTAGCTTCCTGGCATTACACACAAGGGCTCACTATTGGATACTGATTTTCTAATATTCGAAATATAACTAGTAAACCATTTTAACTTTGCTCCAAACCAGTACAAATCTATTTTCCAATGTGAAACACCGGCTCGAGCCCTAAAAACTTCTCCTGTACCAGAAGGATTTGAGCGCATTATCATTTCAAATTCTGCGCCTACAATCCTAATTCCAAGGATTCGAAGTCTGAGTTCTGCGTTAAAATCTAAAAATTTATCATTTGGGACTCTTGGTTCAAGGTCCCATTCTCTATTTTGGTGTTCCCCAAGCCACGATCCATTACTAATAGCTACAAGTTTACAATATTTAGGATAATTACCCAATGCAGCTAGTTCAGAATCAAAGATTGTTTTATTCTTATGCTCCCCAACAGATGAAGTGCTAACAGGCAAAAGCCAGTACAGGTCGGTGTCAATGTGGTATTTTAGCATTTGTGATGCAGATCCATTTAGGAGTAAAAAATACTTAGCAAGTATAGCTGTGGCGTAAGGTGAGATATAAAGAGCTGTGAATGAGGCGTATCTGTAAAGGTATTGATAGGCCAGAGGTATATTTGCCCCTTGATGAGGTGTGTCGGCTGTAATTAATAGTCGAGTGTTATGTGCCACGCCATAAGTATTGCAAGAAGAACTGTAGTTTGACTGTTCCATGGTAGTTAACGCATACCTAGCCACAAGTCCTCCCATACTATGCGCTATCATCACAAAAGGAGGCTTGGGTTCCACTATATCTGTACCTGCTTTAGGTAAACATTTTAAATATTCTAACAGATTAATTACATAATCCGCATTATCTTGAATATCACGATGAGAATTTTTCCAATCCACAACAAGAATTGTATAACCAAAATTTTTGAGTTGGGTTATATTATTATCTACCAACATACTTTGATACATTTCAGCAATATTGGTATTCTCTAAGGGATCAAAACCAGATAAGTAAATGGCATATTTTTTTTCAGTATTCACATTACAAGAAAAGTCTGGGTTATACACACCAATGGTTAAACCAGGCAGATTCCAAGTTTCATTTGGTGGTAATAAGGCATTATCACTTATTATAAAAATAGCTGAAACTGAAAATTTGATAATTATTCCTGCTTCAAAAATGGCATATTTGAGTAGTTTAACCCCTTTACTAGAGTATTGAGCCTGATAATGTTGGGCTTGAGTATCATTAAAAACATGCCAACCCGAACCATCTCCAAAATCAATTTTAAATACCATTTCAGAATTTGAGTAATCTTTTAAAGCATCTTTAAAAATCCAATTTGGATTTACTTCGTAAACAGGATTTGTAAAAGGGTAGGTTTTACGTAAAGCACACCCAGCAAAAGTTGTTTGAATAGTATATGGGTTTGGTGCGCCAACTTTATCATTTAGCACATCATTAACTACATCAAAATCAAAATAAATATTCGTGTTAAGTGCGTCTTGTTTTAGTAAGTTAAAGTCCCAATCTATTACCCCAATAGGAATAGTATCGCTTTGAAAGGTTGGATAAATCAAATTAAAAACACTGTCAGCATTAATGTATTGCGCAGTGTCATACGTCATGTAATACATTTCTTGATACAAACCATACCAGTTTTGTACATTATTGGTGTCAGTGACATAGGTATTAAAATAAGCACTATCCACATAATGTGAACTTAAATCGTAAAAGAATTTGACATTAGGGTTTGGGTTTGAAACATACTGAAAAAGATATCGTAGTTCCTTATTGGCCAGTTGCATGGCCGTTTGTTGCGCATTGGTTTTTAAGAAAGAAAAAACCATAATAATTACAAGCGCAAAGAGCTTGGGTGCTTGGGTGCTTGGGTGCTTCATTTGTTCAATCTGTTAAAGTATTTAAAGAAAAATAATGCGTAAATGTAGGCAACTTTAATTGAAATGCAAATAAAAATTGAAATATAATTGGGAGCTTTGTTTATTGGATAGTTGTACCATATAGCTCAAAATCAGTAAAATAATTCATGTGCCAGCTATTTCAAAGGAACTATCGGTATTTACTTTACCGTGGCCTATAATTTGAATATTTTATGCCATCGGTGTAATTTATCATAGAAATAAGAATCATTTTCATGGGAAGTAGTTTTTTAAAAATCGTGGTATTCTTTCTACTAACCTGAGTTCGATTAATAGTAATTTTTCAGAAGTCTGGTAAATAGTGAGTTTTGGACAATAAAATCGAAGTACTAACGGGTTAATTCAAGGCTTTTATTGTTCAAAAAAGGCTGTCTTAAATGGTGCTCTTCTGACTGTAAGATTGATATTAACCTCAATTACAAAGCTGATGGAAATACAAGCACCGTAGAATTTGGCTTGTTTTTTATTCCTTATGCCATAGCGCTGATTATTGAAACTACGTTTCTAATTAAGGTCATGAATAAAATGTAGGAATCGCGCGTAATATGGTTACAACCAAAATTGAATCGACCTTGCTAAACGGAATAAGCTATAATTACCCAGTCCAAAACACCGTTAATTTCCCTGAAATATTAAAATTACACATCTATTTATCGAGCTATAAATCAATCCTATACTGCCATAAAGGGTATCTGTAAATGGTTCTGAAATAAAATCAAGTTTTTATTACTTTATATAAATTCGAATATTTAATTTCGCAGCCTAATTTTAGCAACCATTTTGTTGATTGAAATGCAAAGAAAAGTATACACAAAAGTTCTAGTCGCCATCATGATGATGTTTACCTTTAACGTAAACGCACAACATGGGGAATCTCATTCTGAAGCTCAGGCTACTTCGCACGAAGCAGAAACTGCAGGATTATCAACCAAAGCTGCAATTCAAGCATCTGTTGACGAAACCATTGATCATCACTTAGTTGATTCGTATGGTTTTTACATTTATCACGGAGTTGGTTTTCCACTTCCAGTGATTTTATACAACGACAACGGAGTGCATATTTTTAGTTCATCGGCCTTGCATGGTGGAGAAGTAGTAGCAAGCAACGGAGACTTCTTTAAAGAAGCACACGGAAAAATTTACACTACCGATTCAGAAGGTAATATGATGGATGATGGTGAAGGTAAGCATGTTCACCCATTGGACTTCTCAATTACTAAAAACGTATTTACTATTTTCTTAACTGTTTTGGTTTTGTTTTTTCTTTTTAAAGGAATGGCTAAATCATATAAAAATGGTATGCCTACCGGGTTTGGTTCTTTAATGGAGCCAATCGTTCTTTTCGTAAGAGATGAAATTGCCATTCCAAATATTGGTGAAAAAAGCTACAAACAATTCATGCCGTATTTATTAACCATCTTCTTTTTTGTATGGTTTTTAAACTTAGCTGGGTTGATGCCGTTTGGTTTTAATATTACAGGCAACATCGCAGTTACTTTTTCTTTAGCCATCATGACATTCATTTTGACTCAAATAAACGGAAACAAGAACTACTGGGGTCACATTTTTTGGATGCCGGGTGTACCCACTCCAATGAAAATTATTTTAGCACCTATTGAGTTATTAGGTGTGTTTATTAAGCCTTTCGCTTTGATGATTCGTTTGTATGCGAATATTTCAGCAGGTCACATTGTATTAATGAGTTTAATTGGTTTAATGTATGTGTTCCAAAGCTATGCTGCAGGAACTGCATTTTTCGGGTTAACAATTTTCTTGTCTTTAATTGAGCTATTAGTAGCTGCGTTACAGGCATACATATTCACCATTCTTTCTGCATTATACTTCGGTATGGCGGTGGAAGAAGCACATGGTGATCACTAAATAAGTATATATTAATAGTTAAATTTTATAGATCATGGAGAATGTAATCTTGGATCCAAATGCATTGAACTTAATCGGTGCAGGACTAGTAGTTATCGGTGCAGGTATCGGTATTGGTAGAATTGGTGGTTCAGCAATGGACGCTATCGCTCGTCAACCAGAAGCTACTGGTAAAATTCAAACTGCAATGCTTATTGCTGCAGCTTTGATTGAAGGTATTGGATTTGCTGCTTTATTCGCAGTATAAAACAATTTTTAAGCAGGTGTAACGGTTGGTTACATCTGCTTATCTTTTATAAAATTTATTAAAGAAAAGAAATGGAGAATTTATTAAACGATTTTTCGGCAGGACTATTTTTCTGGCAAAGTATTTTATTCATTATCTTAATTGTTATTCTTAAGAAATACGCTTGGGGACCAATTTTAGATTCTGTTGAAGAAAGAGAAGAAGGTATTCGTACTGCTATTGACGAAGCAAAAGCAGCCAAAGAAGAAATGGCTCAGTTGAAAGCTAGCAACGAAGATCTTTTAAAAGAAGCACGTGTTGAAAGAGAAGCAATGCTTCAAGAAGCACGTGAAATCAAAGAGAAAATTGTAAAAGATGCTTCTACCATAGCGAAAGAGGAAGCAGCAAAGATTACTGCTGCTGCAAAAAGCGCTATTGAGTCAGAGAAACAAAAAGCAATGGTGGAAATCAAAAACCAAGTGGCTGAGCTTTCTATTGAAGTAGCTTCATTAATTTTAAAAGAAAATCTTTCATCAGACGCCAAACAAACTGAGTTGGCTGAGAAATACGTGAAAGACCTGAATTTAAACTAAGATGAGTAACAAAGCAGCCAAACGTTACGCGAAAGCGTTGTTAACATTTGCTATCGAGCGCAAAGAGTTAGACACGGTTTATACCGATGTGATGACTTTAAAATCTGCGATGGAAGGAAGCAAAGAGTTAGCTATAATGATGAATAGTGCTGTGATTCAAGAAGAGAAGAAAGTAGCCATTTACAAATCTGTGTTTGCAGATCATATTTCTGCTACTACCCTTAACTTCATGATTCTTATTGCTAAGAATAGCCGTTCATCCGTTATTCCTCATATCATTAGCGACTTTGATAGACAGTATAAAGCGTTCAAAAAAATTGTACCGGTAAATATTACCACCGCTGCAAAAATGAGCGATACACTGAAAGCAGAATTAGTTGCTTTTTTGAAAAAGGATTCCCCAGACAGTACAATTGAAATTAACGAAAAAATCAATAAAGATTTAATTGGTGGTTTTGTTTTTCGTACCGATACCCATCAAATTGATGCAAGCGTTTCAAATAGATTGAAAACCTTGAAAAGGGACTTATACAATACAACATACACTAGTAAATTATAATCTGAACTTACAAAGATGGCAGATATAAATCCAGCTGAAATTACAGCGATATTAAGAGAACAACTTTCTGGATTCAATTCAGAAGCTGAACTAGAAGAAGTAGGAACCGTACTAGAGATTGGTGACGGAACTGCAAGAATTTATGGTTTAACTAACATCCAATACGGTGAGCTTATCGAGTTTGAAAGCGGACTAATTGGAATGGCGTTGAACTTAGAAGAAGATAATGTTGGTGCGGTACTTTTAGGCCCTGAAGGGGATTTGAAAGAAGGCTCAACTGCAAAACGTACTAAACGTATTGCATCTATCAAAGTAGGTGAAGGAATGGTTGGCCGTGTGGTTGATACATTAGGAAACCCAATTGATGGAAAAGGACCAATTCAAGGCGAATTATTGGAAATGCCTTTGGAGCGTAAAGCACCAGGAGTAATTTTCCGTGAGCCAGTAACTGAACCGTTACAAACAGGTATCAAATCTATTGATGCAATGATTCCTGTAGGTCGTGGTCAACGTGAGTTGGTAATTGGTGACCGTCAAACAGGTAAAACTACTGTTACTATTGATGCGATTATCAATCAAAAAGAATTTTACGATGCAGGCGAGCCTGTATATTGTATATATGTAGCTATTGGTCAAAAAGCTTCAACGGTTGCACAAATCGTTAAAACTTTGACTGATGCTGGCGCAATGGCTTACACTACAATTGTAGCTGCCAACGCATCTGATCCAGCTCCAATGCAAGTTTACGCGCCAATGGCCGGAGCTTCAATTGGTGAGTTTTTCCGTGATACGGGTCGTCCAGCATTAATTGTTTATGATGATTTATCTAAACAAGCTGTTGCGTATCGTGAGGTGTCTTTATTATTAAGACGTCCACCGGGTCGTGAGGCATATCCAGGTGATGTATTTTACCTTCACTCTAGATTATTAGAACGTGCTGCAAAAGTGGTAAACGATGATGATGTTGCTAGAAACATGAACGATTTACCAGAGTCTTTAAAAGGACGTGTAAAAGGTGGTGGTTCATTAACAGCTCTTCCAATCATTGAAACACAAGCGGGTGATGTTTCTGCATATATTCCAACCAACGTAATTTCGATTACCGATGGTCAAATTTTCTTAGAATCCAACTTGTTCTTAGCAGGTGTTCGTCCAGCAATTAACGTAGGTATCTCGGTATCTCGTGTAGGTGGTAATGCACAGGTTAAATCAATGAAAAAGGTTTCTGGAACATTGAAGCTTGATCAAGCACAGTACCGTGAATTAGAGGCATTCTCTAAATTTGGTTCTGACCTAGATGCAGCTACTAAAGCGGTATTGGATAAAGGTGCACGTAACGTGGAAATCTTGAAACAAGCGCAAAACTCACCACTTCCAGTTGGAGAGCAAGTAGCGATCATTTATTTAGGATCTAAAGGTTTATTACAAGCAGTTCCGGTAAATCAAATTCGTAAATTTGAAAGAGATTTCTTAGAAACCATGAGAACTTCTCATGCCGACATTATTGCATCTTTAGCAAAAGGTAAATATACCGATGCTGAGACTACAGTATTAGAAAAAGTAGCAGCTGAAATGACTGCAGCATATTAATTAAGCGAAACGTTCAACCGTTTTAATACGTAAAGTATGGCAAATTTAAAAGAGGTAAGAAATAGAATTACATCGGTAAATTCAACGATGCAAATCACCTCTGCCATGAAAATGGTATCGGCAGCGAAGCTTAAAAGAGCGCAAGATGCAGTTACCCAAATGAGACCATTCTCAGAAAAATTAAGCGAGGTTTTGTCTAACTTGACTGCTAGCTTAGATTCTTCTGAAGGTGCTTACGGTCCTCATGGCGAAGTGAATAATGTTCTTTTGATTCCTGTGTCATCCAACCGTGGATTATGTGGTGGATTCAACTCTCAAATTGTAAAAGCTACCAATGAGCTCATCAAAAACAAATACGCGGGTAAAAACGTGAAGGTGATGAGTATTGGTAAAAAAGCTTCAGATACGTTTGTACGTGACGGATACGCTGCTGCGGCAGAAGTATTACCCGAACATGCAAACCATGTATTTGATAGTTTGACATACGAAAACGTGGAGAAAGTGGCGCAACAAGTCATGGACTCATACGTAGCTGGTCATTTTGACGAGATTACTTTGGTTTACAATACCTTCAAAAATGCAGCTACGCAAGTGGTGGTTAGAGAACAATTCTTACCAGTGATAGCTCCTGAAAATGCAAGTTCATCTACCATGGTGGATTACATTTTTGAGCCAAACAAAGAAGATATCTTAGACGTAATTGTACCGAAATCTTTAAAGACTCAAATCTTTAAAGCCGTATTAGATTCGTTTGCTGGAGAGCAAGGCGCTCGTATGACTGCCATGCATAAAGCAACCGATAACGCGGGTGACTTATTGAAAGAGTTGAAATTAACGTACAACAAAGCACGTCAAACAGCTATTACCACAGAGATTCTAGAAATTGTTTCGGGTGCAGAAGCAATGAACGCATAGAACAACGTTTTTATATTTTATTGAAGATCCCGGTAGCGAAAGTTATCGGGATTTTTTTGTTAGATGCTTCTTATTCGAATTTTATCCACTGAAATGGTGGTAAAATGATGAAAGAGTTTTTTTTGGTTGGAGCTAATTAATTTAAGCAATACATTTATTATTTGACTCGTATCCTGGAATCTATATCTTAAAAACAATACACTTAAATTTTTTGTTTTATGAGAAAACACCCATTCGCCAAAGTCCTTATCTTCTGTAAGGATAATTAGGTTAGAATTTAATGAGATTTGAATAACTTCTATATCGGATATTCCTCTAAAGTCTTCAAAAACGGATATAACAGAAATTCCAGCATTTCTAAGTGCTATGACTACTCTAAAATCTATGTTCTCATCAGCTAGGATCAAGAAGCGTTGGAAAAAATAATTTCTTCATTCGCAATTAATAAAGAGGCATAGTTCAACGCAGCATAAACATCCTTGTTATTTAAATTTGGATAAATAGATACAATATCAGCAACAGTTGCACCATCAGCCATTTTCTTAAGAATAGATTCTAAGGTAACCCGTGTACCCTTGATTACTGGCTTCCCCAACATAATGTCTGGATTGATTTCAATATGCTTGATGTAATTCATGAGGTAAAATTCCTACAAAATTCAATGGTATGCAAATTTTTGATGGATATTTAGAATTAAGAACCAAATTTATACGTCAAACAGCTATTACCACAGAGATTCTAGAAATTGTATCTGGTGCAGAAGCAATGAACGCATAGCACTACGTTTTTATATTTTATTGAAAATCCCGGTAGCGAAAGTTATCGGGATTTTTTTGTTAGATATTTCGTAATGAGGAAGCATTAATTTTGAGTTGCACGGGTAATTAGAATTAACTCTTACCCGTTATCAACTATAATTTACTAGGGAATCGGGTATTTAAATACCTGAAAAACGGTAAGTTACTTTTATTTTAACAAAATATTTCGAAAATTATTTGTTTATTTGTTTATTTGTTTGTTTGTGCTGAACTTATTTTATAATTCTTGCAAGAAACCTTTTAAGTTTGGCGGAAGCGAAAAGCCTTTAGAGTAGCTTACTTTAAATTAATCAAAATGAAAAAAATAAATTTTGTGCTAATTGTTACCTTTTGTGTGATGGTGGTAGCATCATGTACTAAGGAAACTTCACTAGACTCAGTATCCAATCAGGCATCAGCCCAAGGTCTACCAGATGAAGGTTCACCGGTCCCAGAACCTCCGGGTTATGATCGTTATTGGTGGGATAATAAAAAAATCCCAGGAGTGGATGGAACAGACTTCGGTTGTGATTACGGGGAGGGAGCATGTGCTCAACAAGATTATGTGCTAACTGGTCTTATGGTTACTGAGATGGATGGAATAATTAATGAAATTAAATTGAACGATCCATCTCATACACAACAAGTATTTATTGATCACGAAATATTTTTGAAAGGGATTTTTCCCAATAACTATGTGAATCAAGTTATTAGTGGAGAGGTTACGGTAAAATATAGAGGAGTGTATGTTTCAGGCCAGACTTCGTATTTCACGTTTGATGAAGCTGGAAAAATTATCTTTGTTCAACCAATAATAAAGTAATTTAAAAACAGAAGGGATTGTTTCTATTTTGTTAGATACTATCCCTTTTGTTTATTCTTATGACTAAACTGGTTTTTTATATCGCGCTAATAGTTTTAGCTTTATCTTGCTCATCAAACTCCACTGATGTTACGAAAAAAAAACGCCTAAGGTTTATTGAAAATTATTCGTTTTACTCTGGTTTTCAGTCTGGTAATAGTCAAATTGAAATTCTTAATGGAAAGGAATATTTTTGTGTAGGTGATTTTTATTCACACAAAAAAATAGCTGTACATTCACTTGCAGATACTTCCACATTTTTTATTGATTTGAGCCAGATTACTGACTTAGGTGAGCATGTTATGGCCTATGAAATTATTAATTTAGATTCCATTATGATTCTAACTACGGTAACAAATAGAGTTTATTTTATTCATCAAACGGGGGCGATTTTTCATAAAATAGATTTTAATGAAGAGCTTAATGGAGTATATGAATTACGTAGGTCATCTACTCCATTTCAATATAACGATACCTCCTTAATTTTCTCATTAGGTTATCATGGTTTAAATACCTCTTTCAAGACGGATGAAGGAATAAAAAAATACAGCAAAGAGAGGTTAGATGCAAAGCAAATATTGAAGGTGGACAACTTTAATAGCGATCCAGTCATTACGCATTTTGTGATTCCTAATATTAGAGCTCGTTTTATGACACCGGATGATTTACAAGCGGAAGGGTCAGGATTTTCTTTTGATAATAAGTTTATTTTTCATAGTAATTATAGCGATTCCATTTATTTAATTGATCCTATTACTTTTGAATTAGATGCTATAGCACCCATAAAATCTAAATATACGCAAGCTTTTATTCAACCGGTAGGATATAATGAATACAAATTAGTGAATAAAAATGTTATTTCAAATGGACGAATAGACAAGGTTTTGTATGACGAGAACCTAGAATTATATTATTGCCTAATTTTGCATAAACCAAGAGAAAATGATTGGCCGTGGTCAATCATTGTGTTAGATAATAACCTTAAAAAGATGGATGAGTTCCTTATGGATGGGACCAAGTATAGTTCTTTCGCTTTTATAACTAAAGAGGGTTTATTAATTTCTAATTATTATGAGACCGTAAATGATACAGATTTCTATTTAAAAAACACAATGACTTTATTTCGATATGAATAAAATTGTTACCGCACTTGCTGTAAGTTTACTTTTTTTTACATGTAAACAACCATCAAACTATGAAAAAATGGAGTTATTACTTCATAACCAATTTGAGTTTGATAGTTTAAGGGTTATAGATCATATAGTGGTTATAAATGAATTGGGTGATTGCTTAAATTGTAATAATTCGTTTTCGGTAGCGATGAGTAAGTACATAGAGAGTGAAAATGTATTATTCATTATCTGCGGAACGGGCAGCAGGGTTGATATTTCTCCATATTATAATTCTACTAGTAATCATGTAATTTGGGATAGAAGAAATAGCTTCAACGAACTAAATATGGTTGGAAGTAGTGCTATTATTAATTTAAAAAATCAAAAAATAGATTCCATAATTGAAATTAAATTGGGGACAAGGTATAATGATTTATTACCCTCTCTTTCCAAAAATAAGTTTTAAATGATGCGTAAAATTGTTTTATTCGCCTTACTCTTATCACTTACGAGTTGTAAACAAATGATTCTATTTGTTTACGGAATTCATAATCCAAGGGTGGTTTCGGCCGAGGAAATAGAGAAAAATATTAAAAAATATAAGCTTAACGCGGATTATAATATTGTTTTAAGTGAAGAGGGTTTCCTTAAATATTATAGTGAAAATTATTCTATTAATGAATTATTTATTTATACTCAAAACGGGAAATTGGTGCTACCAAAAGATACCAATACCTGTTCATCCAATACCCAGAAATTTGTGCAATACTATAACGATTCATCTTTGGTTAATTATGCAGATACGACTGAATTAAATAGTTTTAATCAATATTTCATGAATCTTGATGGCTCAAAAGTTACAATTGCAACAGAAAAACCTTATGTAGCGGTAGTATTTTGGGCCAGTTACACGGGCCGGCTAAATAAAGACCTTAGTGCTAATTGGGTAGGTGAATTAAAAAAAGACAAAGATATTTTGGTGGTTTGTGTTAACCTGGATGTTCAAGAAAATTGGAAGGAAATTGAAATTAAATAATGAGTAAATAAAGACTCAGAGTATTTTCTGGTGCAGAAGCAATGAACGCATAGCACTACGTTTTTATATTTTATTGAAAATCCCGGTAGCGAAAGTTATCGGGATTTTTTTGTTAGATATTTCGTAATGAGGAAGCATTAATTTTGAGTTGCACGGGTAATTAGAATTAACTCTTACCCGTTATCAACTATAATTTACTAGGGAATCGGGTATTTAAATACCTGAAAAACGGTAAGTTACTTTTATTTTAACAAAATATTTCGAAAATTATTTGTTTATTTGTTTATTTGTTTGTTTGTGCTGAACTTATTTTATAATTCTTGCAAGAAACCTTTTAAGTTTGGCGGTAGTGAAAAGCCTTATGAGTAACGATAACTTTTTAAATATAGCTGTATGAAATATTTTGGTATCCTATTAATTACTACTACTTTTTTTCTTGGGTCATGTAATAAGAACCACCCAGATGTAGTATCAACTCCTATTGCTACAGTGCAGGATGTCAGTTCTTTACATAACAAAACGAACAGAAGTGTTGGTGATCAAACAACACTAATTTGCCAAGGTTCGTGTGATTGCGGACTTACAGGTAACGGTACTTATGTTGAGTGCCGATGTAATGAATGTGTTATGATTGTCAAAAATGTACGAAATGGGGTAGAGTCAACATTTAACCTTATTGACGCTCAGTTTGACGTTGAGTTTATTCCAGAACTAAATGACTGGGTAAATGAGAAATTTCCAACCCATACCTACTTTATTTCGGAAGTAGTTCTCACAGATTTAAGTGATGGAATTACTTATTTATATGTAGTTAAATTGAATGATGGGAGCGAAGAATCGGTAATGTTTGCTCGTTCTGCTGGAAAAACCTTTAGAATTGATTGTACTGGATCATGCGGATGTCGCGAACGATATGTTTTTGATCCACCAGCTGCTGAATGTTCGTGCGGTGATTGTGTTATGGAAGTTCAAGAACTACAATTTTAGCGTTATGAACACCTAGGGTTACGAATTGCATCCTATTGAAAACCCGAACTGCTTTAGGGTAGTTCGGGATTTTTTATTCCTTCATTTTAGTAAAAAGGGACTCAAGGTTATCCCAAGAAATTAGATTTCCTTGCGGTAACTTTTCATTTAGGTCTCCTCCGTACACCACATAAGATTCACTTGGATCTTGACCAGAAAGTTTATTCCAGTAATTGAGCCCTTTAAAAAAGTCTTTGGTATAGGTTTTGCCGGATTTAATTTCAATTGGTATGAGCTTTTCTCCACGGTCAATAATGCAATCTATTTCTTTGCCGTGCTTGTCGCGCCAGTAATACAGATCATCTCTTTGGGCGGAGTTGTAACGGTGTTTCATTAATTCATTAATCACAAAATTTTCAAATAAAGCACCGCGCATAAAATGGTTCTCTAATTGTTTTGTATTCTTAATTCTTAATAAATAGCTTACCAATCCAGTGTCTAAAAAATACAATTTAGGGCTTTTGATTAATCGTTTATTGAAGTTCTTATGATGGGGATATAGTAGGCGGATAATATAACTAGTTTCTAAAATTGACAACCATTTTTTAGCGGTATTAAAAGTAACCCCTGTATCCGAAGCTAATGAATCCACGTTTAGTATTTGCCCCACACGACCAGCGCATAAGCTTAAAAAAGTTTGAAATGTATTTAAATCACCAATATTGGTTATGGTTCGAACATCTCTTTCAACATATGTTTGAATATAGCTGGAGTAGAATACCTCGGTTGGTATTTTTTGATTATAAAGTCTTGGATATCCTCCTTTAAAAATAAATTCGAATACATTTTTTGGGTAGAATGATGTATTACTTAATTCTACTAGCGATAAGGGTAGTAATTTCATCACCCCTGTTCTTCCAGCTAAGGTTTGTGTGATTTTTTCTAGTAAGAGAAAGTTTTGGGAGCCCGAAAGAATAAATTTAATTTCTGGGTTATCATCCACAATTCCTTGAAGGTACGAAAACAATTCTGGGATATTTTGAACTTCATCTAAAATAGCACCATTTGGAAATTTGTCTAAAAACGCGCGTGGATCTGCCATTACCAATGCCTTCTTATCTGGAGATTCTAATAATTCATAGGGCAAATTTGGAAAGGCATCTTTTATTAAGGTTGTTTTACCTGACTGCCTTGGCCCTGTCACCGTTACCACCGGGAAATAGCTTGATATTTCTATTAATTTACCTTTAATATTTCGCGAAATCATACGCGAATATACTCAAAAAACTGGACAAAATCAGAGTTGAACTCTGATTTTGTCCAGTTTTTATGCTTCTCCATTTTATTCTGGGATCAACCATTATTTATTACACACTGCGAGAAAATGTAATTGCCGCCAAATTTTCAGCCCATCAATAATCAATATTTTAGGGGCGTGGCCAACTAATACTAATTCTAGTCGTCTTACGTTAGTGAAAACAATTGTAAATTAATTGAACCATAATTCATCTTCGTTCATTAGCCATTGATATGCTAGTAAAAAAACCAATAGTAATCGGAGTTACCCTTATCAATATCTACAGCTTTGTAGGTTGGATTTATTTTTTTAACACATTTGATACGCACGAAGAACGAGTAGCGCATTACATAAACAGTTGGTTGGTGTTTTCATCGGTCCATCAGATTACTTGGTTTTTGCTTGTCCTTACCGCCATTTCTATTGGCTTACTTATTCGAAATGCTAATAATTGGAAAAATTCATTTGTAAGTGTTTTTTTAGTTTTTCAAATTGCATGTATTGTACTTATGGGCTGGGGGTATTTATAAGGCGGTTTTCTAAATTGGCTTTTTTTGGTTTTGGACTAAGGCCTTAAAGGGTGTTTAAAGTCACTTTTGCAAATCATTTATAGCTTTACCTTTGCCCTCAATTAGTTCTAATTTTAAAATATTTTATCATGACAAATTCAGCACCATGGATTCTCGATTTATCTGAAGTTAACCTAGATATGATTGATTCCGTAGGAGGGAAAAATGCATCCTTAGGAGAAATGATTCAAAACCTGGACGGCAGGGGAATCAACGTTCCTGGAGGTTTTGTGATTACGGTAGCGGCTTACAAAAAATTCATTGAGCATAATAAATTAGAACACCGAATTAACAAGGTGTTGGACGAATTGGATGTGAATAGCATAGTGCAATTACGCCAAGCGGGGTCACATATTCGAAACATGATGGTGGATGGAGACTTCCCCGTTGAATTAGAAAAAGAAATCAAGGAACGGTACAAATTATTGTCGCAAAAACATGGCAATGACTCTACCGATGTGGCGGTTAGATCATCGGCAACAGCCGAAGATTTACCAGATGCTTCATTTGCAGGTCAACAAGAAACGTTTTTGAATGTTCGTGGAACTACCGCTTTGATGAGCACCGTAAAAAGTTGTTTTGCATCCTTGTTTACCGATCGGGCCATTTCGTATCGTACCCAGCGAGGTTTTAACCATAACGAAGTAATGTTGTCTATTGGTGTACAGAAAATGGTGCGCTCAGATTTAGGTTCGTCAGGGGTAGCATTTTCTATTGATACCGAAAGTGGTTTTAAAGATGTTGTTTTAATCAATGGTGCGTACGGATTGGGTGAATTGGTGGTGCAAGGAGAAATTTCTCCCGATGAATTTATTGTACACAAACCCGCTTTAAAAAATGGCGCTAAGACCCCAATTTTAGAAAAAAAATTAGGTAAAAAGCATCATAAAATGGTGTATGGTACAACGGTCTCTGAATTAGTTAAAAAAGTACCCGTGCATGATTCGCTTAAAAATGAGTTTTGTATCAATGAAGCGCAAATATTGCAATTAGCAGAGTGGGTCTGTAAAATTGAAGATTATTATTCTGATCGTAGGGGAGTTTGGACCCCAATGGATGTGGAATGGGCAGTAGATGGTTTGACCAATGAATTGTTTATTGTACAAGCCAGACCAGAAACGATTCATTCCCAATTAGGTAGTGATACCATTGTGGAGTTTAATATGGAAGAAAAACCAAGTGTCGACCAATTAATAATGGAAGGTATTGCGGTAGGCGATAAAATTGGTGCGGGGAAAGTCCGTAAAATGTTCTCGTTAGATGGACGTGATGGTTCGGTGGATGAGTTAGACTTTGAAGATGGAGAAGTACTGGTTACCGAAATGACGGATCCGGATTGGGAACCGATAATGAAAAAAGCATCGGCAATTATTACTGACAAAGGAGGTAGAACATGCCATGCGGCAATTGTAGCACGTGAAATGGGAATACCTGCAATTGTAGGGACTGGTAATGGTTCTGAAATTCTTTTGGATGGACAAGAAGTAACCGCTTCTTGTGCGGAAGGTGATGTGGCTAAGGTGTATTCAGGAATTATTCCTTTTGAAAAATCGGAGACTAATATTGCTGATTTGCCGACTACCAAAACGCCTATTATGATGAATGTGGCCTCACCGGAATTGGCATTTAAATTTGCTAAAATTCCGAATGCAGGCGTGGGTTTAGCTCGAGAAGAGTTTATCATTAATAACTACATTAAAGTGCATCCAATGGCCTTGTTAAAGCATAAGGAATTAGGGGATGCATCACTTACTGCGCAAATTAATGCACTTACCAAGGGGTTTGAAAATGAGGAAGATTTCTTTATTCGTAAATTAAGTTACGGAGTAGGTAGAATTGCTGCCGCATTTTATCCAAATCAGGTAATTGTACGTTTTTCCGATTTTAAATCGAATGAGTATTTCAACCTGTTGGGTGGAAATCATTTTGAACCGAAAGAGGAAAACCCTATGATTGGATGGCGTGGTGCTTCTCGTTATTATGCTCCAGAGTATAAAGAAGCGTTCGGTCTGGAATGTCGCGCTATTAAAAAAGTGAGAGAAGATATGGGGTTGGATAACGTAACCGTAATGATTCCATTTTGCCGTACACCAGAAGAAATGCAACGCGTTTTGGAAACCATGGAAGAGTTTGGACTTAAACGAGGCGAAAATGGCCTTAAAGTTTTCCTTATGGCTGAATTACCTTCAAATATAATGATGGCAGAAGAGTTTGCAGCTCATATTGATGGATTCTCGATTGGATCTAACGATTTAACGCAACTTACCTTAGGCTTAGATAGAGATTCGAGTTTGGTAGCGCATCTGTATGATGAACGAAATCCAGCGGTAAAGCGAATGATCAGTAAATTGATTAAAACCGTAAAACCTATGGGAGTCAAAGTAGGCATTTGTGGCCAAGGCCCATCCGATTATCCTGATTTTGCTGAGTTTTTGGTTCAGGAAGGAATCGATACTATTTCGGTGACACCAGATTCAGTCTTGAAAACATTAAAAGCCATTAGCAAGTTTGAAAAAGCAAAGGAAGACTAGTTGAAAAAACAAAAATTAATGGCCCACTAAGTTTTTAAATTTAGTGGGCTTTTTTTTAGTAATTACCTTTCATAAAATTCTAATTAAACATCCCTACTTTTGAATTATGAATGGATCATCTATAGTAGCAGAAAAAAAGGAATTGAGAAAGGCTATGCTTGAAAAAAGGGCTGCACTCAAACCTGCCCTTAAGTTGGAAATGGATGAAAAAATTAACCAACAGCTTTTTGATTTAATTGAGGCGAGAAGAGCCAAGATTGTTCATTCGTATTTACCCATGGGAGCTGAGATAAATGTTTTGCCACTCTTGCAAAAGCTCTTGGATGTAGGAATCAAAGTAATTTGTCCGAAAACCCTACCCAAGCGAGAACTAGAACATCGGGTGTTAAAATCATTAGATAAATTGGAAGAAGGAATCATGAAAACTTTTCATCCTAAAGGAGCAGAGGAATATACAGGGTCCTATGACTTCATAATTGTGCCCGGGTTGGCCTTTGATGATTCAAAATACAGATTAGGTTATGGTGGTGGCTATTATGATGGCTTTTTAGCTAATCAACCATTAGCCTTGAAAGTGGGAGTTTTTTATTCTTTTCAAGAGGTAGCCGAAGTGCCCAAAGAAGCCCATGACCTGCACTTAGACCGCATTGTTACCGAAAGTTTATAGGTAAATAGAGCGGAAATGTTACCGCTTGATTAGCGAAATTGTGGTTATTTTTAGTTTTCTTAAATTAGCCAAATGAAAAAATGCATTGGTCTTTTCGTTATCTTTTTTCTGGTAACTAACCTGTTACCCGCTCAAAATTTTTTGAAAACTTTTTCAGACAAAGAGGAGCCCGTTCAACATCGATGGCAAGCTGGGTCTGATTTAATCGATAGTTTATATGATGCCCAAGAATTAGATTCTGCACTGAAAATCTCCTATTCTTTAGATTCTAAATTGTTTCAAAAGTTGGAACCAATTCATCAAGCAAAGTGGATAGAGCAACGTGGCGATGTTTATTTTGAGTTGTATGAATTCGATTCAGCCTTGCATTATTTTTTAATCGGGCTTGAGCACTATAAAACCATAAATGATAGTACCATTCCGGCCGCAATAATCAATAAAATTGGGCAAGCTTATGAGGATAAAGGATTTTACGCAAAAGCGCATGAATATTATATAGAGGCGCTTAAAAGGGCTGAATTAGGTATCGACACCTTAAATATCACGGTTAGTTTATATTCCATTGGTTCTATTTATGAAATACAGGGAGATTTGGATAAAGCGATAGATTATTTCAATCAATCGTTGGTAATTTCTGCGATAGCAAAAGACACCATGGGTTTGGCGGCCGTAAATAATTCTATGGGATTAGTGCAAGAGGAATTGGGAAATGTGGACTCCGCTATTTATTACTATTCGGAAAGCATGAAGGTGTATGAACGAATGAATGATTTAGAGGGTAAGAGTGGCGTAAATAACAATTTGGGAATTCTATATGATAATGAAGGCAATTTTGAGTTGGCGCTACAGTATTACCAGAAAAGTTTAGATGATGCCGTTATTTTGGATGATCCCATTGGACAAATAGGGTCATTGGTGAATATTGGTTATGTGTATTATGAAATGGAAGATTACCCGCAAGCTTTAGACTACTGCAATAAAGCATTGGTATTGAAAGATGACGTAGATTATTTGGAGTACAGTACCACTTTGTATCAGTATTTGTATTTAATCCATAAAGAAACGGGAAATTTTGAATTAGCTCTGGAAATGCATGAAATCTATATGGACCAGGAAGACAGTCTATTTAGTATGGATAGTCAACGGCAATTAGTGGAACAAGAGAGTAAATTTGAGTTTGAAAAGGCCGCTTTTATAGAACAGCAAGAGAAAGAGAAACTACAGCAAGCGCAAGAATCTCAAAAGGAGCGAAGAAATACGCTTCAGTATTATGGAATATCTTTAGGGCTGTTTGTGTTATTTGGATTGTTGTTTTTGGCTAGTAAATTCAAACTACCCAAATGGTTGGTTGCCTTTGCTACCTTTCTTCCTATTCTTATATTATTCGAGTTTTTGTTGGTTTTATTAGATGGGTATATTGAACAATGGTCGGGTGGATTGCCAGCGTATAAATTATTATTTAATGTGGCTTTGGCGGGGTTGATTTTCCCAATTCATGCATTTATGGAGGCCTTGTTTAAAAAGAGGTTGTTTGGTAAGAATAAATAACCCGTATTTATCGACCCATTTCATCCATTAATTTCGATACTTTAATATTTAATTTGAAAACGTAGATAAGGGTGTTTAGTTTACTTCGTGAATACTTGCTTCCGGTAGCTACGAGACGAAATCCCATTCCGCCACCCACCGAAAAGTATTTAAGCACATCCACCATTCCCGACATATAGGGTTCATACACCAAAACAAAGGCGCTGTTGGCCGTTTCACGTTCTCCGGTACTGACAATGTATCTATCCCATGAACGACCGCCTCCAAGGCTCGCATAAATACTCATGGAAAAAGGTTTGACATTATAAAAGGTGTATTCGGCATAAAATACTCCGTAGTGAAAAAAGTAATCGGCTTGGGTAGGTTGATCAGCAATGGTGATGGTATGTTGAATTTCTTTTCTGAGCCAGTTATAACCCACGCCCATCTTAAAGGTTTTATGGTAATCTAGCCCAATTCTGGCGCCACCAATCATGGCCCATTCATTTGCAAAAAAGGAGTTACGTGATTCTAATTTTAAATCTAAGCGAGGTTTATGAGTAAGGCTAGACTGAATAGTATCAAAAAATTGAGCTTGAGTGGTAAGCTGAACTAAAACAAACGCAACAAATAGAAGCACTCGCCTTAGTTGGAGTGTTGATTGTTTTTGTTCTATGGAAATCATTTTTCTCACGTGCGCCAAAAGTAGGGTATGTTACGCAATAGCTTAAAGGTAATGTTACCCCAAAAAAAAAGCTCCTGCAAATGCAGAAGCCCTTTCTCAATAAATAGTACTGTTATTAATGTTCTCCGTCCACTTCGCCTTCGGCTAAAGGAACAATCTGAGGAACAAAATCTTCGTCTTTTCCAGGCTTAGAATAATCGTAAGGCCATCTGTGAACTACTGGTAATTCTCCTGGCCAGTTTCCGTGAATATGTTCTACCGGAGTAGTCCATTCCAAGGTGTTTGATCTCCAAGGATTTTGACTTGCTTTAGGTCCTCTTTTCATAGAATAAAAGAAGTTAAAGAAGAAAATGAATTGAGCCAATGCTGCGATGATCGCAAATACGGTCATCAACACATTCATATCAATAAAGCTGTCGAATAGCGGGAATTCTGAATTGGTGTAATAACGTCTCGGTACTCCAGCCAATCCTAAAAAGTGCATTGGGAAGAATACTCCGTAACCAGAAACCAAGGTCAACCAGAAATGCAAGATTCCTAATTTTTGATTCATCATACGTCCGTACATTTTTGGGAACCAGTGATATACTCCAGCAAACATTGCATTTACCGATGAGAAACCCATTACAATATGGAAGTGAGCTACCACAAAGTAGGTATCGTGTACGGTGATATCTAATGCTGAATCGGCAAGAATAATTCCGGTAAGTCCACCCGATACAAAAGTCGATAACATTCCTAATGAGAACATCATGGCTGGTGTAAATTGAATGTTAGCCTTGTATAGCGTAGTCAAGTAGTTAAATACTTTTACTGCCGAAGGAATTGCAATCAATAAAGTAGTGAATGTAAATACACTTCCTAAGAAAGGATCCATACCGGTAACAAACATGTGGTGACCCCATACAATAAAGGATAAGAATGCAATAGCAAGGATAGAACCAATCATTGCTTTATACCCAAAAATAGGTTTACGAGAGTTGGTTGCAATCACTTCAGATGTAATTCCTAAAGCCGGTAATAAGATAATGTAAACCTCTGGGTGACCTAAGAACCAAAATAAGTGTTCAAATAGAATTGGAGAACCTCCATTATAATCTAAAGCCTCCCCAGCAATGAAAATATCTGAAAGGTAAAATGAAGTTCCGAAACTTCTATCAAAAAGCAATAATAACGCTGCCGATAAAAGAACTGGGAATGATAATAAACCAATAATAGCTGTCACTAATAAAGCCCAAATGGTTAATGGCAAACGTGTCATAGCCATTCCGGTGGTTCGTAAGTTGATGATAGTCACAATGTAGTTAAGACCACCAATCATAGACGAAGCAATGAATAATGTCATACTAGTTAACCAAAGGGTCATACCTAATCCAGAACCTGGCATAGCTTGTGGCAATGCACTTAATGGAGGATAAACAGTCCAACCAGCAGAAGCAGGTCCAGACTCAATAAACAAAGAGGCAATCATGATTACCGATGAGGTTGCAAACAACCAATACGATAACATATTCATGAAACCCGATGCCATATCACGTGCACCAATTTGGTAAGGAATTAATAAGTTAGCAAATGTGCCACTCAATCCTGCGGTCAACAAGAAGAATACCATGATGGTACCGTGAATGGTTCCTAATGCGAGATACATGTTTGGATCCATGATACCTTCTGGAGCCCATTTGTCGCCCAAAAAGAAATTTACGATTGCAAACCCTTCTCCTGGCCATGCAATTTGGATTCTAAAAAGAACCGACATTATCATTCCGATTGTTGCCATAAACATTCCTGTTACCAAGAATTGTTTAGCAATCATTTTGTGATCTTGACTAAAAACGAATTTACTAATAAACGTTTCCTTGTGATGATCTGCTGCGTGTCCTGTTGTGCTCATAGAAAATATTATTTAAGGTTTTGAGCTAATTTGTTATCTGATTCTGTTATACCCAATGAAGCCATTAACTTTTCGTTAAATGTAGCTTGTTCAGCTATCCATTTTTGGTAATCCTCTTCGGTATCTACAATGACGTTCATTTGCATATTGTAATGCGCTGCGCCACAAATTTTATTACATAATAACAAATAGTTGAAATCCTTGTTACCCGTTTTTTTACGCATTTCAGCGGTAGTGATAGTAGGAATAAAACGCATTCTAGTAATCATTCCTGGTACACAGTTCATTTGTGATCTAAAGTGTGGCATAAAAGCACTGTGAATTACATCTTGCGAGCGCATTTGAAAGTTAACCTGACGATTAACAGGGATATGGAATTCAACTTTTACCAGTTTATCATCTTTAGCTGCATTCTTGGCTAATTCGTTATTGCGTTTAAATGCGTGAATTTTTGCTAATTGTGCTTCTTTATGATGAATGGCAGCTATTTTTTCATGTTCTTTAAGGCCATCCTTTGGTACGTGAGTCAACTCTTCTTTTAAATCAGAAATTTGAGTATTCAATTCATCAATTCTAATTTGAATTGTATTGCCCGTTATTAATCCTAATGGGTTTTGGGTGTTAATGAAGTTGAAGTTGGCTTTACCCAATTGATTGTCGTCACCTGCATAGCGTGCGGTCCAATCAAATTGTTTAGCATATAGTTCAATGTTTACCGCATCCTCGGCCACATCCCCGGTGAATTCATCCCAAGTACGTAATCCGTAAATAATAAGAACGGCTAAAAACGAAGCCGGAACAACAGTCCAAACCATTTCTAGTTTATTGTTGTGAGTAATAAAAGTGGCTTCTCTTCCCGGACGAGAGTAATATTTTAACAAGAATGTTACCATTACTATATGGGTAACACTAAATGCTACAAACAGGATAATCCAGTTTAAATCCAGTAAAAAGTCTACACTTTCACCGTGTTTAGAGGCTGCTTCTGGAAGCATTACGGGTCCCCAACGGTATACTACCCAAAATAATAAACTGAAATACCAAATTAAAAAAACTAACCAAGAAAATGCTCTTGATTTGTTATCCTTGAAACTAACCTTTGATTGGTCGTTCCCGCTAAGTTTGGAGGTAAGTTCAAATACCCGAACGATTTGAACAATTAGTATTAATGCTAGTACAGCCGCAAAGCCTATTAAAAAGCCCATATTGATTGATTTTGTTTATATTCTTAACTAAAAAACTTCCGTAAACAGTTACAGAAGAAACTAAAAGTAAAACACCAAGTTGATTGATGACTTGGTGTTTTACTTCACTATAATTTTTTAATTGATGTGGTGATGTTCACTTTCGTTTAGCAACGGATGGTTTTTAACCACTAATGGTGCTTTAGCAAGCTCTCTAAACACAACAAATAAGAAAAGACCTAAATAGCCTAGTAACATTCCAAGTTCCACTATTCCAATTGTTCCATCTGCTTTCATAGCTCCTGGAGTAATTAAAAAGTAGATATCTACCCAATGGCCAAAGAAAATAATTACTGACACAACAGCAAGAATATTTCTGTTTCTTTTTGTCGTTTTAGACATTAAGAAAAGCATTGGAATAATAAAGTTTACGATAACCATTCCCCAGAAGGTATAACTGTAATCGTTGATACGAGGAATGTAATATGTTACCTCTTCCGGAATATTTGCGTACCAAATCAACATAAACTGACTAAAGAACAAATAAGTCCAAAGGAATGAAATACCGAAAATGAATTTTCCTAAATCATGAATATGACTAGCGTTTACTTGTTTTAAGTACCCTTTACCCATTAAATAGTGGGTTAATAAAAATACCATAACCATTCCGCTAATCCACATTCCAGAGAATATGTACCAACCGTATAAGGTAGAGAACCAATGCGCATCAATACTCATTAACCAATCCCAAGATGCTACTACAGATGAGTACGCAAAGAATACTAAGAATAGTGCTGAAGTCACCATACTTGCAGTATAGATTTTTGTTCCGCCTTCGGTATCTTCTAAAATTGATTTTTTTCTGTATTTTAATGTGAAATAAGTCCAAACTGCTAACATCACTAAAGCTCTACCCCACCAGAAAGGCAAGTTTAAGTAAGGCTCTTTGTGTGCAATTATTGCATCGTAATGAGGACTGTTTGGATCTGTAATCCCTTCGGTCATCCAATGGTAAATATGGTTCCAGTGCATGGTAGAAGCGAAAAACACAAGAATTAGTGTTAAAGCGCCTACAGGAACGTACATACTTACGGCTTCAAATACCCGTTTTAAAACCACAATCCATCCTGATTGAGAGGCAGAGTTAATGGCAATGAAAACTGTTCCCATTAATGCGGTACTGAAAAAGAACCAGCCATTAATTAATGCGCTAGTCCAAATACGATGACCACTAATATCGCCATCAATCACACCATAAATGATGGATAAAACTCCTATCAACATCAATCCGATGAAGATTTTTTTGGATTTATCTGTAAATGTAAATTGGTCCATTTATCTAAAGTTTCTTGTGTTTATTAATCGCTAAACTATTAATGAGTGGTTTCTTCAACCATTACTTCTTCCGTTGCAACTTCTGCTGGTTTTTCAGCATAAAGTGCAGCAACATCATGTCCTTGTAACTTCTGGATGTAGAAAACCAATTTCCAACGGTCTTCTTGTGAAATTTGAGAAGCGTGAGAACCCATCATATTTTTTCCATAAGTAATGGAATAAAAGATTTTTCCAGCTGGAAGGTCTTTTATTGAACCATTATATGCCGGTGGTGGTGGGAAATCAGAATTTCCAATTACACCTCCATCTCCTTGGCCGGTTTTACCATGACAATGAGAACACATTTTTCCATAAATGACTTTTCCTTCTTTCAAAGTTTCATCACTGTATGGTAATGGGTTTTTCAAATCGGCTGCTAAAGCATACCCCTCATTTGATTCAGGAATACCGAACGGCATAAAGCCTCTTGGAATAGTTCCTTCAGCTGGCAAACGCATTACCATACTATCTGGCGCAAATTCATCTTCTTGTAACATGTTTGGCTCTAAAGCCGGGCTACGGTACATATCTGGCATGTATTCTACCCCTGGTGAGTTAGGGTCAGAAGTACAGGAGTGTAAACTCAATCCAATGATACCGATAAATAAAGCGCCTGATATTTTCTTCGCTAAATTCATAATATGTAAATCGTTTATTTTCATTTCTCTCGATTATAGGAATTTAACGATTCTCTCTTTTTCAAAAACTGCTACTGTTCCTGATTCAGCAATCAAACCTTCGATTTGCTCTTTAGAGAAATTAGTATTTTCTTTTTCTGCTATTTCAATAGCAAAGTGATCATCTGTTGTTCTTGGATGCGGATTTCTTGCTGGTAAACCCGGTAAGGTCATGTTACGGAAAAAGTAAGTAATCACCATTCCGTGTCCTGCGCAAAGAACCGTAAATTCAAACATAATTGGAACAAAAGCAGGTAGGTTTTGGTAGAAATGGAAGTTTGGTTTACCACCAATATTCAATGGCCAATCCATAATCATCATATAATTGATGGTTACTACAGCTAATGTTAATCCGGTAAGTCCAAAAATAAATGCAGCAATTGCAATTCTGGTCCATTTCATGCCTAATACATCCTCCAGCCCGTGAATAGGGAATGGAGAATATGCATCTCTAACGTGAATTCCTTTGGATTGTAATTGTTTGATTCCGGCTATCATTAAGTCGTCATCATTATACATTCCGTATATAAATTTCTCTTTAGTCATTTTTCTAACTTTAACTCCTTACTATTCGTGATGTCCTGTTTCTTTTCCTCGGTAAGATTCGCCCGAAGATTTCAAAATAGATTTCAACTCATTTAATGCTAACACCGGGAAGAATCTTGTAAATCCTAAATACAATACGAAGAAGATTCCGATGGTTCCAAGGAAGATACCTATATCCACAAAAGTAGGGTGGAACATAGACCAGTTTGCAGGTACGTAATCTCTATGTAATGATGTTACAATAATTACGAAACGCTCAAACCACATTCCTATGTTTACGATAATGGATAAAAAGAATGAGAACATTAAACTTGTTCTTAATTTTTTAAACCAGAATAATTGAGGCGATACCACATTCGCGGTCATCATAATTGCGTATGACCACCAGTAAGGACCTGTTGCTCTGTTTAAGAAAGCATATCCTTCATATTCCACTCCTGAGTACCAAGCAATGAATAATTCGGATAAATAAGCTACCCCAACAATAGAACCCGTTACCGTAATAATACGGTTCATCATTTCAATGTGCTGGATATTGATATAGTTTTCATAATGTAATACCTTACGTACTACTAATAATAAGGTTTGAACCATCGCAAATCCTGAGAATACCGCACCTGCCACAAAATAAGGAGGGAAGATAGTGGTATGCCATCCTGGAATAACGGAAGTTGCAAAATCCATAGATACAATAGAGTGTACTGAGAATACCAATGGAGTTGCCAAACCAGCTAACACTAAAGATACTTCTTCAAAACGAATCCATGCTTTCGCATTTCCTGTCCATCCAAAACTTAGTAAGCTATATACCTTTTTAGCCGTTGGACCTTTTGCTCTATCACGAATGGTTGCAAAATCTGGAATCAAACCAATGTACCAGAATGCAAACGATACCGAGAAATAGGTAGAGATGGCAAATACATCCCAAAGTAATGGAGAGTTAAAGTTTACCCATAAAGAACCAAATTGATTTGGTACTGGGAAAACGAAATACGCTAACCAAATACGACCCATGTGAATTCCTGGGAATAAAGCCGCCATGATTACCGCAAAGATGGTCATTGCTTCTGCTGAACGGTTAATTGCCATTCTCCATTTCTGACGGAATAGTAATAATACGGCAGAAATCAAGGTGCCTGCGTGGCCAATACCTACCCACCATACAAAATTGGTAATATCCCAAGCCCAATCAATGGTGTTGTTTAGACCCCAAACTCCAATACCACGTCCTATTGTGTAAAGTATCATTCCTGTTCCCCAAATTGCGAGAACAATGGCAACACTAAAAACAAGCCACCATAATTTGCCGGCTTTTCCTTCAATCGGACGACATACGTCTTCGGTAATACTGTGGTAAGTTACATCCTTACCCAGAATTAACGGAACTCTAACTTCTGCTTCCTTAACCATTCGGTTTTATTTTTATCGTAATATATTCTAATTAATGTGATGAATGTTCTTCGGTATGTGAATCTTCATCGTGTGCTTCTGTTTCATGAGATGCTTCAGCTTCGTGACCTTCATGTTCTCCATGTCCGCCTTCGTGATGTCCGCCTCCATGACCAATTCCTGCTGGAATACGGTCTTCATCTATATTTCTCACTTTAGTCAAATAGAACACGTTTGGTTGTGTACCTACTTCTTCCAATAAATGGTAAGATCTTTCGTCTTGAGAAACTTCTTTTACTTTTGTTTCGCTGTCGTTCAAATCACCAAACTGAATAGCGTGGGTTGGACACACAGATGAACATGCACTAACAATTTCACCGTCAGCTACTGTTCTTCCTTCTTTCTTCGCATCTAATTTACCTAATTGGATACGTTGAACACAGAAACTACATTTTTCCATTACCCCACGAGCTCTAACTACTACGTCTGGATTCAATACCATACGTGCTAGATCGTTTTGAGATGGATTTACATCGGTAAATTTAGTGTCACCTACATAGTTGAACCAGTTAAATCTACGTACTTTATACGGACAGTTATTTGCACAGTAACGTGTACCAATACATCTGTTGTACGTCATTTGGTTCAATCCTTCATCACTGTGAGTGGTTGCCGCTACTGGACAAACAGTTTCACATGGAGCGTGATTACATTGTTGACACATTACCGGTTGGTGTACTGCTTCTGGATATTCCGCTGGAATTTCCATTTTTTCGTACATGGCTTTAACGCCAATTCCACCTTCGGTGTTTGCCGCAGCAACTTTACTCATGTCGGAAGAGAAATAGCGATCTACTCTCAACCAAGCCATAATTCTATTTCTTCTTACTTCATCTTTACCTACAACTGGAACGTTGTTTTCAGAATGACAAGAAGTAATACAAGCACTACAACCAATACATTTACTTAAATCAATGGTCATTCCCCAACGGTGTCCGTTAGCGATTCCTTGAGCTGCCCATAAATCTAATTTTTCTACTTTTTGAGATACACCATAAGCATCTACAACCGTTGGGTCTGGATTGTAAACGTCTTTTCCTTTCACAAATGTGGCTAGAGAAGTTTCATTTACAATTTTACGATCCATTTCAGTAAAGTGCGTTTGCGCTAAACCGATTGGGTATTCTTTTTCTTCAGCTAATTCAATAGTTACGTTATCTACGTAGTAATTAAAATTACCTCCTTTGGTAGATACGGCTCCGAATACATTGGCTCCAATGGTTTTTGAACCATCTGGAGCAGTCATATCTCCTTGTTCTACTACTTTACCGGCTTTTGTTCTACCATAACCTAATGCGATAGAAACCGTTCCAAGTTTTTGACCTGGAGTAGCAATAACTGGAAGTTTTACAGCAACACCACCTACGGTAACATTTACTAATGATGCAGGCTCATGTTGTCCATAACGTGTGTTATATCCAGCTTCTGCACAATCGGTTGGGTTCATAGCTACATAATTGTCCCAAGTTACTTTGGTAATTACGTTTGGCAGCTCTTGTAACCAAGGGTTGTTTGCTTGATTACCTACACCCATATTGGTTTCTGTGAATAATTCAGCTACAATACCGGTGGCTTTTGAACCTTTAACAACTGCAGATGCAGAAGTGCTAGCTTCGGGAGCAATCACCATTTCCAATGTCATTGGTTTTGGTGCAGGTGTGAAATGGATAAATCCATCATGCACCGTATTGTTCCACATTTCATCAAACGTAGTAAAGTCTTTTTGTAAAGGGAAAATAGAAGTGTTCCAATTTTCTCTCATGAAATCGTAAAAGCTGGTTTTAACTTTTACAAAACTTAAAATACTTTCTTGTGCTTGACGTGTGCCTTGGTGTTCTTTCGTTTTGCTAAATAAAGGACGAATTACTGGTTGAGCAATAAATGCGGCACCATCTACAGGAGAATAATCATTCCAGTTTTCAAAGTAATGATTGTCTGGAGCAAGAACCGTGGTTACTGATCCTGTTTCATCGGCTACTCCCGAAAAGGAAACCGACATTTTTACCTTGGCTAGTGCATCTGCAAATCCTAAATCGGCAGGAGCACTATACATTGGGTTAACACCGTAAATCAATAAAGTATCTACCGCTCCAGATTTCATTTCTTTAACCAAGTTAATGAAATCAGTATCGTTTGCTTTACGGATGTTTAATGGTTTATCTATTTCAATGGTGTGGTCATACGAACCGACCATTTTATTGATACCATTGATTAATTCTTGAGTAGCGATATCATTGGATCCACAAACTACTAAAGACTTCCCTTTATTAGCTAATAAATCTTTCGCTGCTTTTTCAATTTTAATAGCAACTTGGTTGTCATCGTTGTAGGCAGCTCCTTTTACGGTTGCATTTCCAGTCGCTTTCGCAACAGCGTTATACAAATCGATAACGGCTAAACCTATTTCGTTTGGTTTAACTGCACCTCTAATATCTGCATTTGTTCCTGTGATAGAGAAATTTGCTTCAAATTGGTAGTGACGAGACATTTCTCCATTTTTTGGAGATCTGTGCATTCCATATCCAGCGGCATACTGCGAAGAGTTTAACCAAGTAGATAAGAAATCAGCGCCAAAACTTACAATAATGTTTGCTTTGCGGAATAGGTAATGAGGTACAACCGCTTTACCGAAATAATTTTTGTTTGCTCCGATGATTCCAGATGCAGAATACTCATCGTAAGTAACATGTTGAAAATTTACAGGAGCTTCTTCACTTCCTAAATTAGCTGCAAACGTGTCGATAGCTAATTGGGTAGAAGGAGAAATAATAGAATTCGAAAGGATTCGTACGTTTTTGGCTGAAGCTAAACTAGCCTTAACCGCTTTGTCTACCTTAGTCCATTTTGTTTCTTCGCCATTTAAACGAGGATTTCTAGCTCTTGCAACGTCATATAAACTTAATAAAGATGAATTCACACGTGTGTTCACCCCTCCTTGAGTCATGCCACATTGCTTGTTACCCTCAATATGAATAGGACGTCCTTCTCTTGTTTTCACTAAGATAGGTGCAAAATCAAACCCATCGTAATAAGCAGATGCGTAGTAATTAGCGATTCCTGCTGTTACTTCCTCTGGTTTGATTACATAAGGAATTGATTTCATTACAGGAGTTTCACATGCAGCTAAAGTAGCGGCTGTAACACTAAATCCTACAAATTTTAAGAAATCTCTTCGTGATGTAGATGACGTACTTAATTCTTGTTTTTCTAGAAACTGATCCAATGGAAGGTCTTCTGAAAATTCATCTTGATTTTTCGCGATGAATGCCTCGTTGTCTTCCAATTGCTCAACACTTTGCCAGTATTGTCTTGAATTACTCATAATCTTCTTTTCTTGTTATGCCTAATTGATTAATAGTGGCATTTTGCACATTCGATTCCACCTGCTTGGTTCACTGTAAAAGTCTCCAAACCTTCTTCTTTATATTTCTCGACTAATTGGTCGTGAAGTTTATCGTAATATGGGTTTCCGTTCATTTTCACCTCTTTCGTACGGTGACATTCAATACACCATCCCATAGTTAATGGTTTTTCTTGATGCATTGGATAATCAAATGTAGCAACGTCTCCGTGACACTCTACACAATCTAATTTACCCACTACAACGTGTTGCGAGTGATTGAAATAAACGTGGTCTGGTAGGTTATGGATTTTAGTCCATTTAATACCCTTTTGGTTACGAGGAATGTATTTTTGGTTTTCAGCATCCCATCCAGCAGCTTCGTAAATCTTAGCGATTTCTTCTGTACCGTATAATTTACCTGACTCAATACCTTTATGACAGTTCATACATACATTCACTGGTGGGATACCTGAAGTACGTCCTTTTTCCGCACCGAAGTGACAATACACACAGTTAATTCCGTCATCCCCTGCGTGAATTTTGTGCGAAAATTTAATGGGTTGCTCTGGTGCATATCCAGTGTAAACACCAATACTCATTAGCGGTAGCCATAACATGTAAAGGACTACGATAAAACCAATGACTGCTAAACCGATAACAGCTTTGGAATTGTTTCCAAACCACATTCCTAATTTACCAAACATCGATAAACCAATGTCGTTTACTTCGCCAATCGCAGCTAAACCATCCTCTCCTTTTAAGTCTAGAAGTAATTTTTTAAGTGAATCTTTTACACTTAATAAAACACCAATAACGATAAAGAATACCACCGCAAAAGTCAATAACCAAACATTGGTATAATCATCTTCTGGTGCTGCTGCAGCAGCTTCAGCAACCGGAGCTGCTTTTTTCTCAACAGGTGGAGCGGCAACATAAGCAAGAATTGCTTCAATTTCTGCCGTAGTCAATGGCATGGCTGCCATTTGCACTTTGTTGAATTTTACAAACAAATCCTGAGCGTATGAATCGCCTGGATTGTTTTTCAAATATTCACTGGAATTGGAAATCCAAGAAATTAGATTTTCCTTACTTTCCCAACGATCTTGCACCCCTGAAAGTGCAGGTCCTACTAGCTTTTTGTCAATTTTATGACATGCCGCACAGTTGGCTTTAAATAATTTTTGTCCGTCTTGGGAAAACCCTGATAGGGTTAAAACTAGAAACAACGAAAGCACACCTAAATGTACCTTGAACTTGTTAATCGAAATTTTTAAACTCATGTGGAGCGTATTTCAATGCTTAATTTAACTCTCTCGCAAATGCGAATTAATAGCTCGCAAAAGTAACAGAAACGAAATATGGATGTTAATAAACGTCAATAATATGACAATTGGATTTTTAATTTAGAATGGTTCTAAATAAGATGATGTATTGTGATTTTTATATGCAACTTTTAATTTTCTATGAATCAATAATTTGCATGAAAAAATCGGAATAGATGATTATTGAATTTGAATTTTAGAATCCTATTGATATGAGTAAAGTCAGCCTATAATTGAATGGAATCATGTAAAATGTGAACGGATTTTTAAAAGTTGATTTGAAAATCCGTTGGGAAGGAATTTGCCTTGTGGGTTTGCGTATTTTGCCACGGAGAAATTTGGGGTGATTTCGTTTTTTTTGTTTAACCACAAGTTGGGGGCTACGGGATTTATTAAATCTGATAAGCTTAAATAAATCGTCTCGAAGTTCCGTTAGCTATAAAGTTTTTTACCGTTTTACTTAAAACCTAAATGGCTTGAGTATATTTGAAACCTTAAATCAAAATCAAATGATGAAGCCAATTTTATTTTCAGTTTTACTACTGCAATCTGTTTTGGGTTTTGCGCAGCAGGCTAGCTATTCTTCTTCCGAAATTCATAAGCAAATCGAAAAAGTGGGAGTCCTAAATCGGGTCTTGTATTTTGCGGCTCATCCGGATGATGAAAACACACGGTTAATTGCTTATTTAAGTAAAGGGCAGAATGTGGAAACCGCATATTTTTCGTTGACGCGTGGCGATGGGGGACAAAATTTAATTGGCGATGAAAAAGGCGCTTTATTAGGGGTTATTCGAACGCAAGAATTATTGGGTGCGCGCGCTATTGATGGCGGGCAACAATTCTTTTCGCGTGCGATTGATTTTGGATATTCTAAAAACGCTACCGAAACTTTAAAGCATTGGGAAAAAGATAGCCTTTTGGCGGATGCGGTGCGCGTTATTCGAAAATTTAAACCGGATGTCATTGTAACCCGATTTCCTCCTGATGAACGTGCGGGTCATGGGCATCATACGGTTTCGGCCATGATTGCCGAATTGGCTTTTGATGCCGCAGCAGATCCTACCCAATTTCCAGAATCTGTAGCTGCTTATGGTACTTGGCAAGTACAAAAACTGTATTGGAATGCAAGCACATGGTGGGACAAAACCATTCCGGATCGTGCGGATGAATATACGGTCGTAAACATTGGTGCTTTTGATGGCCAGTTGGGTGTTTCGTATTCCGAAATTTCTTCGCATAGCCGTAGTCAGCATCAAAGCCAAGGTTTTGGTATGGAAATTCAACGAGGCGACCGGTTTGAATATTTAAAATTAATAAAAGGCGATTCTACCGTTACCGATGTGTTACAACACAACATGCGAACATGGGGAGATGTAGCGGGAGGAAAGTCCATTCAAAAGCAGTGGGAAAAAATTTTGGAATCGTATGATGCTTCGGCTCCGGTGAAGAGTACGGATGCGTTGATTCAACTATATCATGCTATTTTGGACATGCCTAAAAACGCTTATCAAGCGCAAAAAGCAAATGAAGTAAAGGATGTAATTGCCGCATGTACGGGTTTATGGATGGAATTTAGCGCGCCTCAACCATTGTTGGTAAAAGGCGATGAGTTTACCTTCACGGCTACGGCTATTTCGCAAAGTGGATTTCCTTTTGAATTGGAGAATGTTTCGGTAAAGGAATCGGTTTTTGAAGTAAATACGGTGTTGACCAATACGTTTACGCAAATAGAAAAAGCAATTCAAGCGCCTTCGGTTACTTCTACTCCTTATTGGTTGAAAACCGGTTCGAGTACAGATATGTTTGAAGTAGGGAATAGAAATCTGATTTCTAATCCGGAAAACAACCCCGTTTTGACCGCTAGGTTTACCATGAAAACAGCGGTAGGAAATATTGTTTTTGAGCGTCCGCTTATTTATAAATGGACGGATCGGGTGCGTGGCGAATTATACCGCCAAGTAAATGTGGTAGAGCCTTTGTCTATTCGGTTTGATAAAAAGGTGTCGCTTGCGGCCAATAATCAAGTGCAAGTGTGGGTAACCGCCAATCAGGAGTCTGAAAATATTCAAGTTCAACTGAATTGGGGCACCGAAACCAACGAAAACTCAGAAGTGTTAAAGCTGGCTAAATTAGCAGCTGGACAAACCGCTCCGCTCACGTTTACCTTGAATTATCCATTCCAATTAACTACTTCGTTAAAAGCATTGGTTTGGACGGAACCCGCAAAAAAATATGACCATAGCTTGATAGAAATTGCGTATCCGCATATTGAAACGCAAGTTATTTTGCCCGAGGCTAAAATGATGTTGATTAAGGACAGCATTCGCGTAACGCGTAAAAACATTGGGTATATTGTAGGTTCTGGCGATGAAATTCCGGTAGCATTAACCGAGTTGGGTTGCCAAGTTACGGTTGTGGATCCGGTAACGGCCACGCTAGCCGAACTTCAAAAACTAGACGGGATAATTATTGGAATCCGGGCGTATAACAAGGTGTCGGCCATGACAAGTTTGGCCCCTGTATTGAAACAATACGTTTTTGAAGGTGGCTTTGTAATGGTGCAATACAATACCAATCGCGGTTTAGTGACCGATGAATTGGGTCCGTATCCTTTTAAACTTTCCAGAACACGGGTCACTGAAGAAGATGCGCTTGTACTGCGATTGCAAAAAAATCATCCTGTTTTAACCACACCCAATGTAATTACCGATGCCGATTTTGACCATTGGGTGCAGGAACGTGGGTTGTATTTTGCGAGTGAATGGGATGACCATTACCAACCTATTTTAGGATGGAATGATACCGGTGAGGATTTAGCGAAAGGGAGTTTGCTAGTAGCCGATTATGGCAAAGGGCAGTATGTTTTCACCGGAATTTCATTTTTCCGACAATTGCCAGCCGGTGTACACGGAGCCTATAAATTGTTTGCCAATTTAATAAGTTACGGAGCTAATTAAACGGCAATGAAAAACAGTGATAACACCAATTGGAATAGAATCTACGCACTTGTGCTTGGGTTTTTAGTTCTTCAAATAGTGGTTTACTACCTAATTTCTTCAATATGGTAGCGTTAGATTGGATTGTACTGTTAGGTACTCTGCTGTTTATTGTGATTTACGGTACTTGGAAAACTCGAAAAAACCAAAACATTTCGAGTTACCTCAAAGGCGATAACCAAATGGGCGCGTGGACCATTGGCTTGTCGGTAATGGCTACGCAAGCTAGTGCGATCACCTTTCTTTCTACCCCAGGCCAAGCCTATGAAAACGGGATGGGTTTCATTCAGTTTTATTTTGGGTTACCACTAGCTCTAATCATTGTTTCAGCGGTTTTTATTCCTATTTACTATAAGCTAAATGTATATACAGCTTACGAATATTTAGAAGACCGATTTGGATTAAACACCCGACTATTCACGGCATTTTTGTTTTTAATTTCTCGTGGATTAGCTGCAGGAATCACCATTTATGCCCCGTCTATAGTGCTATCTTCCTTATTGGGATGGGATTTGGATTTAACCAATATTTTTGTTGGGATTTTAGTCATCATTTACACCGTTTCGGGGGGTACCAAGGCAGTTAGCCTTACCCAAAAGTGGCAAATGGGCATCATTATGTTTGGAATGTTCACCGCCTTTTTTCTAATTATCGACCATTTAAAAAGCGATGTTTCTTTTAGTCAAGCCGTGGACATTGGCGGAATGCTAGGCAAAATGGAAATTATTAATACCGATTTCAATTTGAAAAACCGATATACCATTTGGACAGGTTTACTGGGTGGTTTGTTTTTATCGCTATCCTATTTTGGTACCGACCAAAGTCAAGTGCAGCGATATTTGGGAGGTAAAAACATGAAAGAAAGCCGGATGGGAATGATGTTTAATGCGGTATTGAAAGTACCCATGCAGTTTTTCATCTTGTTTGTAGGACTAATGGTTTTTGTTTTTTACCAATTTAACGCCCCACCTGCATTCTTTAATTCTCCCGGAAAAGAAAAAATATACCAGTCGGTAAAAGCAGGTGAATTTCAAAAATTAGAACAGGATTACGCGCGTACATTTCAACAGAAAAAACAGGCTATTGAAGGGTACTTGCACGCGCCAAACGAACAAGAAAAAAGCCAATTTCAGGAAGAATCGGTGGCGTTGTATCAGGAATCGCAAAATATCCGTTCTCAAATGCGCGAAGTCATCAAGGCATCCGATACCGGAGTGGATGGAAAAGATACCGATTACGTATTTCTCACCTTCATATTAAAGTACCTGCCGCATGGTGTGATTGGGCTTTTGCTAGCCGTAATTTTGTCGGCCGCTATGTCATCTACCGCGAGCGAAATAAATGCGTTGGCATCTACCACTTTGGTTGATTATTATAAGCGATTAATCAAAACCGATGGTACCGACCAGCATTACGTGAACGCATCGAAGTTGCTTACCGTAATATGGGGAATTTTGGCCATCGGTATTGCGCTTTCTGCCCATTTGTTCGACAACCTTATTCAGTTGGTGAATATATTGGGTTCGCTATTTTACGGAACCATTCTTGGAATATTTTTGACCGCTTTCTTTTTCAAATTTGTGCGTCAAAAAGCGTTGCTTATTGGTGCGTTTACGGGGCAAATATTGGTACTGAGTTTACATACCTTAACGGTTCTTGGGAAACTAGATTTAGGCTATTTGTGGTATAATGTAATTGGTAGTTTAGTCGTTATTTCCGTGGCGCTATTGAGCCAAGTTTTTACCTCGAAAGCGTAAAATTACTTTTATTTGTGACCGCAACCCACTTATGAGTGTTGAAAACATTGAGGTTGCTGCCAATTCTAAGAGTGTACATCCCTAATTTTGCAAATTGCGGTAGCGTATTGGCTATCGCTCAATTTGTATGCAAAAACTGCTCACCATTTTATTGATTAGTTTCCCGCTCATTGGTTTTTCCCAATTTGGGGTAAGCGAATACTATTTAGCTCCTAGGTTCGGAATTGGGATGGGAATGAACAGTTATTCTTACTTTTCATCAGTTAACGGAACAATTACTGATGAACCCATATTTGTTCAAATGGAATTGGGTAATGGAATGAGCCCTGAAGTGGCACTTGGGTTTAAACTAATCAAAGATGTATATGTAGAAACCTCGCTAGGTTATGTTATTCATAAGGATTTTTATAGCACACAATCTGGTGGACAAACCGTGCAACAAGGATATTCTTTTAATCGATTCAATCTCCAATTGAATGGAAAGTACTATGTGCCAATTAATGATAAGTTCATTTTAGACTTTTTTGGTGGAATAGCGTATTCGATACCGAAAGATTTAATTGTGAAAATAGGTGGGAAAACTGAAATCATAAGATATGCCGGAAGTACAGGAATGCAGTTTGGATTTGGTGGCGATTATGTGCTAGGAGATATTAGTTTACATGGCGGCATTCGTTACAGATTGGAACGTTTTACCATTAAACCTAATCAAAAATTACCTACCGATTTTAGCTTTTTAAATCCTGGGTTTGATAATATTAGTAGTAGCGGAATTGACCTTATTTTTTCGGTACAGTTTAATTTTTAAGTACGACTATAGAAGCTCGTTCAAAGGTATTTTTACCGAAAATGAGATGTTTCTGTTTACCAATTCACCCATTTTTTCGCAACCAGTAAATAGAGTGGTGCTATGATACTTATTGAGTGCTACAGCCAATTCTTGTATTTTTTCTGGCGTTGAAATAGTGTCTCCCGACATTACTCGCATCAGCTTTCTGTATTGATACATGGAAAGTCTAATTCGTTTAGAAATTAGTGCGCGTTCTTCATAACGGTATTGTTGTATGGATTCTCGTGTAATATGTTTTAAGGAGAGGGAAACGAATTTGGCATTTTCTTTAAAAAACTGCAACAAATACATTTTTATATTCCCCTCGTATGCCTCTTGGTCAAAGTCAATGGCTCTAATGCGATACTGAATTTGGTCAAAATCGGGCGTGATATCAACTACATAGTTGTAGTCGCGCATATCACCCAGTAATCGTACAAACGAACGCTCATTAAACTTTACAAATTCTTTCGCTATCCGAACCAAATTGTGTTTTTGCTCATTGAGCGTTTGATTAATAAACCGATCACCCGGAATACCCATAATATGCTCTTCTACCAAGGTATGGTTATGAATAAAATAGTTGATTTTATTGGGCGAAGTAATATGTTCTAACTCCAACCCATATACCCTTGAAGCATCGGCTTTTTTGATGTAATAATAATCATGGTTATCATTTACCAAGTTGATTATTTTAATGCGAAATGGATGAGAATTTCCAAACAAACAATAGTCTATTCTGCCCACGGATAAATGGTCCATAGCTTTGGCAGAGCCCGTAGATGTTAGTTTAACGTATATTTCAAGTAGTCCTTGATACACCTCCTTGTTTTCGGATGGGCTGTAGCTTACCGAGTGCCATAAGGTATCTTCTCCCTTGGCATCTAATAACGGAAAAGAATTTTCATACCGTAATAAATCGCGATATTCCAAAGGCATTTCTACCAGGCGATGAAACTCTTTTAAGTACGTACGAAGCGAATCGCCTACCGGATAATTGGGTTTTTTTCTGGATATTATATTGTGTTCATCCATTCTACTTGCCGTTAGATAATGCGATTTGGAAGATAGCTACCGTTCCCCCTTCGGTTGATCTGGAAAAGGCTAAAGTTCCGCCTGCTTTTTTCGCAAATTCTTTGGATAATGTTAACCCAATTCCTGCGCCCTTTTCTCCAAAACTTCCGGTTTTAGCTTTTATTTCAGCCGACTCATTCAAGGCTTGAATCACCGTTTCGGGAATTCCGGGTCCTTGGTCCGTAATTTTAATATAAAGCGATCCGTCATTTTGAAATGATTCAATTCTTATTTCAGAGTTGGTTGGGCTAAATTTAATGGCGTTGCTAAGTAAGTTGCGCAATACTATTTGAAATAATCCCTCATCCGAAACTATCTCTACTTGCGCTAATGATGTGGAAAGTTGAATTTCTTTTTCTTTCGATAATTGACTTACCTGATTTAAGATTTGAGTAATCGCAAAAAAGGAATCGAAAGGCTCATTATTTACCTTTAAACCGTCAATCTGACTTCTAGCCCATTTTAACAAATTGTCGAGAATCAATAACCCACTTTGGGTACTAGCCAAAATGGTTTTATCCATTTCTTTCATTTCATCTTCGCTAAAATTAACTCCCGAATTTTTGGCTTGATGAAACGTGATTACCTGCGCTAATGGGGCTCGCATATCGTGACTAATTACGGAAAGTACTTTGTTTTTGAAATGATCTAACTCGGCCAATCGGTTTACTCTAACTAATGACTCCTGATGTAGTTTATTTCTTCTACGTGAATTACGAATAGTAAAAAATAAGGTAAGACCTAAGGCTAGTATAGCCACTAAGCCTATGGTGGTATAAATAATATATTTTTGACGTTGATATTGCGCAATTTCCACCTGTGCTTGTAGGTACATCTTTTCCGTTTCTGCTTTTTGCTGTTGCAATTTTTCTTGAAACTGATTTAACTGAAAAGTAATTTTGTCATTATTGATTTCATAATTCACACTATCGCGAAGTTTTAAGTATTTCACTGTGTTTTTATAATCTTTTTCATCGTCATATAAAATGGATAAAAAAGTATAAGCCATTTTTCGATAAATGGGAACATCCATTTTGTCTAAAATAGCGAGTGCTTTAAAAATAACCTCCTTCGCTTTTTCATTTTCTCGACCCTCCCAAAATAAATGAGCCATATTTATATAAGGTAAAGCTACCCCTGCAGTGTCTTTAGATTGAAGAAAAAGGTCGACCGATTTCTGAATGTATTTTAAAGAGGAATCCGGATTTATATCCGTATAACTTGCACCTAGCAGGTTATACAACAACGGTACATAACTTCTTTTTTGATATTTATCAGCTAACGCCATTCCTTTGGAAGCCCAAAAAATGGCTTTTTCATGTTCACTAATTTCATAATAGATGGAACCCCGAATAAGATAAAGACCTATTTGGTGGTGCGGTTTGATGAAATAGTTAGAATTTTCAAGTCGATTTAGAATATCTAATGCCTCAGAGTGGCTTCCTCCGCCTCTGCTGGCATCGGCCATTCGTAAAGTTATGGTAACAATCCTATTGGTATCCTTTAGACGTATGTATTCTGTTTTTAAAGCAGAAAAATTGATGAATAAATCTCCGAAATCATTGCTTGCCGCTAATTCTTTGTTCTCCAGAAGTAGGGAGTCCAAATACGGGTTTTGACCAAAAGATGGAACAGCAATGTTTAGAAGAAATATGAAAAGTATGAATCTCAACGTATGGTTTATTTGTGTGATTCAATATTAAAATATCTTCGGTGATTATACACGGTTTTTATTGATTTCTTGAAAATGAATAAAAGGGAGTTGTCAAAATTCTATTTGGAGTGGCTCTATCAATGGGAATCAGCAGTTGGCTACGTGTTGATATTGTGACTAACTTAATTTGTATTTGGATTCAAAAAAAGGATATTTGCACCCAAATTGAATCACATGATCGAAGTCGGTAAAGCTATTATTTCAAGAGACGTTTTTAAAAAGGAATTTGTATGCAATCTTTCTGCATGTAAAGGAGAGTGTTGTATAGCTGGAGATGCGGGAGCGCCACTAGAAGATGAGGAAAAAGTAATTTTAGATACCATTTATCCAAAGGTAAAACCTTTTATGCGCCCTGAAGGAATTGAGGCGGTAGAACAACAAGGCACATCTGTATTTGACCAAACCGACAACGAATACGAAACAGCCCTTGTGAATGGAGCCGAATGTGCATTTGTGGTGTATGGCGAAGATGGTTCAGCTTTGTGTTCGATAGAAAAAGCCTATAACGCTGGAAAAGTAGATTGGCCCAAACCGTTGTCGTGTCATTTGTATCCTATTCGTATAAAAAAATACCGTGATTTTGACTCCGTAAATTACGATAAATGGGAGATTTGTGCCGATGCATGTACCCTTGGACAGGAACTAAGTGTACCAGTATATCGTTTTTTAAAGGACCCTCTCATTCGTAAGTACGGAGAAGAATGGTACCAAGAATTGGCCGAAGTAGCCGTGCTGGTAGAAAAGGAACTGTAGTTGTTTTTGTAGAAAACGGGGTGTTGTTTCCAAACTTTTCAAGTTGAAAGAATACGCATTAAGAAATAGGCAATATTCAATACGCAAATCAAAAATTGGAAAATAACCGCAGTATAACCCATCGCTGAGCATTGCTTATTGCGTGTTGATTATTGAATATTTAAACCGAAAAGGCTCCACAAAAAAGCAACTTTTAAGGTCGAATACATTGAGTTTAATTTCTCAATTTTCAAGTTGAAAGAATACGCATTAAGCAAAGCAAAACAGCGTATCACCCCTATTCATAAATGAACGAATAACGAATACCGAACAAGGAATGAGGAAGTAAAAAAACAACTCAGAAAAATCGTTAAACCTCACCCTTTACACTCTCCACTAAAAACTAAACAATAAGCACTAAAAACTAAGCACTAAAAACTAAAAACCAAAAACCAAAAACTCCCCTTTCAATCCTACAACAGCTCTCCCGCTAAATTGGCCAACTCGCTTCGTTCGCCTTTTTCTAGGGTCACGTGTGCAAAAATATCGTTGCCTTGAAGGCGGTCTATGAGGTATGAAAGTCCGTTGGAGTGTTCGTCCAAATAGGGAGTGTCGATTTGGTAGATATCGCCCGAAAAAATCATTTTGGTATTTTCGCCCGCACGGGTAATAATGGTCTTTATTTCGTGTGGTGTAAGGTTTTGCGCTTCATCCACTATAAAAATGACATTACTCAAACTCCTTCCACGAATGTACGCAAGAGGGGTTACTAATAATTTTTCTTTGTTTACCATCTCCTCAATTCGGTGGTAATTTGGGTCGGTTTCGCGCCATTGGTTTTTAATAAATTTGAGGTTATCCCATAACGGCTCCATATACGGGTTGATTTTGGAAGTAATATCGCCTGGCAAAAATCCTAAATCTTTATTGCTGAGCGGTACAATAGGTCGGGCCAGATAAATTTGTTTGTACTGTCTTCTGCTTTCTATAGCCGCTGCCAATGACAATAAGGTTTTACCCGTTCCTGCAACACCTTGCAACGATACCAATTTCACATTCGGATTGAGAATAGCATGAATGGCAAATGTTTGCTCCGCATTTCTAGGAGTTATACCGTAACAGTTGTGTTTGTCTACCCGTTCGAGCGCTTTTTCAAAAGGGTTGTAATAGGCCAAAACGGAATTAGCACTACTCTGCAAAATGTAATACTCATTGGCCGTAAACGTCATGAAATCAATATCGCTTACTTCAATTTTACCATCCTTATACAGTTTGTCAATCACATCTTCAGGCACGTTATCAATGTAGTTTTTGCCGGTGTTGAGGTGTTGCAAATCGCTGATTTTTCCAGTTTCATAATCGGCAGCGTTGATTCCTACTGCTTTTGCTTTTAGCCGAAGGTTAATATCTTTCGAAACCATGGTCACCAAAAACGTGGGGTTTTCTTCCGCCAAATTGATAGCCGCATTCAGTATTTTATGGTCGTTTTTATTCCCTCCAAAAATAATATCAGCTTCTGTTTGCCCCTGTTGGCCTTCCATAATTACTTTAAAACGGCCTTTACCTTTGCCATTTAATTGATTCCATTCTTGTAAAAGGTGGTCGTCAGATAAGCGGTCGAGGGTGCGAATAAACTCACGAGCTTCAAAATTTTTGGTATCGCTACCTTTTTTGAAATTATCAAGTTCTTCCAGTACCGTTATGGGTATGGCGACATCATTATCTTCAAAATTATTAATGGAATTATGGTCAAATAAAATAACAGAGGTATCTAAAACGAAAATCTTGTGTTGCTTTTTTTTCTTAGCCATCATGTAAAGTTTTAAGTGAGTATTTAAGTCGCAATAATTACGTTGGCTAAAGGTCTGAAATTTTTTTAAAGTATGGGTTAAGGAATGATTAATTTATTCGCAATTTTTTCTTTAAAATGTACGGCTAAATTGGGTTCCCATAATTAAAATGTGAAAATATGATGTACCTTTCGCCCATGGGTGAACAACAAACAACAAAGCACGTATATATTGATACCGAAGAAGGGCTTCAACAGTTTTATAATCAGAATAAAGACATCACTTGGTTAGGTTTTGATACCGAGTTTGTAGGGGAGCGAACGTACTTCCCAATTCTGTGTTTAGTGCAGGTGGCCACCACTCACGGAAACTACTTGATAGACCCGATAAAATTGGCGGATATTGGCTTGTTTTTAGACATGGTGAAAGACCCAAAAATTGTGAAATTGACGCATGCAGGTGAGAATGATTATCGTTTGTTGTATCAGCAATTTGGGGTGTTGCCGGTAAACGTGTATGATACCCAAATAGCGGCTGGATTTATAGGGTATAATTACCCCATTTCGTTTGCCAATTTGCTGCAAGGTGAATTACGAATCACGTTGGATAAAGGACCCGCAGTTTCGGATTGGGAATCGCGACCCATATCTAAAAAGCAACTGCAATATGCCCTCAATGATGTTATTTATTTAGAGCGGTTATGGAATGGAATTAATCGTAAACTGAAAGAAAAGAATCGAGAAAACTGGGTAAACGAAGAATTTGATAAACTCACCTTAGCCAAAAGTTATGATGCCGTACCAAACAAAGAATTTTTGGCCAATAGCTTGTTGCCTAAGATTAATACTCGGGAGAAATTATTTTTAATGCGTTTATACAATTGGCGGATTGAAATGGCAGAAAAGAAAAACAAACCGAAAGAACGTATTTTACAGAAAAAGCTAATTAGCCATATTGTAAAAGGCGTGAAAGGTGGAAAAAGCAATCTGCGCAACAATCGATTAATTCATTCTAATGTGATTGATAAAGATGGCGATAATTTTGTTCGGTTATATGAACAAGAAGAAACTCCTGAAGAAAGAGCGGTAATCGACATGATTTCGAAACATGTGCCCATTAAACCGCGAATTGATGCGGTGATGGATATTTTATATTTAGGTATGAAAATTATTTGTAGCGAAAACAGAATAGCTCCCGAATTGGTAATTAATAGACCTAATTTTAAGCGAATGAAATGGGATTTGCCTTATTTTGATGAATCATTGGCCCAAGGATGGCGTAAAGAATTATTGGGCGAAAACGTGCTAAACAGTATTCGAAACCGAAACAAATTGAAAGTAGATACCAAGAGTGAATTCTTTGGATTGAAACTATAAAGGAAAAGGAAACCTCCAAATCACTATTTTTATACGTAAATCGAACTCCGGTTAAAGGGTGTTTTCTACCTTTGCCACTCAATTAAACCAACGTAATTATGGACACATTTTTTTTAACACTTCGAACCACTCATTACTTTATGATGATGGCTCTTTTGATATTTTTAGTTTTTACCATCGGTAAATTTGCATTTAGAAAAATAGGAAATGCACCTTTTGGCGAGTATGAAAACAAAACGACCTTATTCGTTATGATTCTTTCGCATATTCAATTGTTAATCGGTTTGGTATTACTAACCGTTGGCCCAATGAGCCAAAATTTTGCAAATATGGGTGGAGTAATGAAAGATTCTTACCTGCGTATGATGACTGTGGAACATCCGTTAACTATGATAATCGGGGTAACTATGATTACCATTGGTAGAATAAAATTAAAAAAGAAAACAGAGGACGGTGCAAAGTATAAAACGGCAATTACGTTTTTTGCAATTGGTTTAATCTTTTTCTTAAGTAGAATTCCTTGGAGCCATTTGAATGGGTAAAATGTTTGATACCGCTGAAGTTCGTGAAAGAGCTATTTTAATTGGGTTAATTACGCAATTACAAAACGCGGAAAAAGTAGAAGAGTATTTGGCTGAGTTGGAGTTTTTGGCTTCTACCATTCAAATAGACACGCAAAAATCGTTTACCCAAGCACTACCCAAAGCAGATTTAAAGACGTTTGTAGGAAAAGGAAAACTGGAAGAAATCAATACGTATATCAAAGAAAACAACATTGATGTGGTTATTTTTGATGATGATTTAACGCCATCTCAACTGCGAAATATTGAAAGAGAACTAAATGTAAAAATCTACGATAGGAGTTTACTTATCTTAGATATTTTTCAGTTTAGGGCTCAAAGTGCCCAAGCAAAAACGCAAGTAGAATTAGCGCGTTCTAAGTATTTATTGCCACGACTCACCAATTTATGGACCCACTTAGAGCGGCAACGAGGTGGCACATCCACACGTGGTGGATCGGGTGAGAAAGAGATTGAAACCGATCGTAGAGATATCCGTAAAAAGATATCGGTACTCGAAAAAAAGCTGAAGCAGATTGATAAACAAATGTTTACCCAACGTCAAAATAGAGGGAAGTTGGTGCGTATTGCTTTAGTAGGATACACCAATGTGGGTAAATCTACTTTGATGAACCTGTTGAGTAAGTCGGAGGTGTTTGCCGAAAATAAATTGTTCGCTACCCTAGATACCACTGTTCGAAAATTTGTGATTCATAATTTACCTACGCTACTTACTGATACTGTTGGATTTATTCGTAAGCTTCCTACCCAATTGGTGGAATCTTTCAAGTCTACCTTAGATGAGGTGAGAGAAGCCGATGTGTTGTTGCACGTAGTAGATATTTCGCACCCCAATTTTGAGGATCACTACAATACGGTGAATAAAATTTTAGCTGAAATAGATAGTGGCGATAAGCCAACTATTGTGATTTTCAATAAAATTGATGCATATAGTGCTATTGAGCAAGGAGAGTTTGATTATACCGGAGAAGGTGAGCACCATGTATCTTTAGAAGATTTGCAAAAAACATGGATGAGCAACCTTAACGATAAATGTATTTTTATCTCAGCGGCTCAAAAGGAAAACATTCCTCAATTGCGCGAAGATGTTTATGCCATGGCAAAATCCATTCATTCTACCCGCTTTCCGTATCACGATTTCTTGTACTAAATTAATTGGTATACGCTGAGCTTAGCGTTTAAATCGCGTCAAAAATTCGGTCTACTTTTGTGTGAATGTTTACGTCACCTTGTTGGTGAATAAACTCATTACTATTGCCGTTGTAGGTATAGTCTTTGGCCCATTCTTTATGGTTTTCAGACAATTCCTTAAGAGCTGCGGTAATGTAATACACCTCGTCATTTGTCATGGTGGGGTGGATGCTAAAACGAATCCAACCCGGTTTTGAGGTGAAGTTGCCGTGGTCTATTTCATTGGTGATTTCATTCGATACCAATTGCGGAATATGCAATAAAATATGTCCGTAAGTACCTGCACATGAGCAGCCACCACGCATTTGAATGCCATAGCGGTCATTCAGTATTTTAACGCCTAAATTGAAATGTAAATCATCGATGTAAAATGAAATGACACCCATTCGTTTTTTAATGTTATCGGCTAAAATGTGAAGGTTAGGAATGGGGTCAATTCGGTCAAAAATAATGTCCAAAATCTCTTCCTCTCGTTGTAGCATTTTATCCACACCCATAGATTCTTTCAACTTTACGGAAAGAGCCGCTTTTATGGTTTGCATAAATGGAGGGGTGCCACCAGCCTCACGCACTTCTACTTCGTCAAAATATTTTCTGCCTCCCCAAGGGTTGGTCCATGATACGGTTCCACCTCCCGGAACATCTGGGACTTCATTATTGTAATACGCTTTGTTGAAAATCATGATTCCTGGTGTGCCCGGTCCTCCCAAAAATTTATGCGGAGAAAAGAAAATAGCATCTAGTTTAGATTCTTCATCTTCGGGGTGCATGTCTACCTTTACGTAAGGAGCCGAACAGGCAAAATCTACGAAACAGCAGCCTGCATTTTGATGCATCAACTTTGCAATTTCATGATAGGGAGTTACTACACCCGTCACGTTAGAACAGGCAGTGATACTAGCTATTTTGGTGACTCTATTTTTGTATTTATCGAGTAATCTTTTTAAGTCGTTTAAATCCGGTAATCCCTCCTCGTTTTCCTTGATAATTTCAAGAGTAACAATGGTTTCCAACCAAGATGTTTGGTTAGAATGATGTTCCATGTGAGTGATAAAAACTACGGGTCGGTCTTCTTCGTTTATGGTTATTTGGTCTTTAAATGATTCGTGCACTTTGAAACCTAGAATTCGCTGAAACTTGTTGACTACGCCCGTCATTCCTGATTCGCAGGCAATAATGTAATCATCTTTAGCTGCATTTACATGGGCTTTAATAATGTCTAAAGATTTGTGAAACGCAATGGTCATCGTGCTACCGGTTACCGAGGTTTCCGTATGAGTATTCCCTAAAAAGGGGCCAAAATCATCGGTCAGTGTTTTTTCTATCGGGCCATATAAACGACCACTGGCTGTCCAATCGGCATAAATGATTCTTTTTTCACCAAAAGGAGTGGTAAAATGTTGTTTATCACCAATAATATTGTTTCGAAATGGCTCAAAATATTTCTCTAAATCCATAGTTAAAGTCTATGGTAGCAAATGTAATTGTTCTTTCTATTTTTAAACCTATGGTTGCACAAAGATTGGGGTATTAAAATTAGCACTAATTCAAATTTAACCTGACGCCCAAGGAAGGTGTTCTTGTGTTTCTGTAGAAATTGAATATAGATGGCATCCCTATTTAATCCGGATTTAAAAAAAAGGTTTTTACGTGGTTTTTTTATTCTGGTAGATAACTGTAAATCAATTAAATCTTTGTATTTTCGCACCAATTAATAAGATTACCACAGCACTAATTAATAAGATTATCACAGCATTAAAGGGACAACCTATTGCAGCGATTATTAGTGGACAAGACGATAAATAAGTGCAAAAACCATTGCGCCAATTGTACATTATTTTACCAAAATTCATATTTACTTTTCAACCGTAAACTATGAGCTCATTAGGTTTATTACATTTGTGGTATGAACGAATATTTAGATGCGGATCCAGAGCACCTTTCGGGGTCAGATAAAGATTTGGAGAAGGTATTGCGACCAAAATCATTTGGCGATTTTACTGGACAAGAGCATGTGGTGGAAAACCTGAAAGTATTTGTGGAAGCCGCCAAACTTCGTGAAGAGGCGCTAGACCATGTGTTGTTGCATGGCCCTCCGGGGTTAGGTAAAACCACATTGGCTAATATCATTGCGAATGAACTTGGAGTGGATATTAAAATTACCTCTGGCCCAGTACTGGATAAACCAGGTGATTTAGCCGGTTTGTTAACCAACTTGAGTGAAAATGACGTGTTGTTTATCGATGAAATTCATCGGTTAAAACCTATTGTGGAAGAGTTTTTATACTCGGCCATGGAAGATTACAAAATAGACATCATGATTGATACCGGCCCAAATGCACGTACGGTTCAAATAGAATTAGAGCCTTTTACTTTAATTGGCGCCACCACTAGGTCGGGTTCGTTAACCTCTCCGCTTAGAGCGCGTTTTGGAATTAATTCTCGTTTGGCTTATTACAATGCTGATTTGTTGGCGACTATCGTTACCCGATCGGCCGATATTTTGAATGTGGCTATTGACCATGAAGCTGCGCACGAAATTGCATCGCGAAGTAGAGGCACGCCTAGAATTACGAACTCTCTTTTGCGTAGGGTACGAGATTTTGCACAAATCAAGGGTTCAGGAAAGGTGGATTTGAAGATTACCCATTATTCTTTGGATGCCCTTAATGTGGATAAGCATGGATTAGACGAAATGGATAATCGAATTTTGGCTACCATTATCGATAAATTTAAAGGCGGGCCAGTGGGTTTAACCACCATCTCTACTGCAGTAGGCGAAGATGCCGGAACGATAGAAGAAGTGTATGAACCTTTTTTAATTCAAGAAGGTTTTATGCAGCGGACTTCTCGTGGGCGTGAAGTAACCGAGTTGGCGTATAAACACTTGGGTAGAAATAGACCCACCAGTCAATCTAGTTTGTTTTAGCATTCGTACTATGATTCTTTCATCGGTACAGGCATTAAAAATTGAGCAAGAATCGCAGCGATTAGGGTTTGGTCTTTTTGGGGTATCTAAAGCGGGATTTTTGGAAAATGAAGCTCCTCGATTAGAAACGTTTTTAAATCAAAATCACCACGGTGAAATGGCGTGGTTAGCAAATCATTTTGATAAACGTACCGACCCAACCAAACTGGTAGAGGGGGCAAAAACGGTTATTTCTTTAGGTTTTGAGTATCTACCGCAATTACCTCAAGCTACTACCGACACCTATAAATTATCGAAATACGCCTACGGAAAGGATTACCATAAAGTACTTAAGAAAAAGCTGATAGAATTACTTCATTTTATTCAGCAAGAAGTAGGCGAGGTAGCCGGGCGCGCATTTGTTGATTCGGCACCGGTTATGGAAAAAGCATGGGCAGCAAAAAGCGGATTAGGTTGGATAGGAAAAAACACGTTGGTTTTGAATCGGAAAAAAGGCTCCCAATTCTTTTTGTCGGAGTTGATATTGGATATTGAAATGGAGGAAACCACTCCCGTAAAAGATTTATGTAAAACCTGTAATTTGTGCGTAGAATCATGCCCTACAGATGCGCTGCATACGCCCTATAAACTGGATGCTACCAAGTGTATATCGTATTTAACCATTGAGTTAAAAGCCCAAATACCCAATGAGTTTAACGGTAAAATGGACGATTGGATTTTTGGCTGTGATATATGCCAAGATGTGTGCCCTTGGACTAAAAACGCATTGCCTTCTATCGAACCTGCATTTAATAGGTACCTAGGCTGGAAAGATTTTGACAAAAAAGACTGGCAAGAAATTACGGATGAGGTATTCTTGAAGGTTTTTGCAGGTACTCCGGTAATGCGTGCTAAATATGCGGGACTGAAGAAGAATATTGGGTTTTTGACGGAGGGTTTTTAGTTTAGTGGTTTTAGACATTTGATTTTTCAGTTCATCATTCTTTGTTGGATTTTCGAAACAGAAACCCTAAAATTAGCTGCTCCGGCCACTAAGCGGAGCCTCTGCAAAATAAGCAACACTCCATATTCAATAAACAATAATCAATGGTTATTGTGGTAGTCTAATAACTGGAGTGTTTTTGATGATTTTTGGGGAGCTTTTTCACTTCAACATTCTTTGTTCCTTGTTGGGTGTTCGAAATTCAATTGCAGCGTTTTAAAATCCAAATAATTAAAACTTCATAGAGGATTTCCTCAATTAAATGGTTAACCGTAAAATAGTAAACAAACCGACTTCCCCCTCTTCGTTCCGATAGTAATCGGAAGGGACCGAGGGGGATTGATTCTCGAGTTTAATATATTAACTCTGGTAACTTAAAACGGTTCACTCCGAGTCAATCCCCCTAGATTATTCGCACGCTCATAATCTTCCCCCTCCTCCAAGGGGGAATTACTTGTGGGTTGTTTTTTAGTGGGTGGTAGGAGCAGGAATTTGGTGGTTTTCGAGTAACTTGGCCTGGCAAATTGAATTACATTTTGGATTGCACAATCAAAATTCCCTTTTTTAAATTCTTTTTTTCACTTCAACATTCTTCATTCCTTGTTGGATATTCGAAATTCAAAACCAAAAAACTCAAATTAGATTCTCC
>CAXBCR010000006.1:0-181735 GCA_963974475.1 uncultured Flavobacteriales bacterium
TAAAAAGCTAACACCCTACTTCTAGTTATCGTATTCGTCCCGATCACTATCGGGAGAAGGCCCGGGCACCGATAGTAATCGGTACAACAATACATTCATTCTTGGCCTATCGGCAGAACGAATGCTTAGTTATTGTGTTTAGTTTTTAATTGCTCGAAACTCATACTTTTTCACAAACTCCTTAGCTTCCTCTATGCTTTGAGGATAAGTCACATAAATTCCGTTTTCATCGCTTACACTTTGAAAATTAAATCCGCGTGCAATAAGAAATTTCACAAGTTCCCATCTTTTCTTATCATTCTTTTTAGGCGGTCTGAACTTATGATTTACAAAAATCATTTCACTAGAACATTCTGGACAGTTACCTGTGCGGAAGTTTTCATAGTCAGTACCAAGATTCTCAACTCTCAGGCAGTTTAAGCAAACATTTTTGTACCCCATTATCCTTTGTTTAAATCCAATCTATGTTTTTCAGAAAGACATGGTTCAGAATATTCAATTGTTCCCTCTTTTTCTAATTCTTCTAACCGTTTTTGAATGGTTTTATAATCTATGGATTCCAATATTTCCATTGAAAAATAGGAGTCATTTAACCCTTCAGATTTGCAATTCAAGTTCTTGAATTCTTCTCTGATTATTTCTTTATCAAAACCTTCTTTGTTTATTAAAACGAGGGCAATTGAATTACCTGAATGCTTTGTAGTTTTTCTATACGTTAATCTTTGTTCTGATTCATCATACTCGGCAAAGAATTCATCATCTGTGGCTATTAGAGGTCCATAAAAAGGTATGCTGTCAAGTCTGTAAATTCCATTTTCCGGTTCAACTTTTTCAGCCCACATTGTTTCCACTGTAACTTCATCAAGCACATTACTATGATACTTAAAAAGTATTTTTTCGTATTTATCTTCTTCGGTCATTTTCAATTAAACACAACATGCGGTTATATCACACGTGTGATATATCCACATTATATTTTATTTCTATTATATTAATTCAATTCAACTTTTTTTCTATCGCTTCCCTACAATCTACGTCAACATACATAATCGTTTCAGCAGTTTTAGACCCCTCACAAAACCTGCGCAATCAAAAACCCTAACCGTTTGTAGTCGTTTGTAGTCGTTTGTAGTCGTTTGTAGTCGTTTAATATCGGTTATTTCACTAGTCATTTTTTGGTTGCTTGGAGTTGTTTTATTTGCTCATGCAATGTACTATTTATTCTGAGTATTTTTGGTTGTTAGATTGAATTTTTTCGGTCTTACTCAGGCAGAATCAGTAGGCTATTCATTTTTGAAATGATTCGCGTTCGTTCCTTCAGAAATCTTGTAGTGGGTTCAGCAGAATCCTATTCTCGGCATGTCCTGAATAGTTATTATTTCAATGCCTATTACGTGATCAAACTACCTCCCTACCCCCAAAAAATAATGCTAGTTACCGTTACAATTTGGGGGTGATTTGTCCCTATAACTTCTTGGAGCAAAAATTAAAACCGTCCTTTTCATTCTTGATTGGGTACCGTTCAAAAATAATGTTATGGTTGTCGTAAGTGTTTCCTAATCCATTCAATATCCCCATCCGTACCAAATTCCACAAAATAATTGCTTTGCCAATTTTGCGTTTTTTTAGCTTGCTTACTAGTAGGTGCATCCCACGGTGGGTACACTCTAAAACCGCGCTTGCCGTCTTTCGTATCCGTAGAAACAATACCTTTATCCATAAGTACCGATTTTGGTATAATAAACTGCCCAACTCTTTCATCTTTACCCACATTAATGACGTAATAATCAAAGGGGTCATGGGTGTCAAATGGCGCGGTGAGACCCTGTATATTTCGTTTCCAAAATGTAACGAATTGACCTACTTTTTTGGGTGTTATTTTAGCCGTTCTTCCCATTATTCGTAATTCATTAACGGTAAATGTGCAGGCCGCATATTCGCTACTTTCCGATTCTAATTTATAATCAGCCACCCAAATATTCGCTTGGGCATACAGGGTTTTTATTGGGTGTATTCCTATCTGTTTCATTTGTTATCTGGCCTGCTAAAAATTGATTATTACTAGCCGAAAATATACTTTTATTTACAATTTCTACGGGCTCCCCATCCTCCTTTTTTCACCATCCATTACACGACTCTAAGAATCACAAAATCAAGGTGTTATTTTCTTTGTCACAAAATACGGCATTCCGCATCATTTACGCATTTCACCTGCCATATTCAACTAAGTTTGCCGTACATTTAAGTCGGTACTGAGTATGAAACACTTTCTATTAATTTTTATGATTATTGTTTCTGCCGCTTTAAACGCTCAAACTGATCGTAAACTAATTATTCTTGATTTATCCGTTAGAAACGGAGAGACCAATCAATCTCGAATGTGGTCGGCAACCCGCATAGCCGAAGTAGCCGGAATTTCTTACAATACCACTTCATCCTTAAATACTGCACTGAATTACCCGGTCATTTTAATGGCCACAAAAGTGAGTTCATCTACCTTCACCCCTGCCGAATTTCAACAAATAAAAGATTATGTTTTTAATGGTGGTACTGTTATCATTTCTGCCTTGAAAGCTACCGAATTATTCCAGATGGCGGGCGTATCTAGCCAAACATCTTCTAACCGGAATTACCGTATCAACTGGGACATTGCAGCCGAGCCCGATGTGTTTTACATGATTAATGATTCGCTTGAAACTACTATCTCCTTGGGCGATTTAGGCGGACCTGCAACCTTCATAAGTCGTCATTACCAACTAGATGGTGGACTGGCATTAGGTCGGTATGAAAGTGATTCTGTAGCTGCAGTACATAATGTATATGGAAGTGGAAATTGCTACCTGATTGGAACCGATTTTCGAGATGTTATTTACCGAAATATGGCCGATATGGATATTAACGCCAACCGCACCTATTCCAATGGATTTGAACCTACATCAGATGTCATTTGTTTTTGGGTCCGTAATATTGTGCGTAAATCTATTCCGAATACTATTCATAAATATACTATTCCGGGCAAGGCAAAATCTATCATAATGATGACGCATGATGTGGATAGTAATACCGCTTTGGATACCATGCTTCAGTTTTCTAGTTACCAGAAAAATCATGGTATTTTGGTGCAATATAATATTACCACTCGCTATTTTTCTGATGATTGGTTTTCGGATATCTACGTTGGAACTTATGATGCGGTGGAACAATTAAAAACCGATGGGCATACTTTAGCCTCTCATTCTGTGGGCCATTTCCCAGATTTTGCCGATTTTCCTTATGGTATTAGTACGGTGGATAGCTCCACATACAAACCAGGATATTTTAATGGACACACCATAAATGGAACCGTTTTGGGCGAGGTGGTCGTGTCTAAGAATTTATTAGAAACAGACCATTTGGTGAATATCCGAAGTTTTCGTTCGGGACATTTAGCCTATCCTGATTCACTTATTATGGCTTTGGAAGCCACAGGATATGCCTATAATTCGTCCAATGCGGCCAATAATGTGCTTACCGGATTTCCATATTACGCGCCCAAAGTGCGGTCGTTTAATACCACCATGTCAAGTGTAATCGAACTTCCGTTAACCATTTCGGATGTTTTGGATGTCGCGTTTTTTAACGAAAATGATTATGCCGATGATATAGCCAATTGGATTGCTGTATCCGAAAAATATGCAGATAATAATTCGCCCGTTATTCTGCTTATTCATCCAAACAGACGATTTAAAGTAACCGCTATGGATGATTATTACCAAGGAATCTCATCGGGAATAAAACCATACTTGTTTCAAGATTATGGCGATTATTGGGCAAAACGAAACGGTTTAGAATTCCATTCTACATTGGCTAATGATACGCTTAATGTCTATTTTGATACAGATAGCTGGGTAAATGAACAGTCGTTTGTAATCGACAATAAATCTTTAAAAGCTGTGCATTTTTACGATTTCACAAATAAAGAGATTGTCTTTAAATCCGTCCCTTGGGAATTTGGTCAAACATTGTATTACGTATTTGACCGCACGGTTTCTACCCATGAAATAAATGCAAATACGCTGGAGCAATTAACGGTATATCCAAATCCGTTTAACCAAACTTTTGTAGTTAATGTACATGCCGGACAAAAAGACCTCAAACTGATAGACCTTACCGGTAAAATAGTGTGGACAGGTGTGGGTGAAGGCGAAATTACGATTGACTTATCGTCTACCGCCCTAAAATCGGGAATGTACTTTATTCAAGCTAGCGATGATTCGGGAATTTCGGTGGCAAAAATCATTAAAAAATAAGTCCGTTTTTCGAACACGATTTTCAAGAGCCAGTCAACCCGATTGCATTCTCTATTTAATTAACCGCAAGGCTTCTTTTCTACTGAGTGGACTCAGATTGGTTTTTTCACTAAATTGAATCACCCACCGAGGATTGGTTTTACTGTATTGTCGCAACACCCATCCAATAGCTTTATTGATAAAAAACTCTTTGCTTCCCAATAGATTATTTATACAATAGCACAACATTTCCGTATCGGTATCGGTTTTATACTTTAATTGAAACAACAAGGTAGACCTTTGCAACCATAAATTATTTGATTTAAGCCATTTATCCATAAACTTCTGGCGTGATTCTGGAAACTTTTTAAAATAGGCACCCATTAATTTATCGGCCACCACATCCACGGTGTCCCACCACGAATTATGGGTTACCATGTATTCAAATAGCACGATATCATTCACTTCCAACTGCCGGGTATATTTGAGTAATAAATCTAGTGCGAAATGATGGTATTCACGTTCTGGTTTTTCCCAAAGTGCCTTTACCAAATCTGAGAGTTCCTCTTTGGCTGGCAAATAATTTTTCATCAAAAAAGGCAGTGTCACCTCTCGCCTGTTTCCAGCCGTTAGGCCATAAAACGCAAACTGATTTCTCATATACACCTTTTGCTTTTCCGCATTTTTGACATCCGCATTACGCAGAAACTCACTTTCTAAAACAGATAATAATTCGAGTGTTTTTAACGGTAACTCATGCATTCTAAATGGGTTTTAAATCGTCATAGCTGGCATCAAGTACAATTCCAAACTCCTGTTCTAATACTTCTAAATAAGTGGAATCGTCTAATAACTCCACCTTTTCTTCCGCACCGTTAACCACTTTTTTAAAATTAAAATTACGCAAAGTCACCATTCCATTCTCAATAGGGAGAGCCGCCACTCTACCAAACACAAAAAATGATTGAGGATGAGTAGATGTATAATGATTTCCATACACAATATCTCCTTGAAAAACATGGGTTAAATCAAAACTATACAGGTTATTCCACTCATTTTTACTTTTACTTTGAAGCACTATTCCATACCGCTCTTCCTCCACTAATCGAACCGTTTGATTTTTAAATTTTATAGGCGTATCCAAAACTAATGGAATGGGTTCAGATGGAGTCTCTGAGCCAAATCCGGCATCTACAATCCATTTTTCACCTGCCAAGGTAACCAAAGTAATTTGGTGTCCTCTTCCGGTAACTCCGCCCTCTAAGTAAACCCGACCGAGCAATGCTCTAGCTTCAAAACCAAAAGATTGCAAAGCCATTAATAAAAGCCCATTCAATTCAAAACAATAACCGCCCCTTTTATGAAAAACCATCTTTTGAACCAATGCTGTAGGCTCCAAATGAATGCCTTTGCCCGTACTAATATCAAAGTTTTCGAACGGAATAGAATGGTGTTGCGCATGATGCAAAGCGGTCAAACATTCCAAGTTAACCGCAATGTTTCCGGTAAAATTTATTCGCTTCAAATACGCTTCTTTGTTAAAGGAAAATTTATTCATGTTGTATTGATTTGCAAACCTTGCGATGGGATTCGTTTCAAATTCGAAAGTACTTTACTTTGTGCATTTAACCGTTCTGTTCTACACATATTTTGTTACAGAAACGAAATATTCTTTGAATTTTCATGGAACGGTCAGCCCAAACAAAACCAAAGAAAAATTATTCATTTTATTCGCATTTTTGGTTATTTATAATTTCCCTAAATGATACCTTTGACGCAAAAATAACGCGATTATTCGCTAGAGACATTCGAATTAAATACCATCCATTAAAATAAAATATTGTCCCATGAAAAAAGTTTTACTAGCCTCATTATTTGCCTTTTCTATTGGCATTGCTCATTCTCAAATAATCACAACCTTTCCTTATTTTACAGGATTCGAAGGTCGTCAAGGAAATTTAAACGATTCTTTACCCGATTTCTGGACGTATGAAGACTTGAATGGGGCTGGAAATAATTCAAGTTGGGAAATCATCAAAAATTCTCAACTATCGGTTAATGCTCATACCGACTCCACCGCAGTTCATATGTTTTCTAACATGAATGAATCAAACAACGACTGGTTATTTACTCCGGGAGTACAAATGGAAATTGGTAAAAAATATACCATCACTTTCTGGTATTGCGTTCGCTCCATTTTGTCCTCCTTTGAAAAAACGAAATTACATGTAGGAACCGGAGCTTCCTCAGCCGATATGATGACAGACCCAATTTGGGATAATAACCATATTATCAACGAAAACTATCAGATGGAGACCGTTTCATACACTCCTTCACAAGATGGGGTCTTTTATTTTGGGTTTCATTCGTACAGCGATCCTGCGCAATTTATTTTCTTTTTAGACGACATTACAATTAGTAGTAAAGTTACCGGTATAGCAGAAAATGATTTGGCCAAAATCCAGTTGTCTCCCAACCCAAGTTCCGATTTTATTCACATAACAGGACTTAACGAAAACCAAAACTATCGGGTAATACTTTATAATATGTTAGGGAGAAAAGTGCAAGAAAATCCATTTAATGGAACGCAATTTTTATTAGATATTTCTGCATTCGAAAACGGGAATTATTTTGTGCGAATTCTTACAGAAAACAACGAAATTATAACTAGCCGCCCAATTAGTATTGTACGTTAATCCGGTCTGATTGGTCATTAAGGCTAACTACAAATTCAGTTAGCTAATTCATTAATCTCTAGTTCATCTCTAGGGTATGCCTCAAATGCATTTCGTGATGTAAACTATATTCTATTTCCAATTTTATAGCCCATCTAGGTTACCCCTTTTCACCACTCTCCACTTTATTATTCAATTAGCAATAATTGCTTAGACTAGCCCTTTCGGTTTCCTTCCTGCCGCTACCTTTACCTGTACGAATTGTTACGATGTCTTTTATATTTCATTAATGAAATGAGCGAAACCAAAGTCCAAACTGCTTCTAACAAGATAAATGGTATATAGGCCATCAAAATGGACGCTAAACAAGCCATGGCTGCTCCAAGTAAATTTAGCCAAATGAAAATCAAGTCATTGCTATCTATCTTGCCTAAAACATTTAAAATGTAGGCTAAAAGAATTTGTAGCACTCCTATAAAACCTATCCAATCCGTAATATCCATTTGCTTTTATTTAAACCTCTTTTACGCCTTTCCTGCGTAATAAAAGGTTGTTAAAAGTACACTATTTCATAAGGTATTTCTCCTCAGCAAGACTTTTTTTGGAGAACTTGAACCATTTAAATAACACTTATATTTCATGAGTTAGTGGCGAATGGTATAAAAAAAAGGAGTCCCCAACTTAACTTTTACGTTGCCTTCACAAGGCATCACCCCCCTTACATAAAGTAGTTATTCATCCTTATTCTGAAAGTTACTGCACAAAAAAAAACGCCCGAATAGCAATGCTATTCGGGCGATTATTAATTGTAATCAACAGTGAAGCACTCCTGCTCCACCTACAATACGAGTTAACTATTCCGCTAATGTTCTAACGTAGTCAATAACTAACCATCTGTCTTCTGCATCCGGAATTTTTTTAGTAAAACTTGGCATGTCACCTAAACCTGTTTTCATTTTATAAAAAATTGTACCGTCTGTTTGTGCTTGGAATTCTTCTGACGAAAAATCACCCAAATCACCTTTAAGATCTGCAGCTTTTGTACCATCACCGTAACCTTCTTTACCGTGGCAAGAAGCGCAATGTTTTACATATATTTCTTTACCCACTTCAATATTTTCATCATCTGATGCATCGGTTGGATTTTTTGCATTAGCTTCTGAAGCTGGAACATTCCATTCTTCTGTTTGAATAAAGGAATAAAAACCAATGGTAGCTACTACCATCGCAACTGAAATTATTAGATTTTTCATAGTTTTAATTTTTGTTTTTTGATTTATAAATTCTTACTAAATTGATTACTAACATAAGTAAAGTTCCCCAAATACCTAGTATAATAAGGTTAGGAAATACTAACAAATAAATAGGTGTTTTTGAAGGTGGTGACCACATTGTTCTTTGATCAAAAGTATCTGTTGTCACAACAGGCACACCTATTGGAGCCTCAAATTCATTTATTACCGTACCATAATCATCGCTTTCATTAATTAATACCTGCATTTCTAATACACCTTCCATTCCAGGTATATCATTAGGTAGCTCGACAAATATTGAGCCATTGTCATCCGTTTTATAATTACTTTGACCAATAATTAATGGACTAAATAATCGTTTAACTTGAACCCGAATTGGAGCCTCTGAAATTGGCGCTCCGGTTAATGCATTAGTGGCGCGAGCTTGAATATAATTAACACTGTCTTTGGTTACAACACCCGCTTCTACACTCACATCCTGGAATGACAGTTTCTTATCCCCTTTTTTGTACAAGTCACTCGCATCGTTGGTAATTAAATAATTAAAAGTGTTTAATGAATCAAGAGAAACTAGGCTGGCAAGGTTGAATTTAGCAGAACCATCTTCAATCGTTTCAATTTCTCCTAATAAGGCGTTTGAATCACCAAATACTTGATACACTTTTAACTTCAAATGGTCCACTGGTTGGTATCCATCTTCAGTTTTCGCTTTTGTTTTAACAACGATATATGATTCATTATTCATGACTTTCACATACTGCACCGACATTCTAACTTTTGCTTTTTTAGGAGCAGCTTGGGCAGCCATTGCGAAAAGCATAATGAAACATAGCGTTGACAATTTAGCTATTTGTTTGATATATTGTTTCCCAATCATAATTTCTCGGTATTAGAATCTTCAGTAAAACCTTTTTCCTCCGCTGTTTCTTCCATTGGTACAATCGGTAAGTACCGTACAAGACCCGTGAAAATTAATAGCGAACTTGCTAACGTAGCCAAAGTAATCGACCATTCTTCATAGGAAGGCCAGTAATGATGCCACGTTTCGGGAACCCCTTGGATAGGTAAAAATGGATGTAATAACGTAGGCGTAACGATGATATACCGTTTCCACCAAGCTCCTACCACCACTACTAAGGCAATAATAAACAGTGGCAAAGGATTTCTAAATACCGGAAATAATAACAGGATAACTGGTACCACCATACTTCCTATAATTACTAACCAAAACATGACTGCGTAATCACCCATAAATAATCCGGTTAGATGAGCTGCCTCATCTTCCGTAAATTTATATGCGGGTACTAAGTACTCATTCACATTAAAATAAAGATAAACACTGATAAGTAACACCAATAATTTCCCCATTTGGTCAAAATGATAGTTGGTAATGTAATCCTCTAACTTATATCTTACTCTAAGCACATACATAACCGCAATAACGGCTGCTGAACCTGCCACAAATGCTCCCGCAATGAAGTACGGGCCAAAGTTAGTACTATCCCAACCTGGACGGTATGTGGTAGCAAATAACCAAGCAGTTACTGTATGAATAGCAAATGCTACAGGGATGATCATTACAGACAATGTACGAATAGATTTTGAAGAAATTTGTTTTTGAATGGCTGACCCTGTCCAATTCAATGACAAGAAACCATATATTTTGCTCATCGTTTTGTTATCCGCAAAATATTTTTTCAAAATAGCAAAATCAGGTAACAATGGATAAACCAATAATAGAATACTAATTGTTAAATAGGTAGTTATCACAATCACATCCCACATAATAGGAGATTGTAATCTACCGTGCATAAACAAGTTAATAATTCTATCAGGACGTCCCATGTCAATAATAATGGTAAGTCCACCCATGATAATAGCCGAAACAGCAATCATCTCTGCAATTCGTGTAATTGGTGTAGCCCATGTCACATTAGATAGTCTCAAAACTGCCGTAATTAACGACCCTACTAAACTAATGGCAACAAAAAACACAAAATTAGATATGTATATGCCCCAAGAAGCATAATCCCTCATATCGGTCACAGATAGTCCGTGTATGAGTTGTTGAATGTAATTATACGCACCAAGAAGAATCACGAGAATCAATAAGATGGTCCATGATTTTCCTAAAAGGCCGAATTTCTGTGGCGCTAGGTCTTTTACTAATTTATCAAACTGTGTCATGATTCTTCTGTATTATCTGTTGATTTAAATTCATCGTAATTCTCAAGTCCTTTTTCATACTCAACCAAACGATCTTTAGGTGGTAGATAATACACACTAGGAGCAGTACCTAACTCTTCCATTAATCGATATCCAGAATTTTTCTTCAATAATTCACTTAATCTAAAAGACTGTCCACTTCCGTTGGTAACGGTGTCTTCATATTTATCACCAAACATGAATACATCATTTGGACAGGCAGATACACAGTGAGGCATTTTACCTTCTCTAATCATATGCGGACAAAAATCACATTTGTCAACGGTACCTTTTATACTTGGCACACCTGCATATTCAGGAGAATACATATTGTCTTCGGTATGTTTTGCCATAGCCGCTCCTTGATTAGGTTCTTCCCAGTTAAATACACGGGCAGAATAAGGACAAGCAGCCATACAAAAACGACAACCAATACAACGTTCATTATCAATTAATACGATGCCATCTCTACGTTTAAAAGTAGCATCTACTGGACAAACTTTTACACAAGGAGGATTATCACAATGCTGACAAATAGTTGGCATCCAATAAGGAGCTGTTTCCTTATTTTCTTCCATATTGTACACTTTCAACCAAGCATTTTTACCGGTGATATAATGGTTTTTGTTACAAGAATCCTGACATTTTAAGGCATGTTTACATTTTGCCAAATCAATTACCATCACGAATTTCTTTCCAGCAATTCCTTCTCTCGCTTCTTCATTGGTTACCGGAACACCACATTTGGCGATTTCCTCTACCATTCCACTATCCACTTCCACTACCTTACCATCGGTAGTCATGAGTTTTACTTTTTTGCCGGTTTTATCGTCATCGGCTAATGCTTTTAGCCCTGTTCCTGCAAGTGCTGCAGCCCCACTGGCCAATAAACCCAATTTCAGGAAATTCCGTCTATCTGATTTATTCCCTGTTTTTTTATCATCTTCTTTCATGACTTCCTGATTTAAAGATTCCAGTTACGGGTAATGTTAAAACCAATTAATATTCCCCATGCATCTTTATCGAAACTGGTGAAATCATTTTGGTTGTAAACCATATTATTTTGGTAGCTAATTCCTTTGTAAGTGGTTACAAAAATTTGGAATGCATGTCCACTTGTGGCCATTTCAACTCCCACCGATAAATTTGGTTTCACATTTTCAGGAGTAGTTAATGCTTGATCGTATTCTAACATAAGAGAAGCACTTGAGCTTAATTTATATCGACCAGCCACGCCAAATCCAAAATTGTCATGTTTCAAGTTTCCTGAACCCGTTACGTTGGTATCAATAAGATTGAAATGAGAATAATTTAATGTGACTTGTGCCGTTAATTTTTTCGAGAATTTTCTAGAAATAATCAATTGGTTAAAAAACGAAACTCTGTTTGCAAAACTAAAATTATCGCCAGTTCCGAAACTGCTTGATTCGGATGCGTTCACCTCCACATTACCATAATAAGTTAAGGCAATGGGCATACTATTTGACCGAGTTTGAGTTAGAAATTTATATTTCCAATTCAAATCTTGAATCATTTTATCTTTTGTTGTTCCAACTCCAATTTGTGCATTTTTAAATAGTCCGTAGTTCACAGCTATTCTAATGTTGGACGGAGCATATAATCCGGCTAGATCAAATGAGCCGCTTCCTAAATTACCGAATCGGTGTTGGATTACCATTTCTAATGTTTTTGGCGCCCAAACTAAATCTGTTTGCGTTTCAATCAACATACCTGCATTCCATGGAGAACGAACAGGTTTTTCAGGTTTTTTTTCTGCTTTTTGTTCTACTTTGGTAGAATCTTGTGCTTTAGCTTGATTTGGTATAATTGCCACTAAAATGAATAGTGCAATTAATGATGCTAATACGTTTGAAATTGTAGTTTTCATAATCTAAATTTTTAGTTGTTTAAAGCTCCTTGTTCTATCCAAAGTAGCGTCATTGCGGTGAGTGATGATGTAGAATTAACTTCCATACTTCCACCCGATAGTTTTTGATATAATTTACTATTTGTAGGAGTAGCTACATCAATATATCCACCTGTATTTAGATTATTGTATGAATCCGGTGCCTGTAAATTTAGCGGAATTGAGGATCCATTGTGACATTTTATGCATTTACTATCAAAGAACGGTTGCATATCTGCTTCATAAGAAATAGTTCCAACTACTGCAGGAACATATTCTTTTTTACACGAAGTAAAAGCAACCACCACGACAAGCACGCTTAATAATTTGAGTATTTGATTACAATTTTTCATTTGAGTATTTTTTTTTTGAAATTAGTGAGTTCCAAAATTAAGAAACTAAACATTTTCCTTAACGCATTCGACCAATTTCATTCAACAATTTGTTTTATATCAATTCAAAAGGGTTAAAAAAAGATGGCAGCTGTTCATCTTTAAGGTTTATGAACAGGCTGCCACCTGTAATTCTAAATTAATTCCTGCTATGGGAATACATTCTTATTTAAATTTCAATACTAATCCTGGTTTGATACCATGTGCAATTGCAGCTGCATTAAATATTGCAAATCCGAAAGGTATATCTGCTCCTGCTGGATCAAATACTACGTCATCCACATCACCCGTGTTTAATTTACGAGTAAGTTCAACTACCCATCCTGTTCCAGTGTAATTTGCTTTGAAATCAATGTCAGCTCTTGCTCCAGTAAATTCAGAAACTACTACAGAAGGTGCACGTTTATTTCCTGTTGCATGTGCATAACCTGCATCACCATTAGGATCTATGGTTGAATTGTCGCTTAATGTTAAAACGCCATTTCCATCCACTGCTATTACTTCTAACGCTTTTGTACCTATGTCATCTTTATTAATCCAATAGTAATCAGTAGAACCTGGTTGAATGTAATGAGGTACTTTCACGTCTACGGTACCATTATTCAATGTCACTGCATTGTTTTTATACCCTGCTCCTCCATTAGAATCACCATGACGACCGTTTGCACTAGATCCTTTTGCTGGATCTTCGTAAGTAATTTTTTGATCATCAATTTGGTCAGCATAAGCGCCTCTTACGCGTTTCCAGTGCCACATGTCAATTTTTTCATTCACACCATTGGTATAATGACGTACAAGTTTGTCACCTGGTTTAGCTAGTGTAGAAGCTGTATGACAAGTTGCATAACAAGTTGCACTTGAAAAACCTGCTACCTCACCAATTGGGAATTGGAATGCAAATTTATCTTCATAAAATTTGTCGTCTGCAGCATTTGCATATTTATGTTCTTCTTTCCATGTTTTGCTTGCATCGTCAAAATACCAAGACACACGGTCTTTACTATCTTGTGCATCGTCCCATTCGATTAAGAAATAAATACGATCGTTAAAATAACCACTACGCATTTTGAAATTGTATTTCTCACCACTGTAAGGATAAAAGATACCTAATCCTTCTTCAACACCCGCACCATCACTATTAAAATTAGTGCCACGTGCAGGTAACGTAGGTACTTCCACATTACTTACTAATGTTTGAGCATTTCCCCACATGGCGTCAATTTGACCATCCATAGTTGGTGCAGCAGTAAATTTTGCTACTAATAAATCAGTGCTACTTTCGCCAGGTCCCGCAGGAGTTACTGGATCTGGATCTTTCTTACATCCTACTTGGAAGACTAGAAGACCCGCTACTAAAATTAAACTTAACCTTTTCATAATATATTTTTTATGATTACAAATTTTTATACCCCAAAGGTCTGTGACCAATAGAGTGTATATTATGAGATTTATGAGGTTGTTGCATGATTAATATCACAGTTCTGTGACAAAACGTACAGAGCGAAAAAAAATGGGCAAATCAGGTTTTAGAAATCTGAGTATTTGGTTAATTCAAAACAACATACTAACAAACAATGGTTTAAGCTGTAAACATATCCTGTGTGGGGTTGAAAAATGACTTTAATGGGTGAAGAATTAGCTCTTTTTAGGTCAATTTACTCCCTAAAATATGTGAAAATATGTTAATTTTTAAATGTTGCAGGACGTCAGGTTTGTTACTTTCCCATGAAAAAATTTGATTTATGACAAAAAATATCGGTCTAATTACCCGTTTATTTTTTCAAATCCCATAAAATAGAGCGTTGTCCAATTGCTAAATTTTTTTTAACAAATACACCTATTATTATACAGCACAAAAAAAAGAGTCGTAAACAATTTACGACTCTTTCCATTTTTTTGATTGGATTTAATTTCCAACCCATTTAATTCATCAATTTTTTATATCTGAATTTTCCAGGAGGGTTGTCTCCCAATCGTTTCTTTTTATTGATTTCATAATCGGTAAAATCACCTTCAAAATAATGCACCTGAGAATCTCCTTCAAAAGCTAGGATGTGGGTACAAACCCTATCCAAGAACCATCTATCGTGCGAAATAATAACCACACAACCGGCAAACTCTAATAATGCATCTTCCAATGAACGTAGCGTATTTACGTCAATATCATTGGTAGGCTCATCTAGTAAAATAACATTAGCCTCTTGTTTTAAACTCATGGCCAAATGCAAGCGATTTCGCTCCCCACCAGATAAAACACCCACTTTTTTACTCTGATCGTTGCCCGTAAAATTAAATTTCCCACAATAGGCTCTTGAATTGATAGAACGCCCACCTAACTCAATCATATCATGGCCACCCGATAATACTTCCCATACCGTTTTTTCTGGGTCTATATCCGCATGCGACTGATCCACATACGAAATCTTCACGGTTTGACCCGTTTCAAATTTTCCTGCATCCGGTTGCACTTCATCCATAATCATTTTGAATATGGTTGATTTCCCTGCCCCATTGGGACCAATCACACCAACAATTCCTGCTGGAGGTAATTTAAAATTTAAATCTTCGTATAGCAATTTATCACCAAACGCTTTCTTTACCGTCACCGCTTCAATTACCTCGTTACCCAAACGCGGGCCTGGCGGAATAAAAATTTCCAATTTGGCTTCTTGCTCTTTTACATCTGCATTTAATAATGCATCGTAATTTTTTAAACGCGCTTTTGATTTGGTTTGACGACCTTTTGGCCCTTTCCGTACCCAATCTAACTCTTGACGTAATGCTTTTTGACGTTTAGATTCTTGCTTCTCTTCATTAGCCATTCGGTTAGATTTTTGCTCCAACCAGCTAGAGTAATTTCCTTCCCATGGAATTCCTTCACCTCTATCCAATTCCAAAATCCAACCAGCCACATTGTCCAAGAAATATCTATCGTGAGTTACCGCAATTACGGTTCCTTTATATTCGGCCAAATGATGCTCTAACCACATTACTGCCTCAGCATCCAAGTGGTTGGTAGGCTCATCAAGAAGTAAAATATCCGGCTCTTGAATTAATAAACGTACCAATGCAACTCTTCTTCGCTCTCCTCCTGATAATACCGCCACTTTGGTGTCAGAATCGGGACAGTTTAACGAAGCCATGGCTCGTTCCAATTTGCTATCTAAATCCCAGGCACCTAATGCATCAATTTTATCTTGTAGTTTCCCCTGTTTCTCCATGAGTTTCTCCATTTTTTCTGGATTCTCATACACTTCAGGTAAACCAAACTGATTATTGATATCTTCATATTCGGTAATTAAATCTACCGATTCTTGCGCTCCCTCACGTACTATTTCGATTACCGTTTTCTCATCATCTAAATTGGGCTCTTGTTCCAAATATCCGATAGAATACCCAGGCGAAAAAGTCACCTCTCCACTGGAAGTGGGCTCCAATCCAGCAATAATTTTTAATAAAGTGGATTTCCCAGCTCCATTGAGTCCGAGAATACCAATTTTTGCTCCGTAAAAAAACGAGAGGTACACATTATTTAAAATCTTTTTATTAGGTGGCACCACTTTGGTTACGCCCACCATCGAAAATATAATTTGCTTGTCGTTTGCCATATTTTTTATTTATAAATTGGTAAATATAACGGGTTTCTACGATTGTATTCTTGAAGTGTACTGTACATTTCTTTCATTCGGTATCGCTTATTCAGTCCCACATATTTATTGAAAATTATTTCATCATCTTTCACCATTTCTAGCAACATTTCTGGCGTAAATTCCACTATTGGACCTCCATCTATTCTAAAAATATATTCAGTTATTTGGGTTGCCCCACCATTAATTTGGACTCCAACTCCCACACTAGCTCCACCCCAACTGTTCATTCCTACTCCACCGGCAGGTTGCACTCGGGGAGCGGTTTCGCCATACGATATTTTACTAATTCTACCGAAATTGGATAAGCGTACAAATCCCATTTGCCCAAGATTTATGTAAAAAACGCGATTTTGAACAAAACCAAACACCTCACCAATGGCGTAATATTTATAAGTGCTATCGGGTTGAATGGCTTTAAACCCACCTACAGATAAAATCTTATCATAAATTTGAGGATCCGTGAATGGAACCGTAGTTACCACCTTATCTATGGTGATGGGTTGATTTTTCAAAAATGCTTGTCGACCAATGTAAAAACCATCCCTAAATTGATAGCTAGCAGAATACTTTATCGAATCGGCTAAAGTAAACCCTTCCTCAGAATCTAAAACAATAGGCAAATCTGTGGTATCATTCTCTAATTGAGTTATACTCGTATCATGCGAAACTAATTTAGTTTCACTTTCTTGCCCATACCCCATAAAACTACATAGGATAGACATCATTATTCCAATAAAATTCTTCATTTTTAGCACATTTTCTGGCAAGTTTCAAAACTAACATCATAATTTAGTATAACAAGTAGTATGAGTGTTAATCTTTCTCGTAAAAGTAAGGTTATTCCTCAATCATTCCATTTGAGAATTTCCTACTTTGTTTGTACATTCGAACACTTTAAAGTAGGATATGAATAAGTTTATAATAATTTTAGTATTTGTCGCATTCCAAATACCTTCTTTGGCTCAACAAGAGATTCAACAAAAGGCATATAAAACAGCTAAGATGAAGGTAGTAGACCCTAAGGAGGCACCTACAACCTATGCGCCACTTCTCAAAAACTTAGAAGCTCCTGCTCCAGGTGGTGACAGCTACAAATCTTTTTTAGGACAACAAAAAACGAAATCAGCCTTATTATTTCCGGGTACAAACAGAAAGACGGATTCCATCATTTTTGGAAATGCAGAAAACCCAATCGTATCCATGCAAATGCCTATGCGAAAATACATTGCCCAAATAGACCGAGAAGGCGTGTATTATGGTGGAACACCTTTAGATAATACCATGGCTACCAATGGTGATTATTTATTAGCGAGTGTGAATAGTTTTTTATGGGCGTACGATTTAAAAGGAGACTCTAATTTATTTGTGGATGAATTTGGAAGTACCTACAACATCTCTTTTGCCCAATTTGGCAAAGATTACATCACCGACCCACAAGTGGAAGCTCCATTTGACCCCAAATTAATGATGATTCCCGGAAACCATAAATTTATTTTCATCTTTCTTTCCGGAAGAACGCCTACCAATTCAAAAATAATTGTTGGGTTTAGTACTACAACCGACCCAAGAGATCCTTGGAATGTGTATATGCTCCCTGGAAACCCGCGAAATGTGGACCAATGGACAGACTTTCCGATGGCTGCATTTGATGATAACAATCTGTACTTATCAATCAACTTATTAAAGGCGAACACATCTTGGCAAGCGGGTTTTAAAGGAAGTATCGTTTGGCAAGTACCGCTAATAGAAGGTTTTCAAGGCGACAGTTCGTTAAACACCGTGTGGTATGACAACATTACCTATAATGGAAGTAACATACGGAATTTAACTCCGGTGCAAGAAATAAATGGCGTGTATCATGAATTTGATAAGCTGCAAGATGGAATGACTTTTTACTCCAATAGAAACTTTGATATTCAAAACGATTCTTTATTCCAATTGGAAATTCGGAAAGAAAATCCATCACTTCCTTTAAAGCCTACGGTGTCTTTACTTCAGTTACCGAAGCCCTACGGAATGCCACCCAATGGAATCCAAGGAGATGATAATCCAAACGATCAAACAGACGGACTACAAACCAACGATGCGCGCTTTTTGAGAGCTATTAGTTATTTGTCGTTTGGCGGAGTGAAACATACCGAGTTTGTGGGTAACACCAAAAACTTCAGTTCAGGTAGGTCTGCAATTTATCATGGCATTATTACCGACACACCCAATTCTACGAACACAACAGGTTACGACAAAGAAATTACTGCCAATGTTATTGGCGTAGATAGTCTTGATTTCGGTTACCCAGGCATTGCGCATGTAGTCACCTCATCAGGATGTTACGAAGGTTCATTAATTGGTTTTAACCATACCTCTGCCACCACATTTGCAGGTATTTCGGCTATCCGACATGATAATGTGGATGGTTATTCTGATATTATTCGATTGAAAGAAGGAGATAACTACGTACGTAGAATTAGTGGTAGTTACGAACGATGGGGCGATTATTTTGGCATTCAAAGAGATTATAGTAATCCCGAAAGTGTGTATATGGCTGGATTTTATGGCACAGAAAATCGTTCCTCATCTACTTGGTTTAGTAAACTTCATATTCCATCAGTAGGAGAATTAAGAACCGAAATCATTAAAGATAATGTGACCCAATATTATGGTCCTGTTACGCTATTTACCGAAAATCAAGGCGGCTATCCTCCTTACACTTATTTATGGTCGGATTCTACTACGGAGTCGAGTAACTCGTTTTCTATGATTTATGACGACCCGAGTTTTACTTTATTTGAATCGGCTCCAAGTTTTGTTATTGTGACCGATTCTAAAGGTTGTAAAGTAGAAACCAATACCGAAAGTTATTCTTCCGACTTCCGTAACAATGCACTGTTTCCCAATCCGGTAACAAATTATTTCAGCATTACATTTCACACCTATTCCCCCACCAAAGGACGGTTTGAGATTTATGACATGGCTGGAAAAAGGGTCGTTGATTTAGGTGAACAAACCATCCAAGCGGGCAACAATGTCTTTTCATTTTCGGCTAGGCCTTTAGGAAAGGGAAGTTATTTTATACGAATTTCGGATGCGCAAGGCAATGAATTATCGCAAAAGTCGTTTATCAAACTTTAAACTACACTTTTGAAAAACGCGATTATCCTTTCCATCTTTACTTTACTATCCCAGTATGCCTTTTCACAGCTACGTGTAGACATTTACCCTACCGAGGAGTATATGATTCAAAAAATGCTTTTGAGTGATTCAACCGTAAAGATATGGAACATTCAATTTGTAGGTGCACATGATGCACGAGGACTTTTTTATAGTAAAAATACACCCATCCCAATTTCAGAAGGAATATTGCTTTCAACCGGAAATGCGGTGAGTGCCCAAGGACCTAATAAAGGCGTTGGTTTCACTACCTCTCATTTTACAAAAGGAGATAAAGATTTGCATTTTTTGGCAAAATTTAAAACTTATGATGCCACATATATTTCATTTGATTTTCAACCTACCCAAGATATTATTCGTTTTAATTATGTTTTTGCATCAGAAGAATATCCTGAATATGTAGGATCTTCATTTAATGATGTGTTTGGTTTTTTTCTTACGGATTTAACCACAGGAGAAATTACCAATTTAGCCGTCATACCGAATACAAATTTTCCTATTACAGTCAACAACATCAACCACAAGACCCGAGAGAATTTTTATATTGAAAATTCCAAAGGAAAAGATGCCCTCATTGAATTTGATGGGTTAACCAAAAAACTAATCGCCTATAGTATTGTCAAGCCAGGAAATAAATATCGCATAAAAATAGCGATTGCCGATGTGGCCGATGACGCGTTTGATTCTGGCGTATTTTTAGAAGGTAAATCATTACGCAGCGAAAATAAAAAAGACTTTTTCGACCATAATCAAGATTATTTTGAGGCCTTTTCTACGGCTTCTTTAGAACCTGTAGTGGACCAAATAACACCAGAAAAAATAGCTCCTTTGGATAAAGAAAAACCGAGCATTGAAGTACCAGAAGTCAAAGAGCAAATTAAAAACACAACTCCTAAAACTAATAAATTAGACTCTATAACCATCTATTTTGATTTTGACAAAAAAGTACCTACACCATTCGAATTAAAGCGCCTAACGGCTGAACTTAATAATCTAAATCTTGCTAATTATACCATGCAGGTTAAAGGCCATACCGACCAAAAAGGTACGGATAAGTATAACCAAAATCTTTCTGAAAACAGAGCTGAATATATAGCTAATTGGCTATTTAAAAACTACCAAATAAAACCTAAAACAACGCAAGGTTTTTCATATCATCGATTGGCTAACCCTAAAAACGACCCCCATTCTCGATCCAAAAACCGCAGGGTCACTATATATTTACATTCAAAATAACCAAAGTTTGGTCGACAAAAGACTTGTTTATCTTCAGACTAAGTCTTACTTTCGACAAGATAAAACATAAAACACTTTCTTCATGGAACATCATCATAAAATAGCGGTAAGCGTAGATTTCAAAGAGACTTCGCGCCATTCCTTTTCTGAGTCTCTGTATTTAGCTAAAAGAGCCGACTTAGAGGTGGTTATCGTGCATGTAAATACAGATCCTTCCAAAACCGAGGCAGATTTCAATATATTGATTTCTGAAATGATTGCCGAAAATGGGGTTGAAGCCGAAGGGGTGAAAATTTCGAACCGTATCATTCCGGGTGAATCGGGAGAGATTGTTGAACGATTAGCACGAACCATAGATCAAATTGATCCATTGTATGTGGTAGTAGGCTATGAAATCAAACATGGTATGGGACGTTTTTTAGGTCCTAATATCACTAAGATAATTTATGAAACCAAGTATCCTGTAATTGCCTTGAAAAACATGGAGACTTTGAAAGAATTGACTACCTTATATTTTCCATTAACATTGGATCAATATTCTCGTCAAAAAACCAACATCTCTATCAAATTTTGTAAAGACATGGGCTTGCAGTTTAATCTATTACCGCTGCGGGTTAACAACACCAAAAAAGATAACGTTCACCAAGAAATCATCACCAACAACATGATTAAGAAATTGGAGGAACATGAGCTAAAATATACCGTTGAATGGGAAGATGGAAAAGAAGAAGTGAACTTATTGCTGGAAAAAACAGCCGAAGACAACACCGGTATTGTATCGGTAGTATTTGAAAGTTCTCCCGATTTCTTAGATAATTTCAGGACCACCAGAGAAGAAAAACTTTTGAAACAAACGGAGGATCCGTTACTTATCGTAAAATCACACCACAGTCCGTTTTTATACTAAAACATTGTAAAAAGTCTGAGAATCAACTCAGACTTTTTTTGTTATCCCCACTCAATTAATTTTGCCAGAATCTATTTTAAATAATATTTTCGCCAATATAAAATAAACCAAATATGGACGTTTGTAAAAGGATTGCTGTCCCAATCGATTTTAATAAAGCTTCAGTACATGCATTGGGAGAAGCAATGTATTTAGCCCAAAAAAATAATGCGGAGGTAATTCTCATTCATGTGAATGCGGATTCTACCAAAACGGAAAGATACTTTGAAGAAAAAATTCGGGAAGTAATCGAATCACATAGCGATGTAAACGAAAACATCGACATTAGCTGGAGAATTGTCCCTGGACACAAGGGCAATTTAGTACGTCAAATAGCAAAAACCATCGACCAAATTGAACCGCTATTTATTGTGGTAGGATACGATGTGAAATCCAAATTTGCTTTGGGTCCAAATATTAAAGATATAGTGTACCAAACCAATTATCCGGTAATCGCGCTTAAGAGTGGTGAAACGGTTAGACAGGTTAATTCTATTCTGTTTCCATTAACATTGGAGCCTAATTCTCGTCAAAAAACCAATATTTCCATAAAAATCGCTAAAGATTTAGGACTAAAAATTGTGTTGTTTGCGATGCGTTTAAAAAACACTAAACGCGATGACGTAACCGAAAAATTAATCGTTAACAACTTAACAGAAAAATTTGAGGAAAATAAAATCCCATACTCTGTAGATTGGGCGGAAGGAAAAGACGCCATCGATTTAATTTTGGACCGCACTAATTATAACAAAACAGAGCTGATTGGAATTGTATTTGAAAGTTCCCCAGAATTTTTAGATAATTTTAGAACCACTCGAGAAGAACGTGTTTTGCAAAAAAACACCAATCCTTTACTCATTGTAAAATCGCATCATAGTCCTTATATTTATTAAGAGACACAAAAAAGCCTTAAAGCCAGAACAAGCATCATTTGTTCTGGCTTTTTTTATGTCTAAAAATCTGATTTACCGTTGATAAAAAAAAAGACATTATTCGTGAAACCTGATGTATATTGCGGCAACAAAATAGCGTGTAAAACACATTTAAAATTCGATTATGTTTAAAACAAAATTTATTGCTCTTTCACTATTTTTTGCTTCTTCCATTGCTGTTATAGCACAGAACAAGAGCATTACCTTCGATAATTTATACACCAATCACACATTTAATCCTGAACGGGTTTGGGGACTTCGCTCCATGAACGATGGGTCTTTTTACACTTCTATTTCGTATGCTAAAGGTTACCAAGAAATCATCAAGTATTCGTATAATACCAGTGATTCTGTAGCCACCATTTTCAGCATGAATGGCGTTACAGAATTCAAAAATTTTGCAGGATATGCATTTTCTTCCGATGATTCCAAAATACTGTTTACTACAGATGTAGAAAAAATTTACCGTCATTCTACTCGTGAAACGGTTTGGGTGTACGACCTCAAAACGAAGGAGATGACTAACATCTCTGAAAACGGTAAACAAAGCTATACCACTTTTTCTCCCGATGCTTCCAAAGTGGCATTTGTGAGTGAAAACAACCTTTTCGTGTATGATTTAGCATCAAAAATCCAAACAAAAGTAACCTCCGATGGAATGTTTAATAAAATCATTAATGGATCTACCGATTGGGTATATGAAGAAGAGTTTGGGTTCGACAAAGGTTTTGCTTGGTCTCCCGACAACAAACACATTGCGTATTACAAATTTGATGAAAGTAACGTGAAAGAGTTTAACATGATTATGTATCAACATCAACTCTACCCTAGTGATTACCGTTTCAAATACCCTAAAGCAGGAGAAGAAAATTCAAAAGTTTCTATTTACGTGTATAATTTGAAAAAAGATAAATCTACCAAAGTAGAACTTCCGGAAGTAGAATACATTCCTAGAATTAAATGGGCTTCCGCGCGTAATTTAGCGCTTCAAACACTGAATCGCCATCAAAACGAACTAAACGTGTATTTCCATGATGTGAAATCAAATAAATCATTTGCCATTTATACGGAGACTTCCGAAACCTACACCGAAGTGATTGAAGATTGGTTCTTTTTAACCGATTTAAAAGCCATGCTATTTACGAGTGAAAAAGATGGGTACAAACATATTTATTCGCTTAATTATGAAAACAAATTAGTAACCCCGGTTACCTCTGGCGAATGGGATATAACCAGTTTTTATGGTGTTCAAGATGCTACACAAACTGTTTATTATCAATCTGCTCAAAGCTCCCCTACCGAGCGAGATATTTACCAAACAAATATGCGAGATGGTGTTACCATGAAAATGTCTAAGAAAAAAGGCTGGAACGATGCCGCTTTTTCTAGCAACTTCATGTATTACATCAATACCTATTCTAATGCCAACCAACCGTATGAAATTTCAATTAATTTAGAAGATGGATTGCAATTAGCCTCTTTGGTGGATAACAAACCACTGATAGATACTTTGGCTAACTATGGAATTTCAAACAAAGAATTTTTTACCATCCCTACTCCAAACGGTACAGAATTAAACGCATGGATAATTAAACCTCAGGATTTTGATGAAACCAAAAAATACCCGGTATTACTTACCATTTATGGTGGACCAGGTATTCAAACAGTGAAAAACGCTTGGGATTATGGAATGATGTGGCACCACATGTTAGCGCAAAAAGGCTACATCGTAGTTTCGGTAGACAATAGAGGAACAGGAGCTAGAGGAGCCAAATTTAAAAAAGTAACCTACCAGCAATTGGGTAAATTGGAACTGGAAGATTACATTGAAACGGCCAAATACTTAGGCGCTCAAAACTATATTGACTCTACCCGAATTGGAATTTGGGGATGGAGCTATGGCGGATACATGTCAACCCTTGCTATTTCCAAAGGTGCCGACTATTTTAAGACGGCTATTGCAGTTGCTCCGGTAACCAATTGGAGATATTACGATAATATTTATACCGAAAGATACATGCGTACTCCACAAGAAAATCCAAATGGATATGATGACAATTCGCCTATCAACTTTGTAAATCAAATTACCGGAAATTACCTACTGGTGCATGGAACTGCCGATGATAACGTTCATTTTCAGAATACTGCAGAACTAGTAAGCGCCTTGGTAAAAGCAGATGTACAGTATGATTTTTACATGTATACCGACAAAAACCATAGCATTTATGGCGGGAACACACGGAAACATTTGTACAAAAAATTCACCAACTTTTTACTAGAGAAACTATAACTTAACTACACGTTGTAGGGTCAATAGATTTGATATATTTGGAAATCTTAAAACAAAAACAAAAAACATCATGAGCGATCAAGCACTAGAAGGTTCGAATGAAGAAATTCACTCTAAACCATTACGAGACAAACACCCTAAGGGTCTGTATACCCTTTTTGCTACAGAAATGTGGGAAAGGTTCAGTTACTATGGAATGCGTTCTTTATTTACGCTGTATTTAACCGCTGAATTAGTTTCAGATGGTTTTGGTTTATCAAGACAAGAGGCATTAGAGTTATACGCCATCTTTACCGGACTGGTTTACCTTACACCGATTATTGGTGGGTGGGTTGCCGACAATCTTTTAGGGCAACGTAAAACCATTTATATTGGTGGTTTAGTAATGGCCGTGGGTCAATTCTTACTTGCTGCAAGTGCTTTTATGGCACAAGACTTAGATGCAGAATCGCGAAACTTTTTGTTCAATTTTGGATTAGGCGTATTAATTATAGGTAACGGTTTCTTCAAGCCAAATATCTCCACTATTGTAGGTGAGTTTTATGATGATAATGACCCGATGAAAGATGCGGCATTTAACATCTTTTACTTAGGTATCAACTTGGGCGCTATTTTAGGTACTTTCATTGCAGGTGGACTAGGTGAAAACGTAAACTGGGGTTACGGATTTTTAGCTGCTGGTATTGGTATGGTATTGAGTGTTATCTGGTTAAATTTCAAAGAAGAAACGTTAGAGATTTTTGGTTTAGCTCCTAACTCAGAAAAAGGTAGTACACGGATTACTAAAAAAGATTGGGGTCATGTAATGACCTATACTGTGGGATTAATTTTTGGAACTTTAGCACTAATTTTCGTTTGGGGAATGATTCCAGAAAATATTACTGGTCAAATTACCAAAGTAGGGTTTGCCATATTAATTCTGGGTTTAGCTTATGTTATAATTCGAGGTATTCAGAAAGAAAACTGGCAAAAACCATTTTCAATTTCTGTAGGTTTTGTACTACTATTTTTTGTTCTCGATTATTCTTGGGATACAATTCCAGAATCATTTAGAATATATCTTGTTTACGCAATTGTTGGAATACTTTTGATTGGTCTAATTGCTTTACTTGTAGGTAAAAATAGTGAATGGAGTCGTATGGGTGTAATTATTACGCTCGCAATTTTCAATATAGTATTTTGGGCAGGTTTTGAACAAGCCGGTGGTACATTTAACCTATTTGCAAAAGAGAATACCAACCGAATTATAGGTGGCTGGGAAATGCCTGCAACTTGGTTTCAAAATGTAAATTCTTTGGTCATCCTGATAGGAGCTCCTTTATTCTCCTTACTATGGTTAAAACTTGATAAAATCAAGTATAATCCAAGAACGCCAATAAAATTTGCAATTGGTCTTCTAATAGGTGCATTAGCCTTTTATGTAATGAGCGGTGCAAAAACTATTGCCGATACAGGAGCATTAGTCTCTCCTCTTTGGTTAGTAGCTGTATACGTTTTACTTACGTTGGGTGAGTTAATGTTATCTCCTATTGGTCTTTCAATGATTACAAAACTAGCTCCAAGAAATTTAGTTTCGGTAGTAATGGGCTTGTGGATGGCAAGTTTTGCAGCAGGTAATTACGTTGCGGGTATGCTTGAAGGAATTTTGGTAAAATACGATTTTGAGTTGTATCCATTTATCACCATGATTATGTTAGGCTCTGGAGTTGCATTATTGGTAATCTCTCCATTTTTGAATAAAGCAATGAAAGGAATACACTAGTTTTCCTAAAAATACTGTTAAACAAGAAGGACGAAACTGAAAAGTTTCGTCCTTTTTAATTTATAAAGTTAAATTTGAGCCAAATACAAAAATTATGAAATTAGGATACATTCTTTCTTTAATAGCTTTACTAAGTTTTTCGTCAATCAATATGCAGGCCCAACCTATGAAAACGGGTATTGCAAAGCCTTATCAAGCATCTATGAATGGTTGGTTGGTGAGCTTAGAGGAAGCCAACGCACTTTCAGTAAAAACCGGTAAACCTATTATGGCCAATTTTACGGGTACAGATTGGTGTGGATGGTGTAAAAAATTACGTAGAGAAGTTTTTGATACCCCTCAATTTATTGCATGGGCAAAAGAAAACGTGGTTTTATTAGAATTAGATTTCCCAAGATCATTCCAACTTCCGGATAATATTCGTTCACAAAACCAACAAATGTCGCAAGCATTAGGGGTTAGAGGGTATCCTACTATTTGGTTTTTCACGTTATCAAATAACGACAAAGGACAAGTAAACATTGACCCACTTGGAAATACAGGATACGTTGCTGGCGGACCCAGCGCATTTATCAAGGTAGCTGAAGCTAGTATTTCAAAAAAGTAAATTCATGAAATCGTTACCAAGTGTAATCCTTCTCATTTTTCTGGTTTTTACCGGAAAAATGCAAGCGCAAGAAAAAATACATTGGATGACGGTTAGTGAAATGGAAGTAGCTATGACCAAGGAACCCCGTAAGGTTCTTATTGACGTGTACACTTCTTGGTGTGGTCCATGTAAAATGATGATGAGTCAAACTTTTACCAATCCCGACATCATCGCTTACATAAATGAGCACTATTATGCGGTTAAGTTTAATGCCGAAGGCAACGAATCCATTTCGTTTAAAGGAGTTAATTACGTCAATCCATCTTACAATCCAGACAATGCGAACCGTAGAAATGGGACGCATAATTTCACTAAAGCAATTGCTCCCGTAAATGGAAAAATTGCTTACCCCACAATTGTTTATTTGAATGAAAAATTAGAAATTATTGCACCCGTTCAGGGATTTTGGAAAAAAGAACAATACATGCCTTTGTTGCATTTTATAGCCGAAGAAATTTATCTGACTCCTACTCCATTTGATACGTATCAACAGGAGTTTAATAAATAACAGAAACTAAAAAAGAGGCTCAAAAGCCTCTTTTTTTTATACTGTATTAATCCAATTTGTTTATAAAACCCGATCTAATTTCACTTCAAAAATCAACACGGAATTTGCAGGAATAGAACCCGTAGATTGGGTGCCGTATCCGAGGTAGGACGGAATCAATAATATTCCTTGGCCTCCCTCTTTAAATTTTGGTATTCCTTCCTGCCACCCTGCAATTACTCGACTTAGATTTAAGGTAATCGCGGTTTTGGCTTCATCAAACACCTCATCGTTAGAAAGCATTCCTTTATACCTAATTTTCACGTCTGAGTATAACGAAGGGGTCTTACCTGTTCCTGGTTTGTCAATAACATAATACAGTCCACTAGCCGTGGAGTCGGCTGTTAAATTGTGACTTTGTATGTAGGCTTGAATAGTTTTTTTATCGACTGCCCTTCGGTCTACAGGAGTTTCGGTTTTTTTACAAGATCCGAGCAAAACAAATGTGCCTAAAACTATTACCGATGTTAGTGTGATTAATTTCATCTTTTTACTTCCCTTATTTATTTTCCAATTCAACTTTTAAATTAGCCAATCCATTGGCTAAATCGGGACCTAAGATGTCATCAAAATTCATAAATAACAACATTAAATTTGATGGGTAAGGCATTCTTCCTTCAAACCCCCACACGACTTTGGTTGTGCCTGCATCCACCAATTCAGTTTCAAAATATGCCATATCTTTTGCCTCAAAAGGTTTAGTGAAACGAAGTTCAAATTCTACACGTTTTCCATTCTCAATTTTGGTAATTTCTTGTTCTCCTACCCCTACTTCTTCTACTTGGCTATTCCAAAAAGAAGTAAAACCAACGGTCGCATCGGTACCTTCATAATGTTTTTCCATGTTTGGGTCTCGTTGTGCCCAAACACTAAAATTGTCTTGATTTCTCAAATGTAATACGTAATCAAAAGTAGCATCTAAAGGTGCGTGAATCTCCACCTCTCGTTGCACTTTATATGTATCTGGTAAAATTAATGCCGTCACTAATATCACCCCAATTAGCACCGCTACCCCTCCTAAAATTTTCTTTAACATCCTTTTATTATTTGTGAATATAAATATTTGACTAAAGTAATTTTTTCCTGTCAATTTTTACTAAAAACCTTTTAACTATTCGTACTGGCACAATCCACCAAAGCAACTCACAACCAATGAGACAATATTAGACAGATTACATCGGTGCCAAAAACCATGAAAACGCTAAATTTGCTTTTCATTAAAAAATAGGTGTGGGTAAGTGACTTCCGCTTTCAATTAAACAAATCAATACAATGAAACCTAAATCAATTATTATCACCGCAGGAATATTTGGGGTATTTGCTGTAATTATGGGAGCAATGGGTGCCCACGCTCTCAAAGAAATTCTATCGCCAGCCACATTGCAAAGCTACTTAACAGGCGCACGATATAATATGTATCACGCACTTGCCCTACTTGCCATTGCAGCTAATGCTCCGCACCTCAATACAAAATGGATGAAAAACGGGGTGCTTTTAATCATGTTTGGAACCGTTATTTTTTCGGGATCAATCTACCTATTAGCTACCAGCACCATTACCGGAATTTCATTAAAAGCAGTACTAGGCCCAGCCACTCCCATTGGCGGTTTATTGTTAATAACAGGTTGGATATCAATTGCAATTGCAGCTTTCAGGAAATAGAGTAGCTGTTGAAAACACGGTAAAATAAACCCCTTTTTGATCAGTCACTATGTCCAAAAAAAAACGCACTTTTGCGCCTTTATTTTTATCTAATTATTAGAAACTTAAAACACAAAAAATATGCAGAACGGCAAAAAAAATCCAAATGCTTCATTAGAGGATTTAGGAATCAAAAATGCAACTGTAAACTGGAACATTTCTCCAGCTGACCTAGCAAAGAAATCAATTGAATTAGGAATGGCTGAGGAAACAAGTACCGGAGCCATTAACGTATTAACCGGAAAATTTACAGGACGTTCTCCTAAAGATCGTTTCATCGTAAAAGACGCCATTACTGAAAATGCAGTATGGTGGGGAGATATCAACATCCCATTTTCTGCTGAGGCATTCGACAAACTATACAATGACGTTGTTGCCTACCTAGGTGGTAAAGAAATTTATACTCGTGATTCTTATGCTTGTGCGGCAGAAGAATTTAAAATGAACTTAAGAGTAACTACAGAATATCCATGGTTAAGCTTGTTTGCTTACAACATGTTTTTACGTCCTACAGATGCGGAAATTGAAACTTTCGAAGCGGAATGGAATGTGATTTGTGCGCCCGGCTTTTTTGCTGATCCAGCAGTTCACGGAACACGTCAAGGTAACTTTGCTATTTTAGATTTTACACGTAAAATTGTGCTTATTGGTGGTACGGGTTACACAGGTGAAATCAAAAAAGGAATTTTCTCTGCATTAAATTTCATTTTACCGCATCAAAAAAACACGTTATCTATGCACTGTTCTGCCAATGTGGGCACGGATGGAGATACCGCAATATTCTTTGGTCTTTCAGGTACTGGAAAAACAACTTTATCGGCTGATCCTAAACGTAAACTTATTGGAGACGATGAGCACGGTTGGTCAGCAGACAACACCGTATTCAACTTTGAAGGTGGATGTTACGCTAAATGTATTGATTTATCGGCAGAAAAAGAACCAGACATTTTTGCTGCAGTTCGTCCGGGTGCGTTACTAGAAAACGTAACCTATTATAAAGGAACAAAAACGGTAAATTACGATGCAAGTGAAATTACAGAAAACACACGTGTTTCTTACCCAATTTTCCATATCGATAATATTCAACCAGGATCATTAGGAAAAAATCCTAAAAATATTTTCTTCCTAACAGCCGATGCCTTTGGAGTACTTCCTCCATTATCTAAATTGACTCCGGGTCAAGCGGCATTCCAATTTATTTCTGGATACACTGCAAAGGTTGCAGGTACTGAAGCAGGAATTACTGAACCTGTACCTTCGTTCTCTGCTTGTTATGGTGCTCCATTTATGCCATTGCATCCTACCAAATATGCTGATATGTTGAGCAAAAAAATGCAAGACGCTGGCGTGAACGTTTGGTTAATAAACACAGGATGGACTGGTGGTCCTTACGGAGTTGGTGAACGTATGAAATTGAAATATACACGTGCAATGATTACTGCAGTACTAGAGGGCGACCTTGATAACGCAACATTCATTACCGATCCTGTATTCCAATTATCTATGCCAACCGATTGTCCGAATGTGCCAAATGAAGTGTTAAACCCACGTAACACATGGGCAAACAAAGCAGATTACGACAAACAAGCAAATAACTTAGCAGATAAATTCAACAAGAATTTTGAGCAATTTGCAGATAATGCATCTCAAGAAATTTTAGACGGAGCCCCAAAAGGTTCTAACTAAATTCTAATTTCTTACATCATATTAAAGTCCCAATTGGCATCCGCTAGTTGGGACTTTTGTTTTTTGAGAATGTGGTTAGTTTTTTCAATTGGTTTCCAATTTGGTTATTTCATCCAATCACTTTTTGGTTTATCACAAATTAGCTGACTGAGGGATTTTTTAAAGCTGTGAAGCTTTAACGGATCATCTCGAAGACCCTATTGGTATTTGCTTACAAACAATCTGACCCGGAGTACAGACTGCATTAACCATATATTATCAATATCAACTACCAATACTATTCACTATTACACCTAAAAATTTAGCGAAAAAAAAACTCCTTCCTGCCATGCAGAAAGGAGTCTCCTTATAAAGTATTAAAAAGAAGTCTTATTTCTTTTCCTTTTCTTCCATTGATGCTTTCAACGCTGCAAGCGAATCAAGATCACCTAAGGTAGATTTTTCTGATTTTTTGTTTAAAGAATCAACTGCACGGGCAGCGTTAGCTCTGTTTTGAACTTTCGCTTTTTTCTCCATTTCAGCTTTTTCTCTAGCATCTTCTTCAAAAGTTCTAGTGTGAGAAACAATAATTTTTCTAGCTTCTTTGTTGAATTCTAATACAACAAAATCAAGATTATCATCGTTTACCAATTTAGCACCACTTTCTTTCTTAGAATGACGTGTTGGACAGAATCCTTCAATTCCGTAAGGTAAAGAGATCACAGATCCTTTTTCGCCTACTGAAGTAACGGTTCCTTTATGAGTTGATCCTAATTCAAATACTGTTTCGAATACATCCCAAGGATTTTCTTCCAATTGTTTATGTCCTAAAGATAAACGTCTGTTTTCCTTGTCAATTTCAAGAACTACCGCAGTCATTTCTTCACCTACTTTAGTGAATTCAGATGGGTGGTTTACTTTCTTGTTCCAAGATAAATCAGAGATATGGATAAGTCCATCAATTCCTTCTTCTAACTCAACAAACACACCGAAGTTTGAAATGTTGGTTACTTTACCTGAAGGTTTGCTATCTACTGGATATTTGCTTTCGATATCTTCCCATGGATCGGTAGTTAAGCTACGTGTAGAAAGTGACATTTTACGCTCTTCGCGATCCAAAGTCATTACTACTGCTTCTACTTCGTCTCCTACTTTGAAGAAATCTTGAGCTGTTCTTAGGTGTTGAGACCATGACATTTCTGAAACGTGGATTAATCCTTCCACACCTGGAGCGATTTCAACAAACGCACCGTAATCAGCCATCACTACAACTTTACCCTTAACTTTATCGCCTACTGCAAGTTTTTCGTCAAGAGATTCCCAAGGATGTTTTTGTAATTGTTTTAAACCAAGAGCGATACGTTTTTTGTTATCGTCAAAGTCAAGAATTACAACATTCATTTTTTGGTCTAATTCAACGAAATCTTCCGGATGGTTCACACGGCCCCAAGAAAGGTCAGTGATATGAATCAATCCGTCAACTCCACCAAGGTCAATAAATACTCCGTAAGAAGTGATGTTTTTCACAACTCCTTCAAGTACTTGTCCTTTTTCTAATTTAGACATGATTTCCACTTTTTGTTGCTCTAATTCAGCTTCAATAAGTGCTTTATGCGATACTACCACGTTTTTGAATTCATTATTGATTTTCACCACTTTGAATTCCATGTTTTTACCTACATAAATATCGTAATCTCTAATTGGTTTAACGTCAATTTGAGAACCTGGTAAGAATGCTTCAATTCCGAATACATCTACAATTAAACCACCTTTAGTTCTACATTTAACAAAACCTTGAATAACTTTTCCAGTTTCAAGAGCCTCATTCACATCATCCCAAGCACTTAACATACGTGCTTTTTTGTGCGAAATAACTAATTGACCGTTTTTGTCTTCTAAGTTTTCAACGTAAACTTTAATAATATCTTCAACTTTTACATCTGCATTGTATCTCAACTCATTTACAGAGATGATACCTTCAGACTTATAGTTAATGTCTACTACCGCTTCTTTGTTAGTTAAAGCAACAATTCGTCCATCCACAACTTCGTGATCTGCAATAGAAGTTAAAGTAGATACATACTCTTCTTCGTATTTTGCAAATACATCCGCAGGATAAACGTCTTCCGTTTTACCAATTGCACTCCAATCAAAATCAGCCAATGGCTCAACTTTTGAATAGTCTATAGGCTCAGTGGATACCACTTCTGCTTTAGGTTCTTCGGCAACTGCTTCTTCAATAGCTTCCGCTACTTCTTCCACTACCACTTTTACTGCCTTCTTAGTTTCAGCAACTACTTCAGCAACCGCTTCTTTCACTTCTTCCACTTTTTCTTCTGCTACTTCTTTAGCCTCTTCAACTACTTCTGCAACAGCTTCTTTAGCGTCTTCCACTACTTCAGCAACTTTTTCTTTTACTTCCTCAACTTTGTTGGCAAGCGTTTCTTTTACTTCTGCAGCTTTAGCAGCTACATCTTTTTTCTCTTCAGCCATATTGGACTAAAAAATTGTATTATGGTTTCGGAAACTCCATAAGATATTAAACCTGAACTACTCCCGATTGCAGTCTACCCCAAATATTGGGGCTGCAAAAGTAATGTTTTTCTGTAAATAAACACCTCAGGTTATTGCATTTATTAATAGGATGTTGTGAATTAATGCTGCCCTCTCAAACCAGCCTATTTTCAAGCTATTTTTCGGCAAATTGTTCGCATAAAAAATTGTATGCGAATGCATCATGATCATTAAAAGTTATCCCAACTTCAGACTTTGAACTTCCCGCTTTATTTTCCCAACTTCGTTTTCTGTCTCCCTACTTCAACCTAACATCTCAGTAAAAAACCATCTACCCAGCCTTTTACCATTTCAAGTTGTTCTTCTCTTGTAATATTTGAATTGTCTAGTATTCTTGCATCTGAAGCTTGACGCAAAGGTGACTCATCTCTGGTTTGGTCTACGTGGTCACGATGTTTCAGGTTTTCAATCACCTCGCTAAAAGATACTTTCTCCCCTTTCGCATCCAATTCATCCAACCTTCTTTGCGCACGAACTTCAGGAGTTGCGGTCATGAAAATTTTAAGCTCGGCTTCGGGCAAAACCACCGTACCTATATCTCTTCCATCCATCACCACACTCTTTTTTAGCGCCATTTGTTTTTGTAAAAAAACCAAACGTTGTCTAACTTCTTTTACCACAGCTACCTGACTAACGCGTTGTGAAACCGGCATTTTCCGAATTTCTTCTTCTACATTTTCACCGTTCAAAAAAGTAATTTGACTTTGCGTTTTGGGGTCATAAGAAAGCGTCACATTTATTTTTTTCAAATCATCAATCAGCAATTGACTTTTTAAATCCATCCCATCAAAGAAGTCATTACGCATAGCATACAAAGTCACCGCGCGATACATCGCACCTGAATCTACATATACAAAACCAATTTCTTTGGCCAATTGTTTGGCTAACGTACTTTTTCCACAAGACGAGAAACCGTCAATCGCGATATTAATGCTCATAAAATAAAATTAGAAAGACAAAAGTAGAGTTACCCAAGAAACTGTCCCTAATTAGAGGAAGATTTTCTTTTAAATGATTTCAAATCGGTGCTCACCGTAATATGGTGACTTGTGCCTGCAGCGGTATAAGATGCAACAGCATACCCAAATTTGAATCGTTTAATACGCATCCCTAACCCTAGAGAAAAAGCATTGAAAGTGGTTTTGTTTGGGGTTGTAATTTCTGCTTTTCGTAAATAATTATAGGCAATTTGTATATAGAAATTCTCCGAGGGTAAAATCTCTGCTCCGAAAACAAAATGACGAAAAAAATTGCCCGCAAAATCATTTGTACTGGTCGTTGCAATACTTGCACCTGAAGGGCCAATGGTAGGTAAGCCATCCACAGCCTTGTTTCCTACCAAACTCCACGTTTGTAAGTTATTGGCTAAAAAAGTGAACCTCAACGGAGCTTTATCCAATTTTATGGAACCTGCTATTTGCATATTAAACGGAATTTTTTGTCGATTTCCTTTAAAATACGGCACAATTTCAAACCCCATATTATTCATTACTGCTCCAGCGGTAAACAACTTGTTTTTACTGATATAGGTCCCTCCTAAATCAAAAGCAACTCCAAAAGAATTCAGATAATCGTAGGAAGAATAAACCAATTTCATACTAGCTCCTACCGAAAACAAAGAATCAATAGCCCGCCCATAAGAAATATCAAAAGCGTAATCTCCCGCCTTAAAAGTTCCGTATTGAACACCCGTTTCATCGGCACGTACAAAATTTCCATACCCCATAAATTGCATACCGGCACTAAATGTTCCAATGCCTTGGTAATATTTAGAATAGGCTACATAACCCATGTTGATATCCGATAAATAATTGATATAGGTAAAAGTGGCTAAACGATCCATAGTGCTATCTAATACCGATGGATTGTCGGCTACTAAATTCAAATCGCTGGAACCAGAAGAAATAAAGCTCCCCCCCATTGCCGCTGACCTAGCTGAAGTAGGTAAGTTTAAAAACTTATAGGTATTGCCACTGTTCACTTGCGCAAACAATCCGCCCGAAAGAGCGAGGCTTAAAATTAGTAAAAGTAAGTTCTTTGCCATGTCTGATTAAAATCGATACCTATACGGTACGAATGTAGTTTTATTGTTTGGAGTAGAAAGTAAATTCCAAAAATGTTTTGCCTATTAGTGGCAAACACACTGCAATCGATTAAAAGACGCAAATATTCCTTTTGGTTTAATCCATTTCGTTTTTTTCAATCCAATTGCAATCCATTTTTTGCCGCTTGGGTATCTTTATTCTTTCCCACCATCATTCCAAAAATCAATCCCAGCGAAATTCCCATTCCTAAAGAATTAAATGTGTTGGTGAAACCAAACGATGTTGAAACAGTAGAAAACAACACCCCAGCCAACATTCCATAACCCATCCATAGGTTTTGATAATGCCGTTTTTTTACCCAGCCCAATTCCTTTTCTAACTGGTTGACCACATATTGTTCGGTTTTTTTAATCTCTTTGGCCAATTGTTTCGAAGTACCAGAAAACGTATTTATAACTTGAATTTTCGGTTGAATCATTTGCCCAAATTCATGAGGAAATTCTCGTGCATTTATTGCTTCAATCAATTTTTCTAAGGAAACATACGCTTTCAAAAGTTTCGGGCTACTCTTTGCTTCTATCGTTCTTATTATGTGGTCAATTTTCATCGTTCTCTTTTTTGTCTTCTTACTTTTCTGTACTTAATTCTTCCATTTCGTCCAACAAGGTGTCAATTTTTTGAAAGATTCCACCATACACGGTTTTCAAATCTGCCATATAAATAGCCCGTGCAAAAACAGAAAACAGAGCCGATATTACAAGCAATACCGCCCAAAACAATGCAGGGACTCCAAACAAGGTTACCAATTCTGGTGTGTTATTTCTCATTTCTTCAAAAAAAGCTTTTCCCAGGCTTGAATACCATCCTCCAAGGGTGAATAAAATCACAAAGGCAGGATAAATAAACCGATATAAATAGGTATATCCGTCAATGGTTTTGTTCATCCAAACCTTCACTTCAACCAAGTATTGATGACTGTTTAATCCTTTATTAATTTCCTGAGCATGCTCCCCCTGTTTTTTACCATAATACACCGTAATCATCAGCAATATAAACACTCCCGCTCCGGAATAAGGTATTCCCATGGCTATGGTAATTCCAAAAACAACGATTGCCCCTACCACAATAAAAATCAGGTTATTTCGGCCCATTCTAAATAGCTTATCCACCGCATTCAATGACCGTTGATTATACAAATTGTTCAATTTTGGCGCCACCAAGGCATCTTCTTTTAAAAAACCTTTTTTCCAGATTGATTCTATTGATTTTTCCATTTTTATTTACTTAGTATTAATTTGAGTCTATCTTTAATCCTTTTAATTCGAACACCAATATTGTTAGTGTTACTTCCTATAATATTTGCAATATCTTCATACGTTTTCTCTTCCAAATACAGCATGATTATGGCACGGTCTATTTCCGATAATTGGCGAATACCATCATACAACTCATTCAAGGATTCATCTGCAAACGCCCGACTATCTTCTACCAATTCGGGTGGCATGTAATCAGAAGCAAAATGTTGAATATTGTTTTTCTTTTTCTTCAATAAAGTAAGGCAAACGTTTAGCGATATGCGATATAACCAAGTGCTCCAATCAGAATCCGAGTTAAAACTTTCGCGGCTTCGCCAAATTTGCAGACATACTTCTTGGTAGTAATCTTCAAAATCTTCTTGCGTATTAGTATATGCACGGCAAATCTTAATAATGATTCCGGCATATGGCAAAATAGATAATGTGTAAAAATCGCTACTCATTTGTTTTTTATTGGTTAGTGGCCTACAGGGCAAGTTTATTACAGTTGATGCAATATTTTTTACTCTGTAAATCAGAAAAGTTCTCACAAAACCAATCTAACTCACCTTAAATCAACGAGTAGCAAGGTTAACGAAAATCAAACAAATTAATTAAAGATTGACTATTTATTTCCTGAAACATCGGAAATCAGCACTTATTTCATCAATTGGTTTGCATTTTCTAGTGCTGCATCCGTGATATCCTCTCCACTCAACATTCTAGCAATTTCTAATCTACGATCTTCAAGTGTAAGCGTTTTTAAATGCGTTTCCGTTTTCGTATTGCCAGTACTTTTAGATACTTGTTGGTGATGTTGTGCCTTACCAGCCACTTGTGGCAAATGCGTAATAGAAATAATTTGAGAATTTCCCGCCATTTCAGAAAGCATTTGAGCCGTTTTTGCCGCTACTTCCCCGGATATACCCGTATCAATTTCATCTAATATTAAAGTGGGTGTAGAAGCTACAGATGCGTGAATTTTCTTCAATACCAACATTAATCGAGAACGCTCCCCACCCGAAGCTACTTTTTCTAACGGATTTGGTTCAAACCCTTTGTTGGCAGAAAATTGCAATTTAATCTCATCTTTACCCGAGCTAGTAAATTCCTTTTTGGTGCCTAAATCAATAAACATTTGTGCTTCTGGCATTCCTAAGGTATGCAAACCACTAGCGATTAATTTCTCCAATTTTGGAGCGGTTGCCTTTCTTTTGGAGGAAATCATTTGGCAGGTCTTTTCCATTTTTTCTTCCAGGGCTTTCAATTGCTTTTCAATTTTCGCAATTTCATCTGTAAAGCCATCCATTTGATTAAGCGAATCTACTAAACTAATTTCTAATTCGAGTAATTCCTCTAATTCTGTCAACCCATGTTTAAATAACAAATGGTTTATTTTATCGATAGATGCACGAATATAATCAGCCTTTTCGGGGTTTGCTTCTACCTCTCCATCTTGATATTCAATTTCAGAATTAATATCATCTAGCTCAATAATAACAGAATTCAAACGCTCCATCAATTCGGAAAATCCATCACTTAAATTGGCGGCCGACTTCAACTGTCCCAAACTCTCCTTTAGCAAATCCATCGCACTCGAATCACCTTCTGAAATTTGGTGTAATGCACCCTGCAAACCCGCTTTTATGCCATCCGCGTTATCAAGAATATCCAACTCTGCTTGCAATTCTTTAAAATTGATTTTTCCTATTTCTGCTTCCTCAATTTCGGTTAATTGAAATCGTAAATAATCCTCTTCCTGACGTGCTTTTTGCTCGTTTTCTATCAATTTGGTCAAACTCGTTTTCAACTCCTTCCAGTCCGAAAAATCTTTAGCAAATAAATCAACTTTGGGCGTTAGGCCTGCAAATGCGTCCAAAAACTGTAATTGGTACAGCGGTTTAAGTAATAATTGATTCTCGTGTTGCGAATGTATGTCTACCAATTTTTCACCTAACGCTTTTAACACGGTGATTGAAACAGGAGTGTCATTAATAAACGCACGCGACTTTCCGGATGGAACAATTTCTCTTCGAAGGCTAGTCATTTTAGGCTCATAGTCTAAATCATGCTTTTCAAAAAATGATTGCAACGCGTAGTTTTCGATATTAAACTCGCCCTCAGCAATAATTTTTTTATCCGGATTACCTCTACTTGATGTATTGGCCCTTTCGCCTAAAATCAGTGCTAATGCGCCCAATAAAATGGACTTTCCTGCACCCGTTTCACCCGTAATAACCGTGAAACCCGACTTAAACTCTACTTCTAATTTATTAATTAAAACGTAGTTTGATATATGTAATTTTGATAGCATTTATTTATCTAATTGATGCCAAAAATTGCCCTGGGTTCATCACCGGCAATTTTGAATTCTTAAAATCTTTTTTATCTCTGGTAATAATAATTTCGCAACCAGAAGCGATAGCTGAGTAATGTTGTAATCCATCTTCAAAATCGGTAAAACCTTCATCCGTTAAAGCTAAGTCAACTACCTTATCATTCATTATTGAAATCTCAACCAATAACCTAAACTCTCTTACTATTCTTCTTGCTATCGACTGTGATAATTGTTTGGAAAGCATGTAATTAGTAGTCGCCATAGTTAAAGGAGAAATAACAAGCTTCAATTCATTTTTTTCTGCTTGAGAAAAAACACTGGCCACATCGATAATAAAGGGCTTCCTATTAGTTAGTAAATCAATGACGATATTAGTGTCCAGAAAAACCTTTTTCATTTGTACTTGTTTATTAAGTATTCCTGATATTCTTTCTTGATATCTACATCATCATCCAAACTAATTACCCCTACCAAACTCTTAACCAGTGGTGAAATCTCCAATTCGTCTGTTTTTACTTCGTCTTTTTTTATAAGTACCGTAAGGTAATTTGAAATCAATTTTGATAAGCTTGTATGCTGCTCTTTCGCGTATAATTTAGCCTCATCAATTATTGATTTATCCAAACTTAATGTCAATTTCGTATTCATAATAATTAATTTACGTACAAATATAAAATTTTAATACGTGCAATTCAAGTTTCCTTAAATCACATCAAAAATTTGAGACACTCCTGCAGGGCGAACCATGGTAAAGCCTTCCCCATATTTGGTATTAATTAAACGACCAAATTGGGTTCCTCTTCCTTCAATAAAATCCATAAAAGCCTTCGAAGAAATAGGCGTTTCAGGCTCATTCGATTTTGGATTATAAAACTGCGAAGAAAATGCCAAAATGGAGGTCAATTTTTGTTCCCAAACTTGACTTACATCCACTACCAAATCCGGTTTTTCGTAATAATCTTGGATGTAATGATACACCACCTTTGGGCGATGAGCTTTTTGAACCACACCATTTAATTCTGTTTCAATTTTAACCAAACCTGAATAAAAACAAGAATCTGCAATAAGTTTACCCGCTCTCCCATGATCTGGATGACGATCTTGCATGGCATTGGCTAACACAATTTTGGGTTGAAAATGACGAATGTATCTCGCTATCTCCAACATATTTTCATTAGAATGTTCAAATAATCCATCTCCCATATTGAGACCTATTCTTTCACTCACGCCAAGTATCTTAGCAGAGTTTAGGGCTTCTTCTCTTCTCGTTTCGGGTGTACCTCTAGTACCCATTTCTCCACGAGTTAAATCCAAAATAGCCACGGTTTTACCTTCTTGAATTGCCTTTATTATCGTTCCGGAACACGCTAATTCCACATCATCGGGATGCACCCCAATGGCTAAAATATCTACTGTCATTATTATTGGTTTTTGGATTGATTTATCATAAAAAATACCACCTTCGCAAAACTATGACAAAAATAGGATTGCTTTCTGATACGCACAGTTACCTCGACCCAAAAGTCTATAAATACTTTAAGAATGTGGACGAAATATGGCATGCAGGCGACATTGGTGACCTAACGGTAACGGATGAATTGGCGAAATTCAAACCTTTGCGTGCGGTTTATGGTAATATTGACGACCATAATGCACGAGCTCAATTCAAAGAAAATGAGATATTTACATTGGATGGGGTGAAGGTTTTAATAACCCATATTGGAGGTTATCCTCACAGATACCATAAAGGAATCCCTGAATTACTTTCCATTGAAAAACCAGACCTTTTTATATGTGGGCATTCTCATATATTAAAAGTGATGTTCGACAAAAAGTTAAATCTGTTACACATGAACCCCGGAGCTGCTGGGTTTCACGGATTTCATAAAGTAAAAACAATTTTGCGTTTTGAGTTAAACAAAGGTAAAATTGAAAATCTAGAAGCGATAGAGTTAGGAATAAGAGCTAAATCAGAGCAATAACCACTTCTATAAATTAGTTCATAATAAAACTAAAAATCCGTTTCAAAATTCACAAGCAAAACCCATCTTTGCGAGTCTAAATTTGCGTGAAATGTTACAGAATATAGACCAACAATTAAAAGAAGCATTAACTACCAAACTGAACGTTTCTAAACGGATAGAGGCTGGAAAAGACTACATTCCGGTAACAGGAAAAGTCATTGAAGCCGATGATTTATTATTTGGTATAGATGCGGTAATGGATGGTTGGTTGACCACCGGTCGCTTTGGCGAAACGATGGAAAAAGAACTTGCCGCCTATTTTGGGTCTCAAAAAGCACTTCTTGTCAATTCAGGTTCATCTGCCAATCTATTAGCTTTATACACGCTTTCATCTCCTAAATTAAAAGACCGTCAGTTAAAACCTGGAGATGAGGTAATTACTGTTGCCGCAGGATTTCCTACCACCGTAAACCCGATTGTTCAAATGGGGTGCGTTCCAGTATTTGTGGATGTGGAAATACCTACCTATAATGTAAACGTGGATCAATTAAAATCGGCAATTACCAACAAAACTAAAGCCATCATGATTGCCCATACCCTGGGGAATCCATTCAATATAGAAGCATTGCGCAAAATTGCTGATGAGTATAATTTATGGTTGATTGAAGATGACTGTGATTCATTAGGGTCTACCGTAAACGGAAAGAAAACAGGTTCATTTGGCGATTTGGCTACATTGAGCTTCTACCCTGCGCATCACATTACTATGGGTGAAGGTGGGGCCGTTTTAATTAATAATACTCGACTTCGAAAAATTGCCATTTCATTTCGCGATTGGGGAAGAGATTGCTGGTGCGATCCTGGAAAAGATGACACTTGTTTAAATAGATATGGTTGGAAAATGGGCGAATTACCCGAAGGTTACGACCATAAGTACGTTTATTCTCACATTGGTTTCAATTTAAAAGTTACCGATATGCAAGCTGCCATTGGCTTGAGTCAATTACGTAAGGTGGATAAATTTGTGAAAGCACGTCAAGAAAACCACAAAACTTTGGGTAAAATGTTAGCACCTTTTACCTCCGATTTTATTTTACCAGAAGCATCTCCCAATTCAGAACCTTCTTGGTTTGGATATTTGATTACCATAAAACCGGAGAGTAAAATAAATCGTAACCATTTAGTTAAATACCTTGAAGAGCATAAAATTGGCACTCGTCTTTTGTTTGCGGGTAATTTATTAAAACAACCGGCATACAGTAATGTAGAACATCGAGTAATTGGCGATTTGCCCAATACGGATTTAATTATGAATAATGCCTTTTGGTTAGGAGTTTGGCCAGGATTAAACGCATCGCATTACGAATATATTATTGGAATTTTACAGGGGTATTTTAAAGAGTTTGCATAAGCTAAACGCTCCTTATTTTTTTATCATGTAATGCAGTCCGACCCACTTTAATAAGGTTCCAATTACTGGTATATTCAAGTTTTTCTCTTTATCTGCATGGTTCTGTTGCACTAGCCACTGGTTTAGTGACGCTGGTGAACAACTCACATTCTCCACCCAAACATCTAATGCATGCTCTGAATTCGCTCCAAATCGTACGGGCATTTTGGGCTCTTTTTTAAAGGATTTCAATTCCGATTTCCATTTTCTAAGCGGCAAATAGTAACGATTCATTTGTTTCCAAGATGAAAAATCGAACACCAAATTATTACAATTTCCGCATACATGGGTTTCTATTTTCCAGAATTCCAAACGAGAGGAATTGGACCGAGTAGCGCAGTTTACGCATAAAATTTCATCCGAAATCGTTTCATCTGAAAAAAGCGATAGGTTAAATTTCTTCCTGAATCGGGAAAAACTCAGTACCACTTTTAAAGTCCAAAAAGCACCCAAAATAATTAATCCGTACACAAAAATAAAACTCCAACTGTACTCCGACTTAAACAATACACCATCATAAAAGCCATGCGCAAAGGCGGCAATAAGTAATGAAACTACAATGCCCAACCCATTTTTATGCACCTTGAAATGAACAAATAAAGCCACTCCCATAATCCCAGAAAATGCCATGTGTCCTAAGGTTGATGTTACTGCTCGCATGGCTAATACAGCCATAGCATTTTCTGCCGACATGGCGTAGGATACATTTTCAATTATAGCAAAACCGAGAGCAATACACGACATATATATAACGCCATCCACAATTTCATCAAAGTGATTCCGTATGATTCGGTAAATGAGAAAAAAGGTAATTAGCTTACCCATTTCTTCAATAATCCCTACCTTATAAAAGGCTTGCAGAAAAGTACGTTCAACGGTTACGAATTGATACAATAAAGTAGTTACCGCAATGGAAACGATTCCACCCACCACAAAACTGATAAGCATAATCGAAAACGGTTCCTTATCGTAAATATCGAAATTCCTAAGTTTAACGAGGTAAATTATTCCAATAAGAAAAGCGATAAATATAATGGCCCCTAATCCCACGGTAGCCTATCCGTAAATTTCATTCAAAATACCCGCCAAACGAATTCCTGCTTTCAATAAACGTTCGTTTACTTGACCTATATGATCATGCACGTATTGATAGGATAAATTCTTGTTTTCTGGAATTGAATACACAGACTCACGAAAGGAAACAGATTCATCCATCCATTGCATTACTGTAGCGGATTGCCATTTAGCCACTTCATCTTTTGAGGCCACATCAATCCATTGGGTATATTCGGAATAGCTTAATTGTTGTTTGTCAATCATTCCGCTATCCCAAACTCGATGGATGTTAGATTTTTCCCAAAAGAACTTCACCTTTACATCATTTCCACCACGGTCAGTTCCATTTCCAACATGGAGTGGTTGGTGTACATCACCTACCAAATGGATAAGCACTTTCAAAGCGTAAGCTTCATCCACACTAAAGTTTTTTGTTTTTAATTCTTCCGTGAATTTAGTAATGGCTTGATAAATATCACCTTCTTCTGGTGCATGACCGTAATGTTCACCATCCTTAATAGTACAGTAATGCCAAGGACTCATAAAAGATTTATCTTCTTCGGATTTGATAAAATCCATCCAATTAGCTACCATGGCTACGTCTTCATTACCCAAGGCTGCCAAAACATTTTTGTTGGCTTTCTTTGACATGTGGTTCATGGCAACCTGCCCCACTACTCTATGTCCAATTTGTCCCCAACTTAGTCCTAATTTGGGCAATGAAACAAGGATAGACAACGCGATAAATACACTAATTCTTTTCATCTCTAATTCCTTTAAAATCAATACTATTATAAACATAAAAGCCCACCATTCAAGAACGGCAGGCTTTTATAATATACTTATTCCAAAAAGCCTATGCTAAAAGCTCAGCCATTTTAGAACCTAAATCAGCTGGAGAATCCACCACGTGAACTCCTGCTTCTCTTAATAAACGTTTTTTTGCAGTAGCAGTATCATCTGCTCCAGATACAATTGCTCCGGCATGACCCATTGTTCTACCTGTTGGTGCTGTTTCGCCCGCAATAAATGCAACTACTGGTTTTGTTCCGTTATCTTTAATCCATGCAGCTGCTATAGCTTCAAGATTTCCACCAATTTCACCAATCATTATGATTCCTTTGGTTTCGTCATCTGCTTCAAACATTTTGATTGCATCTAAAGTTGTGGTTCCAATAATTGGATCACCACCAATACCAATCGCTGTAGTTTGACCTAATCCTGCTTTTGTGGTTTGATCCACTGCTTCATAAGTTAATGTACCTGATTTTGATACAATTCCAACAGTTCCTTTTTTGAAGATAAACCCTGGCATAATACCAATTTTAGCTTCTTCAGCAGTAATAATACCCGGACAGTTAGGACCGATTAATCGAACATCTTTGTCAGATAAATATTCTTTTACCTGAATCATGTCTTTCACAGGAATTCCTTCCGTGATACAAACGATTACTTTAATACCTGCTTGCGCTGCTTCCATTATTGCATCAGCAGCAAATGCTGGTGGCACAAAAATGATGGATGTATTCGCTCCTGCAACTTTCACCGCATCTGCAACTGTGTTAAAAACTGGTTTTCCAAGATGTTCTTGGCCACCTTTTCCTGGGGTAACACCGCCTACTACATTTGTACCGTAATCAATCATTTGACCAGCGTGAAAAGTTCCTTCACTACCTGTAAAACCTTGAACTATAACTTTTGAATCTTTATTTACTAGAATACTCATTTGTACCGTTTTTCTAAAATTTGAACGCCAAAATTAACCTATTCAAAACTATAAACAAGTGATTTTGGTTTTGTTTATGAACGTGATTTAAATCAGGGAGTTTGGGGTGATTTTATAGCTAAATTATGCTTTAAATATGAATTTGCACTTCTCATAAAAACAGGCATTTGATTTAAACTTTTCTATAGCGTTCTACTTAATTACATCTAACGAAAAGCGTGTGATTCATATCAAATGGTTTCTTTATAAATGATTACTGCGTGTTCCTGTACTCTTTGGTAGAGACCGCAACATCAAAAAGCTCAGCCTCTTGAGAGGCTCTTTTTTTTTGCCTTATTTTTTTATCTCAAACTGCGTTTGGCATGCTACTCGGGATTACTGCGTGTTCCCGTACTCTTTGGTAGAGACCGCAACATCAAAAAACTCAGCCTCTTGCGAGGCTCTTTTTTTTGCCTTATTTTTTTATCTCAAACTGCGTTTGGCATGCTACTCGGGATTACTGCGTGTTCCCGTACTCTTTGGTAGAGACCGCAACATCAAAAAGCTCAGCCTCTTGCGAGGCTCTTTTTTTTGCCATATTTTTTTATCTCAAACTGCGTTTGGAGAAAAAAATAAGGCAAAAAAAAGCTCCTGTTAAACAACAGAAGCTTTTCAATCTTGGGTGAAAGACGGGATTTGAACCCGCGACCCTCGGAACCACAAACCGATACTCTAACCAGCTGAGCTACAATCACCATAAAATCGAGCGGCAAAAGTAGTTTTTTTATGAAATTCCAATAACTTTTATTTCATTTTTATTTGGTCTTTTTTTGAATTCATTCGCTCCATTCCTTACCTACAATACTATCAGCTAATTACACGTATTAATATTCTTATCGCACTACAATAATTATGGGTTATTGGAGTTTCCACGGCTTGTAAAACCATTATATGGAAGGTTTATAGCGCTATTTCATTACTTTCGTTCGAATAATAAAAACAACGGTGAATTTTTTCAAATCTAAAACGGGTCAGCAAACCTTCCTACTCTTTGGGTCTCAAATACTAATGGTGGCTATAGGGTTTGGTATCAAAACCTTACAAACCAACGTTCTTGGGGTTGACCTTTACGGGTTATACGCCTTCTTTGGTTCATTTACTGCTTTTACGGCTTTGTTTTTTAGATTCGGATTTTTCTCATCTCTCCAAGTACTTTTAGCAGAGAACAAAAATCCATTATTGGAAAAGGAGCTATTTGGACTGGGATTTTCACTTAATCTAGCCATCGGTATCTTTTATGCTTTTTTTATCTGGGTATTCTCCTTTTTTATTGATGACCTATTCCATACCCAAATTGGTAGCATTTTAAGATTAGTTGCGCCATTAACTATTATTATTCCTTCTAGGAGCCTTATTTCAGCAATGACTGTTGGCTCTAACAAGGTGCATATTTTACCTATTTACGATAATGCCGCAAAAGTTCTTTTCCTTATTGCGTTAGGTCTTTTTGCTCTTACCGAATCTCTTTCCCTTTACAATACAATTGTCTTCAATTTGGTTACCCTAATTATTTCATTTGGTATTATATACCGTCAATTTGAACCTAATTTCAATAATCTAAAATCCAATTTTAATCTCATTTGGGCAAAGAACAAGAGTTACGGCTTTAATTTTTATATCGGTAGCACCGCCAATCAAAGCACGTTTAAGCTTGACGAGATGGCCATTTCATATTTTATTAACACTACTGTGAACGGATTCTACTCTCTTGCAAATATGATTACTTCTCCAATGGTAATGGGTAGTCAGGCGTTATCCAACAGTCTTTTTAAAGATTTTAGCCACCAAAATAAAATTCCACAAAAAGTATTTATTTACAATACACTTTGGTTAATTACTTCCATGATCATCTTGTATTTTATTGCCTCTCCGTTAGTTGTTTTATTATTTGGAAATGAATTTACAGATGTTGCCGATTATGCCATTGGTTTATCCATAGCCTTCTTTTTCCAGGGACTATATCAGCCTTTCAACTTCCTATCTGCAAAATCGCAAGGTAAAGCAGTAAGAAACGTGGCTATCACCGAAGCAATTATTAATTTAGCAGGAAATATCATTTTAATCCCAATTTATGGGGTTTTAGGTGCGATTTACACAAGTATAATTGCTAAATTTATTCATTTTATTGGTAAACTATATTACTACAAAAAATACCTCAAAGACACCAAAGCATAATGGCAAAAATCTGCATGATATCGGTAAATCATTCCCCATTAGATGACCGCATTTTTTATAAAGAGGCAAAGACCTTACAAAGTGCGGGGCACGATTTATCTATGATTTGTCGAGCCAATGAAAATGGAATCCTTTATGACATGGGCAATACTATTTCGCTTAACAAGCCAAACCAACTCGAATTGTCATTTGAAGGTATTCCAACCTACGCCATAAAAAGTCCATTTTCAAAAATTAATAAGACCCTTAAGAAATTTTTTAAGGGACCATTTTATTTTGATTTTATTGCAAAGGCAATCGAGGTTAACGCGGATGTATATCATGCGCACGAACCCGAGTCCTATTACATTGCTTTGCAAATAGCCAAACAAAATGGTGCTAAGGTTGTTTTTGATTCTCATGAAAGTTACACCACTGGAACCGCTAAAGAAATTTGGATAAAAAACAGGCATTTATCCGAATTACGTTATTTAATTTCCGCCAACCATATCACCCGTGGACATTTGGTTTCGCAGCATCATAAAATAAAAAGTGCAGTTATATATAATGCCGCTCAACCGTCTTTATTTACCGAGTCTATCCGTCAAAACAAGCCAAAAGAAATCATAATTGCACACGATGGATACCTACCGTTTAATAGAGGGCTAAAAGAAATGCTGGAAGCTTTTAAAATTGTAAATCAAAAGCACAAGGAAACAAAATTTAAAATCATCGGTACCACTATTGGTAAGGAACGAACGTTTTTTGACACCTTTATTCAAGAAAACCACTTAACCCAAGCGGTAGAAGAAACAGGATGGGTGCCCTATGAAAAAGTACCTGAATTATTGGCGGAGTGCCATATCGGGATTATTGCTAAAACCCCATCAGTAAACAACATTATAGGAGGTCCACCTATAAAGTATTACAATTATACGGGAGCTGGAATGGCTGTTATTGATGTAGACATGCCTGAAACTACCCGATTATTGTCCAAATATAAAAACGGTATTAGTATTCCGTCCAGATCGGTCACTGACTTGGCAAATGGAATGTTGAAATTGATTGAAACGCCTGAGTTACTCGAGAAATACCAATCAAATTCATGCCTAGCTTTTCAACATTTGAATTGGGATAAGGAAGGCGAAAAGCTAGTCGATTTTTATGAAAATGTAGTGCTAAACTCATCATCCATCATTTTGCATTAGGCATTAGACATTAGGTATTAGGCATTAGGCATTAGGCATTAGGCATTAGGCATAAAAAAAGGGAATTGTTTCCAATTCCCTTTCTTATTAAATTTGGATTAGCTTAATTAAAATCGCCAATTAACGGCAATTCATCATAAATAGATAATTTCAAAATCATACTAACCACCGTATCCAATTGCATAAAACGAGATGCTGTTTTGGCACCTAATTCTTTAGCCATTTTATTATAATATTTTTTTCTGATTTTTGCTCTTTTTGCCTCATTGGCTAATGAAGTTTTCATGATAGCAGCCGCTTGATCATCGGTCATTTTCTCATATTGCTCACCATACGCTTTTAAGTTAGCTACCCCACTTTCTCTCAAGGGTTTAAGCTCAGTTTCAAAAGCGTCATAGATTACCCAAAATACTTTCGCATCCACTTCATTCAAATTCATATTTTGAACAAAAACAGTTCTTCTTTCAGTTTCAATCATGTAAGACGCAAATTTTGGGTCTATATCACTTTCTTGGGCAAATCCGCCAATTACAGTTAGCGCAAAGGCTAAGGATACTAATACTTTCTTCATCTAATTTTTATTTTATATGGTCACAAATATAATTCTAAAGCGTGAAAGCTTCCCTCATTAACTATAAAAAAGCCTCCCCATTTGTTAATAAACATTGTTGAAACAAACCCATTTTGGCCCTTTTTTGATTGAGGGTCCTAACGTAATTTGCAATTTAATAAGGCGCAACAAATTGCCATTTTTTTATTATTACACCATTTCATTTTTACACCAATGAAGAAAATCATTTGGATAAGTTTTATTCTTGTAACATTCTCATCTACTGTTTATTCACAAAAAACAGACCGTAAGAAGCTTTTTGATCAAGCCATCTTAGATTTGAGTCAAAACAAGGTGGAAAGCGCCTCAAAATCATTTAAGAAATTATACGAATTGGATTCAACTAATATGAATTTCGCCTACCTTTTAGGTCAAAGCTACACTAGGTTAGATTCCAATTTAGAATATGCTATCTACTTATTAGAGAAAGCATCTTCAAAATATTCTCCTGAATATCAAGTGCGTGATCATCAAGAAAGACGAGTTTCGGAATATGTATATTTCTATCTTCTCAAAGCCTACTCGCTTAACGGTAATTGTGAAAAAACAATAGGAACTTTGAATAAGTTTTACTCCATTTATTCTTTTTCTAACGAGTATTATTTGGTAGAAGGACAACGCTTTCATCGAGAATGTTTGAAACGAGAAACGCCAATAGATTCAGCAGATTTGATTGTGTATGATGAACAAAAAGAAATAGAACATTGGGTGAGCACAAAATCGGTATCATACACCAATAAGCAACCTACGTATGGGGTTCAAATTGGCGCAACCTTAAAACCAAAATATACCTGGGAATTTAAAGGAGTCAAAAATGTAGAAGTATATGTTGATGAAAATGGTATTTACAGATATATCATTGGAAAGTTTGTACATCCCCTGGTTGCAGAACGATTATTAGCTGTGGTTAAGGAATCTGGGTACCCCGATGCATTTGTGGTAAATGTAAAAGACAAAACAAAATATGCCGAAAAAGTAGTTAATATGGACTATAAACCCATAGATGATGCATTGGTTGGTAAGGTTTTCTTTACGGTTCAAGTTGGCGCTTTCAAGAGTGATACTATCCCGGAAGACCTTGCATACTTGTTTATGGAATTGGATAGTATTACTGAAATTGTGGATGAAAATTGGACATATCTAACAGTGGGTCAATTTGATAACATCACAGAAGCACGATTTTACAACGAATTAGTAAAAGATGTGGGCGTTAAAGATTCATTCATAACTGCTTTTAACTACAACCGAAAAGTAGATATCAGACAAGCCGAAGCATATATAGAGGAACAGGAACGATTATATAACGAACAAAAAGAACGAGACTTAAAACGAAAAGAAAAAGGTAAAAGGAGATAGAATAAATTTATCAAACCTGACACTTGTGGGCTTTTATACAAACCTTTTCTATTAGGTTTGTATCTCATACGAAAAAAAATATGTCAAACGAACTTTACGATTTATCCATTTTGAGTGAAATGGTGTATGATGATAAAGATTTCATGAAAGAATTAGTTGGCACTTTTATCGAGTTTGCACCTATTGATGCAGCTGAGTTAAAAGAATTTGCAGACTCTCAAAATTGGGATGAAACAGCTAAAAAGGCTCATAAATTGAAATCATCCATACGCACCATTGGGGTTACCTCCTTAACCGATTTAATATTGGAAATAGAAGAAGATGCTAAAAATGAACGCAATCTAGAATCCATTCTGCTTAAAATTGCCACCTTTTTAGACATTCTAGTGCGAGTATTAGAATCTTTAAAAAAAGAACCATTTTTACAATAAATATGAAATCTGTAATCAACACCGAATCAGCACCTGCTCCAATTGGACCATATAACCAAGCCATCTTAGCTGGAAATACGCTCTATGTTAGTGGTCAAATTGCCATGGACTCCAATACCAAGGAACTGATAATGGACACCCGAGAAAACGAAACCCATAAGGTAATGACCAATTTAAAAGCCATTTTAACCGCAGCTGGTTACAACTTTTCAAATGTGGTGAAATGTTCAATTTTCTTGGCTGATATGAACGATTTTCCAGTAGTTAATGAAGCTTATGGTAGTTATTTCACAAGGGATTATCCTGCCAGAGAAACGGTTCAAGTTGGCAAACTTCCTTTGGGAGTGAATGTGGAAATTTCGGCCATTGCCGTAAAATAGAATTAAAATTTACTTTCCCTTTCCTAGTCTCCCTCTTTGGGATACTATTTTTTGGTAGCCAAAATAGAATAAACCATTGGTATTTTATCTCCTAACCTTTTGATAATAAATTTACCAGGCGAAACTTCTTCCGTACCTGAAAAACAGTTATATGGCGAATAGTCATACTCGTTCACCTCATTTATAGTTAGTCCAGAATGAATAAGACTATTGAGTACATCGCCCATACCATGGTTCCATGAAATATAATCTTGATTTACATTTTCACTACCATCGGTATATGTTCCTTCCGACAATTCAATGATGGCTTCTCCATTAAAATACTTGTATTTAATTTCTTTAAAATCATCATCAAACATCCAAACTACTGGATGAAAATCAGCAAATACAAACTGCCCGCTTGGTTTTAAAAAATGCGACACCGTGTTGGCCCATTTATTAATATCGGGCAACCAGCCAATGGTTCCGTAACTTGTAAATACAATATCAAATTTTTGGTTTAGTACCTCTTTTAAGCTGTATACATCACAGCACACAAATTGCGTATCCACTCCTGTTTCAATCGCTAACTTTTTGGCTTGACCAATGGCTACATCCGAAAAATCAACCCCAGTTACCTTAGCTCCCATTCTACTCAATGAAATAGAATCTTGGCCAAAATGACATTGCAAATGCAAAACAGACTTTCCTTTTACATCTCCTAAAATAGACAACTCTATTTCGTTTAAGGAACTGCGCCCCTTCAAAAAGGTTTTATTATCATAAAATTCAGAATCATAGTGCACCTCTGCCCTTTTATTCCATGAATCTTTATTTACTTTTAAATAATCTTCTTTCATCTTTGTTTATTTTCCTGAAAACGGAGGATACTCGTCAAATAGATACATTTGATATCCTAAGATACGCATTACCCAATTAAGGGTACCCACATTAAACTCAAACCAATTTTGTGGATATTTTCCCGTAAACAATACAGCAAAAAACGCCATTATGGATAGAATGAAACTCCACATGTTTCTAAACATCCAAACAATAATATGTGGAACCAAAAGTACACCCATAAAAATAAATCGTAATAAAACCCATAAGCGATCAGGAGCCTCATTAAATGGCACCTCAATTATTATGTAATTTGATTCTGTATTCCAACCAAATTTTGGGTAATCATCTCTAAGATTATACACCGACAAATGCAATCGCGCTAACCAATACATTAACCCAAGTTGATAATTCCACACTTTTTGAGGATAAGTACCACGTATTAAAATATAAAAGGTAGTATATATCCATAGAAATTTAGCCCACATAATTACAAATAACAATAGTATCAGGTGTGGAATAACAATATAAAATAATCCAAAAAACACGCGTAATACAAGTTTTAATCGAGAATACGTTTCTTGTGGTTTAATTTCTAACTGTAACATTGCTAATTGATTTTGATACAAATTTAAAGTTTCAACATTGGTATCAATACCATTCATAAAAAAAAGCCTTCAATTTCTTGAAGGCTTTTAATACTATTGGTGGATTCGAACGCTAAAAATGCGTATGATTAAATTTCAAAAACTTCACTTTTAGGTTATGATATATTTTCTCAAACACCTCAAATTCTTCCCGCAGCGATTTATAATTCGCCATTAATTTATGATCCAAAGGCACGGCTCCTTCCACGGAATTTCGGGCTATATTTTTACGGTTTTTTCTCACCTTTTTGTTTAAAATATCCAGTACTTCATTTTGACGGATAAACTGATTTTGGAAATGCTCTAATTCTCTTAACGCTTCGGAGTCGGACAATCTAGCAACATCCTGCTCTAATCGTTGTTCAAAAATTTCTAGTTCATTTCTGTAAAACTTCATTTCGTTATGCCATAACTCATGATCAAAACTCAAATCTTTCACGTAAACCCGTCCCTCTAAGGGTGCAACATCACTACTCATAATTCTATGGTTTTTTATACGTTCCTATTACTTTTATTTGTCTCTACTAATTTAAAGCTAATAGGAATATACAAACATGATTTTGATTAGTTTTATCGCCCAATTTCGTCATAAATTTATAGTGTCATGAATCAGTCCAATTTTCCAATTTATCCATTATTATATGCTGCGCCAATTTCATTTTACGCAAATTGGTTTCAGTACAATGGATGCATGGATGGTTTTGAAAACTTTCAAAAACAAACCCATCGAAACAGATGTAAGATATATGGGGCAAATGGCGTAATCACATTAAGCATTCCGGTTCAGACCAATTCCAAAAAAGTGGCTATGCAGCAAGTTCATATTTCTAACATCGAAGCATGGCAAAGAATCCATTGGCGTTCCATAGAATCCGCGTATAAATCATCCCCTTTTTTTGAGTTCTATTCGCATCTATGGGCTCCTATTTATGAAAAAAAATATTCCAGTTTATGGGAATTTAATCTTGACATTCATCATGTTATTTTGGCTTGTTTGCAATCAAATTCAGAAACATGTTTTACTACTGAATTTATTCCATTGACTAATGGAGATTACCGAAAAGTATATAGTTCAAAGAAAGTTCATCCACATTCTGATGAATTTCCTACATACCAACAAGTATTTTCTTACGATAAAAATTTTGAACCCGACCTTTCTATTATGGACTTAATCTTTAATTTAGGTCCGGAGGCCACTGATTATTTGTGTCATTTAAAAGTCTGAAATTATCGCTAACTATCTTTGATTCTAAAGATTGGCTAGCCAAAACCATTTCAATCAAAATATTTAACAGAGGAACAGTCAAAATCATATTCCAAAACAATCCAATACCATTATATTTGAAGCTCCAAAGTGAATGACCATGACAAAAAAAGAAGAGTTAGCTTTCAACCTCAATGAGGACCGAAACAAAATGAAAGTTTCAAGATTAAATCAAAGGTTAGAGAAAATCTATCTTGGTGGTGGTCAAAAACGGATGGACAAGCAGCACGCCCAGGGCAAAATGTTGGCGCGTGAACGGGTTGCATACCTACTAGATTCGGACAAAAAACAAATTGAAATCGGTGCGTTTGCAGGAGATGGCATGTATACAGAGTATGGCGGTTGTCCTGCAGGTGGTGTAGTGGTAAAAATGGGCTACATTTCGGGTAAACAATGTATTGTAGTAGCCAATGATGCCACCGTAAAAGCGGGGGCATGGTTTCCGATAACTGGAAAAAAGAATTTGCGGGCGCAAGAAATTGCCATGGAAAACAATCTTCCCATTATTTACTTAGTTGATAGCGCTGGCGTTTTCTTACCAATGCAAGATGAGATTTTTCCAGATAAAGAACATTTTGGGAGAATTTTCAGAAACAATGCAATCATGTCAAGCCAAGGTATTACACAAATAGCCGCAGTTATGGGTTCTTGTGTTGCAGGAGGAGCATACCTTCCTATTATGAGCGATGAAGCCATGATAGTGGATAAAACTGGCACAATATTTCTAGCCGGTTCCTATTTGGTTAAAGCAGCAATTGGTGAGGATATTGATAACGAAACGCTCGGTGGCGGCACCACACATGCAGAAATATCGGGCGTAATAGATTATAAATGTGCTGACGACAAAGATGCACTTGATCGCATTAAACGCATGGTTTCCAAAATTGGAGATTACGACAAGGCAGGGTTTAATAGAGAACAACCAAAAGAACCAAAACTAGACCCTAAAGAAATTTTTGGTATTCTACCTGATAACAATGCCAAACCATACGAAATGCGCGAAATCATTAAGCGTTTGGTAGATGATTCCGAATTTGACGAATACAAAGAAGGGTACGGCAAAAGTATTGTTACAGGTTACGCAAGAATTGATGGTTGGGCTGTGGGTATTGTCGCCAATCAAAGAGAATTGGTAAAAAGTAAAAAGGGTGAAATGCAATTTGGTGGAGTAATATACTCCGATTCAGCCGACAAGTCAGCTCGCTTTATTATGAATTGTAACCAGAAAAAAATTCCATTGGTCTTCTTGCAAGATGTTACTGGATTTATGGTGGGTTCTCGCTCAGAACATGGCGGCATCATTAAGGATGGAGCCAAAATGGTTAGTGCAATGGCAAATTCGGTGGTGCCCAAATTCACCATTGTAGTTGGAAACTCTTATGGAGCTGGAAACTATGCAATGTGTGGAAAGGCATACGACCCTCGATTAATAGTAGGATGGCCTTCGGCACAAGTTGCCGTTATGGGAGGCGCCCAGGCTGCCAAGGTGCTGTTGCAGATTGAAGTAAGTAGTAAAAAAGCTAGAGGCGAAAAAATAACAAAAGCCGAAGAGGATGAATTATTCAACAAAATAAAACAGCGATACGATGACCAAACGAGTCCTTACTATGCCGCTAGTAGAATTTGGTTGGATGCAATCATTAACCCAATGGATACACGAGACTGGATTTCGATGGGTATTGAAGCTGCAAATCATAAACCAATTACCCAACGTTATAACGTTGGCGTTATTCAAACATAGGGTTCAGATTACATAAAAAATTCAAATTTATACTAGCCTATCTATTTCGTAATCTAATGAAATAGCAGCTTTTTTTTGTCCTCATTTTACCCTTGATAAAAGGGTGCGCTTCCAAAAACTACTTTCGTTTCTCATTCAAAGCCGCTTCTGCATCTTCCTCCGTTCCCAATAACACAGAAATCCATTTCGTAGAATCATATGATTCAAAGGCTATTTTGGCAGCTAGGGTTAACGGAATGGATAAAAACATTCCAACCGTGCCCAAAATCCAACCCCAGAACACCAAAGACAATAAAACGACTAAGGTGGATATTCCCAATCCTTTGCCCATTATTTTGGGCTCAATTACACTACCTATAATAATATTCACCACCAAAAATATTCCCCCCGTCCAGAGCATTCCAGCAAAACCTTGACTAATAAACGCCATGAATAATGCAGGTACAGCCGCAATTATAGAACCGATGTTAGGAATATAATTCATCAAAAAGGCAATCATTCCCCACATAAATGGAAAGTCGACCCCAATTACCCAAAGTGCTATTCCAATAATAAACCCGGTAGCCAAACTAGTAATAGTTTTGATTCCCAAATATTGATTGATTTGGTCCATCGCAGAGGAGATTTTTGACATGGACTTTTCTGGCTCAAAAAGGATTGCTTTTAATTTTACCCCATAACTAGAATTTTCAGCGAGAATAAATGCAACGATTAGCAAAATCATCGCCATATTTCCCATTAAACTACCCAATCCATTTAATAAGGTTGCCGTAAAATTCATTATGGTTCCAGGGTCCACGGTTTTAAATATGGTTTCCTTAGATACATTTAATCCCATGGAATCTAAGTAAGTCACTAAGCCTTGAAGTGCCATAGTAACAGTTTCATTATACTGATCTAGATTGGCCGTAAAACGAGCCACAGAAGAACCTACAAATCCACCTAATGTGGAGGTCAGAACAATAATAAATAATAGTACTATTCCAACCGATAGGCCAGATGGCACACCTTTTTTCTCTAGAAAATTAACTGGCTTGGAAGCAATGATTGCGACAAAAACGGCCATTAAGAACTGTGTTACAATATCTGAAGAATACATTATTCCTGCAATAATCACCACAACCGCAGCTAAATAGAATAAGGTGGGAATCGATTTTTTATTTGTACTCATTTTCTCCATATATTTCTCAAATATACATTTTTGTCTCAGGGTAAATAAGCTTCTTCCCAATGGACCAAAAAATTTCCGTTTATCCCTCATATATAAACTCGCTCACAAATTCATTTTGATACCAGAATCTTTATAGTAATTTCGAAGCCTAAAAAAAATTTATGAATTTCAAACAATTACTATTTTCCATTCCTGTTATCGGTTTAATGGCTTCCTGTGCTACGGAAACCAACGTTGATAAAAATGAGGTTTCGGAAGAAACACAATACCATGCTTTAGACCTTTCTAACATGGATAAATCCATTAGATCGCAAGATGATTTTTTCATGTATGTAAATGGATCATGGGTAAATAAAACAGAAATACCTGGAGACCAAGGTTCTTGGGGGTCATTTAACGAGCTTAGAGAAACCAATAACAAAACTGTTTTGGAGGTATTAGAATCGGCTTCAACAAGTGACAAATATGCCGCAGATAGTGACCAAAAGAAAGCCGCTAATTATTACGCTGTTGGATTGGATAGCATGGCTGCTGAAAATGCAGGGTTAACACCGCTACAACCATTCTTTGATAAAATTGATGCCATAACCAACACCGATGAGCTAATTAGTTATTTAGCGTTTGAAGAAACTTTTGGAGGTGGTTCATTTTTTGGATTTGCTATTTTCCCTAATGTAAAAAATTCAAATGTAAAAGCATCTTATTTAGCACAAGATGGGTTGGGTTTACCAGATAGTGATTATTACACTAAAACTGATGAAAAATCAGTGACAATACAAAATAAATATAAAGAATACATTGCTAATTTATTACGAATTAAAGGCGTTGAATCCCCGTCAGAAATCGCTAATTCAATTTATGATTTAGAAGCGGATATGGCTTCTGCATCTATGAATTCTACCGAAAGTAGAGATTTAGTTAAGCAATACAATCCGTATTCAATTGCTGATTTAAGTACATTGTCTGCTACTATTAAATGGGACTCCTACCTACAACAATTAGGGGTTGCGGGTGTAGATACAATAATCGTTATGCAACCGAAATTTATCCAAAAAATGGAAGAAATTTTACAAGCGAATGATGTGGCCCTTTGGAAAAACTACTTAACCTATAAAACGTTAAGTAAATACGGAAGCTATTTAAATCATGAAATGGTACAGACCAATTTTGATTTTTACGGAACCGAATTACGGGGAACCACCGAAATGCGTGCTCGTTGGAAACGCGTTTTGGGATCAACTAACGCATACGTGGGTGAGGCTATTGGTAAATTATATGTGGATGCTGTATTTCCTCCCAAAGCGAAAGAAACAGCACAAACAATGGTCAATAACATTTTGGCAGCCATGAAGGTGAGAATTCAAAATGTAGATTGGATGACCCCAGAAACCAAAGTAAAAGCACAAGAGAAACTTGCGAGTTTTACAGTTAAAATTGGTTACCCTGATAAATGGAAGGATTACAGTACTCTTGAAGTTAAAACCGTTGCCGAAGGTGGTACATACGCAGGTAATGCGATGGCTGCAAAAAACTGGAACTATAGAGACGAATTAGCAAAACTTCACGAGCCTGTAGATAAAACAGAATGGGGAATGACTCCACAAACAGTAAATGCATATTACAATCCAATGGCCAATGAAATTGTTTTTCCAGCAGCAATTTTACAACCACCCTTCTTTGATTTCAGAGCAGATGCACCTGTAAATTACGGAGGAATTGGTGCAGTAATAGGACACGAAATTTCACATGGTTTTGATGACCAAGGAGCACAATTTGACGCAAATGGAAACATGGTAAATTGGTGGACACCTACTGATAAAGAACAATTTGAAGCACGTGGAGGAAAACTTATTGCTCAATTTGATGCCTTCGAACCGCTACCGGGTTTACATGTAAATGGTAAATTGACTCTTGGAGAAAATATTGGTGATTTAGGAGGGGTTAACCTTGCTTGGGACGCACTACAACAAGAATTTAAAGTGAATGGCAAATCAAAAAATATTGATGGATTAACTCCTGAACAACGATTTTTTATGTCATGGGGAACCATTTGGAGAACTAAATACAGAGACGAAGCACTAAGAAGCCAAATTAACACAAACCCTCATTCTCCGGGGATGTATAGAGCCAATGCTCCCCTAAGAAACTTGGACGCATTTTATACCGTAATGGAAATTACCGAAAACGACAGCATGTATATCGCTCCGGAAGACCGCGTATATATTTGGTAAGGTTTTAATAAGATAAGAATCTAGGCAGTGAGTATTTTTAAACTCACTGCTTTTTTTTTACCTATATTTTAGTTTGTCTTATTTTGAAATCTTAATGAATCATTTTTTTGAATAACCTAAATTTGCTCATAAGGTTATATTTACATCCAATCATTATTTTGAAAACACCTCGTTTATTATTCTTTTTTTTGTTCATAGCTCTATCCTTTTGTGTAAAGGCCCAAAAAACAGACTCCCTTTTTCATGTGAATGGGAATATTCTCCTTGGCGAAATAAAAAAATTGGATTATGGTCAACTTACCTTCAAAATGGAAGGAATGGGAACCATTTTGGTGGATGTCACCAAAATAAAAACCCTAAAATCAGATAAGTTTTTTGAGTTTACTACTAGCCATGGACGTATTATTTATGGGTTTATTGATTCCACAAATATGGACGGAATGATAAATATTAATTCAGGTTATGATTCAAGTAACATCCATCTTTATCAAATTATTCAAATCTATCCTATTAAAAACACCTTCTTTTTACGAACCAGTGGTAAAATTAACGTTGGCTTTAATTATACCAAGGCAAGTAATGTGGGGCGGTTTAACATTGATTGGAATTTAAGTTACCGAAAAAAAGGAGCCCTGTTTACCCTTACTGCGAGTAATGTAAAAACATTTACTCCCAATGACACCTTACAATCGTCAAGTAAATACGACTTTACCCTATCGGTAGAAAAGAAAATACAAGGATTCTGGTCATGGACCGGAAGTCTAAGTGGTAGTCAAAATACGGAGCTCGGCTTGGATTTGCGGTTAAAAGGAGGTTTAGGTCTTGTTGCAGATGTTATGCACACCAACCGTCAGCGTTTTTTTGGCGTAATTGGGGTAGCACCAAATCTGGAGGTAGCGCAAGATAAATCAAGTAATACCACTAATTTGGAGGGGCAAATATCAGCAAGTTATCAAGCATATAAATTTACCACTCCGGAAATTCATCTAGACACTCGAATTGATTTTTATCCGAGTTTAAACACTGCAAAACGTTACCGTTTAGATTACAACTTAGACCTAAATATTGAGGTCTTTTACAACTTCTTTGTGGGAGCTAAATTTTACTACAATTTTGATAGTAAGCCTGCTTCTGTGGATGCATCTCATACGGATTATGGATTCACAACCACCCTTGGCTATTCATTTCATTGATAAATCCATAGATCCTATTCACAAAAATTTCGATAAGCCTTCAAAAAAGTTAAATTTGCGGTTCTTTATTAATTAATCACACAAATTATGAAACTAGTAAAACTATTTTCCTTCCTAATTATTTCTGCTTTGGTGGCGTCCTGTTACCCTGAAAAAGAGCGAACCATCTCCGATTACGACATTGTAGGCACCAACTTTTCAGAAACTGCAAATTTTGACAATTACAACACCTTTTATTTATTCGATTCTTTGGTTTTGGTATATGATTCCACAGACGAAAAACCTGAATATCCAAAAGAAGCCGCAAATGCAGTTTTAAGTACTATGCGCGCCAACTTAATAGCGTACGGATGGACTGAAATAACCGTGGTGGATTCTTCAAATATTCCAGATGTTTATATAGAAGCAGCTACTTGGAACAGTACGATTACCGGTGTAACTTATTACCCAGGTTACGGTTACCCAGGATGGGGTTATCCAGGATATGGTTACCCAGGATGGGGATATCCAGGATGGGGAACATCTTATTATCAGTACACCACAGGAACAGTTACCATGAATATGGTGGACATAAAAAATTATCCTGGAAATGATAAAAAACCAGAAGTTTTATGGGCTGGTGCTATAAATGGTATTCTTACTGGTGGTACTCCCGTTTCAAGAATTGAATTTTCGGTTAATCAAGCATTCACACAATCTCCCTACCTAAACAAAAAATAAGATGAAAAAGTTACAGATATTTTTATTCGCAAGTCTTTTTTCGACTTCCGTTTTTGCGCAAGACAATTTTTTCGGTATCACCTATAACACCGCAGTTCCTATGGGTGCAACGGCCGACTTTATTGATTCCTACAGTTGGGGTGCACTGGGTTTAGAATGGAAAAAAATGCAAACCGATAATATTTCTATTGGAGTTAATTTGGCATGGCAAGTTTTTAGCCAAAAAATTAGTCATGGCACAATTGCCAATATAGACGGTTCAAACCTTTCCATATCTGGTTCACAACTAAGGTATTTAAATTACTTTCCGATGACAGTAACAAGTACTTACCATTTTAATCCAGAAGGTAAAATAATTCCATTTGCTGGATTAGGAACAGGAGCTTATCGCGTTCTTCAACGTTTTGATATAAGTGGCTATGCAGTAGATGCAAATACTTGGAATTTTGGTTTTTACCCAGAAGTAGGTCTTTTAATTCCTACCGGAGGTAGTGCTGATTTCTTTGTCAATTCAAAATACAATTACATTTTCCCTTCAAAAGGAGGAGATACGCATACCTATTTAAATATCAATGTTGGGTTTAGTTATTTTTACTAATTCAATGGCATCGTATTGGAAAAGCGGCTTCTTAGCCGCTTTTTTTATACCTATTGTTTTCCTGATGACAATTGTCACCAAAATCATCATACACATAATCTTACTTTTGTAACTCGTAAAATATTAACTTAAAACGAAGATTATGGGTCATGAAATAACATTTGGATACAACGGAGGAATGTCTTTTAAAGGCGAAGTAAATGGACATGAATTAATAATAGATGCAGATGAAGGTTTTGGTGGAAACGATATAGGACCAAGACCTAAGCCTTTACTCTTAGTCGCCTTAATTGGCTGCACATCTATGGATGTAGTATCGTTATTAAAAAAAATGCGTGTCGATTTTAAAGACTTTAAGGTAACCGCGGACGGAGAAATGACCGAAGAGCATCCTAAATACTATCACAAAATCAAATTAACTTACAACATTTGGGGAACAGATTTGGATCATGCAAAAGTGGAAAAAGCAGTTACACTTTCTCAAGAAAGATATTGCGGAGTGACTGCAATGCTAGAGAAAGCATCCGAGATCAAATATGAAGTCATTTACCACGAAGGGTAAATATTAAGACCATAAAAAAACCGCTTAAATTAAGCGGTTTTTTTATGACTCTTCCTTTTTCTAGGATTCGGACTACTTGGCATGTGAGCCGTATCCAACTCATGATCGTGCGAATTAAGTTTATACATTCGGTATCTCTTAATATCAATTTGTTCTCTTCCCGCAATAATCAAATATCCTAATGCGATTCCAAAAAACACATTTACTGCAATCATTAAATATGGATTACGTACTCGTACAATCCAAAACATTAAATCATACATTCCAACCATCATTAAGATCAGCACTTCTCTTCGCATTAATTTCTCATTTCTTTCTTCGTACTGCGCATAAAATTTGCCATATTTCCTTTTTTGAATGGTATACACCTCAGTAATTTTATTGGTGTACCAAAACAATTGCACATACCATAAAACGTGTGCAGATACAAGAATTATTCGCGCAATGATTTTTTTATCTTCTCCAGTTGTCAATCTTTGAGTCGTTAAAATATCGTTTACTTCAGCCACCGAAAAAATGAATAAGCCTAGAATCAAAACCACAATGCTATACAAAGCTGGAATATAATTCCAAGCCACATTGGTAGTACCTAACAGCTTGTGTTTTTTGCCCATCAACGACTTATGAAACATTAGCATCAATGGTCCTGCAAGCATGGAAAATGGCATTAAGATTACAAATCCAAAAATTTGTACCCCCCCCATTTCTACCTCAGTCATTAAGTTGAAGGTAAAAAAACTGAGTACCATAAACAGAAATGCCCCGAAAATGGTTCGGCTAATTCCTTTATTCCGATTAGAATAAATATCCAACAGGCCAATAGCCAAAACACCTACTGGTATTAGAAATGTAATTAATGAAAGTATGAATAAATTCAAGTGGAGCGTAATTTGCGACCAAAATAAAAAAAAGGAGGCAATTGCCTCCTTAAAAATTCATTTTCTGTGACTATAACGTCAAAATAGGGCTGAATTACTCCATTTCTGCCAAATAACGCTCCGCGTCAAGGGCTGCCATACATCCTGACCCTGCAGCAGTAATTGCTTGACGATAGGTTTTGTCGGCACAATCTCCAGCAACAAATACACCTTCTACATTTGTTTTCCCAGTACCTTTTACATTTTGTATATAACCTACTTCATCCAAAGTTAGGTACTCCTTAAAAATATCGGTATTTGGTTTGTGACCAATAGCAACAAAGAAACCATCTACTACAACATCTCTTGTTTCACCAGTTATATTGTTTTTTAAAAGAACTCCTTCTACCACATTTTCACCTAATACTTCTTCTGTTTCTGTATTATAAAGTACCTCAAGGTTAGCGGTAGAATTTACTCGGTGTTGCATAGCTTTGGAAGCACGCATCGCATCTTTTCTGACCACCATGTAAACTTTTCTACACAATTTGGCTAAGTAAGTAGCTTCTTCTGCAGCAGAATCTCCTGCTCCTACAATTACCACATCTTTTCCTCTATAAAAGAATCCATCACAGGTAGCACAGGCAGAAACGCCACCACCTTGTTTACGAATTCTTTGTTCACTTTCCAATCCTAGCCATTTAGCTGTTGCCCCGGTAGAAATAATTATAGAATCAGCTGTTATTTCCGTTTTTCCATCTACGGTTACTTTATGGGGTTTACTTGAAAAGTCTACAGCAGTCACCCTACCAAATCTTACATCTGTATCAAATCTTACGGCTTGATTTTTCAAATCTTCCATTAATGCAGTTCCATCTACTCCTTGTGGGTAACCTGGAAAATTATCTACTTCTGTAGTGGTGGTTAACTGTCCCCCTGGTTCCATTCCGGTGTACATAACAGGATGCATATCTGCTCTAGCAGCATAGATTGCGGCAGTATAACCTGCAGGTCCTGACCCAATGATTAAGCATTTTAAGTGTTCTATTTTTTCTGACATATTCTCTTTTTTTATAACCTTTTTGCAAATTTAAATCTTTAATCTATTAAAGATTAAGTTTCGAATTCTAATTCGCAAATTAGAATCAAATAACCGCTTTAAAATGTAACATATCTTACAGTTTTTCAATTGATTTAAGGTGTAGTTTAGAAAAGATCTATGATGTCATAGAATATAATTATTGCTTGTAGCAAAATACTTAATTCAATGGTGTATAATCAAATATTTAGTTCGGTTTATTTTAAGGTTATTAATCCGGCTTCTATTCTTTGTACAATAAATTCTATCTCCTTATCCTCCCCTTTTGGGTCGTAAACAGATTTTAGGTTATGACCAAATAATCGTGCCAAGCCTTGCCAGAAAAAAGCAGAAAACTTACCTCTCAACTCGGTTACTAATTCATACGAGGTATCACCCGTTTCACGGTCTAATAACTTTATTAAAATTCGTCCTTCTGAAATAGTCAAGTTTCGTAACTCTCCCTCATATTCCAATTTTATTTCTTCCTCAATCCGTTTATAAAATTGTTTTTTTTCGCGTTCCGAAGTAACTAATTCCAATTCTTTCGCATATTCTTCTAATTTTTGTGAAGCCAAATGAGCTAACGGGTATACCTTAACCACTTTTCTCTCTAATCGTTTAAACCTATTATAGGCAGTTCTAGATCTCCAAGTTCGTTTTGCCGATACCTGATAAGAAGAAAGGGTAATTTCTGGAATAGAATCTCCATCAATTACCCTTACCGGTAAAATATTACCTTTTTGAGCCATCGCTCCAAAAGCAAAAAAACTTAAATATATGATTACGAATACTTTCATTTTAACAAACAACTCGATAAAGTTACGTTTATTTTCAGAAATCGTAAAAACATTTTAGCCTAGCAACTCATCTACTTTTGCTAATACGTTCGCGTAATTAGGCTCCTCTAAAATATCTCCTGAGACTTCTGTATGAACTACTTTATTGTTTTTATCTACCACGAATACTACACGTGCTAATAAGCCTTTTAAAGCTCCTTCCACCATTTCAGTTCCAAACTCCTTGCCAAAATCACCATAGCGGTAATCTGATAAGGTTACTATATTTTTTATTCCTTCCGTTTCACAAAATCGCTTCGAAGCAAAAGGTAAGTCTTTGGATATCACTAATCCAACAACCCCATCTCTTTTGCCTAATTCAGTGTTGAAATTTCTAGTCTCAGCCTGGCAAATACCTGTATCTAAGCTAGGTACAGAAATTAAAACTTTTACATCGCCTTCAATGTCATATAAACTTACCTCATTTAAATCCGTTGAAACAAATGTCACATCTTCTGCAACACCCCCAACTTCCACTACGTCATCTATCAACTGAATTGGGTGACCTTTTAAATTAATCTTATCCATTTTTAAAAAAACTTTTCAATTTGAACCGCAAAATTAATTCAAATATTAAGTATCAATCCAAATTAAATGATCTAAAAACTGTTATTATTTTGCCTAATAAAGCAGTTGATGCATCATGATTTTTCGGGTAATTAATTTACTTTTATCGCATATGAAATGGAAATCACTGTACATATTAATAATCACTATTTTGTTTGGTGGCTTTCCATTGCAAAAACTATTGGCATCAGATTCTTCTAAGGTCTATGTTTTTGAAATTAATGAGGAAATTGCAGAACCTGTTTGGCATAATCTCAAAAACGCATTTTCGGAAGCAAAACAATTAAATTCTACGCATTTTATAATCAACATGAATACCTATGGCGGGGCTGTAGTTATGGCTGACTCTATCCGAACAGCTCTTTTACGGATGGATATTCCGGTGTACATGTTAATTAACAATAATGCCGCCTCGGCAGGAGCTTTAATTTCTATTGCGTGCGACAAAATCTTTATGACTCCAGGCTCCACCATTGGAGCTGCCACCGTAGTTACACAAGATGGTGCTCCGGCCATTGATAAATACCAATCCTATTTTAGAAGTAAAATGAGAGCCACCGCAGAAGTCACCGGTCGTGACCCCGATATTGCAGAGGCCATGGTAGACCAAGACATTGCTATAGCAGGTATTACGGAGAAAGGGAAACTACTAACATTTACCGTTACCGAAGCCATTCAAAATAACTATTGTGAAAAGGAAGTTGAAAACCTGGATGGGCTTTTAAAGGAAACTAATTTGTCTAATGCGGTAGTGGTGCATTATGTACCAACAAAAGTAGATGCAATAATCGGATGGTTGATTAACCCTGCAATTAGTGGCGTTTTAATAATGATTATGCTAGGAGGCATTTATTTTGAATTGCAATCTCCTGGAATAGGTTTTCCAATTGCGGCCTCCGCCATGAGCGCCATTTTGTTTTTTGCTCCTTTATATATTCAAGGACTTGCCGAAAATTGGGAAATCATTCTATTTGCTATCGGGGTTTTATTACTTGCAGCGGAGATACTGGTAATTCCAGGCACAGGAATCACTGGGGTTATAGGAGTTTTATTTATTTTAATTAGCCTCACCTTAGCCATGGTTGAAAACATTCGATTAGATTTCACAATGGTGCGAATGGATGGTTTATTATTATCCTTTTCTATCGTTCTTATGGCTATTTTAGTAATGTCCATTATCACTATAGTGATGATGCCAAAAATGCTAGAATCTGGTTACCTAAAAAGGTTAGTTTTAAATAAATCTCAAAAAATATCAGACGGTTATGTGGGAATTGACACCACCATTCAAACTCAAATAGGACGTTCAGGAATCGTGGTTTCTGACTTGCGTCCTGCAGGAAAAATAGATATTGAAAACACCTATTATGATGCCTCTTCTGAGGGGAATTACATATCCAAAGGCGAAAAAGTCAAAGTTATTGGCTCAGAAGGGCCTCAATTAATTGTAACACTTATAAACTAAAATGGCATTTACAGACGGACAATTATTATTCGCACTTATTTTTATCGTAATATTTATAATTACTTTATTTTTCCTTTATCGTAGTGATATCAAGAAGTTAGGCGTGCATTCAAAAGGTGCGCTTTCCGTTTTAGGGATCATCATTTTTGTATTACTCGTTTTTTATGGAACCGTAAAATTTCTCGCCTCTTGAAAAACTTATATTATCTACTATTCATTTTCGGATTCCTAACTATTATTACAAGTTGTGGATTTGATTTCGATAACTCCTCCCCTTCTTCCAGTGAAGAGGAAGTAGTAATTGGTATGGAGTTAGATTCTATAATAAAACGAGGCAAACTTATTGTTATCACTAACAATACTCCAACAAGCTACTTCATATATAAAGGTAAACCGATGGGATACCAATATGAATTGTTACGCGATTTTTCCAAAACATTAGGCGTTGATTTAGAAATAAAAATTGTTGCTTCCATCACAGATGGTATTGACTCATTAAGAAACAAAAAAGCCGATATTCTGGCTTCTGGCTTAACAGTTTTAGGCGATCGGAAAAACTTCCTAGATTTTTCCATTCCAATTACCCAAACCCACCAAGTTTTGGTGCAAAAAATCCCAGACGATTTATTGAATAAAAGCAGGTATGCCAAGGACAAACACTTACTACGTGATGTAACCAAATTAGCAGGGAAAACGGTATATGTAGAAAAAGGTTCAGCATACGTAGATAGAATATACAGCCTGCAAAATGAAATTGGCGACAGTATTTACATCCATGAGTATGATGGTGAAGTGGATATTGATAGCATTATGTCAATGGTAAGTTCAGGCGAAATCGAATATGCCGTTTCAGAATACTATACTTCCAATTTTTTTCTTCGGTACTACCCTAACATTGATATAAACACTCCTATCAGTTTTAATCAAAACATTGCTTGGGCGGTTCCAAAAAACTCGGACGCTTTAATTGACACTATAAATTCATGGATTTCTGACAATAACCAAACCGTTAGATGGGCTTATATCTACAACAGATATTTTAAGCACAATAAAAACATGAATAAAAGAGCCAGTAGCGGTTACAATTTAGACAATGGGAAAATTTCACCCTACGATCACTATATAAAAAAGGAAGCTGACAAAATAGATTGGGATTGGAGATTAATAGCGGCTCAAATAAGTGTTGAATCAGGTTTTAATCCTACCGTTGAATCATGGGCGGGCGCTGGTGGACTTATGCAAATTATGCCGGCTACAGCAGGTGCATTGAATTCAGATTCGGTAAATGTCAATTCACCAGCACACAATATTGCCATGGGCGTAAAATTAGATGGGATTTTATACTCCTTTTGGACAGAAACCATTCCCGATAGTAACCAAGCAATTAAATTCACTTTGGCTTCTTACAACATCGGTAAAGGTCACATTTTTGACGCCCAAAGACTGGCTGAAAAACATAACCTCAACCCTCAAATTTGGGACGACAATGTTGAACTCATGATTAAGAGACTTTCCTCTCGTAACTATTACGGTGATTCTGTGGTGCGAAATGGGTATTGTAGAGGTTCGGAAGCCTATCATTATGTGAAACGAATTTTCTTTCTTTATCAGAATTATCAAAACTTCGAATTACCCGATGAATAAATCTATATATTTAAATTAATTGAGCTATGGCAGAGGTATTACGGCCTAGGTTTAGGTATTACGTTCCGTTGAGTCAGGAGGAAATTCGCTCCACTTTTAACGATTGTTTTAAGGATCCCAAAGTGGTATTTACCGGCACCACATTGAATTACCATATCGTAATTGATTACCCAGAAGAGAAACGCCATTTTTGGTCGCCTCAAATTGACCTCAATCTAGAAAAATATGAAGACGGGACGCTTATCCGTGGACTTATAGGCCCAAGGCCTAATGTCTGGACGGTTTTTATGTTTTTTAATGCGATAGCTGGTTTTTTAGGAATTGTTGGCATAATCATCGGTATTGGTCAATGGAGTATGGAAGGGCCACCTCAAGCATTATGGCTAATTCCTTTGAGTTTGGTCATTTTCGCAATCGTATATTATTCTGGGTTAACAGGTAAAAAAATTGCACATGAAGAAAGCATTAAACTACACCAATTTTTACAAACCCATTTAAAGGATTATACGGAATTGGAGATTGATGAAATTTAAAAATGAGCAACCTCACCCAATAATTTCTATCCCCTAATTTTCTCACGGTTTTTAATTATATAGTCAAATTTTCATGTGACTACCCCGAAACAACATAGACAAACCAGCAAATACTGAAACACAAAATTTATTACGTTTAAAATAGTTAACATCCAAATTAACTTTTGATTCTTGTAAAAGATAGCTTATATTATTTTACCAAATATTTAAAATAAATGACCATATACTTAAAATTTAAGATTAATCAATCGCTTTAATTTGTAGAGCAATTACCAATGAAGGTTAATCGAATTTTACGTTTTAGGGGTTTGATAGATTAATTTTGAATGGTTTAGTTTGTTAGGTTCAAAAGAGGAGCTTGTTACTCCTCTTTTTTTATGTCCAATATTTTTTGAAATTCTCATTACTCACAATTTGCTACCCTTTTTGTTTGGCTATTTTTGCCTTATCTTAAAATAAAGTATGAGTTCATCCAATCCATATTTCCAGTTCAACGAGGAAGTATTCAGCAAAATAGAAAAGTCAGGTATTTCTACGTTTTTTGAAATGCACCCCATTTTCACCCCTGTGGTAACCGCTGGAGAAAACCTTCACGTTGACTCTTATGTAATAGGTGGATGGGTACGAGATTTATTGCTGAATAGGCCATCCAAAGATGTGGATATTGTGACTCCGGAAAATGGCATTCAATTAGCCCAAGAAACCGCACAAGTAATTGGCGATGTTCATGTGAATATTTTTAAGAATTTTGGAACCGCAATGGTAAAAACACCAGAAATAGAATATGAATTTGTTGGCGCTCGTAAAGAAAGCTACCGTTCGGATTCTAGAAATCCCGATGTGGAGCAGGGTACATTAAATGATGACCAAAAAAGACGCGATTTCACCATTAATACTTTATCTATTGGATTAAGTGGCGCGAACAAGGGGAAACTAATGGATCCATTTAATGGGATTGAAGATTTAAAAAATGGGATTTTAAGGACCCCTCTAGACCCCATTAAAACGTATGCGGATGACCCATTGCGAATGATGCGAGCTATTCGATTTGCATCCCAATTTAATTTTAAAATTGATACGCCTTCATTTCAAGCTATTGCGTCCCAAAAAGAACGGATACACATTATTTCGAAGGAACGCATTCATGTGGAATTGGAGAAAATTATGCTTTCGCCCAAACCATCGGTTGGATTTCTTTTATTAGAAAAAACAGGACTCTTAAAAATCTTAATTCCAGAGCTCACTGCGCTTAAAGGAGTAACCGAAGAAGAAGGGCAAACTCACAAAGAAAACTTTTACCATACCTTAGAAGTGGTAGATAATATTTCTAAAAGCACAGATAATGTTTGGTTGCGTTATGCAGCGTTGTTTCATGATATTGGCAAAGCACCCACAAAACGATTTGACCCAAAAGTGGGATTCACATTTCATGGCCATGAAGCCTTAGGTGCCAAAATGATTACCAAAATTTTTAAACGATTAAAACTACCGTTAGATCATAAATTAAAATATGTAAAAAAGATGGTTTTCATGAGCTCTCGCCCTATTGCGTTGGTAAATGATAACGTTTCTGATTCAGGGGTTAGAAGACTACTTTTTGATGCCGGTGAAGATATTGAGGACCTAATGATATTGTGTGACGCAGATATCACTTCTAAAAATCCGTATCGTGTAAAAAAATACCGTCAAAACTTTGTACGTGTACGTGAAAAAATGAAGGAAGTGGAAGAACGTGATCATGTCACTAATTTTCAACCTCCCATTTCAGGTCAACAAATAATGGATGCTTTCAATTTAAAACCATGTCGGGAAATTGGAACCATTAAATCACAAATCAAGGAGGCTATATTGGAAGGAAGTATAAAAAATGAAGCTTCAGAAGCGTTTGATTTGATGCAAAAAATTGGCAAAGAATTAGGCCTTAATTTAGCAAAAGGATAATACTTTTGCACCGAAAATAAAGAAATAGATGAGCACAACATTAAGATTACGCGTATTAGTTGACACAGAAGGAGATGGAAATGTATTCCGGGATATTGAAATGCCGGCTAATGCTAGTTTTGAGGAGTTGCATCTTGCTATACAGGACCAATTTGATTTTGATAATTCTCAAATGGCTTCCTTTTACGAATCGGATGAAGATTGGGAACGAGGTGAAGAAATCATGTTAATGGACATGAGCATGGACGATAAGCAAGAAATTCGCTTAATGAGAGACACCTTAATCGGAGAAATCTTGAGTAAACCAGAACAAAAAATGCTTTACATTTTTGATTTCTTGGTGATGTGGACCTTTTTTGTGGAAGTTGTTTCTGTAGGAAAATTTTCTGAAGACGTAGAATATCCAAATATTTTGCTTTCTGTAGGTGATGCCCCAGATCAGAATTCAAAATCAGCTGAAGATTTATTTGGTTCCATGAAATCAGAAATGATGCCCGGAATGGATGATGATGAAGACGATGATGATTACGATGAGTTTGATATGGAAAACAACTACCCATCTTATTAAGACTTGAAAAAACTTATTGTAATAACGGGTGCCACAGCTTGCGGAAAAACTTCCGTAAGTGTTGCTCTGGCTCAACGATTACAAACCGAAATAGTTTCTTGTGATTCGCGTCAATTCTATAAAGAAATGGCGATTGGCACAGCCAAACCCACGGTAAATGAAATGGATGGAGTAATTCATCATTTTGTCGATTCTCATTCCATTACCGATGAAATTAATGCTGGAGAATTTGAACGATTGGCGCTTCCATTAATTAACAGGCTTTTTCTTACCCATGATAATCTAATTCTTACCGGTGGCTCAGGATTATTTATTGATGCAATCGTGAATGGTTTTGATGATATGCCAAAAATTGAACCCGAACTTAGGTTACAGTTAAACAATACATTTAAAAGCAAGGGTATCGAACCTCTTTTTGCCCAATTACAATCATTGGATCCTACATATGCCAATTCAATGGATAGTAAAAATCCTAAGCGCATTATTCGAGCTCTGGAGATTTGCTTAAGCGGCCCCAAGACGTATTCTGAATTACGAACAGGTCAAAAAGCACATCGCGATTTTGAAGTACAAAAAATAGTATTGGACCGACCCAGAGAAGAATTATACGCGCGCATTAATAAACGTGTTGACCTTATGATTGCAGAAGGTTTAGAGCAAGAAGTAAGGTCGCTTATTCCATTTAGACATCTCAGTTCACTGCAAACAGTAGGATATCGGGAATTATTTGAGTTTTTTGATGATGAGATTACGTTAGACCGTGCTATTGAATTAATAAAACAAAACTCCCGCAGATACGCCAAAAGACAACTCACGTGGTTTAGACGAGACTCAAACTATAATTGGATTAATGCAGATGATAGCAACGCTCTTTATTCCTTAATCGAAGGGTGAAAATTGATTCCAGCACATGGCTGAATTATACACCAAAAAAAAACGCGAATTACCATTCCCATCCAATTCCCGAATTAAAAACATAATCCACATTACTTGCCCCCGTGGTAGGTTGATTATCATAATTGACTGTTATCCCACTTTTAACGTAGAAATCTAACGGTAAATCATATTTTAAATCAACATTTACATCCGTTCTAAACCTACCTTTTTCCGTAATACCAGGATACGCAGTTGCTTTAGTGAAAAAACTCAAATCGCCAAAATCAAATAGGTTTAACTCCGTTACAAAAAATGCTTCCATACTCTTTTTATCCCCTTCGGCACTTGCAAAATTTTCAGAAATAAATGCGGTACCACCAGCAACACTCCAATACCACTTGTTTGAATGCACTAAATAATATCCCAAACCTACTCTTCCATTTAAACGTAGATCTAATAATTGCTCGGTATTAGACAAATAATCCACAGATGCGGTAAGAAACCAATCTTTAGGTAAAAATAGGTTTCCGGTAACACCACCATCATTTCGTTTTGTTGGCGCAACAGAATCTTGGGTAGAATTTAAAGAATTGAATCTCGCATCCATTGACCAATATTCACCGAGATAACCCAGGCCTGCATTCACATTAAATTGTTTCAAATTTTTAGCTTTTGTCAAACTAAACCCAACATCCACTTTGGCATAAACTTGACTCCAAAACCCATCTTCCAATGATTTCAAATAAACAATCTGATGTCTTGGTACTTTTACCACACCCTCTTCGGTACGTAAACTTAATCCCGTTGAATCTCCATCCGAGACTGAACCTGTAAAGCGAACTCCATCAGATGTAGTAATTAAAAATTCTGTTGCCGTGCTAAGCGTTTTCACCCCCTTCCACTCTATTTTGAAATCTGAATCACTATAATCCGTTTTAAAACTTATTACCCCTCTATCTAACGACTTTAATTCACCAATAATTTGGTCCCCGTTAATAAAGGAAATAGTGTCTTGGGTAAATCCAACATAATTCAATAATGAAAATGTGAATATCAGAATTAATTGCTTTTTCATTTCGTTTGATTTTTGACAAACATAATTAATCCTATTTTTTCTTAATCAAAAGAATCCTAATAATTTAACAATTTCATTTTGGTATAAATGTTACTTTTACCGCAAACAAAAAAAATAATATGAAATTAAGAAAAATCACTCCATTTATACTTAGTGCTGTGCTAAGTGTTTTTTTACTAGCCACTGCCTGTTCTGAAACAAGCGAAAACACCCATAACGATTCCAATACGACTGAATCTGTAGATTCAACGAATGTTGCAAAAAAATGCAGCAAAGAATGTAAAAAGGGAGATAAAAAAAGCTGTTCCCAAGAACATAAATGCGAACACAAAAAAGATTGTAAAAAAGATGGCAAATGTAAACATGAGTGCACCAAAGGTGCCAAATGTGCTGGTAAAGAAGGATGCAAAAGCCCATGTTCTGAAAGTTGCAAAAAAGACGGAAAATGTACTGCTGAATGCAAAGAGAAGTGTGAGAAAGCAGGATGCGCCAAAGACGGTAAATGCACGCACGATGCAGCTAAAGGTTGTACAAAAGGAAAAAAATGCTGTTCTAAAAAAGGAAAATGTACTGGTTCAAAATCATGTGAAAAGGGTGAATTAGATTCAGATAGCGCTAACGCAGAACACAAATGTGGCGAAGGAAAATGCGGACATGAAGAAGCTAATGAGCCAAAATGTGAAGAAGGTAAATGTGGGGAAGGAAAATAATCCTAAAGCCAACTAAAAACACTTGTGGTGATAAAAAATCATGCAGTAATCACAACAATAATGATTCGCATTAATTTTTAAACATTACACTATGCTAGAGAAAGCCCCTTAATGCTATTAAGGGGCTTTTTTTTATGCGCTAATTTTTTAACCCTTTATATTCAAATTTTAAAACGGTTTAATAATTAAACTAAACCACTTCCCACATAGTATTTACGTAATATTTTTTACTATCAAAAAAATTATTGGTGGTTGTAAACCCACAAGTGTTGGCAAGGCTCTTTAAGTTTCTGGTAGCATACTTTCTTGATATCTCTGTATGAATACATTCTCCTGATTCAAATTTCACTGCAAAATCTAAATCTTTAAAATTTACGGATTGGTCAGCTAAGGAAACAATATAGCTTCTAGCCTCTCCGGTTATGGGTTCGTATAACGCATAATGTTTAAACAATTTTAAATCAAAATTAGCCCCTAATTCCGCATTCATTCGATTCAACAAATTCATGTTAAACGAAGCCGTAATTCCAGGTTTATCATTATACGCATTCAATATAATCTCTGGGTCTTTTTTCAAATCTACACCTAGCAGTAACTTATCATTGGGTTTAAAATAGCTTTGTAATTTAGTCAGAAACCCTTCTAAGCTTACGGTATCAAAATTACCAATATTTGACCCTAAAAATAAAGTTACGTTCTTTCGTCCAGTAAATTGACCCATTTGTTTAAGCGCTTCAAAATAATCCATATTTAGAGGCTTCACATCCAGTTCCGGTACTTCACGATGCAACATATCGGTTAATTCTTCTAATATATTTTGCGAAATATCTACTGGGTAATAAGTAAAATCAATTCCCTTTTTCAGAAAGTGCTTTAATAATACTTTCGTTTTAGCACCATCTCCTGCACCTAATTCAATCAAATTAAACGGTAATCCTTTTGGGCAAATACTATTAAAAATCTCCTCCTTTTGGGTTTCAAACACCTCCATTTCACAACGTGTGAGGTAATACTCGGGCATGGCCATAATTTGTTGAAAAATGGCATCCCCTTTTGCATCATAAAAATATTTTGACATTAAGGTTTTCTGCGGTTTGCTTAAACCCGAAATGGTATCCACAGCAAACTGCGACAATTTTGTAATAATTTCCATAAATAAATTTAGGTTCTTTGTTTTAATTTCTTTTGGCTAATCGAATCCCCGTAAACTGAGATTGATTATGCGGATGCCAAAAATTACGATAAGTATGACGACTATGATTTGGCGAAGTAGCCACAGATGCGCCACGTAATACCATTTGACTTATCATAAATTTACCATTATACTCCCCAATGGCTCCTTCTGCTTTGTTATAACCGGGATAGGCCAAATATGCGCTATTGGTCCACTCCCAACGGTGCCCCCATTCAAATTTATCTGAAGCAATTTCCCACTCAAATTCGGTTGGCAAACGCATTCCTTTCCATTCGGCATAAGCCCAAGCTTCATAATAACTAATATGTGTTACCGCCTTATGTGGGTCTATTTCCTCTAGTCCTGTTAGACTAAACTCAAACCATCCCCCATTAATATGACGCCAATATAAAGGCGAGTCAATTTCATTTTCTTGCAACCATGCCCATCCTTCATCATGCCATAGATTAAAATCAGCATACGCCCCTGATTCTACAAATTCCATAAATTCTTCGTTGGTTACCAACCGGTCAGCTATCTCAAAATCGGCTACAAATACCTTGTGTCTACTCAGCTCATTATCAAAACAAAAGTCATCACCTTTATGGCCAATTTCATAAATGCCTTCCTTAATAGATACAAAACCCATATCGCACTTTTCAAGTACTCCATCTATTGGATTAATATCTGCATACACCGGAAACATCGGACTTATTCCTAAAATATACTTCAAATCAGACCAAAGTAACTCCTGATGCTGTTGTTCATGTTGCAACCCCAATTCGATAATAGGCATCCATTTTTCATATTCTACTTGGGAAAGTAATTCCATAAACAAAACCATTTGGTCGTTTACGTGCTCCCTATATTCTAAAATTCGTTCCACCCCAGGGCGGGTAATATCTCCCCTGCTATGCCTAGAAACTCGCTCCCCAATATTGTTATAATAGGAATTAAATAAATAATTGAATTGTTCATCAAAAACATCGTACTCTGGCAACACCTTTAAAACAAAGGTTTCAAAAAACCAAGTGGTGTGAGCTAAATGCCATTTTGGTGGGCTCACATCCACAATGGGTTGTGCTACATAATCTTCAATTTGTAACGGTTCACAAATTTTAACGGTATGATTTCGTATGGCTAAAAACCTATCGATAAGCGCGTATTTCATTTTTTATGGGTATTCTATTTTATACAATATTAACGGTCACAATTTCTCCTAAATGACAGCTAGGTGACGATTCTCTTAAAAATACAAAAAAGGAGTTGTTCAAGCCAAAATTAATTTTATATTTGTTATGCAAGCATACTAATGTTTTGTATGTAGTGTAAATGATACTCCTTCACCCCAAATGTAAAATATAATTGGAATCAAATGAATAAAACCAGTAATAATCATCTTCACAAAAGTGAAATTAAAATGAAGTCAACAGAAACATTTGATTTTCATATAAGATGGGCATGGTATAAAATTTCACGGCTGTATAATACAATCGCTCAAGACTATGGCGTAAACATGTCAGTGGGATATGCACTTATTAAAATCGACCCTGAAAAAGGAACTCCCTCCACTAAATTGGGACCACTCATGGGAATGGAATCTAGAAGTTTGACACGTACATTAAAAGCAATGGAATTGGACAATCTTATTAAAAGAGTTCCTGACACCAAAGACAAACGTGTGATTCGCATAGTATTGACACCTTTCGGGTTAGAACAACGTGAAATTGCTAAAAGTGTAGTGATAAACTTCAATACCATTATCAACGATAAATTAAACGATACAGAAAAAGAAAATTTCTTTTCCTCTATTGGAAAAATCAATGAGGTATTGGAAGGTGAGCTTTTTAGAAAACGCAAAAAATAAACAGACTTCGGTCGATTAAATAAAAACAATCATAAATCGGGTAAATCGGAATTTAAAGAGGGGTAAATAACATTTATCTTTAAAACGATTAACTAATTTATATAAACTCAAAATAAATGAAAAGAGCCATTAAAAAAGTAGCAGTCCTCGGGTCCGGAGTTATGGGTTCCGCTATTGCTGCGCATTTTGCTAACGTGGGTTGCCAAGTCTTGCTATTAGACATCGTACCTAATGAGGCCAAGGAATCTAATAAGAAAAAAGAACGTAATGCCATAGTTGATGGGCATTTACTGGCTTCCATAAAATCGAAGCCATCACCTCTTTATTCTTCAAAATTTGCCAAAAGAATTGAAACCGGCAACTTTACCGATGACATGCATAAAATTGCCAATTACGACTGGATTATAGAGGTGGTAATTGAGCGATTAGACATAAAAAAATTAGTTTTTGCTCAAGTGGAGCAATACCGCAAACCAGGAACTTTAATTACTTCAAATACTTCGGGTATTCCTATCCATTTGATGTTAGATGGAAGAAGTGATGATTTTAAAGCGCATTTTTGTGGCACACACTTTTTTAACCCCCCAAGATATTTAAAGCTTTTTGAAATCATTCCTACTCCTGAAACCAAACCAGAAGTGGTTGATTTCTTGATGGATTACGGAAAGAAAATTCTAGGTAAAACTACTGTTCTTTGTAAAGATACTCCTGCATTTATCGCTAACAGAATTGGCGTTTTTGCTATTATGGCTTTGTTCCATTCGGTAAAAGAATTGGGGCTTACCGTTGACGAAGTGGACAAATTAACAGGCCCTGTTTTAGGTCGCCCAAAATCGGCTACATTCCGTACTGCTGATGTGGTAGGTTTAGATACACTGGTTTTAGTAGCGAACGGATTAAAAGACAATACGCCAAACGATGAAGCCAATGCATTGTTTGCATTACCAGATTATGTTGGTAAAATGATTGACAATAAATGGCTAGGGTCTAAAACCAAACAAGGCTTTTATAAAAAGGTAAAAGATGAAAATGGCCAAAGTCAAATCTTGTCTTTAAACCTTAAAACGCTTGAATACGAGTCTAAGAAAAGAGTCAGTTTTCCTACGTTAGAAATGACTAAACCGATTACCGATTTAAGTAAACGAATGGGCATTCTATTTGGAGGAAAAGACAAAGCGGGTGAATTTTACAGAAGTGTATTCACCAGCCTATTCGCTTACGTAACGAACCGTATTCCTGAAATTAGCGATGAAGTTTATCGAATGGATGATGCGCTACGTGCAGGTTTTGGATGGCAACAAGGTCCTTTTGAAGCTTGGGATGCTGTTGGTTTTGACAAAGGTTTAAAAGCCATGGAAACCGCAGGTAAAAAACCAGCTGCTTGGATTTATGAAATGAAAGAAGCCGGTTTTGATTCTTTCTATAAGGTAGAAAACGGCAAACGCTTGTATTACGATATTCCTACAAAATCTTACGTAGAAATTCCAGGGCAAGAAAAAATGGTGAGTTTAGCACTATTGCGCAATGAACATACCCTTTGGAAAAATAACGATTGCTCAATTATTGATTTAGGCGATGGTGTAATCAACTTAGAATTCCATTCTAAAATGAACACTATTGGTGGTGAAGTAATTGCAGGCATCAATAAAGCCATAGATATGGCTGAGGCTGATTACAAAGCCTTGGTAATTTCTAACGAAGGTGAAAATTTCTCTGCAGGAGCAAATGTTGGAATGATTTTCATGATGGCGGTAGAGCAGGAATACGATGAATTGGATTTTGCAATTCGCAGTTTCCAAAATACTGTGATGCGAATTCGCTACTCATCCATTCCAGTAATAGCTGCGCCTCACGGAATGGCATTAGGTGGTGGTTGCGAAATCTCCATGCATGCCGATAAAGTGATTGCACATGCAGAAACCTATATCGGGTTAGTAGAATTTGGTGTTGGCCTTATCCCAGGGGGCGGTGGTTCTAAAGAATTCGCCCTTAGATTAAGCGATGAATTACATGATGGCGACATCCGTACCAACCAGTTTAGAAATCGTTTTTTAACTGTAGGACAAGCCAAGGTTTCAACTTCTGCCTACGAAGGTTTCGAACTAGGGTATTTAAGAGCCGGAATTGATGAAGTAATTGTGAGCAGAGATTACCATTTGGCCTACGCTAAACAGGCTGCATTGTTAATGGCTGAAAAAGGATATACTCAACCAGCACAACGTAATGACATTAAGGTAATGGGTAAAGAAGCAATGGGCTTAGTTTACTCCGGAGCCAACTCAATGTTGAGCGGGAATTACATGAGTAAACACGATGAAGTTATTTCTATAAAATTAGGTTCCGTTTTAGCCGGTGGCGATTTATCAGAAATCACCGAAGTTTCAGAACAGTACCTATTGGATTTAGAACGTAAAGCTTTCTTAGAATTATGTACCGAAAGGAAAACTTTGGAGCGAATTCAAAGTATTGTAACCAAAGGGAAAATATTAAGAAACTAGACGGAACCTGGGAGATTAATATCCGAGTTAACACTTGGGTTTTCAAGCTCCCAACTTAAAAAAGAAAATTATGGACGCATATATAGTAGCAGCAAAAAGGTCAGCCGTAGGCAAGTCGGGCAAGGGAATGTATAGATTCACTCGTGCAGATGAATTAGCGGCACAGGTAATTCAAGGACTATTGAAAGAAGTTCCTGGATTAGACAAAGAACGAATAGATGATGTGATTGTGGGGAATGCCACACCCGAAGCGGAGCAAGGGTTAAACATTGGTAGAATGATATCTTTATTGGCATTAGACACGGTTAAAGTTCCAGGAATGACGGTAAATCGTTATTGTTCATCAGGTCTTCAAACCATTGCCATTGGCGCGCAGCAAATCCACGCAGGAATGGCTGATTGCATTATTGCCGGGGGAGTTGAAACCATGTCGCCAATACCCTTTGGTGGCTGGAGATTGACACCTAACGCCAAGATTTCGAAAGAAAATCCATCATGGTATTGGGGAATGGGCTTAACCGCAGAAGCGGTGGCGCAACAATTTAAAATAAGCCGAGAAGAGCAAGATGAATTTGCTTTTCACTCGCAACGAAAAGCAGCCGAAGCATTGAAAAACGGAAGTTTCAAATCAGGAATTATTCCTATCAATATAGAGCAAGTATATCTAGATGAAGCTGGAAAACGCCAAGTGCGTAATTCCATTGCGGATACCGATGAAGGGGTTAGACCTGGAACAACGGTAGAAGCACTAGCACGATTACGCCCGGTATTTGATGCCAAAGGAACCGTAACCGCTGGTAATTCAAGCCAAACATCGGATGGAGCAGCATTTGTAATATTAATGTCGGAAAAAATGCTCAAAGAAACGGGAGCTACCCCAATTGCCAAACTATCCTCTTTTGGAGTAGTGGGTGTAGAACCGAGAATAATGGGCGCTGGCCCGATTAAAGCCATTCCGAAAGCCGCTGAAATGGCTGGATTAAAAGTAGATGACATTAATTTGTTTGAGCTAAATGAAGCATTTGCTTCCCAATCATTAGCGGTAATCCGCGAAACTGGAATCAATCCAGACCTTGTGAATGTTCACGGAGGAGCCATTGCATTAGGTCACCCTTTAGGTTGTACTGGTGCAAAATTAACCGTACAAGTCATCGAAGAATTGAAGGTTAGAAAACAGAAATACGGAATGGTAACTATGTGCATAGGAACCGGCCAAGGGGCTGCAGGAGTAATAGAAATGCTGTAGTCATCCTAACAAAACATTGCAATGGCGAACGACCGTTCGCTCTAACTAAAAAGAAAAAAATTATGTCAGAAGAAAAAAAAGAAGCTTTACAAGGAGGAGAATTCCTTATTAAAGAAACCAAAGCCATGGATATCTTCATTCCAGAAGAGTTTGGCGAAGAACAAAAAATGATTGGTCAAATGTGCGAGGATTTCTTGGCACAAGAAGTTATTCCAGTTATTGAACGCATTGATGCTGCCGAAGAAGGCTTAATGCCATCGCTACTTGAAAAAGCGGGTGAAATGGGAATGTTAGGCATTTCTGTACCGGAAGAATTAGGCGGGTTCAATAAAAACTTTGTCACCTCCATGTATAGCACCGAGAAATTGGGTGCTGGTTATTCATTCTCTGTAGCACTTTCAGCGCATACAGGAATTGGAACATTACCAATTTTGTATTACGGAACAGAAGCGCAAAAAGAGCAGTTTATTCCTAAAATCGTAAGTGGTGAATGGAAAGCTGCTTATTGTTTAACAGAGCCAAGTTCAGGTTCGGATGCTAACTCTGGAAAAACCAAAGCCAAGCTAAGTGATGATGGTAAGGAATGGATTATCAACGGACAAAAAATGTGGATTACCAATGGCGGATTTGCCGATGTATTTACCGTTTTTGCGAAAGTGGATGACGATGAAAACTTAAGCGCATTTATAGTGGATGCCCATTCTAAAGGGATTTCATTAAACCCAGAGGAAAAGAAAATGGGTATCAAGGGTTCTTCTACCCGTCAAGTTTTCTTTAATGATGTACATATCCCGGTAGAAAACATGTTGGGAGAACGTCAAATCGGATTCAAAATAGCGTTAAATATTTTGAATATTGGACGAATGAAATTAGCCGGAGCTGTAATTGGCGGAGCTAAAGGAACCATTGACCAAGCGATAAATTATGCAAATGAACGGACTCAATTTGGTCGTTCTATTTCTAAATATGGAGCAATCAAGTACAAATTAGCCAAAATGGCTATTAAATCTTTTGCTAGTGAATCGGCTATTTATAGAGCATCTCAAAACATTGATGACCGTATCAACTTTTTGGCAGATGGTGGGGCTGATAAAGCTACTGCTACTTTAAAAGGTATTGAAACATACGCTATTGAATGCGCCATGATGAAAGTTCACGGTTCTGAGGTATTGGATTATGTAGTAGATGAAGCGGTTCAAGTGTATGGTGGAATGGGATATTCTGCAGAATCACCAGTAGAAAGAGCTTATCGCGATTCTCGAATCAACCGAATTTTTGAAGGAACCAATGAAATAAACCGAATGTTATCTGTAGACATGATGCTTAAAAAGGCCATGAAAGGAACACTCGATTTAATGGGCCCTGCAACCAAAGTAGCTAATGAATTAATGTCAATTCCTGATTTTGGTTCAGGTGATGAAACGGAAATGGAATTGCTACATAAATATGTATCCAACTTCAAAAAAGCAGTATTAATGGTAGCTGGTTCAGCTGCGCAGACACTGATGATGACATTGGCCAAAGAACAAGAAATTTTGATGGCTATTTCTGACATGCTGATTGAAACCTACGTTTCTGAATCTGTCTTATTACGGGTAGAAAAACTGCAACAAACTGAAGGAGAATCTGAATTGAACACCTTAAAATTGAATGCCGCAAAAGCATACATTTATGAAGCTGCCGATAAAATTAATATGCTTGGTAAAGAAGCGTTATTAAGTTTTGCAGAAGGAGATGAATTACGTGTAATGTTAATGGGATTAAAACGTTTTACGAAACAAGACCCTGTTAATATTAAGGATTTAAGACGCTCTATCGCAGATAAAATGATTGCTGAAAACAAATACATTTTCTAGGTTTTGGATAAATTATGATAGTGAAGGCGAGCTGAAAGGCTCGCCTTTTTTTGTGGGAAAAATTCTATATATTTGAATCACCTAAACTTTAAACCATGGCATTTAATCCAAAAAAGCATCATAGAAGAACGATTCGATTAAAAGGATACGATTATGCATCCGAAGGACTATACTTTATAACGATTGTTTGCCAAAACATGAAGCACCTATTTGGACACATTGAAAATGAAAAAATGATTTTTAATGATGCAGGAAAACACGCAAACCAATGCTGGCTTGATATTCCTGATTATTTTCCGAATATTAAATTGCACGCCCATCAAATTATGCCCAATCATCTACACGGAATTATCGAAATCACACATCGAAATTCCGAAGACGTACGGGCGAAAAACTTTTCGCCCAATAGCAATGAAAACAAAAGAAACGCAATAAAACCCACGCCCAATAGCAATGAAAATAATATTTCAGCAAAAAATTTTTTGCCCCCAAATGCAACATCAAATAATATTTCAGCAAAAAACTTTTCGCCCAACTGCAATGAAAACAATAATCCATCGAAAAGCATTTCGCCCCTACCGGAACCAAATGGAAAAAACAATTCAATCATGCCCCATTCACCCGTGAAAACGGTGGGTTCGATGGTTCGTGGATTTAAAACCGGGGTTACCATGTGGTTTCGTTTGAATCATGCGGACAAATATCCTATCGGAACTCCAATTTGGCAACGAAATTACCACGAACATATAATTCGTGATGATACGGCTTACCAAAACATTTCAAATTACATCATCAACAATCCAAAAAAATGGACTGAGGACAAATTCAGGAACTAATACTATAGCTTTATTATCAATAACTTATATTTGTTCTTTCTCAGATAACACACAACCTTGTTACCGAAAAAATCAATAATATGAAACGATTAAAAACTCCATTTATACTTTTAACTGTTCTCACTTCCTTCTTGGTTTCAAGTTGCAAAAAAGAACCTGCTGCTGATATTTATTTTCCAAACTCCGAATCCAAACAATTGGTTGGTTCATGGAATTGGATAGGGTCATCTGGCGGGAATGCTGGGAATAGGATAAACCCCGCAACCGAAGGATATTCAAAACAAATTGAATTTTCAGAAAATGGCCGTTATTACGAATTCCAAAATGGAAAGAATACCCTAATCCTAGATTATGGTTTCGAAAAAGGAAAATCCATCTTTAATTCTCAGCTGCAATACCTTATCAAATACAAATCACCTGCAGATACTGATTTTGCATATGGGTTTCATTCTTACCTTTTTTTAGGAAATGATAGTCTGATTCTACGCGAGGAATGTGCCGATTGTTACGGGCATCTTTACGTACATTCTAAATGATGGAAAATAAAAAAATCCATTCTCAATTAACTCCAACTTTGAATTAATTGAGAATGAATTATTAAAAATTCAGGATGTAAAACAATATAAAACCGCCTGTTAGATACGAAAAACTATAAAAAGTAATCATTTACATACTCCACTAGTTTTAATCCGTCTGGGTCAGACTTCGTTTTAAACTGCGCAAAATTTTCCGCCCATTCAGAGGTTCTCACACGTAGAGGAGGTTGTTTGGCTTCGATAACTTGAAGAACTACTTCAGCCACTTCTTTCCCGGTTTGGTACGGAGACAACTCTCCCGATTTTGAGCGATTTTGAGCCCCTTCCATGTATTTTTGAAAAATTGGAGCGTATTCTCCTGTTGCTAATTCTCCGTTGGTATTAATGGTTTTAGAAACGGCACTATTCATAAACTCCGTGCTAATTCCACCAGGTTCCACCATAGAAAATTGGATGTTAAAGGGGTTGGTTAAATAAGACGCCATAGCTTCTGTAAAACCTTCTACGGCAAACTTCGCCCCACAATACAATTCATTAAAAGGTTGCCCCACTAAGCCTCCTATAGATGTGATATTTATTATTCGACCTGCTTTTGCCTTGCGCATAAAGGGAATTACCGCTTTGGTGGTTCGCACTACTCCCGTATAATTCACATCCATTACCCAATCAATTTCCTTTTGCGTGGCATCTTCCAGTGTTTTGGCAAATCCTGCTCCCGCATTATTTAATAAAATGTCGATTTTTTTGTCTTTACCGATGATATAGTCCACCGCCTTTTTAATCGAAGCATTATCGGTCACATCCAATTGCACTATTTCGATGGCAAGACCTTCTTTTTCTGCTCTTTCTTTCAGCGCATCCGCTTTGGCTAAATTCCGCATGGTTGCATACACTTTGTATCCGCTTTGCGCTAATAAAATAGCCGACTCAAATCCTACTCCGGTTGATGTTCCGGTAATCAATACATTTTTTTTCATAATTAAAATTAGTTATGGAATGAATGTTCATTCCAAAATTTATATAAATTTTTTTACTCTTTTATGGCATCCCAAACCATCCGTAATTGGTTTTCCATGGAAACTAAATCCTTTTTCTCATCTTGAATAAACCATCGAGAGAAAGCCAATACGGAACCTCCCACAAACTGCATAATTTCGGAAGTGTTAATGCTTTTTATTACTCTATTCTTTTGTCCAATTTCAATCAATTGAAATACGGGTAGAACAGCTTTCAAACCAATAGCTCTACTTTCATCCGTAATGATAGGTGACGAATACACTTGTTCTAAAAATTGAAAATCCGCAGGGTTATTCACGTAAAACTGAATCACAATTTGGTAGTAATTTTCGAATTGTGTTTTGATGGGCTCGTTCTCATCGAAAGGTGGAAATAAGGTAGCTTCCATCTTTTTTATATCCAAGTAGATTTCATTGATTAAAACCTCTTTATTCGCAAAGTAATTATAAATAGTACCCATTCCAGTACCCGCTTCCTTTGCTATAGCTGCCATAGGCGTGGCATGAACGCCATTTCTATTCAACAAATTCAAGGCTGCCTTTAAAATTTTATTTCGCTTACTTTCCACAGTGCAAATCTATAGTTTTGGAATGAATATTCCAAAACTATAGATTAGAATTAATTGCTCTTTCGTTTATACCTATCCAATAACTGAAAAAGCACGAGATTTAATATAATCAATGAAAATGCATATATGATATCCTCTATTGGAATGGTGCCAATTCTAAAACCTATATTTTGAGCGTTATTATACCAAACAACCTCTCCTTCTATTCCACTACCGGTTAAAACCCCGTTTACGACAAAAAATGGTAAGAGCATTACGAGAAATGTTAAGTAGAATTTTCTAAGTAAAGAAGCATCTATTACATAGGCAAAAACCAGAACAATAATTCCAAAAACCATATCGACTAACGTGTACATTCTTTCATGATACATCACCGCTAACACAAGCATCAGTACCAATAAAACAACCGTTATTATATTCACCGATTGATTAGAAATTTTAACGCTGTGCCAAAGGGTGGTTAGTGCATAATGCGTAAAAATACAGGCGTAAGGAATAGCAATAAAGAAAAACCACTCTTCTACAGGTAAATCAAGCAAATAATGACCGGAAAGGTAGTTTTCATTAAACCCCCAGAATCCGGATTGGGTAAACCAAATATCCCAAAGAACAAATGGAATTAAAGAAATAATAATAGCCGAAAACAATAAGCTCCATTTTTTATGTAATTGAATTCTTGGATGAAAACTTACCAAGAAAGGAACTGAAATAGCCAACAAATTAACAATCCAATATAACGACATCACTTATTGTTTTTTAGCAAATTGCTGGTAATATTTGAAAGGCACCCATAACATACCAAAACATTCTCCTTCCTCTTTGCCCAAGTGTTTATGATGCATTTTATGAGCTCTTCTTATCGCTAATAAATAAGGGTTTTTAGTATGTGTTAATACCCGAATACGCTGATGAATAAACAAATCATGTATAAAAAAATATACCGCCCCATATAGTGTCACTCCAAGCGCAATGGCTCCAGGAACAAACCAATTGAAAATAGACCATAACAAGAAATTGATGATAGCAATGACCGAAAACAGAATGAAGAAACTATCATTTAATTCAAAGAAAGAATCATGCTTATTTTTAACATGATGGTCTTCGTGCAAATTCCAAAACATGCCATGCATTATATATTTATGCATCCACCATGCAACGCCTTCCATGAAGAGAAACGTGATAAATACTATTCCTAAAATCACCATTGTCATTCTTAATTAAGTTCAATTTTTTCGAGCTCCATCAATCCATAATCCTCGTTTCCGGTATTAATTAAAGTGCGTATTATAAATTCTTTGGTTTGTAAAGAAACGGTTGATTCTTGAATGTTTGATTTAATGTAATCGAGGTCATTTTCAATATCACCACTATACCCTAAAAAGCTTGGAACACTTAATTGTACCACGCATCTTAAATAGATACTTTCAATATTTTTATCTTCAATAATGCAAGCTTCCAATTGTTTACTGCCTTTCCAAAAATATTTCAATTTGGTATATGGAGAAAAAACATATTGCGCCAAAGCAGACTGAGAGACCGCTTTATAACTCGTAATTATCACGCTATCTTCTAAAGAAGAAGCAACTGTTGGAGAATTTACAATCCACAAAAAATCATTTTCTGAAGTCGCATTTTCAAATCGTGTTCGTATACTATCGGAATCATATTGAGCAGTTGAAGTGGAATTAAAACCCAAAATCAAACTTAAGAATACTAAGAATCGTAGCATTACATTAAATTTAACTTGTAATTAAAAAATGATTTCGCCAACAACGCCATTTTCACAGGATTGCTAACCCTTATCCTACTTTCCTTAATGTCTTCCACATCTGCTCTAATGATTTTTGTAAGCAATCTCTTGTAGTACAAATAGGCGGTATATACCCCAAAACGTGCTTCAAGGGGAAGTTTCTTTACCCCTTCATACGCCTCTTTAAAATCATCTTGAATTTCAGCAATAATAATGTCTTTCGTATGCGCATTAAATGATTGATTATTTAAATGTGGGAAATACGTTCGGTCTAATAATTCAATATCATCTTTTAAATCTCTTAAGAAATTTACCTTTTGAAAAGCGCTACCCAATTTCATTGCCGAGTATTTTAAGTCTTCATACTGTTCATCATTTCCGTTTACAAAAATTTTCAAACACATTAAACCCACCACATCTGCCGAACCATAAATGTAGGTATTATAGTCCTCCATAGAAGTATAATCCTTCTTATATAAATCGGCTCTCATACTATCCATAAATGCATCAATGAGTTCATTCGGAATATTATACTTGAACACCACTTCTTGAAATGCGTTTAAAATCGGGTTTAAGCTAATTTTATTTTGTAAGGCTAAAACCAAATCCGATTCCAATTTAGCGAATAACATTTCCTTGTCATACGCATGAAATGAATCCACAATTTCGTCCGCCAATCGCACAAAACCATAAACGCCATGAATCGCACCTTGAATTTTTGGCGATAACATTTTAACAGCTAGAGAAAAAGAGGTACTGTAGGCCTGGGTAACGTTTTTACTACACTCCACAGACATTTCATCGAATAAATGCTTCATAATAATATGTTTTTTATGATTGTTGAATTAAATTAGAAACGAGTTTTCCTGAAATTAAAGCAGGAGGAACTCCAGGACCGGGAACGGTTAATTGTCCGGTAAAAAATAGATTTTTCACTTTATTACTTTTTAATTTTGGTCTAAGAAAAGCGGTTTGAGTGAGGGTATTCGCCATTCCATACGCATTTCCTTTGTAAGAGTTATAGTCCTCTTTAAAATCGTTTACACAATAAGATTCCTTAAACATCACATTTGACCGAACCGACTGTTTGGTGATTTCTTCTAGGCGATTAATAATAATGTCAAAATATTTATTTCTTAATTCTTCGGTGTCTTCTAAATCAGTAGCTAGTGGAATAAGAAAAATTGCCGCTTCCTTACCATTTGGAGCTACGGTATCATCTGTAATACTTGGAAAACTGGCATAAAACAAAGGGTTAGTGGGCCATTTAGGGTCGTCATAAATTTCTACCGCATGCGCATCAAAAGGCACATCAAAAAACAGCGAATGGTGCAATACGTTTTTTAATTTCTTATCAAACCCAACATAAAACAATAACGAGGAAGGCGCCATTACTCTTTTTTGCCAATAACTCTGACTGTACCGTTGAAAACGAGATTCCAATAAACTTTCCGAATGTTGGTAATCTGCACCAGAGATAACAATGTCTGCGTAAACAATATAATCGTTCACGGTTACCGATTCTACCTCTTGATTCTCGTTTACATTTATTTGAGATATGTTAGAATTAGTAACAAATTTGACTCCCAATTCTTCTGCCAATTGTATGATTCCATCTACCACAGAACGCATTCCACCTTTAGGATACCATGTCCCTAATCCGAAATCCGCATAATTCATGAAACTATAAAAAGCGGGGGTTTTGGATGGTTTAGCACCCAAAAAAAGAACTGGAAATTCTAGAATTTGTCGGAGCTTAGGGCTTTTGAAATTTTTCCTAACCATCCCCGTAATAGTGGTGGCAAATTGGGCGAGTTCAGTAACTGTTTTTGGAGTAACCAATTCTAATGGACTCAATCCTGGTTTGTACACCAAATCTTGAATGGCAATTTCATAATTCGACTTCGCCTTTGAAATAAACTTTTCCAAAGCTAAACCCGCACCTTTTTCTTCTGTTTCAAATCGCTGAATAATTTCGCTAGGTTCATTTGAAATATCAATGCAATCATCTTGACCAAAATAAACACGGTAAGCAGGGCCAAGTTTTTCTAACGAATAATAATCGGAAGGAGATTTTCCAAAATCAGAAAAAAACTTTTCAAAAACATCAGGCATCCAATACCAGGTTGGGCCCATATCAAACTTAAACCCGTCACGAACATATTGTCGAGCTCTACCTCCTAATTGGTTGTTTTTTTCGTGAATTTCTACTTGAAAGCCGTTCTGCGCCATGTAACATGCTGCAGAAAGTGAGGAAAATCCAGAACCTATAATTATTGCTTTTTTCATTTTGTTTAACAAATATACAAATTCATTAAACAAAACAAAGTTTTGTTCTAATTATTTAACAAAAGGTTAAACACTTTTTAGTAAGTCACTAATTTTATCATGAACACTAATTTGACTAGAAATAGATGAAACATCCAATCCTTTGGTGTTTCGACCCAATATATACAGGTGTTCATTTTTATTTTCTAATAGCAAAGATGTAAATTTCTCCAGATACTTTGGCACCATATTCATTTCAGGGGCAACGGTAAAATAACTAATGAAAGTGATGTTATTGAAAATCTTTTTTAATTCTAACAGATTTTCAACAGGTACCGAAGGACCTAAATAAATGGATTTATATCCTTTAAGCAGTAATTCAAAATGCAGATACATTAGGCCTAACTCGTGAATTTCATTTAAGGGTAAAAACAATACGAATGTATTGTCTGCATTAGGACTAGCCCCTTGTACCCGCTCAATATTAATTTGAAGTTTTTGTTGTATTAAGGTAGAGATGAAATGCTCATGTGCTGGAGTAATAGTGTTCGTCATCCATAACAATCCTATTTCATCAAGCAACTGTAAAAACGTACCCTGAAAGATTTCCCGGAACGAGCATGTAGCTAGCATTTTATTGTAGGTAACATCAAATAGCTCTTGGTCAAAGTTTAACATCGCTACCTTAAAGGTGCTTATATAAAGCTTATCCGAATCATTATTTAGAGACAGCTCTTTCACCTTAGAATAGATTTCTGAATCCGAAAACTCAGCAATTTTTGAAACCTTTATTCCATTATCATTTAGAAACGCAACATTCAATAACTTTTGTAACCCAACGATATTATAAGTTCTAATATTTGTATCAGACCTTTCTGGTGTAAGCAATGCATACCTCTTTTCCCAAATTCTAATAGTGTGTGCTTTCACACCACTTAAATTTTCCAAGTCCTTTATCGAAAAACTAGTTTTTACTCCCACAATATTTATTTTGTTTCATGATTCATGAACAAAGTTAAACAATTTATTTACATTTGCAGCAAATATCCACTTATGAAAGGTAAAAAAATTTCGGTCTTATTTATGTTACTTATTTCTGTAACATTCGGTTTCTCTCAAACTGGAAGCATTAAAGGCCGTATTTATAATGAAATAAATAATGAACCTATTCCATTTGCGAATGTATTGATAGATAGTACCCAAACTGGAGCATTATCTGACATTGATGGGAATTATGAAATAAAGAACCTAAAACCCGGTATATATAATGTGGTTTGTAGCACTATCGGTTTTTCTAAAGGAATGTTTTATGAAATTCAAGTGACCTCTGCAAAGTCTACCACACTCGACATTCCTTTAACGGAAAGCTCTACCAAATTAGAAGAGTTTGAAATTGTAGCTAGTCCTTTTCAAAGAAGTGAAGAAAGTCCAATAAGTATGCGGACTATTAATGCAGCTGAAATTTATAGAAATCCGGGTGGAAATAGAGATATATCTAAGGTTATTCAAATATTACCTGGGGTAGCTTCATCCGCTTCATTCCGTAATGATATTATTGTACGTGGAGGTTCACCAAGTGAAAACCGCTTTTTCTTAGATGGAATTGAAGTACCCAACATAAACCATTTTGCTACCCAAGGCTCTTCAGGAGGACCGGTAGGAATGATTAATGTAAATTTTATTCAAGAGGTAAATTTCTTGGCTGGTGCGTTTCCAGCCAACCGTGGAAATGCGTTAAGTTCTGTCATGGAATTTAAACAGATTGAAGGGAATAAGGATAAACTATCAGGTAATGTAATGCTAGGTTCTAGCGATTTAGGGGTAACTATTAATTCGCCTTTGGGTAAAAAATCTTCTTTAATTTTTTCAGCTAGACGGTCATATCTCCAATTTCTTTTCAGTGCTTTAAAGCTCCCATTTTTGCCTACTTATAACGATTTTCAGTACAAGCATACCTTTCGATTTAACTCAAAAAACACGTTAAACATTATTGGGTTAGCCGCTATTGATGATTTTGAATTAAACACTTCTGTAAACGATGGGGAAACTGACCAAGAGCAGATAGAACGTAATAATTATATATTAAACAACCTTCCTATAAGCACCCAATGGAATTATACACTAGGAGCAAATTATACCCACTTTTCTAACAAAAGCTATCAAACCCTTGTGGTAAGTAGAAACGCACTAAATAATGAGTCGATTAAGTATGAACAAAACGTAGAAACCCCTGAGAACCTCATCCTAAATTATACATCACGCGAAACGGAGAATAAAATCCGTGTGGAAAATACGTACCGAGAAAACGGTTGGAAATGGAATATTGGAGGCGGTGCACAATCTGTGGATTATTATAACTCCACATTCAATAGAAAAGTGATTGATGGAAATGTGCAAACCATTGATTTCAATTCATCACTTACCTTTCAAAAATTTGAATTGTTTACACAATTAAGCAAATCGGTGTTAAAAGAACGCTTGGCCTTATCTTTTGGTTTGCGAACTGATTTCAATAATTATTCGAGCGATATGAGTAATCCTTTGAAACAACTTTCACCTCGCTTATCCTTGTCGTATGTGATTACTTCTAAGTTAAATGCAAATTTCAATATTGGCAGATACTATCAGTTACCTGCTTACACCATTTTAGGCTATCGTGATGCTAACCAAACATTAGTCAACAAAGCCAATGGTGTAACCTATATCAATTCAGACCATATTGTGGCTGGGTTAGAATATTTACCCAAACCAGCCACCAAAATAACGGTGGAGGCTTTTCATAAATGGTATAACAATTACCCATTTTCCTTAAACGACAGCATTTCATTAGCTAATTTAGGAAGTGATTTTGGAGTTTTAGGAAACGAACCTGTGGTGTCTATTTCTACCGGAAGGTCTTACGGTTTGGAGTTTTTTGTCCAACAAAAATTAACCTCTAGTATTTATGGCATACTCTCCTATACTTGGGTGAGAAGTGAGTTTAAAGATAAAAATAACAACCCCGTAGCCTCATCTTGGGATAACAAACACGTATTGAACGTAACCGCAGGAAAAAAATTCAAAAAGAATTGGGAAATCGGAGCTAAATTCAGACTTCTTGGTGGCGCTCCTTATACGCCTATTGATGTGGCTACATCTTCCTTAAAAGCAAATTGGGATGTAACCAATCAAGGCCTCCCAGATTATAACAAATTGAATACGGAAAGACTTTCCCTTTCGCATGGGTTAGATATTCGAGTAGATAAAAAGTGGTATTTTAAAGAATGGTCATTAAACGCGTATTTGGATATTCAAAACGTGTATAATTTTCAATCGCAAGCCCCTCCCTATTTAGATGTGGTTAGAGATGGAAATGGCTCACCTATTGAAAATCCGGCAAATCAAAATGCTTATTTAACCCGTCAAATATCAAATTCAAGCGGAACGGTTCTTCCGTCTGTTGGCCTGATGATTGAGTTTTAATTTATTGCCTACTATCCACCAAATTGCACAATAGACAAACCATAAATTTGTGGGTGTTCAAAAATTAATATTCAAAAAAATCGACATGAATAATTAGCGAATTGGTTACCAAACGGTACAACCCAAAAAGCTGCTAATTATATTAACAATATCCATTTCAGATTCTCCATTTTTACAGAACGTTTTCACTATTTTTGAGCCTCTCAAATTATGGCAGCAAATAGCGAATCAAGCATTTCAGAATCTCACCAAATAGAAGTATTTGGAGCACGTTCACACAATCTAAAAAACATTGATATCACCATTCCTTCTCATCAGTTGGTGGTGATTACGGGGTTGAGTGGTAGCGGAAAATCTTCATTGGCATTTGATACTATTTATGCCGAGGGTCAAAGGCGTTATATCGAAAGTTTTTCTGCCTATGCACGAGCTTTTCTAGGTAACATGGAGCGCCCGGATGTAGATAAGATTACAGGCTTAAGTCCAGTGATTTCAATTGAACAAAAAACGGTGAGTAAAAGTCCGCGATCTACCGTGGGAACTATTACAGAAATCTATGACTTTTTACGGTTACTTTTTGCCCGTGCTGGTGACGCTTATTCGTACAAAACTGGAGAGAAAATGGTGAAATTCACCTCCGACCAAATCTTAGAACTCATTTTTGAGAAATATGAAGGGCTAGGGTTAATTATTTTAGCTCCAGTGGTTAAAGGTAGAAAAGGGCATTACCGCGAATTGTTTGAAAACATTCAAAAGAAGGGATACATCCGCGTTCGGGTAGATGGCGAAATTGTAGACATTACCCGTGGAATGAAGCTGGACCGATACAAAATTCACGATATTGAAATTGTGGTGGACCGAGTTAAAGTAGCTTCAGATTCTCGTGGCAGAATTTCTGAATCCATGAAAACTGCCATGAAACAAGGTGGTGGCACATTTATGATTGTGGACAGAAATGGAGAAAATCCACGTCATTTTAGTAGTAAATTGATGTGTCCAACCTCAGGAATTGCATACGATGACCCAGCGCCAAATATGTTTTCATTTAATTCTCCTTACGGTGCATGTCCGCATTGTAACGGATTAGGTCAAGTTTCGGAAATTGATTTATCCAAAATTATTCCCGACCCGAAATTAAGCATCAAAAAAGGAGGACTTTCTCCTTTAGGAAAATATACCAACAATTGGATTTTCAAACAAATTGAAAACATTGGCGGTAAATACAATTTCAAGCTTACAACACCCATCAAAGATATCAGCGAAGAAGCTATTGATGTGATTTTGAACGGAACCAAAGGTTCATTTACCATTGAGAATAAAACCTTAGGAATTCATGATACCGAAGAAATGAGTTTTGAGGGTATTGTAAATTGGATTTCAGCACAATATAGCGAAAACCCTACCAAGGCTTTTTCTAGGTGGGCCGAGAGTTTCATGAACAAAACCAATTGTTCTTCGTGCGGTGGAACCCGACTAAAAAAGGAATCTCTTTACTTTAAAATAGCCGATAAAAATATTGCTGAAATTTCTGAATTAGATATCAGTGAAATGTCGGCTTGGTTTGAGAATGTGGAAGACCGTTTAAGCGAACGTCAAAATAAAATTGCAAAAGATATTTTAAAGGAGATTCGCTCAAGACTAGGTTTTTTACTCGATGTTGGATTAGACTATTTGAGTCTGAATAGAGGTTCAAAAACCTTATCTGGTGGGGAAGCACAACGTATTCGATTGGCTACTCAAATTGGTTCAAAGCTAGTGGACGTACTCTACATTTTGGATGAGCCAAGTATTGGTTTGCACCAAAGAGATAATCAGCGGTTAATTAACGCACTAAAAGATTTACGCGACATCGGGAATAGCATTATTGTGGTAGAACACGATAAAGACATGATGGAGCAAGCGGACCAAGTAATTGATATTGGCCCAGGCGCAGGAATTCATGGCGGTTATGTGGTAGCACAAGGGCATTGGAAAGATTTATTAAAGCAAAACACTTCTACAACCGATTATTTGTCGGGTAAGAAGAAAATTGAAATTCCAAAGGTTCGCAGAAAAGGAAATGGGGAATTCTTGAAAATTTCTGGGGCTACAGGACATAATTTACAAAATGTAAAAACCAAGTTTCCTTTAGGTACATTTATATGTGTTAGTGGGGTTTCCGGTAGTGGGAAATCCACATTAATCAATGAAACCCTCTACCCTGCTCTGAATCAATACATTTACAAATCGAATAAGAAGCCTCTTCCATTTAAAAAAATCGAAGGTTTAGAGTTTATCGATAAAGTAATTGATATTGACCAAAGTCCCATAGGTAGAACGCCACGTTCAAATCCAGCCACTTACACCGGTGCTTTTACAGATATTAGACAATTATTTGCCAACATACCTGAATCCAAAATTAGGGGCTATAAACCTGGACGTTTTAGTTTTAACGTAAAAGGTGGCCGATGTGAAACCTGCCAAGGTGGTGGTTTGCGTACCATTGAAATGAATTTTCTACCCGATGTATATGTCGAGTGTGAAGATTGCCAAGGAAAACGCTATAACCGTGAAACTTTAGAAGTTCGATATAAAGGAAAATCAATCTCGGATGTATTGAATTTAACCATCGAACAAGGAGTAAAGTTTTTTGAGCACATCCCGTCCGTTTTGAATAAAATCAAAACAATGAATGATGTAGGCCTAGGATATATCACTTTGGGTCAAGCTTCTACAACACTTTCTGGCGGTGAGGCACAACGAGTTAAACTAGCTTCTGAGCTATACAAAAAAAGCACAGGAAAAACCTTCTATATTCTTGACGAACCTACCACGGGTCTGCATTTTGAAGATATCAGAATATTAATAAACGTCCTTCAAACCCTAGTTGACAAAGGGAATACGGTCCTTATTATAGAACATAACATGGACATTATTAAGGTGGCGGATCATGTCATTGACATTGGCCCTGAAGGTGGAAAAGGCGGTGGGAACATCCTTTTTGAAGGAACTCCAGAAGGTTTGGCTAAACACAAAACGAGTTATACCGGACAGTTTTTGAAAGCGGAATTAGGTTAAACGCATCTATTATTTTTTTCTTTTATGTTTACTCTTCCCTTTCACGCAAAACCGCTAAGAAGCGCCAAGCTCGCAAAGAAAAGTTGCGGTGAAATGGCTTCGCTTTCTTTGTGTAGGAAACCAAAAAGTATTAGCTCTTCCCTTTCACGCAAATACCGCTAAGAAGCGCCAAGCTCGCAAAGAAAGGTTTCAGTGCAATGGCTTTGCATTCTTTGCGTGTCAAAACCTTTGCGCACTTTGCGTGGAAACCAAAAAAGGTTCCACAAAATTACAACCCATTTACTACCCGATGAATATTCCCTTTAAGGGCTTTACAATTAAAGTTGATTAGCAACCCTAATTTCATTCCAGATAGCTTTAAATACGTTAACGTCTGTGCATAATGAACCGGAGCCAATGTTTCTACCGCCTTTAATTCAATAATCACTTTATTATTCACTATCAAATCCGTTTTGTAACCCACTGTCTGCTTCACCTCCTTGTAATAAAATGGCATTGGTGTTTGTTGCTGGACATCTAAACCTAAAAGGCCTAATTCATAGGCTAAAGCATTTTCGTAAGCTGATTCGAGTAGACCTGGTCCAACTTCTTTATGAAGGTCAATGGCTGCACCAATAATTTTGTAGGATAATTCATTTTCTGTCATTTGGGGGCGATTTTAGTATCTCTCAAAAGTAGGAAAAACTATTTACTCTTCCCTTTCACGCAAAAACCGCTAAGAAGCGCCAAGCTCGCAAAGAAAAAGTTGATATTAAAACTAAACGCACTTTGCGGATAAATGAAACGAATCACATTATTAACATAAAGGTTTTTTACCGCATCACTACAAATTTCTTTCTCACTAACTTTTCACCATCGAACACAGTTATAAGATAAACTCCTGACAGCAAGAAATTTGCATTGAAATTGGATAAACTTAATTCATTCCTACCCGAAAAAACCGGAACAGACTGATTGGATAATAACATCCCATTATGACCATACACCGAAACGGAAACTGAACCAGAAACGGGGCTATTATATAAGAGAACACTTTGATTGGTAATCGGATTTGGATACACCTCAACCGCCACCGAATTTCCATTAATTGCTTGCACACCCAATGGTATTTGGGTCACCCTCACACTGTCCATAACCACATCTGTTAATGGTCGGTTTTGCCCATTTACCGGTACCGCTTCAATTAATTTCACCGTATCCCAGCCACTAATCACTATTCCAAAAACTGGATGCGCTGAAGTAAGTGGTGCTTTATTATAATCTAAAAAGGTATTGTCTTTCATATTAATAAAAAACTGGCTCCCACCCGTATTTGGACCCGCATTAGCCATCGATAAGGTTCTAACTAAGTTGGATTCAGTACTATCAAATTCATCTGGAATAGAATAACCAGGCCCACCGGAACCTGTACCTGTAGGGTCACCACCCTGAATTACAAAATTGCTCATTATCCGATGAAAAATCACTCCGTCATAAAATTTAGTGTTCACCAATGATTTAAAATTACCTGCAGTAATTGGTTTTAGTGTGTCAAATAACTGCACCTCAAAACTACCCATGGTAGTGTAAAAAGTAACAATAGTTTGGGCTGATACTGCGCCAAAAGACCCAATTACAATGACCAAAATAAATGCGATTTTTTTCATATTTTTAGAATTATTTCTCCGCACAATAGTATCACTTTTTAGGTTGGTTCAAAAAATCACGGAAAACCGTTAGAAAACAAACACAAAAGGGAGCATAAATTTGAGGATATTATTATTAACTAAAAACAATCAATATGACAAATATTTTACCGGTATGGAGTATCAATGACATGTATGCCAATGCAGACTTAAAGGTTCATATAAATGTACCAAAAGGATTCAATGTAGCAGATGGGATTATAGTTCCAGTTGGTGATCTTGGTCAATTCAACTTGGGAGTGGGAGATTTAGATAATTATATCGAAGGAGAACCCATTCTAATGTTTAAATCGTATCCAGATTCAACACAGCAAAATGAATTAGAAATTGTTAAAACCCCTGGATTATACATTGATACCAACGGTTCACTTCACCAATTACTGTTAGTGCACGAAGAAAACAATGGAAGTACCAAAAAAGTAAAAAAAACTCGAAGAAGGGTATCTAACGTTAAGTAACTTACTAATTAGCGACCACCTACATTTTTATTACAATTATTTGGCACCCATAAAATGAAAAAAATATTTAACACATTTTGTTGGAAAAAATGGTGTACCGGCATTCTGGTGTTATTTCTTGTTACGCCCATATATTGCGGTTCTATTAAAGAAGACAGCCTGTTGCAAGTGTTAGGCTACCAAAAAGACACTACCCGAATTAACACCCTAAATAAATTGGCTTGGTACTACAATAGCATAAAAAATGCTAAGGCAGAAAGTATGGGTTTAACCGCTTTGGATGAGTCTTTAGAAATTAATTTTTCGCAAGGAGCATTAGATGCCCATCGCAGATTAGCCGATTTTTACCGTAATTCAAGTTTGTATTCGCAGGCACAAAAACATTTATTTGAAGCCCTAAAATATGCAGAAAAAACCAATAATAGATCCGAACTTTTTAAAACGTATGTAGGCTTAGGAAGTGTTTATTTTTATATTGACAACACCAAAAAATCATTAGAATATTACCTGAAAGCCTACGACCTTTCTCTTGAAATGTCTAATAATAAATACACCGCCATTATTTGTAATAATCTTGGTCAGGTTGCGGAAACCTCCACCCATTATAATAAAGCCATCAGCTATTACCGACTAGGATTGTTAAAGGAGAATCCCAAACAATTTACTGATAATTACGTCAACCTTATTCAAAATATGGGTTCAGCATTTTACTATTTGAACCAAACGGACTCGGCATTCTATTACAATAACTTAGCAAAGAGCCTGTATATCCAACAAGATAATTTGGACGGATTATTAGGCTGTTATATCAACGAAGGGGTTTTTATTGAAGAGTCTCACGACTATGCCAAAGCCATAGAATCTTATCAAAAAGGACTTCAATTAATCACTGCAGCTACGGATCTAACGACTATCCAAAATTTCAACCAGAATATTATGCTGTGTTATGGATATCTAGGAAACATTGACAGTATCAATCACTACTTTGACATAAACAATAAACTCGAACAACAACTTATCCAATTAAAAACCGACCAAGCTATTCACGATGTTTCTATAAAATATGACGTTGAAAAAAAGGAACAAGCACTGTTATTGGCCGAACAGAAAAATGAAAAGGCTGCTTTATCTAATCAATTAAAACAACGGACCATTTACATCCTATTAGCGGTTATTGCCATCATATCGTTAATAGTAGTCATTTTCTATTTACTTATTCGCGAAAAGCAAAAGCTTATTGAAATGGAGGTGAAATCTAAAAACAATGAGATTGAGAAATTAATAAAAGACCAAGAAATAAAAACGTATAAAGCCCAACTTAATGGAATAGAGAAAGAACGTCAACGTGTTGCGCAAGATTTACATGACCGGATTGGAGGTTTATTAGCAACCGTAAAATTACAATTCGAAGGAGGTTCAGAAATAACACCCGACACTATAGAAAATGTCAAATCATTAGTTAATGAATCTATACAAACCGTAAGAAGTATATCTCACGACCTTTCCGATGGTCGAGTAGACCAAATGGGACTCATACAGTCGATAGAAAATCTAAAAGAATCTTTCTCCAATTCAAGCAAAGTTAGTTTTGATTTGTACCTCGATAATTATCAAAATAATTGTCCGATTGAGAAAGAACGAGAAATCTTCAAAATCATATTAGAATTACTAAGCAACACACTAAAACATGCAGATGCCTCACATATAGTATTGCAAATAAACACATTAGAACAGTCTATTCAATTCACTTTCGAAGACAACGGCATTGGCTTTATACCAACCAAAGTTAAAAACGGCTTAGGAATGCGCACTATTTCAAAACGGGTAGACAAACTAAATGGAACGTGGTATATTGACAGCAAAAAAGGACACGGCTCCACCATTGTAATAGAAATTCCAATTTCATGATAGATATATTAATTGCAGACGACCATCAAATGTTTCGAGAAGGAATGGCTTCTTTGGTTAATAATATTGATGGATTTCAAATTACCGGTGAAGCCGCAACAGGTCAAGAATCGCTTGATTTTATTACTAAAAATAAGGTGGATGTGGTTTTAATGGATTACAATATGCCTGATTTAACTGGACTAGAAGCCATTTTGGAAATACGTAAAAAAGGATTAAACGTAAAGGTGATCATGCTTACCATGCATAATAAAAGAGAAATAATTCGAGATGTGTTAAAAGCAGGAGCCGATGGATATTTACTAAAAGATAGTAGTCGCGAACAACTTATTGAAGCCATTACCGAAGTGAATAATGGAGGCTCTTATTTTGTAGAAGATGTGAAAGATGCCTTAGTAGATTCCTACCGTATTCCATTTGAAAACAAGGTTATACGCTTAACTCCTCGTGAAAAAGACATTTTAAAACTAATCGTTGAGGAATTTACGACAATGGAAATTGCCGATAAACTTTTTATATCTGTCAATACCGTAGAAACCCACCGTAAGAATTTAATGAGTAAAACTGGAGCAAAAAACGGTGTTGGCTTGGTTAAATTTGCCCTAACCAACGGATTATAAACCTACTTCACTTTTGGATATAGTTTTTTAAAGGCTTGATATACGGCTAAGTGTAATATGGTGGCATGGTCTTCGTCAAGAATAGGCGCATAAAAAACCGTCAATTTATCATTTCCTGATTCGCGCATGGATTTCACCAATTCATCCGCTACTTTATGCATCACCGGATGCTCCTTCCCTAACGAAACATAAACTCGTTTATTCAACTCTTGATGCATTTTAAAATAACTTGAAGCTTTGTTTACCAACTTTTCATTGTCCCACCACAAGGAGGGACTAACAATAATATAATCATCAAAAAGTTGCGGTTTGGTCATTAAAATTTCCGTTGCAACAAGGCCTCCCAACGACTGACCGATAAGCGTATTATGACCATTAGTTTTAAATTTTTTATTTATCAAGGGTTGTAGTTCCAACTCCACAAATTGAATAAATTCTGGCGAACCACCACTTGTGGGAATATCTTTTTTGTCTCGCTTATCGCTGCTTGGATAAGTAAAATCTCGGTATCTATCTCCATTGGCTATTCCTACCACAATAGATTTAGGAAGCATTTGATACATGTTTAAAAACTGACACAACCCTGCAATATGCGGAAAATCTTGATTATAAGTACCATCCAAAACATAAATTACAGGATAGGTAAGTGCGGAATCGGCAGAATATCCCTCTGGCAAATAAATATTTAGAATCCTTTTTTCTTGAATTGCATCTGAATACAATTCTTCAATCACCCCAAATTGAAATGGCGTTTGAATGTTCATTTCGGGTTCTAAAACTTGCGCTAAAGCCGTATTATAACTAAAAAAAATTCCGATAATGAGGGTAATTGAATATTTCATGGTTTAATTAATTGAATGATAAAAATAAGGTTTTATTATCAATCCCAAAAAATTGAAATTCTCAACTATTGCCGTTTGAATGGCAAACGGTGATCTTAAAACCTAGAAACTCTTACATTTATTTTGTGCCATAAATCATTACCGGCATTTCTAAATACCGATAGTTAAATAATGGTAGCATTTGGTTCTTAGTTGCCACCTTCATTGAGTCGACATTTTCCTCATGAATTATAGATATAAACCGATTGGCCATTTTGTTTTTCATACCAAACTCCCGCATTTCAATAGCCGCTTCGGTGGCATATCCCTTACCCCAGAATTCAGGTTTGATGGAATAACCAATTTCCATTTCGTGCTGATTATTAATTACCCGAGCCATTATTCCACATGTTCCTACTAATTGGTTGGTGTTTTTATCCACCAAAGCTAATAGTCCCAAACCTTCATTATTATATCGATTTATTTGCTTATCAATCCATTCAACAGCTAATTCTTCATCCGTTTTTCCTGGTTTAATTCCTAGAAAATGTAGCCTGTTATTATTCGTGAAAAATGATGACCATGAATCAATATCCAGCTTTGTCAACTTTCTAAATACTAACCGTTCCGATTCTTGATTGAAATAAGCCTGATTCGTATTCCGCATTAAATCAACCGCCACCGGTTTCGGGTTTCGCGACCATTCGCTCCAAGAGCCGACATATAAAGTCGGAATTTTTAATTGAGCAACAGCCATCGCCAAAATAGTATGACACGCAGTTACACCCGAACCACAATGCACAACAGTCTCTTTTTCTGGGTCTAAATCCGCATATTTAAGGCGCAATTCTTCGGGGCTCAAAAAACAACCGCTGCTATCCAGATTTTCTATAAATGGAATATTAATCGCTCCAGGAATGTGACCAGCAACCAAATCAATGGGCTCAAATTCGCCACGATATCGCGGGTTACCTCGCACATCAATCACCGTTGAAGTATGGTTCAATAATCGGTTTTCAACTTCATTTATATTAGCCATTGGCCAATTCCAAGAATCTGCCATATACGGCTCCGATTTTACCGCTGGTTTTTCATCTGTACGGATAGGGAATCCATTTTTTACAGCCAAATCAAAACCACCATCTAACACTTGCACTTTATCATGCCCCACGCTTTTAAGCATCCACCAAACTCGGGAAGCAAAAGCCCCTCCATGATTATCATACACCACAACATGCGTTGAATTGGTAATTCCCCATTTTGCTAGTGAATGAATAAAATGCGAAATTGAAGGTAATGGATGTCTTCCACCATTGGCAGGATTTTCTTTAATTTCCGCTAAATCCGCATCTAAATCAGCAAAAAATGCTCCTTTCAAATGCCCTTGCAGAAAATCATTTTTACCATTTCCATAACGTGCGTCTAAAATAACAACCGATTTAGAGGAAATAAGCCCCAGCAAATCGTGGGACGATATAATAGGTGAAATAGAACTGCTCATGTGTTTTAGATAGATTGATTGCCTACGAAGATAAGATTTCTTGTCTCACCATTTCGCCCATTTCACTGCCCAAAGCCATCCCCATTCCTCCTAGCCTCACGGCCAAAAGTGTGTTTTGGTTTATCCATTTTAAAATGGGAGTTTTAACCGACCCAAAGGCCATTATTCCACTCCATTGATGATCAATTTCAAATTTTTGATTGGGGAGTAAATCGTTTTTTAGAATATGAAGTAATTTGGCCTCAATCATTGGGTTAATACCATGATTCGTTGTTTCCTCGGTTTTCATATCCAAATGACGGCCACCACCAAATAACACCCGATTTCCAACATTTCTAAAATAATAGTAGCCTTCATCTATATGGAAGGTTCCTTTAAATTTAAGATTTGTTATTGGCTGGGTAATTAATACCTGCCCTCGACCCGGAGCTAAAGCTACGTCTGGAAACAATTCTTTAGTAAATGCATTAGTACAAATAATCACTTTAGTGGCCGAAAACACGACCTTGTTTTCTGCGCTAGCAACCTCAACCTTACCGTTGTTTACCGATTCTACTTTTGTTCCAGTCAACACCTTAACTCCTAAACCAGTGGCACGTTTAAGTAGCGCATCCAATGTTTTTCCAGTATGAATCTGGCCTTCGAAACAATTGTAAATCAACCCTTTTACCGTAGACGAGTTAAATCCAAATTCCGCTATTTTATCGGAGGCATTGGAAAACACATCGGCATTAAAAATTGGTTTTAGAAATTGGTTTACCTCGGCCATTTTTGACCAAACGTCCACTTGCGATTGCGCCAACAACTCGTATCCCCCCAAAGGCTCAAAGCCCAATTCCTCATCCGTAAATCTTGTGCGTAATTTTTGTAGGCCGTTCCAGCGTTTTTGGACTAAAGCAAGGCTTTCTTTTTTACCCATCACTTCCATATCCGAAAGCAACTCGGTAAGGCTACCGAAACAAGCAAACCCGGCATTTTTGGTACTCGCACCTGAAGGAAAGATAGACTTTTCTAATACTAGAATCTTCAATTCAGGCCGCTTTTCCATCAAAGAAATAGCAGACGACAGCCCGGTAATTCCAGCTCCAACGATAATTATATCGTAATTTAAATATGTCTCTTTTTCCCAGTAACTAAGCACTATTTAATATTTAAACAACGCCACTAATTTCTCTTCAAAACGGTAATTGGCTAAAAAATGGGTCTCCAAATCTGCGGCAAAAGGTACGGCTGTATCCATACTAGCCACTCGCATAACCGGAGCATCTAATTTTTCAAAACACTCTTCAGAAATCAGCGCTGAAATTTCTCCTCCTATACCATTAAACATGGTATCTTCATGAAGAATTATAGCCTTTCCCGTTTTGTATACCGAGTCTAGAATAGCCGTTTTATCCAACGGTAATAACGTTCTTAAATCAATCAATTCTGCATTAATTTCCGGATGATTTTCTAAAGCCTTTAAAGCCCAATGCACTCCCATTCCATAACTAATAATGGTTAAGTCAGTACCTTCTTTAATGGTGGATGCCTTACCAATAGGAAGCGTGTAATAACCTTCAGGAACTTGCTGACGTAAGGAACGGTACAACGCTTTATGCTCAAAAAATAATACGGGATTAGGGTCTTCAAACGAACGCAGTAAAAGACCTTTGGCATCTGCCGGAAAAGCAGGATACACCACTTTTAATCCCGGAATATGTGTAAACCAAGCCTCGTTACTTTGCGAATGAAAAGGACCTGCTCCCACCCCTGCACCAGTAGGCATTCTAACCACTGCGTCTACATTTTGTCCCCAACGCCAATGCATTTTTGCCATGTTATTGGTGATTTGGGTGATGCCCTCGCTCACAAAATCAGCAAATTGCATTTCTACCATCGCCTTTCTTCCCTTTACTGAAAGACCAATGGCGGTTCCTAAAATAGCCGATTCACAAAGGGGTGTATTTCGTACTCGTTCTGCACCATACTTGGCCTTAAAACCTTCGGTAACCTTAAAAACACCTCCATATTCAGAAATATCTTGCCCCATCAACACTAAATTATCATGTTTAGCCATGGCTATATCCATACCTTCATGAATAGCGTCAATTAGACGTAACTCGTTCGTTTTATCATTTGGGGTAGTCAAAGGGATATCAAACGGAGCGTACACATCATCTAATTCTCGTTTCTCATCAAATACCACGGTTGGTTCCGCTTCTGCCTTTACCCAAGCTGCATTAATTAGCGCTTTTGTTTCATTCTTAATTTCCTCAATTTGGGCCGCAGATAATATTTTTTCATCTACCATAAATGACTCAAAATTATCAATTGGGTCCTTTGGTTTCCATTTATCTTGCAATCCTTCTGGGTAATATTTTGTGCCCGATGCCTCTTCATGCCCATGCATTCTAAACGTCATCATTTCCACAATGATAGGCCTAGGATTTTTCTCCAAACTATCCGCTAGTTCCTTCATTTTATGGAATACTTCAAGAATATTATTTCCATCCATTTGATGGGCTTCCATTCCGTATGAAGGTCCTTTTAAAGTAAAAGAGTCAAAATTAAATTGCTCGGAACTTGGCGTGGATAAACCCCACTGGTTATTTTCAATAACAAAAATCACCGGTAAACCCCAAACCGAAGCGGTATTCAAAGCTTCGTGAAAATCTCCCTGACTCGCGCCACCATCTCCAGTAAAAACTACTGTTGCCTTACCATTTTTTTCCAGCAAATTATCTAATGCAATTCCATCAGCCACACCTAGTTGCTGCGCTAAATGTGAAATCATTCCCACAATATGATGTTCGTTCGTACCAAAGTGAAATGACCGGTCACGCCCTTTAGTGAACCCATTCATTTTACCCTGAAATTGAGAAAATAATTTCTCTAATTCTATTTCACGAGTAGTGAATATTCCTAGGTTTCGGTGCATGGGCAAAATGTATTCATCTTTGTCCATTGCCAGTGCTACTCCCACCGAAATGGCTTCTTGACCCCAGCCAGAGAACCATTTAGAGATTTTTCCTTGGCGTAACAGAATAAGCATTTTTTGCTCTATTGAACGCGGTAATAGTAGCGTTTTATAGATATGAACCAACTCTTCGTTGGATAAATTTTTCTTATCGAATTGCATCTTCAATATATAAAAGCAGTCATCCTCAAAAATGGGTAGATTTCCTGCATAATTGGTGTAAATATGAAGCCACGAATTTAGCCATTTTTGTGGTCCAACATAAGTTGAAATTACAATTATTACTTGATTTTACTCCTATACAATTCTGCTTGTATTCATCCAACAATTGATTGGTATATTTTTTTTCGCTAAACCCAACCCCTAATAATCAAATAACGTTTATCAACCGAAAGGAAATCAGATTCAATATGAAAATGAAAAATATAATAACACGTAGCGTAGGACTTTTTCCGCTTTCTATGGTAGTTCTACCAAAAGAAAGTGTCCGCTTACACATTTATCAAAATCAGTTTAAAGCTTTGGTAAATGATTGTTTTGCTTCGGGTAAAGATTTTGTTATTCCTTTTATTCATAACGGAAACGTAACTAACTACGGCACAAGTGTTAAATTAATTGATGTGGAACGTTTTTATCCAGATGGGAAAATGGATATCAAAGTAGAAGGTTTTGCAGTGGTCAAAATTGCTAATGTGAGTAAGGTAAAAAACAATTCATACAAAGTAGGTCAAATAACTACAATCGAAAGTGGCTTACCTAGTTTGCATTCAGCAGAATTAAAATCGCTATTCTTTAAACATTTAGCATATAGCAATATTACCAATGTTAAAAAAGACACCGATTTAACCATTTATGATATTGCACGTAACTTAACGTTAACCAATGAATTTAAAACGAACTTATTTAAACATGCATCAAATTCAATGATTCAATCCAAATTATTATTGAATGAATTACGACTTTTAGTGCTAACTCAAGAGTTACAAAATGCAGCAAGTTTTAGATATTATATGAATTAGAGCAATAATTATCCACAAAAAAAAGAGGTCCTCACACAGGCCTCTTTTTTTATTCCTAAACTTTTTTGTTACTCCAACTTGCCCTCCGTTTTGGCAATAATGGATGCTACCGAAGCATCTCCGGTTACATTCACCACGGTTCTGCACATATCTAAAAATCGGTCTACCGGAAATATAATGGCTATCCATGCCGGGTTTAAACCTACCGATTGTAAAACAACAATCATCATAATAAGTCCCGCACTAGGTATGGCAGCCGAACCAATGGATGCAAGAGTCGCAGTAAGTATAATGGTAAGTTGTTGTGCCATCGACAAATCAATCATGTGAAATTGCGCTAAAAACACTACGGCTACCCCTTGATACAAACTGGTTCCATCCATATTCACTGTTGCACCAATGGGCAAGACAAAACTGGAAATTTCTTCTTTCACTCCTAAGTTGTCAGATACACACTCCATAGTTACGGGCAGTGTAGCTGCACTTGAGCTGGTTGAAAACGCTAATAATTGGGCGGGTCCCATACCTTTAAAAAACTTACCGTAAGTGATTTTTTTGGTCACCGCCTGAACAATTAATGGGTATAACACAAATATTAAAATTCCTAACCCAAGAATTACAGTACCACTATAACTTGCCAAACCGATGAAGATTTCAATCACTGCATCGGGGTCATCGCCCGCTAATTCACTGACCTTACCAGCCATTAACGCAAACACAAAAAACGGGGCTGCCTTCATAATTACATCCACCATTTTTATAAAAATGTCGTTGGCACCATGAATAAATTTAATCACCGTTTCTACATTTTCAAAAGGTAAACTAACAATGACGATTCCAAAAAATATGGCGAAAAAAATGATTTGTAGCATTTTGTTATCATTCAGTGAACTGAAGATATTACTAGGAACAATATCCACCAACATTTTTAAAGGACTATCTTCCTTTACCGCATCTGTACTCTTTAATTTAGCAGTGATAACTTCATTATCTGATTGTTCCTTATTCTGATTTTGTGCCTTTGCTAAGTATTGACTAAAAGCAGGGTCGGTACTATAACTTATATCATCCAATTTTTCAACTCCTGGGGTATCCTGTACCCACAATTCATAGGAAATCCTATTTATGATTCTTTGTTCATCATTTACACTATTTCCAGGCTTTATGATATTAACAGCCACTAAACCGACAGTAATTGCCGTCATGGTAGTAAGCACATAAATGGTAATGGTTTTTAACCCTAATCGCCCCAAGCTATTTGTATCTGACAAACTGGTAATACCCTGCATTATAGAAAATAGCACTAACGGTACCGCTACCAATTTCAAGGAATTAATAAAGATATCACCCCACGGAGCTATCCAATTTGCGGTAAACGAACTCCACCCCATATAAGCAGACAATAATGCCCAAAGGGTTCCAATAAAAAGTCCAATTAATATTTGAAAATGAAGTGCTAGTTTCTTTTTCTCAGCCATAGTTTTAATCTTAATTTACAATTCATCCAAAAGTATACTAATTGGCAAACCAACATATTTTATCTTAAAAATATATTATACCCTAAAATTCTATTAATTACCTATCTAAACATTCCTATTTAGTTTTACTTTAGCCCCAACGAAAATCAATCACATCTAAAAATCAAATCATGAAGTCAATTTATACTAATTTCATACTTGCACTTTTTCTATCTATTTCATCTATTGCTAATTCACAAATACTAGTTTCAGCTACTGATTTAGGATTATTTCCAAAAGTAATTATCTCGGCAAGTGGATTGACCAACGCGGATTATAATGTGAGAATGTATAAGGTGACTTACAACACTTCTGATTTAAGCGGCAACCCTGTGGTTGCTTCAGGTATGATTTGCGTACCAATTAATCCAACATGCGATAGTTTACCGGTAGCATTATATGCGCATGGAACGGTTTTAAAACGAGACGATGTGCCATCAGGTAATAATAATGAGTCCGTTATTGGAAAGGCAATTGCTTCGAAAGGATACGTAACCGCAATGCCAGATTATTTAGGCCTCGGTGATTTAATGGGTTTACACCCATATCAGCATGCAGAAAGCGAAGCCATCGTATCGGTGGATATTCTAAGAGCCGCAAAAGAGTTTATAGCGGATTCGATGAATTTCACATTTAGTAACGAGGTTTTTATTACTGGTTATTCTCAAGGCGGCCATGCGGCTATGGCTACCACCAAATACATCCAAGACAATAACTTGGGTTCTGAATTAAACGTTGTAGCATCCGCTCCATTATCCGGAGCATTTCATGCTTCCAAACGTCAAACCGATGAATTACTGTTGGACATCCCTTATAACAGTCCCGGATACATTGTTTACCTAATTCTATCCTACCAAGAAGCGTATGGAGGAATTTTCACCACTCCTAGTGATTTTTTACAATCACCTTATGACACTACCATTCCGCCATTATTTGATGGCTCGGTGGCCATGAGTGTGGTACATGCGGCACTACCCAATAAAACAAGTTTGTATTTGAACACCACTTTCTTAAATGCATTTATTGCTGACTCTACGGCAAAAACATCTGCTTTATGGCAAGCACTTTTAGATAACGATAATTTTGATTGGAAACCCACTTCTAAACTCAAAATGTTTTACTGTACAGGCGACCAAACGGTTAAACCTAAAAATACCGAGGATGCATACGATGCGATGATTGCAAATGGAGCAACCCAAGTTTTTAAAGAAGATTTAGGAGCTACATTAGACCATGGAGGTTGTGTGGTTCCTGCGGTAAGTAATGCTATCACTTATTTCCAAGGAATTAGAACCGATTGCAAAACACCAAATGGTATTTCAGAAAATACGAATGTAGCGGTACAAATCAATACGTATCCAAATCCATCTACCAATTTTTTCACCATTGAATTGAAAAATGATACGGAAGCAAAGATTGAAATTTATAGTTTAGGAGGACAATTGATTTATCAAACAGATATTCAAAAATCAATTCGAATAAATACCAAAAAATGGCAAAGTGGAAGTTATGCATTACGCGTAGTTTCTGGTAACGCTCAAACTTTAAAAACGTTTACGGTTACCCACTAACCGCTACAGACAGTGGTTGCCAAAACACAATAAACCATGAATTTTATAAAATTCGTATACATTATACTAGTGCTAGGAATGGCCAGTGCTTGTACCACTAAAAAGGATGCAAACACGCAGGTTTTACCTGCGGAAATAACCGCTATCACTGCCCCCAAAACAGCCGTTTCGGATACGGATGTAAAAATTAAAGTCGATTTTTGGGGCCCTGATGGATGTTCATCTGCCTATAACTTAAAGGCCGAAAAAGTAGGTCAAACCATCACCTTAACGGCCTATTATAAACACACGGTAGAAACAGCATGCACCATGGCTTTGGTCCCTTTATCACTGGAATACTCGTTTTTCGCAGATTTACCGGGACCTTATTTTTTTATAAGTGCGACCAATAATAGTATAGCCGACACTTTGGTAGTTTACTAAAATCTAAGGTGTTTTTTGCCTTTGGAATTTATCAAATTTAAAATCTACTCATTCCCATTGAAATATTACTTTTGACCCTCACTAAAATCGCACATTTTGGATTGGTTCAAAAATTGGTTTGATTCCTTTTATTATCACAAGTTGTATAGGCATAGAAATACAGCCGAAGCACAACAGTTTATTGATAATATCATACAGTTTATTCAACCAGAAACAGATAGCAGAATTTTAGATTTAGCTTGCGGCAAAGGTCGTCACTCCATCTATTTGAATAAGAAGGGATTTGATGTGGTAGGTGTTGATTTATCACAAAATTCGATTACCGAAGCCAATAAAAGTCAAAATTCAAAATTGCATTTCTATCCGATGGATATGCGCGAATTAGAATGTACAAAACCATTTGATTTCGTACTCAACCTTTTTACCAGCTTTGGATACTTTCAAAATAAATCTGAAAACCTAAAAGTGTTGAATGGGGTCCACTCCATTTTGAATAAAAATGGCATTTTGGTTATCGATTTTTTGAATGCCACTAAAGTGATACATAACTTAGTACCCGAAGAAAAACAAGAAGTGGATGGAATTCAATTTGTTATTAATCGATTGATTGAAAATCAAACCGTAGTTAAAAAAATAGCGGTAACCGATTCCGATAAATCATTCCATTTTCAAGAGCGTGTAAGTATGTTTGAACTTTCCGATTTTGAAGAAATGTTTGATTCCACCGGTTTTAAACTTATTAATCATTTTGGAAATTATCAATTAGATTCATTTGAACCTAATTCATCCGACCGTTTAATTCTCGTTGCTCAAAAGCTCGATTAGAATGATTTATTTTGCATTATTCATATTTATTGTAATTGCCGCTGGCGGGTTAGTTTTGGTGTATCAACCCAAAAACATGACCTTTAGCAAGTTGCTCCTATCCTTTAGTGGAGCGTATCTATTCGCGCTCATTTTCTTGCATTTGCTACCCGAGATTTATGAAGATTCTTCATGGGAAATTGGACTTTATATACTTATCGGTTTCATTCTACAATTAGGGTTAGATTATTTTTCTAAAGGTATTGAACACGGACATGCCCATTACCATGGAAAAGATTTTCCATCAGCTATTTTTATTGGGCTTTGCCTACACTCCTTTTTTGAAGGAATGCCCATATTGAATTATACTAGTTCGGGTGAATTAGTGATGAACTATTCACTAATTACCGGAATTTTAATTCATAAAATTCCAATTGCAATTGTGCTAGCTGGATTATTAAAAAACCAGTACACAACAATGAAATCTTTGATTTTCATTACACTATTTGCCATAACACTACCTTTGGGTAGTCTAGCTAACATTACTATTTCACAAATGGTTACTGATTTGGCACATTACGAACACATTGTATTAGCAGTGGTTGTAGGAATTATGTTACACGTTTCTACTACCATTTTATATGAAAGTGACGAAGCCCATAAATTTAATTTACAAAAAGCTGCCAGCATTGTAATCGGTTTTTTGATTGCCTATTTAACTTCTTAAATTACAAAACATCCTGTAATTGGATTCTAGTGTAAAACCAATAGTCTTGAAAAATTGAATTATTATCTAACTATATAAAAATCGAATTCCATAAATAAATCTTATAGTTATTTAAGAAAACAAAAAACTCATATTTTTCTTCAAACTCCTTCATTACCCTACTTTTGCAGCTCAATTTTGAATTAACAATAATTAAAACATAAAAAATGGCAGTATTAGTTGGAAAACAAGCTCCAGATTTCTCAGCATCAGCTGTGGTAAACGGAACAGAAATCGTAAATGATTTTACCTTATCTCAATTTAAAGGAAAACACGTAGTTTTATTCTTTTATCCTAAAGATTTTACATTCGTATGTCCTTCAGAATTACACGCTTTCCAAGCGTCAATGGATGAGTTCAAAGCACGTAACGTAGAAGTAATTGCAGTTTCTACCGATACAGAACAATCTCACTGGGGATGGTTACAAATGGACAAAAACAAAGGTGGAATTAAAGGAGTTACTTATCCTGTAGTAGCAGATACCAACAAAACTATCTCTTACAACTACGATGTGTTAGCTGGCGAATTTTATTACGATGATAACGAAGCATTAGCTGCTGAAGGAGAATTAATTGCGTATAGAGGTCTATTCTTAATCGACAAAGATGGAATGGTCCGTCACCAATTGGTAAATGACTTACCATTAGGACGTAACGTTGAAGAAGCTTTACGTATGGTTGATGCATTACAATTCTTTGAAGAAAACGGAGAAGTTTGTCCTGCTAACTGGTCAAAAGGAAAATCAGGTATGACTGCAACTCATGACGGAGTAGCTGATTACTTAACAAAAAACTAAGCGTATTTACGCATTGGAAAAGCCGAGGCATTTGTCTCGGCTTTTTTTGTGGCAACTTTTTTAATTGTACGTTTGAGTGTAATTAATATCAGGTAAACTTCATGCATACTTTCATTGCCTTATTACGAGGAATTAACGTCAGTGGTCAAAAGAAAATCAAAATGGCCGATTTCAGAGTATTGCTCGAAAGCATCGGTTTCAAAGACGTACAAACGTACATTCAAAGTGGTAACATTGTTTTTAAAACCATCGAAACGAATGTGGCTAAATTGACAAAAGCAATTGAGAGTTGCATCCTCAAGGAATACCAATTTGAGGTACCCGTATTGATTATCACCCCGAAAGAACTTCAATCGGCATTTGAAAACAACCATTTTTTAAAAGACCCTACCAAAGAACGCTCAAAAATTGGATTTACATTTTTGAGCCAAATTCCTACACAAGAAAATAGGGAGTTATTGAAAAGTTACTCGTTTACTGGCGAAGAAATGTTCATCAACGGAAAGGTTATTTATCTGTACTCAGAAATTGGATTTGGTCGTGCAAAATTCACCAATAATTTCGTTGAGAAAAAATTGAAATTATCGGCTTCTTCTCGAAATGTAAATACGGTGGTTAAACTCTTAGAAATGGCAAAGGGATAATGTGTTTTCATAGTCAACAACAAAAATCGCCACAAGAAATCGCAAAGCGGTTTCATTTGGAAATAGCTACTATTCCAGAAAATATTAACGGAATATATAACGGATTTGATTTCCCTAAAACGCCTGTTATTACAAACGCTCATTCCAACAAGGTTCAATTATTTAATTGGGGATTAATTCCTGAATGGTCACTAGATGAAGATATTAGACGTTTTACCCTAAACGCAAAAATTGAAACGTTGGCTCAAAAACCTTCTTTCAAAAATGCAATTACCAATAGATGCCTCATCCTTTCCAGCGGTTTTTTTGAATGGCAATGGCGCGATTCTAAGGGCAAGAACAAGCGTAAATATTTAATTACGCGTCCCAGTGAACCGCTTTTTTCGTTTGCTGGAATTTGGTCAGAATGGACTAATCCAAAAAATGGAGAATTAATAAAAACCTACAGCATCATTACCACAGAGGCCAATGAACTGATGAGTGAAATTCATAATTCCAAAAAAAGAATGCCCGTTATTGTGCCCAAAGAAAGTGAATACGATTGGCTTAACGCCATTCCTATACCTGAGGCAGCAAGTACCTTTAAAAATGAATTGAAAGCGGAAGATGTAAGCGGTGAACTACGCCTATTCTAATACCCCCTTATTTTCTTAGCATTTCAATATGCGGAATACCATCTTCCAAGTATTTCTTTCCTGTAAACTCAAATCCTAAATCCGAATAAAACTTTTGTAAATGGGATTGAGCAGAAATACGAATAGGTTGTTTTCCTAATTTTTCTTCAATAAACACAATCGCCTGATTCATTAAATCCTCTCCTAATCTAATTCCGCGATATTTTGGAGAAACCACTACCCTTCCGATAGAAATTTCTGGGTAAGAAATTCCATGGTTAACCACTCTTGCGTAAGCCGCCAAAATTCCTGAATCGTAGCCCAAAACATGATACGAAACAAAATCTTTATCATCCACGTCTTGATACACGCAATCTTGCTCCACCACAAACACTTCCGCTCTTAATTGAAGGATTTGATACATGGTTTTACCCGGAATTTCATCAAACGTTTTTGTAACCCACTGCATAGTTGAAAAATAATAATTCAAATGTAGAATTATGTTTAGCCCAAAGCAAACCATAGCGACTTATCTTTGCACCATGAAGTTTGAAGATTACCATATTTCGGGAAAACTAAAAGAACAAATTGCGAAGCAAGGTTTTAGACGTCCTACCGATATTCAGTATAAAGCCATCTCCCCTATTTTGCGTGGAGAAGATGTATTGGCCATTGCCCAAACAGGCACTGGAAAAACCGCTGCATTTGTTATTCCTATTCTTGATATTTTACAAAAAAATAAAAACGAGCGTAGAACCGATGGCATAAAATGCGTGGTGATGGCTCCAACTCGTGAACTTGTCATTCAAATCACGGAAGTATTCGACACGTTAAGCAAAAAGCAAAACATCAAAACTTTAGCTATTTACGGAGGAGTTGAACAAGACCCTCAAATTGAAAAATTAACAAAAGGCGTAGATATAGTTGTGGCCACTCCAGGTCGCATGTTTGATTTAATAAATCAATTACACCTTAAATTAAATAGAGTAAACCACCTGATTTTGGATGAGGCCGATCACATGCTTGATTTAGGCTTTTACAAAGACATTGAAGACGTGAAACGGTATTTACCCCGGAAACATCAAACGTTATTCTTTTCGGCCACCATTAATCCACGTATCAAAAAACTTGCTCATTCATTAGTTAATAATCCTATTCGTATTCAAATTTCTCCGAAAGACCCGGTGTCGAAAAATGTAGAACATTCGGTGGTTTTTATTGAAATGGAAGACAAACGATTTTTCTTAGAGCGCTTTATAAACGATGAACCCGATTCAAAAATTTTGGTTTTTGTGCGTACCAAGGTAAGAGCAGAACGCGTGCGAAATGCCATGGATAGGGTTAATATAAAATCCGAAACCATTCATGGAGACATTGTTCAACAACACCGTGAAAAAGTACTCGATAACTTTAGAGCTGGAAAAAACAAAATTCTTATTGCAACAGATGTAACTGCGCGCGGAATTGATATTCCTGATGTGGATTTTGTAATCAACTATGATTTACCGGATGAAAATCCCGAAACGTATGTTCACCGAATAGGTAGAACCGGCCGTGGTAAAAAGAAAGGAATAGCTGTTTCTTTTTGTTCTGAATCAGAAAAAGAAATGTTAGGACGAATTGAGGAATTCATTACCAAATCGGTAAAGGTTCTTGATATTGATAACAATGATTACCACGATATTCTGTTTGCTACAACCGAAAAATCAGATTCTTTAGAGAGCATGATGAAGGAAATCGAAGAAGTTGAAGAATTAAGAAAGAAGAAATCAGGAAAAAAGAAAAATAAAGACAAGAAAAAGAAGGATAAGAAAAAGAAAAAATAGGCCCATTTTCTATTTCTAAAAACACTGACTAACCTGCGTGCAAATCCCTTTCAACCCAGACATATAGTCCGATACAAGCGATTTGCACTGTCAAACTTTCCGAAGTTGTATTCATTTATCAAATGGGACTGTAATTTGACAGTTCCCTTTTGAACCTTTAAAAATAAATACAATGAACTTAGATAAATTCACAATAAAATCACAAGAGTCCATTCAAAAAGCGCAACAAGTTACGCAAGGAAATGGGCAACAAGCCATTGATACCGGACAGTTAATGAAAGGTATTTTAATGGTAGATGAAAACGTAACTCCATTTTTATTAAAAAAATTGGGTGTTAACATCAATTCATTCACGCTAGCTTTAGACCGTATTATTGATACCTATCCTAAAGTAAGCGGAGGCAACATTTATTTATCCAATAACGCATCGCAAGCGTTAACAAATGCAGAGAATATTGCGCAAAAAAATGGCGATGATTTCACTAGCATTGAACATATCATTTTAGGCTTACTAAAAGGAAATGACGATGTAGCGCGTATGATGAAGGATAGTGGTTTGAATCAAAAAGATTTGCAAACCGCCATTACCGAGTTACGCAAAGGAGAAAAAGTAACCAGCGCGAGCGCAGAAGACAACTACCAAAGTTTAGCGAAATTCGCCATCAACTTAAATCAAAAAGCGAAAGATGGAAAGTTGGACCCTGTAATTGGACGAGATGAAGAAATTAGACGTGTACTCCAAATTCTATCACGAAGAACGAAAAATAATCCCATCCTAATTGGTGAGCCAGGAGTAGGTAAAACTGCTATAGCCGAAGGGTTGGCGCATCGTATTATTAACGGAGATGTTCCCGATAATCTAAAAAGTAAAATTATTTACTCATTAGATATGGGTTCCTTGGTAGCTGGAGCAAAATTTAAAGGCGAATTTGAAGAACGATTAAAAGCCGTAGTCAAAGAAGTTACCTCTGCCGATGGGGAAATCGTTTTATTCATTGACGAAATTCACACGCTTGTTGGTGCGGGAAAAGGCGAAGGCGCCATGGATGCCGCAAATATTTTGAAACCAGCGTTGGCACGTGGCGAATTGAAAGCCATTGGTGCAACTACACTTGCAGAGTATCAAAAATATTTTGAAAAAGACAAGGCTTTAGAAAGACGTTTTCAAAAGGTAAATATCAATGAACCTAGTGATGAGGACGCAGTTTCGATTCTACGTGGTATCAAAGAAAAATATGAAGCACACCATAAAGTTCGGATTAAAGATGAAGCTATTATTGCGGCAGTAGAACTTTCTCAGCGTTATATTACCGATCGTTTCCTGCCAGATAAAGCCATTGATTTAATTGATGAAGCTTCTGCAAAAATGCGAATGGAAATGAACTCCATGCCGGTTGAACTAGACGAAATAGAACGTAAAATTCGACAGTTTGAAATTGAACGGGAAGCCATAAAAAGAGAAAAAGATAAAAAAAGGCTGGATAGTTTGAATAAGGAAATCGCAGATTTGAGCGATAAACGAAACGGACTAAAAGCACAATGGGAAGGTGAACGTGAGGTTGTAAAAGGAATCCAGGATACCAAAGAGCAAATCGAGTCATTCAAAATGGATGCAGAACGTGCCGAAAGAGAAGGAAACTTTGCTCTTGTTGCAGAAATACGTTACGGTAAATTAGTCGAGGCTCAAAGCCAACTGAAAGCATTTGGTGCCAAATTGCAAGAAATGAAAGACAGTGGCTCTGTTCTTATTAAAGAAGAAGTTGATGCAGAAGATATAGCGGAAGTAGTCGCAAAATGGAGCGGGATACCTGTGAGCAAAATGCTAAAAAGCGAGCGTGAAAAATTATTGACTTTAGAAGCTGAGTTACACCAACGAGTGGTGGGTCAAGAAGAAGCAATACAAGCGGTAAGCGATGCGGTTCGTAGATCTAGAGCAGGTTTACAAGACCAAAATCGTCCTATAGGATCATTCCTGTTTTTGGGAACAACGGGAGTTGGTAAAACTGAGTTGGCCAAAGCTTTGGCAGAATTTCTATTTGATAATGAAAATGCCATGACCAGAATTGATATGAGCGAATATCAAGAACGTCATGCTGTTTCAAGATTGGTAGGAGCGCCTCCGGGATATGTTGGCTACGATGAAGGTGGCCAATTAACTGAGGCCGTAAGACGTAAACCATACTCGGTTATACTATTGGATGAAATTGAAAAAGCGCATCCCGATGTGTTTAACATTTTACTACAAGTATTGGATGATGGTCGATTAACGGATAATAAGGGTCGAGTGGCAAACTTCAAGAACACCATAATAATTATGACCTCCAATATTGGCTCCGAAGTGATTCGCGATAGTTTTGAGAAAATTAACGCATCTAACAAAGAGCAAAAAATTGAGGATACAAGGGTGAAACTAATGGAGTTGTTAAAACGAAGCTTGAAACCAGAATTCTTGAATCGTATTGATGAAACCATCATGTTCCTGCCATTGAGCGAAAATGATATCCAAGAGATTGTTCGTTTACAATTCAATGGAGTTCAAAAAATGTTGGCTAAGCAAGACATTCATGTTACTGCTACCGATGAAGCAATTGCACTACTCGCTAAAGAAGGTTACGACCCACAATTTGGGGCTCGACCAGTAAAACGGGTAATACAACGGGAACTACTAAATGAATTATCAAAAGAAATCCTTTCTGGTAGCGTGCATCCCGGTAGTATTATACAAATTGATGCCAACGCAACTGGATTTATTTTCAGTAATGAAGGAGAAATTCTTCCAGACATGGATCCAGCGCATTATGAAGGGTAATTCCCCGTCCTGATCTTTAGAAAATTACATTTATTAAAAGTCCTTTCACTTTAGAAGTGGAAGGACTTTTGTGTTTTCATTTACCGTTAAACCTTCCAATAATTCCCTTTACATAAAGGCTGTGTTAAATATTTTTAAAGATGCAATTACCACCGTAACTTTACGTTAGTTTTACCATTCATGAAACGCATTTCAATTATAATTCTATTATCACTTACTTCCATGGTTTATGGGCAAAGGGGTGATTTGGATGATTTGCAAGAATTTACCACACCTTTCACCAATGAAGACCTTAATACCCCCATAACTTCGAGTTCCCTAATAGATAGTAGTTTACAAATATCGGAAGGTGTTTTTATTTTGGTTCAACTAACTAACGAGAAGAAGTTTTGGAACAATGGACAATTAAAATTTAACCGTTACTACCAAGGAAATAAACCTTTCGGAACTTGGAAATATTTCACAAAAAACGGGAATTTAAAATATACACTTGTCAACTTCAAAAACGACTTTATCGTAAAATTACATTTTGATAACAACAACATACGAAGCATTAGAAAATACCCTATTCATTTAAAAGCGAACGTAACAGGATGTGCCGAAGAGAACTATTATCCAGACGGAAGTATGCAGGCATACGGTAAAAAAGAGCCCGCAAAAAAATTCAACCATTGGGAATTACTAGAATCCGGAAAATGGCACTACTTCCACCCAAATGGAACGAAGGAATCTGAAGGTAAATACAAGAATGGAGTTAAAGAAGGTAAATGGCTTTTTTACAATAAATTAGGCGACAAAATTAGAATAGCCACATTCAAAAATGGCGTTCTAGTCACCCAAAAGGAATACTAACAAACTCCATTTGAAACTATTTATAGCTAACTCTAAATAACTCAGGCAAAACACTATTTTTGAAAACTTACAATTAACAGGGTGCAAAGGTGAAAAATGAGGCTTTTGGACCACAAAAAACACGATTTTGGGATTCAAAAAATTCAAACTAAATCAATCCATTCAGGATGGTATTGATGCAATGCAATACAACAACCCTACTCCAGTTCAGGAACAAGCGCTTCCAATAATCCTTAAAAATGAGGATTTAATGGGGTTTGCCCAAACAGGCACCGGTAAAACAGCTGCTTTTCTTATACCCATTTTACAAAAATTTGATGGGAATACCAAAGCGGGAATTAAATGTTTAATTCTAGTTCCTACTAGGGAGTTAGCACAACAAATAGAAGTTAATTTAACAGGGTTAGGTTATTTCACAACTGTTTCCTCACAAGCGGTTTACGGAGGAAATCAAGGCGATTTATTTTCTGCTCAAAAAAACTCTATAACCAGTGGCGTTGATATCATTATTGCCACTCCAGGTCGATTTTTACAGCACGTAAATTTGGGATATGTAAAATTAGACCAAGTGCAAATGTTGGTGTTGGATGAAGCTGACCGTATGCTTGACATGGGTTTTGTAGGAGACATCATGAACATTAGTGAGATGTTGCCGAAAACAAAACAAACGCTTCTTTTTTCTGCCACCATGGATGGAAAAATCAAACAACTCGCTAAAAAACTATTAAACGAACCCAACGAAATAAATTTAGCCATAGCTAAACCAGCCGAGGGAATTAACCAAATGGCATTTTTGGTGTATGACGAATTTAAAATACCAATGTTAGAACACTACTTGAAAAATCAAGAAGTGAAAAACATGATTGTATTTGCAAGTCGTAAAATTCAGGTAGATGAAATTACGCGTAAACTAGACCGACTAGGTTTTAGCGTAATAGCAATGCACAGTGACAAAACGCAAGATGAACGAAACGAAGCAATGCGTCTTTTCAAATCTGGTAAATACACAATTCTTGTGGCTACTGATATTGTTTCGAGAGGAATAGATATTGACGATTTGAGTCACGTGGTTAACTTTGATATTCCAAACGAGGCTGCCGATTACGTTCATAGAATTGGCCGTACCGCAAGAGCAGGAAAAGATGGTGCAGGTATTTCATTTATCAGTCCAGATGATCAGATTAAATGGACTTATATTGAAAAACTAATTGAACGAGATGTAGACAAATATCTTACTCCAGAAGAAATTGGTAGAAGCCCAGAATATAACCCCGAAGCCAACAGATCTTACGGAGGGAATAAAAAGAGAAACTTCCGTAATAAAAAAGGAAACAATAAAAAAAGGAATTTTAAAGGCAAAAATGGTGGTGGTAAACCAAAAGGTGGAGCCAATAAATAAACCATTTCGCTAAAAACAACCATTTAACAATAAGTAATCCAGAAAGGTTTAAATATTTTTCTGGATTACAATTACTCAACCAATTTTTCTCTCTTTTAAATTTGCGAATTGCTTTCAAGCAACAGACCTTTGCAAGGTTATAAATAATCGTATTCAATGGAATTTGAAATTTTTGAGTTAACGAACGGAATCAAAGTCATTCACCAACAAAAAAGTGGTGAAGCGGCTCATTTTGGGTTATTTGTAAACGTAGGAAGTCGAGATGAGGACAAAAATGAAACCGGATTGGCCCACATGCTTGAACATTGTATGTTTAAGGGTACGACTAACCGAAAAGCATTCCATATTCTAAATAGATTAGATAATATCGGTGGCGAATTAAATGCATATACCACCAAAGAAGAAACTTCAATTCACTCTTCATTTTTAAAGCAATACTATCAGCGGGCTATTGAATTAACCTTTGATATTGCATTTAATCCTACTTTTCCAGAAAAAGAAATCACACGCGAAAAACTCATCATTTTGGATGAGTTTTATGCCTATAAGGAAAATCCATCCGACCAAATTTTTGAGGATTTTGACCAAATCATTTTTCCTAACCACTCTCTAGGAAGAAACATATTAGGCGAGCCCAAACATATTAAAAAAGCAAAAAGAAACAACCTATCTACCTTTCATTCAGACTACTACCACCCCAGTAATATGGTATTGTCTTCAGTGGGTGATATTAGCAGTAGTCAGCTAAAAAAATGGCTAGAAAAATATTTACCCAAACATTCTGGGACTGGAAAAACGGTGCAAAGAATAGCTCCTTCCGATTATGTGCCCATGCACCAAGTGGTTAAAAAACCAGTACATCAAGCGCACATTGTTATTGGAAATCAGGCTTACGCTTATTCACACCCTAAAAAACGTTCATTAATTTTACTAAATAATATTTTGGGTGGACCATCGCTAAATAACCGACTTAACCTAAATATCAGTGAAAAACATGGTTTTGCCTATCATTTAGAATCAAACTATTCTGGCTTTTCTGATTCAGGTGAGTTTAGTATTTACATGGGTACCGATCACAAACAATTGGACAAAAGCATCGAACTTATCTATAAAGAATTAGATAAGCTTAAAACAAATAAACTTGGCACGCTACAACTTACACAAGCTAAGCAGCAAATAAAAGGTCAAATAGCATTAGGCAATGAAAGTGGATTAAACATCATGCTGGCTTTAGGTAAAAGCCTACTCACATACGGTAAAGTAGATTTGATAGAAGACATATACCGCCAAATTGACCAAATAACAGCTTCTGATTTATTGGAGGTGGCCAATGACATATTTGATACGGAAAAGCTAAGCTCATTAATTTACGTTCCAAAAAATTATCAATCATGAATTTCCTAGATGAAGAATTAGATAATTACGTGGTGAACCACACGGAAAATGAACCCGCTATTTTAAATGAATTAAATCGTAAAACATGGATTGAAATTCTCAATCCAAGAATGATTGCTGGCCACTTTCAAGGACGTGTTTTGAGCATGCTAAGTCACATGATTCAACCCACTAATGTGCTAGAAATAGGCACATTCACCGGGTACTCTGCTATTTGTTGGGGAGAAGGATTAGCTAAAAATGGTGAAATCCATACCATCGACATTAATGAGGAGTTAGAAGAATTAGCCTCTTCGTATGTGGCTAAATCAGGTCTTACAGACAAAGTCCATTTTCATATTGGTAATGCCATTGAAATTATTCCTACCCTGGAAAAAGAATGGGACCTTGTGTTTTTGGATGCCGATAAATCCAACTATTCCAATTATTACAATTTGGTTTTTGACCGAGTTAAAAAAGGCGGCTACATCATAGCCGACAATGTATTATGGAATGGAAAGGTCATTGACCCCGAAACATTTGAAGAAACAGATACCAAAGCAATTTTAGCCTTTAACAATCTAGTTCAAGCAGATACAAGGGTGCAGAATGTTCTTTTCCCAATAAGAGACGGACTCATGGTGATTAGGAAACTTTAATTTCTATTTTTTTTCCTAACTTTTCCTTCCTCCTATTGCCCACATTCATATTCCTCCCTATGTTTGTAGGGAGTCAATTTTATCGTGAGTGATTAGTTACTTTGACTCCAAAAATCAATTAATGCTTAGAAAAATTTACTATTCTATTCCTTCATCTTGGAGGTTTTGGGTAAGACGTTTAGTATTTCTTCCAGAAGATTTACTCACATCAAAGTCTGAATTAATGCCTCCAAAAGGATTAATTTACACCGGTCGTGGTGATTTTATTGGTCAAGGAAATGCATATGTTGAATTGTTTAAAGAAAAGGGCGAACTGAAAGAAAATGCCCGTTTTTTAGACATTGGGAGTGGAATAGGAAGGGTATCCATTCCTTTAACCAATTACCTCTCGGAAGCAGCTATATACGAAGGATTTGATGTTATTGAATTGGGTGTAAACTGGTGTAAAAACAATATTACTGTTAAGCACCCCAATTTTCAGTTTACTTACGTTCCTTTATTAAACGATTTATACAGAGACACCGGGGCAGATGCAGCCGTTTATAAATTCAATTACAAAGAAAATTATTTTGATTTTGCTTGTTCTATTTCCGTATTTACTCACATGCTGCCCAGAGAGGTGGCCAACTATTTTGACGAGTTAGAAAAAGTGATGCAAACTGGGGGAGTAATTTTTGCCACGTTCTTTATCATTAATAAAGAGAATTCTCAATTTATGCATGCGAATGATGGGTTTAATTTTAGCCACAAATTAGACGGATACTACCTCATGGATGAGAAAGTAAAAGGAGCCAATGTAGCATTTGAAGAAGATTATTTAATGAATGAAATCATTAAAACGAATCGCTTTAAAATTAAAGACAAAAGCTACGGTCATTGGTGTGGACGGGAAAAAGATGACTCTTATGATTTTCAAGATGTATTAATCATCGAGAAAATTTAAAACTAAGCGCATTCCACACTTATTTTGTCGCTCCCAATTTTTTAAACCAACTCATAAAATTTTCTGTTTGCTCAGGAGATAGTTTAGCATCGGTATGAATAATCAAATAGGGAGTCATTGGCATTTCTCCTTCTTCTACCTCCTCTAATACTTCATGTATTTTTTTGGCTTTTCGTTTATCGCTAAAGGTGCCCCATTCCGAAAAATTCAATTCTTCACGACCTTCGTTGATGTGATCTTTCACCCACCAAGAAACAGGAGCCACATTACTATACCAAGGATATTTAGACTCGCTAGAGTGACAGTCATAACATGAGGTTTTCAACATACTCGCTATTTCAGCAGGCGGATTCGTTATCGCAATAAAATCATTTTCCTGAATAATAATTGGATTTGTTTTGTCAATTCTAACAAATTGAATCCCTATAAAAATAATTCCGATGGTAATGATAATTTTCTTTTTCATAATGCTCAGTTATAGCTTAATTTCAGATTTACACAAACATAGAAATGCATAAACCCACATTGAATTCATGTACTTCAATTCGGGTATAAAATTATTTAATTTGACAGAAAATCAGCAATTAAATCCACCGCAATTAAAGAATCTTTTGGCAACTCCTTAGACAGAAAAGGATGACCACCACCAAAAGAGTGATTAGCACCCGGAATTACTTTAAGGGTCGTACTAGGACCTGCGTCTGCTAATTTCTTACCCTCATGCAATGGCACAGTTTCATCTTCTGCTGCATGAAGAACTAAATACGGTTGAAAAACATTTGCGATAATTTCCATTATATTAAAACGGGCTTCATTTTGGTAATAATCTTCTGCTAATCCGTAATACAAGGGCATATTTTGATGAGTACGTCCATTCATCATGTACACTACTCCTTCCTTTTTCCAATGTGCCAATTCCTCATCGGAATATCTAACCAAAGTTCCTACTCCTGAAAGAGTGATTAATCGATTTACTCGGTTATCTTCATGAGCGGTAATCACTGCCACGGCACCTCCTCGACTATGAGCCAATAAATTAATATCTTCTACATTACATTTGGAATATATTGATTCTGTACTGAAAATCCAATTCATTACATCTTGCACATCTTGAATTTCTTTAGAGAAAGTATTGTTTCCAAATGCGTTTAAATCGGCAAAATCCAATGGATTATCAGGAGTGGTTCCATTATGCGAAAAATTCATACGCAAAACCGCAAACCCCTTATCCGCAAGTTTTTTAGCCATCAAGGGCCAATGTCCCCAATCTTTAAAACCTTTAAAACCGTGCAAAAAAATGATTAACGGAAAATTATCACCAACCGTAGGGTAATCAATTGAAAAAGTTATGGGCAATCCTGACTTACCCGGTATTTGGTAATTGTTCATTCCATAAAAAATTAAGGAAGCAAACGCTTTCAACTAGTTTATAACTAATAGCTTGCCTCCTAAAAAGCAGTATAAAATTTTAATTTTCGCAACTTCCGGCACCGCCACAACCACATTCTACCCCTTGTTTTTTGAGGTGTGGATTTTTACTTGCACAAGTTCCAGCGAATTCACCGTCTTTTTTTGCTAAAATCTTTATTCCAAGTCCTGCAAAAGCAAGCGCCATTAATGAAATGGTAAGAAGTATCATTTTTATAATCATGCTGCAAAATTAAAGCTTTCCTATATTTCATTTGTACGTTTTGTTACATTTAACATTACTTTTTCAATTCGTTTTTTTAGAAGAAAAACAGCATGGTAATGTGTACTTTTGAGCCTTTAAAAATAATGATATGGACCAGCGCCTTGTAGCATTTGAACGATTACTAAATATTATGGATGAACTTCGTACCCAATGCCCATGGGATATGAAACAAACCCTAGAAAGTTTAAGGTATTTAACCATTGAAGAAACGTACGAATTATCGGATGCCATAATTGAAAAAGATTACGATGAACTCAAAGGTGAAATCGGTGATTTAATGCTGCATCTAGTTTTCTACAGCAAAATAGCATCCGAGACTAATCATTTTGATGTTACTGATGTTTTGAATGGTGTTTGCGACAAACTTGTAAGACGTCATCCCCATATTTATGGAGATGTTACGGTTAAGGATGAGGAAGAAGTAAAACGAAATTGGGAACAAATCAAACTAAAGGAAAAAGGTCGCAAAACTGTTTTACAAGGAGTTCCAAAATCGCTTCCTGCCATGGTAAAGGCCAATAGAATACAGGATAAGGTGCGGGGAGTTGGATTTGATTGGGAACATGAACATCAAGTTTGGGATAAGGTAAAAGAAGAAATTGCCGAATTGGAAGTAGAAGTTAGCTCGGGTGCGTCTCATGAAAAAATTGAAGATGAGTTTGGAGATGTATTGTTTTCGCTTATTAATTACGCCCGCCACGTAAAAGTAAATCCGGAGGATGCCTTAGAGCGAACAAACAAAAAATTCATTAAACGTTTTAATTACCTAGAGCAAAAAAGTAAAGAGCTCAATAAACCGCTAGACCAAATGACTTTAAAAGAAATGGATGTGTATTGGGAGGAAGCCAAAAAACTATAAATTAGATAGTTTTGGAAACTACCCCTTTGGGAACAAACTTTTTACTTCTATTTAGTTGATTCACCAATTTGTTCATCTGTACCAAATGATGCGAATAATGAATTTTTAAAAATTGTAATACTTGTTCAAAATTTAATACTCCTAAAAAAGGATGTTTAAATATTCCTTTTTTCAAATATGCGGGATTGGACTCTCCAAGTTGTAATAATTGAAATCTTACTCCACTCCATTTTTCCATCAACTCTGGCAAAGACTTATTACCAACAGGTTTTACCACAGAAGGTGCTTTAAACTTGAAATTTAGGCGTAATACAATAGGCATTAGCCAAACTTTTATCCATGAATAAAGCGAAATGGGTTTGAATTCAGTGTGGGTATTTAGTCTTTTTGCCGTCATCAAAACAGTTTGCTCCTCCACCAAAATAATATGCTCTAGAATTTGAGTAACAGACCAATTCGAATCATTTAAAGAAGAATACAAAGCTTGTTTGTTCAACCGCTCCAACTGCCTAATTAATCCAATTCTTTGAGCTTCTAAAAGCTCCATTTTATTTGTGTACAATGACCTATTTTTTATCTTACAAAAAAAAGAAAATAATTGATTTCATAATCTCTATTTAATTCTAATTTGGCTTCATGAAATTTTGGTACAATAATACGCTGACCGTTATCATTGCAATTTTTGCAATATCCGCCAATCTGATGGGGCAAAATAGGTACGACACCCTCCCTTTTTTCAATGAAAACCTTAGCACCAAACAAGCTGAAAAAGAATTCGTTAATGCCATTGTTGTAAAAAATGAAATTGCTCACGAAATCTCCAGTAACATAGCCTTTTCCTACCTTCAATATGCCTACGACAAAAAGGATTCCAACCTATTAAGAAGTGCGTATTATCAGGTAGGATTAATTTACCTTCAAGATACAAAGTACGACTCGTCTATCTATTGTTTTACAAATTCAAAAAAAATAGCCGAATCCCTTCATGATACCCTCAATTTAATCAACATTGAAAGAGCCCTTGGAGGTGTGTATTTATCTACCAAAAAAAATGATAAAGCAACCGAAAATTTTAAAATTTCATTGGGTTTGGCAAAAGCAGTTGAGGACAGTTTAGGAATGGCTAAAGCCTTAAACAACCTAAGTTTGGTAAGTTTTAAAGCAGCCAACTATGACGAATCCTTAAGCTATTTAAAACAAGCGTTGGACCTTAAAATTGCGTTTGCACCGAAATTTGAACAAATTTCCACACTAATCAACATTGGTGATAATTATTCAAAGCTCAAGAGTTTTGACAAGGCGCTAAGCTATTTGAATAGAGCAAAAAAAATTGCTGTTGAATTTAATAAGCAAAACAAACTCGCCTTGATATGGAAACATATTGCAAATGTTTACATTGATAAAGGAGATTACAAATTAGCGGCACCTGCATTTCATAAATCCATGAATATTTCAAGGCAGTTGAATGACAACGCAAATTTAAATTTAACCGTTAAAAATTACGCGGAATTTTTGATTACTCAGGGTAATCTCTCTAAGGCTGGTGATATGCTTGAGGCTATTCTACCCGAAATGAATGAAAAACAAAACCCCGTTCTCCTTACCGAAATATTCTACGATTTAGGCAAAATTGCCTATGAAAACAAAAACTACATCAAAGCGCAAGTATGGCTTAATCAAGCGGTAAGTATAACCGATGTTCCCAACCAAAACACTTTGGTAAAAGCATACAATCTATTATCACTTATCTCATATCTAGATGGTGAATATGAATTGGCCTACCATCATTTACGGATAAGTGAAATGCTTGATAACCAAATAAAAAAACAGGTTAGCACCGATAAATTATATGAACTACAAGTAAAATATAATTCATTAAACGATAAAAAATCAATTGAACAACTGCTGGAGGTTACGGAGCTTAAAGATAAAGAACGTCAAAAAAGTAAATTCTATTTTTTAATTACATTCTTGCTATTTATTATCACCCTGGCAGTGGCTATTGCATTAGCTCGGCAGGCGCGTATTAAGCATAGGCAATCTGCAGAACTTAAAAATCAAATTGAGGATAATTTTAATAAAACAAAAGACTTAATAAAGGCACACAAATTAGCTGAAGAGGGATTGCAGGTAAAATCTGAATTTATAGCCATGGTTTCGCACGAAATACGGACGCCTATGAATGCTATTATTGGCATGAGTTCATTACTTTCTGATACAGAATTAACAGATTATCAAAAAAATTACCTGAACAACATATCCATTAGTAGTAACAATCTGTTGGTTTTACTGAATGATATCCTGGATTTTTCAAGAGTGGAAGCGGGTAAAGTTAGTATCAAGTTACAACCTTCTAATTTAGACAAAGAGTTAAAACATGTCATTAACATGTTTGAACCTTTGGCACAAGAAAAAGAGCTTTCATTTACCTCCGATATTGATAAAAAATTACCGGAAATATGTTTTATAGATGCTCCAAGATTGAGACAAGTTGTTGTTAACCTATTAAGCAACGCCATTAAATTTACCCATAGCGGGTTTGTGAAACTAACGGTGATGGTTACAAATTCTGAACCTACCTTAAATGGAGACATGGTTACCATTAGATTTATGGTGGAGGATTCAGGAATTGGGGTTCCTCAAAACAAACAATCAGATATTTTTTCATCCTTTAATCAATTAGACTCCAAAGTAAGTCGCCAATACTCTGGGGTTGGATTAGGACTATCCATATCTCAAGGCATTTTAGGAATGATGGGAACAAGAATTCGTTTGGAAAGTGAGTTCGCTAAAGGAAGTAAGTTTTGGTTTGACATAAAGGTAAAATCGGATAAAAATTTCAAAAAAGTAATTCAGCCACCCAAAACATCGAAGGTAAAATTTGATAAGGAATTAGGAATTACTTGCCCACTTCGGATACTTGTGGCAGAAGACAATGAAATTAATCAAAAACTAATTCAAATAAATTTAAACAAAATGGGATACAACCCTGTCATTGTTTCAAATGGACAGGAAGCGTTAGACCAAATCAAAATTCAAGAATTTGATGTGGTATTTATGGACGTACAAATGCCCGTAATGGATGGCGTTACTGCTACCAAAGAATTGGTTCGAAAATACGGTAAAGAGAAACCTGTTATTATTGCGGTTACCGCCAATGCAATGGGCACGGATAAACAATCTTATATACAAGCTGGAATGGACGATTATATATCGAAACCTTTTACCACCAAAGAGATTGATATATGCCTACGCAACTGGTATATTCGGATTCACAGTTAATTAATGTGTTGTTCTGTTACTACTAACCGCTTTACAAACTAGAATGAGAGCCATCACAAAACGCTCCATTTTTGGAGTGTTTGCAACCACACCAAGCCACTTTTCGAGACTCTTCAATAGTTACAATTATTGGTGATATTCCTGTTCCTTTGTGCGAGCCATCACAAAATGGTTCTGAACCTGAACGTCCGCAGGCGCACCATGCTTTTTTACCTGGTTCCATATCTAAAACGTAAGGTTTTTTCTGTGCAATAATTGGCTTTTCCATACTACTTGTGTGTTTTAATAATTGAAAATTAAAGGTATGATTTTTTTAAACAAAGCGTTAAAACTGGGATTATTTATTTTCTAATTCTTGTCGCCTACCAATGCCATCGCTCTTTCGGTCATTGCGGTAATGGTTAAACTAGGATTTACACCCGGATTAGACGAAACCGCACTTCCATCACATACCATCATATTTCTATAACCAAACACTTGCTGTTGAGAATTAATTACCCCTTCTTCACTATTTTTACCGATTACCGCTCCTCCTAAAATATGTGCTGTTGTTGGAATTCCCATTAAAGTTTCCGTTAAAACCACCATCGGTTTTCCATCCACTTCCTTCGCATAGTCTTTGGCAAATTTTAATGCTTCTGGTATAAATGCAGCTGGTTTCTCTCCATTTTTCACGACTGAATTTAGTCCGAAAATGGTTTTCTTTAATGATAAAGTGCTATTTAAAGTTTGCATAAATAGAAGTACCGAAGAACGGCTCGCAAACTGATTACCAAATATCACCTTGAAATAAGTAATCGGGTGCAATAAAAATTCTAGCGTAGCTTTAAATAGCCGAACGAAAACATTACTCCCTGTGGCTAAGGGCAACATCATTGATTTCCAAAAACCCGAACCCTTTCCATATCGAACGGGTTCTAAATGGCTATTCTCATCAGTATGCAACACTGAGCCTATTGCAATTCCATCGGTCATATCATTATTCAATTTTGGCGACACTATTCCAATTAGACTTTCATTATTGGTTCGAACCATTTCTCCTAGCCTATTGGACAATTTAGGTAAAGTAGTTTTCTTTAAGTGTAGCAACAAGCTCACAGTGCCTAAAACTCCACCTGAAAAAACAACATTTTTGGTGGTGAAGGTCTTTTTTGTTTTGAATATCTTTAAGGACGATTTCGTTTTTATTGTATACCCATCAGCTCCATCTTCATTAACTGGAATAACGTTGGTAACCAACATTTCAGGAAGCACCTTTACCCCATTTCTTTCCGCTAAATACAAATAATTTTTATCCAAAGTATTTTTTGCATTGTAGCGACAACCAGTCATACAAGCCCCGCAAAAGGTACACCCCGAACGTCTTGGTCCTTGTCCATTAAAATAAGGGTCGGCAACTTCTTTGTCTGGTTTACCAAAGTATATAGCCACATCCGATGCTACAAACTCTTTGGCTAAACCATTTTTTGCTGCTACCTTTTGAAGCGCCTTATCTGCAGTACCTAAATATGGATTAGGGCTAGCTCCTAGCATTCTTTTTGCCTCCAGATAATGGGGCGCCAATTCATCCTGCCAATCAGCTAAACCCGCCCAAGAACCGGATTCAAAGAAAGCCTGTTTTGGAACTGGAAGCGTATTGGCGTATACCAACGAACCACCACCAACTCCCACTCCCGATAAAATACCGACATGCTTTAAAAAGGTTAGTTTAAAAATACCATGAAATCGCAAACTTGGTAGCCAAAGCCATTTTCTTAAATTCCAATTCGTTTTAGGAAAGTCGCCCGCTTTAAAGCGCTTCCCCTTTTCAATCACCAAAACTTTATACCCCTTTTGCGACAAGCGATACGCAGAGACAGAGCCTCCAAATCCACTACCTATTATTATATAGTCGTAATCGTGGGGCATTTAAAGTTGGTCTATACGGTTTATCTTACTTCGTAATAAAAAATCTAATGTTACTATTGCTGCCATAGCTTCCACAATGGGCACAGCTCTAGGAACCACGCAAGGGTCATGTCGGCCTTTAGCAGATAACTTAATTGGATGAAATTCTTTCGTTACCGAATCTTGCTCCATCCCAATGGTTGCCACGGGTTTAAATGCCACATTAAAAGTGATTGCTTGGCCATTAGTCAAACCTCCTTGTACTCCTCCAGAATAATTTGATTGCGTACTGATTCTTTTTCCATCCATCACAAAAGCATCATTGTGTTGACTCCCATACATTTTTGCCCCAGAAAATCCAGACCCTATTTCGAATCCCTTTACCGCATTAATCCCCATCATTGCAAACGCTAAAACAGCATGGAATTTATCAAAAACAGGTTCACCTAAACCCGGATTAACCCCTTTTATAACCGTATGAATTACGCCTCCCAGTGAATCACCGTTTTCACGGGCATTCAAAATAGCAGCCTCCATTTTTATAGCCGTTTTGGTATCTGGACAACGAATAATAGATTTTTCAGCTCTTGCAATTTCTTCAAAATTTATGTGGTCGTTAACTACTATTTCCCCTACGCTTTTAACATATCCGGCTATCAATATTCCTTTTAATGCCAATACCTGTTTGGCAACAGCTCCAGCCACAACACGACAAGCGGTTTCTCGTGCAGATGACCGGCCACCTCCTCTATGGTCACGAAAACCATATTTTGCATCGTAGGTAAAATCCGCATGAGAAGGACGGTAAATATTTTTTAATTGATCATAATCTTTTGAACGATAATCCTTATTTTTTATAGTAAATCCTATTGAAGTCCCTGTAGTTTTACCTTCAAACACACCCGAAAGAATCACTACTTTATCTTCCTCGCTTCTGGGAGTTGAAATAATTGATTGACCTGGTTTCCTTCTATCCAATTCCATTTGAATAGCATCTAGGTCAAGATTCAAACCCGCAGGACAGCCGTCAATAACACCACCAATCGCTTCTCCATGACTTTCGCCAAATGTGGTGATTTTAAATATTTTACCAAATGAATTTCCCAAAACGAAGATTAATGTCCGGGATAATTTTCACTATCCGATGGTGAGTCCTCCGTCAACTTAATATCCGTAACCAGGTATTTCGTTTCACCCAACCATGGAAATAAAAAGTACTTTTCCTTGTAGTATAGTTTTACTGGTTTACCCGTAAAATTTTCCACCTTTTGAATTAAGTCGGGATCATTTGGAATAGAGAATTCGAATGATTCGTTCAGAGTACCTTTGCCTTTTACAGCACCAAAAGTATTCATATTTAGTTGACCTTCATATGTTTTAAATATGGTTCCTCTTTTACTCGCTTTGATAATTACACCAGCTCTTACTCCTTCACTATACGTACCATAGTAGAAAAATGCCATCACGGCCAAAAGGATGACTACCAGAATTGCTATTACTTTTTTCATAATCAAAATCGTTAAATTAAATTAGGCTTCTTCTTCCCAAATTATGGCTAAATTAATAATTGTTTTCACTGCTTTTTCCATATCTTGAACCGAAACCCATTCTTTTTTAGAATGAAAGGCATGTTCTCCAGCAAAGATATTGGGACAAGGCAATCCCATAAACGATAAACGAGAACCATCTGTCCCACCTCGAATACTTCCTCGTTTGACCTCAATACCCGCACGGTCAATAGCTTTCACAGCAAATTCGGCCACTTTTGGGTTTTGGTCCAAAATATTTTTCATGTTACGATATTGCTCTGTAACCGTAAATTTATATGAAGACTTTGGATAATAATGCATTACATTTTTTACCACGTTTTCAAGTTCTTGTTCAAATAAGGCCAACTCCGCATCCACAAAAGAGCGTATGATAAATGTGATTTTTGCGCCTTCACTTGTCGCATTACATTCCAGAGGATGAATAAAACCTTCTCGCCCAGAAGTAGACTCAGGAGTCAAACGATCTTTGGGTAACTGAGCTAAAACATCTCCTGCAATACGAATCGCATTTTCCATTTTTCCTTTGGCAAAACCAGGATGCGCACTCACTCCGATTATTTCAACCTCCACCCCATCGGCAGAGAATGTTTCATCTTCTATTGAACCAAGAGTCTCGCCATCAATGGTGTATCCAAAATCAGCTCCCAATTTCTTAATATCTACTTTATCCGCTCCCCGACCAATTTCTTCATCTGGCGTAAATAAGATACGTAATTCGGCATGTTTAACTTCTGGGTGTTCTACAAAATAATTTACGGCATCCATAATTTCAGCAACCCCCGCTTTGTTATCTGCACCAAGAAGCGTGAGTCCTGAAGCAGTTATAATGTCGTTTCCAATTTGTGCTTTTAGGTCAGTATGTTCACTTGCCTTAATTACAATGGAATTATCATCCGGTAAAACTAAATCTCCACCATCATAGTTTTTATGAATTATAGGCTTTACGTCCTTTCCGGGTGCATCAGGTGATGTATCCATGTGCGAACAAAAACAAATTACGGGAACATTTGGTTTATCCGTATTTGCAGGTAATGTGGCATATATATACCCCCACTCATCCATAGCAGCATCTTTAATACCAAGTTGCAAAAGCTCTTCTACCAGAGCTTTTCCCAAATTCTTTTGCTTCATCGTACTAGGAATAGTAGTAGAATGAATATCACTTTGGGTATCGATTTTTGCGTATTTTATAAACCGTTCAACGGCTGTATGATTAATTTTCATCTAATATATTGTTTTTACAAGGACATTAAACCCTCAATTTTTTCTGCTTTTTTATATACTGAAATCACTTCATTACTTTCCAAAATAATTTCTTTCCCCGAAATACTTATATATTTACCTGTTTTAGATTCTCGTGTATTAATGACTGCCTTTTCACTAAATAAGGCCTCTACCTCAGCCAGTAAATGTAAACTATTGGGAATAATAAATTTAAATAAATAGGTACTTGGAAATTGATGATGCTCCTCTAATTTCACCTCTAAATTTTTATAAAACTTTTCTTTTTCCGACATTTTTATTGCGTTTCCCACAAAGATAGATTTTACCCAGAATTATTAGAGATTGATTGTAACGAATATTGTAACCTAACTCCTTACCTTTGCGGCAAATTTATATAGGTGGAATTTAAGGAATTAAACATAAACAATACGCTACTTCGTGCGATTGAGGATATTGGATACGATTATGCAACTCCAATACAAGAAAAAGCATTTCCCGTAGTCATGTCAGGAAAAGACATGATAGGCATTGCCCAAACGGGTACAGGAAAAACATGGGCGTACTTACTTCCCCTTATTCGCCAATATAAATATACCAATAGTATGCACCCTACTATGTTGGTTTTGGTACCTACCCGTGAACTTGTATTACAAGTAGTTGAAGAGGCCGAAAAACTTAGCGAATACACTAATCTGCGGGTTGGTGGGTTTTACGGTGGTACAAACATTAACACACAAAAAGAACTTGCTTTTCAAGGATTAGACCTGGTTATTTCTACTCCTGGGAGATTGTATGATTTAGGAAGAACCGGTGCACTGCGCCTAAAAAACATTAAGAAATTAGTGATTGACGAAGTGGATGAAATGATGAATCTCGGTTTTAGAACTCAGATTAATAATATTTTTGAGTTGCTTCCAGAGAAAAGACAGAACATCATGTTTTCCGCTACAATGAATAGTGAAGTGGAGAAATTAATTGACGGTACTTTTATTAAACCCGTTAAAGTTACCATAACTCCAACAGGTACTCCAGTTGAGAAAATAGAACAGAAACTCTATCATATTCCAAACTTCAATTCGAAGGTTAATTTGTTGAACTACCTCGTTCAAAACGAAGAGGGATTTGACAAAGTTTTAGTCTTTGTCAAAAACAAACGATTTGCCGACCGTCTTTTTGAACGAATGGAAAATGAATTTCCAGAAATGAGCCGTGTAATTCACTCCAATAAAATGCAAAATTATCGGATTCGTTCGGTAAAGGCTTTTTCAGAAGGCCGTTGTAAAATGTTAATTGCTACAGATATCATTGCACGTGGAATTGATGTGGAAGGCGTAACTCATGTAATTAATTTTGACATCCCAGAGCATCCAGACAATTACATTCACCGTATAGGTAGAACAGCACGAGCCGAGGAGAAAGGAACCGCAATCGCATTTGTGACCGATGAAGATTCATCTTTACTTCAAAACATTGAAGGAATGATGAAACAAACCATTGCCGTTGAAATACTTCCAAATGGTGTGGGAATTAGAGAAGATTTAATTGCAGAAGAAATTCCAGATACGCATGACCGCTCTTATGTAATTGGTTCTAAACGAGAAGAACTTGCGCCCGGATTTCATAAAAAGAAAGAAAAAAACTTAAAAACCAATTTGGGAGGTTCTTACCGAGCTAAAATTCAGGCTAAATACAAAAAGCCAAAAACAAGAGGCCAAAAAAGGTAACGAAGAGCTTAGGATTCAGCTTTCAAAAACAACAAAAAGGGAGCGGAAATGGATTCATTTTCGCTCCCTTTTTTTTTAATAAGTTAGTATTTCAACGTTTTTAGTATCCATACAACTCAAAGGAAATTCAGGATAGGTTTCTTTAAACTTTTTATACTTATTTGGACGAAAGTTTTCACAATTCCATTTTACTTCCAGTGCGTACCCTTGATTGAAACCTTCTTCAATTACAAAATCAACTTCGTGACCATTAACGGTTCTCCAATACTTTATATCGTACGCATCATGCTTTATACGTAGTTGATTGTAAATAAAATTTTCAAAATGTTCTCCTTTATCCTGTCTATCCCGTGGTAAATCAAACCTACCCAAAATGGCATTTCGCATTCCTAAATCATTAAAATACACTTTAGACATTTTTGTCAACTCTTTTCTAAGATTTTTATGATACGGTTGAACCATATCTATATGAAAACACTTTTGTAAAATATAGACATATCTTTCTACAGTCTTATTATCAATTCTAAGCGTTCTGGACAATTCATTTTTATTCACCATTTGACCTACTTGATCTGCTAGCAATTTAACTAGCATTAAAAATTGTTGCTCTTTATCCACACCAGATTCAATTAAATCTCTACGCAAATACGAATTTTTCAACTCTTCCAGAATATGACGTTTTTCCTTTCTATTTTCTTCTAAGACCACCGCAGGATATCCTCCAAACGTTAGATACTCTCGAAACAAAAATGCTGCATCCACTCCATATTGAGTTACGTAGGAGGGTTCCTGTACCATGTGGGCGTAATCACGTATCAACTCGCGTTCTTCTCTAAAAACCAAAAACTCACTAAATGATAATGGATATAATTGAAAAATTCTCTTTCTACCAGCCAACGAATCCTTGAATTTTTTATCAATATAAAATGCACTACTTCCAGTTGCAACCACCTTCACATTGATATCATACTCATCAAATAGATATTTTAAGAAATTAGTAGGATCATCTAAATATTGAATCTCATCCACAAATAAGTAAATTCTTTTTTCACTTACCCCTTCCAAAATACTCTTGGGTTTAATTACCACCCTATTAAATACATTTTCAGTATCCGAATTGATGGAATCTAGCACATCCTTGTTCTCTAAATTTAAGAATACCGCTACCTCTTCTTTTTCCTTTAAATGGGTATATAATTGTCTTAAAAGAGACGTTTTACCTACTTGCCTTGCTCCGGTTATAATCGTGTAACTTTTTTGATCGAGATGATCTTCTAGTGTTTTATATAAAGTTCTGTATCTCATGGTATTAAAAATAATTATTCACAAATTTAATATTATTTTCCTAAATAATCAGATAATTTAGGATTTTGATTCCTAAATTATCTGATATTATAGGATTTAGATTCCTAAATAATCCAATAATAAGAAATTTAAACATGGTTAAAAACACTTTACTTAATCAATAAACCGCTTTAAAAACTCCTATTGATGTATTATTGTACTAAACCGTTCACCATGAAAAAAGGCATATTATTCTTCGTAGGTATTGTTCTATTATTTGTAATCTCCTTTTTCTTTTGGGGCAGTTCATCGACCCTTTCAAGTGATCAATACTCCCTATCCACGAAGAATCCCACATCCACAATAACCCCCATAAGCGACACATTTTCCATTGTCACGTATAATCTAGGTTACTTATCCGGAATGACTAATAACAAAGCTGTTGACCGCTCAGAAAAAATGTACACCACCAACCTAAACCATTCCATTTCTCTTTTTAATAAAATGGCTCCAGACCTCATTGCCTTTCAAGAAATAGATTTTGATGCGGACCGTAGTTACAACCGAAACCAAATGGAAGCAATAGCGAATAGCATACCGTATCCCTATTCTGCTGCTGCAGTAAATTGGGACAAACGATATGTTCCGTTTCCTTATTGGCCAATCAGTCAACAGTTTGGAAAAATTGTATCCGGGCAAGCCGTATTAAGCAAATTTCCAATAGTAGAAAATACCATTCACAAATTGGTAAAACCGGAAGGTAACCCGTTTTATTACAATGCTTTCTATTTGGATAGGCTAGCACAAATAACACGCATAAACATAGGAAAGAATGACCTAATTCTAATTAACGTTCATTTAGAAGCTTTTCATGCTGAAACACGCGATACTCAAATTAAAACTGTACTTGGTATCGTACATCAGTACTCTGAACAAAATCCAGTCATACTTTGTGGTGATTTTAACAGCACCCCTCCAGGTGTTTCAAATCCGTATCAAAATGACCATGTTATCCAAGCGTTACTAGCCGATTTTCAGTTAGAAATGGCTATCAATATGGATGCCAATAAAAATGATGAGTCCGCCTATTTCACCTTTAACTCAGAAAATCCAGACAAAAGGATTGATTACTTTTTCTACAATCCAAAATTCATAAAATTTCTGGATGCCAGGGTACTCACCGAAGCTGAACAAATATCGGATCACCTTCCGGTGTGGATGAAATTTGTAATTAGATAGATATAGGTGAAAACAGTTTCAATTATAGGTGGCGGGGCAGCTAGTTTTATTACGGCAGACCTGCTTAGTTCAAAATTCAACGTTACCATTTACGAGAAGGGTAAAACAATTGGGCGTAAGTTTTTAGTAGCCGGCAAAGGCGGGTTTAATTTAGCACATAATCTAACCGGCAATTCACTTTTTCAAAAATACACTCCTAAAGGAATTCTAACCCCCGCCTTAACTCAATTTGGGGTGAATGAATTAAGAAACTGGTATACCCAAATGGACGTTCCAACATTTGTTGGCTCAAGTAACCGGGTATTCCCCATTAAGGGAATTAGCCCTGCTACCGTTCTTCGAAAAATCAAAACAAAATTATCAAATCAAGGAGTAACACTACTTTTGGAACATGAATTTACTGGCTTTACCCCCGAAGGGATTCCTCTAATCAGCAAGAACAATGAAATAACCAAATTGAAATCTGACATTGTAATTTTTAACCTAGGTGGTGGATCTTGGAAAGTGACGGGAAGCAATTCTGAATGGCTATCTTATTTTAATAACGCAGGTATAAAAACCACTCCTTTTCAACCTTCAAATTGCGGACTAAATGTGGCTTGGAAACCTGAAATTTCAAATTTTCACGTAGGTAAACCTTTGAAAAACATTTCAGTAACCCATTTAGCAACCGTTCAAAAAGGGGAAGCTCTTATTACAGAATATGGATTGGAAGGAAATGCAATTTATCCTATATCTGCTAGAGTAAGAGATTCGTTAAATACCGATAAACGTGCTACTATATTCCTAGATTTATTGCCCGCATTAGATTCTCAACAAATTTTTCAAAAAATAAAAAATAGGAAACCTTCCAATTTTGGCAAGTTATTAAAATTGGATTCTGCGAAAATGGCAATAACTAAAGGTTACTTAACGAAAGATGATTTTTTTGATATCACACAATTTTCAAAAAAAATAAAATCTATTGAGATTCCAATTAACTCATTAAGACCTGTTGAAGAAGCAATTTCTACCGTGGGAGGTGTAAGCACATCATCATTGACTAAAGACTTTCAACTAAAAAAACTACCAAATACTTATTGCATTGGCGAAATGGTAAATTGGGATGCTCCTACCGGAGGTTTTTTGCTTCAAGGTTGTTTCTCTATGGGGTATTTTGTGGCACAATCTATTTTAGCTACCCATAGCAAATAAATTTCACATTATCAGGTTTTACAGTTTCTCCTTTCATTAAGGGTTTTGACTATCCTAATTTCCCAGCTATAAATCCTGTAGTCCAAGCGGCTTGGAAATTGAATCCACCGGTAACTCCATCTATATCCATAAATTCACCTGCAAAATATAAGCGCGGAACAATTTTACTTTCCATTGTTTTAACGTTTAAATCTGCTAGCGAAACTCCTCCACAAATAACAAACTCCTCCTTAAATGTGGTCTTTTTATGAATGGTATAGGTGTCATTCAAAATTTTATTTATTAATCTATTTTTACTTTTCTTATCTAAGGTATTCCAAGTAAGTTCAGCTTCTAAACCCAATTCTGAAATGAAAAAATGCCACAATTTATTGGGCAAATCAAATGCTTTTTTGTTCACCTGCTTTTTACCGTTTTCTTTTATGAATTGCGCAAGTTGATTACGAACGTCATCCTCTTTTGCCTCTCCCAACCAGTTGATTTGTACCGTAAATTCATAATTACGTTCTGCTAATTCACGCGCTGCTAATGAAGAAAGTTTTAATACGGCTGGCCCACTCATTCCCCAATGGGTAATCAATAAAGGCCCTTGGTTCTGTAACTTTGTTCCTTGAATTTTTATTATTACCGATGAAGCTACTGTTCCCATCAACTCCATTATTTTACTATCGGCAATATTAAAAGTAAATAAAGATGGAACAGGGGTAAGTATTTTATGTCCTAATTGCGAAAAGGCTTCGTATTTCTCTAAGGACTTTTGACCACCTAAAGCAATAATAACCGCATCAAAACTGAGCATTTCACCAGAAGATAAGTTAATTCTCAACCCATTTTCAGCTGCTACTAAATCATTAAACGCAACCCCTTTTCTTACTTCAACACCCAAGGTTTGTACTTCTTTTAGGAAGGTGTCAATTATAGTTTGTGAAGAATTTGATTGAGGAAACATTCGATTATCAGATTCTATTTTGAGTTTCACCCCTCTTTTCTCAAACCAGCTAATTGTATCGGTTACCGAAAACTGCGAAAATGCCTTTCTTAAAAATTTCTCACCTCTTGGGTAGTTCTTAGCTAATTCTTTAATATTGGTTTGGTTATGCGTTACATTACATCTTCCACCACCAGACACCTTTACCTTTCCCAGCACCTTTGAACCTTTTTCAAAAATGATTACGTGAGCTTCGGGATGATGTTTTTTAGCCGACATGGCAGCAAAAAAACCCGCTGCTCCTCCTCCAATTATGGCAATCTTTCTCGGGTTTTCCATTTAAATTACTTTCAAAATTTTAATCGTCTTTCCATTAAATTTCACCTCATCGCCAATGGTATTTCCAATAAACAACTTTCCTACCGGTGCGCTAGGGGAAATGACAAAATATTGACTTCCGTTTAAATTTACCATACCTATTCCAATACCTATAAAATAAATCCCATTGGTAGTTTCTACAAGACTACCCAAACTAACGACCTCAGATTCCTCATGTGCTTTTAGTAAAGATATCACCCGTTTTTGCCCTAACATTTTATCTAGCAAAATGGCGTTATTCTCTTGTTCCAACTGCATAAGTGATTTACCTGTTTCGTGCTTATCTCCAGCGCTACTCTTACTCTCATTTTGAGCCGATTCTTTAGCAGAATCAATCACTTCTTGGACATTGTTTATTTGATTCTCAATAAACAAAGCACAATAGTCAATTAAATCTTGTTTTTTTTGGTGGAAACCTGTCATGCCACAAAAGTAATTGAACTACTACGTAGCGCAATCATCAAAAACCTACATTTGTCGCATGGAAACTTTGTTCTCTTCTATGGTTTATAGTGTCATTGGAATTCACCTTTTAGCAGTGATGAGTCCTGGGCCAGATTTTATTATGTCGGTAAGAAATTCTTTGACCTATTCAAGAAAAACCGGAATGTGGACTGGGCTAGGCTTCGGTTTAGGTATCGGGGTTCATGTGTTATATAGTATTTTTGGATTAGGATTAATCATATCAAAATCCATCCTAATTTATAGCATCATTAAATATCTCGGAGCAGCCTATTTAATTTATATCGGAATCATGTCTCTTCGTAGTAACTCCAGTTCATTAGGCGTTTCTGAAACAATCAAAAAAGACGATATATCGGCATTGAAGGCCGTACGTATTGGTTTTTTAACCAATGTACTAAATCCTAAGGCAACGTTATTTTTCTTAAGCTTATTTACCATTGTTGTGGGCCCAGATGTCCCATGGCATACCTTATTATTTTTGGGTATTATTCTAATGGTAAATACTGCGCTTTGGTTTATTTTTCTAGCTTATCTTGTTACTCATTCACGTATTCTCCCCGTATTCGAAAAATATCAAAATGCGTTTAACAATACCTTTGGAGGTATTCTAATTGCAATTGGAATAAAAGTCGCTTTCTTTACTGACTAAAGTGCCTTCTGGTTAGAATCATATTTAGTCGAGTCCATGTTTCCCCTTCAAATCTTAAAGGTTCTGTGGTAATTGGATTAATGCTAAAACCCACTTTTTCGTAACAACGTATAGCTGCCGAATTAAAATCAAACACGTTCAAATCTACCACTTTTACGCTTGAATCTTGAAACAGTTTTCGCGTCATTTCTCGAACTATCTGTTCCCCAAATCCTTTACCTCGCATTGATTTTTCCCCAACTAAAATTCGGGATAATCTAGGCACTTGGTGACCGAAATTTAATTCACAATGTCCAATGCTTTTTTTAATGCTGCGCAACACTACTTTAAACGGGTTAATCTCCGGTCGGTTTAGGTAAGCAACTAATTCTGAATCCTGAATTGGAAATGAGAAAATTGGCCCAGCAAATTGGGCTAACATTCGCTCCTCAGTAATCCAAGATTTAAACGTTTCAAAATCAGCAATCGTAAATTCCTCAAGGATTACATCGGTCATTCTATCGATATTCAAAATGTTTATTTTCAACCGCTAAATGTACATTTTCAAAATGTTCTTTTGCCTCCTCTAAGTGTCCATTCAAATCTTTATACCTTGCTGAATAATGGCCTAAAATTAATTCCCCCACGTTTGACTTTTCCGCAATTTTGGCCGCCTGTTTCGCGGTAGAATGCTTGGTTTGCACCGCTCTTTTTTTCTCAGATTCCAAAAACGTAGCTTCATGATACAAAACATCTACATTTTCTATAACCGGAATAATCCTTTCCGCATATTTGGTGTCCGAACAGAAGGCATAACTCCATGCTTTATCTGGTGCATTCGTAATTTCTTCATTTGGGTGAACCTCTCCATTATCCGCTATAAAATCAGCTCCGTCTTTTATGGCTTTCATCTGTGCCAATGGAATATTCAATTCTTCGATATAAAATTTATCAATCTTTCGTTGGCCCAATTTTTCCTTAAATAAGAATCCATTCGTAGGTATTCTATGATTTAACGGAATTGTAAAAACCTCAATTTGAGAATCTTCATAAATCAACTCAGATGTTCCATGACTTAATTCAATAAATTCTATTTCAAAATCATACGATGAAAATGATGTTTGAAGCTGTAAATCAATCATTTCTTTTAAACCTGGGCTAGAATAAACGAAAAGCTTTGAAGTTCTGCCTAGCAAACTCATGGTACCCAACAAACCAAAAATGCCAAAGTAATGATCTCCATGTAAATGCGATATAAAAATAGCCTTTAGGCTCTGAATTTTTATTTTGTTTTTTCTAACTTGAATTTGAGTACCCTCTCCACAATCTACCATATAGGTATGTTGGTTAAAATCCAGAATTTGCGAAGTAGGAAATCTATTTCCTGTTGGTATAGCCGAATTAGAGCCTAAAATTTTAAGTGTAAATGCCATGAATGAATTTTATACCACTGCAATAGATTTATAAACTAAATTACCCAATAATCATTATTCCTCATCAAAGAAACCTAATTCCCGCTCTGTTATTTCCATGAATATCATATCGCGTGCTTCGGTTACCGAAGGAACAACTTCTATTTTAATTCCATCAATCGCGTAGGTTGTTGCGATGATAATGGAATAGTGCTTTGCTTTATGCTTAGCACCAAATTCATTTAAAAACTCTATCGAGTCACTATCCACGGAAGGCATAGTAGATAAATCGATTAAAATATTTCCGTTTAAATCGATTTCTAGGGCTGATTTAAAAACGTTCACATTGGTACTTTCACCTTCTACAATAAGTTTGATGTGCTCGTCACCTTTTTCCCAACGTGTTGTCATTCTTTCAAATTTATAGACTTCAGACTATGTCGGGAGTCAGAATTAATACTATTTTCTATCCATTTTTTCAGCAAGCAAATACAATACAGCCATTCGAATTGCTACTCCATTTTCTACTTGATCCAAAATAATAGCATGTTCAGAATCTGCAATTTCCGAAGAAATCTCCACGCCCCTATTTATCGGCCCTGGGTGCATAATAACGATTTTTTTGCTAAGTGAATTTAGCAATTTCAAATCTAAGCCATACATCATGGTATATTCGCGCAATGATGGAAAATACTTAATGTCTTGACGTTCTAATTGAATTCGCAACATATTAGCTACATCACACCATTCAAGACCTTTTTTCAAATCGTATTCTACTTCCACACCTAACTCTTCAATATGTTTAGGCATCAAGGTACTTGGTCCACAAAGTTTGACTTCTGCTCCCAATTTTTGTAGCGCAAAAATGTTGGATAATGCAACTCTGGAATGTAAAATATCTCCAACTATTAGCACTTTCACTCCTTTAACTTGTCCTAATTTTTCACGAATACTAAAGGCATCAAGTAGTGCTTGGGTAGGATGCTCATGCGCTCCATCGCCTGCATTAACAATTCGAGCATCTACATTTTTAGCCAAAAACTGGGCCGCTCCCGCATTTGGATGACGCATAACAACCAAATCAACCTTCATGGCCAAAATATTGTTTACGGTATCAATTAAAGTTTCTCCCTTTTTTACGGATGACGAAGCTGCCGAAAAATTTATCACATCTGCTGAAAGTCTTTTTTCGGCTAATTCAAATGATAAACGTGTTCGAGTGGAGTTTTCAAAAAACAAATTGGCCACAGTGATATCCCTTAGCGAAGGCACTTTCTTTATGGGACGGTTTAATATATCCTTGAAATGATCGGCAGTTTTAAAAATAAGTTCGATATCCTCTTTGGTGAGGTCCTTAATTCCTAAAACATGGTCAACACTCAAACTGCTCATAACTAACTTATATTTGTAAGGATCACTTTTCCTTTGTCTTCTTTCCATTGCACATCTACCCGCTCGGAAACCACCGAATCAATGGTTCTGCCAACGTAATCTGCCTTAACGGGTAATTCTCTACTAAATCTACGCTCTATTAAAACCAGGTACTCTACAGAAGCTGGCCGGCCAAAATCCATCATTGCATCTAATGCAGCCCTGACCATTCTACCCGTATAAAGCACATCGTCTATAAGAATTACCTTCTTATTCTCAATCAAGAAATTAATGGTGGTTCCAGATATTTCTATAGGTGTTTCTCTTCTTCGAAAATCGTCTCGATAAAAAGATGCATCCAATGCACCGATGCAAATCTCTTGGTTGCCTGTAATTTCAGCCAATCTCTCGCGAATAATTTGCGAGAGATGCACCCCGCGAGGTTGCATCCCAATGATTACCGTGTTGGAAAAATCATCGTGATTTTCAATGAGTTGGTAGCACAACCGATTAATGGTTAATTCCAAATGCTTCTGATTCAAAATAGTCTTGGCTCTCATTGAAGCAAATATAGGATGAATTGCGATTTGATAGGAATAGGGAGCCCAAAAAAAACATAAAAATGAAAACAAAATTTTAATAAATTCTTTTCAATTTGATATAGAATTAACCAAAAAGGAATTTTACTTTTGCACCGCGGGTTAGTCTTACACGACCAGCTCCCTTCTAATCCCCCAGGTCAGGAATGAAGCAAGGGTCGAGGGTTGAGCGGTGCGATGTAAATTGCTAACCCGTTTTTTTATGCCTTATTTTGAGCAAACCGCTCCATCTTGTTCTTTCTGAGCAATCTCATCATTTGACGCAGTACACACATCTTCATGCACTTCCGATTGATCAATAACGTTTCCGTTACTATCCAAAATATTTTGTTGTGTTACGCAATCGTAACATTTAGAACAAGACGAAATGGAAATAAAAATAATACTGAATGCAAATAAGTAAAATAAAGTCTTCATCTTTTTTATGGTTGGTTCACCAAATTTAATCAATTTTGAGGCCACAAAATCAAATTAAACAGATGAAAAAAATTTCATTAATTACCGCTCTTTTCTTTTTAATGGTTTCTTGTAACCAAGAGCCAAAATCTGTAACTGAATTAACTTGGTTGACGGGGCAATGGACACGTGATTTTAATGGAAATACACAACTTGAAAAATGGACGATGGTCAATGATTCTTTGGTGGGAAGTAGTTCATTTATTACTAGCGCTGACACTACGATAATGACTAACTATAAAATATATGTTACAAGTGAAGGCTTCACTTTAAAGGTGCAAGAAGTTGGTTTTGAAAATGAGACCAATTACGCATCTATTGCCCATTCTCAGGATAGCATACTATTTTACAACGCTACAGCCAATTGGCCTCAATCCGTTACCTACAAGGCCGTTTCAGACAAAATTCAACTTACCATAGATGGAAATGACCGAGGAATGCACAAAAATGTAAAGTTCACCTATATGAAAAATTAACCCTCAAAAACTATTTTCAACCTCTTTTGAGTTTTATATATTTGCTTCTCATTATTATAAATTTAATACACACAAATAAACATTCTAGTATGAAAAAAGTATTATTCATTGTTGCTATATTAGCCACATCTATTAGTGCTAACGCACAAGCAAAAAAACAATTGAGTTTTGGTCTAATTGGTGTTTCTTATGAAATTCCTGTTTCTTCAGCTATTACCTTGGCTCCAACAGCTTTTACAAATTGGGATTTAAACCACTTAACTGTTGGTGCTAAAGCAAATTATTACTTTGATGATTTGATTGAATTACCAAGCCAATGGGATTTTTATGCTGGTGCTAATGCAGGTTACGCTTTAGCGATTGGAAACAATCAAATAAACGACTTTCATGTTGGATTTCAATTAGGCGGAAGATTTTTCTGGTCAGATAAATGGGGAATTTACCTTGAAGGCGGAGCTGGAAACCTTGGCGGTGATGCTGGAATTGGGTTAACTATGGTTTTGTAAACCTACAAAAAAATTATATTAAAAAAGCCCTGATAACCAATGTTATCAGGGCTTTTTTATGCGCTTACTTTTCTTGTAAAATCAATTGCCAATACCCTACGTCAATCCATCGGTTAAATTTAAACCCAATTTCTTTGTAATGAGCCGCTTTTACAAACCCCAATTTTTCATGCAAATGTTGGCTTGCCTCATTGGGCAACGAAATTCCTCCCACCATCACATGATATCCTTGAGATTGAACCATATCAATTAAGCGGGTATATAACTGCGTGCCCATTCCCTTTTTTTGAGTGCCGTTTTTTAAATATACCGTAGTTTCAACCGATTTTTTATAGGCCGAACGCACATTCCATTCGGAAGCGTAGGTGTAACCTATTACAGCTCCCTCCTCTTCATATACCAACCAAGGATATTTTTCGGTTACGTGCCTTATTTTATGTTCCATTTCATGTACCGTTAAAGGCGTTTCCACAAATGTGGCAATGGAGTTTAGTACGTAATGATTAAAAATTTCGCACAGTTCTTTGGCATCCGTTATTTTTACTCCTCGAATCATGGTAACCTCACTATACCAATTTACGCATGGCCATAATAATACCCATGTGTAACGCCTCGTGTACATTATTAAACGACACGGCTTCCTCAATAGAATTTAGAGTGACTCCAAAACTAGTAGGATATGAATTAAATTGCTCAAATACCTCATCGTTGAAATCCTGCTCCGTGCGATCAATTACCTCAATAAACAAGGATTTCAACTCTTCAATGTCTTCATCTGAATAAGGTGTTTTGGGTGCAGTACCTTTTCTAAACTCTTCAATAATATTATCTGATAATAATATTTCAATTCCAGATAATCCATAAGATAACAATTGCTGCGTAGCCAATACATGACCCAAATGCCAAACAATATTATTGTTATACCCTTCAGGAATAGTATTCAATTGTTTTTCGGTAAGGTTTTCAACCAATCCCAAAATATTTGTACGTATCACTCGTGTTGTATCAAAAACGTTCATCCCTCTTAAATTAAATTCGATTTTTTCATTTCGCTTTTTAGTGAACTTCTCAATCCTTCAGAAATTGGTACCAATGGCAACAACATATCTTCTGAACAGATGCCTAACATTTTTAAGGCTGCCTTTACTCCTCCGGGGTTACCTTCGGTAAATAGTAATGGAATAATATCACATAATTGGTAGTGTTTATTTTTTGCAATTTCGTAGTCACCCTTTGCTGCACCATGAACCAAATCTGTAAATTCGTTTGGAAACGCATTGGCTATTACACTAATTACACCATCCGCACCCATAGCCATTTGTTGTAAGATTAAATCATCATCACCACTCCAAACTAAAAAGTCTTTCGGTTTGTTTTTGATAATTTGATTCATTTGCCCCAAATTTCCAGAAGCTTCCTTCACCCCAATAATATTGCTCATCTTAGCTAGCTCTAGGGTAGTAGCTGCTGTCATATTAGAACCTGTTCGACCAGGTACATTGTAAAGAATGATAGGTAAATCAAAACTATCATTCAGCACCTTGAAATGCGCAATAATTCCATCTTGAGATGGCTTATTATAATAAGGACTAACCGACAAAATAGCCGCTACCCCACTTAAATCTAACGACTTATAACTTTCTGCCACTAGGCGAGTGTTATTACCTCCATGACCATATACCACGGGTACTCTTCCAGCAATAGTGGCTACTGCATGTGTTAATAGTTGTTGTTTATTATCGCTACTTAAAGTAGCAGATTCCCCAGTTGTTCCTTGAACTACAAGAAAATCCACACCACCTTTAATGGTATGATTTATTAATGCATCAAAGGCAATAAAATCAATTTCTCCATTCTCTTTAAATGGGGTTACTAATGCAACTCCAACTCCTCTTAAACTTTCCATTTTACGCTTTATTTATCATTTTTAAATACCGAAGTATATTCTCTTTATACACAGGTAATCCTTTTTCTTTTGGAATGTCAATTATCAAATCGAACCAATCCCCCTTTTCATCGTCTTGTTTACCTACCACCGTTTTTGCATTAATTTGACAAATAAAGTAGTTCGTAGGCACACAAGATTTTGACGTAAAGTCGACCAATAAATCCACTGGTTTTTTAAAATTATACTCCACTTTATTGGGCAACCCAAATATGTTACAATCCTTTTTACCAAATACTAAATCGGATTCCTCATTGACGAAAGTGGGTTTTTCTTTTTGGTCAAAATAACAAATCACCTTTACCGAACTTAACCCTTCCGAACGCTTCAAATAAGTAGCAAAATCCTGAACCTCCTTATATGATTGACTATCGGTAATGTTACACACTAAAATTGCCGATTCTATTCTTTCCAAATTTAGCGCTTCCGGAATTCTTCTATTTTGTTGAAACAACTTTCCAACCTTCCACTTTCCAAGTGTGTTTACCAAAAAACTCATCCTTCTTTCTCTAATAATTCTAACAATTCATCCTCTGATATTATTTTCACTCCTAGCTTCCCTGCTTTTTCTAATTTACTTGGCCCCATTTTATCTCCGGCTACTATAAATGCAGTTTTCTTAGAAATGGAACCTGAGTTTTTACCTCCATTTAACTCAATCATCTTTTTTAGCTCATCCCTAGAATGATGCACAAAAACACCCGATATAACGATAGACATTCCTTTTAAAGTTTGACTAGACATTGATGCTTCCTCCTCTGAAATTTCAAGGTTAAACCCTAGTTCTTTCATTTGCGAAATTAGCATGAGATGGTGTTCTAACGAAAAATATTCTCGTATGCTCTGAACAATTACTTTCCCTATTTCATTTACTTCAATAAGGGCTTCCTCCGAAGCATTCATCAATGCGTCAATATTTTTGAAATTTCTAGCCAAAGTTTTAGCTACCACCTCTCCCACATGTCTAATACCTAATGCAAACAACACCTTTTGAAAAGGTTGTTTTTTAGAATCCGCCAATCCATTCAGTAATTTTTTTACGGAAATATCAGCCATTCCTTCCACCCCAATAAGCTGGTCATAAGAAAGATAATACAAATCTATAAACTCTTTAATTATCCCTTCTTTGTATAGGGTAGCAACGGTTTCATCGCCAATACCTTCAATATCCATCACCTTCCGAGAAATAAAGTGTTGCATCCTCCCCATAACTTGTGGCGGGCAACTTACCTCATTTACACAATAATGATTGGCTTCCGATTCTTTTCGCTCCAACGGGCTATTACACTCTGGGCACACTTTTGGGTATTCATAAGCTAAAGCAGAAGAAGGTCTTAATTCCATGTTCACTCCAACTACTTTCGGAATTATTTCGCCTCCCTTCTCTACCTGGACCGTGTCGCCAATTCGCAAATCATATTCCCGAATATAATCCTCATTATATAAGGATGCTCTTCTTACTACCGTTCCTGCCAATTGCACGGCATGCAAATTAGCCACCGGAGTAATAGCCCCCGTTCTTCCCACCTGCAACACAATATCCTCTAGAATTGTTTCTGCCTGTTCTGCTTGATATTTATATGAAATGGCCCATTTAGGACTCTTTGCGGTTGTTCCTAGTAATTTTTGCTGTTCTATTTCATTCACCTTAATCACAATACCATCAATAGCGAATGGCAAATTGAACCGCTCAGATTCCCAGAAATGAATAAAGGCCATTATTTCAGCTCGACTTTTACAAATTTTGATTCTGTTTTTCTCTACAGATGGAACTCTAAACCCAAACTTGGCCAAATTTTCAATCGATTCAAAATGCGATTTAATAGCCAGTTCATTACTTATCGTAGAATATACAAAGCACTCCAAACCTCTTTGAGCCACAATAGCCGAATCTTGCAATTTCAAGGTTCCAGAAGCCGTATTTCGTGGATTTGCATAAGGTTGATCTCCATTCGCAATAGTTTCGTTATTCAATTTTTCAAAAGCCGCATTTGAAAACATTATTTCGCCACGAACTTCCAGTTTCTGAGGAAATTCTCCTTTTAATTTCAATGGCAACGATTTAATGGTACGCACATTATTTGAAACATCATCCCCTTGTAAACCGTTTCCACGAGTAAGGGCTTGAACTAGATTTCCATTTTCATATTTAACAGCAATCGCAACTCCATCATATTTTAATTCACATACAAATTCTATTTCATCACTTTCTAATTCCTTTTGAATTCTAGCGATAAATTCTTCGATTTCCAATTCTGAATATGAATTGCCTAACGATTGCATGGGTGTTTCATGCGCCACGGTATTAAACGATTTAATTACCTCTCCACCCACTCTTTTAGTAGGTGAATTAGGATCCGAAAATTCTGGATATTTTAATTCTAAATCCTGTAACTTTTTCATCAAAGCATCAAAATCAAAATCACTTATTACGGGCCTGTCCGCCACATAATATAAATGTGTATGATGATTAATTTCGTCTCTTAGCTTTTCAATTTCTTCTTTGATCATCTTGCATTAAAATAATATGAATGCTTTACTCTAATTTTATTTTTGAAGGTGAGTATTCCCATTTCCTTCTTATGAACAGTCAATACATTGACTATTTTTTTGCCCTAATCATCCTAGGTTTATCAAAAATGTCATCCTTAATTGTTACCTCCTGAAAACCATATTCAGTCAATAAATCCAAGGTTTGTTGTGCGTATTTTTCATTTATTTCAAAAAATAAATACCCCCCTTTACGAATACTATTTATAGCCCAATTACTAATGGCTTCATAAAACAACAATGGGTCCTCATCATCTACAAATAAAGCGGAATGCGGCTCAAAATTCAACACATTGGGCGACATTAATTGTTTTTCAGAGTTCAAAACATAAGGAGGATTACTTACTACCACATCATATTTATCTACATCTCCTGGCATATTCAGGGCATCGCGCATTTTCCAATCCACATGAATACCAGTATCCGTTCCATTCTTTTGGGCAACTTCAAGTGCTTCTCTTTTAACATCCACCCCCGTAAGATACGTCTTTGGCATAGCCGTTTTTAACGCCAACGCAATACAACCGCTTCCGGTACCAATATCGATTATTTCAAGTGGAGCACTATTATCCACCGTTTGAACCACCCAATTCACCAATTCCTCCGTTTCAGGTCTAGGTACTAAAACAGATGGACTCACATGTAAATTTAGCCCCATAAAATCGGTAGCACCTATAATATATTGTATCGGTTCAAAATTTACCAAGCGTCTTGAAAACGAAATAAAGGTCAACAATTGGCTTTCACTCATACGTAAATCAGGTTCTTTCAAAAGGTCCAACCTCCTTACATTTAATTCAAATTCAAGTAATAACCTGAAAAAACTATCTACCTCATTTGGGTCATATAAATGATCCAACTTTTGATGAAAGTAACGATTAACTGATGAAATTTTATTATCAGGCATTTTCATGTTTCTACTGATCTTTGATTTGGATGGTTGAAAGTCAAAATAAATTATTAAACCATACTTTATAGCCACAAAATTAACATCCAAATCCTAACAAAAAACCTACATTTGATTTTATTAAAATCATTTCAATATTTTGCACGAACCGTACATAAAACGCTGCCTAGAATTGGCTCGATTAGGCAAAGGAAATGTCTCTCCCAATCCTATGGTAGGTGCCGTATTGGTTTGGAATAACACTATTATCGGAGAAGGTTATCATCAAATTTATGGTGGACCACATGCTGAAGTCAATGCCATTAACTCGGTCGTTGACAAGTCATTACTTTCCAAGTCCACAATTTATGTAAGTCTTGAACCTTGTTCTCATTTTGGAAAAACACCACCGTGTGCCGATTTAATTATTGCTAACAAAATTCCAAAAGTGGTGATGGCCAGCATTGATTCGAATGCGGTAGTTTGTGGTAATGGTATTAGCAAATTAAAAGCCTCCGGAATTGAAGTTATTACGGGCGTTTTAGAAAAAGAATCACAAGAATTGAATCGAAGTTTCAATACTTTCCATCAAAAAAAGCGTCCTCATATAATTTTAAAATGGGCACAAACCAAAGATGGTTTTATCGATACTATTCGTAAAGCTGCCTCAACACCCGCCTTAAAAATTTCTAACAATGCAAGTTCTAGATGGGTACATAAAATTAGAAGTGAGGTAGATGCGATTTTGATTGGAAAAAAAACAGCCCAATTAGACAACCCTTCCTTATCCACAAGAAAATGGGCTGGGAAAAGCCCGATACGAATCATTATTGACCATAATTTATCCTTATCTAAAAAGCTTAAAGTTTTTGATAACTCCATTCGAACAATTGTTTTTAACAGTCGTCATTCAGAAAAAAACTCAAATACCGAGTATATTAAAATTGACGATTCGCCAACATTTTATACAGAAATACAAAACCAGCTTTGGAAGAGAAATATTCAATCTATTTTAGTAGAAGGAGGGGCCTATACACTACAACAATTCATTGATCAAAACCTGTGGGACCAGGTCTTCATTATTCAAAATAATTCTATCCTAGAAAAGGGAGTAAAAGCACCAGTGTTGTCTGAAATCGAAAATGCTATAATTCCATTAAACACCAACTCAATTTACTGTTATGAATAAATTAAAAATCATTCTTATAGGCCTATTATGTTTGTCCCCATTAATGTATGTGGCTAACGCGCAAAACGTACAGGCTGATAGTATTAGCATACTCATTCAACAAAGCCATTCTGAAGTGGAAACAGCTCAATTAAAATTGGAGTTAAGTTGGGCTTTAAAGTATGAAAATCTAGACGAGGCTATCAACATTGCTAAAAATGCATTTGCCGACATTGAAAAGAATAATGACCAAGAAGGTATTGCCGTTTTTTACAGTTACCTTGGAGTATATGAATATTTCGAGAAAAACATTACTAGCTCCATTCAACACTTAAAAATGGCGGAAGGCCTTTTCAAATCGCAAAATAACATGTCGAGATTAGGACGAGTTTACAATAATTTAGGAACGGTATATGGATATTTAGGCGATAATGAAACTGCCTTATCCTATTATAAAAAGGGACTAGAATTAAAGGAAGAGAATAATGAACCGGTGGATATCTCTACTAATTTGATAAATATTAGCACTATTTATTTCGATCAGGGAGATTTTGAAAAATGTATTGAGACCAATGAAAAAGCATTGATTCTCACATTACAAAACAATGATTACGAGTCAATAGCTACTGTTTATTCCAATTTAGGGGCTACCTATGAACGATTAGGTGATTATAAAAAATCGGTAAATTACACCCTCAAAGCATTGGATATCTACCATACCGAAATGCATAATCCATCTGCGGAAATCAGAATATATGGAAATCTTGGGTCCAATTACCTTTCTCAAGGATTATTAGAGGAGGCTAGGTATTATTTTTCGCAGGCCAAAGAACTTAACTTAAAGGTTAAATCCAATACTTTGGAAGTTATTTTGCTAAACAATATTGCGGAGTTAGAACGAGTTTCAAAGAATTATGATTTGGCACGATCCAACGCAAATCACGCGTTAAAAATAGCCCATGAAATAAACTACACAGAAGAAAAAATGATTGCTCTTGAAGAATTATATCTTATTGAACAAGACTCCAAAAATTTTGAAGCTGCACTCACCCATTACATCAACTACATTGACTTAAGTGACAGTTTAATGGCGGTTTCTAACAAGCAAAAAACAGAAATTGCCTTAGCACAAAATCAACTGGTACTAGACAAAATAGCCAAAAAAAAACAGGAGGAACGAAATAACCTAAAATTCAATAAAATTAAAATTCTGTACATGCTCCTTGTATTAGCCGGGATTTTGTTGTCCATTTGGTTAGTTTTATTTTTTAAAGGAAATCGACATCAAAATATTTATGTATCCATATTAAATTTCATGATTTCCCTCCTAATCCTTGCTGCTATAACCATGTTCTTATTTCTAAAAACAACCCTGATAGCCACCAAAGGTTCAATTACCTTTTTTCTTATTTTAATGCTCATTCTACTTCTTGGAAGTATTATGCACCAGGTATTGGAGAGCCTATTTAAAAAGCCTTCTAAATAATGGATGAGTTAGAGGATGCATATCAAGAACCCATTGCGGTAAGTGAAAGTTTGTTTAAAGACAAAGGTTCAAAGCATTTTGGATACGTATTTCCAGTAAAAAGTGTGGCTGAAATTGAACTTCATTTGCAGGAACTTCGAAAAAAACATTTCGCTGCGCGTCATGTTTGCTACGCTTGGACTTTAGGTGTAGATAACCAAGAAAATAAATGGACCGATGATGGAGAACCACACAATTCAGCAGGCCCACCCATTATGGGGCAAATTCAATCGTTTCAGTTACATAACACGCTCATTGCCGTTGTTCGGTATTTTGGAGGAACCAAACTTGGTGTTGGCGGACTCATTAATGCATATAAAACGGCAGCCAAAGAAGCTATTCTAGCAGGAACCATTAAAGAGTTTTACCTTCAGAAAAAATTGCGACTCACCTTTCCGTATACGCTAATGAGTGATGTAATGAGAAACACCAAAGCGGACGGAGTAAAAATTGTATCCCAAGACTTTAGAGAGGCTTGTAATTTAGAAATTTTAGTCCGACTTAAATTTTATTCAAAAACTTTTGAAATTCTTAGTAACTTGCACCCTATAGAAATTAAAGAAATACCAATATGAAAAATATTTTCCTTTTAACAGCAATCCTAATTACCTCTTTCAGTTATGCTCAAAAAACCGAGTCCACGGTGCAAAATCATTATACTATGCCCGATGCTGAATTTACGCAACCAAAAGGAACGGTAACAAACGTGGATAAAGCCAAACAATATATTTCAAATCACCTTTTCAAATCGGATGATTATGATTTGAAATTACTCTCCGAAATAAAAAGTTTGACCGGATACCACTACTCCTTCGTGCAGCTATATAAAGGTGTGGAAGTGTATCAATCCTTAATTAAACTTAACACCACTAATCAAGGGGAAATAACCTCTTTGATTAGTTCGTTTCAATCGATAGATAATGTAATTGAATCAGAATGGCCCACCTTAGCTCTTGCCGAAGGATTAGTCGCAAGCAATACGGAACTAAAAGAAAGCAAGCACATTTGGATAAATCAAAACGGACAATTCATTAAAGCCATTAGTATTAAAGAAATAGACCATAAAGGCTATTATACGGAGAAAATTTACGATACTCAACTCACTCCTATTCATGCTATTGAGCTCACGCAGCATCTCACACCTGTTGATACTACTGCACAAGGATTGGTTTATTTACCAGACCCATTAACCGTAGCAAACACTATTTATGGCGGGTTATATGTAGATAACAACGATCAAACAAGTACTACTTTAGACGACCTGAGGGATACCGTGCTTTTGAATCTAACCTTCGATAATGGCGTTTTTAGTCTTGAAAACGAATACATCAAGTTGGTAGAGAATTCACTTCCCTCTGTTCTACCAGTGACCAGTGCTACTCCTGATTTTTACTATGACAGATCCCAATCGGGTTTTGAAGATGTAAACGTATTTTATCATATCACCAATCAGCAAGAATACATTAGGTCATTAGGCTTTACCAATATTGTAGATTATCAAATTGAAGTAGATTGCCATGGTTTTGGAGGGACCGATAATTCAGCATTTACCTCCGGAACAACTCCTCCATCAATTGTTTTTGGTGAAGGAGGAGTGGACGATGCCGAAGATGCAGATGTCATTATTCATGAGTTTACCCATGCCATTATGCACAGTACCGCACCAAACTCCAATTTTGGATCAGAACGTAATGCAATGGACGAAGCTTTTGGAGATTACCTAGCAGCATCCTACTCAAGCGTTTTTGACGACTTTCATTCCGATTACGTATTTAGTTGGGATGGTCATAATGAATACTGGGATGGAAGATTAGTTACCTCCTCCGCAATGTATCCTACCGATTTAACATTCAATTTATACGGAGATGCCCCCATGTGGAGCTCTGCGCTAATGCGTATTGAAAGAAACATCGGTAGAGACCTAACTACCAAAATTGCTTTAGAATCCACATACGACTACACCAGTGCGATGACCATGGCACAAGCTGCTCAATTATATATAACTGCGGATAGCAATTTAAATAACGGAGCAAATTACGGGGTAATATGCTGGGTTTTTAAGGATAAAGGAATGATTAATTCATGTTCAGTAGCTAGACCTGACAATTTAGTGAGTGTATCCGAACAGGAACCATCCAAACTTTTTGTAAAAGTGTTTAATTCTACCAATTTTTCAACAGGTCAAGGAAATCTAATTCTACAGGTAGAAGAAGAATTTAACGTGGAGATTTATTCTATAAAAGGCACTTTATTAAACCGAATGAAATCACAAAATAATTCATTGCAAATTTCTCCAGAAAAATTCAAAAGTGGCACCTATATTTTTAGAGTAACCTCTAAAAATAACGTTTCAACTTTCAAAACCATTAAGTATTAGAAATTGTAATTTCTACGATTATCAAGGAGAAAAAAAAGAGGTTCCAAATTTACCTAACACAATTGGCATTTTCACGAATTAAAAATGCTTAATCATGCGGTTTTTAATTTGTTCCGGAATACGCATTGGACGTCCTGTTTCTTTGTTAACAAACACCAATTCTGTAAAAGCTGTATTTAACAAATCACCCTTTTCATTGAAAGTTTCATAATGAAAGGAAAATCTGATTTTGGGTAATTCTTTAATGGTCACTTTTACCGTGATCTCATCATCGTAGAATGCTGGTTTTTTATATTTCACATTAAACTCAGCAACAGGTAAAAGCACGCCATCGTCTTCTAATTTCTTATAGCTAATTCCTAATGCCCGCATAGCCTCCACGCGCGCTACTTCAAAATAAGTGGCGTAATTACCATAATATGCATACCCCATTCTATCGGTTTCAGCATACCTTATTCTTAATTTTATTTCTTTACTAAACATATCAACAATATTTGATAATAATTACGTACTTTCGAAAACCAATCTCGAAAAACAAAAATTCAAAATTTAATTGAGGTAAAATACAAAATTCCCCTCTTTTATTTCTGTGAATAAAATTGTTCATATAATGTTCATAAAGTTATTAACATTGTTAAATGATTGGAAGATAAAGAGGTTACAAAATCACACCGTTTTCAAAGAGGTTACAGGTTAAATCTTTTTTAAAATACAATAGCAAAATGATTTTTTTTTAAACTTTTTTATATCAATTTTTGTTAGCGAATTTGAATACAGGGAGTCATATCTAACTTTGGGGGTGAGATAAAAATCTAAAAGTTCAATTCCTTTATATTTTTACAATTATATTAAATACAGGAGTTCACAAATGGGCAAAATTTATGAGAAAGTTTGGACCAATTGTTTAGGAATTATTAAGGACAATGTTAGTCCTCAAAGTTTCAAAACATGGTTTGAGCCAATTAAGGCAGTCAACCTTAAAGGAGACACATTAACCATCCAAGTTCCGAGTCCATTCTTTTATGAATGGTTGGAGGAGCATTACATTACTTTACTCAAAAAAACTATTAAGAAGGAGCTAGGGCCTCGTGGTACGTTAGATTACAGTATCATTATGGAAAATTCAAGATCCACAAAAAATCCAACTCAGGTTATTGTACCTGCTAGTAATAGATCGGCTGCCCGCAATCCATCTATTTCTGTACCAATGGAAATTGGAGCAAGAGGAATCAAAAACCCATTCATTATTCCTGGTTTGAAAAAGGTAGTCGTTGATTCACAATTGAATCATAACTTATCTTTTGAAAACTACGTGGAAGGCGAATGTAACCGTTTAGCTCGTTCTGCAGGTTTTGCTGTGGCTAACAAGCCCGGAGGGACTTCCTTCAATCCATTGTTTATATATGGAGGCGTAGGACTTGGGAAAACGCATTTAGCGCAAGCAATTGGATTGGAAATAAAAAACAATCACCCAGAGAAAACAGTATTATATGTTTCTTCAGAAAAATTTACGCAACAGTTTATTGAATCGGTAAGAAACAATACGCACAATGACTTCATTCATTTTTATCAAATGATTGATGTGCTTTTAATTGATGATGTACAGTTTTTTGCAGGTAAAGAGAAAACACAAGATGTATTCTTCCATATCTTCAATCACCTACATCAAAGTGGCAAACAATTGGTACTGACTGCCGATAAGCCGCCAATTGAAATGCAAGGAGTAGAACAACGTTTACTATCTCGTTTTAAATGGGGATTAAACGCGGATTTACAATCGCCAGATTTAGAAACGCGTATTGCTATTCTTCAAAAGAAAATGTATACCGAGGGTATTGAACTACCTAAGGAAGTAGTAGAATATTTAGCTTATTCTATCAACACTAACGTACGTGAGCTTGAAGGTGCTTTAATTTCTTTAATTGCGCAATCATCCTTAAACAAAAAATCAATCACGCTAGATTTAGCGAAACAAATGATTGACAAGTTTGTGAAAAATACAGCTCGTGAAGTTTCGATTGAATACATTCAAAAAGTAGTTTGTGATTATTTCAACCTACCGATGGAATTATTGAAATCTAAAACACGTAAACGTGAAGTAGTTCAAGCACGTCAAATTGCTATGTTCTTCTCTAAACAAATGACGAAAGCGTCATTAGCTAGTATTGGAGCGCATACAGGCGGTAAGGATCATGCAACGGTACTTCACGCTTGTAAAACGGTAAACAACCTCATAGACACCGATAAAAGGTTTAGAGGGTATATTGACGACTTACAAAAGAAAATTACTTTACAGTAATTCAACTTCGATTAAAAAATTAAAATCCTGGTAACGAAAGTTGTCAGGATTTTTTTTTTTGTATTTTTAGAAAATGAAAAGAATCCTGACTTTAACTTTAGTTCTATTTCAAATTTCGCTGCAAGCACAAACTCCTCTTACTGCAAATGCAGGACCAGACCAAGCGATTTGTGTTGGTATCAACTCGGGAATTGACACGACCCTAATTGGTGGACAACCCTCGAGTACTGGTGCATTCCTCCCTACACCTATTCGTGGAGCTTTATCCATCAGGATAATTTTGGAGGTACAACGTATGCTTCTCATTTTCTAAACGATACTTCCGTAGCAAATCCTCAAGTTGATCATTCCTCTGGCTTCATAGCTAATAACCCCAACCTTCCATCCTTAATTTTAACGGTTACAGATGCAAATGGAACAACAGCTAAAGATTCTATTCGAATTACCTTTTCCACCTTTTTCATGACACTTGGTGGCCCCATTCATTTTTATGTGACTGTGGGTGATTCCATTTTGTGTTCTGGCGCAGATGTGGGTGGTGGAATTGGGGCTAATTCTGTTTTATGGACTCCAAATCAAGGCTTAATCGATTCTACATCTTTCTACTTTTGGGCAAAACCCGATACTACTACGGCCTATACCGCCACCATTACAGATTCTATGGGATGTTCACAATCAGGATTGGAAGGAATTGTGGTAGTAAACGTTTTTCCGCTTGGCATTGAAGGCGTAAAACCAAATTCAAATATTAGCGTTTACCCGAATCCGGCATCCGGATTTATTCAAATAGAAACCAGAAATGGTAAATTAAACGATAAAAGTATCTTCACCCTTTATGACATTTTGGGTAAAGATATCCTATCGACCAGCATCCATTCTAAACAGCAACAAATTGATGTAAGTAAATTGGCTCGGGGCAGCTATTCTTATAGAATGGGTAATTCTACCGGGAGAATTGTTTTGAGATAGGGGCGGCAACAAATCAACCTCCTACCCTTTTTACGATGTATCCGTCTTTTTTCAGGATTTCCATTACTTTGTCGCGTACTTCACCTTGAATTAGAATTTCACCATCTTTCACACTTCCTCCTACACCACATTTAGATTTAAGCGCCTTTCCCAAATCTTTTAATGCATCGGTAGAACCTTTAAATCCCGCAACTAGCGTAACCGATTTACCTTTACGTTGCTTACGGTCTATCATCACGCGAAGAGTTTGTTTGTACGGCTCAAGCGTTTCCTCATCTTCTGATTCTTCATCGTACCCGTATCCATAATTAGGATCTGTGGAATACACCACATCCACCCGCTTTTTTTTCTTTGCCATAACACAAATTTAGTCGGATGATGGAAGTTAGAAAACGGAAGGTTAAGTTTTTTTTCAACTTCTAACTCCTGACTTCCGACTTCTAACTTAATTTTGCACCAAAATTAAAAGCATGAACTTTTTAGCAATTATTCCAGCCCGATTTGGCTCCACACGTTTAGAAGGTAAACCTTTAGCAGATATTGAAGGTAAAACCATGATTCAACACGTGTATGAACAAGCATCCAAAGCCATTGACGATGTGTATGTGGCTACCGATGACGCTAGAATTGAAGCAGCGGTTTTAGCATTTGGAGGAAAAGTGGTCATGACTTCTGCAAATCACACTACGGGTACGAACCGTTGCTTAGAAGCTTTTGAAAAAGTAAACGCACAGTCTAGCACACCATTTGACGTGGTAATCAACGTACAAGGAGATGAGCCATTATTAGTCCCCAATCAACTTAAAGAGCTGATGGCGTGTTTTGATGATTCACGAACCGAAATGGCGACTTTGATAACTCCTGTTATCCGAATGGACGATTTGTTTAATGAAAGTGAGGTTTTTGTGGTTTTCAATAAAGACCAATTTGCTTTATATTTTAGTAGGGAAGTAATTCCACATATCCACGGAATGCATAAAACTAAATGGTTAGAAAACAACACTTACCATAAGCATTTAGGCTTGTATGGCTATACGGCAGAAGCATTGAAAACATTTGCGGAATTACCTCAAACCAATTTAGAACTTACCGAAAGTCTCGAACAAAACCGTTGGATAGAAAATGGGGGGAATATTAAATTAGCCATCACCCAATATGATAGCATTCCAGTAGATACGATTGATGATTTAGAACGGGTACGGAAAATTGTGCGAGAGCGAGGCTAATTACTTTGCCTTCTTTCTTAACACATTACCGACATCGAATACGTTGAAACGTGCGTTTAGACTAAAATAAAGTAATGGCCCAGAATAATAATTAAGATAGTCATTATCCAATTTAAAGGGCTGGGTATATTGCATTCTAAACATTATCCATTTATATCCCAAACCGGCAGTTATAGCTGGCTCAGAAAAAAGATAATTTCGTAATCCAACATCACCTAATTCAAATTCTTCACGAAAGGTTTTTCCATTTGAGCGGTTTAGGTTTTTTACTTGATTTAAGCTATAATGAAGATTGGTAAATCGGACAGAAAAAGCTAGTTCCACAAAATCATTAGAAAACCCAAAAGAAGGTTGTAAAAACTCTCGGTAAACATTCAAATTAAAATATTCACCTCCTGAATTAAGTTTTCCGAAACTAAAACCAAAATTGTTGGCTACTAATACACTCTTACTCACTTTATGAAATAAAATCACTTCATTATCCCATATATAATCATGGTCTTTTAGTCGTGGCAAATTATTGTAGGTAGCATTAACTGCCCAATGGTTAGAGATGGCATACCCCACACTCACATTTTGAACGTCATTTTCAAATTCCATTCCTGCACCGATGGTCGCATTCACATCTCCCTTTTCCTTAAACTTCATCACGTTTTGTTTGGTTGCCGCATAATAATACGTGCCACATGACTGGATGCAAAGAACACCCATAGACAAAAGGATAATGGATAAAGAAGTAACAATCGGTTTCATAAAAAATCTTATAAGTCGATTCAAATCTAAAACAAATACGCTAACCGATGAATGAACCCATGTTAAGTAAATATTTAAATAAATTCACAAATTCATTTTTACGACCAAAAACAAACCCTACATTTGCGGCCATTATTCGGGGTGCCTTTCAGGCTGAGATTACACCCGTTCCCATTTTGGGGATATACCTGATCCAGGTAATGCTGGCGTAGGTAAATGTTTTCATCTCATATTTCCGAATACGTATATTTTTTTATTAATCATTCTAAATTATTAGAAATGCGTATTTCATTTATTAAACTATTACCCATTCTATTTGCGGTAATTATTCAGGCAACGGCATTTGGCCAATCTGCCCATTATTCAATATCCGGAAAAGTTACGGATGCACAATCAAACCCATTATCTGGGGCAACAGTAAAAATCAAAGACACCTTTACAGGGGCAATTACTAATGTAAACGGTGATTTTTTTCTTAAAAGTGTACCTAATGGAACCATTACTTTAGCGGTTTCATACATTGGCTTTGCTACCCAGACCAAGGAATTAAAGATCACCGGTAATGTTAGCGGAATTACTTTTAAGATGGTGGAAGAAACCTTAATCGCTAAAGATTTTGTGGTTACCGCCAATAAGACGAATGACAAGACCCCCATGGCAGTCCAAAACTTGGACAGCATGTATTTAGCCAACAACAATTTAGGGCAAGATTTGTCAATCGTTATGGAACACGCCACATCGGTAGTTAGCACCAGCGATGCAGGAAATGGCGTGGGCTATACTGCCATGCGAATTCGTGGTAGTGATGCTACTCGGGTTAACGTTACCATTAATGGTATTCCTTTAAACAATCCCGAATCACAAGGCACTTTCTTTGTCAACATGCCAGATTTCACCTCATCAGTGAATACAATAGAAATACAGCGAGGTGTAGGAACTTCTACCAACGGTGCAGCATCTTTTGGAGGGTCGGTAAATATCAATACCACCGAATTGCAGAAAGAAGCCTATGGTAAATATGCCTTTGGCATGGGCTCTTTTAACACTCTTAAAAATACCCTAGCATTTGGAACTGGTTTAACCAAAAATGGATTCGCATTTGACGGGCGTTTATCATTAATAAGTAGCGATGGTTACATTGATAGAGCTTCATCCGACCTAAAATCTTATTACGCTAAAGGAGGCTATTACGGGAAAAAATTCTCTGCAAAATTTATCACTTTTGGAGGAAACGAACGTACCTACCAAGCGTGGAATGGAGTGCCTTTAGATTCTATTAATGGGGAAAGCAGTCGTAAATTTAATAAATACGACTACCCCGACCAAGTGGATGATTACACTCAAACACATTATCAATTGCACCTGAATTATGCCATTAATTCAAATTGGAAAGCAAACGTTTCTGGCTTTTATATTTTAGGCAAGGGCTTTTATGAACAATATAAAGGCACCGAGTATAACGGAAGTAAGCGCCAAAAATTCACTGATTATGGCTTGCAAAATGTAATTATCGGAGGTGATACCATTACCAAAACCAATCTAGTAAGACGCAGATGGCTGGACAATACTTTTGCCGGTGGAATCTTCAACTTCAATTATACTAAAAACAAACTTGATATGGTTTTTGGCGGTGGTTACAACCAATATGAGGGGTACCATTATGGAGAAATTATTTGGGCTGAATATGCATCAGGTATGAATAAAGACCAACGGTACTATGATAACAAAGGAGTGAAAAAGGACTTAAATTTTTACACCAAAGCAACCTATGCGGTAAACGACAAATTGCAAGTTTATGGAGATATTCAATACCGTAAAGTTGATTATTTGGTAACCGGTATTGATAACGACCTCAGAACACTTTCGGTAGATACAACACTTCAATTTATCAATCCAAAAGCTGGACTAACCTTCGATTTAAATAATGAATCCCGAGTGTATGGATCATTTGCGGTAGCTAACCATGAGCCAAATAGAAGCGATTACATTGACGCGAAACCAGGCGTAATTCCAAGCCCTGAAACAATGTATGACTATGAATTGGGCTACAAGTATGCGAAAAATAAATTTTCAGCTAGTGCAAACGGTTATTACATGGATTATCGTGACCAATTAGTTTTAACAGGAGCCATTAATGATGTGGGTGGGGCCGTGAGACAAAATGTAGCGAATAGTTACCGAATGGGGATTGAATTGGAATTAGGCTACCGTATCACCAAGGAGTTAACTTGGAGTGTAAACGGAACATTTAGTCAAAACAAAATCAAAGAATACACCCAATTTGTAGATAATTGGGCCGGAGAACAATCGCAATACAAATTAACCAATACGGATATTGCATTTTCGCCCAATATTATTGCTGGTAGTTTAATTTCCTATAAACGAACCCTTTTCACCACTACCGATGAAATTGGTATTGCTTTAATATCTAAATATGTGGGAGAACAATATTTTGATAATACGAAAAGTAATGAACGGAAATTGGATGGCTATTTTACCAACGATGTTCGGTTAACCTATGTGCTTTCCAACTTCGGAATAAACAAACTAAGTTTCAATTTTACAGCTAAGAATGTGTTTAATACATTATACGTAAACAACGCATGGTCCTACACATTTGAAAGTCCTGGTTATGATCCTTCTGCGGATGACATTTACGTAAATAAATCATCCAAAACAGACGCATACAATATGGCAGGCTATTTTCCTCAAGCGGGAGTTAACTTTTTGCTAGGGCTAACACTTGATTTCTAATTAAACCGTTTTCTAATCTAAGCCTCATTTTCTTATGGAAATGGGGCTTTTTTTATCCCTCTTCCCTACTTACTTTAGCACCAAATAGAAGTTATGGATTCAAACAGTGAGATAATAAACAGATTCTACACCGCCTTTCAAAGCAAGAATGCTGAAGGAATGGTAAAGTTTTATGCCAACAACATCACTTTTGAAGACCCTGCATTTGGTAAATTAAATGGAGAAGATGCTAAAAACATGTGGCGAATGCTCTGTGCCAATTCCTCTGACCTTGAACTGGAGTTTCAAATAACGAGTTCAAATGGAAATCAGGTGACCGCTCATTGGGAAGCAAAATACACTTTTTCAAAAACGGGGAGAAAAGTCCATAACAAGATTGACGCTACCTTTTTTATAGCGAATAATGAAATAATATCACACGTAGATCAGTTTGATTTATGGTCATGGAGTCAACAAGCCATGGGCCTTACCGGATTTTTACTTGGTTGGAGTGATTTTTTTAGAAAAAAATTACAAAAAACCACACATCAAACGCTTGCAAAATACACGTCAAAATCCTGATTTACCGAATTTTATTAGGCAATTAACAATATTATCAAATTGTTAATAACGATGTTAACAACGTTTTCGAAACAGTTGAAAACTCAACTCCTTCCGCGAATAAGTTTGTAGGAGCAACAGAACTGAAAAGTTCCACCATAAGCAAAAATGAATGTTTAGCGTTTTTTTTAAAAAGAAAATTACAGAAGATAAGTTAATGGACTATTTCGTCATTTCGACTGTAAAAATGGTAGATGACGCATTTGAAGATGTTGCTGAAATAATTTCTTGTGATCCAGAATTTAAAACACGCCCCATTATTTCTAAAACTCACAGTGATCCATTTTTATGGATTGTGATTGCGGGTAATTTGAATTTTATTCCTCGTTATTTTAACGACTACCAAGACATTCGATTAGCTGAAAGTGCAAATAGAAAATTTGCCAGAGTATTGGATGTTCCCTTAGATATTTTCAAATCAGAAATAAAAAAATACAACCAGCTTTTTTCTAGGTTAAACCATCCTTCCAAAAACACGCTTTACGCAATGTCTAAAGCGGTTTTTAATAAGTACCATTTAGGTCAATTCCAAGATGAATACTTTAAAAAAATGGATGCTCCAAACCCTGTTTTCTTAAAAAGACTGGATGCCATTATGGAGGAATTTATTTTTGACTGGGAACAATTTGTAGACGATTTTAAAATCGTAGAATAACAGTCTACCTTACATTTTTTACCCTTATTACCATTCTTTCGATAGATTCTAACAAAAAAAGAAATAATCAGTCATAGCGGCTTTATTTCTAGTTTCAAAAAAATTTCTTATTTCCGTTTGTGCCTTCGGGTTTGCCACGGTAATAATATTCTGCGCATTCTCCAATTCATCAATCACCTGAAAACCCAACATGGTTTCACCGTATATTTCTTTCCCAATTTTTTTTGGGTTATCACATACCCAATGAAATTTTACATCCAAAGCAATAAGGTTTTTGGCGATTGATTTTCCTTTGGCCCCTGCACCCCAAACTACTAATGGTTTAGACTCAATTCGGTGTAATTTTAAAAAATATTTCAGTTTTAAATCCATAAAAGTATTATCCGCATAATTTTTATCGGTTCGAGAAGCCCGAGAAGGATAATCGCGCCATAAATGCAATAATTCATTACTTGGTATACACTTTATGCTATTTTCGAAAAACCTAAATACTAAATCATAATCTTCTGGATATTGATTGGGTGTAAAAGCGCCACAAAGCTCAAAATCCGAACGATGCATCATCCAACAGGGAGAAGGAATAACACATTCTTTATACAAGTCTTGGTAATTAATTCCAGTTTCAGTAAGATGATTTAGCCAATTTTCATACAATCGAAATCCATCACCTATTCCTTTATCCGAAAAGTATTTCACTTTCCCTAAAGCCAAGTGTCCTCGACCAAAACGTTGTAAATCGGACACCATACGGGCCAATTTTTCGGGTTTCATTATATCATCCGAATCCATACGGGTAATCAATTCACCGCTGCTATACGCATAAGCTTCGCGTAAAGCAGTAATAATACCCGAGTTGGGATTACTAAACCATTTAATACGTTCATCCCTTTCAGCAAAGGATTTTACAATATTCAAACTTTCATCTGTAGAATGATCATCTACAATAAGTAATTCCCAATTAGTATACGACTGATTCACAACCGAATTCAGCATTTCATCTAAAAATGCTTCCGTATTTTTAAAAGGAGTTACAATGCTAACTAGCGGAAAGGTATCCACCCTTATTTTTTTAATCCGAAGTGTTCTTCGGCCATGTGCATAATGTCATCACCAATAGCCATACATGCTGTAGCAGCAGGAGATGGAGCATTTAGAACGTGGATTGAATGCTCATTTTTCACAATTCTAAAGTCATCCTTTGTATCTCCGTCTTGGCGCATTAATAACGCACGAACACCAGACCCACCCGGCCTAATATCATCCATGGTTAAAGAAGGCATCATGCGTTGAAGCGTTTTCAGGAATAAGCGTTTTGAAAATGCTCTACGTTGTTCGTCAATACCAAATTTGATATTTTTCATAAACATTTTCCAAGTTCCTGCGTAACTTAAAGCATCAAAAGTATCTTTTAAACTAAAATCAGTTCGCTTATACCCTTCTCTTTTAAAAGTGAACACCGCTGAAGGGCCACATTCGGTAGGCCCACTTGTCATACGCGTAAAATGCACTCCTAAAAACGGAAATGCAGGATCAGGCACTGGATAGATTAAGTTTTTCACCTTGTGTTTGGCTTGATCGGTTAGGTAATAGTAATCACCTCTAAACCCCACCACACGTTCTTTTAACGCTACACCATCTTTTTTTGCCAATCGGTCGGCATGCAATCCTCCGCAAACAATAAATTTCTTAGTTTGATATTCCGATTTATCGGTAATCAATTTATTACTGTCTGAATCTTTCACAAAATCCAACGCTGTTTCGCCTAAAACAATTTTACTCTCTGGATTTATTTCAATCACCAAGGAAGCCATTTTATTGGTCACTCCCACATAATCGATAATTCCAGTTTGAGGTACCCAAAGTCCTGCTATTGCTTCTACTTCCGGTTCAATTTCTTTAATTTCTTCACGGGTAAGTTTCTTGACTCCGGTTAATCCATTTTTAATTCCATTATCTAGAATTTTATCCATATGTGGTAATTCACTTTCGGATACTGCCGCAATTACCTTACCGCATACGTCATAATCAACACCATATTTTTCAGCAAAAGCCACAATTTCTTCACGACCTTTCATACAGTTTCTAGCCTTATGGCTTCCAGGAGTATAATATAAACCTGAATGAATCACCCCTGAATTATGACCAGTTTGGTGAGCTGAAAGACTTTGCTCCTTCTCTACTAATAAGAGTTTTAAATTAGGATAATTTTTTTGAATTTTATACGCGGTTGCCACTCCTACGATTCCTCCACCCACGATGGTAATATCAAACTGTGTCATTAGATTTTATTTAAGCCGCAAATTTAAAGAATACCAGAAGTATAACGCCATAAACAAACAGAGATTTACTCCTGGTTAAAATCGTATTTAACACGACTCATAACTACAACAGCCGCGATAAAGAACACTGCTAAAAACAATGCTGAATTATGCATATCACCAGTAAAACCTTCTATAAAACCAAAGAAGAATGTCCCAATTACAATGGCCAACTTTTCGGTAACATCAAAAAAGCTAAAAAATGTAGTATGCTCACCCACAGATGGTAGCATTTTAGAATAGGTGGACCGAGCCAAAGATTGAATTCCTCCCATTACCAATCCAACAAGACCTCCCATAGCATAAAACTTATACGTAACATTTGGGTCATCGCCTTGCAGACTCCAAGCTATAACAGAAATTAGAGACCAAACGATTAATGCCAGAATTAAAGCTTTTATATTACCAATTTTTCCAGATAGGTAGGAAAACAATTGCGACCCTGCAATGGCCAAAAATTGAATAATTAAAATAGAAATAATCATATTCTCAGAGGCTAAACCCAACACTTTGGTACCAAAAGGTGCCGCTAAAAGAATAATGGTTTGAACCCCTGTACTCAACAGAAAGAATCCCACTAAAAAGGTTTTTATTCCATCCATTTCCGCAAACTTATGGTAAGTCTTTAGTAATTGTTTGTATCCATCAGAAATATGATGCGACTTTATTTTCACCTTACTCCCTGATTTAGGCAACCCATTAAAAGTAATTTGTGCAAATCCAGCCCACCAAATAGCTACAATTACAAAGCTTATTCGAGTGGCCATACCCGCATCTGGAATTCCAAACACATCATAATTTTGAATAAACAACATCATCAAGATCATTAACAAAGAGCTTCCAAAATATCCCATTGCAAATCCTCTCCCACTTACCACATCTTGGTCCTTTTTAGGAACAATTTCGGGTAAATATGCATTGTAAAAAACCTGACTACCCCAGAAACCGACACTCGCAATGATGGTTCCCAGAATACCAATCCAAAGCGTATCTACTCCATCGAAAAAGAAAAGCATGGCTACCGCACCTGCTCCCATATAGCAGAATTGTTTTAAAAACTCCTTTTTTCTAGCCGATAAATCCGCAATTCCTGAAAGAACTGGAGAAAGTATCACTACAATAAAAAAGGAAAACGATAAAGCGTAGGAATACAATACGGTATTCACGAATTCAAATCCTAAAAAACTAACGGTATCGGAAGTTTCCGTGCTGGTAACAGAAGCATAATAAATAGGAAATATTGCGGTCGAAATAACCAACGAATAAACGGAGTTAGCCCAGTCGTAGAACATCCATGCCTTTGCGGGTTTTGAGAATCTTGGTTTCTTTTCTTGCATCCTACGAAGCTATTTAAAAAACAATGCAACACAAAAAAAGCGACCCGAAAGTCGCTTTTAAAAATCATTAATTAACCTATGTTACTTTACCACAAATGTAACACGTCTATTTTTTGCCAATGAATCTTGTGTACCACTATCATCCATTGGTTCAGAACTTTTCATTCCTTTATAGGACATTCGGTCTGCTGAAATTCCATTTTTAATTAAGTAATCATAAATAGAACGTGCACGATCCAAAGATAAATCATTCAAATTATCCTTGTGTTCTTTTTTGTCCATATGGCCCACAATTTCAATTTGTAATTCGGGATTTGCTTTCATTAAGTCAATTACCTCTCTTACCGTGGATGCGGAACTTGGACCAGTTGTATTTTTATTAAAAAACACTGTTTTCAAAGCCAATTGCTCTCCAGCTCCCATTTCCATACCATCACTAGTACTTGTGCTATAAACCACTTTCATTTGATTTCCACCATCATCATCTGCATCACAAGCACAAACATCAACCTCTTCCAAATTAATAACAGTAACGTCATCAATGTAATAATAGGCTTCTTCCATCTGTAATTGCGGAAATTCTTTCAATTTACGTTTCTTTAAAAAATCTCTTTTAGTTACCATATCCTCATCCGATACAAAATTTCCGATGGTAATATATCTTTCGTTTCCTGTGGCGGTATATACACCACAAACTGTTCCCCAAGCGTGTTGATCCTCGTAAATTTTATTTCTTTGATTACGGATTTGAGGGCTAATTGTATACGTTTCAATGTCTCTTTCTTTTGGTTTCTTCTCACTCAAATACATTCCAATATTATTGGATGCGTATTTAGATGTTTTTGAAAGCACCACATTATACTTGATACAATATTTTTTACCTGCAATTAACGCTTTGGTCAATTTCACTTGTAAATAAGTTCTTGGTAATTTATCTCGGTAACTAAAGGCTCTAAATCCGGCATAATTGTAACCCGCATCTACATCCATATATCCACGATCATTAGTAGGAATACCATATCCCTTTTTGTTGCCCGTAGCATATAAATCGCCCTGATTTTCAACACTTGGAGACATCCATGGAGTAGCTAATAAAATCTCTCCTTCCCCATTTTTCACTTTCTTTTCCGTTTGCTCGAAACTCCCGTTTGGAACCAAATTATTTTGAGCCATTAACATTCCTGACATAAAAAATGCCATTAAAAACCCACCTACTTTTAAAATTTTCATTTGTTTTGTTTTTATTAGACTAACCTAAAATCACCCCTTTTACTTACTAAATTATGTTTACTCGATTACAAAACCTTTGCCAAATGTTTAACCTTGTAAATTTACCGCAAAATAGCAAATGGATTACTGGTATCAAATGATATTTAAAACTATTTAATTTGGTTAGTCAGGTAAATAAATTGTGTGATTACTTTCCTTTTTAATCGGTTTCAAAAATGGCTTTAAGCCATCTTCCCAAAAATGAAAAGGCCACATTTTGCACCTCATCCTTAGATAAAAACACATCGTGTGTGGCCTTTGGAATTTCAATAATCGTTACATGTTTCCCTAATTTAGACGCATACTTCTTAATATGCTTAACATTTAATACCACATCTGACTCAAATATCTCCGGGTCATTCTTTTTTTTATAAGATGTCTTATCACTATGAAATACCAAAATTGGGCAATCAATATTCGATTGATTTTGAATGATTCGCTGCGCCTCATGTATGGCTCTAAACCAACCAAAATACATTCTAAAACCGGTTAAAGGTTTAAACTTTTTACTAAAATCCCATCTACCCCAATGGTCCTTATGTAAACTTTGCGCATAAATTCCACCTCCACCGATTGGGGCTATCCATTCTGGAAACACATGACCAATTTTTGCAATTCGGGGCATCAATCGTAGCTGCCATTCTGGAATATTAAATTCCAAAAACGGGCTGTTCAAAAACAGCGCATCTATTTGAAACCGTTTTAATCCGAAATTAGCATACATGCAGGCTACTAACCCTCCGGTGGAGTGTCCGTTAATCATTAAATGGGAATGACCATCTCGATTCCTTATGATATCAATGGCCAACCCAATTTCTTCATAATAATCATCTACCTTACGAATATGATTGGGTCGTTGATGCGGTAAAATGGAACGCCCATATTTTCTAAGTTCTAGGGCGTAAAATGCAAATCCGTTTTCTACATACCATTTAGCTAAATGTTCCTGAAAAAAGTAATCCGTATATCCGTGAATATACATCACAGCCTTTTTTGTGGCGGACGATGCCTTATGCTTAATAAGTACTGCAATATTTGCCCCCTTACTATCTGGCTTTAATTGTAATATTTCTTCTTCAAACTCACCCACAGTACAAGTTTACAAAACAAATGGTTTAACAAGGTCGTTTAAACGTAAAATTTAGAGCAAAAAAAATCCCGATAATCAATGACTATCGGGATTCATTCTATTTAGCTATCGCTTAGCAAAAAGCGATTTATGCGTTTTGTTTTTTTATTAAATTCAAAGCAGAACCCGCTTTAAACCAATCCACTTGTTGCGCATTGTAAGTATGGTTCAATAGGATATTTTCTTTACTTCCATCTGCATGAACAACTTCTAATGTCAATTGTTTTCCTGGAGCGAATGATTCTAAATCAGAGAAATTGAAGGTATCATCTTCTAAAATTTTATCATAATCCGCTTCACTTGCAAATGTCAACCCTAACATCCCCTGTTTTTTCAAGTTAGTTTCGTGAATACGAGCAAATGATTTTACAATAACTGCACGAACACCCAAATGACGAGGTTCCATAGCCGCATGTTCTCTTGAAGAACCTTCTCCGTAGTTATGATCACCTACCACAATGGTTGGTACTCCTGCCGCTTTATATTTTCTAGCAGTTGCAGGCACAGCATCTTTACTTCCATCTAATTGACTCACCACTTCGTTAGCTTCACCACCGAAAGCATTAATAGCACCAATCAAACAGTTGTTTGAGATATTATCTAAATGGCCTCTAAAACGCAACCATGGACCTGCCATAGAAATATGATCAGTAGTACATTTACCAAAGGCTTTGATTAATAATTTCGCGCCTGTAATGTTTTTACCATCCCATTCTTGAAATGGAGATAATAATTGTAAGCGTTCTGATTCTGGACTTACCACAACAGTAATTCCACTACCGTCTTCAGCCGGAGCTTGGTATCCGTTATCATCTACCGCAAAACCATTTTCTGGTAATTCCATTCCTGTTGGAACCGCAAGTTTTACTTGCTCACCTTTTTCATTAGTCAAAGTATCCGTCATTGGATTAAAATCCAATTTACCTGAAATAGCTACTGCAGCTACCATTTCTGGTGATGCCACAAATGCCATGGTATTTGGATTTCCATCCGCACGTTTACGGAAGTTCCGGTTAAATGAATGTACAATGGAGTTTTTCTCTTCTTTATCTGCTCCAGGTCGCGCCCATTGTCCAATACAAGGACCACATGCGTTGGTAAAGATAACCGAGTCAGCTTCCTCAAATGTGGCAATTAGCCCATCTCTTTTAGCTGTAAAATATACTTGTTCTGAACCTGGATTAATACCTAATGTTGCTTTCGGTTTCAAACCTTTTGCAGTAGCATCGGCTACAATAGAAGCGGCACGAGTTAAATCCTCGTAAGATGAATTGGTACAAGAACCAATCAACGCCCATTCAATATTAGTTGGCCATTCATTTTTAGCCGCTGCATCTTTCATTTCTGAAACTGGAGTAGCCAAATCTGGAGTATATGGTCCATTTAAGTGAGGAGTCAACTCGTCTAAGTTAATTTCAATTACTTGGTCAAAATATTGTTCTGGATTAGCGTAAACTTCGGCATCACCTGTTAAATGTTCTTTCACATTATTAGCTGCGTCTGCAATATCTGCTCGATCAGTAGCACGTAAATAACGTTCCATAGATTCGTCATATCCAAATGTAGAAGTAGTTGCACCAATTTCAGCACCCATATTACAAATGGTACCTTTACCAGTAGCCGACATAGATTTAGCACCTTCGCCAAAATACTCAACAATTGCACCTGTTCCACCTTTGGCTGTAAGAATTCCAGCTACTTTTAAAATCACATCTTTCGGAGCTGTCCAACCGCTTAACTTTCCGGTTAGTTTAACACCAATCAATTTAGGGAATTTCAATTCCCAAGGCATATCAGCCATTACATCTACTGCATCAGCACCACCTACACCAACAGCAACCATTCCTAGTCCACCGGCATTTACGGTATGTGAATCCGTACCAATCATCATTCCACCTGGAAAAGCATAGTTTTCTAATACCACTTGATGAATAATTCCAGCACCGGGTTTCCAAAAACCAATACCATATTTATCACAAACAGAACTTAAAAAATCATACACCTCGCCATTGGTATGTTTAGCAACATCTAAATCAGATGCAGCACCAATTTTTGCTTGAATAAGGTGATCGGCATGTGCAGTTGAAGGCACGGCTACTTTTTTCTTTCCTGCTTGCATAAATTGCAATAAGGCCATTTGTGCAGTCGCATCTTGCATTGCAACTCTATCTGGAGCAAAGTCAACGTAATCCTCTCCTCTTTTGAATTTCTTCAAAGGAGTATCTGCATGTAAATGCGTGTATAATATTTTTTCTGCCAAGGTAAGGGGACCGCCCACCATTTTACGAGCAGCTTCTACACGCTCTGGGTATTTTTCATATACCGATTTGATCATATCAAAATCAAAAGCCATACTATGTTATTTTATAAATTATTACTCAATTTTCCGGATTGCGAATGTACAAATTTTCAAGAGGTATTTTTATGAATTAAATCAAGTATTAAATACTTCTGTTATTTAGATTTCTTTTCAACCACGAGAAGTAAAATGATACGGTACAAATCCAAACCATAGTACCAATCTAACCCCTCTTTCACCATCCAATTTGATAAGATGTAGGGATTTAAATTGTTCTACAGAATGAATTTTTCAAATCTGTTGTGAGGGTTAAAAAACATACCCAATTTGGACACCATATCTAAATCCAAAAGAATTAAATTTCGTTTTGCTTTGTACGTTGAAATCGGCTCCATCTAGAATTACCTCCGAACCAGGTACAATAGTACTTAACAGTTTTTCCATTCCAATATAAAAAGGATCATCCTTATCTAAAGCCACGTCTGCATTAAACGCCAAATTAAAAGAATATCGCGTTAGTGACGGACCCATCAGCATTAAATCAACCGAAAACCGGTCTTTAATAATAAATTGGTATCCTAATTGAGCCCCTATATTATACATGGTTATCCCGGCATCAATTCCTACGGTATTTATCAGTACATTATTATCGTCATACACATGCGATTGCCCCGAAAATTTCAAATTATACAAAGAAGTATATGGACCCCAATAAAGGCCATCGGGTGCTGGGAATTTGTTTCTATTCTTAAAATAAAACCGGTAATCAACCGAAAAATCAAATCCGCTTCTTTTTACATCGCCAAAAAGTTGAACTACATCGCCAGCAGTATTTGTGCGTGGAGCCAATTCAAGGTAACCCGCGTTGATGGAAATAGATTGATTATTTTTTAGCACACGTTCATAACCTAAAACAAAACTTTTAGGTCCAATAACTGCCATTGGTGTGATATTCCAACGAATGATGTTTTTACGTGTTTTTACTTGAATAGAATCTTCTTGACTCCATCCGTTAAACGACAACCCTAGGATTAGAGTAACTAATAGTATTTTATTCATCCTTATTTTATTCATCCTTATTTTCTTTATCTAAATCAACATTATAAAATCCACCTGCATTTTGTTTTTGCGCCATAGATTGCTTTATCACCAAATAGGAAACCCCCACCAAGTTGCGCAATTCACAAAGAGGTACCGAAAGTTTTGATTTATCATATAATTCTTCCGTTTCCTCCCAAATTAATTTCAATCGCTTTAAAGCACGTTCCAAACGTATATCTGATCTTACAATAGCCACATAATTACTCATTAATTGGCGTAATTCATGTCGGGTATGGTTTATCAAAGCAAGTTCTTTTGGATATACCATACCATGCTCATCCCATGCAGGTATAGCACTTTTATCATGTGATTCAGAACGACTTTCAATATCTTTAAAAATATTATGAGAATACACCAGTGCCTCCAATAACGAATTAGAAGCTAACCGATTAGCACCGTGTAATCCGGTTCTTGACACCTCGCCACTTGCATACAAACGGTTAATGGTAGTCCTTCCTTTTTTGTCTACCTGAATTCCACCCGCTACATAATGCGCTGCGGGAACCACAGGGATGTAATCTTTAAATAGGTCAATTCCCATTTCAAGACACTTATGGTAAATATTCGGGAAGTGATCCATAAAAGAATCCTTATCTAAATGGGTACAATCTAGAAATACATGCTCCACCCCTTTTCTTTTCATTTCTGAATCAATTGCCCGTGCCACAATGTCGCGAGAAGCCAATTCACCTCTTTCATCATAGTTAAACACAAAGCGCTCCCCATCTGAATGAACTAGGTGCGCGCCAAACCCACGCACTGCCTCAGAAATCAAAAATGCGGGGCTTTTTCTAGGCTCGTATAAAGCAGTGGGATGAAATTGAATAAACTCTAAGTCTGCCACCTTAGCTTTAGCCCGATAAGCCATGGCAATTCCATCTCCGGTGGCCACTTTAGGATTAGTGGTATATTGATATACTTGGCCAATGCCTCCAGTAGCCAAAATGGTGTAATCGGATTCATACACCTCCACTTTATTGGTATCTTTATTAAAAACGTAGGCTCCGTAACAACTAATATTATTTTTATCGTATTCCTTATCGGTAAGATGGTGTTCGGTAATTAAATCTACCGCAAAAAAATGCTGATGCACTTCCACATTTGGTAATTCATCATTTTTTTTGATTAATGCTTGCGCCATTTCATAACCGGTGATATCCTTATGGTGTACAATTCTCTTTTCGCTATGCCCACCTTCACGAGCCAAATCGAGTTCTCCAGATTTACTTTTATCAAAAGCAGCGCCCCAATTAATCATTTCTTGCAAACGATCGGGTGCTTCCTGCACTACCATTTTCACTACCGATTCGTCACTCATTCCGCCACCTGCACGCAGGGTATCTTGAATATGCTTTTCGAAAGAATCGGTTAACGAATCTAAGACTACCGCTATTCCACCTTGTGCATATCGCGTATTGGATTCCTCCTCGGCAGCTTTTGTTATAACAGTAATTTTCTTTTCTGGATAATTCTCAGCTAGTTTAATGGATAAACTCAATCCGGCAATTCCAGAACCAATAATTAAATAATCAGAATGATGCATGGGCGCATTTTTTTTTGCGGTGTAAATTTACAATAGTAACTTGAAGCGTATACTGTAAATGCGAAATTTATCTCTTCAGAATCCACCAGATTATCACATAATTAAAGTGAAATTTTTAAAGAGCCTTATTGTTCACATTATAAACACACCTAAATCAGGAAATTAATACCGGTTAATCTGCAAAAAACCGATATTTAAACTACCCCCTAAATAATAAATTAACACTTAAGATAATTCAAGCATACGCTTGATTGGCTTCAACGCTTTCACTCTTAGCTCTTCATCCATAATGATTTCTGGCGACTCATTTTTCAAACAGTCATACAATTTTTGCATGGTGTTTAATTTCATATACGGACATTCACTGCAATTGCAAGATTCATCATCGCCAACCGGAGCAGTAATTAATTCTTTATCTGGGTTTTCACGTTGCATTTCATGCAAAATACCCGGTTCAGTAGCTACAATGAATTTTTTCTCGGTTGAGTTTTTTACATAATTCAACAACCCAGTAGTTGACCCAACATATTCGGCAGCTTCTAAAATATGTGGCGCAGATTCAGGATGTGCAATTATATGCGCATCTGGATTTTGTTCCACTAATCGCAACAATTTCTCTAAATCAAATGATTCATGAACGATGCATACACCGTCCCAAAGCACCATTTCACGGTCTAATTCTTTGATTAGGTAATTTCCAAGATTCTTATCGGGTGCAAAGATTATTTTTTGGTCTTTGGGTAGCGATTCTACAATTTTTCGTGCGTTGGATGACGTACAAATAATGTCGGTCATGGCCTTTATTTCTGCTGTACAATTGATGTATGAAATTACCAAATGGTCAGGATGTGCTTTTTTAAATGCTCCAAAATCATCGGCAGGGCAAGAATCGGCTAATGAGCAACCAGCCGCCATATCTGGAATAACCACTTTTTTAGTGGGATTCAATATTTTTGCCGTTTCGCCCATAAAATGAACCCCAGCAAAAACAATAATATCTGCGTCCGTTTCTTCCGCTTTTCGCGACAATGCTAAACTGTCTCCTACAAAATCAGCTACATCTTGAATAGGGCCCACTTGATAATAATGCGCTAAAATAACCGCATTCTTCTCTTTTTTTAACTTTGTGATTTTTGCAGCTAACTCCGCATCTCGCGGATCAGCCACATATTTCTTAGTTTTGATTTCCATTTATCCAACCTTTAAACCATCTGTAATATAATCCCACAAATAGGAATGCAAATGTATAATTTTACGGATGTCAGAATGTGATAAATTCCCATGAATAGAGCAAATATTGAAAATCTAAGAGTAGCGTTTGTTTCCATAAAAAGCCAAGTGCTAAGAAGTATTCTTACCGCAATGATTATTGCCATTGGTATAACTGCATTGGTAGGAATTCTTACGGCTATTGATGCATTAAAATCGTCCATCAACAATCAGTTTTCTAGCATGGGAGCTAATAGTTTTTCCATTACCAATAAACGAGAAAGTAATAAACGGCATAAAGGGAAAAAATCTGCGGCTACGGCCACTATCAGCTATCAGGAAGCGATGGCCTTTAAAACAAAGTTTGATTTTCCGGCTTCCGTATCCATTTCTTGTAGACCAAGAGGTGCAGCGGTGGTGAAATACAAAAAGAAAGAATCTAAACCCAATATACCCATTTTTGGAGTGGATGAAAACTATCTAAAAATAAACGGACACACCCTAAAAGGTGGAAGAAATTTTAGTGCAACCGAACTTACATCAGGCGCTCATATCGTGATTATTGGAGATGAAATAGCTTCTGAGATTTTTCAAGATGTGGACCCGATTGATAAAGTAATGTTAGTGGGTAACATTAAGTTTCGTGTAATTGGCGTTTTAGAGAAAAAGGGGAGCTCTATGGGTTTTGGTGGCGACCGAAACGTGTTAATTCCACTACCAACTGCTCGTCAGTTTTTTGGGTATAAAGGAATGGGATTTACCATTGCTACTATGACCAATAGCCCTGAGAAGTTAGATTTGGCCATTAATGAAGCAACCGGTTTATTTCGAATTATTAGAAACGACAAATTAGGAAAACCAATATCATTTACCATTTCACGTAGCGATAGTTTATCGGAAAGTTTGATAGAAAACTTAAGCATGGTTTCGGGTATTGCTACCATTATTGCGTTTATCACTTTGCTTGGGGCCGCCATTGGTTTAATGAATATCATGTTGGTTTCTGTGACCGAGAGAACCAAAGAAATTGGCGTTCGTAAAGCCCTAGGCGCTACTTCGCTTACCATTAAAAAACAGTTTCTTACCGAGGCAGTTTTGGTTTGTCAAATGGGTGGAGTACTCGGAATTATTCTAGGAATAGCTATTGGCAATGCGGTAGGTATGGCAATGGAGGTGGATTTCATTATTCCTTGGTTATGGATTTTTACGGCTGTGGTTTTGACTTTTATTACTGGAATTATTGCGGGATATTATCCTGCTAGTAAGGCGGCTATGATGGACCCTATTGAAAGCTTGAGGTACGAGTAATTGGATTTTCTGGTGGTTTTACTTCGAATAAACTCTTTTGAAACATTTAGAAGTTAAGGTTCATTAGGAAAAATTATCCGCTAGGGTTGGGTGCTTTTGCTTTGAATAAACTCTTTGAAACATTAAGAAGTTAAGGTTCATTAAGAAAAAATTATCCGCTGGGGTTGGGTGCTTTTGCTTTGAATAAACTCTTTGAAACATTAAGGAGTTAAGGTGCATTAAGAAAAAAATTATCCGCTGGGGTGGGGTGCTTTTGCTTTGAATAATCTCTTTGAAACATTAAGAA
>CAXBCR010000007.1:0-128152 GCA_963974475.1 uncultured Flavobacteriales bacterium
ATAGACTAACACTCGCGGTAGCTAAATCATACTGGTAAGTATGCGGTGAAGCATATTAATTTTTTTCGAATCAATTCAATTTTCATAAAAAAGCGTAACCCTTTACAGAATTACGCTCTCCATTTCATTTTAAAAATGCTATTTCAAATTAGCCAATTGCTCTTCTAAAATTTTGATTTTAGCTTCAGCATCGGCTAGTTTCTTTTTCTCGTTTGCTACTACTTGTTCTGGTGCATTATTTACAAAACGTTCGTTGCTTAGTTTTTTACCCACCGAAATCATGAATCCTCGGGTGTATTTCAATTCTTCTTGAATTTTTGCAGTTTCAGCAGCTACATCAATCATTCCTTCTACTGGAATGTAATACTCTGCATTATTGGCTACAAAAGTGAAAACGCCTTCCGGTTTTTCATCCACAACGGTAACTTCACTCAAGTTCAATAATTTGATTAAAACCGAATCAAACTTAGTACTTACGCCTGATTTGGCACTTACCATCAACTTGATAGTGTCCTTCATCGGAATACCTTTACTTAATCTAAAGGTACGTACTTCCGTAACCACATTACTGGTAGCATTGAATAGGTCTAACACCTCTTGATTAATGGCTTTTGATTCTGGCCAAGATGAAATGATGATATGATTTCCCTCTTCTCTATCGCGTAATAAACTCCAAATCTCTTCTGAAATAAAAGGAGTAAATGGATGCATTAACTTGATGATATTCTCAAAATTAACGATAGCTTCTTCCAAAGTTTTAGCGTCAATTGGTTTTTGATATGCCGGTTTAATCATCTCTAAATAAGAACCACAGAAATCATCCCAAACCAATTTGTAGGTAGTCATCAATGCTTCTGATAAACGGAATTTACTGTAACTATCTTCCATTTCTACCATAGCCTCGGCTACTCTAGATTGCATCCATTCATTAGCCAAAACAGCCGATTCTGGTTGCGGTATACTGGAATCTTCCTCCCATCCTTTTACTAAACGAAGCGCATTCCAAACCTTGTTTGAGAAGTTTCGACCTTGCTCACATAAACCTTCGTCAAATGGTAAATCGTTTCCTGCAGGAGAGGTTAATAACATCCCTACACGAACGCCATCAGCACCATATTTTTCAATCAACTCAATTGGGTCGGGTGAGTTTCCTAACGATTTACTCATCTTACGACCTTGCTTATCACGCACAATTCCAGTCAAATACACATCGCTAAATGGTTTTGCCCCTTGGTATTCATTACCAGCAATAATCATCCGAGCTACCCAGAAAAATAAAATCTCAGGAGCCGTTACCAATACATTAGTTGGATAGTAATATTTAATCTCTTCGTTTTCAGGATTACGGATACCATCAAAAACCGAAATTGGCCATAACCAAGATGAAAACCATGTATCCATAGCATCGGCATCTTGTGTCAAATCGTTGATTTTTAAATCTGCATTTCCGGTAGCCTCTACTGCCAATGGTAACGCTTCTTCAATGGTAGCAGCTACTACAAAATCATGAATTCCTTTTCCGTAAAAGAATGCAGGGATTTGATGTCCCCACCACAATTGACGAGAAATATTCCAATCACGTACATTCTCCATCCAATGGCGATACGTGTTTTTGAATTTCGAAGGAATTAAAGCTACTTCGTCATTCATCACGATATCTAAGGCTGGTTTAGCTAACTCTTCCATTTTCAAAAACCATTGAACCGAAATTTTTGGTTCAATAACGGCTCCTGTTCTTTCCGAAGTTCCAACTTTATTAGTGTAATCTTCTACTTTAAGCAAAAGCCCAAGCGAATCCATTTCTTTAGCAATTTCTTTACGAACTACGAATCGGTCTTTACCTGCGTAGTGCATTCCGTATGCGTTTAGCGTACCATCATCGTTTAACGAATCAATGGTTTCTAAACCATTTTTATCGCCTATTTCTTTATCATGAATATCGTGTGCTGGTGTGATTTTCAAAGCTCCCGTTCCGAATTCTATATCAACGTAGTCATCTGTAATTACAGGGACCACCTTACCGGATACGGGAACAATTACGTTCTTTCCGTGCAAATGGGTGTATCGTTCGTCACTAGGATTCACGCACACCGCTGTATCACCAAAAATAGTTTCAGGACGAGTGGTTGCAACGGTCAAAAACTCTTCCGAGCCTTCAATCATGTACTTCATGTAATACAATTTACCGTTGAGTTCTTTGTGAATTACTTCTTCATCACTTACGGTAGTTTGCGCTTCTGGGTCCCAGTTTACCATTCGGTAACCACGGTAAATCAATCCTTTATTATGTAAATCAACAAATACTTTTGTTACCGATTCAGAGCGAATTTCATCCATGGTAAAGGCCGTACGGTCCCAATCACAAGAAGCACCAAGTTTCTTTAACTGCTCTAAAATAATTCCGCCATGTTTGTGCGTCCACTTCCAAGCATGCTCTAAAAATTCTTCACGGGTTAAATCATTTTTATTAATACCTTCCTCTTTCAACTTAGCTACTACTTTGGCTTCCGTAGCGATAGATGCATGGTCCGTTCCAGGAACCCAACACGCATTTTTGCCATTCATACGCGCTTTCCGAATCAAAACATCTTGAATGGTATTATTCAGCATGTGTCCCATGTGTAGCACTCCCGTCACGTTTGGAGGCGGGATGACTATTGTAAATGGCTCTCTTTCATCTGGTTTTGAACTAAAGTAACCTTTGTCCATCCATGTTTGATACCATTTTTTCTCTACCTCTACGGGTGCGTACTTACTTGAAATTTCCATTATAAATGCTGTGTTTTAATCGGCTGCAAAAATAGGATTTTGTTGGGTTTTATGGGCGATTGAAATTAGATTCTCTATTTCCTTTTATTCGTTTTATAGAATTTGTCTTCTGCCCATTTTTTAGGATTGTTAATTATGTAATTGGATATATTATTATATGCCCGTGAATCGCGGATAATTATTTCGTAATAGTCTCGCTGCCAGATAGATTTTGATAGGTCGAGATTTTCGGTTAGGGCGATATCCGTTGGGGCGAATTGCGATTCGCCCGAAGTTTGCCCCGAGTCTGGTTTAATTGGGGCGAATTGCGATTCGCCCGAAGTTTGCCCCGAGTCTGGTTTAATTGGGGCGAATTGCGATTCGCCCGAAGTTTGCCCTGAGCCTAGTTTAATTGGGGCGAATTGCGATTCGCCTGAAGTTTGCCCCGAGTCTGGTTTAATTGGGGCGAATTGCGATTCGCCTGAAGTTTGCCCTGAGCCTAGTTTAATTGGGGCGAATTGCGATTCGCCCGTGCTTCGATAATTAATCTTATCCCTATTCTCTCTAATTAGATTTTTAATCCTCTTTGTGGCGGCTCCTTTGAATCCGCGGATTATTGCGCCTATTGTTTGAGATGGCGATTTGAATTTTCCGATATCCTCCGGGTTTCCTTTCGAGAAATTTATTTGAATAATGCCATGTATATGATTTGGCATTATTTGAAATTCTCCTAATGTGATATTTTCTCTGATGTTTGGAGTGGCAGCCCATTCTTCTTGGGCTATTTCCCCAAATTCATTGAGAATCATTTCTTCATTTATTATCTCTCCCAATAATTCTAAATGGTTTCGAACGCATATTGTGATAAAATATAATCCTTCGCTAGCGTAGTCATATCCTTTTAAACGAATAGAGCGTCTGTGATGTATTTCTGGATTGAAGTTCATGAAAAGTAGTAATTAATATAAAAAGTAAATATACGGATTGGCTATAAAATTTGTAGTTTGAAAATAACCGAAATCGGACATCCGACTTTTAGTCATCACCCAATAGATTAGACCTTTATCATTCTACAAAATATCATCAGGAATTAGCCTACGCGTCCAAGTTTTCAATCTTTTTATTTTCCCAACTTTTGAATCTGGGTTGAAATCTAATGTGGTTTCCCAAGCGTTCGCTGGTTTAAACTCCTCCTCCATTTCTCTTAGCACTTCAGCGGCTATCCCTCTTGAGTTTATTACTGTGATACATTCTGTATTCAAGTTTGCGCTTCGCGGGTCTAAATTAAAAGTTCCAATCACGGTTATTTGCCCGTCTACCACCATCGACTTGGCATGAAGTCCGAATGTGGGCGTAAAATCCATTACTTTCTGCAAAGCACCCGACATAATTTCTTTCCGCACCGCAGCATCGGGTCTAAATTCAAAAATCTTGACTCCGGTTTCCAGAAGGTCTTCCCGAGAACTTTGGTAACTACTAAATGCCTCCAAATTGTCGGTAGAGGAAAGACTGTTGGTTAAAATTCGCACTTTAACACCGCGTTTCACAGCCTCTCTAAACAAGCCTTGACTCAACTGTGAGGTTATTAAATAGGGAGTTTGAATATCGATGGACGTTTTGGCATTTTTCACTAAATCAATTAATGTATTGGTAGTGATTCCACCACCGCCTAATCCATTTTCACCATCATTTTTACCGGGAACGTCTGAAATAAATGAAATACTATCTACCCAAATTAAACCGCCTTCTTCCACCAGGTAATTAAATGTATTTGGCAAATTCTCAATCCGAGTACGGACCTGTGGCCAAAAATTGTCTGGATTACAGGCATACTCATGCAATTTCTCGAATCGTAAAGTATCACTTCCATTTACCGTATGCTCATCGTTCAGCTCACCAATTGTCACACTTAAATCACTATTCCAGAATTGGTTAAAAGAAGTATTTACATCCTTGGTTACTTCTCCCAATAACAAAACATCTCTATCTCTAAAATTAAATTCATGGTCATAATCAAAATACTCATCTGCAATATTTCTTCCTCCGGTAATAACCACCTGTTTATCTACAATAAATGTTTTGTTGTGCATGCGTTGGTTAGCCGACCTAAAATCAGTCACGAATTTGGAAACTTTGTTGTATAAATTCTTTCCCAAATTCACTCCAGGGTTGTAGATTTTGATGGTGATATTCTCGTGCGAATTCAATGTTAAAATATCTTCCAAATCCGCGTCTACCATAATATCATCTATGATAATTCGAACCTTTACGCCTCGGTCGGCAGCTCTCACCAAATAATCGCAAGCAATTAACCCCACATTATCGGTAGAGAAAATAAAATACTGAATATCAATTGATTTTTCTGCGTATTCGCTCAACCAAGCCCGCGTTACCATAGCCATTCCACCGTCTTCCAGTACAAAAGCTCCTGTTTTGGTCTTCATAGAATCAGCCACAGTTTTCAATGCTTGAGATAAGGAAACAGAATCATTTCGATGAATGCTTGAACAAAAGTCGGTTTCTCCGTAATCTATTCTGTAGGTAGGTTCAGAACAAGATGAAACAGCAATAATTAGAAGAATGTATATATATTTCAAAGTTGCAATTTTTTTGATTTCAGTAAAAGAATCCCAATTGAGCATTCCAAGGGACAAAGTAGTATAAAAAGCGGCCATGTGTATAGATTATTCGATTTTCTATACATAACCCTTTCCTTATGTATAGATTTCGCTAAAATCTATATATGTATATGGGGTTTTGAAATTCCCGGTAAAATCAAGTCCCATTTTTAGCAGTCCAATTCCATAAACGACAAAAACTTAGGCATAAAAAAAGGCTAGTTCACACTAGCCTTTTTACTCTTAATTCAGTTTGAATCTATTTCTTAAACACTCCATTATCCACCAACTGACCAAAAAATTCGTTCATTGTTTGTGTTATTGGTCGGTACTTCATTCCCAACTCTTTAACGGCTTTTGAATTATCCGCTTTCCATGGGTAATTTACGTTATTGCTGATGAAATTACGCGGAATTCCACCCAATGGACCCATCAACCAAACCAACCATTTAGGTAGATTTTTTTGAGGCAAGGGATAATCTCCAAATTTATCTTGAAGCATTTGTGCTAACCCTAAAAACGTTTGATTCTCGGCCGAAATAATATTCCTGCCATTTGCTTCTGGGGTAAAACCAGCTCGGTAATGTGCCTCCGCTACATCACGCACATCCACACACCCAATAGCAATGTTGGCGGCTCCCATTTTCATTGTACCATCACCCATTTGCTTCATAATATTGAAACTTTCTGAAGTACCAAATGGATTAATACCCGGACCTAAAATAAACGAAGGGTTAATGACTACCAAGTCCCATTTAGACTGGGCTTTACTGATTTCCCACGCTTTCTTTTCTGCTAAGGTTTTGGAATAACTATACGGATTGTTGGTCAAAGAAGAAGTCGTATTCCATTGCTTTTCGGTAAGTGTATTATTAGGGAAATCTAATAAATCTTTACTATCTCCGTAAATGGATGCACAACTACTGGTCAAAACCACTCGTTTTACGGTTTCTGTACGATTCACACTTTGCAACACATTTTCTGTACCCTTTAATGCTGGGTCCACTAAATCTTTTTGTGCATCTTTTACTTGAATGGTAAATGGAGATGCGGTATGAATCACTAATTCACAGCCTTTCATTGCTTCATCATACGAACCTTGCGTTAACAAATCTGCTTTGAAATACTTTATTTCGCCTTTAGATTTACTTGCAAGTGCATCTAGGTATTGGGTTTTTTCTTTACTATCCGGATTTCGAATGGGTGCGTGAATCGTCAGTCCATCTTTTAATAATCGTTCAGCAATTCTTCCTGCTAAATATCCTGTAGCTCCAGTCAATAAAACTGGTTTTGATTTATCTATATTCATATTAATTCGTTTAAAATCTGTTTATTATTTAGCTAATGCTAAAATGTCTTTTGGGTTGATAATGTGCTGGCTGTAACCTCTCTGGGTGGCGTGAATCATTGATAATCCTATTTGCTGCGTGTCAACAACAGAATTTGGGGCCACCATTTTAATTCCTTTCAATAACCACGTTAAATTTTTCACTAAAAACTTATATAATTTATCGCTAGGCTCTACTCCTCTTTTAGGAATGATTGCTCCCGGTCGGTAAGCAAAAGCTTGCTTGAATCCCAATTTTAAAATATCGTTTTCTGTCTTTCCTTTTACTCTGGCCCACATGATTTTTCCTTTCTCGGTGGAGTCTGTTCCTTGACCCGAAACGTACGTAATGGTCATTTGTGGATTATTGGCATATAATACCTTCATTAACGCCATAGTGAATTGATAAGTCAATTTGGTGTAAGTTTCTTCATCCATATTGGCCGAACTCACTCCCATGCAATGGTAACACGCATCATAGCCCATAAGTTGATTTTTTACCGATTCAAATTCAGAGAAATCACTGTGTAGCAACTCTTTCAATTTGGGGTGATTCATTTCTAAACTTCTACGGCCTACAAATAATACTTCGGTAATATCCTTGTGGTCTAAACATTCTAATAATACTCCTTTACCAATCATTCCGGTAGCTCCGGTAACTATTACTTTCATAACCTATTAATTAAGTTCTCTATATTTATTAGGGCTTACACCCGTTTTTGTCTTGAACATTCTACTAAAATAATGCGGGTAATTAAACCCTAAAGCGTAGGCAATTTCACTCACTGAATCTTCTGAGTTCACCAACATCGTTTTGGCTTTCTTTATCAGAAAATCATTGATATGGTCTTTGGCACTTCTGCCTGTTTCTTTTTTAAGGACATCACTCAAGTAATTTTGTGAGAGGTGTACTTTTTCTGCAAAGTATTGTACGGATGGCACTCCATATTCAGCCAACTGACCCGATTCAAAATAGGCCTTTAAATAACCTTCAACTTGCGATACAATTTCGGAGTTTTCGTTAGAACGGGTATTGAATTGGCGGTGGTAAAACCGAGCGCAATAGCTAAGCAGCAAATCAATATTTGATACCATTACCTTTTGACTGTAATCATCTATTCGTTGAGCGTATTCTCCCTCAATATTGTGAATGCAATCGTTGAGTATTTTCTTTTCATCATCCGATAAATGAAGCGCTTCATTGGCTTCATAACTGAAAAACGAATAATTCTCAATATCGGTACCTAAAGGAAATTTGCGAATCAAATCTGGATGAAAAAACAGCATCCAACCTTCTTTATTTTCCGGTGGTTTCTCTGTGGCTGCCACCACCTGATTAGGACTCGTAAACATCAACACGCCTTCTTCAAAGTCGTAATGGTTTCGTCCGTATTGCATTCCGCAATGGCCGCCTTTTAAAGCAATGGTGTACAAGTTCGCAGAAATGCGTTGACCAATCATTTCTTCCATGAAATCAATATCGGCTACATACACTATACTTATTAACGGATGCTTTGGCGGTGCAATGTGCAGCGCTTTGTGCAGTTCACTAACAGATGCTAATTTTAAAATTTCGGTAGACATACGTAATATTTAACGATACAAAAGTAGCGTACTAAGGTAGGGTGATTCAACACTAATTACATATTATCCAACACTTTTTACGGGAGCGTCAATTTGCTACAAACAACCATCTAATAGCGTTTATCTCTAAATCATACAATATTAATCTATAAGCTATTACGCTAACAAATCTAATTTCCTAACCTCTAGTACCCAGAAATAAATTGCATCTCCTCCCAGGTAGTCTCACTCAAAACCAGTTCGAAACTTCCATGGGGTTTGGTCAAATTATACGTAATGATATACGCTGCTCTTTCGCTGGAATTGGGGTGGGTATTGACCCATTGCAGGTATTTATCGGCCTCATTTTCCTTGTCTCCCAACCTAAACATGAAATTGGCAAATTGTTCTGGATCTAAATGTGCATTCACTAAATAATCCACCGCTTTAATATCGGCTTCTTTTTCCAAATTTCTATCGTAAGCCGAAGAGGTTAAATGCTTTATAGATGAAATCACGACCTGTCCTGCGCCATTTCCTGCGGTCATGGAAACAAGTGTGGCCAAGCCAATTTCTTTGACCATTTTTTTCATCACATGATCTAGCTCCATGTGAGCCAATTCGTGCGCCATTACCCCACATAGTTCGGTTTCATTTTCGCATTCTGTAATTAACCCAGTGTAAATAATCAAATGTGAATTGGGTAAAGCAAATGCGTTCACCTCCGGATTTTGAATGATATGCAATTTTATTTTTGATGCATCCATGTCATTTGATTCACATACCGCTTGCAGCAGGCTATCTATGGCATCTGTAACCAACGAATCATAAACGAGCGTTTCTGATTGGCTGTAAGATTTCCAAATTAACTCCCCTATTTTCTGTTCATTAGATTCGGTGGTTTGTTGGATATGAAAAAGATTCATCCAATCGATTTGCTGTAAACTGAAATACACACCGAAAAATAAGCCGAGGAATACCAATCCTTTAAGTACGATTTTTTCCATCATTTAAGGTTTTACTAGTAAGTCGGTTACATCTCCATACAGCCACCATTTCACATGAATACCTTTTCTCGTTTTTATAGCGGTATAAATGGTTACAATAAACTCTAATATGTTAAAAATCAAAATAGTAATCATGTATGAAATCCATGAATTAGAGATAGATTCATCTGTAAAAATGATGGAAATTGTCCACCAAAAACCATAGCTATTAAACACTAAAAAGGATGCCTGCGATAGCAACGCCTGGGTAATATGCCAACGCACAAAATATGTACCCTTCCTATTCGCTATATAAAAGAAAAAGGTAGCTATTAAATTCACAATTGGGAACGGTAAACCTGCAATTACGGCAATCAAGGACATTAAATAACTATTGGAAGCATTTTCGCATTCATGTTCACTTGGACGGTAAATAAAAGGAGTTGTTGTTGTCATAAACCTTTGTAATAATTCCAAATCCAGTTGGCCAAAACCAAAGCGATAGCCGGAATCGCAACCGCTTTTTGTCGAAGTAGATTTTCTATTTTAGTATAGAATTTCAATAAAGAATCCTGATGTTTAATCACATCGAAAAGAAGCCAAAATGGGGTAATTGTCAATATTAAGGATAATACAACCCCAATAGGATTCCAATATACTGCTTCCAGAAAATGGCCATCTAAAATAGCCAAAACAGAGCGAGTGGACCCGCAAGAAGGACAGGGAAAACCTGTAGCTTCTTTAATAATACAAACGCCAAAACCATCCGGATTATGAACGTTAAAAATTGTATTACCCACATAGATGTAACCACCTAAACAGGCCACCGCTAAAAGCGTATATAGCTTTTTTCTGGTCAATTAGATTTAGTAAATAAACTGTTGTAAACTCTCCATGTTTTTCTCACGGGTAGCTCCCATAATTAGAAATAAATCAATAAGAGCCCATACTCCAAGACCACCACAAGTAAGTAGTTTACCCACACCTAAACCCGTGTCGCCAATCATAAAACGGTCAATCCCAAGGCCTCCAGCTAATAAGGAAACAATCAACATGGTGGTTGGATCCTTAAATTGTAAGGTTTGAATCATAATCCATTTATCATCCTCAAGGGCCAATAAACGGTCTCTTATTTGCGCAATATGGTGCGATTCAAAATATTTGGCATTAGTCATGATAAACATATCTACTCTTTGTGAATCCATTCTATACATTTTTTACTTTTCCTACTCATAAAGCTTTTCGGTTTCGCTCCGTTTTTTTTAATGGGTTCTGGACTCCATCTACTTATATTCCTACTAAAATAGTATTTAAGCGCAATTTAATACAAAATAAATAATGCTAGGAAAGATTAGTATGAGTGGAAATCATCTATTGCTGGATAGACACATTAAGCCACAGCTCATCCCCTATTTTTAAATGGACAGCCTCTTGTTTTGGATAAGTAACTTGAACCGTTTGACTTCCTATAAGAACGGTTACCCGCCAATTTGGATTAGATTTATCTATTTCAATAATTTCTCCTTTCAACATAGAATTATCAGCGCTATCACTGTTTGCAAATACGTCAACGGGAGTTCCCATTTTCTGGATAGCGCCATTTTTCATCGCAAAAACACGGTCCGACATTTTTATGGTTTGACTAATATCATGGCTCACCATTATGGTGGTTAATTGATATTTTTTATGTGCTTTTAGCAAATAATTTTGAAGCCGGTTGCGCATCGTGAAATCCACGGCAGAAAGGGGCTCATCCAACAATAAGATTTTGGGTTTCTGTACTAACGCTCTAGCCAAGGCTACTCGTTGTTGCTGCCCTCCCGACAAAGTATTGGGTTTTCGATGTTGCAAATCGCCCAACTCCATGGTTTCCATCACTTCGTCTAAAATTAGCTCATCGTTTTCATGCGTTATAGCAAACAATAAATTTTCTTTCACGGTCATGTTTGGAAACAAGGCGTAATCTTGAAATACGAATCCTACTTTACGTTTTTGAGGAGCTTTGTTTGTAGGATAAGAAGTACAAAACCAAAGGTCATTGTTAACTTTAATCTGTCCATTATCGGGATTCAAAAGCCCAGCTATCATTCGTAAGAGAGAGGTTTTTCCCTCTCCTGATTCGCCAATAATGGTCACAAATTCTCCCTTGGCGATATGCAATTCAAATTGCATTTTATGCGCTCGACCATTTTGTGAAAATGTTTTCTGGATATCAATCGTTATCATTTCCACAAAGATTTAATGCCACGACCGTTTATCAAATACACACTTAATAAAATAACAAAGGCCAAGCTAAAAAGCACCAAAGAATACGAATTGGCTCCTGCATAATTTAATGATTCTACTTCGTCATAAATGGCAATAGATGCCACTTTAGTCTGCCCAGGAATATTGCCTCCAATCATTAAAACCACCCCAAACTCTCCTATGGTATGTGCAAATGTGAGTACAATCCCTGTAAGAATTGCGGGCTGAATATTAGGTAGTAACACTTTTTGAAGCGTCACTAATTTGGATTTCCCTAAAACATAGGAAGCATCAATGATGGACCCTGGGATTTGAGTAAACCCCGATTGTAAAGGATGCACCATAAATGGCAAACTGTAAATCAACGAAGCCACCACTAACCCTTGAAAGGAGAAAATAAGCCGTAATCCAAATGTGGTTTCTAACCAGCCGCCAAAAGCGCTGGATGGGCTAAATGCTACCAGTAAATAAAATCCCAAAACGGTTGGAGGAAGCACCAAGGGCATACTTACCAAGGTTTCGATAAATGGCTTCAATTTAGATTTTGTAAAAGCCAACCAATGCGCAATCGGTATGGAAACCACAACCAGAATAACCGTAGTTACCAACGCTAAACGTAATGTTATAAAAAGTGGTGTCCAATCCAAATCAATCCATTTTTAAAGCTGCAAAATAACATTAATAGAAGTCAATTATGGGACTTTATACCCATATTTTACCAGGATTAATTTTGCCTTATCGGTAAACATAAAATCGTAAAATTTCTGAGCATTCTCTGCCCGCTTTGCATCGGTATGAAGTAATACAATACCCTGAGAAATGGGAGCGTATAACGTATTTGGAATATCCATCCAAAGACCTTTTCCTTTCATTATTGGCGACATCACCACCGATTTTGCCGTAATTCCTACTTCAGCTGCTCCGGTAATGATAAATTGATTGGTTTGTCCCACATTTTCGCCAAACACCAATTTAGAAGCAATGGTTGCATTCAAGTTTTTAGCTTGTAAAACTTCGGCTGCGGCAATTCCGTAGGGAGCTGTTTTAGGATTTGCAATTGCTATATGTTTAATACTGGATTCCGTAAGAATTTCTAAAGAAGGTGTGATTTCTTTTTGAAATGACCATAACACCAAGTTTCCGTACGCATACACTTTGGGTTTGTTTATTGTAAACCCTGATTTATACAAATTTTGTGGAAAAGCCATGTCCGCAGAAATAAATATATCATAAGGAGCTCCCTCTTTTATTTGAGCATTCATTTTGGCAGATGAACCTAAAATCACATCACACTTTACTCCTGTTTCCTCTGTGAAGGCGAGCGTCAACTCTTTTAGAGCAAACTGCATATTGGCAGCGGCAGCAATAGTTATAGCTTCCTTTTTAGGAGAACTACAACCCAAAATGGCTACCGAAAACAAGCCTATTATCCAATTTGAGAACACACGCATCTAACTAAATTTAAGGCTCAAAAATAGCCAATACATTTGGAGTGTCCCCCATGATAAAGTGCTCCTAAAATGAAGAAATGCACATTTAGATTTAACTAAAAACAAAGTCTTTTAACTGCATTTAAATTACAATAAAACTTTAATTTAGTTCTTTCTTAAAACATCCTTCATAGGGCAACAAAATCTCAACTAAACTTGAGGGTAGTACTAGGTTATAAATAACTTACATCCTTTTATTATACTTTGGAATAATCGTTTTAAGACCAATGAAAAATTAATTATTTGAATAAATAAGCATTCGATTAACACAAAAAACAAATAACATGTCAAAAATCACATTAAAAGGAAATCCAATAAATACTGGTGGCGAATTACCTAAAGTAGGTAGCATTGCCAAGGACTTTAAAATGGTGGCCAATGATTTATCTGTGAAATCATTAAGCGACTTTAAAGGAAAAAACTTAGTGCTAAACATATTCCCAAGTATTGATACCGGAACATGTGCAGCATCGGTTAGAAATTTTAACAAGGCTGCCGCCAATCTTGAAAACACGAGCGTTTTATGTATATCTAGAGATTTACCGTTCGCTCAATCTAGATTTTGTGGTGCGGAAGGAATCGAAAACGTATTCATGCTTTCTGATTTTAATACCGGACAGTTTGGAAAGGATTACGGCTTAAACATCGTAGATGGACCATTAGCAGGTTTAAACTCAAGAAGTGTGGTGATTCTTAACCCAGAAGGGAAAGTAATCTACACCGAGCAAGTAGCCGAAACCATTGAAGAACCTAATTACGATGCTGCTTTAGCCAGTTTGTAATTAAGTCTTCTTGCTTTACTCTAAATTATAATTTAGAGTAATTTAATTGAACTCAAAAAGCTAAATTGAATTTTCAGTTTAGCTTTTTTTTTATGTCCAAAGGGTTCAACTTACTCACCATCTCCCCCACTTTTATTGCGCCATTTTTTATGGTATCTTGCTCCCAAATCAATCCAACAAATTTGGAATATTAGTAGGCAATGGAACGGAAAAAAATAGGCACTAGCATATTATTGATGATTTGTATTTCATTAACACTAATCTATTCCTATTTAGGCTATTACCACAGCTCTTTTTACCGAATTGAACTCATTCTAATTCCATTTATTCTAGGATTAACAGGGCTGTTCACTTTTGTAATTACGGCATTCAAAAGAAATTACATTTCCTATCGATTTCCTATTTTTTATTTTCTTTCGAGTATCATTTTCACCCTTATCATTGGGCAGCACCTTATTGCAGATTATAAACCAACGTTAGAAATCCATGTTCCAGAAAATTACAACGGAATGGTCTATTTATTTCCTTCCTACCACACCGAAACCAGCGTAAAAATTAGCCCAAATGGCATCGGTTATATACCCCATACGGGAGCGTATGATTTCAAGGTTTTTCATGGAAATAGAGACATAACGGATGCTTTGAACGAATACGGCCGAGGTCAATTAGAATTTCTAACCGCCCTTCCTGCTCAAAAAAAATCGATTTCCTTTACGTGCTTCGAAGTAGAAAAAAATAGGGCGTACCCCTCTTCTCCTTGGAATCAAAAACATGCCCTTTGCATGGACCGAAACCAATTTGATTCTTTAACCCAAATTCATCAAATTGATTCTTCCCAGATTTATTTCGAAATTTGGAAAGTGGAATACTAATCTATTCGGTACTTCTCAAATTCGGGTTGAATGTCGGTTAGCTACCAATTTAAACTCTTTTTTAAAGCTACATTTACCCTATTGTATTTCAAATTACGTCATCCAGTCAAATCTAAGTTTTGAAAAAGCTAATTTCCATTCTTCTTGTTTTAATGATGGGAGCCATAAGCACTCCTATTTTGGCACAAGACCAGTTGATTTTAGACCGTTTCAATGCGTTAGTTACAAATGGGCAAGTGACGTTAACCATCGTTATTCGTTCGGGAAGTACCTGTGCTGGAATTAATATTTATCGGTCTGAAAGCGATAGTAACTTTCAATTAATTGGTGATATTCCGGGCATTTGCGGCAGTACTTCCGAAGCCGTTCAGTATGTGTTTACGGATGCGCATCCCATTTTTAATACGCTTAGTTTGTATAAAATAGAATTAGGTGGAATAGGTTTTAGCGATGTACTTACTGTTACTATTCGCGATTTAAAAAATGAGGATGTAAGCATTCAACCCAACCCTTCAAATAGCCAAACGCACATCTATTTTTCGAATCCGTTAAATGCCGTGCACACCTTAAAAGTCTTTAACTATTTAGGCACTTCATTATTCGAATTAAAAACTTCAACGGATGAGTTTCAAATGGATGTGACTCCATTACGTTCAGGTATTTACCCTTTCATCCTTATTACAAGCCAGTCCAAAGCGCGCAAATACGGAAGCATTGTTGTTAGTCATTAAATTGTTTTTCAATTATTTAGCTACACCAATTATGCATACGTATCACCCTATTTATTTCCATTAATTAGCGAATCCTAGGTAGGTCAAAAAAGCGATTCAAATCCTATATTTGGCACTTTAAACTCATTCTTTCATGTGGCAACAAATTATTGATTACGCATTGCACATCGACCAGCTAGAATTAGCTGGATTGGTTTTTGGATTGCTAGCTGTTTGGTTTTTGATTAAACAAAACATTCTGACTTGGCCCGCAGGAATAATCTATGTTTTTATCTCGTTTGTTATTTTTTGGCGTATCCAATTATATGGCGACTTTATTCTTCATGTTTTCTTCTTAGTATTAAACGTTTATGGTTGGTATTACTGGCGCAAGGGCGATAAAAAGCAAGAGTTAAAAGTTACCCATTATTCATTTAACACCAATGTAATTATTGCATTAATTACCGGGGTTGGCGTATTGGTTTTTGGATTATTTTTACAAAACATACCGTACTTTTTTGAGGGTTTAGCCCCTGCCTCAGTTCCATATTGGGATGCTACTACCTCCATTTTAAGCGTAACCGGGATGTGGCTTACCACACGCAAAAAAATTGAGAATTGGTACTACTGGTTAGCGGTAGATATTATTGCTTCGATAATTTATATCTACAAAGGAATTTACTTTTACTCATTTTTGTATGGAGTGTATATTTTAATGGCTGTTTGGGGATATTTAGAATGGAAAAAAGATGCCGTTCAAATTCCTAAATAGAATTAATTTGCCCAGTTTTTCAATTACCAAATGGACTAATTTTGAGACAAAATAATTTTAAATGAAACCAGCATTCCGTAAAATTACCGCTATCTTTCTACTCCTGTTTGGTATGCTTACTTTTTATTTGAGTGGCGCAATCATATTTGATGTTTTTGGAATTCGGCAAGCACAAGGAAATTTTGTGCCCTTTGTGGTTTGGGCTAATTTTATTTGTAGCTTCATATACATATCTGCTGTTTACGGATTTTGGTTTTCAAAAAAATGGACCACCCCACTTTTAAGCATTTCGGTTTCCATTCTAATTCTTACTTACATTGCTTTTCGTGTGTATATGCACTCGGGCGGACTCTATTTAGAAAAAACGGTGCTTGCCATTCCATTTAGAATTGGGGTGACTTTGCTATTTACTATCCTTAGTCGATTTCTGAATAAATCGGTAGCTTAAGCACTCCGTATTTCAAGGATTAAGGACTTCCAAACCGCACTTAACTACTTTTTTTTGATAGATTGAAACTTTTCAAAAGCAATCTCGTATAGTTCATTGATTGAGACATTTATCTCAATAAAAGCAATGAACAAATAATGCAGAATCAATTAAACATTCAGATGGAATTACTTTCTTACTTGCCTTTTGTAGGCTTGGCGGGTTTAGTTCTTTTTACGCTTGGAATTATTTTCAATAATCGCATGCGAATTTGGTTTACCAGTCGATACAGATTACACGTACTTCCGTATTCCTATTTGTTTCTAGGAATGTTTGGCGGGTTTTTAGGGGTATTATTAAGTTACTGGGAAATCAATTCAGAAAACAGACTTAACTCGCATAGTTTTGAAAATCAGCTTTTTTTATTGACAAATGCGCTTATCATTACGCTAACAAGCATCCTCATTTATTTCCCTTTACGACTTTTCTTAAAAAGGAATAAGAAATTTAAACACTATTACTAAATCGCGTTAAAACATGGATTTACAAAATACACACGCCTAAGCAGCGGCATTAATTCGTATTAAACGATGACCTTTCACGGTATGTTTTTGTTGAATCAATGCCCTTTCGTTTGGATTTAAAATAGAATCTTTGGTTAATTTAACCAATAATTTACTCCATTCAATGGCTTCATTCCATTCGCCTTTGCTACGCATTTCGGCAATTTGAATTTTTAACCGGTTGGCCCATTCTCTATTTGCCAAATTATCTTGAAACGTGATAAGATTTGAATTTGAAAGAATAAATTCTCCCTTTTCGTTCACCAACATATAATACTGCTCCGGGCAACAAATTTCTATCGTGTGCACCCAATTCTGACCCGCTAAATAACATCTCCAAGCTTCTATATTCCAGTTCACTGCATTGGCCCAAGTAGATGCTGAAACTGAGCTCGGTTTAGATTTCTGACGGGACTGTTTCACTATTTTTCCAAATAAATTCATCGTTCTAATTTTTAAAATCGTTTATAAATTATTCTCATTAATTTGAATACTTAAACCGCTTATTGGTAAATATTTACGTTTAATTATATGCGTTACTTTCACTTTTAAATCAAATCCATGCATCATTACTTTTTCTATCAATTGAGCTGTGGCATTAGGTAAGTGACCCAACTTGAATTTTTTGTAAAAAACTTCTACCGCTTGTTGGGCATTTGTAGCGCCATAGTTGTAATAAAGCGAAAGCTCTTCACCACTATTTATGTGATGATAGATGGCAGGCATTTGAAATAAGGACAAGCCCACTACTTCGGTTGCAATTGGAAATTGTTTCGGTTCAGTTTCGGTAGTTTTTAACAATGAAACTGTGAAATTGTTTTTGAAAGTCTCTAATAGTTGTGCGTTCATATCTCTTAATTTTGAAGCAAACCTAAATTCCGCCACCGTAATGTATTTACGGTCTAAAATAAAGTACGAATTTGGGCAGTTAAAGGTTTCATTAAGGGGTGAATTATTTATGTTAAAATATTGATAATAGGAACACTACATTAATTGAATCCTTCATAAATTTCTTTCACTATTTTCATAAATAATTAATACCAATTGCATGAAAAATCATTTTCGCACCATTTTTTTGAGCTTATGTACATTATCTGCTCCCTATGTTGCCCATTCGCAATGTGTGACTGATTCCAATAATATTTACGCTTTTACATATAATGGTGATAATTATGAAATTATAAAAGAGAATCTGAATTGGGTGGATGCCGCGAATTGTGCATTAACGCGCGGTGGATTTTTAGCCGAAATCAATAGTCAACAGGAGCAGGACAGCATTTTTTATTACGTAAATCGAGCAGGTATTTCTGCCAGTAGCACCGTAGCTCCCGATGGCGGTGGCGCGTCTTACCTATGGATAGGTGGAAACGATTTGGCGACAGAAGGAAAATGGGTTTGGGATGGAAATAATGATGCCCATTCCGTACAATTTTGGCAAGGAACAAAAACCGGAAATGCGGTGGGTGGTTTATACAATAACTGGGGAAACGAACCCGATGATTTTGGCGGACAAGATGCATTAGGTTTGGCTTTTACCGATTGGCCCCTTGGTGTGGCTGGGCAGTGGAATGATGTAAACCACACCAATACCCTATTCTATCTCATTGAGTATAATACAACTACCGGAATAAGTAGTTTGAATAAGGAGTTGGGTATTCACGTATTCCCTAACCCAGGTAACGACCACATAAATATTCAAATTCCGGTTACTTCAGGGTTTTTAAAACTTTATAATCTCCAAGGTGAACTTATGAAAATGGTTTCCGTTCAAAACACAATTACCCTAATCAACACCAGTAAATTGCCCACCGGACTATATTTTTTGCACTGGGATTCAAATACCTATACGAGTAAAACCGTTAAAGTAGTTGTACAACATTAATAGTACCCATGAACAAATGGAAAAGCTACATAACAGAATTTAGTTCGTACCTCAAAATTGAGCGGTCGTTATCGCCCAATACCATTGCGGGTTATATGGAGGATATCCATAAACTATCGCAATTTATGGAAATGGAAGCACCAACTGTAACGCCCGAAAAGGTAACCACTCAGCATATTCGAAGTTTTTTAACCTATATCACCGGTTTGGGATTAGCTATCACTTCTCAAAATCGAATTTTATCCGGAATAAAGTCTTTTTACAAGTATTTGTTGCTAGAAGATATTATGGATTCAAATCCTACCGAATTGATAGAAACAGCCCGCGTGGGAAGAAAACTACCCGATGTTTTGAGCAATGAAGAGGTAGAACAAATCTTGGGCGAAATAGACCGAAGTAAACCCGAGGGAGAGCGAAACGTTGCAATAATTGAAGTGTTATACGGCTGTGGTTTACGGGTAAGTGAGTTGGTTAATCTCAAAATATCCAATATTTTCTTTGACGATGATTTTCTTCGCGTAACAGGTAAGGGAGATAAACAACGACTGGTACCTTTAGGCGGAATGGCGAAAAAACATATTTTACTCTACCTAAATGAGATTAGGATTCATGTTCCAATTCAAAAAGGCCAAGAAGATTTTCTTTTTCTAAATCGAAGAGGGAAACAACTCACTCGGGTCATGATTTTTACCATCATTAAACAACTAGTAGAAAAAGCAGGAATTCATAAAACAGTGAGTCCGCATACTCTGCGCCATTCATTTGCAACCGAACTAATTCAAAGAGGAGCTGATTTACGTGCAATTCAAGATATGCTTGGACATGAATCTATAACCACCACAGAAATTTATACGCATTTGAATCAGGACGACCTGTTAGATACCATTCTTCAATTCCATCCAAGAAGTTAGTTTTTGGAGTGATAATTTGTTAATACTTTCCTACAATAAACCTTCCGGTGCTTCCCTTCTACTCCTATTTTTGGCATCCATAAGTATTCACTAAAAACAAGTAAAATGGCAGAATTTCAGTTTGACCCCGAAGAGATGCAACAAAAAATGGAAAAATTGATTCCAAATGTTCGAAATCTAATTCTAATTGGGTTGGTAATGGTTTTGGCATTTAGTTCTTTTTTTCAAATTGACCCTGAGGAAGTAGGTGTAATCACCCGATTTGGGAAATACACCAGAACCGTTGAGCCAGGTTTAAATTTCAAAATACCATTCACCGAAACGGTGTACAAAGTACCGGTAGAAAATCAACAAAAATTGGAATTCGGATTTAGAACTACCAATGCGGACGTAAAATCAGAATACAGACGTTCTAAAGCAGAGCGAGAAGAATCATTAATGCTCACCGGAGATTTAAATTTGGCCAGTGTAGAATGGGTTGTTCAATATCGAATTGATAATGCGTACAACTATCTGTTTAAGGTAAGAAACCCCGAATTAACACTCCGAGCTATTTCTGAGTCGGCTATGCGCCAAATTGTGGGTAACAGAACGGTAAACGAAGTATTGACCGTGGGGCGGGCTGAAATTGGCGGCAAGTTAGAAGGATTAATTCAAGAAATTTGTAGAGAATACCACATGGGAATAAAAATTGACCAAGTAGTATTGCAAGATGTGAATCCTCCGGAACCAGTAAAACAAGCATTTAATGCGGTAAATGAAGCCCAACAAGAAAAGGAAACCCTTATAAATCAAGCCAAATCAGAATACAACAAAGTTATTCCTAGAGCAAGTGGGCAAGCGGAAGAAACCATTCAAAAAGCAGAAGGTTATGCCACCGAACGGGTGAATATGGCTTTGGGTGAAGTGGCTCGTTTTAATGCTATTTATACCGAATATGTGAAAGCGCCTGAGGTAACCAAACGAAGAATATATTTGGAAACCATGTCGAATGTAATTCCTCAAATTGGAAACGTGATAATTACCGACCAAAAAGGAAATGTGCTCCCACTCCTACAAATGCAATTACAAAAAACTCAAAAATCAAACTAATGAAGGTTAAATCAACATTATTCATCGTAATAGGCATCATCTTTATTTTCCTGATTATGCAGAGTACATATATTGTACAAGAAAAAGAACAAGTTATTGTTACCCAATTTGGTCGTCCGGTAGGCGAACCCGTATTAGACCCTGGGTTTCATTTCAAAATGCCATTTGTGCAAACCGCCAATTTCTTTGAAAAAAGATACATGGAATGGGATGGCGAGCCGAATCAAATTACTACGAAAGACAAGAAATTTATCTACGTAGATACCTATGCGCGTTGGCAAATTACCGACCCGCTCCAGTTTTTCAAACGGTTAACCAATGAACGTGGAGCACAATCTAGATTAGATGATATTTTGGACGGTGCCACCCGTAACTTTATCGCTAAAAACAACATTGAAGAAGCAGTACGTTCTAGCAACAGAACCCCCATGTCGGCCGATAGTAACTTACTCGATTCTTTGGCTGAGATTATAGTGGGTAGAGCGGAAATTCAAAAACAAATTTTAGCCGAAGCCAATATTCAAACAGCTGATTTAGGAATTGTAATTCTTGATTTTAGATTTAAACGAATCAATTATGTGCAAGAAGTACAAAATCAAGTATTTGAAAGAATGAAAAGTGAGCGTTTCCGAATTGCCGACAAATTTCGAAGTGAGGGTCAAGGAGAAGCTTCCCGAATCAATGGTCAGAAAGAACGTGATTTAAAAGAAATTCAATCTGTTGCCTTCCGTACCGCTGAAGAAATTAAAGGGGATGCCGATGGAAAAGCTGCTGCAGTGTATGCAGCCGCCTATAATAAATCGGGCCAAGCTAAATCTTTATACGCATTTTTAAAATCGATGGAAACCTTTGAAAACACGTTTAGTGGAAAAACATCCGTGGTTTTAAACACCGATAATGAGCTATATAAATATTTAAAAAGAATGGACTAATCGTCCGTGCTTACCATTGTTATTTCATACCTGCCAAAAGTTGTTTTGATAAAAATCTTTTGGTTAGGGTATTAATTAATTTTCATGAAATCATTAAAAATAGTATTTCTAGGAACACCTGATTTTGCGGTTGAAAGCCTTAAAGCCATTCATTTATCCAACCACCAAGTGGTGGGTGTAATTACTATGCCTGATAAGAAAATGGGACGTGGTAGAAAATTAACTGGTTCGGCTGTAAAGAATTATGCAGTCGAAAATAAGTTACCGGTACTGCAACCAGAAAGATTAAAAAATCCTGAATTCATTCAAGAATTAAGCGCATTGAATGCCGATTTATTTGTGGTTGTAGCTTTTAGAATGCTACCAGAAATGGTGTGGAATATGCCCCCTTTGGGCACCGTAAATGTACACGGCTCTCTCCTACCTCAGTATCGTGGAGCAGCACCTATAAATTGGGCTATTATTAATGGCGACCAAGAAACAGGAGTTACCGTTTTTAAGCTGAAACACGAAATAGATACAGGCGACATTCTTTTACGAAAAACCATTCCTATTTTGCCTAACGATAATGCTGAAACCATGCATGACAAGCTTATGGAATTAGGAGCGCAAGCACTCATTGAATCTTTAGCTAAAATTGCATCTGGAAATCCACAATATCTCCCACAATTGGCAGATGAAAACCTTCGAAGTGCTCCAAAAATTTTCAAAGATACATGCAAAATAAATTGGCATTCTGAAGCGGTAGGCGTCCATAATTTTGTGCGAGGTTTAAGTCCATATCCAGCAGCTTGGACCGAGATATCTAATGGCGAAAAATCATTGATAATCAAGATTTATCAAACATCCGTATCGACTGATATAGCCACCGAAATTGGTGCGATAGAAACGGATGGAAAAGGGTATTTTAAAATTGCTACTGCTACAAATTGGCTTGCCATTGAAGAGTTACAAATACCCGGAAAAAAACGAATGAAAACTGCTGATTTATTGCGGGGATATACATTTGAAGGAATTTGGAAAATTGTTGAATAATGGACTATTTTCTAATTTTACCTACTAAATTCGCAGCATGAAGATTATTGAATGTCCACGAGATGCCATGCAAGGCTTGCATGATTTTATTGAAACCGATAAAAAAGTAAGCTATATCAACCAATTACTTCAGGTTGGTTTTGACACCTTAGATATGGGAAGTTTCGTTTCTCCTACTGCTATTCCACAAATGCGCGACACCGCAGAAGTCTTAAATAGAATAGATTTAGAAAACACTAGCACCAAACTACTTACCATTGTGGGTAATGAACGTGGTGCTCGTCAAGCGGGTGAATTTGAGCAAATTAGTTATTTAGGCTTTCCGTTTTCTATTTCCGAAACATTTCAAAAACGAAATATTAATAGCTCTATTGAAGATTCATTTCATCGGGCTGAAGATATTTTGAATTGTTGCGTAATAAAACAAAAAGAACTGGTAGTTTATATTTCCATGGCTTTTGGAAATCCCTATAACGACCCTTGGGATGCAGATATCGTGTTGGAATGGGCGCATAAATTGCACAACGAATTAGGGGTGGAAATCATTTCCTTATCCGATACTATTGGTGTTGCGGAACCTAAAACCATTCAGTATTTATTTGATTCCTTGGTTCCAGAATTGCCAAATGTAGAGTTTGGAGCCCATTTGCATACTACTCCTGATACTTGGGAGGAAAAAGTTCACGCTGCTGTTTTGTCAAATTGTGAACGTTTTGATGGCGCTCTAAAGGGGTACGGAGGCTGCCCAATGGCCAAAGATGATTTAACTGGGAATATGCCTACGGAGCATTTAGTGAGTTACTTCAATCGTAAAAAAATTGATATCGACATTAATATGGATGCATTCAACGCCTCTCTGCAAATGACCAATCAGGTTTTTCCTTTGTAGACAGACTCTCTTTGAGATTTAGATTCAATAAATTAATCGTGTGCTACAACCCGATAAACCACTGCCCTGTTGAGTCCTGCACTCATTACCTTTTGTGTCTTTAACTTTAAGTGGTGACTTTTTGCTCTACGGTTAACCGAAAACAATTCAGCTTCTTCGGGTAAAATCATCAAAACCTCCGTTTCGCGAAGGGTTCTTACTTTTAATTGTGCAAAAAGCCTATCAAAATACTCAAAACTCTCCCCCGCCATTGTTGATTTATCGTTTATGCTTTTAGGTGTTTTGCATAAAGTAGGCGGATTAATAAATATATAATCAAAATGAAAATGTAGGTTTTCAAATAAATCAGAATACACCACAATTACGTTTAAGTTCTCATCTCTTACGCGAGCGGTTAACTCCGTTATGGCAACCTCATTGACATCTGAGGCTGTTACAATTCCCCCTTTAGATTCTGATATAACCGATATTATTCCTGAGCCACAACCCAATTCCAAAACCGTTTTATTGGTTAAATCAAGGTTTTTAATATAATCTAAAAAAAATCCAGTACTGTAATGGATAACCGGAGAAAATACACCTGGAAGAATATTAACCGTCAGGTCATTATATGAATACGTGACTACCTTTTCATGTCGCCAATTTTGGTAGGTTCGCACAAAAGGTTCGGTAATCGTTTTAATTAGTCCTTTTATATCCATTAATATTTTCTAAACGGTAAATCCCCAAAAACAATCGCAAATCTTTTTGCCAAAGATAGCCCCGGCTTTTGGACTTCTCTCCAAATGCTAATAAACTCGTGCATCGCAATAACCCAAGGACTTTCAGAATCAATATTGTTTGGAATTCCAAACTCAATTTCTTCATCCGTTTTTATGAATGTACCAAAAAGTCTATCCCAAATAATAAAAATTCCACCTAAGTTTTTATTCAGGTATTCGGGTTTTACGCTATGATGAACCGCATGATTCATAGGTGTTTGCATAAATTCTTCTAAAATTCCTAATCGACCTATCAACTTGGTATGAACCCAAAATTGGTAGAAGTAAACGATAGAATCCATGAAAAACACATCCATTGGCTCAAAACCCAACAACGGCATAATGCCCCAAAGAGGAAACTTAAACACTTGAAGTAAAAATAACCCGCGTATAGAAACCGTAAAGTTATACTCGGTAGAATTATGATGTGCCACGTGCAAGGCCCAGAAAAAGCGGCTTTTATGTGCTATCCAATGAAAGATATAGAACATGAAATCATTAATCAGCAATAAAACTAACCAATACACCGCCAAATTAAATCCGCTGGTTTTATCCAATTCAACTATACGATGAGCGTACAAAAAATCAAACATAATATACACTCCCCCTTTCACCGCAGCAACCGAAGCAAAGGTTAAAACACCTAAAAACAAGTTGTTTAAGGTATCTTTGGTGGCGTATAATTTTACCGAACGAAAAGAAGAAATAATAATTTCTCCCAGAATAAAGGTTACAAAAAACACAATCATAAAAATTTGGTCTGGCCTTGAGGCCTGCTCCTTCATTATATCAATTGCATTCATTTATATTATTCTCTTTTGGTCTTACAAACTTAAATATTTGCGTTGAACCTTTTACCTCCAAATTTAGTTAATCACCCACAAAAATGTTAATCTTTTTATTCTCTTATTTAAGAAGAAAATAAATTAATTTCGCTGCATGCATCCAGAGTTATTCCATTTCCACACACCATCGTTTTTACACGGTTTTTTACCCGATGAAATTGCCATTTATTCCTATGGAGCCCTAATTTTAATGGGTGTATTAATGGCTTTTTGGTACTTAAAAACCAATGCCTACCGTGATTTTGGTCTATCGGAAGAGAATTCTCAATCGCTACTTCTGGGTTTAATTATTATGTCGGTAGTAGGCGGTAAATTCTTCATGATTTTTGAAAATCCTAACTTTTATTTATCCAACCCAAAAGAACTAATAAGTAACTCAGGATTTGTGTTTTATGGCTCGCTCATATTCTCTATGGGATTTGTGTTTTGGTTTATTAAAAAACACAAATTATCGGCTTGGAAATTTTTGGATTTAATCGGATTTGTGGCGCTAATCGTTCACTTTTTTGGCCGCTTAGGTTGTTTTATGGCCGGTTGTTGCCACGGTATCGAAAGTCATGGACCTTTTGCAGTCGTATTTACCGACCCCCTGAGCATGGCGGAGCCATTGAATACACCCCTTCATCCTACCCAATTGTACAGTTCGTTTATGTTAGCTTCCATTTTTGGAATCCTCACATTTGCGAAAACCAGGCAAAAATTTGAAGGGCAAATGTTCCTACTTTATCTTATTCTTTATTCTACCGGAAGGTCTATTATAGAAGAGTTTAGAGGCGATGAAGCTCGCGGCTTCTTACTAGATGGTTGGTACTCTAATTCTCAATTTATTTCCACCCTAATAGTCATCGCTGCCATTATAGCGTATGCCCTTAGAATGCGGAAAAATTAATTATCCATAAATGAGAATTTACGGATTATTGCTTAATAAATGAGTACACATAGTTTTTATTAAGAGTTATAATTTCGCCAAAATACACGCCATTAGAAAGAGAAGATATGCTGAGCGTTAATTTATTATTCAATATGTTCTCTGCTTTTTGAAAAACCAATTGCCCTACACTATTACGAATATAAATTTCAATTTTTTGATTTTTTAAGTTAGGTAATAAAAGGTTTATTTCGTTTTGGGCAGGGTTGGGAAAACCTACGATTTTGGTCTTTTCGGTTTCTATGGTTTTTATTCCTACCGTGGTAGAACCACAAGTATCGGCAAAATCTGAGCCAATAAATCGAGCTATTTTTGCAATACTATCTCCATCTATATGATTAAAACCACCACCTACATATAATGTATCACGATAAAAAGTCATGGCCGTAATTTGACCATCAAAGGTAGAGCCGCATCCACACCATTGATGACCGTCCCATCGGGCTACCGAATTTGCAGGTATGCCTCCTGGAGTTTGAAATTGACCAGCTACATATAAATACCCACCGTGAACAGCCATTACATCAATGGTTTCCGAACCAGGGCCCAAGCCCCACCCAAAACCTCCGCCTACACTTTTCCAATTCTTACCATCCCAACGGGCTATTAAGTTTTCTTTACTATGATTGTTTTGATAAAACATACCTCCTATGTACAAATCTCCATCATATTCTATCATATCATTTACCCCTCCTAAATTTGATACATTTGTAATACCACCGCCACTTTCTTGCCAGTTCATACCATCCCACATCATAATTCCATTCATCAAGCTACCCGAAGACGACCGTCCATTTCCGCCAACGTAAAGATTATTTTGGTATAAACTTAATGCGAATACACCATTTGAATAATAGGTGTTCTGGGTAATATCATTAAACTCGGTAAATGTGCTATCTCCATCCCATTCTAATAATAATGGAGGTTTATTTAATGGATAAAAATAACCATATCCCGTTGCCACCAAATAGTGGTTTTTATACGGAATTATTTCTACAAAACTATAGTCCTGATTGGCATAATTATAGACCCATTGCCCATTTTTATAAATGCCTATTGCAAAATCACCTACTACAATCATCGAATCGTGCGTGAACAACACGTCATGAATAGTTGACACGCCTATAACCGATGGGTTGTGTGGAGATAGAATTTCCACCCCATTTTCAGGGGTCCATTTTAAAACAGACGAAGATGAAACGCCATTTACTTGTACTAAAAAATAGGTGCCACCTAATACCAATTTATCCTGAGCCGTATCAACCGATAAATGGTTGAAATAAGCCAACCCTATATCTCCAATACCTAACCCTTCCCATTTTTGGGCAAATAGTACTTGCTGAAATAGTAAGAAACTGGCACTGATAAACAGCGCCAGTTTAATCCACTTATTGCTTAATAAATGAGTACACATAGTTTTTTGTGATTTTATTCGATTTGGTTTCTATTTTCATAAAATAGATTCCAGTATTTATGGATTCAATATCCAATTTTAAATTACCCCCTTGCGTAAAAGTAGTAAAACGTTTTGTTTCTTGCCCCAAGTTATTATAAATTATAACGTTAACGGATTCTGTACTAGAAAAAGGCATGTTTATATTTACCTCGTTTACTGCAGGATTTGGATATCCTTTCAAATAATCAACACTTCCGTTATTGGTCAATTCATTTAAAAACATTGCCAAATTGGTTACATTTACCTTTGCAATGTAACCATCTTCTGCTCTTACGGTGTTTCCAAAAGAGCCTTGCTGATTGTCAAAATATGCACCAGCCCATGGTTGGTGTCTTGGAGTGAATAAACTATGGGTAAAACCACCAAAATATATCCATTCCGAATGAAAAACGGTCAATGCTTCAGCATATTCATTCCCCATGGTATCGGAGCAACCTCCGCAACCTCCACCAAAATAGGTCGCCCATAATCTACTATTATTATCATTAAACATGAGTAAAATGTTGTCCGTACCTTGTCCACCATCGGTGATATGAGTATTGTCATATTGGTAATATGCACCTCCTGGGTTTAATGTACTCATATTAACTGGTGCCGCATTTTTATATAGCGAATTGGAAGTGAGATAGATATTGTTGTCATTGTCTGTTACACAGTTTACCAAACCTAATGGTGCTTCTTGATCAATACCACCATAACAAGTTGACCAATTTAAAACTCCGTTAAAACTAAATTGCGTTATTAGAATATCACGTAAACCCTGGTTTGAAGCCAAGTATGCATTTGGCATGGTAGCACATTTTGGAATATTACCGTTTAAATTAGCGCTACAGCTACCTGAATTATCGGTTTTTGATTGGGTACTTCCTACCACATAAACTCCATTGGCATTTATGGCAATATCTCCAAAATTATCATAGTCATCGCCTCCATAAAAACTAGACCAAACCAATTGGTGTTGACTATTAAATTTAGTCACAAATCCATCATAATTGCTCGAATTTAAAGTAGCGCCCAAAACAGATTGAAAATATGCCCCACCTTGTGGGTTAGCCAACGGAAAACTACCATTACTGTTAGCACTTGCCGGAGAGGTGAAATTATTTTGAACCTTAGCGGTATTAGTTGTTCCTGCTACATAGATTACAGTATCTTGTGTAGCTGCATCACTATAAATCTCTATGGCATACGCTCTGTCGTTTTGATCTCCACCAAAAAAAGTAGCCCATTCAAGCGAAATTTTAGCTAAGGGTTGTACATTTAATTCCGCAATAAACCCTTCTCTTTTACCTTGGTTGCTAGTTTGATAAAAACCCGTACCTGACTTATTACATAGCGGCATGCCACTTATACTTCCAGTACAGTTACCCGCATCGGTAGATGAGGTCACTCCAACTAAATACATTTTCTTGTCGTTGGCACGTATATCCATAATAAATTCAGAGCCGTTTCCTCCAAAATATGACCCCCATTTTAATATTCCTAACGAGGCGTTAAACTTTAATAGTAACCCATCTATTCCTTGCTGTTTGGCTTGGTTAAAGGTAGATGCAATTTGACCGTATTGCAAATTATTACTTTCCGTATATCCTCCAATAAAAACATTGCCCGGAGCATCTGGCACTATTTGAAATTCTAATGCCATGCCTTTATCATCTTGTGTTCCTCCGAAATAGGTGGCAAACACTTGTGATTCACTGGCATCAAATTTAGACACCATCATATTAAAGCTTAAATTATTTGGGAAAGAAACCCCATTATATGCGGGGAAAGTAGCTCCACTCCCTTTTACATTGGTCAGGGTATAGAAATTTCCATCCAAATCAGTATCAAAATCTTTGTTTTGATCCATACCCATTCCGCCATAATAAGTACCCCAATACGGAGGTACAGCTGAGCCTTGTGGTGCTGCTTGCCCTGGGCCACCCATTTCAATAATTAAAGGTAAATTAGCATTATATGCGCCTGTGGTTAATGATACCAAACCATTGCCATCATGCACCCAAAGTGGAAACCAATTTACTAGCATTGGTTCACCATTATTAACTTGATAGGCATACGCTTGTTGAAATTCCATTTTCCAAGAACCAAGATACATTTCCAAATCACCGTTAGTTTGTTGAATGATACTAGATTGTCCTGAAAATTTCAATAAAATATCGCTGGGGTTTGCTCCAGGTTGAACAATAAATCATGCTTTAATGCCGGAAACATTACTAGTAAACTCCACATCAATACCCGGATAGGCTTGTTGATATATAAGACGTTCAAAACCGGTAACTCCCTCAATACCATCCGAGCAATGAGGAAGATAGTAATTGAAATGACCTTCTCGTTCATCTTGAGCTAATAGCTCTCCAATTTCAGTAGCATGGTCAGTTGGCAGGGTTGAATGGAAAAACTCCATGTCTATTCGAAAACTAGTATCTTGTGCTATAGAATCTAATTTTAGTTTTACAAAGCTTAATTTGTTACTTTGAAAAAAGTACGAAGGCGAGGTCATTTCCGTATGAAATAAAACCTCTGGGTGCAATTGACCCTCATCATCGGCAACTTGACCCTGATTGGGATAATAAAAATGAGAAGTACTTACCGCATCATTATTTAAAAACGGAAGATTTTGTGCGTGTATTTTTGCACTGAATAGGGCTATTGCTCCAAATGCAATAGCGTGACTTAAATATGGTTTCATATTATTTTAGTGTTATGAGTTTATAAAATTATAGGCGCTAGTTTTATTCATATCCAGTTAATTTACCGTTAAGTAAACCCAACAAAAAATCTAGACTTTTTACGCGAAAAAAACGCGTCATAAAAAAATAGAAGAATAAACTTGGCTAAAAACATTGTTTCTTTTCATGTAAATTGGTTCAATATTTACAGTTAAAAAAAGTCGGGGCGCGAACCATCCAATAACAATGAGGTATCGCCAGACACCCTAGTACAAAAGACAGAACACGCCCCTATGGCGGCTCCGTCTGCGTACTAGATAAACTGGCGATTTTCATTGTTGCAGACGCCCAAAAATTTTATTTCTTGATCACTAAATATAAATTTTACAAACGCAAAGCCTATAAATTTATAAGGTGACATTTTTCCTTTAAATTACTTCATCAAAAATAACAATTTTATAAATACAAATACTACGTGAAACACGTAGCGAACCAGTTCTTTTAACTTTAGGTTAATTTTTTTTAAATCCGGAGTTTATTTCCACCCTAATAGTCATTGCTGCCATTATAGCGTATGCGCTTAGAATGCGGAAATCAACGGTAAAGTAACCTATTCAAGAATTAAATTACTGGCTAATAAAACCCACTATAGCTAATCGGTAGCCATCCAAGCCCAATCCGGAAATCACTCCTTTGCACCTTCCTGCGGTGATTAGTTTTTGTCGGTAAGATTCTCTAGCATACACGTTACTAATATGCACTTCAACCACGGGTGTAGCGATAGCAGAAATAGCATCGGCCAAGGCGATAGAAGTGTGCGAATAGCCAGCAGGATTCATGACAATTCCATCCACTTTAGCGGAATGCAATTTATCGATTAATTCTCCTTCATGATTGCTTTGAAAATATTCAATTTCAGCAAAAGGAAACCCTTTTCGTAATACCTCTATGTATTCTGTAAAAGACTGGTTACCATAAATTTCTGGTTCTCTACCTCCAAGTAAATTCAAATTAGGCCCGTTTATTATTAAAATCTTCATCTACTGCTATTTGTAATTATTTATGGCTTCTTTATGCTTTAACACCAAACTTTTAATCAATGATTTTGGTGCTATCACCGTTAATTCACTCCCAAAACCTAGGAGCAATTGTTCCAATTCAAAAGTAACCAATACGTTTAACGTTACCACTCCACCTTTTTCAGATTTTTCAATCTTCTGAGAATGATGAATAGGTTGCGATTCTAAATATTGAATCAATACCGTATTACATTCAAACTTCACTTCATCAGGCTTTTGTTTAGGATTAGCGGTGATTCCAAGCGAGTATTTAAAAAACTCTTGCGCATTAAAACTCGAATCTCTTATAAATTTATCGACCGATAATTTGACTTGTCCCATTCGTTCTAATCCAAAAACTTTGTACAAATCGGTTCCGGGCTCTTTGCCCACCAAATACCATCTATTTTTATGCTCCTTCAGTAAATAAGGTTCTACCAATCGCAGTGAACCTTCTTCTTTTTTAAAACTCTTATAGGCAAACTCCACCACCCTTTTCTTTCGAATGGCATTTAAAATGGGAGCCAAATATTCATTTCCGGATACCGTTGGGATGTTCTCAAACTGAATGAACTCCTTCTCATTGTTTGCGTCCATACCCGATAAATTTACCTTATCCAACACCTTTTCAATGGCATTTTCATAATCTTTAAAAATGGCAATATTTTTAAATTGGGCTAAGGTATTTGTGGCAAACTGAACCGCCTCAATTTCGTCCTCATTCAACGGCACTTTATCAATACTATAATCTTCATTACCATAAAAATAACCTTTGTTACCTCTATGATATTCTATGGGTGCAAAATACCCTAGTGCCTCATCATTCTTCATGGCTCTAATATCTTTTTCAATACTAGATTTAGAGACTCTTTTTAGTAAAACATCGCTACATTTCTCCACAATATCTTCTACCGATGGATAGGGTTTATACTTATTTCGAAGCATCTTATCGATTACGTGATAGCGTATAGTAGCAAATTTATTAGCTGGCATTTTATGTCCTTTTGTACCCCACAAATATAGGGACGTTGAGAGAAGAAAATCAGTGTTATTTTCATTCTATTTGAACAGTGGTAACTTCATAAAACGTATCCTCTTTTTTGCGGGTTAAATGTATCTTTGCGGCAAATTAGAACAAATGGAATTAGGCGAATTCAACAAATTGCACATTTTACGTTTTAGAAGCAATGGCTGCTATTTAGGTAAATATGATGGAGACCCATCAGAAATTACAGATGACGTAGACCCGTCAGAAAACCCATTTGGAGAAGGCATTTTATTACCCCAACGGTACGTAACCGAAACAATGAAATTGGGCGATGAACTAAATGTTTTTGTCTATACCGATTCAGAAGACCGAATTGTAGCTACTACCGAGCGTCCAAAAATATTATTGCATGAATTCGCCCCATTACGTGTAAAATCAGTTACTTCTGTAGGTGCTTTTATGGATTGGGGCTTAAAGAAAGACCTTTTCGTACCCTATGCAGAACAAGCCAAAAAACTGGAAGAAGGAAATACTAACGTAATTTTCCTCTACCTTGATTCCGAAACGCAACGATTGGTAGGTACCACCAAAATAGACAATGTGGTGGATAATGAAGAGCTATTGGTAGAAGAAAAACAAGAAGTTAAACTCTTGATCTACAAAGAAACTCCAATGGGCTACAAAGCTATCATCAATGATGAAAATGTAGGTTTGTTGTACCGTACAGAATTAAACCAACGCGTTCGAATTGGTGAGTATGTGCAAGGGTATGTCAAAAAAATTAGAGAGGATAATAAAATTGATTTAACTCTTGATATTCAAGGGTCTGATATCATTGAGCCGAGCGCTAAAGCCTTATTAACTAAGATTCAATCTGAACATGGATTTGTGCCATTTAACGATAAATCTAATCCAGAGGATATCCGCGAGCATTTTAAAATGAGCAAAAAAACATTTAAAAAAGCGGTAGGTTATTTATATAAACAACAAATCATTGAGATTAAGGATGACGGAATTCATCTAGTTGTAGAGGATATTGATTAATATATCTAGAATTATAGGGATTTTCGTAACTTTAATGACACGCAGAAAGTAACCCTATTTTCATATCCTTGTTTACGTAAGAACATTAAATTTGTGACCCTAAAATACATTTCATGAATAACAAGGTTATCCTTATGATATTTGACGGTTTTGGTATTGCCAAAAACCCCAAGGTATCCGCAATAAACAGTGCAAAAACTCCATTTTTAGACTCGCTCTACTCCACTTATTCTCATGCCCAATTAGAAGCATCCGGTTTATTTGTCGGCCTGCCTGATGGACAAATGGGAAACTCGGAGGTGGGTCACATGAATTTAGGCGCTGGACGTGTGGTTTATCAAGACATCGTTAGGATTAACAAAGATATTTCAGAAAACAAATTTCAAGAAAATCCTGTTTTAGTAAATGCGTTCAAAACGGCAATTCAAACAGGTAAAAAGGTGCATTTATTAGGTCTTTTATCCGATGGCGGGATTCATTCTCATATTAATCACGTAAAAGCCATTTCTTCCTACGCAAAAGAACTAGATTTCAACGACTTGTACCTACATGCTTTTATGGATGGTAGAGATACCGACCCAAAAAGTGGCGCTGGCTTTTTAACCGAAATTGAAAATCATTTTGAGCAAACTACGGGTACCGTAGCTTCTATTGTGGGCAGATATTACGGAATGGACCGAGATAACCGTTGGGAACGGGTTCAACAAGCCTATCATTTATTGGTGCATGGCAAGGGTAAAGAGTTTGGCTCTGCTAGTGCTGCCATACAAGATTCGTACGCGAATGATATAACCGATGAATTTGTGGATGCATCTGTAATTTCCAAAAATGGAACACCAATAGCAAAAATTGAAGAAGGCGATGTGGTTATTCACTTTAATTTTAGAAGCGACCGTGCACGCGAATTAACGGCAGTTTTGACGCAAGGAGTGGAAAATGAATTCAATATGAATCCCCTTCCACTGCAATATAACTGTATGACGAGTTATGATTCTAAGTTTAAAAACCTGGAAATTCTGTACAAAAAAGACAACTTAAACAATACTTTAGGTCAAGTAGTGGCCGATAACGGACTTCAGCAAATTAGAATAGCGGAAACTGAAAAATATCCACATGTCACCTACTTTTTTAACGGTGGCCGTGAAGAACCCTTTAAAGGTGAAAATAGAATCATGATTCCGTCTCCTAAGGTAGCGACTTACGACCTGAAACCGGAAATGAGTGCAGCTGAGGTACGCGATGCCATTGTTAATGAGCTTAAAAAGGGCGAGGTTGATTTGGTGGTTCTCAATTTTGCAAATCCTGATATGGTAGGACATACCGGAGTTTGGGAGGCAGCAATAAAAGCGGTGGAAACGGTTGATGCTTGCGCTAAAACCGTAATTAATACGGGGTTAGAAAATGGTTACTCCACTATTCTATTAGCCGACCACGGAAACGTGGATTGCATGATGAATGAGGATGGCTCGCCCAATACCGCGCACAGCACACAACCTGTACCATGGTTTTTCATTAATAACAACGAGAAACCTCATTTAAAGGACGGTAAGTTGGCCGATATTGCTCCTACTATACTGAATTACATGGGCTTAAAAATCCCAGCAGAAATGGATGGAGATGTATTATTCTAAAAAAACGTTGTATTTTGTCCGCGCAACATTTTCAAATCAACTAATAAATTACTACAAATGAATACATTAAAATACATTCTACTCTCACTAATATCTTTAGTTCTAATTTTTGCCGGCTATGGTTATTTTCAAGATAAGGAAGTGAGCGTGAGTCGCTCTATTGTTATTAATGCACCCATGGACGATGTTTTTGACCAATTTAATAATATTGAAAAACGCGTAAAATGGTCACCATGGGAAGCCATGGATTCTACCATGGTAGTTACTGTGGGGGAAGTATCTAAAGGAAGCGGAGCAAGTTATTCTTGGACCTCCGAAAACTCTGGAAACGGCACCATTATATACAAAGAAGTCGTTCCAAATCAACTCATTGAGTCCAAATTATATTTTGGTTCTATGGAAGAAGAACCTTCACAAGGTTTAATGATTTTTACTGAAGTGGGTGACGGTTCTCAAGTTACATGGGAAGTGCACATGGATATGGGCAACAACCCGTTCATGCGAATTTTTGGTCGATTTATGGATGATATGGTAGGAACTACGTTCGAGAACGGATTGGAAGCGGTTAAACAAGTGTGTGAAACCAATGCCAAAGAAACTGCAGATAAAATGGCCTCTATTGAAATCATTAAATCTGAAGTGGAATCTAAACCATATATTGGAATTTTAGATTCTTGTGCTATGGATGAATTGGGCAACAGAATAGCAAATAACTATGGTGCGCTTGGTGCTTATTTAGGCGAACATAGCCTACAACCAGCAGGATTTGTTCGAATTATTTATCACACCTACGAGCCACCTAGTAAAGTGGTTTTTGAACCTTTATTTATTATTTCTAACCCCATTTCGGTTACGGATGATAGAATTCATGCATCCTCAACCTATGGTGGAAAAGTGATTACGGCAACACACATTGGTTCGTACGAAACCTCAGGTATGGTTTGGGAAGCAATGGATGCTTATTTGAAGAATCATAACCTAGAAATGAACGGGATGCCTTGGGAGGAATATGAAAACACCCCAAGAGATGAACCAGACCCAAATAAATTAATTACCCATATTTATATGCCAATTAAATAGGGTTTAAATGCTATTTTAAAAGTCAGTTATTGCTAAATAACTGGCTTTTTTTATTCGATAAATTATGAACCATAAAGAACTTGAATTAAACCGTTAGTAATTCATAATTAGTGTCCAAACATCACTATTAACAAGACTTCCGATAAATCCCTATTAATCGCATTCAGGTTGTTACATTTGCCGCAAATTACGCCATGCCAAAATCTAGAATATATTTAATGGGAATCGCTACGTTATTAGGGTTTCCTACAATTGGAATTACTATCGTAGGTGCTGTAGAACAAAACCCTTGGGATTTTGATTTTAATTGGCTTCAACCCACCAACCTTCCCTATCAACTAGCTTTAGGATTGGGGTTTGGGGTTTTATCAGGTTTTATTGCTTGGTGGATGATAAGCCGCCCCCAACTCAAAGAAATCAAAATGAAATATGGCGTACTAATTCATCAGTTTAAACTGAATACCTGGGAAATTGTATTTCTTTCTTTTAGTGCTGGTGTAGGCGAAGAGTTTTTATTTAGAGGCGTCATCCAACCCTATTGGGGCGTTTGGATTACGGCTATATTTTTTGTGGCCATTCATGGCTACCTGGACCCTAGAGATAAAAAAATGATGTCGTACGGATTGTTAATGACCGTAATTATTGGAATAATGGGCTTCATGAAAATCTATTTTGGGTTGATTGCCCCGATGATGGCTCATTTCGCTATTGACGTAGTATTGTTATACAAGTTAACCAACGATAAATCATTTGAATTCAAACCCTTGCCTGTTCCAGAGTTTAATATGCAAGAATGGAAAGAGGAACCAGAAACGGAGAAAAATAACGAGGACAACCTTACCAATCAGGAGTAAAAAAGAATAAGATTCATTTCTGTGATTACCTTCTTCTTTCGGTACGAGTAGAAATTACCGGATTGTATTTTACCGATTTAATTTTCAATTTGTTGGAAAACACCAAAAGCTCCTCTTGAGCCGTTTCTTTGCTATGGAATCGTTTTAACCTAAACTTTTTTCGATGAGACGCATTAAGTAAACATATATCATAAAACACATCCTTAGTCACCACCGATTTGGAAGACCTACCCCCGTAGGTTTTTTCGGAAACATTTTTACGTAAAACGGCCATTTCTGTAAATTCCGTCAGCGAGGTCCAACTACCGGTTTTAAATCCAAATAAAAATGGATATACCCTACTTCTTTTTTCGGTTACATCGATTTCCAACGTGCTTTTGTTAAAACTAATCAACGCGCTAACCCCCATAATACCAGCTCCTAACCAAATATTTTCTAAAGCATTTATAATTCCAAAAAATATACCCATGTAACCTAAGTACACCACTCCCCTAGGAAAATACATATCCCTTGAAATGATTAGGTTTTCACTCATTTAGTCGACCAATACAAGTTTTCCATTCGCTAAAATGGAAACACCATCACTTAGTTCATATACATAAACACCGGCAGCCAAACTGCCTTTAGAAAACGTAAACTTCGATTGGTTTTGAACGTTAATCATTCTAACTTTTTCACCTAACAGATTGTAAACATGGAAAGAATAATTTTGATTTGTTTTATCAGAATTTATTTGGATTACCGATTCATTTTGAATGGGGTTTGGCGCGATTGAAACACTTACCCCCTTATCAACAACCTCATTATTAACAGATAAAATTCCACCACAAACGCTTCCGCATCCCACGGTAGATTGGTCTTTCACAAAAACCATAACCGTTAAGTCTTTTGAAAACGCCCCATTTCCATAGTCAGATTTACCACGAAAAGTAATTACGTAAGGAGCACATCTAGCATCTAGATTGGTTGGAACCCAGTGTAAATTATAACTCACATTCCTGCTATCGCTGCTTAAATAGGTGAATGTACCATTGTTTCCATTTGCAAATATCTCACTGTAGCTTTTAATATCTTGGCCTATTGTGGCACGCGTATTTTGGTAATTCACGTCAAAATCTATGGTATCGTTTGGAGAAACATTGAGCACATTTCTTCCTAAATAATCCTTTTGCCATGCCGGAATAGCAAGAAATTTACCTTCACTTGGAGGTTGCGAAACCATTACAGTAAACTCCATAATTTCGAATCCTAATGATAGTCCATTCCGACATTCACTAATTTTCACTGCAAAAACATACTTCCCACTAATTGATGGATTAGCCAATTTAAACTCCCCATTGACAGGGTCTATGCCTACATTACTTGGAAAACTATACCCCGAAACAGAATTTGAATTCTCATCCAATGGAATAACCAATTCATAAGTCAATACATCTCCATCAAGGTCAAAAGCGGATAGGTCAATTCTAACCGTATCCATTCCACTCACTGTGATGTTGGGTGATTCAATAATTATTGGAGAACTATTCGGTTCACCTTGGCTAATTTCAATGTCGGTCTTAATGGTAAATGGGGTTTGTATCGAGTTTGTTAAGTTAATTATACCCGCAGAACGATTGGGATCTATCATTGTAATAGAATACACCCTATATGAAGGAAAAGTATGGGTAACTACATACTTATTTAATTTATAATCATTTATCACATCCCCGCAATGCGCACAACTCGGTGTTAAAGAACAAGTCGTTCCATTTGTTCTTGGAACAGTTTCGTTAGTACCATCCCCAAAATCGACAATGAGTTCGCATCTGTCGGCTGTTACCGAAGAATTTTCTGTATAGGTAGTTACGGTAATTTCATAGGTTAAGCCAGAAATATTCTTATAGCCAATATACCCACCTAGATTGTGCGTAGCAAATGAAATAATAGGTAAACAAAGAGACAAGGTGAAAATAAATAGTAGTCGTTTCATAAGGTAATTTTAGTAAAGCGTTCGTATTATCAAATTAGACGATAAATATACAAACATAGTTGGGAAGAGTAATAAAAAATTGACATAGTGATACGATGGCTCAATGTCATCGTATCACTAAACCTAATTTCTTACATCAAATAAACCATCACCTCTTCCCCATTTGCCGTTTCTTCCTTATCCCAAGGAATGTAAATCAATGCATTGGTAATGGCATAAGTATGCATCATAGCAGAACTTTGTCCTTCTAAAATTTCCACGCCATCGGGGGTTATAAAACCTTTTAAAAATTGTGCTCTCGTTCCTTTTTTGGAATACCCTCCTTGCAACGGTAACCTAGCGGTTTTTAGCCCTTCAAAACCGTGGCCTGACATTTTATTTACCGATGGTAAAACGTACTGATACAGTCCCGTAAGAGCCGATGCCGGATTGCCGGGTAAGGCAAAAACTACTGTTTCTTCCTTTTTTGCAAAAAACAACGGCTTACCCGGTTTTTGTTTCACTTTATAGAAAATTTCTTCTACGCCTAAATCTCTAAATGCTTTGCCCACAAAATCGTAATCTCCCACGGATATACCTCCAGAGGCAATCACCACATCGGCATCCATCAATGCTAATTTCAAGGTATTATATGTGTCTTCAAACGTGTCTTTTACGTAATGCACTTTTGCGACATGATATCCAAATTGTTTGAAAGCGGCAACTAAAGCTACAGAGTTGCTTTCGTAAATCTGACCGTGTTTTAATTCCTTTCCGGGTTGCACCAATTCGTTTCCTGTAACTACTACATGAATTACAGGTTGTTTGTACACTTTTACTTGCGTATAGCCCATCATGGCTAAAAACCCAATTCCTGCAGGATTGATTTCGGTGCCCATTTGTAAGCCAGTATCACCCGTTCTAATTTGTTCACCTTGTTCGCGTTTATTCGCACCAAACCCCACTGCTTTTGCAACCGTAATTACGTCATCGGTTACCGATACAATTTCTTGAATCACAATCGTGTTTCCGCCATTAGGCATCGGGGCACCCGTAAAAATACGTGTCGCTTCTCCAGGTTGAATTTCGTAACTATTGGTGTCACCTGCTTGCACTTCGGCTACCACTTTAAAGGTATCACCTTTGGCCACATCGCCTACTGCATTTACAGCATAGCCATCCATAGCCGATTGCGGGTAACCCGGTATATCTATTTTTGAGAATACATCAGCCGCTAAAACGCGACCTAATGCTTCGGATATGGATACGATTTCTGTACCTAATAGGTCTATGTTTTGGTCAACCAAATTTTTGGCTTCTTCTACTGTAATCATTGTCTATTTATTTGAACACAAATTTAAGGGTTTAAAACACTATTAATAGTGGATTAATATATTTTTTGAATACTCAAATTTAATTATACCAAGTGGTATAATACCATTTGGTATAATATGAAAAATTCATCCTTTACATACCAAAGTATGGGTCTAAAGTCTTTCACTAAATGATATCAACCACTAACATCTTATATTACAATCTCACCCGACATTATTATTGCTCCAAATGGATTTAAAAAATCACCTCTATTCTAAAAAATGTCGCAACCAGTGAATTATGGTTTAAAAGTCAATTCCTACATATTCCCTATGGTGTGTAACAATTGTTTTAGTTCAATATTTACTCCCAAATTATTAATTGTAATTGATTAAATTCGCTACCTTGAAAAAAAAACAAAAAGAATTTTAAAATGGGAAAGGTAAAATCAGATTTAGAGATAGCTCAAGCAGCACAATTAGACCACATTAAAACAATTGCGGCAAAAATTGGTGTGAAGGAAGACGATATAGAGATGTATGGAAAGTACAAAGCAAAACTTCCTTTAAATCTTATTGACGACAAAAAAGTAGCGGAAAGCAATTTGATTTTAGTTACTGCCTTGACTCCTACCCCTGCGGGCGAAGGAAAAACAACCGTAACCATTGGTTTAACCGAAGGTTTAAATAAAATTGGTAAACAAGCCATGGCTGTATTACGCGAGCCTTCTTTAGGTCCTGTATTTGGAATTAAAGGTGGCGCTGCCGGTGGTGGTTATTCGCAAGTAATTCCAATGGAAGATATTAATCTTCATTTTACAGGAGATTTTAACGCAATTGAAAAAGCAAACAACCTTTTATCGGCTGTTATAGATAATAACTTACAAAGCAAAACACGTAACCTAGGAATTGACGGACGTACCATTAAATGGAAACGTGTAATTGATATGAATGACCGTGCTTTGCGTGATATCACTATTGGTTTAGGAGGTACCGCAAATGGAATTCCTCGTCAAGATGGATTCAATATTACTGCTGCTTCTGAAATTATGGCGATTCTTTGCATGAGTAAGGATATCAGTGATTTAAAAGAAAAATTAGGGAATATCTACGTAGGATTAACATTCGACAAAAAACCAGTTTACGCTCGTGAATTGAATTGTGTGGGCGCAATGGCTCTTTTATTAAAGGATGCAATTAAACCCAACTTGGTTCAAACTTTAGAGCATAATCCAGTGTTAATTCACGGTGGACCTTTTGCGAATATTGCCCAAGGAACAAACTCTATTATTGCCACTAAAATGGGAATGTCTCTTTCTGATTACGTGATTACCGAAGCAGGTTTTGGTGCGGATTTAGGAGCAGAGAAATTCTTTGATTTAAAATGTGCCCATGCAGGATTGAAACCTAAAACGGTTGTTCTTGTGGCTACGGTTAGAGCATTGCGTCACCACGGAGGAGCTGCTAAAGAAGAATATAATACGCCAAGTACCGAAAGAGTAACTAACGGTATGGCTAACGTTGAAAAACATATTGAGAATTTGAAAAAATTCGGTTTAAATCCCGTAGTGGCTATCAATAATTTCATCACGGATACAAACGAAGAAATTCAAATTATAAAAGACCGTTGTGCCGCATTAGGCGTAAAAGCGGTACTTTCTGAAGGATGGGCTAAAGGTGGAAACGGAACGCAAGAATTAGCAAAAGCGGTAGTGGCTGAAGTGGAATCAGGTTCAGGAAACTTCAAACCTTTATACGATAAAGATTCAACCAACATCATTGAAAAAATGGACATTATCGCCAAAGAAATTTATGGCGCTGATAATGTGGTTTTATCTAAACAAGCACAAGCTGATTTACGTAGAATTAAAAACTTAGGAATGGACAACCTTCCTATTTGTATGGCTAAGACCCAAAACTCGTTTTCAGATGATCCAAAAGTATTTGGACGCCCAACTGGTTTTGATATAAACGTACGTGAATTTGAAATTGCTGCCGGTGCAGGGTTTATTGTTCCTATTCTAGGAGTAATGATGCGTATGCCTGGACTACCAGCAATTCCAGCATCAGAAGGAATGGACCTTGACGAAAACGGTGTTGTAACCGGGTTATCATAATTGACCAATGTCGTGTGACCGATGTTGAAAATATAGTATAGTAAAAGCTGTTCCTTTTTGGAGCAGCTTTTTTTATGGACGTTTGTCTATGAGGAATTCATTAATAGTATTTTTGGTTTCTGTTTTTGAAAACGTATCAGACAAAATGAGCATCTCAAAATATCAAGGAATAAAGGTAGAAAAACATGCAGTAACTCATGTAGATGACGCGTTGACGGTAGAAGATGCTTTGTCTATATCCATAAATGGCGAAAAATTTATGGTTACCATGCGAACTCCAGGAGATGAGCGTGAATTGGTTCGTGGCCTACTCTATTCTGAAGATATCTACCGAAAACGAGAACCCGGATTAGATATTGAGATTGCCGAAACCGATGAGCGTGGATATATTTCAAAAATTAATGTCACCATTCCAACCGAATTATTGGGCGATGGATACAAAAACTCTCGAAGTCTTTTGTCTGTTTCTTCTTGTGGTATTTGCGGAAAACAGGATTTGGTAGAGATTGTACAGGAAAATGAAATCATTCAAGAAGACTTACATATTGGGTTAACCGAAATCAATGAAATGTACGCAATTATGGAAGCTTCTCAACATCAGTTTGCTCAATCAGGAGGAGTTCATGCAGCAGCTATTTTTGATAAGGATAGAAATATGCTTACCATCAAAGAAGATATAGGAAGGCATAACGCGGTAGATAAAGTTATAGGCTCCCTTCTACTCCACTCAAACCTTAAACATGCCGAGTTTATGTTAGTTAGCGGCCGAGTATCATACGAAATTGTAACCAAAGCTTTTGCTGCTAGGATTCCATTTTTAGCCGCGGTATCAGCGCCATCCTCATTAGCGGTAGATTACGCTAAAGAATTGGGTATTACTTTAATGGGCTTTTGCCGGACCAATAAATTTACGGTCTATTCTAACGTGGATCGGGTGGTTGGTATTTAGTTCTCACTAAAAATGAGAATGGGTATTATTTTTAGCCTAATTACAATCCTAAATTAGATTGAAAAAACGGAATCTGTTTTTTTACGCAAGGTTTGAAAAGCTAACCCATTGAAATTTTGGTAAATACTTTTAATAACTATTCTTCCATCCGCTGGAATAAAATTAGAAATTGAATACTTTTACGCATTAATATTATTCAAATCAAATGAGAAATTTGAACCCCAAACCAATCATATTAGTGTGGTCGGTGCTACTTTTTATAGCATCCAATTCATTGCGCGTTTGCGCTATGCCTCAGAATGAAACGGATAGTATTTTGCAAGAAATAGAAGCGCTTAAACATGCCAACACCATAGACTCAATGTATGCGCAATTGCAGTATGATGTAGCAATGAAATTCTTTGAAAAAGAAGATTATAAATCGGCTGTAACCCACGCTGAAATTGCTTTAAAATCAACCCCAATAGGCTCAGAACAATCCTTTAAAATTCATAATTCACTAGGTAGTTTTTATTTAAACGAGGATCGGTATGTAAAATCGCTTGAAGCTTTTAAAAAGGCCATGCAAATTGCCATTGATTTAGGTGACCCTATAAAACAGGGAATTGTTCACTACAACCTATCCACACATTATGATTATACAAAGAATAGAGAATTATCCTTTGAGCATTTAAAAAAGGCTTATGATTTAATGATTGAAGCCGGGGATACAACAAAAACGGTGTATTTATTAAATGCAATGGCCACCTTCGACCGCCAGTCCGGTGATTATGATAAAGCAAATGAAAGGCTTACCACCGCTTTAGATTTAGCACTCCAATATGGCGATTCATTTCTTATATCAACTACTTATACCAACTCAGCCAATTTTTATTTATCCCAAAAAGACACCATCCATGCACTAAAACTTTTGAAGATGTCTTATGCCATTGATAAGGTTTCAGGAAATCATGCCAACAACACCATTGTAACTTACAATATAGCTCGTATTTACAACTATATTGGGCAAAAGGATAGTGCCATATACTATTACAATGTAGCCAAAAAGCATGCAGAAAACGGACACAAATTGAACCATTTAGAGGTTATCAACACCCAGTTATTTGACCTCTATTATAAGCAAGGTAAATACGATACATTACCCGTTATTTTTAATAATTACAAACATGTTGCAGACTCTATCCTATCTAAAGAAAACTTACAAAAATATGCAGAAGCCCAGAATGCCATTGAACTAATGACCAGCCAACAAGAATTAGAATTGATACAAATTAATCAACAAAACAATAGGCAACGACTTATCATAATATCCTTAATTGTAATACTTCTCGTAATTGTTCTCATTGGGTCGGTAATAGCCCGAAACAATTTGCAAAAACAAAAAGATGTTTCTGAGACCTTATACCGAAAAACAAAACTTCAAAAACTAAAGATTGAAAAACAACAAGATGAATTGATTAAAACCAATCTGACGCTAGAGACGAATGCTAAATCTAAAGACAGAATAATGAGTCTTCTTGCCCATGATTTACGAACTCCATTTTCCTCTATTCATAGTTTAAATCACCTAATTCGGGTAACGGGAGATTTAACCGAAAAGCAATTGGAATTTTTAGAAACCTCCAACAAAGTGGTTATTGGTGGATTGGATTTAATATCAGATATATTGAATATTTACAAGTTAGAGCACTTAGACCAATTTGAATTGGATACCATTAATATATCCCGTTTAATCGAAAACTCAATTGAAAAAATTACTCCGATTACAACGGTGAAAAATCAAACCATTTCTACCGAATTAGATGACGATTTGGAATTCTTAACCAATAGAGAAATGATACAAAGTGCTATTGATAATTTACTTTCAAATGCATCTAAATATTCAGAAAATGGAACAGAAATTAAGCTTTGGGTTAGCATTGAAAAAGACACTTTAACCATCAAAATAATGGATAAAGGACTAGGATTTACCCAAGAGGAAAAATCTAGTATTTTCGAACGATTTAATAAATTCACCCGATCATCTATCAGCAGTGAACAATCTACAGGGCTTGGGCTATTTTTAGTTAAAGGATTTGTAGAAAAATTAAATGGTACCATTTCCGTAGAATCAGAAATTGGAAAAGGCTCTACTTTCACTCTCGTTTTTAAAAAAATAAAAGAATAATTTATGAAAAAAATTTTCATCGCACTATTTACAATTCTTATTATTAGCGTTTTAGGAGGTTATGGTTATTTAAAATCCACTGTAAAAAGTTACAACCAAGAAATTAAACTATCCAATTTAGAGAATCCGGCTGAGGTTGTTTTTGATAGTTACGGGATTCCGCATATTTACGCGCAATCCAATGCCGATGCATTTAGAATGTTAGGTTATGTACAAGCAAGCGACCGACTTTTTCAAATGGAAATACTTCGAAGAATTGGTTCGGGTAGATTAAGCGAAATTTTGGGCGAAAAAACCATCGAATTAGACAAGTATATTAGAACCGTTGGATTAAATGAAAATGCCATGCGTGCAGCTGCTGCATTTGAAAAAGATGCACCGGAAGATGTAAAGCAAAATGTGCATGCATTTTTGGAAGGATTTAACCAATACATTAGTGAAAATGGTACTCCTATAGAATTTAAAATAATTGGAATAGAAAAATCGGAATTTACATTAACCGACATTTACCGAATTTTGGGATACATGGGATTTGGATTTTCTATGGAGCTTCAAAACGAGCCTATTTTTAACTGGATTAATACTAATTTGGGTAACCAATACATGACTGATTTAGCGGTAGATTATAACTCTCCTAATGCTAAAATAACGACTCAAAACACAGAGGAGTCCGCTATAGACACCACCGATTATACTGCCATTTCTGAACATGTAAGTGCTATTTTGGAAGAGCTTCCTGTTCCAATATTTTACGGTTCAAATTCATGGGTAATTTCCGGAAATAAAACCAAATCGGGTAAGGTGTTATTTGCCAACGATACCCACATTGGGTTTTCGCAACCTTCGGTATGGTATGAGGCGCATATAGAAACGCCTGATTTAAAATTATACGGAAACTTCCTTTCGGGTATCCCTTATCCGCTGGTGGGACACAATATGCATCATTCATGGGGATTAACTATTTTTCCAGCCGATGCCACGGATTTATATTCGGAAACAATAAAAGAGGATAAAGTTTTATACAAAAACGAATGGGTTGAACTTCAAACTAGAGAAGAAACCATTATTGTGAAAGGTAAAGATCCCATTAAATTCTCGGTTACTTCTACCCCACACGGACCAATTATTAGTGGTTTGGCCAAGTTTGATGAAGATTTAAAAAACCCTGTTTCCATGTGGTTTGTAGCTAATCATGTAACGGATAAAAAACTAATGGCTATTGCCAGATTATCTACATCTACAAAATTTGAAGATCTAGAAAAGTCAGCGCGTGAAATAGATTCACCTGGGCTAAATATAATGTATGGCGATGTAGATGGAAACATCGGTTGGTTTGGTTCAGCTAAATTGATTAAACGCCCCTCGCATGTACAACCCAAATTGGTGCTAGATGGTGCATCAGGAAAGGATGATAATTTAGGTTTTTATGATTTTAAGGATAACCCTCGCAATATCAATCCTGACAATGGTTTTGTAGTTTCTGCAAATAACCAACCGGATTCTATTAACGGAATTCTACATCCGGGATATTATTACGCTGGAGCTAGATATAAATCAATTTCAGAAGCTATCTCACAAAAAGATGATTGGGATATTGAGTCGATGAAAAAACTTGTGATGAGTGATAAATCTCCCATTTATCCTGATAATATAAAAGTAATTGCCTCGGTACTACACCCCAATACAGATGAAGAAAAAGCCGCCTTGGAAACTCTTCTTCAATGGGATGGAACTCATGATGTAAATGAAGTGGGCCCAACTATCTATTACAAAATGATGTACCACATATTAGAAATGACGATGCAAGATGAAATTGGAGATAGAAGATTTAATGCCTTTTTGCAAACTACGGTTTACCTACATACTATTGGACCACTAATTAGAAATAAAAATTCGGTTTGGTGGGATGATAAAAAAACGGATATGTTGGAAACAAGAGAAGAGATTTTTAACCGGGCATTTTCTAAATCTATCACTGAGCTTCAAGCACAATTAGGAAACGAGATTACCAAGTGGAATTGGAATAAAGTGCATTTTATTGAGCACACTCATGCCATCGGCCGCCAAGAACCAATGGATAAGATTTTTAATGTTGGTCCATTCCCTGCAGGTGGTGGTGAGGAAGTAATTAATAAAATTGCCTTTACACCTAATCCAAATGGGGTTTATAAATCTCGTTCTGGCCCAGCCATGCGGATTCTATTGGATTTTTCAGATATCGAAAATTCGGTTAGTATTAACCCAACTGGTTCTTCCGGTAATTTTATGAATCCACATTATGATGACCAAGCCATGATGTTTGTAAATGGTCAATTTCGTAAGCAGAAAATGGTTAAAACCGATATTCTAGATGGTAAGGAAGGAATCTGGAGTTTTGTAGCTAAGTAAAGTACGGGTGTTTTTCTTCCGAAATTTTCACGGATAATATGTGTAAATGTGCTTCTTATCCATTCATACATGGTAAAAATTTTTATTATGGAATTTACATTCTAAATTTTCTAGATTGGAAAATTAATAACCAATTTAGAAAATATTAGCAAAGGGTTCCATGGGTACGCGGATTTATAACCACTGTAAATGTGCTATTTATAATACATCCAAGTGACTAAATTTTACGGTATTATTCTAATTCAATTGCAAAAACAGACTAAATAATTCTGGCCTTCCTATTTCAACCCGGGGAGCATTTTAAAAATGCAGATTTTAAGAATAAGATTTCATTTTAAGGATTATAAATGTGTATTAAGTTTTTATTTCCCAAAAAATTATTCCTTCTATGCTTAAAATTTCTACCAGTTTATCAAGATATTAAAAAAATCTATAAAAATTGATTTGCGCGTAATGTTCGGTATTTCAATCAATTACAAACCATTAACCGACAGTAACCGTTTACAAACGACTAGTAAACGTTTATCAACCGACTAAAATTTGTTGGGTATTCAATATTTGCATCGTCAAACAATTTCGACAACAGCTGTAAAGATTTTAAAATTTATCTCAATTATTTATTTAAAACAAACATCATGAACAATTTAAAAAACAAAGTACAATTAATAGGTCGTTTAGGTCAAAATCCAGAAATCAAGTATTTTGAAGGAGGCAAGAAATTAGCCGTGTTTTCAATGGCTACTAATGAAGCCTTTAAAAATAAGAAAGGAGAAACCGTAGACCATACCACTTGGCACAAAGTAATTGCTTGGGGAAACACTGCAAGCATTCTTGAAAAATACGTTACCAAAGGGCAGGAAATACTTGTTAACGGTAAACTCCAAAATAAGACCTATGATGACAAAAATGGGGTAACCCATTACATAACAGAAATTATGGCAAACGAAATTCAAATGTTTGGAAGAGCTTAATCTGTTGTTTATTATAAAAGAGTTAATTCAAAACGAGAAAGATTTCCAAATAATAGGTATATGTATGGAAATCCAAAGCCATTTAGTTATTACGGGTAAAAATTACCGTCAAAAAAAAACCACAAATTCTATTTCTAAAGAATCTGTGGTTTTTTAAAATTCTGAAAAATCTATTTACTTAATCTTTGCATATCCGTCTAAATTGGTAACTCCCCAACCTTCAAGTTCTTCTTCGCTCCATAATCCTGGAAAAAAGATTCTTCTTTGATATTTGGGATGCATGTATTTTTGCCAAGGACTGCCTCCTGTAGCTTCCCCATCCCCTAAATAGGCTTTGGCAGCTTCTAAATGGTGCATAGTCCAATTCACATTCACCGTATGATCATAATGACGCATGGCATTAATCAATTCCTTATTTTCCTGATCCTTTTGAGGCAACGATTTGAATTTGGTCCATAAATTCATGGTATTGTAATCTTTCATGAACGTAATGAACTCTTCAAAATATTTATCCTCAAAATTTGAAAGAAGTTTACTTTTTGCGCCAGTTACAAAATCTTTTCCTGCGGCTTGCCAATATAAATGTTCGTACGCATGCTCAAAAGGAGTATCTCTATCAATGGTAGCTCTGAATCGGTTATCAATTAGATTAATCAATTCCGTAGAAGCAAATTCTATTTTTCGATACTGCGCACTTTGAAAACCAGATGCTGGAGTCAAGGTATCTCTAAACTTCATATATTGCTCCTTCTCCATTCCAAGCGCCATGATATCAAATGAATTGGAAAGCATGTCAAAATACCTACTAATACGTCCCAAATGCATTGCAAATTTTTGGGCCGTAATTTCACCTACCTCTGAAACCTGTGAAATTTCCCACAGAATCATTTTAAACAACAATTCATTTATTTGATGATACATTATGAACACCATTTCATCTGGTAATTGGGTACGCTGAGTTTGCAAACCCAATAATGCATCCACTTGAGCAAAATCCCAATAAGTCATAGGTTCGGCATGTAACAGCCCTGATAAATGAACATCGGGATCTTGACCCATGTCCTTATATTTTTTATCAATTGCCTCTAAAAGTTCTTCTCTTGTCATTTTCCATTTTATTTGAGATTGCAATATAATTCTCGTGTGGCTAAATCAAGAATTAAAACCACGTGATTTTTATCAGCTTTATTTGGGGGGCCATAATTACACTATAAATATTTTTTGTCAAATAAACTGTCATAAACAAAAACAAAAAGAACACTTTTGCCGACTCCAATGAAAACATTAGACACTTCCATAAAAGGCATATTGAAAGTTACCACACCGCTCGTAATATCTGGTGTTGCCATGAACTTGGTGGGTGTAATTGATATTATGCTAGTAGCCGGGTTGGGCGAAGCTGAAGTGGGCGGTACCGGAAACGGGCAAATTTTGTATGCCTTGTTATTTGTAATTGGTATGGGATTTACATCTGGCATGCAAATTATAATTGGTCGAAGAAACGGAGAACATGATTATCGTGCCATTGGGAGCCTATTTTATCAAGGATTTTATTTCGTCTTGTTTTTTGCTACTCTGCTATTTCTATTTATACAACTATTTATTCCCTCTATTTTAGGTGGTTTATTCGATTCGGTAAATGTGGTAGAATATGCCACAATTTACATGAAAACGCGTGGTTACGGCATTTTCTTCACCTTACTAAATCTGCTGTTTATTGGCTTTTTTGTAGGAATTACAAAGACCAATATTTTAGGCTATTTCACTCCCTTTATATCCGTATTAAATATCGGTCTTGACTTAGCTTTAATCAATGGGTACGGACCATTCCCAGAAATGGGCGTAGAAGGAGCTGCCTTGGCATCAGTAATTTCTGAAGGTGCTGGAACCTTACTTTTTGTGATTTACACTTGGAAATATGTCGACCTTTCTAAATTTGGTTTACAAACTATCATTCCTTTTAATTGGACTCAAACCAAAGTAATTCTTGACGTCTCCTCTCCTATTATGTTGCAAAACGCAATCACCATTGGAGCTTGGTTTAGTTTCTTCACTTTCGTAGAACACCTTGGCGAACGGGCACTGGCAATTTCTCAAATAATACGTGGAATTTATATGTTTGTGATGGTTCCTATTTTCTCCTTAGCAGATGCAACTAATACCTTTGTGAGTAATTTAATGGGAGAGAAAAACTTTGATAAAATAATCCCTTTATTATTAAAAACCATGGGATTAGGCTTTTTGGTAAACTTGTCTTTTTTCATTTTGGTAAGCTTTTATCCCGAGTTTTCGGTAAGCCTCTTTACAACCGATGCTTCCTTAGTCAAAGATGCAATGCCTCCATTAATGGTCATCACCTATTCCATGTTTGTTTTCACCTTAGCATTTTTACCATTTAGAGCTGTTTCGGGTACAGGAAACACATTAACAGCATTGATTATTGAGTCTACCGGAGTAGCTATTTATCTGGTTTACACCTACTACGTTGCCGTAATTGCCGAAATGGAATTATACGTGGTTTGGACCAGCGAATTCGTCTACTTTGGATTTATGTTAATTTTATCTGCAGGCTACCTTAAATGGGGCAATTGGCGTGCTAGAGAAATTTAAAACTTCATTCACCTAGTTTACATACAAGTCCTTCTCTTTCACCATAATTACTTCACCCAATTTCTGTAAACGGTCTAAATCAAACTTACTTACATCTCCTACAATAGTCATAATGATTGGCTTACCCTTTAACTCTGCTTTTTGAAAATTAACAATATCCTGAAAGTCCAATTCAGCATATTTACCTGCATTAACTTCATTCGGGTCCTTTACATATCCAACTCTTGACCAATACTCGTAAGAATTCAAAATGTATCTAAAATTAGGTCGAGAGGATTGCGCTTTTTCCGTTAAAGAAGAAACGATATTACCCATCCGTTCTGGTTTCTCTGGCATGAAATTAATCAACGAATCCATTACTTCAATAGCCTCATTCGTTTTATCCGATTGACATCCCACAAAAGCACTAAAAACGTTTTGTTTGCCCACCAATGGAGCCATTCTATATCTTCCATAGGCTGCATAAGCTAACGACCTAAACTCTCTAATTTCTTGAAAAATGAGGCTCGACATGTCGCCTCCAAAATAATTATTGAATGCAGAAATCTTCACCCCCATGTAATTGTTTCTTTCAGAACCTAGTACATTGAAAGTAATCTGACTTTGAACAGATTTTTTACGTTTGATTATATAAATCTTTGTTTCATTAGAGGGTACATAATCCTTTACCCAATAAGGTTGTGACGGTGTACGGGTTTCGGTAAAACCTAAATTTGTAGCACTCCACTTTTTCACATTTTCTGCATCCACATTACCTGTATATTCAATGGTAAATTCATAATCAACTACTTTATGAAATAAGCCCACTAGGTCGGCTGCAGTAAGTTTTTTCAATTCCTTTTTAGTCAATTCTCTCTGTAACGGTGCATTTTCTTCATACAACACATAATTAGCCAAACTTTGAGAAATATAAGAAGGTTCATCACGACTTATCTTCTTTTCTCCTTTCAAATCATCTAACAATTTGTCCATTTTGGATTCATCCACATTGGCATCCGTTAAAATCTGATTGGTCAGTTTTAATATTTCTTCCAAATTTTCATCCACTCCTTCTATACTTATCACAAAATTATTTTCAGAAGCTTCAAAATAATACGAAGCACCAAGTCTGTGAAACGCTTCTTTAAGCTCAGTTGAACTCTTATCCCCCGTTCCGGTTGACATCATGTATGCTGCTAAATGAGCGAGTTCAGGATACGTTTTGGTACCTACATTGTATTTGATTTCTAAATCAAACACGTTATTAAATGGATTTTTAACTTGATGTAAGGTTATCCCCTTCTGTACATTAACCGTTTTAATGTCATTTTGAAAATCTACATAACGAGGCGTTAATTTTGTGGTTGGGATTTTAGCCAATTTAGCTGCAAATTCTGATGGTCCTTCGTTTTTTGGTACAACTGGTTCAAATTTTGGTTTTTCAATTTTATCCTTTTTAGGGAAACCCATTTCAGAAATTAAACTAAGGTGATTTGGAGTAAAATACTTATTAGCTACCGCTACAACATCCGCTTTAGTAATAGTGCTCAAAACATCCCATTTAGCTTTATACTCATTCCAAGATTTACCTTCCATATAGGCCGAAACCATATACAGGGTTCGTTCATAATTACTTTCATCTTGCAATGCAAGTTCCTTTTTCTTATTTAAAATAATAGCTTGAAAATACTCATCTGAAAAATCACCCGACTTAAGTTTTTCAATTTGCTCCATCACAATTGCCTCTGCTTTTTCGATACTTTGACCAACTATTTTGGGCACATAAAATACCATTGTGGATCCATAGTCATTGTAAGGCATTTGCATTAATTGTGAAACCATAATAAGGCCTTCATCACTTACTTTATCCAAATAACCAGTCATTTCATCGTTACTCAAAAATTGAGTAGCAATTTCATATAAAAAGGCATCTTTATCACTCGTACTTGGGCTTCTATATCCTAAAACGCCAATTTTTATTGGGGTTAATTTCACTTCCACCACTTCTTTACTCGTAAAAGGTTCTTCTTTGTATTCCGGAAATACTGGAATTTCTCCGGTTCTCCATTTCCCGAATTTAGCGGCTATCATTGGTTTAATTGTTTCGGTATCAAAATCACCCGATAATGCCAAAACCATATTGTTTGCTACATAATATGTATCAAAAAATTCATACATCTTTTTTAACGATGGGTTTTTAAGATGGGCTATACTTCCTAATATGGTTTGCGTTCCATAGGGATGCTTTTTGTACATGCTTGAATTATATGCTTCTAAAAGTTTACCGAATCCACCATCCATAGAGATGTTCTTTTCTTCGTACACCGTTTCCAACTCCGATTGAAATAATCTAAAAACAGGATTTTCAAAGCGGTGGCTATACAGTTCTAACCATTTTTCCATTTGATTAGATGGAAATGTATTGTGATAAGCCGTGAAATCTTCTGACGTAAAAGCATTTACCCCTGTAGCTCCCATTCCTTTGAGAATCTTATCAAATTCATTTGCAATGGCATAGTCTCCCGCTTTTTGCGAAACCCGGTTTATAGCCATTTGAATAGAATCTCTCTCTTCCACCGCATCTGTAGTACCCAATTGTTCGTATAAGTAATTGATACTATCCAAATAGGGTTTCTCTTTTTGGTAATCGATGGTTCCCATGTCTTGGGTACCTTTAAAAAGTACGTGTTCTAAATAATGCGCAATTCCGGTGGCATCACTTGGGTCATTTTTACCTCCGGCTTTAATGGCCACCATTCCGAATACTTTGGGTGCATCATGATTTTCCGTTAACATTACCGTTAGCCCATTGTCTAAGGTATATTCGGTTACTTTCATGGCCCCGGATTCCTTTTGGGCGGTGCTAAAAAGCGGTAACAAAAAGAAGATGTAGATGAGTTGGGTTATTTTGAATTTTTGCATAATTTTAGTTTGTTAGATTATTCCCAAAACTATAATATTCATCCAAAACAAAAAAGAGTTCTTGTTTTAAGTTATCTACGTAAATACCTTTAACCACGGATGGACGGATATGTTTATTTTAGCAGTGGTTCGGTGCATTCGTGGTTAGTTTTTTAAGGTTAAAAACAATGTGAAATTCAACTTTTTGCTACGGATGGTCCATTTTGTTTTCTTTACTAAGACCATCCTAATTACAAAAAGCAAATCACCAGGCTATTCTATTAATCCCGTAAATATGGATACATAATACAACCCAGTCAAGATGAAAACCACCCCAGCTACAATACGCATTACCTTTTCTACCTTGGTGATTTTGGTGTAAAACACACCCACTTTGCCCGCAGCGAAAGCTAATAAATAAGTGAATAAAATCACAGGTAATCCGGTACCAAAAGCGAACACGATGGGTAAATACAATCCATCTGCGCTAGATACGGTCATGGGGATTAACATTCCGAAAAACAAGGCGCCACTATACGGACAAAATGCTAAAGCAAACACTACTCCGATTAAAAACGAGCCTAATAAGCCTTTGTCTTTAAACTTCTCTGTTAGCGTTTCTGTAAAGCTAGATTTCCCTAAAAAATTAAGTTTAATCACGTCCAACATAATCAAACCGATAATGATTAATAAGGGACCTAAATACTTCTCTCCGTTCTGGTTAAAGAATCGAGCTATATGAAATTTACTCGCTCCAAAGTATAAAATCAAGCCAATGGCGGTATAACTAAATGCACGCCCAAGCGAATAAATTAACCCACTTAGAAACACCATTTTTTTGTTGGTGATGTTTTTTGAAATGAAGGCGGTAGCGGTAATATTGGTAGCCAAAGGGCACGGGCTAATGGCTGTCATTAGCCCGAGCATAAAGGCTGATAATATTGGAATATTGTAGTTATCCAATAGCGTTTGAAAGAAATCCATTTATAGGTTTTTCAGTTGTTTATTTACTTTGGTTTTAAATCTTTTAGAAAACTCGGCTTGGTCGTTACCAAAAGTAAAAGCAAAATCAGTGAGGTCAATTTTTGTTTCTACACCATCAATAATTACATTCAAAAACAAAGAAGTACCCGCAGCTTCAAATTTTTCGGCCAATGCGTAATTTTCTTCTTCATCAATATTTACAGTTTTAAAGGTGATTGTACCCGCTTTCACTTCTTCGGCAAAATACTTTTCTAAGGTATATTTAGTGCTTGATTCAATAGCGTTACACGTCATGCAACGATGGGTTGAATGGAAATCTAAAACTTCAATTTTGTTGGTAGTTTTAGACGTTGTTTGGTTGTTGTCTTGAGCGTTTCCGGTACACGAACCAAATACTATTGCCATGGCAAATGCTGCTACTAGTTTAAACTTTTTCATAATTTTAATTTTATTGTTTACACTCTTTTTTGTTCTTATTTAAAATATCTGTTTTGGTATAATCACTTTTTAATACCGGATTCCATTCGAAATCACTCACTGCTGTAACCGTGAAATTGTCTTTGGCATTTGTGCTCAAAAGCATTTCCGAAAATTCATTTTCTAAGTCTTTCAACTTATCCAAATCACATGATTCTAACTCCCCTTTTTCGGCTTGTGCTCCTAGCACGTTAATCTCATCAGGTTTCACCCCTTTGTTCATTTTAACGACCACGGTTTTGCCGTTATCAATGCGTTGAACCACGTATATTCCTTCGATGTTATTCGATACATAAAACGAATTAAATTGATACCGTCCTCCAGTAAGGTAAACTGCCACATCTGTTAGGCATGGCGAGCCTTTGCTCACAATTCGGGTGTTGGTTCTATCTACAATTCCACCCGGATACAAAGCTAACAACCCTTCATTTAAGCCTAACATTCCAACCACCAAACCATCACATAAATGTCCGTGGAATTTTTCTAAATCTTGTAAGGTGATTTCATGGTATAAGCCCAATCTTCCTTTCGAAAAATCAGTATCGTTTACTTTAATGATTGGTCCTTTTGTAACGGATGGAGTTTCCGTTTCCTCAGGCGCACAGCCTAATAAGGTCACAGAAATTACAATGTATATCCACTTTTTCATAATCCTATTTATAAAATCACATTAAATAAATATCCCGAAATAATAATATTCAGCGTCACCACGCCAAAGAATATAGCAATCAGTTTAAACGTCATTACTTTTTTCAAGAGCATGGCTTCGGGTAACGATAACCCAACTACGCCCATCATAAACGCAATAGCTGTACCTATAGGAATTCCTTTAGCTACTAGAACTTGAACCACAGGTAAGATTCCTGAGGCATTTGAATACATGGGAACGGCTAACATGGTTGCAATGGGTACGGCAAATAAATTGTCTTTACTCATATATAGCTCAAAAAACCCTTCAGGAATATAGCCGTGCATTAAACCGCCAATGCCAATTCCAATAATCACGTACCAAATAATTCCTTTTACAATGATGAGGACCTCCCTCCAAATGATTGGTAATCTTTGACCAAATGTTTGATGCTCTTCTTGAAAAGCATCTTGCTCTTTTTGGGAGTTGGCAAGTAATTCTTTCACCCACGGGGTGAGATAACGTTCTAGGTTTAATTTCTGTAAAATGAACCCTGAAATAGTACCGAGTAATACCCCACTCACCACATAAATAGCGGTCATTTTCACACCGAATAATCCAATAAATAAGCCTATGGCGACTTCGTTTACTAATGGTGAAGTAATTAAGAATGCGAACGTTACTCCTAAAGGAATTCCGCCTTGCACAAACCCAATAAACAACGGTACCGATGAACAGGAACAAAACGGAGTAACTACGCCAAACAAACTGGCCATCAAATACTCTAACCCAAATAATTTATTGCGCGACAAGTAATTACGTACCCGGTCGATTGGGAAATAACTATTTACAACGCCCATTAACGAAATGACTACAAAGAGTAAAATCAGAATTTTGGTAGTATCGTAAATAAAGAAATTAAGCGCCTCAGCCAAATGGCTTTCGTGCGTTAAACCGAGGGTGTCATAAACAAACCAGTCGGCAATATTTTGTATCCAGTCAAACATATTAATTTAATTATGAATTAGTTGAATTACGAACTGATTTTTGAATATCTTTTTTCATAATTCGTAATTTACAGATTCGTAATTATTTAAGTTTTTGTTGTAAGATTTTTTCAAGTTCGTCAAACTCAAAATAACCTTCGTGTCGGTAATACTCATTTCCATTTTCGTCTAAAAACACTTGAGTTGGAATTAAATCAAACTCGAATGCCTTAGAGGCCTCTTTACCTTCATCGGTCCACACATCATAAAAAATGGTCGCTACTTGTGTAGGATATTTTTCTTCTACTTGCTTAATTACACTTTGCATTTTCTGACAAGGAATACACTTTACAGAACCTAATTCTATAAAAGTTACTTTTACATTCTCATCACTTTTTTTATTGTTTTTTTGTTCCGTTTGAGCACAAGAACTCAGTGATATTAGTAAAAAAAGCATACTTAGTTTTAGTATTTTCATGACGTTGTTTTCTAATTAATTTGATGTTTCGAAATGATTGTATATCAATTTTAGCAACAAGATGATTCTGTGGTAGATGGACTACAACATGATGAATTTTTAGTTTCTGGAGCAGGTGCACAGCAAGAGGAAGTTTCCTTTTCCGGTGCAGGTGAACAACAAGAAGAAGCAGCTCCTTTGTCAATAGAAGATACATCTCCTATGGTTGGAAATCCTTTTTGTGCCCATTTAGTAAGTCCGTTGCTCATATTGAACACGTTTTCATATCCGTTATTCATCAATAAATACGTGGTTTTTAAACTTCTATCACCTTCGCTACATACCATTACTACTTCGGTATCTTTTGGAATTTCAGTAAATCTACTTTCAAATTCACTGTACGGAATGTGCATTATATTGGGCACATCAAAGGCCAATTGGCTCACTTCATTATTTTCGCGTACATCTACTATTAATGCTCCGTTACTTACTTTACCCTTTGTGGTAGTTGGGCATATTTCTTTAGCTCTTTCCATGATTATGATTTTTTATTGGTTGATTAAATTCAATACTTCTTCTTTGGAAGGAACTCTTCCTTTTACCACTATTTTTTCGTCAATAACAAGTACTGGAGTAGTCAACACATTGTACTTCATTATTTCCATAATGTCCTCTACTTTTTCAATAGTTGCATCCAAGTTGTTTTGTGCTACTACTTCGGTAACTACTGCTGTGGTAGATTTACATTTAGGACATCCTGTACCTAAAATTTTAATTGATTTTGTCATAATTCTATTTTTTAATTCTAATTGTTTATCGCAAATAGGCGATTGATATAGTTAAAAAAAACGCTAACACGTTTTTCTGTTTGTTTTTTCATTAAACAAGCCATTAAATAGGTCTTGCGCTCGTTCCCACGTTTCCATATTAATACAGTATTTAATTTTAGGTGGATTCAATTCTCCCTGAATTAAATTTACATTTTTCAACTCTTTTAAATGCTGAGAAATGGTGGATTGGGCAATCGGAAATACATCCACTAAATCACCCGTAAAACAACACGTACTTTTTTCTAAGTGCTTTAAAATAGCAATGCGTGTAGGATGTCCTAACGCTTTTGCTAACCGAGCCAACTCTTCAGTGTCGGTTTTATACGGGATATGGTTTGGCGCTCTTTTCATTGTTAATCGCAAATTAACGATAAGTATTTGGATTGATAACTGATTTATGTTTTTATTTTGGGTTAAAATGTTGTTAAGAAATAGAGATGAACTTAAAGGTATTTAGTCGGGGCGCGACTCCGAGTCGCACTCCGACTTACGATAATCCTTCTCCGGCAATGACTAAGCCATTCAAGATTCCCTGATAATAAATAAAACCCAAACAATTCGTATTTATACATGGTTTATTAAGCCTAAAAACACCACTAAAACCCTATTCACATTTTTAAGAAACCATTAAAAAACTTTCACTAATTAGTGTATTTTTGAGCCTAATTGAACTAAAACAAAATAGGCTAGACTATGACTAAGAAAAAAGCGGAATTGGAACATGGGGAGAATGCTCCAAATGAAATTGAAAACATTTCTAAAATTAGAGATATTTTGTTCGGTAACAACATGAACGAATATGAAAAACGATTCGAGAAACTAGAAGAAAAAGTTGCCCAATCTGTTGCGGAGAACAAAGCCGATACAGATAAAAAAATGGCTTCGTTAGAAGCGTTCTTCAAAAATGAAATCAAATCGTTAAATAACAAATTGACAGAGGAAGAAGAAGCGCGTGAAAAAGGGGATCGCAGATTATTGACCGAAATGGATGCTTTAGAAGATTCATTGAAAAAATTCAAACAATCTACTTCCGAAAACTTCTCTGAGGCTAATCAACAAGTTCTGGACCTAAGTAATAGAATTAGCGACCAAATAACAGAATTAAATAACACGCTTGTAAATCGCTTAGAATCAAATTCAAATCAACTACAATCATCAAAAGTAGACCGCTCTACCCTTGCCATGATGCTTACAGATTTGGCCTATAATATTGCTGGCGAAAACGAAGCTGCTGAGGCAGATTCTGGTAAATAATCCATGAGTCTGGACGATGAAAATACAGTCCACCAGCATTCAAATGAATCATTAGATGAGCTACGGAATTTAATTCTGGGGCTATCGCCCGATGAACTTTTGGTCTTACAACAATGGCTCAAAAGCGAAGGTGAATTCACAGAAAATATTGGTAGGATATTGCCGAAAGCGGTGCTGTTAAGCATTAAGCACGATGGGGCCCTAGGTGCTATTTTGCTTCCCGTTATTGAGCAAGCTATTTTTACTAGTGTCCAAAATAACCCTTCCGTACTGGCAGATGCGCTTTTTCCAGTAATGGGTGCCGCAATACGAAAATCTATTTCTGATACCTTTAAAGAAATGATTCAATCGTTGAATCAAACTTTAGAAAATCAATTTTCGGTAGACCGGATTAAATGGCGGATTGAAGCGCTATTTTCTTCCAAATCATTTGCCGAAATAGTTCTATTAAAAGGAATAAAATACCAGGTGAAATCGGTTTTCTTGATACACAAAGAAACCGGATTACTGATTCAAGATGCCTACCCGGATGAATCTCATTTAGATGAAGCAGACATGGTATCAGGCATGCTTACTGCGGTTCAAGATTTTGTAAAAGATTCTTTTTCAACGCAGTTAAACGCCTCTGACACATTAGATACCATTAAACTAAATGACTTAAATGTATGGATTGAAGATGGTCCCCTCGCCTATTTAGCCGTGGTGATTGAAGGTTCGCCACCCGAGTCTGTGCGACAAATTTTCAAAACTAATTTAGAGGATATTCATGGTAAGTTAGCCCCCATCCTTACGGGGTTTGAAGGAGATACCGATGATGGTATCCCAATGCTTCCTTACCTGAAAAATTGTGTACTGAAACAATCTTTCCAGCAGGAAGAAAAGAGCCATACCAAAGTCTACATTGTTCTTGGCATTGCAGCAATAATCCTCGGTTTTTGGATTTTTACAACCGTACAAAGAAATTACTATTGGAATGAATTTATTACCGATTTAAAATCGGAAAGCAGTGTAGTCATCACCGAATCTGGGTATGAAAACGGTGTCCCATTTGTGGTAGGAATGAAAGATGTTCTAGCCAAAGACTTTAGTAAACTTGCGGAAAAGTACCATTTAAATAATGCAGATGTTCAATACCATTGGACTCCCTACATTAGTTTGGACCCAGCTTTTGTGTATTTACGAATGCTCAAACAAACTAAACCTGGAAATCAAGTACAAACCGTGTTAAAATCGGATACTATTGTCGTATCAGGAAAAGCTCCTCACGCTTGGATTGACCATATTCACTCCTATGCAGCTGATAAATCTGATGTGATTCAATTTGATTTCAATCAACTTCATCCCGCGGAAGCGGATAGCATCGCAATTATTGAAAAGGCTTTTAAAAACTATCACTTACGGTTCACCTTTGGGGTTTCCTACCTTAATCAAAATGATAAAAATATCCTTTTGGAGATAATTGATAATTTCCATGATTATCAACGTTTTGAACCTAACGCTTTGCTTAAAATTACCGTAACTCCTGACAATGTGGGTTCGCTCAAAGAAAATTTAAAATTTGCATTAAAACGATATAAATCGGTAACTAATCACCTAGTATCGAATGGAGTAAGCGAAAATTTGATTACTTTAGAAATTGATAGTAATCGCATAGATATGAAACCACGAAACATGGTTTTCACTCCAATTAAAAGAAAATAATGATAAAAAAGAAAATCTGTATTTTAGGTGCTTTTGCCGTGGGAAAAACCAGTTTGGTTGAAAAATACGTAAAGAGTATTTTCTCGGATAAATACCACACTACCATTGGAGTAAAAACGGACCAAAAAGATATTACCATTGACGGAAAAGAGGTTCGATTAATCATTTGGGATATTAATGGAGAAGATGACTACCAACATGTTAAACCTTCATATTTAATGGGTGTTTCGGGATATTTATTAGTAGTTGATGGCACCCGAAAAGAAACACTTCAAGTAGCGTTTGACCTCCAACAATTAGTAACCAAAACGGTAGGTGAAAAAGATTTTATTTTAATGATTAATAAATCTGATTTAATGGACAGTTGGGAACTTACCGAACGGGAAGAAAGCCAGTTGGTTGATTTGGGTTGGAAGGTAGTAAGAACCTCTGCAAAATCAGGCGAAAACGTAAACGCTACCTTTGAGGATTTAGCTAAAAGCATCATTTAATTTCGTGAAATGAACCTTATTAGCAAACAGGTAGTTACCATCATTACCGAATCGTGCGGAAGGATTATAGATTTTAGCAATTTATCTGAATCGGATTACTGTAGCGAAATTGAAAAAGGAAAATGTATTGATGAACTGCTACCTGTTTTTCATGGCTATTTTCCAATGACTACCAAAAAGGTGATTATTGAAAAGGTGAGTTTCCAGGGTTTTAGCGGCAATATTGTAATTACCAACAATTTACAAGAAACCATAATCCAGTTTTATGAAGATACTGAACGGTCATTAGAATGGGCCACTATTCTTCAAAAATTCAATCAAGATAAACTGATAAACAATCTAATTATGAAATCAAACACCACTCATTTAGATTCAAATGTTTTTAAAACATTGGGTTTTATCGCCTTTGAGCATACTGATAAAGGTTTTATGCTTTCAGGAAATATTCCAAGTTGGTTTAAAGAGCTTTACCCCAATTATAATTATAGTAGTCCTCTATTTGAATTAGAGGAATTATTCCCATTTTTAGAGGTGTTTTTACCAGACGCGACTTACCTGTTCAATTCCAAGTCTGAAGGTAAACTACTTTCTGGTTTATGGGCAGAATACGACCCTGATAATTACGAAATTATTCTTCAAGCCACAGCAGTAAAAGATGCCAACAAAAACTTACTATTTATAGAATCTATTACAGAACGGTTTCCAAATCAGCAAAAAAACATTCAACATGCCCGTGAAACTATCTTGGAACATCAGCAATTAATCAAAACAGAAAAAAAACTACGTACCTTATTTGAAAATCAAGAACAATTCATTTCCATTTTTTCTCACGATATTAGAGGACCGTTAACCGGAGCTTATACGCTTTTACAAATCCTAAAACGGGACAAAAGCTTCATGGAACATTTTAACACCGAACAATCTGAAATTTTCGGGGTAATGCACAAGGGTCTCAAAGATTTGTATGATTATGCGTATCGCTTGCATGATTGGTCAAAAGTGCATTTTGGGAATTTAGCATTGGATTTTTCAAATGTGAGTATAGCGCTAACAATCAACAATCTAAAGTCATTATTGCAGGAATCTCTCGAAGAAAAACACATCACTTTAACTGTTGATATTCCAAAAAGTACTACTGTGAAAGTAGATGAGCCATTCTTTAAAAATGCCATTCATAATTTGATTAGTAACGCCATAAAGTTTTCGCACGAAAACAGTGAAATTGTAATTTCCACCATCAACTCCAATAATGCTACTATTCTTAAGGTAGCCGATACCGGTGTAGGAATTCCGGATAGATTTAAAGACAAGTTATTTGAATTTAACGAACAAAACTCCACGAAAGGAACCAAAGGTGAAAAAGGGTCTGGACTTGGCTTGACGGTTGTAAAAAGAATTATCGACTTACATAAGGCCGAAATACATATTGATTCTCAAGAAGGTATAGGAACCACGGTAAGCATCACTATTCCAAAGGAGTAACGTTACTATATTTCCGAATTCATGGAGGCAATAATTTCATCTAGAATCAAATCTTTTGATTTTAAACGATATTGCATCACCCAACGAGGGTGAGGTAGCGCCACAATTTTATCAAACCATTTATGTGTATCATTTAGTTTTACCAAAACTTTATGATTCTGACCTTTACCTATCGTAAATGCAATATCACTTCTTCCCCATTCTGTTACTTGATGGTTCATTTGCCGAATAATAAATGGGGTTAGCTCCTTTTGTAAAGACGGATAATCGTAATAATTACAGTTTTTACCATCCTTTACAAATCCCAAAGGAGAAACAGAGGTGAAATAAAACTGGCTGTAAAATGATTCTAGCCCACCAAAAGCATCTATTATTTCATGAATAAAAACAGCCGATAGTTCCTTTCGTTTTTGAAATGTATTTTTAATACCTACCCTTTCCTCCAATAAAATAGGGTCGGTAAAAGGTAATCCTGTTACCCCTGCTCCAAACCTTCCTGGATTTATTCCTATAAGAAATATGCGTTTACCATAATCTTGGTAAAAACGATTGTAAAAAACGCTACAAATATCCTGAACTTCCGCTTTTTTAAAAGGATTTAGTATTCCTACCCCCTTTTCCTTTAACGGTTGTAATTCTAGGTTATCATAAAACTCAATGATTTTTTGGCCTGTTGTTTTCATTCCTTCAAATTTGAGGTTTTATTCAGGTTTTGACAAATTATTAGTCATGTTTTGAAGTTTGGTGATTGGTTAAATCCCGCCAATATTCCATTTTATCACCTTTCCTTTTGACCTGCTCTTTTTCTTACATTTGCAGCCAACCAATTTGGCAGCATTAATGAATATCGGAGTTTCTATATCTAAAGCGTTTTCTAGACTTCCTTGGTCAGTTCTTTACCTAATTTCTGATATCATGTATTGGTTAGTTTTTAGAGGAATAGGGTATCGTAAAGAAGTTGTTTTAAACAACTTAAAAAATGCTTTTCCGAACAAAACGGAGGATGAAATTCAGGAAATATCCAATAATTTCTTTCGCTACTTAGCCGATATGTTTATGGAATCGGTAAAAGCAATCACAATGAGTGAGAAGGATTGGCAACACGGGTTTAAAACCGTCAATGTATCGCTTCCTGATGCTTATTATGATAAAGGCCAATCTATTGTGACCGTTTTGGGGCATTATGGAAATTGGGAATATTTAGTTACTGCCTATTCCAGAGACACTAAACACACCGTTTTGGGTGTGTATAAGCCGTTAAGCAATCCTGCCTTTGAAAAACTTTTAGCCAAATACCGAACACGGTTTGGGATGGTACTCGTACCGCTCTATGATGCGTATGATATTATTCAAGGCTATATGGACAAAGGCGAAAAGGTAGCTATAATGCTAATTGGAGACCAAACCCCTGCGGCTAATCGTGGATACTGGATGGATTTTTTAAATCAAGACACACCCGTTTTTAGAGGAGCCGAAAAGTTGGCAAAACAATATAATTTACCGGTGGTTTTTGCCACCTTAGACCAAACAGGTCGTGGCCAATATGCCATGAGTTTTGAAACCGTTTTTGAAAATCCATTGGAAACCGAAGAAGGTGAAATTACCGAAACTTATACCAAGAAACTTGAAAAACAAATCATAGCCAAACCCCATCTGTGGCTTTGGTCGCATAAAAGATGGAAACACACACGTCCGGCAGACACTCCAGAACGTTTTATTTCTAAACGCTTTCCTGGTAAATAATTTATTAATCCCGTAAAACAGTAATCAATGGACTTTGGTAGTACAGGAATAGATTTAAATTGGCAATCGGGAGATTTACAAAGCTTCTACCCTATTATCATAGCGTTGGTGGGTTTTGGCACGTATTGGTTTCTATCTATTTCGACTAAAATTAAATCCAAATTCTACTCCGAAAACCCTTTAGATAAAGCCTCTATAAACCATATCCTTTTCACAAAATACGCTGGATTTACTTGCATGGGAGCCATTCCATTAATCCTTAGCTTATTTATTTTACCTCAATATAGTTTGGCTGATTATGGATTAACTTTTAATCCTGAAACGAGCTTAACATCTATCGCTTGGATTTTAGGATTAGCCGTAATAATTATTCCTATTGCTAGCATTAGCGCGCGAAATCCAAAAAACTTTGTTACCTACCCACAAATTAGAGCCAAAGAATGGAATACGCCTTTAAAGATAAAAAACGCATTTGGATGGGCATTCTACCTGTTTGGATATGAGATTTTGTTTAGAGGAATATTATTGTTCCCTCTTGTAGCTCAATTTGGAGTGTGGCCCGCTATCGGAGTGAATGTAGCGCTATACTCCTCCACTCATATTCCAAAAGGATTGGACGAAACTATCGGTGCCATTCCGCTAGGAATTGTGTTGTCTTTGCTGACACTACTTACCGGAACCATTTGGATTGCTTTTTTCGTTCACTTAACGATGGCACTTACCAATAGTTTTACGGCTTTGAAGTTCAATCCAGAAATGAAAAGCGTGTAGATTTATTTAGAAACTATTTGGAGCCAGATTCTTATTTGCTCTTTGGAGTTTTAACCTAAGAAAATAGCCCACCTCCAAATAAACACAACAGTCAATCAAAAAACTAGTTCATTTTCTTCTTAATATCCTTCAATTCTACTTGAAAACTTCGCATCATTTGCATGATACTTTGTAAGTTTAAATCATCGTTTTCATAACTCTGAGTATCAATCTTACAGGTATATTCCCATAGCTCAATGATTTCATCTTTCCGCACTTCGTAAGGTGCATAAAATGCATTATCCGATTTAAAAGTCAACACATTCTTATTACTTTCATTCTTGAAAATCCGTTTGTACACCAAACCCTCATTATGTGTCACCACAATATAAGTTTGTCCATCACGAATATACTCTGGCGACTCTACAAACTTACCTACTACGAAAGCGCCTTCGCGCACCCATGGTTCCATAGAATCTCCTTTTATTGGAAACGCTCTATGTTTTCCGGTAGGAATAAACGGCAATTTCATTTGAGGCAATTCTGAAATATATTCAGGGTCATCGTACCCACTTAAATATCCTGCCGAAGCCTTGATAGGCACCACCTCGATAGAATCTTCATTATTATCGTTAATCACCACAGGAAACAACACCCTATTCATACCAATATCAATATACACATCTTCTTTACTCATGGTTAAATCATGGCGAATCAAGGCGTCTATAGGTAATTTGAAAAAATTAGAATACTTTATTAACGTTTGCTGACTTGGCTCTGCTCGATGATCCTCATACGAGGCTACTTGCCCTCTAGTCAAATCAAAATAATCTGCTAAGGCTTGTTGAGACCACGCTTTTTTGTTTCTAAGAAATTTGATGTTACTCGCAAAATTCAGCATTGTAAAATATATTAACAGTGAATGACAAATATATTAACTTTTGTTGATATTTTGAATCAAGTACTAATTATTTACTCAAATTTCTTTTTTGATAAATATTCAAAAATCTAAAAGTAGGATTAAGACTTACCATCCATTTTATATTACCCGGTCCACTCTAATTTAGGATACTTGCACATTCACAAATGTAAATTTATCACCGTCAAATAATCCCTTATCACTTAGTTTTAAAGATGGTATCACCAACAAAGCCATAAATGATAACGACATGTAAGGTGCGCGTAATTCACTGCCTAACGCACTCGCTTTTTGGGATAATCGATGGTAATGTTCGGCTACATCTTCTGCTTTTTTATTCGACATAATTCCGGCAACGGGCAATGGTAAAACTTCCGTTTCCGCTCCATCCACTACTGAAAGGCCTCCTTTTTGTTCAATAATTAAATTGATAGCTTCCAAAATAGCTTCATCCGTAGCTCCTACCGCAATAATATTATGCGAATCATGTGCAACAGACGATGCGATGGCACCCCTTTTAAGTCCCATGTTTTTTATAAATGCAACCACAGGTTTAGACTTTCCGTATCTATTTAACACCACCAACTTGAGCACATCTTCATCCACATTTGAGACTAGCAATCCGTTATTTAGAAGGGCTTTCCCTGCAATTTTATTCGTCACTAACTCCCCTTCCAAAACCTCAATTACATTCACATCTTGAGTCGTTCCGGGTAGTTCAAGTTCATTTAGCGTGATAGGGCTAATATTAAACTTATTCACCACCGCTATTTCTTGCGATTTAATAAATGACTCCCCAAATTCAGCTACTTTTTGACCTTGAATCCAAGTAGCACTAACTTTAAAATCTTTTAAATTATTGACTTCAATAAAATCAGCAAAATCACCCGCTTTTAATTGTCCTACCTCCAATCCATAATGCAAAACTGGATTGACGCAGGCCATTTGCAAAACTTTAAATAAATCTTGTCCTTTTGCTACCGAATCGGCTACCATTTTATTGACATGACTTTCTTGCAAATCATCGGGGTGCTTGTCATCCGAGCAGAACATCATCATTTGGTAATGCTCATTAATTAAAGCATATAGCGCCTCAAAATTTCGTGCCGCACTTCCTTGGCGAATTTGGACCTTCATTCCGTGTTTCATTTTATCCAACGCCTCTTGCGCGCTAAAACACTCATGGTCAGTTGAAATCCCAGCAGCGATGTATTCTTTTGCCATATCGCCCTTTAATCCCGGGGCATGACCATCTACTGGCTTACCATATTTTTTAGCTAAATTAATTTTAGCCACCACATCCGCATCTTTATTTAAAACACCGGGCCAATTCATCATTTCGGTCAGGTATTTTACTTCATCCATCTGTAGTAATTCTTCTACATCTGCTACATTTAATTCAGCGCCAGCAGTTTCAAAAGGAGTGGCAGGCACACAAGGAGAAGCACCAAAATAAAAATAAAATGGCACTTTTTTTCCGTTTTCAATCATGTATTTCACACCATCTATTCCCAGCACATTCGCTATTTCATGCGGGTCGGAAACCGTGGACACCGTGCCGTGAACTACCGCCAAACGAGCAAATTCGGAGGGTACCAACATGGAAGATTCCACATGGATATGTGCATCAATAAAACCAGGTAAAATATAGGTATCAAACACGTCTTCAACACGTTCTATTTTTGAAATGTGTTTCCCTACAACCGTAATGGCAGCAGGATAAATCTCCTTATTTAGGATATCTACTACATTTGATTTTATGATTTTTTCGTGCTTCATGTCGTTATAAATAGGAAAACGAAATTAGCGGTTTGAGTTCAATTAATACCCACTATTTGGCATAATATAAGGGACTAATATTTAGGGTTATAAATTACATGAAATCAAACAATCAAAATGTGACATTTACTATGCTTAATTTCATTAATTTTGCCGACCGAAAAACAATTAAAATCTTACAATATGAATTACGATGTTTTAGTACTAGGAAGTGGTCCCGGTGGATATGTTGCCGCCATTAGAGCTTCTCAATTAGGTTTGAAAACCGCAGTGATAGAGAAAGCTGAGATAGGTGGAATTTGTTTGAACTGGGGATGTATTCCTACCAAAGCATTACTAAAATCGGCTAGCGTTTTTGAAAGCATGGTACATGCGGAATCTTACGGAATCAAATCTCAAAGTTTAGAGATTGATTTTACCGAGGTAGTTTCAAGAAGCCGTGGAGTTGCAGATAAAATGAGCAAGGGCGTACAGTTCTTGATGAAAAAGAATAAAATTGACGTTATTAATGGTTTTGGTAAAATAGTAGCTGCTAATAAAATTGCAGTGACCGATGCCGATAATAAAGTTACCGAATATGAAGCTAAAAACATCATTTTAGCAACAGGTGCACGTTCTCGTCAATTACCAAACTTACCGCAAGACGGAAAGAAAATTATTGGTTACCGTGAAGCTTTAACTTTACCAGAATTACCTAAATCTATGGTAATTGTAGGTTCTGGAGCGATAGGTTCTGAGTTTGCTTATTTCTACCATACCATGGGCACAAAAGTGACTCTAGTGGAATATATGCCAAACATTGTTCCTGTAGAAGATGAAGAAGTTTCTAAAACTTTGGCTCGTTCATTCAAGAAATCTAAAATGAATGTGATGGTCAATTCATCGGTAGAAAAAGTGGATACCTCTGGCGATGGTTGTGTAGTAACCATCAAAACTAAAAAAGGCGAAGAAGTAGTGAATGCGGATATCGTTCTTTCAGCAGTAGGAATCGTTGCTAACGTAGAAGGTATTGGTTTAGAAGATGTTGGCGTAGCTACCGATAAAGGAAAAGTATTAGTAGATGAGTTTGGTCAAACAAACATTCCTGGCGTATGGGCTATTGGTGATATCGTTCCTGGAGCGGCATTGGCACACGTTGCATCGCACGAAGGAATTGTGGCTGTTGAAAAAATTGCAGGTTTATCTCCTAAACCAATCGACAAAGGAAACATCCCAGGATGTACCTATACCTCTCCTGAAATTGCATCTGTAGGAATGACCGAAAAAGCAGCAATAGAAGCTGGATACGATATTAAAGTAGGTAAATTTCCATTCTCTGCATCCGGTAAAGCAAGTGCAGCTGGAATGAATGAAGGTTTTGTGAAACTTATTTTTGACGCCAAATACGGTGAATTATTAGGGGGTCACATGATTGGTTATAACGTTACCGAAATGGTAGCCGATTTAGTTTCTATTCGTAAGTTAGAAACTACGGGACACGAAATTATTACCACTGTTTATCCTCACCCTACCATGAGTGAAGCCATTATGGAAGCGGCTGCTGATGCGTATGATGAATGTATTCATATCTAAGCTAAAGTTGAAATAAACTTTTCTTAAAAAATTAGTAGAGTCCATTGCCACATCGGTAATGGACTCTTTTTTTAGGTTAAAATTTAAATCCTGTTTCAAATCATATTATAATGAAAACGGAACGCTAAATTTGCGTTTTATTCAATACCATTTTAAAGATGAAAAAAACACTTTTTCTAATCGCATTCGCTATTATTGGCAACTTAGCTATCGCCCAAAAAGGGTGGAATCAAGAATATAAAAGAAAAAACCATTTCGATTTTATTTGGGGCTATAATGTCGCTGGTTATTCTAATTCCGATATCTCATTTGTTGGAAAAGATTACAATTTCACTTTATATGATGTAAAAGCGTATGACCGCCCTACCCCATTTTCGGTAGATCCTTATTTAAATCCGGGTATGTTTACCATTCCACAATGGAATATGCGGGCTTCATTTCATTTTGCAAATCGTTGGAGTATTTCTATTGGTACCGACCACATGAAATATGTAATGCCACAAAATCAATACGTAGCTATGGAAGGCTATATCAACATTCCGGGCAATAAATTTAATGGCGTGTACAACCGTCAGCCGCAAAAACTGACCGATGATTTCTTGCTTTTTGAACATACCGATGGGCTAAATTATGCCAGTATTGAAACCGAATATCACGGAAACATTTACCGATTTAATGAAAAACACGAAATCAATTATTATGTAGGTCCGGGTGTTGGAATTTTAATTCCGCGCACCAACATTACGTTGATGGATTACCCTAGATATGATGAATTTCACGTAGCGGGATTTGGGTTATCGGGTAAAATTGGAATGCAAGCCATTTTATGGAAGCACCTTACCTTCAACGCAGAATGGAAAAACGGATACATCAGTATGCAAGACATTCTTACCACTGGAGCTAATCCAGATGACCGTGCCAGTCAAACTTTTTGGTTCTCTGAATTTACGGGTACCATTGGGTTTACTTTAGATTTCTCAAAGAAGGATAAAACAGAATAAGCTTTTTAATACACACAACAAAGGGGCATATTTATCAAAACATGCCCCTTTTCTATTTTAAAACATTAGATCTCTAAACCAAATCCCCTTGGCGTTTGCCTATGGAAATAAAGACTTCGTAAGAAATAGCTAAAACCACCGAACCCACAAATAATCCGATGATGCCAAAAGCCATCATACCACCCAAAGAACCAATTAAAATAACCAACATGGGAATATCGGAACCCTTTCCCATTAAGATGGGTTTGATTACACTATCGGCCATACTCCACACCACCGACCAAATGGCGAAAATTACCGCTATGGTGGTGGTTTCTACACTAAATACATAAATAATAACAGGCAGCATTACCAGTGTAGGAGGTAATTGGATAATAGCGACCAATAGTAGTAATATGGTCCAAATTCCGGCAGCCGGAACCCCCACAACATACTTTCCTAAGCCCAATAATACGGTTTGAATTAACGCTGTTCCAAGTACTCCTCTTACTACTCCATTAATGGTGGATTTAGATAATTTCACAAAACCTTCACCATCCTCTCCAATAATTACTCGGAAGGAAGAAACGGCCACTTTTCTTCCGCCATCAGCATAAACCAATAATACCCCAGCAATGATTACCGCGAAAATGAATTGAAAAATGGTACCAATTACCCCAGCTGCAGATGAGAATATGGTGGGTAAAACAGTGGTTAAATAGGGTTTCAATTTTTCAATTAATACCATCAAATTTTCAGAAGATTTTGCCCATAAATTATATAATTTTTCTCCAATTATAGGCCAGTCCGCTATATCGGGAGTTGGGGCGGGTATTTTAAATGTTCCTGAATTTAAATGAGTTACAAAATTTTCAATGCTCTCAGTAGTACTCATAATTAGCATAGCAAATGGCACAATAAAAATGGCCATACTTACCAAAATCAATAAGGTTGATGCAGCCGTTTTATTTCCCCTCAAAATTCGAGTCAACTTTTCAAACACTGGGTAAACTCCAATACTGATAATAATTCCCCAAACAATAGGCATTAAAAAAGGAGCCATGATTTTAAAACTCAGTACTAATAATAACCCTACAAACACCAATCTCAATGCAAGCAATATGGTAGCGTGTGTTTTTCCTTCTATATTATCCTTATCCATTTCCATTTATTTTATGTTGAGTCGATAATAATACAACATAATTGGAACAAATGGGAAATATTTAGGGCAAACGAAAGTGGTTTTCATAACCTATGGGATTCGGTGAGACCGTTAACAGAATTCAAAGGACGGTTCAATAACTATACTCCATTGAACCACCCATTATATATTCCCAATTAAAATCTATTTGGAATCTTTATTTTTTTCAATCGTCTGATAAGCGCATCAGTTTTCGAATAAATTTGCCCCATGGAGCCACTTCAAATTTTATTTCAAGACGCACATTTGGTCGTTATCAATAAACCCCACGGTTTGCTGGTGCATCGAAGTAAAATTGCTACTAATACCGATGTGTATGCACTTCAATTATTGCGTAACCAAATAGGAATGAAGGTGTTTCCTGTGCACCGTTTAGATAGAAAAACAAGTGGTGTTTTGGTTTTTGCGTTATCTAGCGAGGTAAATAGTTTGATGCAACAACAATTTGCGAATAACCAAGTGAGCAAAATTTATACTGCTATTTTAAGAGGTTTCACTCCAAGTATGGGTACCATTGATTACGCACTAACCAACGATAATGGTAAAACCCAAGATGCAATTACTCATTTTAAAACCCTTCAAACTACCGAAATTTCAATAGCGCAAGGTAAATTCCCAACTTCGAGGTATTCGTTGGTGGAAATAAAACCAGAAACAGGGCGCTTTCATCAAATAAGAAAACACTTTGCGCATCTACGGCATCCAATTATTGGTGACCGACCGCATGGGTGTAATAAACAAAACAAGTTCTTTAAAGAACAATGGAACATGTTAACAATGATGCTCCACGCAAATGAAATTTCGTTTACGCACCCCCTAACCTTTGAAAAAATACGAATCAAAGCTGATTTCCAGCCCGAGTTTAACAGAACATTTGAATTTTTACAATTTAGTAAATAAGAATTGAGTTAGTTCTAATCCAGTGGCTTTTACGGGTATTAGAAATTTAAAAGCGCTTTAATAGCAGCTGAAAAACACTTCACTATTTCCAATAATATATGGCTAATTATCGTTGATAATTATCCCATTTCCGGTTAATAATTCATTTCTGTAATATTTTGATTACTACTTAGTAAAACTATATTTGCAACCTATACAACAAAAAAAATGAGATTAGGTCAACTCTCCAGAAAAATAAACACAAAACCAACTGAAATTCTTTCATATTTAAAAAATGAATTTGATGTAGAATTAGGTTCTCATTTAAACACAAAAGTGGATGATGAACTTGCGGAAAAGGTAATTGAAAAATTTTCAACCAAACCTGTCGCCAAAGTTATCCCCACCGAAACCGTTAAACCAGTTCCCCCTAAAGAAACAAATACAGAGCCCGAGGAGGTGTTTCCAAAACAAATGGAAGAATCATCCGCTATTTCAGCTACTGAAGAAATAATTAACGAATTACCCAAAGCACCCCAACCGATTAAAGAATATGAGGTTAATCAGGAAGTAGATGCGGCAACTATAAAAAACGCAGAACTAATAAAAGCTCCTAAAGTAGCGCTTGACGGACCTAAGGTAGTTGGGAAAATTGAATTACCTCCTTCGCTTGAAGAACAAATGGTTGAAATTGACGGGGTAATGATTAGCAAGGCAGAACTTGCAAATAGAAAACGGGAAGAGCGAAAAGAACGGAGAGAAAAATCGCAAGGTTCCAAAAGACGCACATCCTCTAAAATTAAATCCAAAAGTGCTAAAAGTGAGGCGCAAGTAGCCCAGATAAAGAAGGATAAAGAAGCCGAGTTAATGGCGGTACGTTTAGCCCATCGAGAAAAAAGGATTACAAAAAAGAAAAAAGAAAAAGCACAACCGAAATCCAAATTTGTGGCTAAACCGGTAAAAAAGAGACCTGTAACAAAAAAAATGGAAGAACAACAGAACGTTATTTCAAAACCCAAGCCAACCACCTGGTATGGAAAACTTTGGTTATGGTTTAATACCTGATTGTAAGAGTCTAAATATTATTACGCACAAACTTCATTTTTGAATGGTTATTTCTATTTAAATTATAATTTTGGCGCTCGAAGAAAAACCGTCCATCTAAACGGGGTTTCATCAATAAAAACGCATCTAAAACGATATATCGTGGTAAATAAAAAAGCACAAGCACTAATTGAAAAAATGCAAAAAAGCATTTCAGAAAACGGAATTAACGTAGAAGAATTGGTTGCTGATTTTAAAGAATTGAGAACTTTCGCTGTTGCTGAACAAATTCCTAGATTAGCGAAAGCAATTCGGTTAACTTTTGAGCACTTAGAGGAATATGAAGGCTTTTACATTCCTGAGCCTGAAGATGAAATGGTGGATGAAGAAGGCGAAGTGATTGGTGTTATAGAAGCAGGAGCTGAACATGATACAGACAGTTTATTGTACCTTATTTCGATAATGAGTGACGCACATAACAAAATGAATTACGCGGAATTGAAAGAGTACAATCTCGCTTTAAAAGCATACGCTGAAGAAAACTAGTTAATTACTCCTCGGAGGAATTCATATAAAATTAGATCCTGTTAGGTTTTTCCTGACAGGATTTTTTTTGGGTTCCAATTTCAAATTAGTATTTGATGTAGATTGTAAAAAATTCTACCGAGTATATTTCCGATAAAATCGAGGAACTACCTTTTTCCTTATCTGCTCCTCTCCCTTTACATAGGCCTCGTTGGATGCATTTGAGTATGAATCGCTTACACCTTTTATATTTCCCAATTTATCTTGGTATATTACCGCATTGGTTTTCGTATCAGTTACCTTTATAGTCCCATTTAAATAGGCGTTCTTTAAATCGTACGTTTCGCCAGCTTGAGTGGTATTGGTTTGAATAATAACCAACAGATTGGCAGATTTTTTTGATTTAGCAAGACTAAACCCCATTTGCGTTGCCGTATTCTCAAACGTGGTTTTTAGCTTATTTGCCCCACCTTTACTAAAGCTACGTTCTTTTGACTCCACAAAAATAGTAGGCGCAGATACGTGCAATTTAATAGATGCTGTGGGTGCATCAATTTTATCGAAAATTAATTTTGATATTTCATCGGGTCGTTTCGTTCCAAGAATCATGGTTTCAAAATCAATCTTAGCCAATACTTCTTGCACACTGTTGGTGCTTGTTAATTTCTTTATTTCTGTATAAACCAACCCATTGCCTCCACTTACAAAACTACGAGGTCTAATAATCCCCTCAGAATACGTAAAATTTACTGGAATTTGAGGAATTACCTTTCCATCGTAATCTGAAACCATAAAGGTGAGTTTCTTAGATTCAACCATTCCTCCCCAGGTGACCTGGATAGCGTTTTGTTCGGCATCAATATTAAAAACTCGAATTCCTTGAGATATTTGGTCTAGAATATAATTTCCTAAATAAACGTCTTTCGTTCCATTTAAAGTTACTTCCAAAGGCTCTCCCAAATAAGGTTTGATTGGCGTTAAGGCATCAAAAAACAGCTTCATGCCATTTTTGTAATCTCCTGTACTCCAAGCATCTTCGCCTTGTTTTAATAGGTTTACGGACATATTGGTAGCCTTATTAATCTCCTCTTGTTTATCTTTTACATATTGCTCTTTAGACAAACGATAATACACCCAATATTCATAGGCATTTTCCCAAGAAGCTACTTCCTCATAATGGGCTATTTTTTGGCTCGTTTTAACCTGAATAAATTCCTTAAACTCATCGCGATGTGCGTCATCTTCTTCAAAGGTAAACAGCATCGAATTAGATTTCACTTTCACCTCAATGGAAGACGCTAACTCATTGAGCGCATTTCTTTGTGCCACTGCTGAATATGAAGTAGGATTTGCCGATTTTGAAGCAACCGCAATCCCTATGTAGTAAGCAGCATCTGTTGGCTTGTTGGTTACCCACTTCGGTTTCACCCCCATTTGTGTGTTGGCTTGTTCTACCACTTTTTTTTGGCTTCCACAATTGGATAATAACACCATGGAAATCAATGCGAAAAGAATTAAAAAAAATCTATTTGTCATCTGGATTATATACACTTACACCTCTAATTATACCAAGAGAAATTACATTTAAAGACTCGGAAGCCAACTGTTGCTCTGACTTTAAAGAACGTTTATTGGTTTTTGCTTTTTGCTTAATCTTATTTTTTTGGGAAAAGGAATTATAAATAACATCGCCTTTAACAAAGTCACTTCCTTTTCCAGAATACTTTCCAGCATATAGATTTTTATAATTACCTGAAAAGGAAATGTAATTCACATAATCACTACTTGATTTTCGTAATACATCCGACTTAACCACTTCCCCCGTTTCGGCTGAAATCATTTGGTATTGCACTTCTACAAACACACTTGCACTTCCTTCAAATTCGGTATAATTCACCCGCTTATACTTCGTCTCGTAATATGTTTTTTTCGTGTCTGGGTTTACTTTTTTTACGCGGTAAGATTCAAAACCTTGTTTACGGTATGAGTGAATACTCCCACCGGTAGAGGAATACCGAAGCAATTTACCTTTAATAAGCATATTTGCTCCCAACAACTCCCCTGTTTGAATTGCACCGTTTCCAGTAGAGGCATTTTTTACATTAATTTTCTGTTCCTTTATCAAGGCGTCCATATTAGTACGGTCAATCACCTTGATGAATGGATCATTGCTTTTGATTAATCCACTTACTACATCTCCATGAATAGCATTTGCGATATTCTTTTTGGCTGCAACGTTAGATTCAAAAGCTAATATCGCCAGGGTTATTTGCCCTTCTTCTAAAGCCCGCTCCTTATAGTCAATGGCATCCTTATACATTGGTTTTTGAACTAAAACACGCGACATCATTCCATAGCAACTGCGGTATCTTTCTAAATCAAACTCAGCCACCCCTTTACGATACAAGGGTTCTATAGTGGAGGTTAGACTTAAATCTTGTACATCCTTATACTCCGGGTCCAATTCTAAAATTTCCTTATATACTAAATTTGCATCGTCAAATTTCTCCTCATATAAAAGGTCGCCTGCAACCTCATACCGATCGGCTAAATACACCACTAGCATTTCTTTATAATAGGCATCATAATAAGGAGGTATTTCTACCGACACAAAATAGCCATATTGTCGTTTGTAATTTAATGCCTCTTGATATTTGTAGACTGCTTCCTTATAATTAGAAACAGAATAAGCCTTATAAAAAGAAGTTAAGGTTTTTTCAATTTGAATTTGGCCGGTTTGATTAAGTCCAATTTTGGCATCTACATTTTTTGGATTTCGTTGTAATGCCTGTAAGAAAAAATTGGCGGCTTCATCGTTCATGCCAGCCGCTTGAAGCTTTTTAGCCTTGTTAGAATAACTTTTAGAGCCCGTGCAACCGGCACCAGCTAAAATAAAAACAGAAATAATGAAATAGTAGATTATCTTCATTTGATTATGTATACATCTTAAAATTTCTCGTTTATCAATGTCTATGCCTAAAAGCTCAAAAATAATTAAAGTTCTGCTTTTAGAATGATTTAACTGACGGAATTAACCTCGTATTTAACTCCATTTTTTATTGTTCCTAATTAAGATAATGAATAGAAATCTGATCCATTTTTATTCTAACTCAAACTAGCTACAATTGGTACTTTCAAGCCCATGAAACCAGCAAATTACCATTGTTAAAATAAATCTAAATCCTATTGTTTATTCGAAAAGATAATCGCACTTTTGCCGCCAATTATTTAATAGGAGTTTCGTACTCCACAAAAATAAAGTGCTATATGCCATTAAAATTAAGATTACAAAGACACGGTAAAAAAAGAAGTCCTTTTTACCACATTGTTGCAGCTGATTCAAAATCTCCACGTGATGGAAAATTTGTTGAAAAAGTTGGAACGTACAATCCAAATGTAAACCCTGCAATTATCGATTTGAATTTCGAACGTGCTTTGCATTGGTTAACTGCGGGTGCACAACCTACAGACACTTGTCGCGCTATTTTGAGCTACAAAGGAGTAATGTACATGAACCACTTGAATAAAGGTGTGGCTAAAGGTGCAATGACTCAAGAGCAAGCTCAAGCAAAGTTTGACAAATGGATGGACGGTAAAAACAAAGAAGTAGAAGCTAAAGTTTCTGGTTTGGATAAAGCCAAAAGAGACGCAGCTGCTGCTAACTTGAAAGCCGAAACTGAAGTAAAAGAAAAACGTGCTGCTGCTTATGCAGAGAAAAACGCTGAGTTAGCTGCTGAAGCTGCTCGTGTTAAAGCTGAAGCAGATGCTGCTGCAGCTAATGAAACTCCTGAAGACCAAACAGAGGCTTCAGCTGAAGAAACAACTACAGAAGCTTAGATTTCTGTAATGGCTCACAACGGCTACTTTGAGTTAGGTAAAATTATTCGCCCTCACGGTTTTAAGGGAGCTGTGAAAATTAAGTTTACTCATCCAGCTATAGAGCAAATTGAAATTCCGGAATCAGTTTTTATTGATATCAATAAAAATCTGATTCCGTTTTTTTTTACTCAATTTAACCCTCAATCAAATGGCTTTGCTATCGTAAGTTTTGACGACCTAGAAACCGAACAAGAAGCCAAAGACATTTCAGGAAAATTAGTTTATCTCCCCATAGCATTAGAACCAACACCTGAAGGAGATGAGTTTTATAACGATGAGTTAATTGGCTTTACCGTTACCGATGAAATACATGGTGACATTGGAATTCTTGAAAATGTAATGGAAGCTCCGGCTCAAGATGTATTTGAAATTTTGCATCCTAGCGGTAAAGAAATCATGATTCCTGTTCTCGGAAATTTTATTATTGAAATAGACCGTAAAAATAAAGTCCTTAAATTAGATGCTCCTGAAGGTTTGATTGAGTTTTACTTAGATTAAGCAAATTTTTTAGATTCCCTCTACCCTTTCCAATCCTTTATTTAACTTCGCTTTTTCATCAAAAGAACACACTTATTATGGATATTCAATCAAACAAAGAAAATGCTATTGCCTTTTACCGTATGGCCTATAATGGCGAACCAAGAAAAGCCATAGAACTTTTCGTTGGTGATGAATATATTCAACATAACCCACTAGTAGGCAACGGAAAAGAACCATTTATTCAATATTTTGAGCGCATGGGAGCCGAATACCCTGAGAAATCTATTGCGTTTGTTAGAGCTATTGCTCAAGGCGATTTAGTTGCCCTTCACACCCACCAAACTTGGCCAGGGAATGAAGAATATGTAACAATGGATTTTTTCCGATTTGACACCAATGGAAAAATTGTTGAACATTGGGATGCCATGCAAGAAATACCTGAAGAGACCTTAAATGGTAACACGATGTATTAATTTCAACAACATCAATTACAAAGGTTCGCAATAGCTTCATGTCATTTCAATTCAAGCACTTTTATTTAAAACATCATCCCCAGGTTTTTAAATTTGGTACCGATGCCGCATTATTAGCCACTTGGGCTAACATTGAAAATCATCAAAACATTTTAGAAATTGGTTCGGGTTCGGGCGTAATAACCTTGATGATGGCGCAGCGAGTGCCTAAATCTCACTTTTTTGGAATAGATATTTCCAAAGAGGCTGTTGCATTGGCAACCGAAAATTTAAACGCTTACCCCACTCCTATTTCGGCTCATTTTATTCACTCTTCTTTACAAGACTATAAGACGGAATTAAAATTTAACCATATCGTTTCCAATCCTCCGTTTTTTGAAAACAGCACCAAATCTCCGAGTGCTTTAAAAAACACTACACGTCATACGGATTCATTATTGCTGGAAGAATTAATCCGACATTCGAAACGATTACTAGCACCCGATGGTCAAATTGACCTGGTATATCCCGTTAGGTATTTAAATGATTTGAAGGCTATTTGCACCCAAAACCAATTGTTTATTAATAAAATCACCTACACGCGCAGCACAGTTAGAAAACCCATTAAGCGCGTACTCGTTTCTATAACAAACACACCATCGATTGTGTTGGAAGATGAACTGATAATAAATGGAAATTCTAAAGGATACTCAGAAACCGTATTTCAAATGCTACAACCTTTCTTATTGAAATTGTAAGTAGTCGAAAACCATGCTATGCTCCGGTCATAGACCCGTACAAAATAATAAACATGAACGCTCCCATTAAAACGGAAAGCAACAAATAAGATAACAAAAACACGGATACCACTTTTAATAAATTGGCTATAACTCTTCTAAACCGGTGATATTGATATTTGAAATTTGATTTATTTTCATTATCCACTTCTGAGTACGTTCCTACAACAAAAACTCGGTAAATAAAGTAAATGGTAAACCCTCCATTTACCAGCGTGGATATGGAACCTCCAACGATAGGGTTAAAATATGATGGCGGAATCAAAACCATTCCCAATATATTGGTCATGGAAATCATAAAAGCACCGATCACCAAGTTTTCGGTGTAATTATATCCAGTTTTTCGAAAGAACAAAAAGGTAAACAAAGCAAAAATGGGTACCGAAGCAAAGGTGAATTTATCCATCCATTCCGACAATTTGTTCATGGCTATCTTCACTGCTACTTGTATTTTATCGCTCCTCTCTTTCTTCTTTTTTTCATCTACAACAGTGGGCTCTTTCGCGCTTTCAGTGGAATCGGCAGAGGTAATATTGTCAATATTAAAAGCGACAGATTTACCAAAAGCATTACCAGCATCGTAGTAGCTTCCATCTTTGGTAGGCGAAAAATCGCCATTTGCCATCGAAGGCTGAAAAATGAAATAATAGTTTAGTAAAGTAGCAATGGCCGTAGAAAACAATAAAAACCGGAACGGATTTGCATGTCTCATTCTAGCTCCATACAAATAGTCATCAACGGTTTCTTTTGGTTTTACAATCAAACCTTTAATGGTGAAGAATACTCCCTTTTCAAAATTTATCACATTCAAAAAGTCCGTCCAAATCAACTCCCACGTGATTCGTTTTGGTTGATTCTCATTTTTTTGAGGCAGATTCTCCATAAAGTATTGTTTATGGAGCTAAAATAAGGTTTAAAAAGTTAGTGAGAAAAGGCTTACTATCAATCCATATTCACACATTGAAAAGGCATAAAAAACTTACAGCAAACAGGTGTCCCTTCTTTGGTAGCTGATTTCCAGTTTTTCATCGCTGCTATTTTTGCTTTCAGTTTCTTTTTGGCCATTTCATCGCCTTTAAAATCTATAAACTCAATGTTACTGACCTCATTTGAAGCATTTATGGTGAGCACTAGTTTGGTGAAACTAATGGGTCTTCCGTTAGCTTTTGCTTCGGTTATAATTGGGTTTAATTCGGTTTCAATAAACCCGAAAATGGCATTTGGACTTCCATTATAATCAGGCATATCGGGCACATAATCATATACTTTATCGCAGCTTGCAGTAGACTGACCCATTGCCATAAAACCTACGCCTAACCCAACTACTGTAATAAATAGCTTTAATCGTTTCATCTAGCTCATTTTGAATGTGAAATTTATTTCACAAATTTCAATGGTTTATCCCAATCCGAATGTACAATGAAGTACATTCCTGCCGGTAAATTTTCGATATCCAGCACCCAATCTGTTCCGGAGGTTCTGAAATTAACATTCAGTTGGTTTCCAGCCACATCATAAAGTTTGCCTTGCGCAGGATTTGTGTTTGAATTCACATTCATAATTCTCACATAATCGGTAGCGGGTTGCGGATATAAAATAGGTGTGTTTTTAGCTTTAATCACCTCATTGGCTCCTAATATTATTTGAGGAGTTCCCATTAACAACCAGCTATTTGGGTCTAACGTTAAGATAGCTATTTTACTATCCAAAGTGAAATCAAACCATTGGTCGTTTACCGTATTATCAAAAACCATATGGGTATCTAATCCCGTCCCTTGAAACTGAATTTCAACAGGCATTTCAAAAAAATCGACCGAGGCATGACTGGTGGTTTGACTTATTCTAACCGAATAATTGGGTTGCGAACCCGCCAATGTTACGGTATAGGTAGGATACCCTTCTCCATAAAACCAATCGGCAAAAAACTCGGTTAAATCTTGATTTGAAGTGGCTTCCAAATGGCTAATCAAATCTTGATTTGTGCCATAACCCAGTTTTACTTTAGGGTCGTTTAGGTAATTAGTAACCCCGCTAAAAAACAAGCTATCACTTAATTTCCATCGTAACATGTGCAATAGTAAACTTCCTTTATCGTAAGTTAATCTGGAACTGAATAATCTTCCAAACCTAGTAGTATCTGATACAAACACGCTACCATCAGGCGAAGATGTAACGTTTCTAATTTTTCCTCTTTTCCAACTTTCCCAACTCACCAAATCAGCTGAAAACTGGTGTGTTAATCCCGTTAAAAATGTAGCAAAACCTTCATTTAGCCACAACTCTTGCCAAGATGCGCAGGTTACGTAATCGCCAAACCATTGATGCGCTAATTCATGTGCCATTAAGTCATCACCAAAAGAACCCATGGTCGACATGGTTTGATGTTCCATACCTCCACCTAATTGAGTTTCAGCATGACCATATTTTTCTGCTCTAAATGGATAAGGAATGAAAAGAGAATCATACAAATCAAACATAGCTACAATACGTGGTACTTGTGATTTTGCGTAAAATAAATGTTCGGGATAGACGTAATTTAATACAGGGAATGAATCCACGCCTACATGTACGTATTCCGTAAATTCCACATAATTTGTAACGGCTAGAGATATTAGATAGGACGACACGGGAAAACGGTGTTTCCAATGATAAGTTACCTCGTTTCCAATGGTATCTACAGATTCTAACAAACCTAACGAACCAGCCATATTGCCTATCGAAGTGGTAATATTAATATCTACCGAATCAATTTTATCATTCAATCCGTCTTTACATGGCCACCAATTAGGCGCGCCATAAGGTTCTGATAATGTATACACCTCCGAAACATTGCTATGTGCACGGGTAAAAAAAGCATCGGTAGGATTGCCATGATAATATATCCGTATGGAATCATGAATACCAGTGTTTAAGGCACTTGGTAATGAAATAACCACGGTATTATCATTATTACGAATACTAGAAACCACTGCGCCATGATACCAAACCGAGTCTACTATCAACGAATCATGCATGTCAAAATACAGGTTATTGATACTTCCGTTGGTTACGGAAAACTCCGTGTAAACATTCCCTTTTATTTTACTATCTCCTGGAAAAACGGTCCAGTTTAATTCATGATATACCACGTCAATGCTATCGGACAGTCCTGCTACGCGACTTTTGTAATTTGCCCGGTGCATGGCATGGGTCATTTCAGATTTAACCACGGCATCCGTTTGGGTAGGGTCGGTATATTGGCTAAATACTTGAAAATTAGTAATAGTAACTAATACAAATAGTAATATTAATCTCATATAGCAGTCTTTTATAATCATGGAAAACCTAATTCGCTTCCACGCATACTTACGTGTAAAATTAGGCCTTGGTAAACTGTAATTCAAATAAATTTTGATAGACCCCTTCTTTCGTTATCAATTCTTGATGGTTTCCTTGTTCTACAATTTCCCCATGGTCCATCACAATGATGTTGTCGGCCTTTTGAATGGTGGCTAATCGGTGAGCTATTATAATAGAAGTTCTTCCTTTGGTTAAAATATTAATGGCATTTTGAATCATCTGTTCGGTTTCGGTATCGATAGACGATGTGGCTTCATCTAAGATTAAAATGCTAGGATTATACACGTAAGCCCGAATAAAAGCAATGAGTTGTCGTTGGCCTGAAGATAGCATTCCCCCCCTTTCTTGTACGTTAAACTGGTATCCACCCGGAAGGTTTGATATAAAATCGTGTGCGCCTACTATTTTGGCTGCCTCCACTATTTGCGCTTCGTTTATTTCAGGGTTACGCAACGAAATATTATTCATTACCGAATCTGAAAACAAGAATACATCTTGTAGGACTACCCCAATAGTTCGCCTTAATTGGGTTAATTGATAATCTCTTACGTTAACTCCATCTATCTCAATCCCACCTTTTTGATACTCGTAAAAACGGCTCATTAAATTAATTACGGAGCTTTTTCCGGCCCCAGTTGAACCTACAAATGCGACTGTTTGATTCGGTTTCACATCAAAACTAATTCCTTTTAAAATCCAATCTTCTTGGTTATACGCAAACCACACATCATCAAATTGAATTGCTCCTTCCATCTCTGTAACTGGAACGGTTCCATTATCTGTAATTTCTGCCTCGGTATCTAGTACTTTAAAAACACGTTCGCTGGCTACCATTCCCATTTGCAGGGTATTAAACTTATCGGCCAATTGTCGAATAGGTCGGTACAGCATTCCTATATACATGATAAACGCCATCAAGGTTCCCAAAGTCGTTTTCTCAGAAATCACATCATTAGCTCCCCACCAAACCAATAAAGCGAGCGATATGGCACTCAAAACTTCCACTACCGGAAAAAACACAGAATTGGCCCATACTGTACGTATATTAGCCTGGGCATGCGCATGATTTATTTTACGAAACGCTTCTAACTCTCGCTCTTCGCGGTTAAAAATCTGTACAATATTCATTCCTGTAAGGTGTTCCTGAACAAATGTGTTTAAACTAGAAATAGCGGTTCTTACATCCTGAAAAGCGCTTTTGATATAGTTTTTAAACCAATAAGTGGCTATAAACAAAATAGGCATTGGCGTAAGCACTATCAAGGTGAGTCGCCAATCTTCATACATCATAAACCCAATAACCATGACTAATTTTAGCAAGTCTCCGATAATAATCAGTATGCCTTGCGAAAAAATATCTGCTATGGTTTCAATATCCGAAACCACCCGAGTAACGAGTGTACCAATAGGTGTTTTATCAAAATACTGGAGTTTGAAATTGTTTATTTTCTTATAAATATCTACGCGAATGTCTTTCACCACCGTTTGCCCTAGCCAGTTGGCCATGTAGGTTTGTACAAATTGTAAGATGGCCTCTAAAACCAATAACCCAATCAGTATCATGGTCATGTTATACAACATGGCTTCATCTGGTATAAGAATATAATGGTCGACTGCGTATTGAACTAAAAATGGACGTAATGGCGCTAATAATGCCAAAGCTAATACCAAAATTCCTGTTATCGTAAAAGTAGACATGTATGGTTTAACATAGCTCACAACACGGTTAAGAAGCTTTAAATCAAACACATTACCAGATACACTTTTAGCCATTTATAGATTTTGATTGACCGTACTAATACGGGTTTTAAACGGCTACAAATTTGTGCTTTTTAATTGGAATTTTGATGATTTACCGATGGTAATAAAATGTTAAGCAATGACGCTACTCTTCCCCGTTTTTTTATTCCATAGATGGATAAAATGTGCGCTTTGTAAATTATATTAGCAATTAATGATAAATATATTAACTTACTTTGTGATTGGGAGACGGAAGTCGGGAAACCGAAGTTTTTATTTACTTAAATACATGATACTATGAAATTTAAATTCGTGAAACTTATTATTTGGCAAAAGGCGATGGATTTGGGAGAGGGTGAAATGGAGTATATAAAATTTCAGCACTTGCATTTTAATTAAACAAAGCCACTGATCATGAATATACTAGAAGAAAATAAATGGGATGCGCAGGTTGACTCTTCCGACTCGCAAACCGAAAGCTATGAGAATCGGTCATCTTCCTCTATCGTTCACCTCGATTTGGATACATTTTTTGTGTCGTGCGAACGGTTATTGGAGCCCAAGCTTAACGGAAAACCTGTTTTGGTTGGTGGTACGAGCGACCGTGGTGTAGTATCTGCGTGTAGTTATGAAGCGCGTCAGTTTGGTATCCACTCCGCTATGCCGATGCGAATGGCACGAAAACTTTGCCCCGAAGCCATTGTAATTAGAGGTAATAGCAGCATTTACAGTAAGTATTCCAATATGGTTACCGATATCATTAAGGATGAATCGCCTCTGTATGAAAAATCGTCTATCGATGAATTTTATGTGGATATTACCGGTATGGACCGGTTTCATGGTAGCTACAAATGGGCTAGCGAATTGCGCCAACGTATTATGCGCGAAACCAACTTACCTATATCCTTTGGTATGTCAACCAGTAAAACCGTTTCTAAAGTAGGTACAGGTGAAGCTAAGCCCAACGGCCAAATTGAGATTTTGAAAGGCTTTGAGAAAAGCTTTCTAGCCCCTCTTTCTATCAAAAAAATACCCGGAGTTGGCGATAAAACATATCGAAAATTTAGAAGTATGGGTATCGAAAAAATTGAAACCGTGCAAGAAATGCCCCTCGAACTAATGGAGCGTGTATTTGGCAAAAACGGAGTGCTTATTTGGAAAAAAGCCAATGGAATCGACAATTCTCCTGTTATTCCGTTTCACGATAGAAAATCAATTTCGTCTTCACTAACCTTTGAGAAAGATACCATTGACGTGCGCAGATTAAAAGAAATACTCACCACCATGGCCGAAAAACTAGCTTATGCACTCCGTAAAGGCGACAAACTCACCTCCAACGTGGCAGTAACGGTTCGCTACTCTGATTTTGACACGCGAAGTAGGCAAAAACTTATTCCATATACCGCCAATGACCACACGCTTATTTCTATTGTACTCGACTTGTTTGACCAACTCTACCAACGCAGAGTTATGGCCCGTTTAGTGGGTGTTCGTTTTAGCGGCTTAGTGGGAGGTGGCTACCAAATCAACTTGTTTGAAGATTCCGAACGCACCATTCACCTCTATCAAGCCATGGATAAAGTACGCAACCGGTTTGGGTCTAGTGCCGTAAAAAGAGCAGTAACGATGGATACGAAAGGCGTGGGAACGATGGGTAATCCATTTAATGGGCAGGCGCCAATTATTCCTGCACATAGGCGGATTTAACGGTTCACTTCGACTCCGCTCAATGACCGTTACCATTCGCTCAGTGATCTTTACTTGGATCGGTAACCTTGATTTTATTCGCTGACTCAGGTTTTAGATTGATAGACAAGCATTTTTGGTTAATTTTTGATTGTCTATTAAGCAAAATCAACACATCATCAAATCAACACATCATCAAATCAATACCCCTACCGCTTCACCACTTTATCCATCTTTATACCCAATTCATTTCTTAAAGTAACTAGATACATTCCGCTAGCCATTTTAGCCATGCTAACGGTGGTTATTTGGTTATGTGAGGTGGATTGATAAACCACTTCTCCTACACTATTGGTAATGGTGATTTTTAATGAGGCATTACTTCCTATATCAATATTTAAGGCATCGCTAATTGGGTTCGGATATACCGAAATTCCAACCAATTCGGCTTCATTAATTCCTACATTGGTGAAATTCACACAATCCGAAGTATCGGAGCACCCTCCATCGGTAACAATCACTGCATAATCTCCATTGGCTTGGACGTAATAACTTTGGGCGGTTGCACCGGCAATTTTACTGTTATCACTACAATCTATCCACTGATACGTCATTCCGGTTGCGTTGGCCGAAATCAATAATCCGTTTCTTGTTGTGGTCACATCTACAGGGCTAATGGTTAGAAATAACCGCACAATTGAATCACATCCGGCCGCATTGGTTAGCGTAAATCTTGCATTTGAATTATTGGCGTAATACGTAATTCCATCAATCCATGTCAAACTATCACAAGCCGTCACAATATCAGACCCTGTGGTATGGCTATTAATGGTCAAATTTAATGTTACCACAGAGTCGCATCCTGTGTTACTTACCAAAGTATCTGTTGCCGTTGAATTACTTGCCGTGTACGTAACTCCGTCAATCCAAGTATAACTACCACAAGCAGTTATCACATCTATACTAGACAAACTAGTATTGATAGTTAAGTTCAACGTTACCACCGAATCACAACCGGAAACACTCGTTAAAGTGTCTATTGCTGTAGAATTATTGGTCGTATAAGTTACCCCATTTATCCACGTATAGCTATCACAAGCCGTTATTACATCGGTTGTCGCATAAATGGGGTTAATGGTTAGGTTTAAAGAAATTATTGAATCACATCCTACCGCATTCACGAGGGTGTCTTTAGCCGTGCTATTACTTGCAGTATAAGTGATGCCATCTATCCAAGTATAACTGCCACAAGCCGTTATTACATCGGTACTTGATGTACTATTAGTTATAGTTAAATTTAAAGTCACCACCGAATCACAATTTGCTGCATTGGTCAGCGTATGCGTTGCCGTGGTGTTACTTGCGGTGTACGTCACCCCATTAATCCATGTATAAGAATCGCATGCGGCATGGGTATCCGTACTTGTAGAACTAGCCGTTATAGTTAGATTTAGCGTAATCACAGAATCACAACCTACTGCGTTGAGCACCGTATCTTTAGCAGTCGTATTATTAGCGGTATAGGTTATTCCATCTATCCAAGTCAAGCTATCACAGGCGGTACGCGTATCTGTACTGGATGAAGTATTCAAAATAGTTAAATCTGTATTCACAATAGAATCACACCCTCCGGTTGCCATTCCGGTTAAGGTATCATGATATATACCTGTAGTGGTGTATGTATGCGTTCCTACGGTCACTGAGTAACCGATACACTCTGAAAAAGTAAGGTTTGTGGTTTTATAATTCCCAACGGTAAGGTCGGTGGTTACAATAGAGTCACAACCTAAAGAAGATTGTCCTACCAAAGTATCGGTATAAACGCCTGTTGTGGTATAAGTATGGCTTCCTACGGTTACCGAAAAACCAGAGCATTCCACAAAGGTTTGCGTATATCTAGCAAGTGGATTTATGGTTAAATTAGTCACTATGATAGAATCGCACCCCGAACCGACCAAAGTATCTATATAAACTCCTGTGGTGGAATAGGTATGACCATTAACCGTAATAGAATAACCGTCACATTCCACTAAGTTATTGGCTGGACCATAGCAAACTGGATAACAGGCGGTAAGTGTTTTTCCGGTAACCCAATTGGATGTACTACCGGTTAATGAAAACCCGGATAAAGTACCATTATTACCCAATCCTGATGAATCTGCCGAAGTGGTTATCCCTGAATTACTACCACCCGCAGTACCGTTATCAAAATTATGATAAGCCACTAAACCTGTGCGCGGTGGACATATTATTCTACCCGTATCCGCAATAATTTGAGCTGCCGTTTTTGCATAGTTCCATACACGCACTTCATCTATTTTCCCACTAAACGGTATATTTCCTCCAGAAACACGGTTGCCAATAACTAAATTTGAGTTGCCTGAAGGTGTGTTAACACTTGTCAGAGAGCCCGTTCCTACTTGAACCCCATTTGCATACAAATAACCCGTTCCGCCACTCAAAACAAAGGCCACATGCGTCCATTGATTTAAAGTTACCGCATTAATAGAAGAACCGATATTGGCATTTGTTCCTCCAGACAGATATGTTATCCCAAGGTTCGAATTCACAGCGAAGGTATTTCTTGAACCCACTGCATTCAGTCCATAATCCATAATTGCCCTATTGGAAGTAGGAGTTGCTGTTAAATATATCCAGGCCTCAAAAGTTCTGTTTGAAGAACCCAATATCCCACTATACGTAGTTTGAACTTTGTCATTCACTCCATCAAAGTGCAATGCATTTTGCGCATTTATTTGAGGTGAAATTAGGAGCATCATTAGCCCGGCAACAAGTAGATTTATTTTAAGCTTCATTAAATTAGTTTTTTAAACATCTATACAGGATAAAATCAAAATTCTTAATTAATTCAGTTATGGTATAATACCACTAATTAAGACCTCGAATATAGGTAATAATCCTCCATTTTATTAGGTTTTAAATAAAGAGTTATCCCTATTTATTAAGAGCCTCTTCCCTTCTATAATCTACTTAAAAAAAATAATTACACCTCACAACATGCTGTAAATCAAAACTAGAACACTAGTAATTGTATTTTTGTAAAATATATTGACACAACTTGTTAAATATATCAACTAAATTTGCATAGTAAGAGCTTAAAGACCGAAGTGAGTAGTTTGAGGTGTTATATTTTCAATGAGAAAATAGCGAAATCAATCGAAAGAAACGCATCATTTACATGCAGAACAAAAACCACTTTCGTCTTCTAACACCGCTCTTCCAACTATAAAAATGTATCTCAACAATCACACCTATTACAGTTTGAAATACGGCACTATTTCGCCTCGCGAATTGCTGGATGAAATGCTACGCAATAAAGTCACCTCATTTGCTTTGACCGATATCAATAATACTTCGGCATTACTTGAGTTATTGCGTTTAGCTCAATCTGAAAAAATAAAGATTGTGGCTGGTGTAGATTTCCGTAACGGAGCCCAACAACAGTTTGTTGCTTTAGCTAAAAACAACTTGGGATGGTTTGAGATAAACAACTGTTTATCAGAATCACTACATCTCAACAAAAAGATTGAAAGTAGCGCCCCTGAATTTAATCATGCCTACGTGATTTATCCTTTTGGAAGTACAGATATTACCCATTTAAAACCTCATGAATTCATAGGTATTCGTATTTCTGAAATTAATGCGCTACGCTTTAGCGAACTTAAAAACCATACCGAAAAGTTGGTAATTATGCAGCCCATAACCTTTCGAAATAAGCGTGATTTCAACGCGCATAGATTGCTTCGAGCTATTGCCAATAACACCTTACTGAGTCAGCTTCCAAAAACGGAAGAAGCACAGGTAGACGAAATTTTTCGTACTGAAACGGAGCTCAAAGAAGCCTTTAGCGAGTTCCCACAGATTATTGAAAACACCGAAAACCTGCTTCACTCCTGTTCTATTGATTTCACACTTGGTAATGAAAACGGCCACAACAACTTGCAGCACTATACCGGCAATCACGAAATGGATTTTAAACTCCTCAAGTTTCTTGCCTTCAAAGGGCTACCGTACCGATTTGAACACTCCGATATTACCGATGCGGTGCTAGACCGAATCACGATGGAACTGGATATTATCCGGCAAAAAAAGTTTGTTTCTTATTTCCTAATTGCTTGGAAGGTGACCAAATACGCCCGTAATCAAGGTTATTTTTACGTGGGGCGTGGTAGCGGAGCCAACAGCATTATCTCTTACCTACTGCGCATTACAGACGTTGACCCAATGGAACTTGACCTTTATTTTGAGCGCTTTATCAACCTATTTCGCCAAAGCCCACCTGACTTTGATATTGATTTTTCGTGGAAAGAACGCGCAGATGTAACCCGCTACATCTTTGAAAGGTTTCCACACGCCACCCTTTTAGCCGCTTACAGCACTTTTAAACACAAATCGGTACTACGTGAGCTCGGAAAGGTTTTTGGACTTCCTGCGGCCGAAATTGACAAACTGCAACGTAACCCGCGGCAAGCCGATGAAATTGGACAACTCGTTTTGCGCTACAGCCAGCTTATACAAGGATTTCCAAGTCACCTTACCGTGCACTCCGCAGGAATCATTATTTCTGAAAAACCTATTCACCACTTCACTGCTACTTTCATGCCGCCAAAAGGCTATCCTACCACCCATTTCGACATGCATATAGCCGAAGATATTGCGCTTTATAAATTCGATATTTTAGGCCAACGCGGACTCGCAAAGATTAAAGATGCATTGCAAATAATAGCTTTAAATAAAGAGAATGAATCATTTGATATACATGACATTAAATATCTAAAACAAGATTCAAAATCCAATAATCTACTCCGCACCGGAAACGCCATTGGATGCTTCTACATTGAATCGCCCGCTATGCGAATGCTGCTCCGAAAACTGCAAGTGAGCAAGTACCTCGACTTAGTAGCCGCTAGTTCTGTCATTCGCCCCGGAGTAGCACAAAGCGGCATGATGCGCGAGTACATTATTCGCCATAGAAATCCTAAAATGCGCGAACTAGCCAAACAGCAATCGCCTACGTTATACAACTTAATGCCAGAAACATACGAAGTGATGGTGTATCAGGAAGATGTGATTAAAGTAGCACACTATTTTGCGGGACTGACTTTGGCTGAAGCCGATGTATTGCGGAGAGGAATGAGTGGCAAGTACCGCTCTCGCGAAGAATTTCAACAAGTAAAGGATAAGTTTTTTGATAATTGCGATGCCAAAGGAAACCCAAAAGCCCACACCCTAGAGGTTTGGCGGCAAATAGAAAGCTTTGCGGGCTATGCTTTTGCAAAAGGACACTCCGCCAGTTATGCCGTTGAAAGTTACCAATGCTTGTACCTCAAAGCCTATTTCCCACTGGCTTTTATGGTGGCTACCATCAATAATGGCGGTGGATTTTATTCGCGTGAGCTCTACCTTCATGAAGCACGAAAACATGGTGGAAAGGTCCATTTACCATGCATTAATCAGAGCGCACATGTAGCAGTACTCTACGATACCGACATTTACTTGGGTTTCGGATTTATCAATAGTCTAGAAAACAATACTATAAAAATCATTCTTGAGGAACGCGCCCATTTTGGCTTTTTCACCGACTTCAGAGACTTTGTTGACCGCGTACCCATTGCTATAGAACAGTTGGTAATACTGATTCGTAGCGATGTATTCCGATTTACTAAGCAAGTAAAAAAGGCTTTATTATGGGACGCACATTTACTACTTAACAAAACCAAAAAGATTCCAACCACCCTATCGTTATTTCAAACCAAAGCCAAAGAGTTCAAGCTTCCCACTCTTTGGAAACATGCGTTGGAAGATGCTTTTGATGAAATAGAACTATTTGGTTTTCCGGTAACTACCTCTCCATTTCAACTAGCTATTGACATCCCAGCCTACGAAATGGTTGCAAAAATGTTTCCGTTATTCATCCATCAAAGCGTTACGCTCATTGGCTACATGATTCACGTGAAAGGCGTAAGAACCAAAAACGGAAACCGAATGTTTTTTGGGACTTTTATTGATGTGGAGGGCAATTGGATAGATACCATCGTTTTTCCGCCCGTAGCAGCGCGATATCCATTCTCTGGCCCCGGAAGCTACGTACTACACGGCAAGGTAGTTGAGGAATTTGGCTACCTGAGTCTAGAAGTCATTTGGCAACAACGTATTCCAAGCAAAAATGCCGATGATGTGGAGAGCACGAAATTGAAGATTGGGAAAAGGATTGGGGTTTAGGTTTTTGGCTCTTGGCGAAGGCTTTTGGCGAAGGCTTTTGGCTTTTGGCTTTTGGCAAAGGCTTTTGGCAAAGGCTTTTGGCTTTTGGCAAAGGCTTTTGGCTTTTGGCAAAGGCTTTTGGCTACGGTCTTCCAACTTCCGTCTTCCGTCTTCGGTCTTCGGTCTTCGGTCTTCCGTCTTCGGTCTTATAGCCTTGTTTTTTCATGTAACCGAAACCACCCTATCTCTAATAGCTTCAGTAACGAAAGCATTTAACGAGGTTTGCGCTTCCAAGGCTAGCATTGCCGCCTTTTGGTGCAGTTCTGCAGGAATACGAACATTAAAACTCCCTTTGAATGGTTTTACTGGTTCTACTCCATTTTCTATACAATCATTTAAGTAGTCATCAATAGCGCTTTTAAAATCTAATTCTAAATCAGCACCTGTTTCACCTTCGTAGGAAATTAGCCCAGGTACACCCAAGACTTTTCCGTACAATAAATTATCTTCATGACTAAACTCAATACTTCCGTAATACCCTTTGTAATTCAGATTTTTCATAGCCCTAATATTTCTTTAACCTGCTTTAATTGATATTTCTTCATAATCCCACTTGGATGTGGTTTGTGCATAATAATGGGAATTCTATCCTTATTCTCAAACTTTACCCTGGAACCAGATGTTTTTCCTTTCTTAATCTCAAAAAACATAAAATACCCAAGTAATTTCACCAATTCATCGTAATGAAAATCACTGGGTAAACTTAAAAAGCGTTTAATGAGCTTATCTTTTTTTGACACCTAGCAAAGTAACTATATTTAGTTGCAAAATGCAAATGGATTGAAATATTAGTAGGTAATTGAAGGACATTACGAGGACTTTTGGCTTTTGGCAAAGGCTTTTGGCTTCGGTCTCCCGTCTTCGGTCTTCCGTCTCCCAACTAAAACTACTTATTCTCAATAATCAAAACCACCGCATTGCTATCTCCAATATTTAAAGCCTTGTGCCATTCCACTCCTTCGCTATAATAATTACTACCCGTTGGGAAATCGACTTCTCTAACGCCATTTTTATCTTCAATTCTAAAACGACTACCGGCTATAGCATACGCATAATGAGCTGGGTGGTAATGCTTATCGTGTCCAACTCCAGGTGCGAACGAACATTTTAAAACCCGCATTTCATCATTATCAATCAACACCTCACAAACTGCCGTATTATTCCACCCTGCTTCCAGTGGGTCAGGTAATTTCGAGCCAGAATCACATCCACCCAAAACACTCATAACCAACACCAAAACACCCAAAATCAATCTCCTCATCACTACATATTAAAAAAACTTACCACGCACCCACAAAAAAAATGAATACCCGCCAAACATACACAATAACACCCGTTACCACCATTTCACCCAAAACAAAGTAGCCCAAAACAAAGTAGCCCAAAACAACCAAAATATCATTCCCTAAAAACAAACACAATTTCCTCGCTTTCTGGCGAATCTGTGTAATCAAAACTTAAGGCTCCACCTCATTCAATATATCAAACCAAACACTAAATCGACTAGTTTCCTACAAAATTCATTCACTTTCATCTGAGTGAAAGTATTAATTTTGACTATCAAATTTCGATTGGGTTAAATCAAAATAATATTCCTAATTTTAAAAATAAAAACACACAAATTGTCAAATTCATTATTAGCACAATTATCCACAACCTACAGCAGTAGTAAGTTTAAGGACATCATCACAAAAGATGCAAATAAATTTGGCGACCTCATCAAAATAGCGCTCGAAAACCATGCACCTGCCTCTTGGCGAGCTGCCTACATTTGCAACCATCAAACCATTGCAAACGACCCATTGCTACTGCCCTATTTAGCACAAATAATAGCAGAAATTCCTACAAAAAAAGATGGCCACCAACGCGAATTACTACGACTAGCCTTAAAAATGGACGTTAACGAAAATCTAGAAGGGAAACTTTTTGACACATCGGTAACCATTTGGGAATCGGTAGAAAAAAGTCCATCCGCACGAATGATTGCATTTAAAGTTATCGTGAAAATAGCCTCCAAATATCCAGAAATGAAAAGTGAAGTCGCCTTTTTGACTCAAGACCATTACCTCGATAGCTTGAGCCCTGGAATAAGACGCTCTATGCTGCGGGAAGCAAATAAGCTATCGAAATAGCTCATCAACTCCCAAATTTTAAAACATAATGGGATGAAAGATAGTCTCTCCCTTCGTATTAAACTCCAAAGCAGGAAACGGAATCTTTACAAAACTCAACGCAATAAACACCGTTTTCAAAAATTTGGATTGGGTTGGAATACGCGTAAAATCAACATCTAACGAAAAATAAAACTGCCGATAGCGGTCAAATTCAGGAATTGGCTTTCCGTTAACTTCGCTAGGATTGTAATGCGCACCTGTCATTCCTTCAGCACCATAGCCTCCAGCCACATTTATCCATTTAGGAAACTTCGTATCATCCTTCAAAAACGAAGATATATTACCCGATAACCAATACGTTTGTCCATTGTAATCTTTGAGCATACGCTCATTCCAGGTCTGACCTAGCAAGTTTTCTCTGTATTGCGCATATTCACTTGGGCTATACGACCATTTAATACTAAATCGCTGCTCTTTCCAGACCAATTGCTGACCCGCATAAAAACCAGCACCAATCGTATTTGCTGCCATATCACCCCATGAAAAGCCCCATCCATCAGAATAGCCATCAAAAACCTCAACGGTGGTTTGATATAATAGAGCGTATCCGACACCATACAAAGTTGATTTGGTATTATTCATCCCCGTCCACCAAAGCGCCTCTTTACCGTAATGAGTGAGTTGATAGGCCGTTAACGAATGCCCAACCTTGTCCATTCCTTCCCATTCTGTATTGTCATTAAACAAATGAAATTTGCCCGTAGAATACGGTTTATACCACGTGTAATAAAGCCCCGTCATGGTGACGCCATAAAATGTAGCTGCAGAAATACCAACGACTTTTAATCGTTTTGTATTCAAGGTATCAGAACGCCAATTATCCGGGTAGAAAGGAGTGGATTGCGCAAAACCTTCGCCCAAAACCATCCAAAATAACCCTATAAAAACCCAGTTTTTCAAGCGGCTAAGGTAGCTTTAATCAGAAAACAATAAAAGCAGGAAGAACATCAGCTATTTAATTCAATACTAATTTACGTACTATGATGTTTTTACCATCGGCTACCTTAACAAAATAAACACCTCTACTCCATTTTTCCGTAGTAAACGCTACCGTTTGCTTTCCTTTTATACTTGAATCTAATACAATGCTATCACTCCCACCTGCAATTAAAATAGGGTTAAATTTAATGGTATCTCCAGTACTAGCTGAGTCAATTGCTGCTCTTAATGAACCGTAACCAGAATTATTTGTGCTGTCCACCACCAAAATGGTTGCGAAACTCAAAGTCGAAAAAAAAGAAAAAAATACAAATAATATTAAACGGTTCATTCCTCAATATTTAGAGTTCGGAGGATACATATAATCTGGCTATCAATATTAACTCATTAAGAGTGGTTTTCAAAAAAAATTAAAATCCAACAACTATCCCAACGCCTTCTTTAGATTGGTATGGAATTTTGAAATTATTTTACTATGAAAATACGGGTACAAATACTTGTCGCGGGCGGGCGACACGCCTTTAAAGTGTGAGGTGTGGGTAATTTGAGTTTCGTTAGGCGAAATAGATTTAAAACGTATTATTTGAGAACCCGCAGTCATTCCTCCTTCTACGTAGCTAAACTCTATCACATTATTGGTTTTATCTACTTGCACAATCTCTTGTGCCATACATAGTTTTTTCAACCCTAAAATAGACGAATGAAAATATAAAACTTGCCCCACTTTGGCTCCGGGATAGTCATCTCCGGGGTAATAAATTTCTCCATTATTTTTATCCAATCCCAAGGCAAAATCTACTAATCCCCCACCTTTCCAGGCTTCTTTTGGGTTGGCGGCTTTATACTTTTCAAAAACCACTTCTATTGGATGATTTATTTGGTAACAGTCTTCTACATACCCATACGAACTAAGTTGGGTTTTAGGCGGCACCGTTGAAACTAAATCGGTAAACTTCACCACACCATTATTCATTTGGTCTTTAAGTAACTTTTTTAAAAGTGGATACTTTAATTTGGATTGGTCTATTTCTGCTAATTTCATACGTGATTCAAAATAAAAACGGCACTTTCATCTATTTGAAAGTGCCGAAATTAATGTGTTTATTCTTTTATGCCAACAATTTCGCCATTTTTACCGCTAAGTCAGCCATTCGTGCAGAGTAACCGGATTCATTATCATACCAACTCGTTACCTTAATGAGATTTTCATGCACATTGGTTAACGGAGCATCAAATATAGAAGAATGCTTATTTCCAATAATATCGCTCGATACAATTTGGTCGTCATTGTATTCCAAAATTCCTTGATATCGGTTTTGAGCGGCTTCCTTAAATTTGGCATTAATCTCATCCACAGTAACCAATTTATTCACCACACAAGTAAGTTCAATTAATGAACCCGTAATTACCGGAACGCGCAACGCGCTTGCATGTAGCTTTCCTTTCATTTCTGGTAACACCACGCCAACAGCAGTGGCTGCACCAGTAGAAGTAGGAATAATGTTCTGCGCAGCTGCTCTAGCTCTTCTCAAATCTTCATGCGGTGAATCTTGCAACCGTTGGTCGGCTGTATACCCATGTGTTGTAGTAATAAACCCATGAGAAATACCCCAGTTTTCATTAATAATTTGAACAACAGGAGCCAAACAATTTGTGGTACAACTCGCATTTGAAATTAAATCTGTTTCAGAAGTTACAATTTCATCATTTACTCCTAATACCACAAATGGCACTTGACCACCTTTGGCAGGAGCCGAAATAACTACTCGTTTTGCTCCAGCAGTAATATGTTTCCTAGCTGATTCTTCGGTACGAAAAACACCGGTACATTCCAAAACAATATCCACGTTTAAATCGCCCCAAGGCAATTCTTCCGGATTGCGAATACTTGAATACGCAATAGATTTACCGCCAATGACAATAGCATTTTCAGAAGCTTCTACCGTATCGGAATAAATACCGTGAGCCGTGTCATACTTGAAAAGATGTGCGATTGTATTTGAATTCGTTAAATCATTTACTGCGACTACTTCTACGTTAGTATCTTTAAGCAAATTGCGAAGCGTTAATCTTCCAATTCTTCCTAATCCATTAATTGCTATTCTTTTCATCTGCCTATTATTTTTTAATGTATTAGTTATGATGGTAGGGAATCGAAAATATTTCGGTCCGCCCCATCATAATTAATTACATTCTGTTTTTCACTTCTTCCACCACATGGGCTGCGGTGATTCCAAATTTTTCGTATAATACTTTATATGGGGCAGATGCACCGAATGAATCCATTCCTACAACGCCTCCTTTAATTCCTACATATTTATACCATGGCATGGTTGAGCCAGCTTCAATGGCTACTCTTACCGAACCATTTCTAGGTAAAACTTCTTCTTGGTATTCTGCCGATTGTTTATCAAACAATTCCATAGTTGGTACAGATACCACACGCACTTTAACACCTTCTGCATTTAAAGTAGCTTTTGCTTCTAAGGCAATTTCCACTTCCGAACCAGAAGCCATTAAAATAACATTAAAGTCTGCGTCTTCAGTTAATACATACGCACCTTTAGCCGTCTTTTCTGCCGAAGCATACGTGCCAGATGTTCTATCTAATACCGGTAAATTTTGACGAGTTAACACCAAACAAGTAGGTCCTGTGGTATTTAGTAAAGCTAATTTCCAAGCTTGTGCAGTTTCATCGGCACACATCGGACGAATAACGGTCATATTTGGAATAGAACGTAAACTTACCAAGTGTGATTCTGGTTGGTGTGTTGGTCCATCTTCTCCTAATCCAATAGAATCGTGTGTTAACACATATATAGCTTGCACATTCATTAACGATGCCATTCGCATAGCGGGACGCATGTAATCAGAAAACACAAAGAATGTTCCTGAATAAGGAATCACGCCACCGTGTAAATTCATTCCGTTCATAATGGCTGCCATGGCATGCTCTCTAATTCCGTAATGAATGTATCGACCTGCTCTATTTTCTGGAGTAAAAGCCGTTTCTGATTTTGGGAATGTTTTGTTGGATGGACTCAAATCTGCCGAGCCACCTACCAACGCAGGAATTTTAGCTGCAATAGCATTTAGCACATCTCCTGAAGCTCCACGCGTAGCTACCGATTTCCCTATTTCAAATGTAGGTAGCGTAATGCTTGTTTCATCCAACTCTCCGCTAATTAAACCTTTTAATTCTTTACCTGATTCTGGGTGTAAATTGGCATAGTTTGCTAATTGTAACTCCCATTCTTCTTCGGTTTCAACGCCTTCGTTGCCTGAGGCTAAGCAAAATTCTTTTACCTCATCGGATACGTAAAAATCTTCTAACGGTAATCCTAACGCTTTTTTAGTAATAGCCAATTCTTCGGCCCCTAACGGCTCGCCATGTGCAGATGAAGTTCCCGCTTTTTTAGGACTTCCAAAACCAATAGTGGTTTTACATGCAATAATGGATGGTTGATTCGTTGCCTCTTTTGCCGCATCAATAGCTGCATCGATAGCTTCTAAATCATGACCATCGCATGCTTGAACATGCCATCCGTATGATTCAAAACGTTTCAAAGTGTCATCCGTAAAACTCAAACTGGTTTCACCGTCAATAGTAATATTGTTGTCATCGTATAACACTACCAATTTTCCCAACTTATGATGTCCTGCTAAAGAACAAGCCTCGTGAGAAATTCCTTCTTCCAAATCTCCATCGCCAATAAATGCATAGGTAAAATGGTCTATAATGTTATTATCATCTTTATTGTAACGACCCGCTAACGACTCTTCGGCCATAGCCATCCCTACTGCATTTGCAATACCTTGACCCAACGGACCAGTGGTAGTTTCTACACCTGGAGTTACATGGTTTTCCGGATGCCCAGGAGTTTTACTACCCCACTGACGAAAGTCTTTTAAATCATCAATACTTAAATCGTATCCATATAAATGAAGCAAACTGTAAATTAACATACTTCCATGCCCATTAGATAGCACAAACCGGTCGCGATTAAACCACGCAGGATTATTTGGATTATGGTTTAAATGGTTCGTCCATAAAACAGCCGCTATATCGGCCATTCCCATTGGCATTCCTGGGTGACCAGAATTAGCTCGTTGAACCCCATCCATAGACAATCCACGGATAATTTTAGCAGTTTCGGCAATCATATTTTTTTGTGAAGACATGTGAAGATTTTTTTATTTAAATACGGCTGCAAAATTAATAGTTTACTGCTTACTTGCGATGTGAAATTTATCACAAGTTTCCAACATTTCTAATTCTTTGCCAAAGTTAGTGTTTTTTTGACACTAACTAATTTTTTAGCATATTTTTTTTGACTTCACTTTTACAGGAATTACCCTTCCTCCTATCCAATCAATACTTCCAAAATTCCAAGCATAGCGAAATATTCCCCAACCGTATTCAGTTTCCATCCCCTTCCATGGCTTTTGACACCATTTCATATTTGCTACATTTGCGGCATACAAGCAACACTTTTAATTTCATGACTACAGAAAGCTATATTATCATACTCATCCTGACTTTACTAGTTGCGAAATACCTTATTAGTACCAATAAAAAGGCCCAAATATTAGCCCTAAAAAAATCGTTGTTTACTCTTCCTTCTATTCATCAGAGTTCCGTATTTCTTTTTGCAGTGGTTTCTGCCATGTGGATTGGAGAACAGGTGATTGGAAGCGCCCTTATCATTGGTTTTTCATGGGTGTTGTTTAAAAAACTATGTAAATCCTTAACCTACGAATGGATGCTTGGGTGGAGCTTTATAATTTTTCTTGCCTTTTTCCTCGCTTCTTATTTAGGTATGAAAGGGGTGCCCAATGAAACCATTTGGTTTATTATGCTGTTTTCTTGGGGATTAACTTTGATACTTATTTTAATGATTGATGTATTAAAAAAACTAGCTTCATGGTTGGTAATTCCCATTACCTTGCTTTACTCATGGCTCATTTTGGCACTTCCTTTAAACTACCTAACCTACTTTCTCACTTTCCACACTACCTTGAACGTGGGACAAATCAACGCGATTTTTCAAACCACATTTAGTGAGTCTTTTGAATTTTTACAGGAACATGGCAGTTTTATAAACACGCTTATTGTTTTACTATTTTTAGGATCTGTTTCCATTTTGGTTGTCATTCAAAACAAAAAACAAACCCAGTCCATCTCCGGAAACACATTTGGAACACTAGCCATGGTCATATTGTTTATTACCAGCCTAAACATTATTCCTAAGATTCCAATTATCGATTTGGTGCTTACTAGCATGGATAAATACGAAACGGAGGTAAAAGAGTTTCGAAGAGAACTGGAAAAACGAAAAGCGGGCGACATCAATTTCACCGCTACAAAAAAGGACGGAAACGAGCTACTAATTGTGATTATAGGAGAATCCCTAAACAAAAACAATATGGGAGTGTATGGTTACCTACGAAATACGACTCCACATTTAGCTAAAATGGAGCACGACAGTCTCTTAATCAAATACGACCAAGCCTTTTCAAACCATGTACATACGGTGCCCACGCTGACTTTTGCGCTTACCGAAGCAAATCAAATTAATCAAATGGCCTATAACACTTCTTTGTCTATTCTAGATATTCATGAACAGGCAGGCTACGACACGTATTGGATTAGTAATCAGGTAGCAATTGGTGGTTGGGACAATCCGGTTTCCGTACTAGCCGAACGCGCGGATTTTCGTTTTAACTTAAACAATAACATAGGTTTAAATACCCATACTAATGTGTACGATATTCAGGTAGCGAACAAATTGAAAGCTATTTTAGAAAAGCCCATCACTAAAAACACGGTAATCTACGTACATTTAATGGGTAGTCATGGTCTATATAAAAACCGCTATCCCGAAACCTATAAGGTATTCAGAGAGCCCTTTAACACTAAAGATTTTGGGTCTAAAAACTATTGGTACCAACATATAAACGAATATGACAATAGTGTTTTGTACAATGATTTTATAGTCTCTGAAATTGTTAAAACCGCTAGCAGTCATAATGGCAACACGGCTTGTATTTATTTCTCAGACCACTCTGAAGATATATTGGAAAACAATGGCCATGATGAAGGAAACTTCACCTACCCTATGGCACAAATCCCGATGTTAGCCTGGTTTTCTGACTCTTACAAAAACACGTATCCTGACAAGATTAGCGCTATTAACAAACACAAAAATGATTTGTTTTCAAATGGTTTTATATACGATTTTTTGATTGGTGTAAGCGATATAAAAACGGCTCATTACAACCCTGCACACGACCCTAGTAGCGATTCCTACTTTCTTTCCCCCACCGACAGTTATACCCTGCATGGAAAGAAAAAAATGGACGCTAACGAAAACTATTTCTATCATGAGAAATTAAACCTTAATACCCTAAAAGAAAGAGGCGAGTTAAGCCGTGTATTTCCACACCGAACAAATACCACCGGAGCATTAAAAACCATTTTATACAACGGATGCAATAGTTTTGAATTGGATTTGGTTTTTAAAGGAATGGGTGATACCTCCTATTTTGAAGTCGGCCATGGCGAAAACGAAATGACCGGAATGAAGTTTGAAGAAATGCTCCGAATCAGTAAAGATTACGGAATTCAAAAAATTTGGTTGGATATTAAAAATATTAATGAACAAAACCTTTCATCGGTACTACATCGCTTGCTAACATTAGACAAAACGTATAATCTAAAACCTAAGTTAATTGTAGAGACATCAATGACGAGTGAAGCTTTTGCTACCATTAGGGCAAGTGGTTTCCATACCTCCTATTACTTACCCACGCATTACCAAGAATTAGATGATGCCGGCAAAGCCAAGGTGGCAAACGAAATAGCCCAACAAGTACGATTACAAAAAGTAGGTGCCGTTTCGTTTGATTTCGCGTTATATCCATTCGTTAAAAAATTCATTGAACCCCAATTAGATTCAGCCATAGTTTACCACACATGGAATGTAACCATGGGTTTTGAGCAACCTGATTTAATGCAAAAGTTAGCCAACTCAGCCTACTATCAAGATCCACGGGTCAAAACGATTTTGATAAAGTATAAAAACGATTTTGAGCTGTAAGCTACCGCCCTTCTCATGTATAGCATTTGGTAGTAGAATGGAACATGAAAAACGTTGAGCTCGGTAAAAAGGTTAATAAATTGTATAAAACTTATTTAGCTACTCTCTTTTAAAACACTTGGAATGTCCTTAATTTGTGGTTATTAATCACCTTTAGGATAGTAGAAAAATGGAAATGATTGAAATTAGACCGGAAAAAAGATTTGGAAAACCAACCATTAAAGGAACACGAATTACCGTATATGATGTATTGAATTGGCTTGCTTCAGGCATGTCAAAAACCGATATATTAAACGATTACTCCGAATTGAATGAAGAACATATCAATGCCTGTTTATCGTTTGCAGCAAACAGAGAGTTAAAAATGAGTGTATTATCCTAAACTGACTACATGAAACTGCTTATTGATCAAAACATTTCTAACCGCATCATTGAAAGTATCTCCGATATTTTTCCCGGTTCGGCACATGTAAAAGAGGCTAATTTGTCCGATGCATCGGATGAGGAAATTAGAGCCTACGCCTACTCCAACAAATTTGCTTTAGTCACTACCATTAGCGATTTCTTTGACCTGAATATGGTACTAGAAAACGCTCCCAAAATCATTTACATTAAGGGTAACCATGTTACCACCAACAAATTAGAATGGGCGGTGCGCGTAAATCAAGAGGGAATTGAAAACTTTATTTCCGAAAACCCAGCTACCTGCCTAACAATCAATATTTAACAATACTATTTAAAAACTTATTCTTGTAGAATTTTGGGTGTTTTTTAGCCCTAAATTTACATAGAATTTTTACCCGTCAGGAAAAATCTCCCATTACATATATGATTTTTCTCATATTTAGTGACTAACATTCTTTGCCAACAAATTAGGTTAGCCTATTTTAGTCGCAGTTAAACTTGGAAGAGAATTAATACAAGAAACCCATCGGGTTTCTAATTGATTTTTTATCACATATAATACCTCTATTAATATGAACTATGGCTTTGTAATTGACAATCGAAAGTGTATTGGTTGTCATGCGTGTACGGTTGCATGTAAATCAGAACATGATGTGCCGATTGGTGTAAACCGAACCTTTGTAAAACAGGTAGAGAAGGGCGTTTTTCCGGATACCCAACGAATGTTTTCCGTTCTAAGATGTAACCATTGTGAAGACGCTCCTTGTGTTACCATTTGTCCGGTTACCGCTCTATATACAAGAGAAGATGGTATTGTGGATTTCAATAATAACCGTTGTATTGGTTGTAAGTCTTGTATGCAAGCTTGTCCGTATGATGCTTTATATATAGACCCAGAAACCTCTACGGCAGCCAAATGTAATTATTGTGCGCATCGAGTGGATATCGGTCTCGAACCTGCATGTGTAAATATTTGTCCGGAAGAAGCTATTATATCTGGTGATTTAGACAATCCAGCATCTAAAATTGCAAAAACATTAGGTCGTCATCAAGTTACGGTGCGAAAACCAGAAAAAAACACGAAACCTAACCTCTACTATATAGATGGTGATTTGAGTTCGCTAACCGCTAGTGAAACCGTAAAAGGAGATTCCACTTTGTGGAGTTCACAATCTCGTGGTGTTGGGCATTACGCCAAATACGCAGAGAAACAAGCCTCAAAAAATAGTCAGATTGATTATGATGCTGTAAATCTCCAAGGTATGCTAAAAGAAAAAGTGGGCGATACGGTTGCTACTTGGTCTAATGGCGAAGGCGAATCTTGCGCTTCAGGCTCTTGTGGTACCGACAATCATTTAGACAAAGCACTTAAGAACAATGATGCTCGAAGAGTGTATGACACGCCTGATAAAGGTATTCTTTGGGGTTGGGAAGTATCCGGTTATGTACTCACTAAAGCCATATCTGCTGGAGTTTTCTTATTGTTGGTTATCGGCTATTTTTTAAATAGTGCTTTTAACCAACCTTTCATGACTATTCGAATTGAAGCAGTCTGGACCGCAATAATTATTGGTCTCACCTTCCTTGGGGCTACAGGTGCATTGCTTGTAATGGATTTAGACCAACCGAAGCGTTTTCTATATGTATTGCTTCGCCCACAATGGGATTCATGGTTAGTTAAGGGAGGATATTCCATTTCTATCTATGGCGCTTTGATTTCTTTCTTCGGCTTAGCCGTTTATATGGAATGGAAAATGGTTGCTGAAATTACGGTTTACCTAACCGCATTCTTTGCCGTGATTGTGGCCATTTACACCGCATTCTTATTTGCGCAAGCGAAAGGACGTGATTTTTGGCAAAGCCCTACCCTCGTCTTTCACATGTTAATTCATAGTTTCATGGCCGGTGCTGCTACTTATATGATGGTGGATGCATTTATTGAAATTGGAATTAGCTGGAATTATTTTGTGGAAATGGTGATGAAGATTGCCATCATTGCTAATCTATTCGTGGTATTAATTGAATTAACCATTACGCATCCTACAACTGATGCAAAAAAGGTAGCCCACGATATTGTGAGTGGTCGTTACAAACAATTATTCTGGTTCGGCACTATTTTAATGGGTAACGTTATTCCTTTCCTTATCGTTCTTTTTATTGAGAGTACTTTAATGATGGGTATCGCTGGTTTACTTGTATTGGCAGGAATCTTCGTGACAGAGAAAATCTGGATTGAAGCTCCTCAACGAATCGTATTAACATAATTAAGACTACCAAAATGGCATATAAACATAAACCAACATTTATTGAGAAATTGGCCGAAAGTGTAGGCCTTATTCCTGATTTACATGAAGACTACGGGCAAGATATTCCTAGTTTAACTGAACCTGGCGATTTGACAAAGTTTCCACCTCCTGAAAAATGGGATGATTGGACCGAATATGAAGCCAAAGGTTGGGGAAAGAAAGAAAAGAAAAATTACGCTATCGTTCCCACCACTTGCTTCAATTGCGAGTCGGCTTGTGGATTGCTAGCCTACATTGATAAAGACGATAATTCTGTACGGAAATTTGAAGGAAATCCGTACCACCCGGCATCTCGTGGGCGTAACTGCGCAAAAGGACCGGCTACTGTAAATCAGTTGACCGATCCCGACCGAATTTTGTATCCGCAAAAACGGGTAGGAAAACGTGGCGATGGGAAATGGGAACGTGTTTCTTGGGATGATGCATTGGACGACATTGCCGCTAGAATGCGAAAAGCTTTACAAGAAAAACGAAATAATGAAATTGCTTACCACGTAGGCCGTCCGGGTCATGAAGGCTATATGAACAGAGTTTTACAGGCCTGGAATGTAGATGGACATAATTCACATACCAACGTTTGTTCTTCAGGGGCACGTTTTGGTTACAACTTATGGCATGGCTATGATAGGCCTTCGCCCGATCATGCCAATTCCGATTTCATTTTACTAATTTCTGCTCACCTAGAGTCTGGCCACTATTTCAATCCACACGCCCAGCGTATTATGGAAGGAATGATGAACGGTGCTAAATTGGCTGTTATGGATCCGCGTTTATCTAACACCGCAAGTATGGCTGATTACTGGATGCCAACTTATCCCGGTACCGAAGCGGCTTTACTTTTAGCTTTCGCAAAAATTATTTTAGAAGAGGAGTTATACGACCGTAAATTCATGGAAACATGGGTGAACTGGCGTGAATTTTTACGTGCTAAACGCAAGGATTTAGATGTAACCTTTGAGAACTATATCAAAGCCATGATTGAAGCATATGCGGAATACACTCCAGAATATGCCGAAAGCGAATCAGGCGTGAAAGCCGATATGGTGATTGATATTGCGCGCAGAATTGGACGTGCAGGTTCACGTTTTGCGGCACACAACTGGCGTTCCGCTTCCTCAGGAAACCTTGGGGGTTGGGCAGTTGCACGAACATTGCACTTCTTGAATGTACTTACAGGCTCGGTAGGAACAGTAGGTGGTACTTCTCCAAGTTCTTGGAACAAGTACAAACCGAAATTCTTTGACAATCCACCAGCTCAAAAATTCTGGAACGAATTACACTTTCCAAATGAGTACCCATTAGCATTTTTTGAAATGAGTTTCTTATTACCTCATTTCTTAAAAGAAGGTCGTGGAAAATTAGACACCTATTTTACACGGGTATTTAATCCGGTATGGACCTACCCTGATGGATTCTCATGGATTGAAGCATTGTCTGACGAAGACAAAATTGGTATGCACATTGCCCTGACTCCAACTTGGAATGAGACGTCCTATTTTGCCGATTATGTGCTCCCAATGGGATTGGCATCAGAACGTCACGATTTAAATAGTTACGAAACACACGGAGCCGTTTGGATTGCTTTCCGTCAGCCCGTATTGCGTGAAGCTGCTCGAAGAAGAGGCGAAAACGTAGAGTTTACCTATCAGTCCAATCCTGGTGAAGTATGGGAAGAAGATGAATTTTGGATTGAGTTATCTTGGCGTATTGACCCAGATGGCAGCTTAGGTATTCGAGAACATTTCAAGTCTCCTTACCGTAAAGATGAAAAAATTAATGTAGACGAATATTACCAATACATTTTTGAGCATACCGAAGGTTTACCCGAAAAAGCAAAAGAACACAATATGAATCCATTGGATTACATGAAAAAGTTCGGTGCTTTTGAAGTGGAACATACTGCTTACGAAAAACACTTGAAAGTAATACCAGATGAAGAAATGGTAGGTACTACTGTGGATAAAGAAACCCAGCAAGTGCTTAAAGATGGTAAAGCCATAGGTTTAATGGTAGATGGCAAACCACGAGTGGGTTTCCCTACTCCATCGCGTCAGCAAGAGTTTTTCTCACAGACTATGATTGATTGGAAATGGCCAGAATACGATATTCCGACTTATATCAAATCGCATATTCACGAAGAAAATATGGACCGTTCAAAAGGGGATTTCCCATTAGTACCCACATTTAGACTTCCAACATTGATTCACTCTCGTTCGGCTAACGCAAAATGGTTGAATGAAATTGCAAATAGAAATCCCGTATGGATGCACACTTCTGATGCGAAAACATTAGGTATCCGTAACGATGATTTGATTCGTGTAAATACCGACATTGGTTATTTTATCGATAAAGTATGGGTTACGGAAGGTATGAAACCGGGCATTGTGGCTTGTTCTCACCATATTGGTAGATGGAGACGTCCACAAGACGAAACCAATAACCGATGGGCCATGAACACCGTGAAAATAGACAATGACGGTGACGGAAAATGGAAAATGCAAACCATGAAAGGTATTGAGCCTTCTGAAAGTTCAGATAATGATACCGCGCGTATTTTCTGGCAAGATGGCGGGGTGCATCAAAACATTACCTTCCCGGTTCATCCAGATCCAATTAGCGGAATGCACTGTTGGCATCAAAAGGTGCGTATTGAAAAGGCTCGTCCTGGCGACAAATACGGAGATGTGAGCGTAGATACCAATAAATCATTTCAGGTTTATAAAGATTGGTTAAAACTAACACGTCCCGCACCAGGACCAAATAACGAAAGACGACCACTTTGGTTTCCAAGAGCACTGAAACCATCCAGTGAACAATTTTTCATGGAAGGCGGGCCAAAAAAGAAAGAGTAAAATTGAAATGAAATTAGGAGACCGAGGCCTTTAGGTTCTTTTGGGCTTTAATGTTCAATTGAGAATTATAAATATTCAATAAACAATACACAATATTCAATAAGCATTTTTTTCACTTGAGTATTGACTATTGACTATTGACTATTGAATATAGAGTGTAGCATATTTACTTTTAAAACATGCGATTAAATAATCCGTAAAAAGATTAAAATGAAAAATGAACTAAATGTTCAATAAACAAAACTCAATACGCAATTAGCATTTTTTTACTTGAACGTTGAGTATTGGTTATAAAAACTGCAAATCATGTAAACTAAAAATAATTAATTCATTAATGAATAGCATGGAAACCAAATTTGATTTAGAAGATCGCTTTATCGATTACGCAATTCGGGTAAGTAATATGGTGGATCAAATTGATAATTCAAAATTAGGTTCCCACATTGCTGGACAAATGATTAGAAGTAGCAGTTCTCCTGCTTTAAATTATGGAGAAGCGCAAAGTGCTGAATCTAGAAAAGATTTCGTTCATAAATTGAAAATCATTCTAAAAGAATTAAAAGAAACTAGAGTTAGTTTAAAAATAATCAAACGGAAACCATTAATTCCAAATGTTGAAAAACTGCAACCAATAATGGATGAAACAGAAGAATTAATAAGAATAATTTTTTCCAGTATTAAAACCACCAGAAAAAATATGGTTACCGGAGATTAGACCGTTTTAATTTTAGAAATTGAACATTTTTTGTTTAGGTATTTGTATTTGAGTATTAATTATTGAACATTGAGTGTTGATTATTAAAACAGACGTACAACAAAGCAATATTTAGAGAATTAAGGAAACAACCAAGAAAAAAGCAATTTTGAAAACTAAACATCTAAATAAATTCCTTCCATTTCTAAATTGGTGGCCATTGGTGAATAGTCAAAGCCTAAAGAGTGATTTGTTTGCCGGAATTACTAACGCCATAATTGTACTGCCCCAAGGGGTTGCTTTTGCAATGATTGCGGGACTCCCTCCTATTTATGGGTTATATACTGCTATGATTGTCCCAATTGTAGCAGCTCTTTTTGGGTCTTCACTGCATTTAATCTCTGGGCCAAACACTGCAGTTTCTATTATCTTTTTTACTGCACTGAGTGCATTTGAAATTCCGGGAACTCAGGAATATATTGAACTTGCTTTTGTGCTCACCTTCTTATCTGGATTTATCCAGTTCTTAATGGGAATAGTACGTATGGGCACTTTAATAAATTTCGTGTCCAATGCCGTAATTGTTGGATTTACAGCTGGAGCTGCAGTATTAATAATATCCTCACAAGCCAAACACATCCTGGGAATTTACCCTCCAAAGGGCGGCAGCTTTTTTGAGAATTGGAATTACATTTTTACGCATATTTCCGAATCTAATGTCACCGTTTTAATTATTGCGGCCACAACATTTGTTTCTGCGCTCTTGTTTAAGAAATTATCTAAAATAATTAAAGGCTTACCTCATTTACTATTAGCCATGGTAGTAGGTAGTTTACTTACATATTTTGTTTTTAAAGGAGCAGATGGGGTTGAATTAGTAGGCGAATTACCCCAACAACTACCCAGTTTTCACCTTCCTCAATTTACTTGGGAAAACGTAAAAATGCTAACCCCAAACGCTTTTGCTGTGGCGCTATTAGGATTAATTCAAGCCATTGCGATTGCCCGATCTATTGCCGTTAAATCGCATCAAAACCTGGATTCTAATCAAGAGTTTATTGGAGAAGGTTTATCAAATATGGTAGGTGCCACCATGATGTGTTATGCTAGTTCAGGCTCCTTTACTCGTTCCGGAATAAATTACGATGCTGGGGCAAAAACACCTATGTCGGCCATATTTGCGGCTCTTTCATTAGCCTTAATATTACTACTAGTTGCTCCTCTTACTGCGTATTTACCCATTGCAGCCATGGCTGGACTTATTGTTTTAGTTGGACTTAACTTAATCGACTTCAAAGTAATAAAACATTACTTTTATACTAGTAAACAAGAATTTGGAGTTCTACTGGTTACCGCCTTGTCCACCTTGTTTTTAGAATTACAATTCGCTATATATGTAGGCGTTATTCTTTCCTTGGGGATGTACCTTAATAAAACATCCAAACCCAAGGTAATTACCGTTGCTCCAAATGAAAACACAATAGGAAGACCGCTGCAAAACATTGAGCGAATCCCTTCACCGGTCTGCCCTCAACTCACCATTTTGCGTATCGATGGATCAATCTTTTTTGGTGCAATTGACCATATCACCAAATCATTGGAGCTCATTAAAGAGCAAGAAATTAAACATGTGTTGATATTGGCTCAAGGGGTTAATTTTATTGATGTTTCGGGTGCCGATTTCTTAATTAATCAATCCAATGAATTTAGAGAAAAAGGCGGTAATCTATATTTAGCAGGATTAAAAATGAATGCAAGAGATATGTTCTCTAAAAGTGATTATTCAAAACGATTTGGTGAAGAAAATATATTCGTTCATAAAAATGAAGCCATTGAGGAAATTTACAATCGCTTAGATAAATCCATTTGCAAAACGTGTGATGTGCGAATTTTTAGAGAATGTAAATCGGAGTTCGGTAATTCCAAAATAGATTAGGTCAAGAATACTGATATTAATGGGTTATTCAAGAAACTAATCCTCCTATATTTGCGAATATAACAGCAATAATAATTAGGTGTCGAACAATTCAAAATTCACTTCTTTAAGTTCTTTTTTTCCAATAATTAATTGGTGGCAAAAGGTAAATAAGTCTACTTTAAAAGATGATGCTTTTGCTGGAATAACCAACGCTGTAGTCGTTCTACCCCAAGGGGTTGCATTTGCCATGATAGCGGGCCTCCCTCCCATCTATGGATTATATACGGCCATGGTGGTGCCCATTGTAGCTGCGCTTTTTGGTTCTTCTTTTCATTTAATTTCTGGTCCTACCACTGCTATTTCCATTGTCATTTTTTCGGCAATTAGTCCATATGCTGAAGCGGGCACACCTCTATTTATCGAATTAGTTTTAATTCTAACTTTTTTAGCTGGTGTGATTCAATTAATCATGGGCCTAGCCCGCTTGGGGACTTTAGTCAATTTCGTTTCTCATTCTGTCATTATTGGTTTTACTAGTGGTGCGGCCATTTTAATTGCAACCAGCCAATTACCACATGCATTAGGTTTAGAATTAGAAAGGAGCTTGGCATTCCATGAAAAATGGATTTTTCTTATTTCTCATTTTAGTGAAATCAATTTGTATGTGGTAGCTGTTTCATTTTCTACGCTTATCTCAGCCATTATTTTAAAAATGCTGCTCCCAAAATCTCCTTATTTAATTGTGGCCATGCTCATCGGAAGCTTGGTTAGCTATGCGGTAGGAGGCGAACAAAATGGGGTGGAATTATTGGGTGAAATTTCTGCATCACTTCCCCCTTTTCACATTCCTGAAATCACTTTTAAAAACATAGAATTACTTACTCCCAATGCCTTTGCAATTGCACTTTTGGGTTTGATTGAAGCGGTGGCCATCGCTAGGTCTATCGCATTAAAAAGTGGCCAAAAGTTGAATGGAAATCAAGAATTTATTGGCCAAGGCTTATCCAATATCGTAGGAAGTTTGTTTTCTAGTTATGCGGGCTCCGGTTCATTCACTCGGTCAGGATTAAATTATCAATCGGGCGCAAAAACTCCCTTATCGGCTGTATTTGCTGCAATTTCGCTTATACTAATTTTATTTTTAGTAGCTCCTTTAACTGCATATTTGCCAATTCCAGCTATTGGAGGCATCATTTTATTGGTCGCCTTTAATCTAATTGACTTTTCGGAAATAAAGAAAGTAGTTCATTTAAGTAAATCCGAATTTTCGGTTTTGTTGGTAACGTTTTTGGCTACCCTTTTCTTCCACTTAGAGTTTGCTATTTATGTAGGAGTTATACTCTCATTTATTTTTTACTTGCAGAGAACCATAACCAAGAAATGGACGAATTAATGGTTTGGTCAGTTCCATACTAGAGCTCAAAATTGAAATTAATTTTCACCCTTTTACTCCGTCCAAAAGGGGAGTAATCTGTGCTAATTTTATTAACACCAAATAGTTATTATCTCCTAAATAAATTTCAATCAAATCATTACATGAAATAATATATTTGGGTCATGATAAATAAAAATTCTCATTTAAACATCTTAATAGTGGACGATGACCCTATTGCCCGGATGTTGGCAAAAAGAAATCTAGAAATTGCAGGGTTTTCGGGTGCTATTGTTACTGCAGAAAATGGTGAAATGGGTTTTGACGTTATTTCAAATTCTACACAAAATTTTATTATCATTTTAGATTATCACATGCCTGAATTAGATGGTATTGGGTTACTAAGAAAACTAAATGCCAATAATTTGAGTCCTGCGGTATTTATGCTCACCTCTTCCATCCTGTCGGAAGACAAGAATGAATGTCTCAATTACCGATGTGTACAAGAATATATGGTCAAGCCAATAGATCAGTTAAAAACAAAAAAAATCATTGATTTCTCAATGATTCAATCTGATTTAATGCAATAAAACCTGAGAGGTATCTTTTTGCAGATTTTCTATTTTGAGCTGCAAACCATGTTTTTCCAAAACTACTTCATGTCTTAGCCTTGCCTGTTCAAAAACTTCCTCGTTTAATAGCTCTATGGTTACCTGCTGTTGATAGTTATAATAGCCTAAAACAGCTATTACTAACACCAAAAGAATAATCAAAAAACCTCCTCCTCCTTTCATTTTACATCACAAAAAAAGCCACTATAAAATAGTGACTTTACCGTTTAATGCATCCACTTCCTTCATTAGTCTTGCTTCAATTTCAGTAAAATAAGCAGATTTGTTATCTGCTTTTCTGTAATCGTTTACCGCAATGATTAAATCATCATAAAGCTCAACAGAAGCATCAATTACTTTATTCATTTTTTCTTCACTCTTTGGTGATTCGGTAATCACATCGTAACATTGATCAATAACGTCAGCAATTTGCGATTTTATCACCTTTTTTAAAAGTCTTCTACTAGCCATAATTTATACTTAAGTACATTTGTATTAATTACAAAATTAAGGCATTGAAAAATAACAATCACGACTTGGTAGACGATATTTACGGGAAAGCTTTACTAGATTATTTGAACCAACCCAATGAGCAGGAAATAATGGTTCATTCGGATATTGCGGTTACCGAACCCTATCCCGTATCTTGGTTTTTTAGAACCGATGAAGAGTTTCCGGAATTAGAAAAAATGGCGCTCGACTTATGTACAGGCTCTATTCTTGATATTGGTTCAGGTACAGGCATTCATACCCTAGCACTTCAAGAGCGTAATATGGATGTGACCGGTATAGACATTTCTCCGGGAGCGGTGGAGTGTATGAAAAAACAAGGCGTTAAAAATGCGCTTTTACAAGATTTCTATACACTAAAGGATAAAAAATACGATACCTTATTAATGCTCATGAACGGGTTTGGTGTGATGGGTAAAATGGAATTTGTTCCACACTTCTTTAAAACCGCTGATCAATTGCTGAATAGTGGAGGCCAAATAATTGTAGATAGTAGCGATTTACTTCATTTATACATGGAAGAAGACGGAAGTGTGTTATTGGACCTAAACGGTGCCTACTACGGGGAAATAACCTACCAAATGGAGTTTAACGAAGAAAAGGGCCATCCATTTCCTTGGTTATTTATCGATTTTGGATCCTTAAAAGATGAGGCAGAAAAAGCAGGATTTGAGGCCGTTAAAATCTTTGAAGATGAGAACCGTCATTACCTTGCTAAAATCACTCGAATGTAATTTCTTTACCCACTTGTAAAATGATTGAAATTTTTAATTTACATACCATGAAAAATAAAATAGTTGGAGCATTTATGCTTCTTTTCTTAGTTATTCCAAGTCTAACCATAGCCCAGGAAGATTTGTCGTTAGAACAAGCCGTAATGGGACGATATGGTAATCTATCGCCTGAGCGTTTAGCTAACTTAAACTGGATTCCTGAAACCAATTCATATACCTATGTGGAGAAAGGTGAAAGTGGTCAAGCTCTGGTAATGGTAGATGCAGTAACTTTTAAAAAAGAAGAAATTACCAACACCGCTAGTTTAGGTGCTCAATTATTGGTAAAAAAAGCGATGAATCGTATTCCTACTTTTCATTGGACATCCAAATTTGAGGCGTATTTTATATACACAGGAGCGGTATTTACGTATAATGCCAAATCGAAAAAAGCGACAAAAGTGTATGCCTTACCAAAAGGAGGCGAAAATTTCATTTTTAGCCCAAATTCGACAAACGTAGCTTTTACACGCGACAATAATTTATTTGCCATTATAGATGGGAAAGAAATTCAAATAACCAATCACACCGACCCCAATATAGTGGCAGGTCAAACGGTGAGTCGCGTTGAATTTGGAATTGACAAAGGTGTTATTTGGAGCGAATCCGGTAAATCTTTAGCCTTTTATGAAAAAGATGAAACCAATGTCACTAACTATCCATTAGTAGATTACACCCAACGTCCGGCTAAATTACAAAACACCAAATATCCGATGGCAGGAATGGGTTCAGAGGAAGTGAAAATTGGCATCTACTCTATTTCGAGCAAAATAGTTACCTACATTGATTCCGATAATAAAAAAGAAGATTACTTAACTTCATTAAGCTGGGACCCAAGTGAAAAATACGTGTACGCAGCAAATTTAAACAGAGACCAAAACGAATTACACTTAAAACAATACGCTGCAAAAAATGGCGAATTAGCATTAGAGATTCTTTCTGAAAAGAACGATAAGTACGTACACCCCATGCACGGGCTAACCTTTATTGGTAAAGATGATTTTTTATGGCAAAGTGAAAAAAGTGGGTTAAACCAATTCTATTTTTACAATGTATCGGGAGCAGTAAATTGGCAAATCAATACCGGTGCTATTTTGGTTCGTTCCTTTGTAGCTTATGATGAAAGTTCAAAAAAATTATGGTTTTTAGGAAATGATAAGGATAAAATAGACCAACACCTATTTGAGGTTACTATTACAAACGGAGGTAACTCAGAACCCAAACAACTTACCAAAGGCGATGCATATTACTCTTCGGTTAGCATGAGTTCCAATCATAAATTCGCAATTCTAAGAAGCTCATCGTTAGAAACTCCAAATTCTTATGATTTGATTGAATTGAACAATGGTTCTATTTCTAATATCATGACTGCTGAGAATCCTTTAAAAGAGTATAAAATTGGCGAAACCAAATTGAGTACACTAACCGCAGAAGATGGAAAAACCATTTTACATACAAGAATGGTGTTACCTTACGACTTTGATGAATCTAAACAGTATCCTGTTTTAATTTATGTGTATAACGGACCGGGAGTACAACTACTCCACTCTTCTTGGTTGGCCGGAGCTTCTTTATGGATGTATCATTTAGCGAATAAAGGCTACATCGTTTACACCTTAGATGGCAGAGGAAGTACCAATAGAGGAATTGAATTTGAACAAGCCACTTTCCGTAATTTAGGTCAAGTGGAAATGCGCGACCAACTTACAGGAGTCGCTTATTTAAAAGGGTTAAATTACGTGGATGGAACTAGAATTGGCGTACACGGATGGAGCTATGGCGGTTTTATGACCACTAGTTTATTAACCTCCTACCCCGGCACATTTAAGGTAGGCGTTGCCGGTGGACCGGTAATGGATTGGAGCTATTATGAAGTAATGTATACCGAAAGATATATGGATACTCCTGAAACCAACACAGAAGGGTTTAAACTTACGTCCAATATATTAAGAGCAAAAGAACTAAAAGACCCGTTATTAATTATTCATGGAACGGTAGACCCAACGGTAGTAAAACAAAACTCAGATTTGTTTCTTACCGAGTGTATTAAAAATGGTGTGCAAGTAGATTATTTTGAATATCCCGGTCACCAGCATAATGTGTACGGTAAAGACCGCGTTCATTTAATGCAAAAAATAATTAATTATGTAACGGATCATTTATAGTCCTTTTTCAAAAATTTCTAAAAGCGGTAAACCAATGTTTACCGCTTTTTTTGTGCCTCTTTTTTGGGAATTAACCCTAGTTTATTATTTAATAATACACTTCATCCTCCTAAATCGACAGTTCAGTCTTATCCATTTTATAAAAAAGAATGGTTGGCGCACATTTGCTTTTGTAAACTACAAACTATGAAAGCAACTATACTTTTTTTATCATTTCTTGTTTCCAACGCATTGATAGCTCAAACCATTTCGGGTAAGGTTATGGATGGTCAGGGTAACTCTCTTCCGGGGGCCAACATTTATATAGAAAACACGTTTTCGGGTACTTCTACCGATGCAGACGGCAAATTTAGATTTACGTTTAAAGATACGGGAACGTTTAACCTTATGGTTGAATTTATTGGGTTTGAAAAATATGCACAACCCATTACGCTTAACGGAACCAACAAAAACCTTTCGATTACACTAAAAGAAAAATTTAATCAATTAAAGGCAGTCACTATTACAGCAGGAACCTACGGTTCAGGCAAATCTGAAACCGCTGTGGTAATGAGTTCGCTCGATGTGGTTACTACCGCAGGTTCTATGGGCGATATCAATGCGGCCATGCGTTCGCTACCCGGCACTAGTAATAATGGCGAATCAGGAAAGCTTTTTGTTCACGGTGGCGAAGGAACCGAAACAGGAACTTACATTGACGGTATTTATGTGCATCAGCCATACACTACCAGCGCACCCAATATGGCTGTTCGCGGACGATTTAACCCTTTTATGTTTCAGGGTACTTCATTTAGCACCGGTGGTTATTCTGCCGAATACGGCCAAGCGCTTTCATCGGTACTTACCTTAAACACCAACGATATGCCGGATGAAAACGCCATGAATATTTCGCTAATGACCATAGGCGGTGATTTAGCCGGAACTCAAAAATGGAAAACAGGTGCCATTACCGTTTCTGCAAATTATTTGAATTTAAAACCCTACATGAGTATCACCCCGCAAAATTATGATTGGAGTCAAGAGCCAAAAGCATACGGAGGTTCCATGAGTTTTCGTCAAAAAACAAAAGGCTCAGGTATGTGGAAAATTTACGGCTCATTGGATGAGTCTAACCTATCGCAATACCAATTAGGTTTTGATGGTACCGGAACAAGAAAAAATGTGGATATCACCAACAACAACCAATTTATTAATACCAGTTGGCATGGTTCATTGTCTGAAAAATGGTTTGTAACCATTGGCGGGTCCTACACCCATAACAACGACCGATTTGTACAAGATGCGTTTGTGTTAAATCAAAAACTCGAAGGAAATCATGCCAAAGCAACCGTAAAATATGAAGCCACCGAAAAAATTAGAATCCGCGCAGGAGCCGAAAATTTTTACACTAATTTCAGTAATAATTACAGCATTTTGGGTGTGGATGGTGACAGTTTGGTAAGTTATACCGAAAACCTGACCGCTGGGTTTATTGAAGCACAAGTTTATACCTCTTCCAAATTTTTAGTCAATGCCGGTTTACGCACTGAGCATTCCAAATACCTGAATCAAAATACGGTTTCTCCTCGACTTTCATTGGCCTACAAATTGGGTGAAAAATCTAGTATTTCTGCGGCATACGGATGGTTTTATCAAAATCCGTTAAACCAACAATTACTAAAAAGAGATTATTTAAAAAGTGAATTGGCGGAGCATTATATCTTGAGTTTCAATAAAAGCTTCAAACAACGCACGTTAAGAGCCGAAGCGTATTATAAAAACTATTCCAATCTAGTAAAATACGGAAGCACTTTTGGCGCTGCTTACACCAATTCGGGTAATGGATATGCGTACGGATTAGACTTTTACTTTAAAGACGATAAAACCATTAAAAACGGCTCGTATTGGATTTCTTATTCATTCTTACAATCGGAACGAGATTTTAGATATTACCCAGAAACAGCGGTACCTACATTTGCTGTTACGCATAGCATTTCATTTGTGTACAAACATTGGATTAGCAAATGGCGCTCGTATGTGGGTGCTTCCATGCGCTACGGTAGCCCTCGGGTGTATAATGATTTAAATTCTACAGAATTCAACAAAGGCACCCTACCCGCTTATGCTTCTTTGGATATGAACTGGAGCTTTTTATTCCGTCAAAATATTATTTTTTATGCTTCTGCTACCAATGTTTTAGGATTTGACCAAGTATTTGGTTACCAATACTCACCGACTAAAGATGCCAATGGGCAATATGCTAGAACTCCGGTACTTCCTGCGGCAAAAAGGTTTGTTTTTGTGGGATGTTTCATTACGCTTACTAAGAAAGGAGAAACCAATCAAATAGATAAAATAGGGTTTTAAAAACCCTTTAAACAAACAATAAATTCAATTAAATCTAAACAATTAAAACAACTATTATGAAAGCAATTACGACAACAATCGCACTATTATTTACGCTTATCACACTAGCCGGAACCAACGGTTACAACGAGGCTATGGAAACGGCTTTAAACCAATTTAAAACTTCCAAATCTGTAGCCGATTTTCAAAATTCTGCCAACTCGTTTAACCGTATTTCAAACCTGGCGAAAGAAGAATGGCTACCTAATTACTACGAAGCACAATGTTACATATTCATGAGTTTTATGGATAAAGAAGCAGATGCTGCTCAGAAAGATGCTTATTTGGATATTGCAGAAGCACGAATCAAAACCATCCTTGAAAATTTTCCGAAAAACGATGAAGCTTATGCCTTGCAATCCTTTATGTATACGGGTAGATTGGTGGTAGACCCCATGACCCGAGGACGAGAATTTTCTATTAAATCAATGGGAGCTATCAAAACGGCATTGGCTATTAACCCCAAAAACCCACGTGCACTTTACTTAGAATTATCTAACGAGGTGGGAACCGCAAATTTCTTCAAAGAAGATACTTCTAAATATTGTGAGCGTATTAACGCATTGGTAGCCAATTGGGACGAATACAATAAAGTGGCACCAATGCACCCATCTTGGGGAAAAAATCAAGTTTTAGGTCTGGCTAACGGATGCAAGACAGCAGCTACTCCAACGAACGAAACTAAATAATTATACAACCCATAAAAATTACAATTATGAAAGCTATTAGTATCACAATTGCAATTATCCTCACGACTATTGTAGGATTTTCACAAAACAATTTAACCGCAAAAATAAACGGACTTCAAACCAACGCAGGTACTGTAAAAGTAAAGCTACTAGACGCCAACAATAAGGTGGTAAACCAAACGACTGCTAAGGTGAATAACCATACATGCGAAGTGAAATTTGAAGGTTTAAAATCAGGGAAGTATGCCGTTCAATATTTTCATGATGAAAATGATAATGGCAAATTAGATACTGGCACATTTGGCCGACCTGTGGAAGGTTATGGCTATTCAAATGATGCGAGAGGATTTATGGGACCGGCTGATTTTGAAGACCAAATATTTGAAATTACCAGAAACCTAGAAATTTCTTTAAAAACGGTATTGTAAATTATCCCTTCCCATTGTATAAAAACTAATTTTGAGACATGACATTTAAAAGCGTAATAAAACCATTCAAAAACATTTGGCAGGTCATTGGTGCCATGGTACTTCTAAATACGGTTTTTCTTTATTTTTTCTGGCCCAACGCTTTCCAAAGTTGGCAAGGTTACGGAATAGGCTTAATTTGGGGTTCTACTATTTGGGTTACGCAATCGGTAGGAAACAGTGCGGTTTTTCACTTCTTAGATGATAAAATACCTTGGCGAAAAAGCATGTTTCAACGTGGTATTGTCACCATTCTATCGGTAGGAACCTACTCTGCTTTGGCCTATTTAGTGGTACAAACAGTGATGTACGCCATTTTTGTTCCGACCTACACCTTGCAACAAGTTTTTGAAAACACGCTTGGCTCCACTTGGATTACGTTGGCTATTTCTTATACCATTTCTTTTGTGCTCACCTTTATTGGTTTTGCGCGCGCATTGGTGAAATCGGAAATTGAAAAAGAACGCTTGCAAACCGAAATGATGACCTACAAATACGAGTCGTTACGGAATCAAATAAATCCGCATTTTTTGTTTAATAGTTTTAACGTTTTGAGTGAGTTGGTGTATGAAAATCAGGAATTAGCGGTCAAGTTTATTCGCCAATTAAGTGATTTGTATCGCTATGTATTAGATGCCAAAGACAAAGATTTAGTGGCAATTACGGATGAATTAAATTTCATCAAATCATTCACTTTTTTACTGAAAACACGGTTTGAAAACCGGGTAGATTTTCACATAGATTCATCGGTAGAAACCGAAGGATTTATTGTACCGATGGCGCTTCAGTTACTCATAGAAAACTGCATCAAACACAATGAAGCGACCAGTACCAAACCGCTTATTATCACCGTGAAACGAGAAGGTGATACCATTAAGGTGACCAATAATTTACAGTTAAAAAAATGGGTAGAATCGTCTACCAAAATAGGCTTGAAAAATTTGAAAGAACGATACGCCTATTTTGAAAGCCATCCCATTGAAATTAGTCAATCCGATACAGAATACGCTGTTTGCATTCCCATTCTTCAAGTAAATTAATTACCCATGAAAGCAATTATTATAGAAGATGAGCCGCGAGCGGCCAATAGGCTGGAGAAATTAATTTTTGAGGTGGATTCAACCATTCAGGTATTGGCCAAATTAGAATCTATTACCGAGGCGGTGGTTTTCTTACAAAACAATCCCAATTTAGATATCGTGTTTTCCGACATACAATTGGCCGATGGATTAAGTTTCGAAATTTTCAATCAATTGGGTACCCTTCCTCCTATTATTTTTACTACGGCCTACGACCAATACGCCATCACAGCTTTTAAAAATAATGGGATTGATTATTTACTAAAACCCATTGAAAAAGAAGATGTAGCCAACGCATTAAATAAACTGAAACAATTATCGAAACCGCTCATAGACTCATCCGTATTAGCGTTATTAGCCAACCAAATAAGCACGCAAAAGGTGACGTATAAAGAACGTTTTATGGTGAAAATAGGGCAACATATTAAAAGTGTATCCACCGCTAATATAAATGCGTTTTATAGCCTAGACAAAACGACTTACGCATTGACCAACGAAGGTAAAAATTACATTATTGATTTCTCATTAGACCATTTGGACCAAACCTTGAATCCTGCATTATTTTTTAGAGTAAACCGTAAATTCATTATCCAAATCAATGCGCAATTTCAAATTACCGCATGGACCAACAGCCGATTAAAAATAACGCTTCCGGGGTATAATGAAGAAATGATAATTGTAGCTAGAAACCGCACCAAAGATTTTAAAACGTGGCTCGGAGAAGATTAAATGAACTACTTGAAACTAATCAGAAATGATTGAAAATACATTAATCCCATTTCTTTAAAGAAACCCAGGTTGACCACAATGGTTTCCCAATCAAATAAATGGAACATGTTTTCGGCTAACCATAACGGTAATATAAGCGTGGGTAAAATGCTCAATAAGGCAAAAAACAAATTGATTTTACCTAACTTCCAAACGCCTACTACCACTATTTTTGCAGAAAATAGAACGGAAACCAAAACAACAAAATGGGTGGATGGAAGTTGCAACAAACTCCAATTCTCCATCTCAAATTGATGCAAAGCCACTAACGTAATAAAGCCCATAATCATTGGAATTACGGAATAGGAAACCAACGAATTCATCTCATGAAATGCCATTTTAGACCCCATCAATTTAGCCGAATAAAACACCACACGACTTAACAAATAGCCGTATATCGCAACGCATATCGGTACAAAAAACAATAACAAGGCATTTAATGTGCTGCCTAAGGTTTGGGTGAAATCACCGAGGTAAAGAATGTAAATTAAAGCACCAAACAATAAATAAATTAACACACTTCGTGTGTGCAAATCACCTTCATTTTCTTTGGCTAAAATACGTGCTCCCTTACTGGAATTAAATAACATTAATATGGCGGAATCCATCTGTAATCGTTTTACATTGATTGATATATGAAAAAATAAAAATATCCTTTTGCATTTACATTCCGTTTTAACATTACGTCAACCTCTTACGTCATAATTTCACCAAGTCAGCCCTATTTTACACAAAATATTACTTGGAATACGGGATTGTAGCCGATTAAGGTTTCAAATCATTTAATTGAATATATATTTGTCGCCCAACGAAATAAAAATTCATGACAAAATCAATCAAATTAGTATGTACCTTGTTTTTAGGACTGAGCATCATTTCATGTGCCACCACCGAAAAAAAGGTTGAAAAAACTGCTACTACCGTAACATACGACTCTTCGGATGTGCATACCTATTCGCAAAAAAAGGACGCTTATGCAACTCACTTAAACTGGGTGGCTTCGGTAGATTTTGAAACTAAAATAATAACCGCAACCGCTACTTGGGATTTTATAAATGTGAGCGATACCGACACCATTATTTTTGATATGGTGGATTTAAATGTAACGGATGTAACACTAAATAACGGTCAAAAAACAGGTTTTAAAGTGGGTGAATCGCAACCGCATTTAGGTGCACCTCTTTATATAGCCATTACACCTGAAACGAAATCTGTAAGCATTTCTTATCAAACTAGCCCATCGGCAAATGCGGTGCAATGGTTGAATCCTGCGCAAACGTATGGCAAAAAACATCCGTTTTTGTTTACCCAATCGGAAGCCATTTTGGCTAGAAGCTGGATACCATGTCAGGATAGTCCGGGAATCAAATTCACCTACGAGGCTACCGTTACCGTACCTAGTGAATTGTTGGCTTTGATGAGCGCCACTAATCCGCAAACCAAAAACGATTCTGGCACCTATCATTTTGAAATGAATCAACCTATTCCAAGTTACCTATTAGCATTAGCGGTGGGCGATGTAGAATTTAGCAATTTAGGCGACCGAACAGGAGTATATGCCGAGCCGGGACAATTAAAAGCGGCTGTGTATGAATTTGCCGAAACCGAGGAAATGGTCCAAATTGCAGAAGCGCTTTTTGGTCCGTATAAATGGGAACGATATGACATGTTGGTGCTTCCTCCCTCCTTTCCATTTGGAGGAATGGAAAACCCGCGCCTTACTTTTGTAACGCCCACCATCATAGCTGGCGATAGGTCGTTAACCTCATTAATTGCGCATGAATTGGCCCACTCTTGGTCAGGTAATTTGGTGACTAACGCTAATTGGAATGACTTCTGGATGAACGAAGGATTTACGGTGTATTTGGAACGAAGAATCATGGATTCATTGTCAGGTACGGATTATGCGGATATGTTGGCTATTCTTGGAAAACAAGACTTAGATTTTTCGCTAGCAGATTTACCACCATTGGATACGCGCTTGAAACTAGACCTAAAAGGAAGAAACCCAGACGATGGCATGACCGACATTGCCTACGAAAAAGGGTATTTCTTTTTGACTATGTTAAAAAACAAATTTGGCAAAAAGAAGATGGATAACTTCTTGAAACAATATTTTACGGATCATACCTTCAAAAACATTACCACCGAGGAGTTTATCGTGTACTTAGATTCCAACCTTACGTATTTGGATTCTGCTTCGCGCCCATCTTTATATATTGAAAAATGGATTTATGAACCCGGATTACCATCCAATTGTCCGCAAATTGAATCCAAACGTTTTCAAAATGTGAGTTCTACCTTAAAAGCGTGGACTGATGGCGCATTTGCCGCTACAGAAATTGATACTAAAGATTGGTCTACTAACGAATGGTTACAATTTATTCGTCAAATGCCGGATACGTTGAGTCCTTCAAAATTTAAAGAATTAGATAACGCATTTGGTTTCACACAATCTGGAAACAATGAAATATTGGCCATTTGGCTAGAAAAAAGCATTCTAGGAAACTACCACGCGGTGGACCCCACCATAGAATCATTTTTAACTACCGTGGGAAGACGTAAATTTTTGACTCCCTTATATCGCGCATTGCTAAAGGCAGATGACACCGGGAAATGGGCCAACGATATTTATTTAAAAGCAAGACCTAACTATCATTCGGTGGCTACGGAGACGTTGGATAAACTATTAAATTACAAACAAACGGACCACTAAAAAATTTAGAATCAAATCGATTTAACTATATATTTGTAAAAAACAAACTATGAAAAACAAACTACTTATTGCATTAATTGCAATCTCTTTCAGCCCTTTAGCGGTAATTTCTCAAATAGACATTACGCCTACCTATGGCTACAATTTTGGAGCAAAAAATAGCGGCTACTATTCTGAAATTAAAATGAAAGGAAATTCAACTTACGGAATTAATTTAGAATACAAACTGGATGACTATACAGGTATCCAATTTCTTTATACGTATACCAAATCTACCATAACCATTAGAGATTATAGTGGTCCTGGTTTTAGTCAAAATTTCTCGAACGTGACTGAAAATTATTATTTAATAGGAGCTACACGCTATTTTGGAGAAGGTAAAATTGAACCTTACGGAGCATTTAATGCCGGAGCAGCTTACTATAGTTTTACAGATATTGACAAAACCTACTCTACCGTAAATGTAGATGCACTTCGCTTTGCTATTGGTTTTGGATTAGGAGCTAAGCTCATGTTTTCCGAAAAAATTGGACTAGATGTTCACATCAGAGCGCTTGCTCCCGTTACTTGGGGTGGCATTGGCGTAGGTGTTGGCACAGGCGGTGTAAGCACAGGTGCATACGTGGGCTCGTCTTTCATATCTGGTGATGTGGGTGGCGGAATCGTTATCCGACTAGGAGAATAAAAAAATTAAGGCACAAAAAAAGCTGATTCATATTTGAATCGGCTTTTTTTGTGCCTATACATTCCGTATTACCAAATTTATACAAATTGCGTCTTGAATAGTCGTTTTCACGCTGTTGCTTTATGGTTTATCACAAATAAGGGGACTGAGGGATTTGGTAAAGCTGTGATGGTTTAATGAATCGACTCGAAGGTACCCTCTTGCCATAAAGGTTTTCTAACTAGCGCAGCTGATTGAAAAACTATAATATAAAAACTTGCACCTTGGTTTTAATCATGTGTCAATGTGTGGAGAGTTTTATTTTTCCATTTCTTTTGTAATACGTTGATTTTACCACAACACCCTTCTCATACACAATTTCAAATCTTAACTTATTTTTACTCCTAAAACTACGATAACTCCCATCCAACAATCCTTTTGAATACGTTTCCAATCTGACTGTATCACCCGACTCATAGTAATAAACATACTTACCATGAATCTCTCCATTACTCATGGAATACTCCCAGGATTTTGCGCCATTAACATAATAACCGAAAACTTTTCCTTCGAGTTTCCCTTGAATAAATTCAGCCTGTTGAACAACAATGCTATCATCAACTAACTTCGTAGCAATCCCATGACGTAAGCCATTCTTCATCTCAAAAGTATTTACTAAGACACTATCATCAGAACGATATTTTCTCAATAAACCATCAATATTACCATTATTATATTCATCTGAATTACACACAAAATAATAACCCACTTCAAGAGTGTCAATAAAAATAAAATCCGTGGATATTCCTTCCTGATTTTGAGAGTACACCTGCCCAACAGATATCACCATTAATAGAAACATTAAAATTCTTTTCATATTAGTTATCTGAAGTAGAATTAACAAATTGCGTTTTAAACATTTTTCCTCTTATTGCTTTAGAATCAGCCAAAACTCTAAATAAGTAATAAGAAGTTCCCTGTTTCTTTCCTTGAGGATTTACAATAACCTTAATTTTCGTACCATACCCTAAGTTAAATTTTATTTCGCCTGAAGTCTTGTATTTTCCACGAACTCCACGTTGAGTATCAAAGATTACCGCTCCAGTCTCTGCATCTAAAACTTGAAATCTATCTGGAGCACTAAAAGCTTGCACATCCAACAAGAGAACTCCTTCTGAAATCCCAATATCAAAAATATATTCTGATTGATTCTCTCCTACAGAAGGAATTGACTCGTCAAAATCAACATCTGGATTGGTAACTTTTACCGTTTGGGATTCCTGACTCCAGTTCGTTGAAGAACTAGTTCTCTTTTCATACTTAGTAAACCACTTCTTGCCAACACTATGAAACACAAAATCATCTTTACTTAATTTGGCACCATCATGTTTTTTAATGAATTTCTCATACTTCTTATCAAATTTTGCTGCCGATTTCATTGCCTTTTTTTGCTGCCTATCATAATCCTTAACTCCAGAACCTTTTATGGCCTTTTTCCCTGCCAGACCATTTGGGTCAGCGATTAAAATTGGGTTATTATCAAAAGCCGCATACGGGCTCTGCCATGGAAACTTAGCTGCTAAAGGGTCTAAACTCAACCACCTACCTAATCTCGGGTCATACTGTCTAAACTCGGTCGTATAAGAATTCCCAGTTCCAGAAACAGAATTATCCTTTTCCATACCGTTAAAGCCATACCTATACGAACTCACACTAGTA
>CAXBCR010000008.1:0-118388 GCA_963974475.1 uncultured Flavobacteriales bacterium
TTATTACCAATGGCGTAAGCGGAAACGAAGTTCAGCTAACATCCATGTGTAAAAACATGTGGGATGGAATTGAATTACGTTCAGCTTTAACCTTTTTAAATTATACTTTGATTGAAAATGCTCTTGTAGGAATACGAGATTTCAGTACCCGTGATCCAAATGTAAATATTGGATATATGGGTTTAGTAAACGTAACTTTTAGAAACTGTATTACTGGTTTACACTTAAAAAATCCAACTACAACTGGTAGTAGTTATAACTTAATTTCATGCACATTTGAAACCACATACGATTTACCTGATACAAGATTTTCACTAAGCAACCCTAATAAACCAACAATAATTCATGTCCTTGACGAACGAAAACACACAGGGTTTACCTATTGGAATTGTACTTTTCAAAACTTACATACCGGATTAAAACCCAATGAAAGAGGAATTGGTATAAAATCCACAGGAGGGAGTATTTCTGTTGGTTCTGTACTTTTCCCATTAGCAAACACATTTAATAACCTTTCGGTAGGTATTTTGGCTACGAGCACCCTACCTTATGGATATACTTGGTTTGATAATATCACATTTAACAATAATATTTATGGAATTATTTTACTTAATCGTTCTTACGCCAATATTTCTAATTGCACCTTTAAAACGCCTGCAAGTACCTTACCACCAAACACGCCTCTAAATGAAACCTCCACACAGCTATACAATAGACCAACAGGGATTTACACCAACCAATCAAGCGGTTTTTATATTTACAATAATACTTTTACGGATTACCTAGTTCCTTCTACTGGTGACCCAACATGCAGCAATTGTAGCCAAGCTATTGTTTTGGATGGTACAACCTCCACTAACCTAAATGGAAATGGTCTTGTTATGAATAACAACTTCGAAAAAGTAAACATTGGTATTTTAGCCCAAAATGGAAATGGTGATAATACAAGTTCCGGTTACCCCAACCAATATGTCAATGGTACTGGTGTTTCGGTAGTGTGTAATATTTTTAACAGTCTGGAGACGTATGACATGGCTTTCACGGAGCTTAAATACAACTCAACTCCGCCTACTTACGGCTCACCCATACGTGACCAAGGGTATTGTGACCCAGCAGGTTTTTTTCCTGATTACCCTGCCCTCAACACCTTCAATGCATGCAGCGGGCAAACACGTAATGTGCATAATTACAGTCAAAATCTTGATTTTAAATATTACCATGCCGATGGAAATTTACCTGGATGCTCTCAAGGGGTAGGTATGAAAAAATGTAATTATCAACTTGATGCAGTAGAAAACGCAGCTAAATGCAATGATTACTTTACTCATTTTGACCCTATTTCATTAGGTTTATCGGGCAAGCGTGAACAGTATATAGATAAGAGTGAGGAACTGGCAGAACGAATCAATACTTTTGAATTATTACTAGACGGTGGCAATACCGCCAACTTATTGGATATAGTTCAAAACGGCACTTTGGCCGATGCCGTGGCCCAGCTAGAAGCCGCAGGCGCATATATTAGCGATGTGGTATTAGAAGCGGCCATAACACGCCTTGGGGTAGAAGAAACCCAAAAACTAATACTTATTTTACAAGCCAATTCTAAACTATCGTCTGCGGTATGGGATGCCGTGGTAACGCATACCAATACTTATAATAGCGGTTTGGTAGAAGCGTTAATTACTTTTCAAGAAGGTGTTTCGGCTCGCGGTTCGTATATAAAATGGATAGATTATACGGCTTATGAACGTAATACTATTTTTGATGGGTTGTACTTTGCTGATATGATGAATGATAGTAATCTTACCGAAGCATTAGATATATTGCGAAATAATGATGACCCGTATATTCAAAAAAAGTTGCTACCTCTTTTAATTTCAGAAGGAGAGTTTACCGAAGCCGAAACTTTATTAGCTACTATAAAAGAAACCGATAATAGTTCGCTTTATATTTTAGAGCAAGAAGCTAAGTTACTAATGGGTCGTGACGGCATTGGTTTTTATGAGCTTCCCGAAAGTTTAAAAGATGCATTGGCACAGTATTGGGAAACTGCTCCGCAACAAAGCTCTTGGAGCGCCATGCAGGCAGGTGTTCATTCTTGGCAGTACTATATTAACCCTCATTTAATTAGTACCGCTACCGAAAACAATAAATGGGATGGAATTAAAAACGAACCTTTAAAAAAGGAAGCTCCAGAAACTAATTTCTTAGTATGTTACCCCAACCCTACCTCCAATAATAGTGGTGTTGTAAAAGGATACTCCGATTCTGAACAAAACTCTAAAATTATTATTTACAATAGTTTAGGGCAATTAATTACTCAATATGAAATAACAAATAAAAGTTTTGAACTCAACATTACACTCCCAGCCAAAGGAATGTATATGATTGTTTTAATAAACAATGAAAACATAATAAACCAACAAAAATGGGTAGTGCAGTAAATAAATACATTCTAATTTTTATGATTTTGAGCATAGCTACTACTAGCTTTACTCAAAACGTTTTTAATAAGGCATTCGACCAAAGTAATACGGCTAATCTTACATCCAATGCTTTAGAATATTCAAACCAATACTACTTTACGCAAAGTGCATATATTACTGGAGCAGCATTAATTCAAGGAGTTATTTTAGACACTAATGGTCAAATGGTTTTAAAAAAAACGCTAGTTTCTAACACAAGTTTCGACCTTTATTACGGTTATGCTGGAGCGCTTCAATATTTATCAAATAATGAGTTTTGTCAGTTATACAATATAGGCCTAGATAGCATACTGCAACTGGTGTTTTTTGATAATAGCCTTAATGTTATTAGAAATACCGAGTTTGTTTTCAATAACTACGTTAATGCTGGAGTTTTAAAACAAATTAATGATAGCACCCTATTAGCACTAGGAAGAGTAAAAGTAGCTAATGACTATAATTTGGTACTTATCAACACCGACCTGCAAGGAAACGAACGGTGGACAACCATTTTTGGGGAAACTGGTAAAGATGATTATGGGTTTGCTATTGAGTATTTAAATGATAAAATAATAGTAGGTGGGCAAACAGATTTTGCACACCCCCAGATTTTTGAGTTTAATAACGCTGGTCAATTATTATTTGATACAACATATACCCAATTTGATAATGGGGGGCATCTATCCAGCCATCAAAACTATGGGCTATATCTTTCCGGTATAATGCTCAAATCGTATGGTCGCCACCCTTACTTAGTTTCATTAAATAACGATTTTACCATAAATTGGAGCAAAGAATATTTCTCTAATGACACTTCTGTTGCTATTACGCAAATGATTATAAACCAAAATGGGACGTTAACCATGTCAGGAGTAAAGCTTGTGAATAATGAATTCTCAGGGCTTTTTTTTCAAACTAATTCTCAAGGTGATAGTTTAGGGTCAAAAATTATTGACCATTTACCTGGTAAACTTGCCGCATTTAATGATATACGCCCTACCTCAGATGGAGGTTACATCATGGCCGGTGAAACAAAAGCCCCTACCCAAGACAGTTGGATAGTAAAAGTAAACGCCTGGGGGTGCGATAACATACCGTGTATTGTAAGTGTGCCGGAAGTGCCGGAGGATACACAGGGCTCTTTAATTTGTTACCCCAACCCAAGCAATGGTTTGGGTACGATAAAAGGTAGTTTTAATAATGCTAGTTCTACTAATCAAATTAAAATTTACAATAGTATTGGGCAATTGATTTTATCAAAAACCATAACGAAAGACCAATTTCAAATCACGGTTCAATTACCCGCAAAAGGGATATACTTTATTGCTTTATATCAGAGTTACACATTATTAAAATATCAAAAATGGGTAGTTCAATAGTTAAGTTTTTAACAATATTATTTGTTTTGAGTATTACCCAAAAGGGTATTGCTCAAAACGTTTTTAATAAGGCGTTTGATAATGCAAATTTGGCCAACTACTCCACCAACGCACTAGAGTGGAATCATGAATACTATTTAATGCAAAAAATATATACCGGTTTCTCAAATGCTCTGGAAGTTGTTAAGTTAGATAGTTTAGGTAATACTATTTTAAAAGAAAAAGTTATAGAAGATAGCAATAATAGTATAAGATATGGATACGCAGGATCTTTTCAGGTCATTAACAACTCCGAACTTTGTCAGTTATATCGCATTCATAATGATAGTGCATTGTACCTTACTTATTTTGATCTTAATGTAAATAATAGTCGAACGTATAGGTATGGGTTTAATTTTGACGTGTATCCCTCCATAATTAAAAATTTAAATGATAGTACTATATTAATTCTTGGGCTAGCGCAAATTTCTAATTCTCAAGATTTAGTTCTCATCAACACCGACTTGCAAGGCAACGAACGCTGGCGTACCATTTTTGGAGAGCCTGGTAAAGATGATTATGGATTTGCTATTGAGTATGTAAACAATAAAATAATAGTGGGAGGGCAAACGTATTACACAGGGCAAATTGCGCACCCTCATATTTTTGAGTTTAATAACTCTGGTCTATTATTGTTTGATACAACCTATACCCAGTTTGATAATGGAGGACAAATTATTTACAATGATACCAATGGGCTCTACCTTTATTCAACAAGAAATAACTACCCCACTAGTGTATATCCCATTATTCATAAATTAAATAATGATTACTCCATTCAATGGACTAAAGAGTTTTTTAAGAATGAAAAATTGGTTAGTACGGGCGCAATGACAATTAATGATAATGGTATTATTTCATTAGTTGGAAATAAAATGGTTAACAATGTCATTACAGGCCTATTCTTCCAAATAAACAACAATGGTGACAGCTTAGGCGCAAAACTCATTGAGCATATTCCTGGAGAAACAGCCTACCTTTTTAATATCCGCCCCACCTCAGATGGCGGTTACATTATGGCCGGTGAAACAAAAGCCCCTACCCAAGACAGTTGGATAGTAAAAGTAAACGCCTGGGGGTGCGATAACATACCGTGTATTGTAAGTGTGCCGGAAGTGCCGGAGGATACACAGGGCTCTTTAATTTGTTACCCCAACCCAAGCAATGGTTTGGGTACGATAAAAGGTAGTTTTAATAATGCTAGTTCTACTAATCAAATTAAAATTTACAATAGTATTGGGCAATTGGTGTTCTCAAAGGCTATTGCTACCAAAGAATTCGAACTAGAGGTAAATTTACCCAATAGTGGGTTGTATTTGGTTAATTTGTATCAGGGAAATGAGTTGGTAAAAAGTAAAAAATGGGTAGTGAGGTAAAATTGGAATTCAAAAAGGCTCATTCACCTCCAATTAAATTCCATAATTAATGAATAGCTATTCATTAAGTTTCCGATTCGTTAATTTTTCTTCCATCCCATAAATTACCCTAATTTTGCCGCTCAATTGGAGGAGAATATTTAATGAAGAAAAAACGGGTTGTTGTAGGTCTTTCGGGAGGAGTTGATTCTAGTGTTGCTGCGCATTTATTAATCGAGCAAGGCTATGAAGTTATTGGTATGTTTATGAAAAACTGGCATGATACTTCTGTCACCATTAGCGATGAATGCCCTTGGGTAGATGACAGTAATGATGCCTTATTGGTGGCCGAAAAACTAGGTATTCCTTACCAAACCATTGATTTAAGCGAACAATACAAAGAACGTATTGTAGATTATATGTTTGACGAGTACGAAAAAGGACGCACGCCAAACCCGGATGTATTGTGTAACCGTGAAATTAAATTTGACGTGTTTCTAGATGCAGCCATGAAACTAGGAGCCGATTTTGTGGCTACAGGGCATTATTGCCAAAAAGGAACCGTAGAGACCAACGGAAAACCGGTGCATCAACTACTAGCAGGTGCCGATAATAACAAAGACCAGAGTTATTTCTTATGCCAGTTAAGTCAAGCACAATTAGCTAAATCTTTATTTCCTATCGGTCATTTACAAAAAAGTGAAGTCCGCCAAATTGCCGCGGAGCAAGGTTTGATAACCGCCAACAAAAAAGACTCGCAAGGGTTATGTTTTATTGGAAAGGTAAAACTCCCCGATTTTTTAAAGCAACAGTTAAAACCAAAATCGGGTGATATTATTGAGGTCTCCTCCGATTTTGAAAAATACCATTACTCGCGAATAGGGTTTACCACCTTAGCAGAAAAGCTACACACGTTAACCACGCCCATCACCTACTCTCCAATAGATGGAAAAGTGGTAGGGCAACATAACGGAGCGCATTACTTCACTATTGGCCAACGCAAAGGATTGGCAGTGGGCGGTACCAAAGAAGCCTTATACGTGATTGCAACCGATACTAAAACCAATCATATTTATACGGGGCAAGGTGATTCTCATCCCGGGTTGTTACGCCCAGGGTTATTTGTGGATGCCAAAGAATTGCATTGGATTCGCGAAGACCTAGAAATGGCTGTAGGCGAAGAAAAACGTTTTATGGTTCGCATACGTTACCGTCAACCCTTAGTGGGGGCCACTCTTTACCGCCAACCGGAAGGAATGTATATTCTTTTTGATGAAGACGAACGAGGCGTTGCAGCAGGCCAATTTGCCGCATGGTACACCGAAAATGATTTAATTGGCTCAGGTGCTATTAGTTGATTTTAATGGATTGATTGATTCACTTAATTTCCTGCACCGTAACATACCCTGCGGTGGGATGAACAATTAAACAAACACCACTCGGATTACATCTTTCTGTACGCATCACCGAAGCCACCACAGCATCTCCATCCGCGTAATCTTTCATTGATTCCTGATTACAGATGTAATAATCTTCCGCGTTAATTCGTAAATAATACCCCAAACAATTTTGCACTACAATGGCATCTTGGCCATGTTCTTTTTTGCAAGATGAAACAAAAGTAAAAACGATAACACTACAAATTAAAATAAAGGTTTTCATGATTCTAGTTTAAATATAGATACCTAAAACTTGCGCCTTTTTTAAAACAATACTTGGAAAGACATCCCTTCCGAATGAATCTTGGCATATTCTTCCATTCTAGTTTTAGCCATAGGCTTATCGCCCATTTTCCTAGAAATTTCTGCTCCCACTTCAAAATATTCTTTTACAAACGGGTTCGCTTCAATGCTTTGATTAAACAATGCCTCCGCTTCCCTATATTTTTCTAACCCAATCAGCGTGTAACATAAACTTACATTATACACTGGATTATTCGGTTTGGTTTTTCTCAATTCTTCAAAAATGACCAAGGCTTCCTCAAATTGGTTATTCATCAAATAGGTTTTCCCTAAATTGTAGGTATAGGTATAATTGGCAACCTCTTTTTGATGTGCTTTTGAAAAATGATTTGCAGCTTCAGTCAAATTGCCTAAACTAACCTCCACTACACCCAAAGCGTTCAATAAATAGGGAACATCCTTTTGAGTATTTGCAACCTTGGTTAAATCCTTTTTAGCGTTTTCATATTGTTTAAAGTAATAATAGGCTTTACCTCTACCTAACAGGGCATCCACATTATTATCATCCAATTCTAAAACCCTCGAAAAATCTAAAACAGCCAAGTTGTATTGCCTTAATTCTAGGTAAGATAACCCTCTATTATACAACACATCTTCTCGGTCAGGATTATTGGTTAAGTAATTGGAAAAAACCCCTATGGCCGTAACAAAATCCCGTTCGTAGTAACGTGCCATACCATTCAAGAAAATCACTTCTTGGTTATTTGGGTCGATAGCCAACGCCTTATCGCAAATTTTAGAAGTCATTACCGTTTCACGAAGTGCCAAATATTCTTCGGCCAAATGCTCATACAGATGCGATTTTTCTTGCGGAGTAGCCGTATATTTTGTCAATCCATTTTCATATAAACCAATAGCGGCTTCATGCTGTTGCAGTAAGTGGGCAGATTCTCCTTTTCCTAGCCAAACCTCATAATTACCCGAATCGTATTTTAACGCATTATTAAAAGAGGTAGCCGCATTCTCAAAATCAGAATCCAATAAGCTTTTAAAGCCTAATGCAACTTCAATTTTGTATTGCTCTTTACGTTGGGTAATAGTGCTATTTAGCAAGTCTGCTTTGGCTTCCTGCTTAAACTTTTTAGTTTTTTTGGCTTGCATTAAGGACAAATTTGCGGAATCTAACAACAGCGCATTAATTTGCAATTCAGCTAGTATTACCAACACCTCTCCCTGGTGCTTTCCTGCATTTTCAATATTAGATTGAATTAATTCTATGGCTTGTCTCGTTTTACCTTCTTGGGATAAAACGGTTATTTCGGCCACCAATTTCTTACCCTTTAAGGTTTGAGAAAAAATGGGGTTCACTCCTTGCACAAGGACGAATATCAATACAAAAATATGTTTCATGCTATTTAAATTTACGTGTACGAAAATAGTGAATTCTAAACGCTATAAAAGTTTATTATTGGCGCTTATTTCTTTTCTGAATAACAGAAATTAACGCTCATTCACTTCATTAGCATAAAAATAGGCACAATATAATTTATGACTTCATGATACTTGCCCTATTTATCACCAGAAACTTGGGATGTTCCGCCCGCTAGGGCATAAAAAAATCCATTTGAATGACTTCAAATGGATTTTTTTATGGAGCGAAGAAACAATTACTTTTTAATGATTTTTTTCGTTTGCTCTCCGTTTTCTCCTTTCATTTTCACTAGGTAAACTCCCGAAGCTAATTTACCTAAATCAATCGTGGTAATTTGCGAATTGGTAGTCTTACGAATGACCAACTTGCCTGTGTTATCCAGAATTTCAATGTCCAAGTAGCTATTCTTACCCATATCCACATTTAATTCATTTTCAGTAGGATTTGGATATACCGAAACATCAAATGGACTTTCAACCTCATTTATGCCTACCGGCCATGTTTCAATACATTCGGAAGTAGTGATACAAGAGGCTACATTTACTTTTACTTTGTAACTTCCTTTTTGCACAGATACAAAATCACGATTCGTTTCACCAGCTATTGGACTATTGTTAGCACAATCAAACCATTGGAACGTATATGGTCCTTCTGCATTAGAGGTCAACGTTCTACCGTCACTAGTCACTGTTGAAACCGGAGCGTCTAACACATAAATAGTATCTAATGTAGTGCCTGCACAACCCGCTGAATTGGTATAGGTTAATTCAAATTCCCATTGTCCGGCTCCTCTTATAGAAGGGTCAAATCGACCGTTTTGGCCATACGGAGCGATAACGATGGTGTCATTCACGCCCAATGGGCTTAATGGCTTTTGCGTATAGGTGATACCTTGTCCAAATAACCATGGATTCACAAATAATTTTGAATCTTTGGAAGAACTACAAAACTCTGACTCTAAAAGGAAAGCATAATCAATAGCTTTAACAACCACAGTCATCGATTGGGTAGAGCCACAATTCCCATCCATAGCTGAAATAGAAAGGTGGACCGTATAGTTGCCCGGAACAACCCCAGTGGCATCAAATACACCATTGGCACTAATGTAACCGTTGGCATCACTCCACACCTCTGTAATCAATCCAGAACCTTGTGATGGGTTGGATGAAAGGGTGTAATTGGAAGCTAGATTAATACTTGTATTCTGACATACCGATTTAGAATTGGAATTAAAAGTAAAAGTGTACGGTTCAATAATCCTTACTATACCTGTGTATGAATTAGTACATACACCAGAAACCGAATATGTAACCGGATAATCTCCAGCGGGTAGACCGGTGGGATTAAAAATTCCATGTAAGGTATCCGATATTCCTGTACCTGACCAAATTCCCCCTGAGGTAAACGAAGTCAATGTATCGGCTGATGAATTCACACAAAATTCTTTAGCCGTAAAGCTCGCATTGAGTAAGCCCAACACTTGAATATTTATGGTGGTATCGTTTGCACAGGCAACGGGTGATGAGATATTATAATTTATTGGCCACGTGCCCACTCCGGCTAAACTTGGAGTGAATAAACCGGTGCTTGAAACACCTGAGCCCGTAAAAATTCCACCGGCTACTATCGGTCTTAAAATATCCGCAGAATCGTTTAAACAATACGGTCCATTATCTGTAAAACCAGCATCAAATGTGGTTACCGCGTCCACAAAATGAGTTATTGTATCCGAACAGGCTCCCGCTAAATCTTGGATTACAAGCGTGTAGGTGGTTGGCGAATTCACGGTTACCGAAGGATTGGCTACGAATGAATTTGTCATTCCTGTAGTTGGAGTCCATGAATATCTCAAGTTATTTAAATTGGGTCCGGTATAATATTCAAACTTCAAATCAAGTCTAAAGTTTGTAGCAATACCAACATTGTTATTCGAACAAATAGTATTTGCGTACCGTGCGCCAAATACTTTAAATGATCTAAAAACACTTGCACCAATCCCTATAGTACTAGTTTGATAGCATATTTGAACGACTAAATTTGATGTGCCATCCCAAATATAAGGCGATGTAAATGAAAGTTTATTCCAACCTGCCACAGGGTTTTGAGTACTTGCAGGCAGGACCGTTTCTAAATTATTCACCCAACCAGTTGATAGGTTACTATTTGCAGTACATCCCATTTTTACTTCTACATTTTGAAACGAAACATTACTAATCGTTTGTACTTTCATGGAAATGGAATAAATGGGTCCTTTTTTTGCCCCAGCCGCTAAAAGTTCAGCTTTGGTATAAATCATCTGATATTTATTCCCTCCGAAAAATTGGGAAAAAGGTAAGAAACTATCATTTGAGGATGTATTAAGATTTCCTACTGTTGCATAACCTTTCAAACCATCATAGGTATTTACATCGGTAGCGCAATACCCCGAAAACACATTCCCAGAATGTGCTTGCATATTAGCTTGTTCACCCGAACAAACCAACGTATCACCTGAAATACTATTTGAATTTGGAATTGTACTAGTTACGTCTATATACACAGATTTGGTTTTTACACATACTCCAGCTGTTGCCCTTAACATGTAATTAGTACCAACACTAGGGGTTGCCGTAGGAGATAAAATGGTGTCAAAATTTAAAGAATTTGCATGATTCCATTTGTAGGTATAATTAAGTGTAGGTTGGCTCACAAATGAAGTTAAAACCAATGAATTTGTGGTGCAAATCGTATCATTTAAAGGAACAGACAGCACAAAATCAGGGCCGACCGTAACTACAACGGTATCGGTAATAGGGCATGATCCAACGGTATTGGATAATAACTGATAGGTGGTAGTAGATTGCGGTGAAACAATAGGATCATAACACGTTTTACATGACATGTTATAATTTGGAGAAGTGGACACGGTATCAATAGGCGAGCCGCTTATCACACTCCAAACAAATGTATTACCACCCACTCCCGATAAGCTAGCCCATTGGCTTCCGGCACATATACCTTGATCCACTCCCGCGTAGGTAGCTAGGTTTACATCTACATAAAATGCAGCAGATATATTTGCAGGAATGGGACATGCTCCATCATTCCCTCGTACATATAATGTATTTCTACCGGCTAAACTGATGGTAGCTAATCCAGAAACATGTAATACAGCAGGGTTTCCACCGGTAACCGTGGCGGAAGCATTGGACCCGAAGGTTTGATTCACACTATGTACTATTGAAACCGTTTGAGTGGAATTTGCATCGGAAATGGCAATATCAAAACTAAAGCTATCCCCTACACAGACCCCAATATGGTTGGAATCTACCTTTGAATTATTGATTGCATTATAAAAGCCTCCAGCCGAAACAACAGGGGCTACATTGGTAGCACAATTAAAGGAAACTACCTGAAAATCACGAGTAATAGTCCCTTTTTGTATTCCTGTTAAACGATCATATTCCTGTATTTTTACTGCTACCAAATAGATTCCTAAACCCGAAGGAGTAAAAGTTAATTGACCCGTAGAAGAATTTAGCGACATACTTGTCCCACCAAATGCTTGTAAATAGCTATAACCAGTGGCATAGGTAACCAAAGTTGTTGCGGATACTTGTCCAGGGGTTAAATAATAAACTAAACTATCTCCATCTGGATCAAAAGCACCCAAATTAATGTTGGCTACCTGATTTTTACACACATAAGGTACGGGCTGCGCATTAAAAACCGGGGAAGAATTACAGCTAAATGAACCTGAAGATAGCGTAGTGTACAAATAAGTTCCTAAAACACTCGGGTTTACCAGGTTAGTAACTTGAGCATTTCTACAACAAGAACTCCAACTAAGCGTCCATGAATTACAAGCAGGGCTCAACACCGCAATTCCTGTATAAATAAATTCTTGAATACCGGGATAAGTGCCGCCATTACAGGTGGAATTTGATATTTGAGTGGGACAAAGTGCCGACACCTCTGCGGAGGTTTGCAAGGCTAAATTTACAACTATGGATCCACCACAACCGCTTACTCCATTTATGGTAGTACCAGTTGCTAATCCAACTCCCGCGCAATCCCGAAAAAGCTTTAAAGTCACCAGAAATGAATCTTGTCCTACACATTCATAGGTTATATCACCGCCTGAAATATGGGTGGCTTGCACATTTCCTGAAAAACTGAAAATAGTGATAATGAAGGCAAATGTTAACTGGTAAAACTGTTTCATAAAAAATGAATTTTGTGATTGTTAATTAAAAGAGTAATTATTATTGCCAATAATACAAAAATTACCAACTAATTCCCAATTTCTAATGGCTAATTATTAACAACTTAGGGCAAGCATTATTTTAGAAAAAAACAGAAAACCTATTCCGCGCGTATTACATCAATAACACATCCTCAATAAATCTACGACCTACATGTTCGTTGATTTTTTCGACAATTTTGGATTTAGCAAAACCCAATTCTTGCCGTAATGCGGAAGAATCTAAACGAATAACGAGCACTTTTTCGCGAAGCTCAATTTTTTGCGTATGTCGGTAAATAGAAGGACCCATAATGGCCTCCCATGATTGCCAAATATCCGTTTCGGTTACTTTACTTTCTAACCGATAGGCTTTTAGCATTCCTTTAATAGCCTCTCCTAGTGTATTTTGATTTTTATCGCTCATTGCCTTTTTATATTCGGGGTTTAGTTAATTTCAAAAACTTTTGGCTTAATGGCTATGTTTTCAAATAACCCCACTACCCTTTCTGCACTCGTATCTGAAATAAATATTTGACCAAAGTTATGTTCACTTACCAACTCCATTAAAGCGGTCACCCTTTTCTCATCTAGCTTGTCAAAAATGTCATCCAACAATAAAATGGGTTTCTTGCCTTTAATGTTTTTAATAATCTCAAACTGGGCCAATTTTAAAGCCAACAAATACGTTTTTTGTTGCCCTTGCGAACCATATTTTTTAACGCTATGTCCTGCAATTAAAAATTCTAAATCATCCTTATGTATTCCCACCTTGGTATGCTGTGAACGTAGGTCTGCCTTTAAAAATTCAGCAAACAACTCGGGCATACTTTGCGCATTTAATTGAGAAATATAGGCTAAACTAACATCCTCTTTATTACCGGAAATTATTTCATAATATTTTTGAAAAATAGGGATAAACTCCTGTAAAAAAGAATTCCTTTTTTCAAATACAGGCTTGGCATATTGTGCCATTTTCAAATTCCAAATTTCTAACGAATCGGCATCAAAATATTGGTTTTCGTAAAACATTTTTAAAAGTGCATTCCTTTGTGATAGCGCTTTATTGTAATGTAGTAGGTTTTCTAAATAAACTTTATCAAATTGAGAAATGACTCCATCCATAAACTTACGTCTCACCTCGCTCCCTTCAATAATAAGATTAACATCGGCAGGAGAAACCATTACTAAAGGAAACAACCCGATATGATCGGCCAAACGTTTATAAATTTTGTTATTTCGCTTTACAATTTTTTTCTTTCCTTGCTTCAAACCAACATTAATTCGCTCCGTTTGGTCATTTATGATGTATTCTCCTTGTACAATAAAAAAATCTGAATCAAAATTAATGTTGTGAGAATCAATCGCGTTAAAAAAGCTTTTAGAAAATGATAAATAATAAATAGCATCCAACACATTGGTTTTACCCATTCCGTTATCACCTGTAAAACAGTTAATTGAATCAGAAAATTCAAAATTTGCTTCTATGTGATTTTTAAAATTAACTACCGATAATCGATGAAGGTACATTGGCCTATTTTAGTTGTGAACAAAGGTAGGTACAAAAAACCTTTGCATCGATTCAAATTTTCAACAATCATAAGAACTAAAACAATATATTTGCGCCCTTAAAAATTAGTTCAGAATGAGCAAACATCACGTAGAGGAAGAAGATATCAATATTGGCGAAGCATATTCAAAAGCCGAGAAATTTTTAGAAGAGAAAAAGCAACCTGTTGGAATTGCACTAGTAGTAATCATCGTTCTAATTCTTGGAACATTTTATTATTACAACATGTATCTCCCACCATTGCAAAAAAGTGCGACTGAAGATGCGTATCAAGCGCAAAATGCATTTGCCGTTGATTCGTTTGAATTAGCCATGTATGGAAACAGTGATTTCATGGGATTTGAAGAAATAGCTGCCAATTATGGCTCCACTGCTATTGGTAATACCGCTAAGTATTATATGGGCGTTTCTTTAATGCATACCGGTGCATACGAAGATGCGATTGATTATTTAAAAGACTATTCTCCAAAAGACCACATGACCGGTGCTTTGAAAGAAGGGGCTATTGGTGATTGCTTATCTCAATTAGGAGATTATGAAGCCGCTTTAACAAGTTACGAAAAAGCAGCTAATGCTTACGTAAACGAATTCTCTACTCCTATCTACTTAAAGAAAGCAGGAATTTTAGCAGAAAAATTAAACGACTTTAAATCGGCTGTATCTTTTTACGAAAGAATTAGTACGCAATATCCAAATTCTCAAGAAGGTCGTGATATTGAAAAATACTTAGCACACGCTAAAGCATACGTTCAATAGAGCATAAATAATACTGTGAAAGGGTTTCTATTAATAGAAACCCTTTTTTTATGCTCCAGTTTTAGGTTATTTAACGGATTCATCCATTTATTATTCCATTAGGCTAGCAATAATAAACGTCCTCTAATAGACTTAATACCTCTATAAATATAAGACATTCATTATATCTTATTAGAAGAACCTAGCATACCTATAAGACTTCTACTCTTCACACTAAACGCTTTATATTAATCCAAAAAGAAAGTCCAATCTGACGAATCAAATTGGACTTAAAATTTATTGAGACCGATGTTTATTTACATCTGTGCTTCAAACTCTAAAATTGTTTTAGAAATAATTCCTACACAATCCATCAATTCATCTTTGGTCATCACCAATGGGGGAGCAAAACGAATAATGTTACCATGCGTTGGTTTAGCTAATAAACCGTTTTCCGCTAATTTCACACAAATATCCCAAGCAGTATTTCCATCTTGGTCATCGTCAATAATGATGGCGTTCAGTAATCCTTTTCCTCTAACTTGGCAAACCAATTTACTGGTATCAACCAATTTATTTATTTCAGAACGGAACAATTGACCTAATTTTTCCGCGTTTTCGGCTAATTTTTCATCTGTAACTACTTCTAGGGCAGCCATAGCAACAGCAGCAGCCATTGGGTTACCACCAAAAGTGGATCCATGTTGTCCGGGATGAATTACTTCCATAATATCATTGTTTGCCAATACAGCAGAAATAGGATAAACCCCTCCAGAAATTGCTTTACCTAAAATTAACACATCAGGTTTTACATTTTCATGGTCAACGGCCAAAAGACGTCCCGTACGTGCTATACCTGTTTGAACCTCATCGGCTACAAAAAGTACATTTTTTTCTTTACATAATTTGGAAGCTTCTCTCAAATATCCATCACCAGGTACAAATACACCTGCTTCACCTTGGATAGGCTCTACCAAGAATGCAGCAATGTTAGGGTCTTTTAAAGCTTCTCTTAATGCATCAATGTCATCATAAGGAATACGCACAAACCCTGTGGTAAATGGACCAAAGTTTTGACGTGCATCTGGGTCATTTGAAAATGAAATAATGGTTGTGGTACGTCCATGAAAGTTGTTTTCGCATACAATGATTTTTGCTTCATTCTGTGGAATTCCTTTCTTTTCGTATGCCCATTTTCTAGCCAATTTTAACGCGGTTTCTACTGCTTCAGCACCGGTATTCATCGGTAAGATTTTTTCGTAGCCAAAATACTCAGCCGCAAATTTTTCATACACTCCAAGTTTATCATTAAAAAACGCACGAGATGTAAGAGTAAGAATATTTGCTTGTTCGGTAAGGGCTGAAATAATTTTCGGATGACAATGACCTTGATTTACCGCAGAATAAGCCGATAAAAAATCATAATATTTTTTTCCTTCCACATCCCAAACATGTACGCCTTTACCTTTTTCTAGAACTACCGGTAATGGATGATAGTTATGTGCTCCATACTTATCTTCTAAATCTATATAGTGTTTTGAATCCAACTTTTTTGTCGTCTTTGTCATATCCTTAAATTTTAAATTTCACGAGCGGCAAATTTACGATTTAAAGTTAACTCTATGGGCATATAATTTAGGGCTAACACAGCTAAACATGGATAAATAAATTTGGATGTAACCAAGTGACTAAAATTAAATAGAATTGGGTACACGCTCTTAAATATTCAATAAATTTGCCGACTTAATAATGGCCAGAATGGATATCACAAAATTGAAAAAAGGAAACATCGTAGAATTAGAAATTTCAGACCTCGCTTTTGGCGGAAAAGGAATTGCTAAAATCCATACCGAAGACGGAGATTACATCATTTTCGTATTAAACACTTTTCCAGGTCAAACTGTGATGGCCAGAATTATTAAGAAAAAGAAGCGCTATGCAGAGGCAAAAGTAACCGCGTTGGTTAAAGCTTCACCCGATGAATGTCCAATTGAATTTCAAGCCATTCCAGGTGCACCCTACGCTACTTGGCCAGTGGCAAAACAGCAAGAGCATAAAAAAACCAGTACGCTTGATGTGCTTAAACGAATTGGAAACGTGTCCAATGCTTTTGAGTTATTCGACACCTTTATTGCTTCTCCACAAGATTGGCATTATCGAAATAAAATGGAATACTCCTTCTCCACTATTATATGGGATGAGGAACAACAAACGGATATTGATGATTTTGGTTTAGGATTCAAACATCGCGGTCAATGGCGCGTGGTGGATAACATGAATGCCGATTCGGGTTTGTTTGATAAGCAGATTGAAGATGGCATTCGATTGGTTAGAGAATGGTGTATTAAAAGTAATTTACCGGCTTGGCATCCTGTGCGTCATCACGGATTTTACCGCTATTTAACCGTGCGTAAAAGTTTCTTTACCGATAAAATCTTATTTAAATTAACCACTTCAAATTCGCATTTAGCCGAGTTTGATACCGATGGTTTTATAGCATTGCTACAATCTATTGTTGGCGACCGTTTAGCGGGAGTCATTCATACCATTAACAATGGTCAAGGTGATCGCACGCAAGATGAAGATTTGTCCTCTACCGTTATTTATGGAGAAGACAACTTAGAGGAAAAAATTCACGATTTACATTTTGATGTCAGTATTGGTAGCTTTTTCCAACCCAATCCACTGTCGGCAGAATTACTGTATCAGAAAGCAATTGATTACACTTTTTTAAACCAAAATTTCACCAAAGACGACACCATAGTAGATTTGTTTTGTGGCACAGGAACCATAGGTCAACTAGTGGCTAATCAAGCCCAAGGAGATGTGAAAGTAATTGGTGTGGATATCATCAAAAAAGCGATAGAAGACGCCAAGAAAAATGCAAAGAAAAACGGAATTTCGAATGTAGAATTTTATGCCGCTGATGTAAAGAACTTCTTAAAAGACCACCCAGAATATCAAGGCAATATAAAGACCGTTATTTTAGACCCTCCTAGGTCAGGCATTACTCCAAAGGCACTGAAACGAATTATTGAATTGGATGCTAACCGCGTGGTATATATTTCATGTAATCCGGCTACACAAGCACGCGATTTACAAGATTTTGCATTAGCCAACTATGAGGTTAAAAAAATTAGTATTGTTGACCAGTTTGTGCATACCGCGCACGTGGAAAGTGTGGTGTTATTAGAAAAGAAATCCTAAAATTTTTGGACCACTGACAATCGAATAATATGGGAATAAAACACCGTGTTTTGTACGATTGGTATGTTTTTGGGCTGGTAAATATACCCCAATTTTACCTGCGTTTTTTTTGACCAATGGTATTGCATGCCAATAGTAGTACGTGATTTTGTGATGGATACATACTGCTGATTATCGTTTAACAGTATAAAGGGTTCAAACCCTACAAATCCCACCCATTTCCCGTGGTTATCTTTGGGTGAATTAAATGCATATTTGACGGTTAAACTGTATCTCAAAATAAACAAAAAGTAATTGAAGGCCGACCCATCATCCGTTCCAAGAAAATGGAATCGTTCTTCTATTCGAACAAAATTGGATACCTTCCATTTTGGTGTTGGTTTCCAACCAAATTTTAAGCCTTGCCAAGGCCTAATTTCAAAATCTAAAAAACTTTGTGGTTCAAAAACGGCAAAAACAGCTGCTCCAGCTAGCCATTTTACTTTTGGAAATGAATATACCAAAGCGGTTCGTGCATGCAATCGTTGCCAGTTGTAGGTGTAATTAGGTCTAAATCGGTAACCATAATCGGATTGAAACGACCATTTTTCACTTAGTTTATTCGAATGATTGTAATCTAACCAAATAGATGAATAACTTGATTTTGAATAGCTTATCGTAGAAAACCCAGTAAAAAACAATACCAAAAAGGCTACCCGTTTCATCCTATTTTTTAAATGTTAACCCAATAAATAAGACCAAGGCATCCCCCTTAAAATTCATGGTGTTCTCAATCACCCCTTCTAAGTTGTATGGATTAGAATCATCTACAAAAATTGGAGGAGAAAAATTTGCAAAACTCTTTAAATTAGATGCTCTCGACAACGAATACTCTAAACCTAACAAGACATCGTAATTTAAAAATTGAAAATTCTTACCTGCGCTAATATGGTAATAATCTGTTTTGGCATTTACCAAGGTGTTTAATGACTCTAAATCTTCGTAATTGAAATTATTCAATGCATCAAAATCGGTTTTAACACCAAATAACCATGACCTATCATTTTTGGTAAAAACCTCAAGTCCTACGGCTAAATTCAACAAACCATTTCCACCCGCTTTATAGGATAAAAAGTCTTCAGGAATTACAATATTGGCGGTATTTGTATTGGCCTTCTCCCCTGTTCTTCCATCAATTAATCGATATGGTTTTAGTTTCGAAAACCACTCCAAGGTAACATTCCATCGCGTTTTTTGAAAGGTATAATCAATACCAAGAGCCAAAGATAAAGGGTCTTTAATATTGAAATCTGCCGATGCAATCGCTTCATCTGCAATTACATCAGGTAAAAATTGCGCTAACTTTTTAGATACAATATTAAGGTAACTGATATTTGAATGTACGTCCGCACTACCCACCACCGCTATGGATGGAGTGGTAATAACAAGCCCCAGTTTTATTTGCTTATTCAGTTTATAATTCAAGCCTAATTTCATGGTTGCTCTCCAAACGTACCCTCTAAATTCTTCGGATATATTGTTGAGCGAAACATTTTCTAATATGGAATTCGAATCATACGGGGCAACTTCCACCCGTTTACTTGCATTGTAACGCAAACTGGAATAACGTAGAAAAAAGCTAGCTCCAATCGTAAATTTCCCCTTATTTCGTTTTGATATTCCTACTCCGTACCAATAATCATTATACTCTGTACGGGAGCTAATAGACCCATAATATTTCTCCTTTCCTGGAGCTTGTAGAAATATATCATCTTCCGACCTAAATTCTCCTTTAAAACTATTATCGAATTTTGATTTATTAAACACGGCCGCTTTCCATATAAGTCCTAGATTATCTTTTGGGTATAAGCCTACCGACAAAAAACCAGAGGCTACAGATGATTCCCAATTACTTACCCCTAACCCATCGCCCATGGCATTTTCATAACGCACCAAGTCTATTTTCATTAAACCATTCGAAAATGAAAGGCTATTCATATTCGAATCATTCAAAATGGATGGATTGTAATAAATAGATGTTTCATCCGAATAACCTCCTACAACCGCACCAGATAACAAGGCGGCTTTAGTACTAAAACTTTCGTTCCAATACCTACTAAACTGCCCATTTACATACCCATGAATGGCAAGGGTAAATACTAAAAGAAATAACTGCTTTTTCATTCAAAAATTTTCAAAATGGGTAACCTATTATGGTTAGATTCATAGAATGGTGATTTCCGATACAACCAAAGTAACCTAGCGTCACCACTGGCAGCAAACGATTTATTTGTTTCCATTTTACGGTCATATTCCATTCTCAGCACCGGGTCTGCTTCTAACATTTGAACCGCATAAGATTCAAAAATATACGCAGAATACCACTCTTTTTGCTGTAGAATTTCATCGTAAAAATTCCAAGCAAAAAAACTATCCTCCGATTTTGCTTCCAACACATTCAAAATATATTTCCATCCTTTTTGATGCGTGGAAACCATAAAATCTCCTTCGTAAAATGACATATCCACTAACGAATCCACCACTTCAATCTCTTTATGCAAATAATGGCCTTCGTACGGTTGTGTACCACTTTTATAGTGCTTAATATAAGAGGTCAAACCAGTTATGGTAGAATCATGATTTAAACGAATCATCGCAATCTGATTGGCTCTAAGCCTAGACACCACCTCTTTCCAAGCGGAGCGAATCACGTAATAATCAGGAACCTTCACTTCATCTATTTTATTGAAATAGTTGAAATACGGAATTTTAATACTTTCGGGTTTGCTTCTATTATAATACAATTGTTTTCTACCCAAAATCTCGCTATAAGCATACGTGGGTTGGTAGGACAAAAAGGTAATACTATCAAAAACGGTGGTATCAATTTCTAAATTCAGAGCCTCAAAACTCATCGGATTCTCCGCATCACAAATTCGTTTATTTTCCATTAGTTCCACAAAATTTGTATCGGCAAATCCAGTTAACAGTTCCAAAAATTTTCGAGTATGCGTTTTTCGTGCATTAAAGGTTTTCCACATGTGCGACTCGGTAGTAAAACCAATGCAATTAAACAAACCCACATAACCGGTAGAATACCTAGATAAGTCGTTAAACGATTTAATACCGTGATTGGGAGTCGTTCCCCAAACGTTTACATAAGGTGTTAGCGAGTCATAATTAGCGTACAAATAAGGCTCCAATTTATTTACTAAATAACCACTTAAATGGGCATCCAGCTTTTCTTTTCTGGGAGAAATTAGCGTCATGGTGTATTGGTAATCCGCTCCATTGGAAGTATGCGTGTCGATAAATAATTCTGGCTGCAACCAGTGAAACAATCGGGCAAACGCAAATGCATTTTTACTATCATTTTTAATATAGTCTCGGTTTAAGTCTAAGTTTCTTGCATTACCTCTAAATCCATGTGCTTCGGGTCCATTTTGATTCGCCCTACTGCAACACCCCCGGTTCAACATCCCGCCAATATTATATACCGGAATAATGGCAATCACCACGTTATCCGGAATTTGATGGGTAGAAATCATTTCGGTAGCCCATTCCAAACTAGCATCAATCCCACACGGTTCACCTGCGTGAATACCATTTTGCACTAACAACACTACCTTTTGGTGGATGGCTTCAGGATAAAACTCTTGCGATTTATTGATTAAAAATAAGTGTAGCGGTTTACCCGAATCGGTCTGCCCAAACGACACCAAATCACAAGTGTTGTAATTAGCCGCTAGCTGCTTATAACCCTGCATCAACTCTTCATAGGTAACAGACTGATTAAGTAGATTGGATTGAGAAAACCCGAGATTTACGGAGATTAATAAAATTCCTAATAATAGTATTTGTAACTTTTTTTTCATACCCATCTCCAATATTGTCTTCCCACAAAAATAACCCTCCTTTTAAAGAAGACAACCGGAATGGATTAAAATGAATGACAGTTTTTAACAGGCGGTTTAATCGCTATCGGATTCAAACTTATATCCCACCCCTCTTACGGAGAAAAAATGCTTGGGTTGACGCTGGTTTTGTTCAAAATACTTTCGGTACGCTAAAATGTAATTGTCAATAGTTCGTGTGGACGGAAAGACATCGTAACCCCATATTTTCTGCAAAATTTCTTCTCGTGATACTACCTTACCTCTTTTCTCTATCAATAGTTTTAGCAACTTCATTTCACGTTTGGATAATGATTTTTCATCACCTTTCCAGGTCTTAATGCTAAAACTAGCAAATTCAATTCGGTTACCGCCAAATTCGAAAAAATTCAATTCTTCATTTTCAGTATGCGTCAATGCATGTCCCCTTTTTACCAATAAGCTTACCCGAAGTAAAAATTCTTCCAAGTTAAATGGTTTGGCCATGTAGTCATCTGCCCCAGTTTTGAGGCCATTAATTTTGTCTTCCGCACTATTCTTAGCCGATAAAAACAAAATCGGAATCTTTTGGTTTTCTAGCCGAATGGTTTCACATACCACAAATCCATCCATTTTAGGTATCATTACGTCCAGTATAATTAAATGAAAATGACCTGATCTATACTTGTCAATAGCTTGTTCACCATCCACAGCGAGCGTTACATTATAACCCTCCATTTCAAGATTCAGTTTTAGTGCTTCATATAGTGAAGCCTCATCCTCTACCAATAGAATACGATCTGCCATAAATTTAAGATTTGTACAAATTTAATAGATAAAAGAATTGGTTTAGGTAACATGCATTTTATTTAATCACTGAGTCTGGATATTTACAGAATAATGACACTTCTAAAAATTGGTAAGACCCGTTATTCCTACTACTTTTGAAAACTCTAAATAACCATTAAATTGATGAATAATTATTTACAGAAGTTGCTAAATATTTGCTTGGAAAAGCATTTAAACTTTGTAGTTTGCAGCTACCCTAATTCATCTGAATTTGAAATAATAATTGAAAACCAAACGGTTTGCAATCACACCAAATCACACTTTGTATTTCATCCATTTGAAGTTTCAAAACAGCATCCAGAAATTATTATTTCGGCCGATTACCGCATAAATGAAAGTTTGATAAATGATGCTTTTATTACCGATATAATTAAGATACCGAATAACGAAAAACCGGTAAATCAAGATGCTACGTATGCCATTTCTAAGGATTTGTATCTTGAAAATTTAACACAAGCAATTGATACATTGAATAATGAAGGTTTAGAAAAATTCATCTACTCAAGAATTAAAAGCATCTCTAAACCAGTGGGTTTAGATTTATCTAATTATTTATATAGATTAAACAAAAAGCATGAATCCGCCTTTGTTTACCTCATTAATCATGCCCAATCCGGGGTTTGGATGGGGGCAACTCCCGAAACTTTAGTGAATTGGACGGGGACTAAAATCAGCACCATGTCGCTGGCAGGAACGCAACCTAATTTAGGAAATGCACCTAAATGGAGCGCCAAAGAAAAAGAAGAACAAGCCTATGTAACCCAATATATTTTAGACGCTTTTTCAAAATCACAAATTGAATGTAATTTGAGTGAAACAGAAACGGTAAAAGCGGGTCCGGTGGTTCATTTGCAAACCAATTTAACCTCTGTCAATAATGTGAGTTATGATGCCGCATATTCATTTGCTAAACACCTGCATCCTACCCCAGCTATTTGTGGTGTTCCTTTGGAAAAAGCAAAGGATATGATTCACCTAATTGAAAAACACGACCGTGCATATTACACCGGTTATTTAGGATTTATACACCCCGAAAAAGAATTAAAACTTTTTGTCAATTTGCGATGCTTACAGGTTTCTAAAAATAATTTGGCGCTGTATATTGGCGGAGGAATTACGGCTAAATCAAATGCGGAAAAAGAATGGGATGAAACCAATTTTAAATCAGAAACCTTGTTAACGGAATTGGAATAATTAGCAATTAATAAATTCCATATACTGTAACTTTTTAAATACCTTTGCCTACTGCGTGTTATCACCTACACCACTCTTAATAATTACTATCTAAAACATTCTGAATTGAAAACAGCAATTTAAAAATGGAATGAGATAGTGAAAAGAGCTATATAGTAAAATTAAAGTGACATTAAAAACACTTTTACTCTGCTGATTATGTAGGAAATGACCATTGCGTATTTAATATTTACTGAAACAAATTTGGATAGGTGATTGCTAATAATTTTCTACATTAGAAAATTTTCATTCAATTTATTGGAACACATTCTGAATACGATAGAAGTGTTTGCAAGACCGTATAAAGAAATAATAATGATTTCGGAGAAACAACATGATGCATACCTTTTAAGAATCAAAGATTTACTTAAAGTGGTGAATAACAGTACACCTGCAGATGACCCAAGAAATATTGAGCTAGGTAAAATTTCCGTCCTTGTTGCAGAATATCAGGAAGAACATTTTCCAATTGGAGTACCGGCATTAGTAGATGTGATTAAGCTCAGAATGGAAGAAAAAGGACTGAAACAAAAGGATTTAGCCGAATTACTTGGAACAACCACAAGTCGAATTAGCGAATACATAAGAGGTAAAAGAGAAATTACTTTACATATGGCTAAACAAATTCACAAAAAACTAGATATTGATGCAAGCATTATTCTTCAGTAATTTTAGTTTCCATTCTTAATACCACTACAATTGAATACCACAGATAAAAAAAGCGCACAGCAATTAATTGATATACTTTGGCAAAAGGGAATGCAACACGTTGTTATTTCTCCAGGGTCGCGAAATGCACCTATGATTTTGGGATTTACATCACATCCCAAATACCAATGTTATTCGGTACCCGATGAACGTTCGGCAGGATTTATTGCACTCGGAATAGCCGATGAAACAAAGAGCCCGGTAGCATTAGTGTGCTCATCTGGAACGGCTTTATTAAATTATTACCCCGCCATAGCGGAAGCCTTCTACCGAAAAATTCCATTGGTGGTTTTGTCGGCTGATCGTCCGGCTTATCTAATTGATCAAGGAGATGGGCAGACCATTCGTCAAAATAACGTGTATGCAAATCACATCCTATATTCATCCGTATTGGATGAAACCGATGCGGATAGAAAAAACGGAACAATAATTAATAAGGCTTTAAACCTAGCTAATTCTGTAAGTGGTCCTGTGCATCTTAATGTTCCTTTTGAAGAACCTATTTACAACATAGAATCCTTTAAAGGAGGCCTTTCACAGGTTACACCATTACCAGAACCTCCATTCAATTTAAGTCACACCGAGATAGCTGAATACGTTTCTTTATGGAATAACGCTTCACGTATTTTAATTTTGGTAGGGCAACAGGATATCGATACCCGCATTTCTGAAATGCTACACCATTTAGGCGCTCATGCATTAATTCTGTCCGAAACAACCTCCAATTTGGACATTGAGAATTCAGTAAAAAACATCGACCGACTCATTATTCCATTTTCGGCAGATGAGCAGAAAGAATTTCAACCCGATTTATTGATTTCTTTTGGTGGAAACGTAGTTTCAAAAAAGATAAAAGGATATTTGCGTTCCTTCCGTCCTACCCATCACATTCATGTTGAGAATACTGAAAATGCACCCGATACATATCAATGTTTGACACACCACGCCAAAATTCCGGTACTTCCATTTTTTAATCAAATTATTGATAAGTTAGATTCTCAATCTTCTGAATGGACAAAAAAATGGTTGAATTTGGATTCCAAACGAAATAGACACCAAAAATCATTCGTTGACAACGCGCCTTTCTCGGATATAAAAGTCATGCAAACTGTGCGAAATTTAATACCCGAAAATAGCATTCTACACTTAGCTAATAGCACTCCGGTACGTTACGCACAGCTTTTTAATTGGGGTAAAAACCTCACCTTCAAATCAAATAGAGGAACGAGTGGAATTGATGGCATAGTTTCCACCGCCATTGGAAATGCTATGGTGACTTCCAAATTGGTCTTTTTAGTAGTTGGCGATATTTCTTTTTTTTACGATACTAATGCGTGGTGGCACCGCCATATACCCTCCAATTTTAGAGTAATTGTAGTAAATAATGCGGGAGGTGGAATTTTTAGATTTATTGACGGACCTAATACTACTGGACAACTTGAAAACTTCTTTGAAACCCACCAAAAAAACAGTGTCAAACACATTGCTTTAGGGTTTAACGTAGATTATTTTTGCGCCACCAATTTGGAAGAATTTAACGAACAGTTTTTGATTCTATCTAAATCCGATTCGGCTGGAATATTGGAGGTTTTCACTCCTCAAACAGAAAATGCAGGAATTTTAAAAGGGTATTTTAATAATTTGGTGGATAGTTAAAATCACCATATTGAACGAAGAACACATTTGGCGAAACCGCCTTACACATAAAAAGAAATTATGGCAAATAGAGAATGGACTACCATTAAAGAATACGAAGACATCTATTTTGAATTCTTCGAAGGAATAGCTAAAATAACCATTAACCGACCAGAGGTATATAATGCCTTTAGACCGCAGACTAACATCGACATGTTGGATGCCGTTGCCATTGCACGAGAAGACCAACGAATTGGCGTTCTGGTACTTACCGGAATTGGGGATAAAGCCTTTTGTTCGGGTGGAGATCAAAATGTAAAAGGAGTGGGCGGTTATGTTGGCGAAGATGGTGTTCCCCGATTAAACGTATTAGATTTACACAAAGCTTTACGCTCTTTACCAAAACCGGTCATTGCCATGGTAAATGGATACGCCATTGGTGGCGGACATGTTTTGCACGTAGTATGTGATTTAACCATTGCCTCCGAAAACGCAATTTTTGGACAAACAGGACCTAAAGTGGGTAGTTTTGATGGTGGATTTGGTTCTTCTTATTTGGCCCGACACGTAGGTCAGAAAAAAGCACGCGAAATTTGGTTTTTATGTGAACAGTACACCGCCAAAGAATCGGAAGCAATGGGAATGGTAAACAAAGTAGTACCATTAGCCGAGCTAGAAAACACCACCGTGGAATGGTGTAAAACCATAATGAAAAGAAGTCCAATGGCACTACGAATGCTAAAACGCGCACTTAACGCTGAGTTGGATGGACAACACGGATTAATGGAATTTGCCGGAGACGCCACCATGATGTATTACCTCATGGAGGAAGCACAAGAAGGGAAACATGCCTTCCTTGAGAAAAGGGATCCCGACTTTCAAAAATTCCCTAAATTTCCTTGATAAATAAGATTGCATGAAATTAGCAAGTATTAAAAATAACACCAGAGATGGTAAATTAGTGGTAGTAAACAAAGCCATGACTCATGCCGTTGCGGTTCCGCATATTGCGCAAACCATGCAAATGGCATTGGATAATTGGTCGGAAATTGCTCCCAAATTAACTTCCGTTTACACGGAATTAGAAAATGGAACCATTACTGATGCTTTCTCTTTTGATGTGAATGAGGCAATGGCTCCCCTACCTCGCGCCTATCATTGGGCAGATGGAAGCGCTTATGTAACGCATGTTGAATTAGTTAGAAAAGCTAGAAATGCAGAGCTTCCAGACTCTTTTTGGACAGATCCCCTAATGTATATGGGAGCAAGTGACGCATTTATTGGTGCTACCGATGATATTCTTATGGAAAATGACGCTTGGGGAATTGATTTCGAATCGGAAGTAGCCGTTTTTACAGATGACGTTCATGCAGGTACCTCGCCTAAAAATGCTTTGGATCATATTAAGCTTATCGGAATTGTGAATGATGTTTCTTTAAGAAATCTTATTCCGGCAGAATTATCAAAGCAATTCGGGTTTTATCAATCCAAACCATGGACTACCTTTTCGCCAGTAGTAGTCACACCAGATGAATTGGGTAACGCGTGGAAGGAAGGTAAAGTTCATTTACCATTGGTTTCTACCTTAAATTCTACCATAGTGGGTTCTCCCAATGCCGGTATTGATATGGTTTTTGACTTTGGTCAATTAATTGCGCATGCCGCTAAATCACGATCATTGATGGCAGGTACCGTGATTGGTTCGGGTACGGTAGCCAACCAAGGAAGTCCTACAGGTTCTAGCTGTTTGGCCGAAATAAGATGTCTTGAAATAATTGCTAACGGCAAAGCCTCCACTCCATTTATGACATTTGGAGACCGGATAGAAATTGAAATGAACGACCAAAATGGAGATTCCATTTTCGGTAAAATTAATCAACAGGTGGTTAAATATACCCCTGCTAATTAATAGATGTTGCCATGATTACACTCATCATTATTGCCATTACAGGATTGATTTCGGTTACTGGTTTCAATAACCGCGATTTATTTAATAAGTATTTGTTTGATCCCTATTTGGTGGTTCATCGTAAACAGTCGTACCGAATCATTACCCATGCATTCCTTCATGGCGGCTGGTCACATTTATTGGTAAATATGTTTGTGTTATGGCAATTTGGTGGTGCGGTAGAAGGAACATTTCAAAATTTATTTGGGGCTACCAACGGCATGGTTTTCTATTTGTTATTGTATGTTGGAGGAATAATATTTTCATCACTCCCTACTTTAAAAAAAGAATCTAATAATCCGTATTATCGTTCTATCGGAGCATCTGGAGCTGTTTCGGCAGTACTTTTTTCGTATATCCTAATGTTTCCAACTAGTATGCTTGGGTTTATGATTGTAATTCCTATTCCCGCAATCATTTTTGGAGTACTTTATATTTGGTATGAAAAACGAATGGCCGACCAAGGCATGAATGATGGCGTAGGTCATGATGCACACTATTTTGGCGCCTTATACGGCATACTAATTACCATAATATTTAAACCAAGTTTGGTTCTTAATTTTATTCAACAAATTGTAGCGGTATTTAACTAATGAATCAAAACAAGGCTTTATTTTTAGATCGAGACGGGGTGATAAATCGTGAACGCGGAGAATATACCTACAAGGTAGCTGATTTTGATATCCTTCCAGATGTATTTTCAACCTTACAAAAAGCGCAAGAAAAAGGCTACAAAATAATAGTGATTACCAATCAAGGTGGAATTGCCAAAGGAATTTACACGCATCAAGATGTAAAAAAATTGCATCACTATTTAAAAGAAGAATTAGCCGCTAAAGGAGTGATTCTTACTGATATTCTATATTCGCCACACCACCAAGATTTCAGCAAATCTTTGGATCGAAAACCAGGTTCGCTTTTATTTGAAAAAGCCATGGCTGTTCATAAAATCGACCCTTCTAAAAGTTTTATGATTGGCGATAGTGAACGTGACATAATAGCCTCAAAAAAAGTAGGAATTAAGGGGTTCCTGATCACCCCAAATTCATCCATAAGTTTCATAAATACTTATCTCAAATGAGTGGATATATTAGTTTAAACGGAAAGCTATTACAACATGATTCAGCTGTATTAACAGTTGCCAATCGTAGTTTTAGGTATGGCGATGCACTTTTTGAAACGGTTAAATGTGTTAATGGAATTCCATTATTTCTAGAATCTCATTTGCAGCGACTTTATGCCGGAATGGAAATGATGGAATTTGATTGGAACGATCAGCTCTTGAAAACGGTGTTGAATGAGGAAGTAAAAAGATTACTTATTCGTAACCGTTTAAAAGATGGCGCAAGACTGCGTATTACCGTTTTTAGAAATGATGGTGGAAAATATACGCCCATTACCAACGAGGTTTCGGTATTATTAGAAACGGACCCCGATTTAAATTCATACCAGCTAAATTTAGAAGGAATTTCATTAGGAATTTATGATGAAATCTTCAAACCCATTCACGCTTTTAACTGCTTAAAAACGGCCAATTCATTAATGTTTGTCAAAGCAGGAATTGCAAAATCTAAACATCAGGTAGATGACCTGATAATTCTTAACTCAAAAGGATTAATATGCGAAACTATTTCCTCAAATATTTTTATGATTATTCATAACCGAATAGTCACCCCTCCACTTTCCGAAGGTTGTTTACCTGGTATTATGCGACAAAACATTTTGGCACTCGCACCGAGTTTGGGATTAGAAGTTTTAGAAACCCCAATTGGCGTAAACGCACTAGAGCAAGCCGAAGAAGTTTTTACTTCCAACGCTATAAATGGTGTTCAGTGGGTAATGGGCTATAAGAACAAAAGATACTTCCATAAAGTATCTGCTAAAATAATCGAAGAGTTAAATAACTCAATACGCACGATAACAACTGATTAGAATACAATATTTGAACTATTTACAAATATTTCTAATTGTGTTTTTCAGCAAAAAAATCATAAAAGAAAAAATTCTTAGATCCGTTTCTTTTCACTATTTTAGACCCCAATTAAAATATCAAACTTTAAAATAAATTAAACTATGAAAAAACTTTTACTTTTTGCTTTAACAATGGGTTTAGGAACAATCAGTTTCGCTCAAGATTCTACCTACGCATCGGTAGATTCATACATCGCTCCAACGGGAACAATTACCACCGAGGATCCTAAATCAGGAACTACTTCTATTACTGTAAATGTTACCAATAATGATACTTTTACCTACCCTGTAGGAACGCTATTAATTTATGAAGTAACGTTAGAAGGTCAATTACTAATTAATTATGATATTAACGGAACTGCAATTCCTTGGCAAACTCCAATTGTAGGTCTTGAAATGAAACCAGGTGATACTCAAGATTTCATTTTAACACAAACCTATGGTGCTAAAATTGATCCAGGAAAAGGAACACTTTGTGTGAAACTGACTCAAATATTTGATGTATCAGTTCTTCCTCCAGTATTTTACGGAAACAATGATCAAAACGCAGAATTATGTCAAGAATTCACTTTTGCATGGCCATTGAGTGTAAGTAATGTACAAGTTACCTCTATTTCTTCCATTAAAACAGATGGTTCAATTATGACTGTTACTGGAAAGAATTTAAGCAACCAAACACAAATTCAAATTATGAACGTAACTGGTCAAGTTTTAAAAACCGTTACTGCTTCAAATGCAGGTCAAGAATTCGCTAAAAGAATTGATATTTCTGATTTAACTTCAGGATTATATATTGTGACCATTCAATCAGAAAATGGAGCAACTGCAGCTAAAAAAGTATTTATTCAATAATCAAATTGTATAGCACAAAAAAAGAGGAGCAATTGCTCCTCTTTTTTTGTGCTTAATATTTTTTATAAATATCCAAATTTATCAAAGGTGGATTAATAAATATTCCCTACCTTAATTAATCGTTTTGCATCCATTACCATGATTTTACGACCATTGGTTTGAATTAAATTTTCTTCTTTAAAATCGTGTAATAATCGAATAATAGTTTCTGTAGCAGTCCCCACAATATTCGCTAAATCTTCTCTTGTTAAGTTAATTTCTGCTAGGTCGTTTGGACGCTTATCATCTGCATAAATATCTTTCAACATCAACAGTGATACAGCTAAACGCTCCCTTACAGATTTTTGAGCCAAGTTAGTAAGCAATTCGGTCATGGTTCCTAACTCATGACATGCTTCTCTAAGTAACATTTTTGAAAAATCAACGGATTCATCCAATAAACGAACAAATTCTGACTTTGGGATAAAACATACTTGTACATCTTCCAAGGCTTCGGCAGTAACCGGATATAAATCTTCGCCAATCATGGCTCTATACCCTAATAAGTCACCAGGTTTTGACACTTGAATAATTTGGTCTTTACCATCATCCCCTGTTTTATACACTTTTAACTTGCCTTTATTAACGCAAAAAACACCAAGCGGTCTGGTGTCTTCATGAAAAATAATTTGACCTTTTTTGTAAGCAGTACATGACTTACTGTAGTTCACCTTATCAATATTATTGGCACATAAAGTACCAAATTTTGAAATGTTTTGAACTTCACACTCCTCACACGTAATACTTATTCGTTTACCTCTCATAAATGTATTTTACTTTACAAATAAACAATTTTTCACTCGAATAAAATAATTGAAATCTATAATCTTTTACAGTTTTCACCCTTAAAACCTCCAAACAAATGCTATCTTTAGCCTCCTAAAATCGCACTACTATATGGCTTACAAAATTCTCATTACAGAAGATGACAAGGTAACTGCATTGTTTATGCAACGTGTTATTACTCAGATGGGACATGAATCTGTAGGAATTGCTTACTCTGGAATTGAGGCCCTTGAAATTGTGGGATCTACAGAAATTGATTTAGTGTTAATGGATATTTCTTTACCCGGAGAAATAGATGGAATTTCGGTTACCAATCAAATTATGAGTGAATTTGATTTGCCAGTAATTTATATTACTGGAATATCGGATAAAGATACTTTAGGAAGAGCCCTTAAAACACATCCGTACGGATACATATCTAAACCATTTAAAGAAGGGGTTTTAAGCACGGTAATTGAATTGTCTATGCAACGATTTAATTTGGAAAAGGAATTATTGCAAAGTCAGCAATTGCTAACCCAATTAAATACTAGCCTGGAAGAAAAGGTAAAAGAACGAACCTCCGAATTAAAATTTAGAAATCAGGATTTAAAAAAAGAAATAGGAAAGCGAAGGAAGTCGGAAGGTCAGTTAAAAGTTTCATTAGCCAAAGAACGGGAACTAAATGAATTGAAATCTCGAATTGTAAATATTATTTCCCACGAAATAAAAACACCTTTAACAAGTGTGAAAAGTTCGGCAGAACTTATTGAAATGCACCTTGAAAACCACTCTCCTACCGAAAAAATTACCAAACACATTCAAAATATTGAACGTTCTGTAAATTCATTAACCGATATAATAAATGAGACACTACTCATTGGTAAATTAGAATCCGGTAACTTAAAACCGGAAATTGAAGACACGCATATTCGCGAGTTAATAAATGACATCATTGAAACAGTTGGAAATGGAGTTGGAAAAAATCATTCCATCCTTTTAGAGGTCGGTGAAGAGGTTCCGGTTTTATTTAAAACCGATAAACGCTTATTTAAACAGATTTTCACTAACCTGCTCAGCAATGCGGCTAAGTATTCTCCAGATGCGGAAATTATTGAAGTTAATTTCAATATTGATGCTGGAATGATGCATTTTTCCGTAGTTGATTACGGTCTTGGAATTCCGGAGAAAGACCAAAAATTCTTATTTGAAATGTTTCATAGAGCGTCCAATACAACAGGTATTGAAGGCGTAGGTTTAGGACTTGCCATTGTTAAAAAATCGATTGAAGAATTAAATGGCACGTTAGAATTTACCAGTTCTGAAAATCAAGGCACTACATTTATGGTTAGTTTACTCGTAGACTAGTACAACCCCATCTCGGGGCAAAAATTGAAAATAGTTACCCATCCTTCTCCCCTTTCTTAAACAGTAGATATTCCCTACTTTCGCAGCAGGTGAAAAAATCAATCAACTTCATATTACCATTAGCCTGTGTTGCATTTTTATTAATGTCTTCCTTTCCTATTTTAGCACAGGGCGACACTTCTTTTGTAAAAAAGGACACCGTAATTGCCCAAGTCGTATACGGAAACCATCATTTATTAAATGGAATTGACAGCCTTTCAAAATCTGAGTTACAACTATTTCATGACTCCTTGGTTAATACGGAAAACCCTCGAACTGACTATATTTCTCAAATCGAAATATACATGGAAATTCGAACGCTTAATTTTGATAAAATCTATGAAATAATTGATTCTCTTTTTGAATTGGATGAAGTACCATTTGCCTTAATCAATGAAGTCAATAAATACATTGCTGACCATCAAGACAATGCCGATTTATTTACGAACCAAACAATTGATACCAGTCAATATCCAGCTGATTATTATTACCATGACTGGAATACCATTACCCCTAACCCGTACAATAGCAGCAAATTATCAGCAAACGACTCCATGCTTTCGTTGGTTCTTACAGGATCAAGACAAAGCCCGTCATTTGTCATGCCCGTAGTGAATACATTGACTTCTAGATATGGCTGGCGCGATGGTAGAATGCATAAAGGGCTAGATATTGATTTACAAGTATGGGACACCGTGGTTTGTGCATTTTCTGGAATGGTACGCGTGGCACGAACCTACCAAGGCTATGGACGCGTGGTGGTGGTTCGTCATTTTAACGGACTGGAAACATTATATGCCCACCTGCACCGAATAAAGGTAAAACCCGGTCAAATTGTGGCAGCGGGAGAACTCGTGGGATTAGGAGGAAGCTCTGGACATTCTACTGGAAGTCACTTACATTGGGAAGTCCGATTTAAAGGTACACCTATCAATCCGCTCAATTTTGTGGATTACAAAAGCCATCAATTAATCGATAAAACTTTAGTCCTACAAAAAACCAAATATGGATATGCCGGATATCCGAAAGGAAGTGTGTTCTATATCGTGCAAAATGGAGATTATTTGTATAAAATTGCAGATCAATACGGAACCACGGTTTCGAAACTTTGTAAATTAAACGACATCTCTAGAAACTCCAGTTTAAGAGTAGGTCAAAAGTTACGCGTGATATGAATATTCCACAATTAGATTTCACCAATTGGAGAGAGCATCCAACCGATAATCGTTACAATATCTTCTTTTTCAAAAGCCAAGAAGAAAGTGATTTCTTTAAGAATATTATGACCACTAATAAAATCTGGTTCGAATCATATTCGGATTTAGATGAACCAACCTACAGGTACTATTTTGCCGTTAATAAGATAAATACATCCGAAGTAATTCATTTGAATAATAGAACTATTGGAGAATATAGAGCGCCATTTATTTCAAATATCTGGGTGCGTTACGGCCTTGTAATCATGATGTTTACAGTGATGACATTGGCTATAATAGGATTTATAAAAAACAATTAATGATGAAAAATAAAATTCTTATTTTAGGTCTTGTATTAGCGACTACTTTTAACACCATTGCCCAAGATAATGGATATACCGGTGGTTTTCAGTTCAAAGCCATGTTGGGAAACGGTATTTTCGACAATGCACCAGTCACAAGTGAAACCGATGTTGTTTCCATTAAGATTCAACAAAATTTCGGGTACTCTTTCGGAATGACGTTTAGAAAACAATTCACTAAAATACTTGCCGTTGAATCTGGTTTACGATTTACCCAACGAAACTACACCACCAGTGTCGATAGTCTTGCCACTAACTTTAATAGCGCAATTCCCTTTCGATTTATTGCCTATGAAATCCCATTAAAAGCAATGGTACGATTACGAGCCTCAGATAATTCCTTTTTTAGCGTTTCGTTAGGTGGGCAATTGGATTTATACCCTAGTGATGTTTTTGCTTCCGATAACGAATGGCAAGTGCAAATAACCCGTAGAAGTTGGATTCAAGGTTCATTTATAGCCAATATGGGATGGGAATATCACCCAATTGGCGTGGGTACCTTTTACGGTGGTTTTGCATTTAATCAACCTTTTGTAGACCCTTATTCTGCTAATGTTGGAATAGCCAATAGCCTTGTAGCGGTAAGTAATGTGCGCTTAAACGGAGCATATTTCTCTTTGGATTTCCGGTATTATTTTGAAGTAAAAAAGGATAAGTAAGAATAATTCTTAATCCGCAAGTTCATCCACTTTTCATAATGCGTAAATCGATTCGTAAAAGTGGTGGAGCATTATCATAAAAAATTATCTTTGCGGCTTAATATTATATGACCATGGGAAACAATCTTTTAAAAGGAAAAAGAGGGATTATTTTTGGCGCTCTTGATGAACATTCAATCGCTTGGAAAACAGCAGAAAAAGCACATGAAGAAGGTGCTAAATTTGTTTTAACTAATGCGCCAATCGCTTTGCGAATGGGAGCTTTAAATAAACTAGCTGAAGAAACAGGTTCTACTATTATTCCTGCTGATGCAACGGATAACGCAGAATTAGAAAAGTTAATTGCAGAAGCTGTTGAAATTTTAGGTGGACCATTAGACTTTATTTTACATTCTATAGGAATGTCTCCAAACGTTAGAAAAGGAAAGCCTTATACCGATTTGAATTACGATTGGTTCCACAAAACTTTAGACGTATCGGCTATGTCGTTACACCGTGTATTGCAAACTGCTTATAAATTGGATGCAATGGCCGAATGGGGTTCTGTAATCAGTTTATCTTTTGTAGCTGCGCAACGTGCTTTTCCTGGTTATAACGATATGGCAGATGCTAAATCATTAATGGAATCAATTACCAGAAACTTTGGCTACCAATACGGAAATGCTAAAAAAGTTCGTGTGAACACCATTTCACAATCTCCTACATTAACTACCGCTGGAAAAGGCGTTGGTGGTTTTGACCAATTCATCAATTTTGCAGAAGATATTTCTCCTCTAGGAAATGCATCAGCTGAACAATGTGCCGATTATACTGTAATGATGTTCTCTGACTATACTAGAATGGTAACCATGCAGAATTTATTCCATGACGGTGGATTCTCATTCACTGGAATAAGTGAAAAAGTAATGAAAAAATACGGAATGTAAATTCCAAAAAGTTAACTAGTAAGGGGTGGTTTACCACCCCTTTTTTATGCCTAATTATTGCTGTGTTCAACAAATTTAAAATTGCGAGTAAGTATCTCAAGCATTATTGGAAATCCAATAACAGGCATGGCATCCACTCTCCTTTTGTATACCAATTTTTGGAGGATATTTTATATGCGGATAAAACACGAACAGAATTAGATTCATTCATTGCATTAAGAAAGAAGCTACTTAACGATACCAGAGAAATTTTAATTACCGATTTAGGAGCAGGTTCCACCATAAACCCAAGTAAAACTAGACCGGTAAAAGATGTTGCTAAAAACTCTTCCAAACATTCTAAATATGGCCGGTTATTCTATCGAATGGTACAGTTTTATCAACCTCAGAATTGCATTGAATTAGGCACCTCATTAGGATTAAGTACGCTATATTTTGCAAAGGGAATGTCTACCCAGCCCGTTCATACATTGGAAGGTTGTCCGAACACACTTAAAATTGCAGAAGAGAATTTTAAATCGCAAAACCTAACCAATATACACACCCATATTGGTGATTTTAAAGAAACACTTCCAATTGTATTATCAGAAATCAAAAAAGTTGGTATCGTGTTTTTTGACGGAAATCATCAAGAAGAAGCCACTCTTGCCTATTTTGAAACATGCCTGCCCTATATCACAGAAAAAACCATTTTCATATTTGATGATATTCATTGGTCGGATGGCATGACCAATGCTTGGAACAAAATAAAAGGCCACCCCCAAACGGTAGTGACCTTAGATTTATTTTTTGTCGGTATTGTATTTTTTGATAGCCGATTGACTCCTCAAAATTTTAACATCCGGTTTTAATTATTTAGCAGCTTCCTTTTCTGCCGCAATTCTTTTTTCGTACATTTCAATAAATCCTGGAAGTTGTTCACTGTTAATTCTTTTGGCAATAATCATTTTATTTTCATCCAACAAATAATATTGAGGAGTAGAATAAATGTCCCAATAATCTCTAAAATTCAAGCTGTTTAAAGTAGTAATTCCACTGCGAATAAGTACCGGTGCATTTTTATTAATTTCAGGATTATCAGATACATCAATCCAGGTAAACCCGTTATCTTTAATAAATTTAGGCCAATCTTTATTGTCAAATTCAGTACTTACTGAATATACTTCTACTCCTTTCGATTTCCATTCATCGTAAAATTCTTTCAGTTTTGGCATTTCTTTTTTACAATGTCCACAAGTTGGGCTCCAAAAAACAAGCACCGTATATTTTGCTTTCACATCATACAGCGATCTCCAATTGGAGTCCTGATCCATCAATATGATGTTATCTGCTTTAATTCCTACCACCAAATTTTTACGGGTGTTATACATTTTCATGATGTCTTCCAGTTGTTTATCATTCAACCACCACGCTTTTCCTTTCGCATAATAGTTTTCAGATATACAAATGAAAACCGCATCCATTCCCATTATTTCAGATTTCTCAAAATGATTGGTTGAAAATTGAACAATGTATTTATACATTAAACTAGAATCAGCAGTTTGACTAGTAAGGTATTGGATAGCATCACAAATAGAATCTGGAGTTTGCACCGTAAGTTTTGTTAAATACGTTTCAATTTTTCCGTTAATAATTGGAGTACGTATCATTCTATCATCTGCCAAATCAACGTTATCAAAAAAGTGATCATGGTAATAGGCAAATCGTTTGGTATCGTCCATTGAGCCATCTTCCTTTTTAAATTCCGGTACATTTACCTCGTCTGAAGATCGTAAAACTTTAGCAGCAAATAATTGCTCATACTTTTTTAAATAATTGGCTTTAAAAGTTTCAGCTCGCGCTTGTTCTTTTTTAATTTTTTCATCCACTTTTATTTTTTCTTTCTCATCTGCAACTTCACCCTCCGATTTATACATGGCTAGTTTTGATTGCACTTCCATTACAAAATTGAGGTATTCGTAAAAAGCAGTATTCTCTTCCGATTTTAGCACGTTCATGTTACCTTCTGGGTTAACCAATCTAGTTTCCATTTCAATAACCGGTTCATTTACCACCACCTGAAAATATGTTTTGTTATCCGGGAAAATTAATGCGTAAATGCCACCGGGTTTGGTTTCTTGTCCTTGGAATTTAACCACCCCTTTACTATCCACCATAGCCGTGTCATTATAGTACATTTTTCCACCAAAATAATTGGCCAAATACACTGTGGTATCCGAAAGTCCGTCAATTTTAAATGTAAAATCATGTTGCGCATAACTTCCAAATGAAGTTGCTATAAATATGGCTAAGAGTATAATTCTATTCATCATGTTTTATTTGATTTTATTACGATTACAAATTTAATTGGTTTCCAATACTGACTCCAAAAATGGGGATAAAATGCCTATAAAAAATCGGTTAACAAATCTTTAACGGAATATTCCACTTTTTTAAGTTCTCAATTTGTCATTTTCCAATTCTTGAACCATTAGGCCTATTACCCACTTTACAAATCTCTAAATGGTATGTATATTTGTCGTCTTCTGAATTCTCATTCACTAAAAAAATATAGATGGTTTCAATAAAATGGTTTTTTTCTGTCAGTACCATTATCCTATTCGGTTCTTTTTCTGGATGCGGAGGTGATCCAGTAACACCACCTATACCCAAAGAACCTATTTCCATCGTTTTCAACAATCAGTATAATGGGTCTGATTTAGTGTATAATACAATATACAAAAGTCATCAACTAAACGACATTTGGTTTACCAAGAAAATGTATTATTTATCTAATGTAATTGCAGTAAATTCAGAAGGAGTAAAAGAATTAGTTGCAGATATTGCCCTTATCGACCAGTCAAAAGGATTGGATGGTATAACCGTTAAGGGTAATATTCCGGCTGGGAATTATGTAGGAATTGAGTTTTCTTTGGGAGTTCGTGAAGATTTGAATAAACAAGACCCCGCCACTTTTGAAGCTTCTCACCCATTAAGCATTACCAACAATATGTATTGGGGATGGTCTACACAATATGTATTTTCAAAACTAGAAGGATTTGAAGTATATGGAACAGATACCACAAGCTTTGTAATACATACTGGGACTCAAGATCTATTCCGACCAGAAATTTCAATAAAAAATACATTTACTTTACCCACAGGAGGCACCAGTGTTTCTATCAATATGGACGTATATGATATTTTAAACCAGAGTGAATATACTTTCAACTTGATAAAAGATGGCCAGTCGCATACGGTAGATAATTTACCATTGGCTACTCAATATATGGACAATTTTACCAAGGCGTTTAATAAATAATGCGTTGGCTAATTTTTATAGTCCTACTATCAGGGGGGGTAAGTTGTAGCCAAAATAAAAACGTCAAACCAAAAACATTAAACATTCCAAAAGGATTTGATTATCCAAAAACACCCAATAACAATGCTATTACCTTTGAAAAAATAGCATTGGGCAAAAAGCTTTTTTTTGACACCCGTCTTTCTAAAAACAACACTATTTCGTGCTCTTCTTGCCACAACCCAGCATTAGCTTTTGCAGATTCCTTAACGGTAAGTAAAGGAGTAAATGGTCGGTTGGGTTCAAGAAATGCACCTTCTTTAATAAATGTGGCGTATAAACCCGTTTTTCACGCGGATGGCGGAGTTCGAACGCTAGAATTACAAGTATTAGCTCCCCTTATTGATTCTACCGAAATGGGAAGTGATTTTACATTAATTCTCGAAATGCTCCGGTCGGATTCGGCATATTTGACTTTATTCAAAAAAGCATTTGATACTATTCCAACCGTGTTTGGAATTACCCGAGCAATCGCCAGTTACGAAAGAAGCCTTATTCAAGGCAATTCAACCTATGATCAATATAAAAATGGTAATAGGGATGCCCTCAACGCTTCTCAATTAAATGGACTAAAGTTATTCGAATCAGATTCGTTAAACTGCACTGCCTGTCACAATGGTACGCTCTTTACCAATTTTACATACCAAAACATTGGCCTTCCCATTCTTGCTGCTGATAGTGGTCGAGCACGAATTACGATGAAACATGCCGATGCAGGTAAATTTATGGTGCCAAGCCTTCGAAATGTAGCATTAACCGCCCCGTATATGCATAACGGCAGTTTTACTAATCTTTCAGAAGTATTACGCTATTTTGAAAATGGAGGAGGCAACCATTGGAACAAAAGCAACTTGCTTCACTCCTACCAATTAACAGCGATAGAAAGAGCAGATTTGCTCCATTTTCTGGAATCCCTTTCAGAGAATCCCATTACATACTAAAACACGTAAACCGTGATTTACACCCTTCCACCACATCAACTTGTTGATATGTTTCCGAGATGTAATTGAATGCTTTCTACACTTCCTTTTAATTTTGTAATCATAAAACCACAGAACACATGACAATTATTTCTGAAGAAATTCCTGGATTAAAATTAATTCACCCCAATGTTTTTGAGGACAATAGAGGATATTTTTACGAAAGTTATAACGAACAACAATTAGCCGAGGTAGGTATTGAAAATCATTTTGTTCAAGACAACCAATCCCTTTCTAACAAAGGAGTTTTAAGAGGTCTACATTTTCAAAAACCACCCATGGCACAAGGCAAATTGGTACGTGTTGTGAAAGGTGCTGTTTATGATGTAGCCGTAGATATTCGAAAAGAATCACCTACCTATGGACACCATTTTGGGGTGGAATTAAATGAAACTAACAAGCTGATGTTGTGGATTCCAGCAGGCTTTGCCCATGGTTTTGCTACTCTTAAGGATGAAACCATTTTTTCTTATAAATGCTCACAGTATTATGATCCTTCCTTAGAATCAGGAATTATGTGGAATGACGAAATGTTACAAATTAATTGGCAAATACAAAACCCATTATTGTCGGGTAAAGATCAAAATAATATTGATTTTAAATCGTTTAATTCGCCTTTCTAAACTATTCAACTATGACGACAAATACTTCTAAATACATTTTAACATTTCTATTAGTACCACTGGCACTCTTTGGAGCGGTTCAATTATTTAGTTTCGCCAAAGATGAAGTTGCAGAAAATGAATCCTACCAGCATTCATTTAATAACGATTATAAAATATATGCTTTAAACATACCCGAAAACCTGACTTTTGCTAATGAAAAGGTACCCTTACAATTAGTGGATGTAAAAGAGAAAATGGACCGAGAATTATTGGTTAATACCTATTGGCAATCTAATACCCTATTATATTTAAAACGCGCAAATAAATACTTTCCCATTATAGAACCTATTTTAAAAGAAAATGGAATCCCAGATGATTTCAAGTATTTGGCCGTTATTGAGAGTGGCCTTACCCCCATCGTTTCTCCAGCCGGAGCTTCTGGATTTTGGCAAATAATGAAAACCACAGGAAAAGATTATGGATTAGAAATAAATAGTGAAGTAGACGAAAGATACCATGTGGCCAAATCCACTCAAGTGGCTTGTAAATACCTGAATGAAGCGTATCAAAAATTTGGTAATTGGACCTTAGCTGCCGCTTCCTACAATATGGGAATGGGAGGATTAAACCGTCAGCTTACCAAACAAGAAGTAGATTCCTACTACGACCTTAAGTTAAACACTGAAACAGGTCGCTATGTGTACCGAATTATTGTTGCCAAAGAAATTTTGTCCACTCCCAATAAATACGGATTTCAATATAGAGAAAATCAATTGTGGAATGAAGTACAAACGGAGCCATTAGTTATTGATACTAGTATTGCTAACTTGGCTTTATTTGCAAAAGATTTAGGAATTAATTATAAGATTTTAAAAGAATACAATCCTTGGTTACGTTCTAATAAAATTACCTTAAAAACGGTGAAATCTTACACTTTTGATATTCCAAAAAAAGAGTTTTACCCGCTATTGGTTCAATAAAAAACCGGATTAGTAATTGGAATATGAACGCATTTTGGCAATGTATTTACTCAAACCTAATACGATAAATAATTGGGCTAAAGTGTAGGTCAACATCGTTAGAATTCTCGCCCCTTCAAATGGAGTATAAAACTTATTAATTGCCAAAACAGAATCGGATAAAACAAATAGAATTGCACCTGTCAATATCAAATAGTAACCTCTTTTCCCCTTCCTGGATACGGCTGTAATTGCCATAAACATTAGTACCAAAGCGTAAATAAGAACCGGAATGCGTAAATCACCTAAATAATTCCAAACTAGACTGACTAAGCCAACCGTATAAATTACAAAAACAGGGATGGCATACCATTTTAGTTTTTGCACCACTTTAGAACGTACATCCACTTTTAAAAACACAAAAATATAATGCACATGCGCAATAAGGAATCCACCCAAACCAATAATAAAGAGTAAGGAATTGTATTCTTCAAAAAGTAAGGCGACATCACCCACCCAAGAAAAAAACAAGGCTCCTATAATTGCGTAATTCAAGGACTTTGCAATTTTAAACTTAAATAAAGCAAAATATACCATTAAAAACGGCATCAACAATGGCTTGGAAATCAAAATCATCCAAGATTCATCTAGGAAATGCCCCAACAAATTGAGCGGAATTAGGATACCTATATAAACTGCAATAATTACGTGCTGAATATTTTTTATCATATCTTAAACAGCCATCGTTTGCCCTAAAACATCTCTCAATTTTAAAATCATATAATGATCTTTAATATTGGTTTCATGAAAAGAATTAGTCAGTGTTTCGGCCACTCTATAAATGGCTTCTTTTAAATGGCTATCAAAGGCGGTATAGTGATCTGTCACGTAATCAATAAAAGATTCAAATGCATCTTCAGGTTCCGCAAAATTTTCATTTAAATAATCAAATTCCATTTCAACATAATAGGCCGAATCCGTTCCAAATTCATCCGTACTTTTTTCTAACGGCACCAAATCTTTTAAAATTAATTGATGGATGGCTTTAACTTCTTCCGTTGCTATATTCCCGTCTGCCTTAGCAAGGGCGTATAACAACTTACCCACTTCTGAGTAAAAATTCTTATAAATCATAACCCTGATATTTAAAATTTTTCGCTGTATAAAATTACGAAATAAATAGGTTTCTCTTTTAAAAATGGGTGTTTAATAAATCTGATTTTTATTTGTATTTTTATGGCTTAAAACCCCAAGAATGGAAAACTCTTGTTTAGAATGTGGTGATATTATCAAAGGAAGGTCCGACAAAAAGTTTTGTTCAGATTCTTGTCGAAATACCTACAACAATAAATTTAATAAGGATACGACCAATTTAATGCGTAAGATTAACCGCATTTTACGTAAGAATAGAACGATTTTATCTAAATTAAATCCCAACGGAAAATCAAAGACCACCAAGAAAATTTTAATGCAAAATGATTTTGATTTCAATTATCATACAAACACCTATACCACAAAAAACGGAAAGGTGTATTTTTTTTGCTATGAACAGGGAATTCTCCCGTTGGAAAATGATATGTATGCGCTAGTAGTGCGCCAAGAATATGTTAGGTGATTTAATTTGCCCTAGCGCGCGAATAAAATTCAGCATTTGATATAAGTAGCGAGTCCCCATTTGCATTATATACCCAGCCGGAAAATGAACCTTTAATTTTCAAGGCTGATAAGCCATCGTAGTTCACCTCAATTTGAGTAATATTAAGGTAATGTGATAATTGAGCCGTTAAACCATTTGGACTAACAGCTGAACTCCATAACACATTATTAGCATCATTGTATTCAATAAAACCAATGGCGGTATCAGGTCGATTTATTTCTATTGGGAAATTTAAAATTCGATATGTACTATCTGATAGTCCTATTGCTCCACCATTGGTGCAGTGTTTTAGACCAAAACCCAGCCATTCCTTTCGCGCAGTATCCGAAACATATCCAAAATAGGAGGTAAACTTCATATCAACTCCACCTCCACAGGGTCCTAACTCTTGTTTTAACACCCCATTACCAATATGATCCACATTATTTTTCATTTGAAATGAATTTCCATCCACCGTGAAATATAGAAAGTAATCAAATCCATTAGTTACAATAATACTGTCTGGTGGTAATTCACCAGGAGTCGTTAACGCGACCTTATTATTGCATGACATCATGCAGGTCATGATTGATAAGAATAGTAGTCCGAAAATATTTTTCATCAGTTTTGTACTATACGGCCTTTAAACTGTCCGTTCTTAATTTTAAGAGAATCTCCTTGGCCATTGTAAAGGTATCCTTCAAACTTTCCAAAAGCAATTTTTGCCGAAAAATTATCATCATTATTATCGATAATGGCTGAAAGATCAAAACGGGCAAAAGAACTAGTATTGCCCCCAAATGACGTACTCCACAACACGCTATCCATATCAATATAATTAATCATCGCAGATCTGTTATGAGTTAATTTAGGGTAATATGAGTACGGTCCTACCACCAAAACAGAATCAATTTTATTCAAAGCGCTGGCACTATCATTTTTAACACATCCTAGAATGTTTACATAAATAGACTCTTCCAATTTGGAAGGGATAATAAATGCGGTACTGTGAGATTGTAAAAAACGACTGGTATCTACTCCACAAAAGCCTTCTTCTTCACTAATTGTCCAGTTGGTGTACTTATTTATTCCATTTGCATAGTGCACCGGAATATTATCTACCTCCGCACTAACAAACAAATCTACCTGCACATTGTTTCCGGTCGTGTCAGATTGGTTTGGATTGTCATAAATGGCTAATGCTTCATCCGACTCGCAAGAAGAAATGAATAAGCTCGTAATCAAGCCAACAAGTACAGAACGAAAAATAATTTTGAAAGTCATCCTCTAGTATACTCCGTATTGAAACTTAAATTCTCCGCCCTCAATTCTAATTGATTCGGTGGCATTGTATAATGTTATATTCATGGTCCCTTCTATTAGGTCATCACCTAAAACCCCAGTAGGAGCAGCTGAAATTGCAGTAATGATAAATGAATCGTCATTTTTAGACCCACTACCTGGTAACGATTTCCACAGTTTTCCAGTATTATCAACCCATGAAACTTCCACTCCATCCACCTTATTTAATGAGGTACTGTTACCATAAGGAAATGCACCGGTATGCAGCAAACTTTTTTGTTCTGCAATTTTGGTAGGGTCTTTAATGCATTTTAGCAATTTAACTTCTAAAGTATGAATTCCTGACAAGCTATACATTCCGGTAAGTTGTGAGTAAAACCCGCCATTACCATTTCCATCTGCATCACATGGAGCATAAACAGAATCAAAAACCAAATTGTAAAATCCGTCAATACTATCTTGAAGGGTGAACAATGTGCTATCAATTTTCCCTTTAAAATAGAGTTTAGACACAATCGGAATTGAGTCAGCAGGAGGCCAATTGGGATCAGGTTCTACATTGTGTGGAACATCTGTAACTAAACTATCTTTTTGACACCCAATACTGCCTAACCCTAAGAGGATTAGCAATACATAAATCGAAAAATATTTTTTCATTTCTAAAACCTTATCAATGCCCCAAATATAGTATAAAAATAATGTTTCAACCATTTTATTTTTTAGGTTTGGTTGCGTAGTAAAATTGACATTAGCTGCCATTTAGAATGCACTGAATTACGCAATTATTTATACGAATCGTAAGAAAATAAACGCTACCATTTTACGGGAGTAAATTCCATAATAACAAGCTCAAATTGTGGAAAAAACAATTAAAATTATAATCAAAAAACGACCCTTTATTATAATAAAAAGTAATTTTGTGCCCCATGAAGATAAAGCCATATTTAGTGGGGATTGCAGGTGGTAGTGCCTCTGGTAAAACATCATTTTTGATGGATTTAAAAAACTCTCTCCCTCCTAAAACGGTTTCCATTATTACCCAAGACAACTATTATCTTCCTATAGATGAACAAAGTAAGGATGAAAATGGCGAAGTAAACTTTGATTTACCCACATCCATTAACCGAGAAAAATTTCATCAAGATTTGGAAAATATTTTAAACTGGGACCCAATAACTATTAAGGAATACACCTTCAATAATGCGGAAAAAATTCCAGGATTAATTACCATTGAGCCTCGCCCCATAATTATTATGGAAGGATTGTTCATTTTCCATTTTGAAGAAATTCGAAAAGCATTAGATTTACGTGTATTTATTGACGTTCGTGAGCATAAAATGTTGGAACGAAGATTAAAACGAGACTATTTAGAACGGGGTTACAATGAAGAATCTGTTCGTTACCAATGGGACAACCATGTAGTTCCTTCTTACAAAAAATATTTAAAACCTTACCGCGATGATTCGCATATTATTGTAACCAATAACAGTAATTACACTAAAGGATTAGACGTAATATCGAATCATATTCGTTCCAAATTAATTTCACATTTTTATCAGCAATAAATCAATAAATTATGAAGTTTTTCATTGACACAGCAAATCTTGATCAAATTAAAGAAGCACAAGATTTAGGGGTATTAGACGGGGTTACCACCAACCCATCTTTAATGGCTAAAGAAGGCATTACTGGCGCACAAAACATTTTGGATCATTACGTTAAAATTTGCAATATTGCTGACGGAGATGTTAGCGCAGAAGTAATTGCAACAGACTACGAAGGAATGATCAAACAAGGGGAAGAGCTTGCTGCGCTTCACCCAAACATTGTGGTTAAAATACCGATGATTAAAGACGGTATCAAAGCGTTAAAATACTTTTCTGATAAAGGAATTAAAACCAATTGTACTTTAGTTTTTTCTGCGGGTCAAGCGTTACTAGCTGCCAAAGCCGGAGCAACATACGTATCTCCATTCATTGGTAGATTAGACGATATTAGTTACGATGGTATTGATTTAATTGCACAGATTAGATTAATTTATGACAACTATATGTTTGATACTCAAATTCTTTCTGCTTCAGTAAGAAATACCATGCACGTAATAAGATGTGCTGAAGTAGGAAGTGATGTAATGACAGGTCCTTTAAGTTCAATTTTGGGATTATTGAAACACCCTTTAACAGATATTGGTTTGGCACAATTTTTAGCCGATTTTGAAAAAGGAAATAAATAAAATCATTCTCGCATTATATTCAACGAGACTATGAAAATAGTCTCGTTTTTTTTTGTCCCACACTTTTTGCTTTCTCCACTTAGCTCCAATTAAAAATGTTAAGAAACCCCTTTTGCGACAAACATTACGCAATAAAGAATAAATCCGTCTAATTTTGCGGTATAGAAAAAGAAACATGGGCAAAGAATTTGAATCGGAAGAAGAAAAAATAGCGCACGAAAAGAAAATTGTTGGGTATCTTAGTATGTTCAACTTTCTACTTACATTTTTGGTTGGCTACTATTACGGATTTCATTATGCGGCCATTTTAGCTGCTGTGGGTAGCCTAATTCTGGGATACACTCGAGAGAATTCTAACCAATCTATATTCAAACAGGTATGGGCTCTTTCCAGTCCATTTGTGTTTGTTGCCGCTGTTGGAGTCATTAATCCTGCTATTATTCCAGTAGGTGTATCAGGTGTGCTATTTACGTTTTTAGGGTTGCATTTAAGAACCTTAAATCAAAGTAATGCCATTAAAATAATTGTTGCTGCATCTGCTATTTCACTTACGGTTTATGGCAGTTTGATTGAGTATCCAAAATACGTTCAGTCCATGCTTTCTACAGAAAAAAATGAGAAATTACCAAATTTTGAAGTGAGTTCATTGGATGGTACACGTGTGCAACTTTCCTCATTACAAGGAAAAGTGGTGGTGATGGATTTTTGGGCCACTTGGTGCAAACCTTGCCGAGATGAATTTGTGGAGTTAGAAGAGGTAGTAAACCATTATAAAGGGAATGAAAATGTGGTTTTCTTAATCACCAATGCTAAAGGTAGTGGCGACTCTATGGAAAAGGTGCAAGAATTTGCTGGAAATGGAATTTATCAACTTCCATTTTACATTGATCAAACGGGAAATGCGAGTAATAGCGTGGATGTAACGGCCTTCCCTACCCTTGCAATAATTGATGCAGATGGCGTATTAAAAATTCATCATACCGGTTATTCAAATGCTGAAAACTTAACCCAGTTTTTAATTACTTCTATTGACCAATTATTGGAAGAATAAACTAATCGTTGATCCATTCAATTTTAAACTCGTGTCTCATTAATTCTTTCGCTCGGTAATTTTCATTTTCAGTGTAAAACTGAATAAAAGTGAGGTATAACGATTTTTTCACATCCTTTATCTCATACTTGATATTCATATTCACATCATACACGTATTGCACTTCTCTGGTACCGATATATCGGTTGTTAACCCAATCATAGTAAGAAAATCTGTGATTTATCCTTGAATCAATAAACCAATAACTTGGTTGGTCATCAGATACCAATAATTCTTGGTTTGGATTTTTCCAAACCTCATACATAGCTACATTTTGAAACCCTTTTAAATCCGCTACCTGTACATTTCGAAGCGCACCATTATAAGTCCCAGCATTAAAAGACACATTCACAAATACACCATTTTTATCGGGCATATCTACTACCACCTCAAACGGTTCTCTTTTTAATTGCACCACATGTTTATCAATGGGCAATCGCTTACCATTTTGAATGATGTAGGCACTAAAATTACTTTTAGGATAGTGCGCTGTAAATGAAGTCAATCCTAGGCCGATTAACACTATTACCCCAACAAAACTGCTCCTCCAACCGGTGTTGAAAAGCTGGGTTAAAAAACTATTTTTTTGCATCTCTTTTGTCGTAATAAAGCTTCAACATTAACAAACCAGCTATTGCTGAAACTACGGAAGCGGCCATCACTCCTACTTTTGCTTTTTCTATTATTTCAATATCATCAAATGCCAAATCTGAAATAAAGATGGACATGGTAAACCCAATTCCGGCCAACATGGCTGCGCCATAAATCTCAGGCCATTCTACATTTTCTGGAAGAACAGAAATTTTAAACTTCACCATTAATCGTGTAAAAATTGTAATCCCTAAAAATTTACCAAATACAAGACCGGCCATCACCCCTAAAGCTATGGGCGATAATAACATATTGATTATGGACCCTGAAATGTGGACCCCAGCATTGCTTAAAGCAAATAATGGAAGTACTATAAACGCTACGAACGGATGAATGGCATGTTCTAGTTTTTGTAACGGGGTTTGCACTTGATCCAAAGCCTTTTCCATATCAGATACTGCATGTGTTTGTTCAGGTGAAAGCAATTTTCCATTACTTGGGTTATCTGTGAAAATTTTTCCGTAACCTCTCGCTTTTTCCATAAATTCAGAATCTGAAATTTTGGATCTAGCAGGTACCGTCATCGCGATAAGAACTCCGGCAAATGTGGCGTGAATTCCTGAATACAAAAACGCAATCCACACACCAAATAAACCAACCACCCCATAAAAAGTTCCGCTTCGAATTCCCCATTTATTGGCGGCTATAAGCAAGGCAATAAACCCTAGAGCAATCCATAATTGTGTGAAATCAATTGAGGAAGGGTCAGTATAAAAAACAGCAATCACTAGAATAGCCCCTAAATCATCGGCAATGGCCAATGCAGTCAAAAATATTTTTACATTAATACTTACTCTATTCCCTAAAAGAGATAATACGCCTAATGCAAATCCGATATCTGTGGCCATTGGGATACCCCAACCATTAATATTTTGGGGGTTATCATAATTAAATGCTACGTAAATTAGAGCCGGAAACAACATTCCTCCAACGGCTGCCATTATAGGCATGGACGCTTTTCTAAGAGTGCTTAATTCCCCTTCCATCACCTCTCTTTTTATTTCGAGTCCTACGGTAAAAAAGAAAATAGCCATCAACCCATCATTTATCCAATGGTTTAACGAAGCATCCAAATCAAACCAATTGCCGAAAGCAAATTGCATGTGTAATTCATGCCATATATAATGGTAAGAACTTGCCCAAGGTGAGTTAGCCCAAGAAATAGCAAGAATGGCCGCAATAACCAGTAGAATGCCACTAATGGTTTCTTTAGAAATAAATTCTTTACCATGATCGGTGACTGAAGCAGATGAATTTTGCATATGGACTTATTTGTGTGCAAATAAACATGATTAGGGCAGAATTAAGCAGTCTTTTTTCAAAAACTTAGCCACGACACAATGTTCATCCCGCAGCGTAGTTTCTACAAAATATAGCGTACAAAAAAAGGGGAGAACTATTCCTCCCCCCCTCTTTCATGAAAAAAACTACTCTTTTACTTTATCGTAAATTGTTTAACAATGTTTTGACCTTCATACTCAAATTTAACCATGTAGGTTCCGGTTGCCAGTTTTGAAACGTCTAAACTAGCTGTTCCGTTATTTCCGGATACATCTACGTTATAGGTTCTTACCAACTGTCCTGTAATAGAAATCACTTGGACTTCAACTATACCTTGGTGAGCAAAATTTGCAAAATCAATGTAAATATTGTTTACCGCTGGGTTTGGATAAAGTCTCAAACTAGCAGCGCTGAAATCACCGTTACTTAATACAAAGTCTATTTGTATATCGTCTTCACCGGCACAACCTGTTGTTGAATCTGTCACCATCAAAGAATAGGTGCCAGCTGTTGTAACCTCAAGGTTTTGCGTTGTAGCACCGGTATTCCACAAGTAACTTGCATATCCTGAATCGGCCATAATAATATACGGTGATTCTTTCCATACCACAGTATCCGCACCTAAATCAACCATCACTTCTGGATGAATAATTACGGTATCCATCGCTTCACCAGCACAACCATTTGCATCGGTAACAGTTACCGTAAACACATGATTTCCTGCCGGGTAATCAACCGCATATACGTTGATTAATTGAGATGAACTATTGTTAGACCATGAGTAAGAACTAAATCCTGGACCCGCATCTAAAGAGCCGGTTTCATAACTACATAACGATGCCGCACCAACAATACTGGTAACTACCGGTGCAGAAACTGACACATCAACTGAGTCATCCCCCATACATCCATTTCCATCAGTAACCATCACGCCAACATTAAAAGTACCTACTCCTAAATTAGCGGCCGTTACGGTATCCATTTGACTTGAATTACCTGATGTCCATACATACGAAGAGAAACCAGCACCTGCATCAAGTATCATAGATTCACCATCACATAAAATACGTGCACTTCCTAGGTCCACAACAACTGCTGCAGGTTCTGAAATACTCGCAAAATCTGAAGTCATACAACCATTCGCATCTGTAACGTCTACAGAAAATACACCAGCTCCCAAATTAGTTAGTCCTGAAGTTGAAGCGCCATTTGACCATGCATAACTGTATGGAGAAGTTCCTCCTGATGCAGTAGTAGTTATCGAACCATCATTCATTCCGTTACACGAAATATCTACACCGCTCACGCTCAATGCTAAAGCTGTTGGTTCGGTAATGGTAACTGAATTTGTAGCCTGACAATTATTACCATCGGATACAGTAACAGAATATGTTCCAGCAGCTAATCCATTGGCTAAAGAACCTCCAGACCCATTGCTCCAAGCATACACAAATGGTGAAGTACCTCCGGCTGCGACAACGGTTGCCATACCTGAATTACCACCATTACAAAGCACATTTGAAGTAACGGTTGCGGTAGATGTTACCGCGGTAGGTTCCGTAATATTCACACTATCCATCATTACACATGCATTTGCATCTGTAACAGTCACAGCTACATAACCGGCAGATAAACCAGTAGCAGAAGATGTGGTTGACCCATTGCTCCAACTCATAGAATAAGGAGCAGTTCCACCTGAGTTTAAAATTCCAGCAGAACCATTAGTACCAGCATTACAAGAAACATCCATTACGTTTACAAATACACCTGATAATTGATTAGGTTGAATAATTGAAACAGAGGCCGTTTGCATACAACCCACATTGTCTGTAACGGTCAACGTATGACTACCTGCGGCTAAACTAGCTGCATTAGCCGTAACATCTCCATTAGACCATGCGTATGAATACGGTGCAACTCCACCACCAGCAATTGATGTGGCAGTACCTGTTGCGTCTCCATTACATAATGGATTTGTAGAACCTGTTACAATAGCCAATAATGGCGTGTTTTGTGTCATTACAACATTTTCAGTTGCGACACAACCACTTGCATCCGTTAAAGTAACATCATAAGTACCCACTGGCAAACCATTTTCGGTTGCTGCTGTGCCACCACTTGACCATGCAAAGGCATAAGGCGTAGAGCCACCTGTTGCTGAAGCAGTAACTACCCCAGTGCTTCCCCCGTAACAAGCTACAATAGAATCTACCGCAATTGAAATAGATGGTGCACCGATATCAGATACGGTAGCAGAAGTAACGTAAGTACATAGATTCGCATCGGTAATAGTCACGGTATACCCACCACCAACTAAGCTAGCAGCTGTTGCGGTGGTTTGACCATCCGACCAAGAATATGTATATGGCGTAGTACCACCCGTTGTAGCTACTGTGGCAGAACCACTTGGCACCCCACAAGTGGAAGGTGTTGTAGAAGTGGTTGCCGCTAAGCTAACAGGTTCTGTAATTATTACCGTTGCCGTTGCTGGCCACATATTTGCATCATTTACCGTTACGGTATATGTTCCCGGAGCAAGTGAGTCTGCCATTGCAGTTACATCTCCATTACTCCACATATAAGTATATGGCGCATCTCCACCAGAAGCAGTAACAGTTGCTGTTCCATTCGCTGCACCATTACATGTCACCATGGTAGAATCAGAAATCATTGCTTTGGTTAAATCAACACTCACAACTACGGTATCCATGTAAGTTCCACAAGAACTCGCAAAGGAAACCACGTAAGTATGTACACCATCGGCATTGTAAGGACCTCCAAAGAAGGTTGGGTCTGTACCTACGGTAGTACCCGCAGAATCCCATGTTAATCCAGCTATTGAAGGTGCTGAAGGAACGGTAACACTTGCGTTAACCACATTTGGATCTTGACGATTTGAGTTGCTCGATTTTGACCATCCTGTATTATTGTTCATATCAGGTCCTTCTAACCTCAACCCCCAACTACTTTGTCCAGAAACCGTAATTCCTGACCAATCAGCCGAAGTCACACCAGAAGATGCCGGAAAAGAATAACTTCCATAACCAAAAGCATCTACAATGTTTCCTTGTGGATCCTTAATAATATGACCTGATGCAGTACCAGAACCATTGTCGTAGGACACAGCCGTTTTATAAAAATGATCTGCGGCACTTGTGGTACCATAATACGTACCTAAAACCATTGTACCTGAACTATTAAATGTTTCAGAAGCACTAAAAACATGAGTGATTCTTTTTGAAGTAGATGCCCATAATTCATAGGTATACCCTTCTAAATTTGAATTAGGAACTCCTGTTATCTCCACATAATCAGCATAATTAACAATGTACGCAGGTATAGTTGGACTTGGTACTCCTGCATATGTTGAGCTAGAATACTGCCCTCTTTCCGTAATAAATGGCGAAGAAGCCGCATACAAAGGAGATTGCGTACTAAATCTCGCACTGTCCCAAGGACTTGTAATCATAATTGTATCAGGAGAAGCAACTAGGATTGGAGCTACAGTTTCCATATACCCATTCATAATGGTATCATTCGTTGCCACCGGATTAACTGTATTTGGCTTAATGTAAGCAGATACCCAATAATCACCAGGAACCGACATATCTATACTCGAAATATAGAAAATAGAATCTGAGTTTCCAGCCAATGAACCAGAACTCACAACTAAGCTATCCATCGAATTTACCGGTCCGGTTACATTCCAAACAATCGTTAATGGATTTGTTGTAAAATCAGAAGCGGTTGCAAGGATATTGGATACTTTGGCAAATGCGGTATCCGCAGAGCCATAACATTTACTCACTTGTGCCAACATTAATTGTGACATGGCTAAATCTCCAGGAATTCCTGTAAATTCAAGCGCCCCCACATCTGGAGTTGTTGCAGAACGAGCTGCACCTGAAATATCCGTTGTTACCCCAAGTACCGCTCCCATGTTATCTATAGCCATAGATAGCGGGGTATAATTACCATTCGCAACATCTGTTAAAACAGGATCAGACTCCGATGAGTTAGCCGCTTGTGAAGATGCCGTTTGGAAATCAGCTAATGTTGATCGGTTTGAACCCCATTTACCATAATAATTTGTACCAGATGAATTCACAAATACATTATTATAATCAGGAACCGTAGTAGCCGAATTTGTGTTTATGTACATACCATATGCTGAACCCGTTCCCATTCCATGAATGCTAATCAAGTTGTTTTTTATATTTACATCTGTAATAGCTGAATTGGTATAAAACCCATATTTACTTGAAGTTCCAGCGGTTTCAATATCAATGGTATTATGGTAAATATTAATATTACTTTTCGTTCCGTACATGTAAATTCCATATCCCGAACTTGACCCAGCAACATTGTAAATTGCATTATTTGTAATTTCCGATTCACTGCCAACACTATTGGAAGAGTAACGTAATTGAATTCCATAAACGCTAGAGGTTGTGGATCCTGCATCATGTATTTTATTTTTCTTAATGCTACAATGCGTTGCATAATTTGCATAAACCCCATAAAAAGAATAACCATTAGTCCTTACATTTCTGGACAAATCATTTCCTTCTACAAAAACAGAATCTGCATAATTTAAATAGGTTCCGTAAGCATAAAAGTCATGAATATTATTATTCATAATCGCATGTCCCATTGTTTTGTTAGTGGATCCTGTACCGTTAATTCTAACTCCATAATAACCTCCTATTATTTCATTATTAGAAATAAGTACATTATTTGCATTATTCCCGCTAGAAGAAGCGGAGGTTGTAGAATTAGAAGCTACAATACCTCCACTTGATGAAGTGGTATAATCCATCCCAACGTTAATGGTATTATTTGAAATGGTAATACTATCACATGCATTCATCATTTGAATCCCAAACATATTTGAACTTGGAGTTTGATTTACAAAATTGAAGTTGTTTAGAATTAAATGCTTCGTTCCATCCATTCTAACAAAATGGTTTTCAGCCAAGTTTTTGTATACCAAATTGTTGTTTCCGTTTAAGGTCACCGTATTAGTAGCAGAAGCTCCAGTTATTGCACCAAAATCCCATGGTCCCATAAGCGTATCTGTACTCGCTACTACGTTAATTACAACTGCCCCAGAGACGCCACAAATGTTTATAGCATCCACCGCTTCTCCCATTGTTTGGAAGTTGGTAGCTGAAGCAGCTACACTTGAATTTACCGTATACGACCCACTCAAAGCGCTCGCACAAGGTGTGGTAAATGCGCCAGGGTTTGCCCAAGCACTAGAATCGTTTACGCCACAAACGGCACGAACGCGATACAAATAATTAGTACCTGAAAATAAATTTGTGAGCGTTAAAGGATTAACACTTACAATAGTGTCCATTACACTCATTCCTCCATCAGGGGTATATTGAACATTCCAACTAGTAGCCGACCCCATTTCACTCCAACCAATGGTGGCTGAACTAGCAGTTATTGCTGATGTGACTAAAGTGTCCGGCTTAGGACAGGTAATGGTAATACCTTGCAACTCCACATTAGCAATATATTGCCTTCTGTAACTTGCCGAAGGTGGTGAAGTTGGATTAGGGTTTGTGTTGTCATTTCGATACATTATACCTTGATAACCAGCAGCGCTTGAACAATAAAAATCATGAGTAGAACCATCAAAGGAAGACGTATTTTCATCCACAGCAATAACCAGGTTATCCGTTCCATTATATGCAAAAGCCGCAGAGAATGTAATTAATACCTCTCCATTTGCAATTGTGGCAGTGCCTGAAAAAACTTGCGTTAACCCAGAAATAGGTTCCCAATCCGTATTAGAGGAAAATTCCGTTTTTGTGGTATGTCCAATGTAAACAGTCCAGCTTGAAGAGTTAGCAAGGGTTGTCGCTGAAGTTGCATAATATTTAACTCCAGTGATAGACCCCGCAGCACCAATATCAGAGGCATGATAGATGACCTGACTATACGAATAACCATAATAAGGTTCAATAGGCATCCCTTGGCCCGTAGTTGTACCTGTACCCATAGAAATTTGCGCGCTTAACTGCCAACTACTTAGCACAAACAACGCAATTAATAATGTAATTTTTTTCATAAAAATGTGTTTTAATTTATTTAATAAAAAAAAGAATAGTCATCTATCGTCCGCTCCCGTTTGTAAGGAGAAAAAATAAATGTTTCCCAAATTCGTAAGAACCTAGAAATGGTAGAAAACTTAGAAATATATACTACTGGAAAATTCCAGCTTATTATAGTAGGAGGTGTCAAAAAAATCAACTCATTAAATAACTTTCTGAATAGATCGGTTTTACACGGATAAAGAAAAACAATGAAATCTAAATAAATATTAAATTGTTAATAACTTATGTAAAATAATATTATATACACCCAACCAATCACAATAAATCCTGTAATAATGATAGTTATGAAAACTTCGTAGTTATTAACAATTTTAAAAAAAATAAACAAGTTATTAACATTACGCTAATTTAGCTACCACATCAGGCAACCTTTTGTTTAATAAAATTGAAGCCAAAACTCTTATTTCATTCCTAAATAAAAATAACGTAAGACCATATACTTAAAATAATTGACCTTATAATGATAGAATATACCCCATAATATTAGGACTATATTTTGAATTCCTTTACTAAATATCGTCTCATCCAATGGGTCTTTCACTGCAACGAATGCTACAATACCTGTATATTTGCGCCATGAAAAGTGTATTATTTGTCTGTCTTGGAAATATATGCCGTTCGCCTATGGCGCATGGCATATTTAGAGATAAAGCAATGCGTGAAGGGCTGAATTTTGAAATCGAATCGGCAGGTACTATTGCTACCCATAATGGGGAGCACGCTGATATTCGGGCTATTTCAACGCTTCAAGCCAAAGGAATAGACATCATGGATTTGCGGTCTCGGTTATTTATTGAATCTGATTTTGACACCTACGATTATATAGTAACTATGGATGCCGAAAATCAACGCAATGTAACAAAAATGGCAAACCGCATTGGTCATTCCAATCAACCTGAAATGGTTATGAATTATGCATTTCCTAACGAGAATATTTCAGTTCCTGACCCATATTATGGAGGTCAAACCGGGTTTGAAGATGTTTTTAAAATGCTAGATGGCGCTTTGGACGAATTAATTAAAAAAATGCGCTAAAACTTCTTTTTTATTAGACTTTTGCAGTCGTTAAATATTCAACATGAAACTAGGTACATTATTTTTAATTCCAACACCAATTAGTGAAGCTCCAATGCGATTTGTTATTCCGGAAGGAAACAAGGAGCAACTCCATAATCTTACACAGTTTATGGTAGAAAAGGAAAAGCCCGCAAGAGCTGCTTTAAAAAAACTGGAACTCGCTCATCCTATTCAAGATTTGAAATTACATAATATTGGAAAGTATAGCGAAAGCAAGGAATTTGAATCCTATTTTGAACCACTGTTCCATGGTGAGGATATGGGTTTACTTTCGGATGCGGGCTGCCCTGGAATTGCCGACCCCGGTTCTGAATTGGTAAAATTGGCGCATCAATTTGAAATAAGGGTAGTCCCATTGGTTGGCCCTTCTTCTATTTTTCTAGCATTGATGGCTTCTGGTTTAAATGGTCAAAATTTTGCTTTCAATGGTTATTTACCTGTGAATGAAAAAGACCGTTCCAAAAAATTACGCGAATTAGAACAACATTCAGTGCGCACCTCCCAAACCCAAATGTTTATTGAAACACCTTATCGCAATGAACAAATGTTTGAAACCTTAAAAAAGGTGCTTCGACCAGACACTAAATTATGTATGGCATTGGATGCAACCGCACCTAATCAGTATATAAAAATGATGACCGTTGCAGAATGGAAAACGCAACAACATCCCTCCTTTCATAAAAAACCGTGTGTATTTTTATTTCAAGCCTAATCCATCCAATACCCACTGTTTTTGTAACGAAAAACGGGCATTACCTATCTAATTATTAGGCTAGCATTGGGTACTTCGCTACTTTTGCACCTTTAAAATTTAAGAGAATTAGTAGGATGAGAGAAATCATTGAAAAGGCTTGGGATAACCGCGAATTATTAAAAGAAGAAAACGTTCAAAACGCTATTAGAGCGGTAATTGAGCAAATTGATAATGGTCAACTCCGAGTTGCTGAACCAACTAAAAATGGTTGGCAAGTAAATGAGTGGGTAAAAAAAGCCGTTGTATTGTATTTCCCTATCCAAAAAATGGAAACCATTGAGGTAGGTCCTTTTGAATTTCACGATAAAATGAAACTCAAATCTGGTTATGCCCAAAAAGGAGTTCGAGTGGTTCCTCATGCCATTGCACGGTACGGAGCTTACATTTCTGAAAATGTAGTAATGATGCCTTCGTATGTCAACATTGGCGCTTATGTAGATAACGGTACCATGGTGGACACTTGGGCAACTGTTGGATCATGCGCTCAAATTGGTAAAAACGTTCATCTTTCTGGTGGTGTTGGAATTGGTGGTGTTTTAGAACCCCTTCAAGCCGCCCCAGTAATTATTGAGGATGATTGTTTTATAGGTTCTCGATGCATTGTTGTGGAGGGGGTGAAAATTGAAACAGGAGCAGTATTAGGTGCTAATGTTGTTTTAACAATGTCAACAAAAATAATTGATGTTTCTGGGCCTGAACCTATCGAATATAAAGGCATTGTACCTTCCAATTCGGTAGTAATTCCTGGCACCATTGAAAAGGATTTTCCTGCTGGTAAATATGGCGTTGCTGTGGCTTTAATTATTGGTAAAAGAAAAGCAAGTACGAATAAAAAAACATCTTTAAACGATGCATTACGTAATTTCAATGTAGCGGTTTAACAAACCATAATCCGATAACAAATGACTATCGTTCCTAAACGTATTCTCGTAATTCAGACCGCTTTTATTGGCGATGTTATTTTGGCCACCGCCTTATTGGAAAAGCTGCATTCCCATTTGCCCGAAGCAAAAATTGATTTTTTGGTTAGAAAAGGAAATGAGTCATTACTAAATGGACATCCCTTCATTAATGAACTCATTATTTGGAATAAACTAGACTCAAAATACAAGAGTTTGTATCGGTTACTAAAACAGATTAGAAAATCTAAATATGATGCGGTAATAAATACACAGCGATTCGGGGCAACTGGAATTTTGACCGCATTATCGGGAGCAACAATAAAATCTGGATTTCAAAAAAACCCTTTTTCAATTGGTTTTACCCATGCAGCCCCGCACGAAATAGGAAATGGAACGCATGAGGTGGAACGTAATCAAAAATTGATTGAGCCACTTACCGATGCTATTTATGCCCAGCCTAAATTGTATCCTTCTTCCTCCGACTTTCAAAAAATAGAAGAATTTTCTACTCTTCCTTTTATTACACTATCGCCCTCCTCCGTTTGGTTCACCAAACAATATCCTATGGAGAAATGGATTGCGCTTATTGAGCAACTACCCACAAATTTAAACGTATTTTTACTCGGTGGACCTGGAGATAAATCCACAAATGATGATTTGATTGCTAGTTGTAAAACCAACATCCCACAAAATTTGGCCGGTAAGCTATCCTTATTGCAATCGGCTGCTTTAATGAGCAAAGCAACCATGAATTACGTAAATGATTCCGGACCTTTGCATTTATGCTCTGCTATGAATGCGCCTGTGACAGCCATCTTTTGTTCCACCATTCCAAAATTTGGATTCACTCCGCTATCTGAAAATAGTCATATCATAGAAACTATCAAAAGTTTGGAATGTAGGCCCTGTGGTTTACATGGGCTTAAGTCGTGTCCGAAAGGGCATTTTGAATGTGCCAGTACTATACAAACAAAACAATTATTACTCACATTATCGAATTAGGTTTTTCACATTATATTTTTAACACAAAAGGCCATAATAATTCGTTATTTCATATTATTCAAAATAATTTTGAGCAGTCAATAAAAACAACAAATGGATACGGAAAGAAAACTAACAGTAAACGAAAAAGCATTAACAGTTAACCTAGAACCATCCATTTATGGCTCCTTTTCTGAGATTGGGGCTGGACAGGAAGTAGCTGCCAATTTTTTTCAGGCCGGAGGAGCTTCTGGTACTATTGCGCTCACCCAATCAGCTTACGATAAAAAGATTTCAAATGCGGTCTATGGCGAGGGAAAACGTTTTGTAAGTAAAGAACGTTTGATCCGAATGATGGAGCATGATTATGAGAATATTACCGATAAACTTTCCGAACGAGGGGAAACGACTAATTTCTTTGCGTTTGCAGATACCATTGAAACACTAAACTTTCATAAAACCAATCAAGGACAAGGTTGGATGGGTATCACTTTTCAACGAAAAGCAAATACCAAACCTAATCAAATTGTAATGCACGTCATTTTACATGACAACGACCCATTGTTACAACAAAAAGCAATTGGACGATTGGGAGTAAATTTGGTTTATGGTGTTTATCATAAAACACACTCTATTAAAGAATTTTTAAATTCGTTGATGGATGGTTTGAGTAGGGATCGGATAGAAATTGATATGTTCAATTTAATAGGCCCAGATTTCGAAAACGTGGATAATCGCTTAATCAGTTTGAAACTTGTTAAACTAGGACTAACTCCAGTAGCCATGTTCGGCCCCGATGGAAACAACGTTCAAGCTTCTGAGATTTTATACAAAAAGAACATATTAGTTTTACGCGGTAGATTTCGCCCTCCTACATTGGTTAATGTAGATATGCTTTTAGCTGGTTATCGTCAATTTGTTAAGGAGGATGATGTAGTTAAAAAGGATTTAATTGTGTTATCTGAATTATCGCTCAATAACCTATTGGTGGGAGATGACCATAAAAAAGAACGAGATTACATGGATCGCGTAGATATATTATGTTCTCTTGGGCAAACCGTTATCATTACGAATTATACCCATTACTATAAATTAACTAACTACCTTTCTGATGTAAATAGAGGTCGAAAAATTGGTGTGTTAATGGGTGTAAATAACCTAGAAGCTATTTTTGACCCATCCTATTACAATAAATTAAAAGGTGGGATTTTAGAATCATTTGGAAGGTTATTTGGTAGAAACATAAAATTACTAATCTATCCGGCTACTGATAGCGTGGATGGTACTTTGCATACTTGTGCTAATGTTCAAATTGAGCCGCAACTTAGACATCTTTTTATGTATCTCACGGAGAATAATCAAATCGAAGATATTGAAAGATGTAACCGTAGTTTACTCAGTATTTTCTCGGATGATGTCCTGGAAATGATATCTTCACATCAAGAAGGATGGGAAAACATGGTTCCTAACAAAGTGGCAAGAACCATCAAATCTAAAGGAATGTTTGGTTTTATAGAACAATAGAAATAATCAAAAACTAAAAAAGGGAAATTCATTTGAATTTCCCTTTTTTATGCCTGCATTTTATATGCCTTAATTATTCATCCAAGACAAGAAATCACTTACTCTACTTCGAGTTACCAATACATCATTATCGTATTCGGGCTGAATCTCTAATTTTAATCGACTATTAAAGTATTTATGAATTCCTTTAATACACGTATTGTTTACAATAAGCTGCCTATTGATTCGGAAGAATTTATGAGGATCCAATTGTTTTACAATTTGATCTAAGGAATAATCAATAATTAATTTTTTACCGTCATTTTTCACCAAATAAACTGTGTTTCCCTCCGCAAAGAAAAAACTAATTTCTAAGGCGTTTACACTCTTATACTGATCCCCAACACGTATCAAAAATTTGGACTTATAGTACTTCGTATTTTTTTGAGTAATTAGGTTATTCAAAACCTCGGTGGTTATTGGTTTCAATTTAGACCAAAAGGTATCAAACTTGGTAAGTGCAATTTCTAAATCTGTTTCACAAATGGGTTTTAATAAATAATCGATGCTATTTACCTTAAATGCTCTTACTGCATATTCATCATAAGCAGTGGTAAAGATGATTGGCGTATTCACCTTCACACGTTTAAACAACTCAAAACTAGTACCATCAACTAATTGAATATCGGAAATAATTAAATCAAAATTTGAGTTTTTAGCAAACCATTTTTCCCCTTCTTCTACTCCGCTAATTCTACCCACAATATTCACATCGCGTCTAATTCGAAGGAGTGTTTTGGTAAGCTCCTTAGCCAATAAATTTTCGTCCTCTATTATTAAAATATTCATCTAGTTACCGTTATGTCAAATCTACTATAAAAGACCGCGGGGTAATCAAAATTCGTTGCATCTCCTTTTTAGTTTTTTACGATTGGTAATAATTTTATTTAATCGGAAATAATAAATGGATAGATGCCCTTTTTAACATCCGGAAAAGGTTGAATTCGATAGCATAAAATATGTGAATTGCGAATACAGCAATGTGAAATACAATTGCCGGAATGAAATTAAGCAACCTATGGCAAATTTGTGAAATTAATCACATTGAGTCACGCCAGGGTCTACTCGGTCAATGTGCGGACTTAAATAATGAATCCCTAAATTCATCCCTCTTAGAATAAATAAAACTCCCATTAAAAACACCATGTACGGAATGGCTTTTTGAAGTCTATTTCTTAATTTGATGGTAATAAATCCTCCAAAAATGGTAGCGGTATACATCATAGGTAGTGTTCCTAATCCAAAAAATACCATGAACACCATTCCGTCCATCATGTTTCCTTCAGAAACAGCCCCAGCCAATGCAATATATACCATTGCGCATGGTAGCAATCCGTTTAAAACGCCAATTAAGAACAGAGACTCCAACGAAGACTTCTTAAATAACTGGCCAAACGCGGATTTTAATTTACCGATGTATTTAAAAGTAAATTTATCGATATTAGCCGCAGCCGAAATTCTGGGTAGAATCACACTCAATATCATGAAAACCCCAGCGGTAATAGACAAGAAACGCTGTGCACCAGCCATTACCAAGCTTTTTCCTATAAGTCCAAAAAGTAAACCTAAAACAGCGTAAGTACTTAGCCTACCCAAATTATACGAAGCGGCACCGACAAGTTGTTGGGAAAATGAATTACGGTTTAGCGGTAGCGCAAAAGCAATGGGACCGCACATTCCTAAGCAATGAAAACTACTTATAAGTCCGATTGTAACCGCTGCCCACCATTGCACCATGATGCCAATTTATTGGATGAAAATATTTTTTTCCAAATAACAATCCTTACCCGCTACGTTCCATTTAACTTGGATTTGGTATTTCCCATTTTTAAAACGAGCATTGGGAATCGACATTTGCCCTTTTTCATTTAATAAAATAGGAACCTTAAAATCTAAATTTGAATCAGACGGTCTATAAACGGTTAATTCTCCAGTAAGTTCTCCTGGCGCAAAATCACCATTCAAGCCAAGAATCCATTGATCTCCTTCCCTTTTCCATAACAGGTCCGTTTTAAGAATCAATGCATTCTTGGTATGATCTATTTGATCTTGAAATTGGATTTCTTGGGCGTAATAATCTTCCGTTACCAATTCTGTTTTCTTATCATCGGCCATACTTCTAATTAATACCGATGTAAAAACCACCACGATTATCACCGGAATGGCAATAGAGGCATGTCCCCAAGTAAATCTCATAATTTCTATTTATTGAATTGGACCTAAAAATGAAGTTTTCACAGTAGTCACTGTTTCATCTCCATTATTTAAGTTTAACTTTATTTTCATTTTATAATCAGTAACCTTATCCACTGGAATTACAATAAATAAAGAACCTTCTGAGGAGCCCCCTGCAGGCAAAACCGGAACTTTTCCAACCAAGACTACCTTTGCTCCTTCAAAGCCATCAATCACAAAATTAAGCTTCATATCCTCTTTGGTTTTATTAATAACCTTATAGGTATATAAATTTTGCAAATCACCCGACTCTAATTTTTGATAAGTAGTACCTTGACTTCTCAACACAGTAGCTTCTACTGGAGAGCGAAGTGAAAGTAATATAACCATTGCAGACATTAAGATTCCTAACACTGCAGAATAAGCTATGAGTCGAGGTGTAAATTTGAACGGCTCTTTTTTCTCAATATTTTCGATGGAAGCATATCTAACCAGTCCTTTTGGTTTGTTGATACTCAACATGATATCATCACATGCATCTATACAAGCGGTACAATTTACACATTCTAATTGAGTACCATTTCTAATATCTATCCCTGTCGGACAAACATCCACACAAGCATGACAGTCAATACAATCTCCTTTTCCAACTTCTTCTCTGTTTTCTCCTTTTCTAAATTTTGAGCGTCCCGCGGTACTTTCCCCACGAACAAAATCATAGGCCACAACGATAGATTTGTTATCTAACAAGGCTCCTTGCAATCGACCATAAGGACATACGATAATACACGCTTGCTCTCTAAAACGAGCAAATACGCCATAAAAAACAGCGGTAAACAAAATCATTGCCACAAACCCGCCCATGTGTTCTTTGGGTGAAGAAGTTAATAATTCGTTTACTTGTTCGTACCCAATAATATATGAAAGGAAAACATGTGCAATTACAGAAGATATTAATACAAAAATGCCGTTTTTTAATAACTTTTTAAATAGCTTTTCCGTATTACTCCATGGTAATTTATCCAATTTCTTTTGCTTACGCCAATCTCCCTCTATCATGTATTCCACCTTGCGAAATACCATTTCTAGGAATATGGTTTGTGGGCAAATCCAACCACAAAAAATACGGCCAAAAACGGTCGTAAATAAGATGATAAACACGATCAAGGTTAACATTGCAATTACAAACAGAAAGAAATCTTGGGGCCAAAAAATTTGACCGAAAATAACAAATTTCCGTTCAATTACATTAAAAAGTAAAAGCGGTTCTCCGCCAATTTTCACGAATGGCGCACCAAATAAAATAGCCAGTAAAAAGTAGGCTACAAGCGTTCTTCTATTATAGAATTTACCTTTTGGTTTTTTTGGATATACCCATTTTCTATCACCGTCTTCGGTTAGGGTACCAATAGAATCTCTGAATGAACCTTTTTCATCTTCGATTTCACCGTAAATTGATTTGTCTTGACTCATTATTTATTGCAAAAGCAAAACACCTTGATTGACTCGCTTAAAGCTTACAATCAAGGTGTTTCAAATTAATTATTTGCAAATAACTTTTTGCGGTTATTTACCTGTCCATTTATCGCCTTGAGGAGCTTTTCCATCCGCAGGATTACTACCTTGCAAACTTAGCACAAAGCTAGCTACTTTTTGGATATCCGTTGGTGACAATTGTGACTCCCAGGAAATCATTCCTTTTTCTGGAACCCCAACTTTAATGGTATGGAAAACTTCTTTTACGCCCCCACCATGTAACCAATATTCATCGGTAAGGTTTGGACCTACACTACCTCCACCAGAAGCTAAGTGACAAGCCACACAATTGGTTTTGAATATTTCAGCTCCAGCGGCAATGTCTCCTTCTGAGGTTAACAATTTAACAGATTCTTCATCCACACTTGCTCCTCTTGCTTCCGCTTCCGCTGCTGCCACTTGCATTTCAGCTACGTATTCGTTGTTTCCTACATGACGATTTTCTGCGCCTAAAAAGTACCAAAGGTAAACTCCTGCAAAGAAAATAGTGATGTAGAAACCCCATAACCACCAAGGTGGCAGGTTATTATCCAATTCGTGAATACCATCATAATCATGATCCAACAAAATAGACTCTTCCTCTTCAATAGGTACAGCATTTGTTAAACCAAGACTTGAGAACATATCTTCTTCAGCCAATACTGCGTCTTCATCAGCTGCAGATGCTTTAAGTGCATTGGTTATTTTTTTAATATTAATCAACATAATGATGATGACTAATAATAAAAATCCGTTTACAGAAATTAATAAAATTTCTAAGCTTGAGTCTAGTACAAATACCGATGAATCAGCACCGGCAGCAAAGGCGTTATTACCAGATAGCAAAAACAAGCCAACTAATACGCCAACTACACCTTTCGCATACTTTTTCCAAATAGAAACATTGGAAGTTAATGATTTCACAACTCCTGCAATTACATAAAGCAATGCAAATTGAACCACCATTAATCCGGATAGAATCCACACCAAACTGGTATCGCTAATTCCATTATCACCTCCTGAGGCAAATGCGCCAAATGAGGTCAACATCATTGCAACGAACAATGTGCTTTTAAGCCCCATCTTCAAGGTAGCTTCATTATAATATTGTTTGAATTTCTTCATTATCAAATAATTTTCGGTTATAACTTCAATTTTATTTCTTCATCTTGAAATGGTAAGTTGGCTATTTCGTCTGCTGTATTTTTCTCCATAGAGAAAAAAGCATAATAGGCAACATACACAAAGATTACCATAAACAATACCAAAGCGAAGGATGCCAAAATGTCGATTCCTTCAATGGATGCTAGATGAAATTTTATAAACTTTAACATGTGTTTTTCAATGTAATCTCCTCTCCAAATAATTGGAGAGGAGTATATTACTATTTACTTTTTCTTATGAATATCGGTACCTAAACGTTGTAGGTAAGAAATCAAAGCAATGATTTCTCTGTCTTTAGCACATTCAATTCCTTTTGCTTTTAAGCTCGCTGAAATTGCCGCTGCTTGCTTATCCAAAGTAGCTGGCGCATTTGCAATATCTTCATCAGTATATGGTACACCTACAGATTTAAGTGCTTCCATTTTAGCTTGAAGGCTAGATGAATTTAACTGGTCTCTAATAATCCAAGGGTATCTTGGCATTATTGTATTTGGACTCACTGTTTCAGGATCAAACATGTGATTGTAATGCCAATCATCACTGTATTTTCCACCAATTCTATGCAAATCCGGTCCAGTACGTTTAGATCCCCACAAAAATGGATGATCGTAAACAAACTCACCTGCTTTAGAATATTCCATTCCATTTGGATCGTATCTTACTACTTCACTACGGAAAGGACGAATCATTTGAGAGTGACAATTTACACAACCTTCTCTAATATACAAGTCTCTACCTTCCACTTCCAAAGGAGTGTATGGTGTTACGGTAGCAATGGTTGGAACATTTGATTTTATCAAGAAAGTTGGTAACATTTCAATGGCACCCCCTATCGCAACAGCTACAAAAGTCCAAATCATAAATTGAACTGGTTTTCTTTCAATCCATCTATGCCAGTGATCACTAGCATGTTTGGTATAGTTTTCAGCCAATGCTGGAGCAGAAGCAGCTTCCGCTTTGGTTAAAGAACCTTGACCCGCTGTTTTAATTAAGTTCCATGCAGCTAATAAAATACCTGAAAAGTATAACAATCCACCTAAAGCTCTTAGTTTATATAAAGGAGCTAATACCGTTACTGTTTGTAAGAAGTTAGGGTATGCTAACATACCTTCATCTGTAAATTGTTTCCACATAGAAGCTTGAACCCAGCCAGCCCAATACATTGGAATTGCCCAGAATAAAAGACCTAAAGTACCTATCCAAAAGTGAATATTAGCCAATTTACTAGACCATAATTTGGTATTCCATATTTTTGGTACTAACCAATAGAACATACCAAATGTTAGGAATCCATTCCATCCAAGTGCACCTACATGCACGTGAGCAGGAATCCAGTCGGTATAATGCGCAATTGCATTAAGTGATTTAATAGAAAGCATTGGCCCTTCAAATGTGGCCATACCGTATGATGTAATTGCAATTACAAAGAATTTCAATACAGGCTCTTCACGTACTCTATCCCAAGCACCACGAAGGGTCAACAATCCGTTAATCATACCACCCCAAGATGGGAAAATCAACATAACAGAAAATGCGGTACCTAATGTTTGAGCCCAATCAGGAAGTGCTGTGTATAATAAGTGGTGAGGACCTGCCCAGATATATAAGAAAATCAATGCCCAGAAGTGGATAATTGAAAGTCGGTAAGAATACACCGGACGTCTCGCAGCTTTAGGTACGAAGTAGTACATCAAACCTAAATAAGGAGTAGTTAAAAAGAATGCTACCGCATTATGGCCGTACCACCATTGCACAAGTGCATCTTGCACCCCAGCATACATGGAATACGATTTCATCATGCTTACCGGCATTTCCATAGAGTTTACAATATGTAGTAAAGCTACGGTAACGAAAGTGGCAATGTAAAACCAAATAGCCACATACATGTGACGTTCTCTACGTTTGATAATGGTCATGATCATGTTTAGACCAAAAACCACCCAAATTAAAGCAATAGCAATATCAATAGGCCATTCTAATTCTGCGTACTCTTTACTGGTGGTAAAACCTAATGGTAAAGTAATGGCTGCTGAAAGAATAATAGTTTGCCATCCCCAAAAATTAATGTTGGATAACAACTTACTCCACATCGGTGTTTTAAGTAACCGAGGCATCGAGTAATAAACCCCTGCAAAAATTCCATTCCCTACGAATGCAAAAATTACTGCATTGGTGTGAAGTGGTCTGATACGGCCGAAAGTAGTATAGGCCAAATCAAAATTAAGGACAGGAAATGCCAATTGTAATGCAGCGGTTAAACCCACTAACATCCCAATTACTCCAAATACCATGGAAGCAATAATAAACTTCCTTACGATTTCGTTATCGTATTCGAAGTGTTCAATTTTTCCGGGGGTTGGGTGCCCCGAATTTGTGATTGTTTCAGCCATATTCAGCAATTTTAATATTTACTTATTTACTTTGATTAATTCTTGTTAGTCGTTATCCTTTTCAGGGTTGTAATTTTCATCATCAAATAGCATTCTTACCGAAGGAGTGTAATCATCTTCATACTGCCCGCTTTTAATTGCCCAAATAAAGGCTCCTAAAAACATTAATGCAGCTAACAGACTGAATCCCACTAGTATAAAAATTACTCCCATTAATTGATTTCTGTTTTTATTTATTCAACAAATAAATCGATGACAAATGTCATAAAATGTGAGCCGCATCAATAACAAATATGATTTTCATCATACGATTGTCACAACTTGGTCATCATGCTACTAAAGTATGCTATAAATTAAGGTTTCTAAACAAACGGTTCCAGGAATTTACAATCCTTTTTTACGCGCAATGTAACGTATTGAAATGGTGATAAATGAGACAACTGTAATGGAACTAATTGGCATTAGGATAGCAGCAAATAAAGGGGTCACCATTCCTTGAACGGCAAAAAACATTCCGATGGAATTATAAAACAAAGAAATTCCAAAACTCATTTTCACAATCTGAATAGCATCTTTAGAAAATTGCATGTAATTATCTATAAGGGTAAAGTTTTTTGCATCCAATATGGCATCACAAGCAGGAGTGAAATTATACACATCATCGCTGACCGCTAAACCTACATTTGCTTGTTTCAAAGCTCCAGCATCGTTTAGCCCATCCCCTACCATTAATACGTTTTTGCCCTGGCTTTGTAATTCTTTAACGTAATCTAGTTTGTTTTGAGGACTATAGTTAAAATGCAATTGATTTTCACTAAAAACTTGAGATAAGTTACTCATTTCCGATTCATTATCTCCAGAAATCAGATGCAACTTGTACGATTTTGATTTCAAGGACTCAATGAGTGCAATAATTCCGTCTCGATATTTCTTTTTTATCACAAAATAGCCCAATACCTCGTTTTCAATTTGTACAAAAACTCGAGAAGATAAATCATTTTTTATTGTTTTTGAATAATTTACAAAGGATGATGAACCCATTTTTAAAAAAGCACCATCTACCACTCCAGATATTCCTTGGGCTACATGCTCTTTGAAATCGTGCACTTCAATTGGTATTGGCCCCGATAATTTGGCATAAATTGCTTTACTTAAAGGATGCGTTGAATTAGAAACCAAAGCATAAATTCTTCTTTTATTTTCATCGGTAAGTTCGTTTCCAATAAACTGGATTTCCTCCTCACCCGATTGGGTAAGGGTGCCGGTTTTATCAAAAACAATTGTGTCAATTTTAGCCAATTTTTCGATGGCTTCTGAATTTTTTAAATAAAATCGGTTTCTCCCTAAAACCGTCATTGCGTTACCAAAAGAAAACGGTAAGGTTAAGGCCAATGCGCAAGGGCAGGCAATAATCAGAACAGAAGTAAACACCTTAACCGAAATTGTAAGTCCACTACCCCACCAAAATAATAGCGTGAGCAGTGCAACCATAATTACAAATATGGTAAAATACTTGCTCACTGAATCAACCATACTTTGGTACTTAGACCCATCTTTAGCGAATGAATCTTGATTCCATAATCGAGTTAGATATGATTGAGAAACAGGAGCTTGAACCTTTACTGTTATCGTTGAACCTAACTGTCTACCACCAGCGAATAATTTGTCGCCTTTCTTTTTTGAGATGGGAGTAGATTCACCTGTTACAAAACTGTAATCTATTTCTGCTTGGTCGCTAATTAATTCTGAATCTGTTGGAATTATCTCCTGATTTCGCAGTTTAATCAGGTCATTAATTTCTAATGTTCCTACGGGCACGGGTTCTTCCTTATTTCCAAAAACCTTAACCACCGCTAAAGGGAAATATGACTTATAATCTCGCTCAAACGACAAGGCTTGATAGGTGCGATTTTGATACCATTTACCTACCAAAAGTAAAAATACAAACATGGTAAAGGAATCCATAAATCCCGGTCCAGTTTGTGAGATTATTTCATAGGCACTGCGACTAAAAAGCGTAAAAATGCCAATGGAAATAGGGAAATCAATATTAAAGTATTTTTTACGTAACGCTTTAAACGCAGAAACAAAATAATCGGAAGCACTATATAATAGTACCGGGGTGGCTAGAAAAAGGTTCAAATAGCCAAACAATTTTTTAAAATTTGCATTGAGGTAATCGTTCGTATCAAAGTATTCCGGAAAACTGAGTAACATAATATTACCAAAAGCGAATCCTGCTATTCCCAGTTTGTACAAATAGGTTTTATTGTCGGTAGTGGATTCTTCCTTTTTAAAATCATCTAACGAAATCACCGGTTCATATCCAATGGATGACATGAGCTCTACGACCTGCCGTAAAGAAATCATATCGGATTTAAAAACAACGTATACTTCCTTTTTCAAAAAATTGACCGTTGAATTAACGATTCCTTTTTCCAACCGGTGCATGTTTTCTAACAACCAAATACAAGAGCTACAGTGTATTTTAGGAACATAAAATCGTAAGCTTGATACGCCTCCATCCGAAAAATCTAGCAACCCATTTTTAACGTCTTCATTATCTAAAAACGCATATTTATTTCCAATGGCTTTCAACACTTTATTGCCGGGCCGAGATTCAATTCCATAATAGGTATTCAGCCCATTTTCGTCTAGTATTTCGTAAACCGTTTTACACCCTTCGCAACAAAACTGATGATTAAAGCCCGAAACTATAATTTCATCAAATTCGCTCCCACAATGGTAGCAGGTAGCATCGTCTTTTTCCGACTTACTTACCTCTCTTTTAATTCCTGAAATAGTTGTTTGAGCCATACGCCACGGCAAAGGTGAATTACCGCGAAACGTAAAACAAATTTTTCAGGTCATTTGAAATATTTTTTTCATAATAATTTCAATCTGTTTAACTGCAGCGTACATGTAGTTTTTTGCAACATTAGAATTCTATATTTACAATCCAATACACCACTATGCATATTGATTTAAACGAAAAACAATCACTTTCCAGCTCCTTCCAAAAGGAAGAGGTCGAAAAAGCTCTAGCCATTTCTGGCATTGCTGTTTGGGAGTATTATATCCCTACCAAATCAATAAAAATTAGTCCCAATTGGTATTATATATTAGGCTATGACCCTGCTGATTTTGAAGCAACACCCAGCACTTTTTATTCATTAGTACACCCTGAAGATTTAGAAATAATAGATAATGCATTAACTAATTACCTATTAATTAATGAAAATGAGGTTCTTGAAGTAGAATATAGAATTAAAGAAAAAAATGGCAATTGGAAATGGGTAAGAAACCGCTCTGCACTTGAATTCGACCAAAATAATGCACCATTAAAATGGACAGGCAGTGTGATGGGAATAAGTCGGCTAAAGGAATCCGAACACAAGGCGCTTCAAAACAATGTTCATTTAAATTCTATCGTTAATTCCTTATCTGATATTATTTATGAAATTGATGCATCCTATACCTTTATTAATTGTTGGATACCAAAAACAAATCCTCTTTCTACACTTGTAAAAAGTTTTAAAGGCCAAAAGGTATATCAGGTTTTTAGTCCGAAAATTTTTTCGCATTTTAAAACCATATTGGATAACACCTACAAAAAAAGAAAAGCGCAACAATTTTGGTACTATTCCGACAATTCAAAAAAACACTATTTAGCAAGAACTACCTTACTTCCAGTGGGTCCTGACGGTAAACAAAACGTCACCATGATTATTCAGGATGTGACAAAAGTTCAAAACACACAAATTCAACTAAAAAAGAAAGAAGCCAATTTAAACGCGATTATTCAAAACACATCGGATGTTTTTTGGGCAATTGACGCCATGGAAAATGTAATTGTTTTCAACCAAGCGTTTTCCAATTTGTACAAAAACCTATCGGGCGATTTACCTATTGTGGGCCAGAAACTTGATGATAACTTTTTAGAACCAGAAACGGCTAAACGTTGGCGTCTAATTCATCAACGTTCATTAAATGGTAAAAACACCGAATTCTCTAAACACATTTATTTTAATGATGGGAAGGTAAGACTCTATGAATTCCATATTAATCCATTTAAAAATATGGATGGAGAAATTACGGGTAGCGTAGTGACGGGTAGAGATATTGATGATATTTATACGGCTAAAAAGGATGCCGAAAAATCAGCCCGTTTGAAGTCGAAATTTGTATCCACCATTTCTCATGAGATTAGGACTCCACTCAACGCTATTTTGGGTACCTGTCATCAATTGGAGCGTAACAACCAACAAGAAAATCTTCAAGAAGACTTGGATATTTTACGTTTAGCTTCTGATAATTTACTCGGATTAATAAATGATGTTTTGGACTTTACAAAATTAGAATCGGGGGCAGCTAACTTCAAACCATCGCAATTTAATATTCATCATTTTGTGAATGGGGTCTCTCAATTTCTACAAAATTTAGCCATTAATAAAGGCTTAGAGTTTAGTACTGAAATATGCGAAAATCTTCCAGAATTTGTATTTACCGACAAAACGAAACTGCATCAAATTTTAACCAACCTACTAAGTAATGCGATAAAGTATACCGATGAAGGCCAAGTAAATTTGCAGGTTTCAACACACATTATATCTAAAACAACAGTACAAATAACCTTTGAAATTTCAGACACCGGAATTGGTATTCCAGCATCTGAATTAAACGGTGTATTTGATAGTTTCACACAATCATCAACCTCATACGATATGTTAAAAGGCGGAACAGGTCTAGGGCTGGCCATAAGTAAAAACTTAGCTCATTTATTACATGGAGATATTTCTGTAAAATCAGAAGTGAATGAAGGCTCCACATTCACATTCCAACTCGAGGTGGAAACACCTCCATTAAGCTCTTTTGTTCCTATTCAGGAACCGGAAGCGTCTTCATTAAAAGGAATTCATTTTTTGATTGCAGAAGACAACGAAATAAATGCGAAAATAATTACGCGATTATTAGGTCAGTGGGATGCTACGTATGACCTAGCAGTTAACGGTGAAATTGCGGTAGAAATGGCGAAATCGAAAAAATATGACCTTGTATTAATGGATATTCAAATGCCAAAGAAAAATGGATTTGATGCCGCGTTTGATATAAAAACAGAAACGGAAGGACTTAATGTATCTACTCCAATTCTTGCTCTTACAGCGCAGCCTGATTATTCAATCGACCCGAATTTTAAGGAAGGTATTTTCAAAGGCGCTATTTTAAAACCATTTCATCCAGATGGACTAAAAAGAAAATTATTAGCGGCCTTATATCGAAATAACTAATTCAATTTATATCAACTTGCCTATAAAGCGTATTTAGACATAAATTTAATTCTCATTAAGCGGATTTCCTCTAGTGTATAATCCTCCTCGCCCAATTCGGCTAAGGCATCTTCTACAGAATCTGTATCGGCTTCAAGAAAATAATCTACTATTTCTTCTTGGTAATCTTCATCTAACACATCATTGATATAATAATCAATATTGACTTTTGTACCTGATGCGACAATATTTTCAAGTTCTGTAATAAACTCATCATCCGACATAGAACGAGTCTTGGCTAAATCGCGTAATGGTATTTTTTTATCAATACCTTGAATTATGGCAATCTTGGAAGCCGATTTATTAGCTAATTGTTTGATAATAACATCTTGTGGACGTTCAATTTCGTTTTCTTCCACATAATTCTCAATCATCGCTAAGAATGGTGCTCCAAATTTCATGGCCTTACCTTGCCCTACTCCAATAATATTTTGAAGTTCTTCGGTGGTAATAGGATATTGGGTAGCCATATCCTGCAAAGACGGATCTTGAAAAATCACAAAAGGAGGTAGGTTTTTTTCATGACCAATTTCCTTACGTAAATCCTTCAGCATATTGAATAAAACGGTATCGCCAGCGGCTCCCCCTTTTTGAACAACAGTATTCCCGCTTTTCATTAGTTCATCATAATCATGATCAACCACTAATTTGAATTTTTTGGGATGTTCTAAAAATTCTTTTCCCAAATCGGTTAAATACAAGGTGCCATATTCTTCAATTCGCTTACCGATGTAATTTTGTACAAAACCTTGACGAATCGCAGCCATCCAGTATTTTTCTGGATGTTGTTTTCCACTCCCAAAATGGGTATGGTTATGCAATCTATTTGCTTTAATGGTTGGGCTTTCTTTACCCACCAAAACTTCTAAAATTTGTTTTGTTTTAAATTGTTCTTTTAAATCAAAAATTACTTGAAACAAATGAGCCATGTCTGGACCTGCTTCTATGTGTTCTTTTGGATTTACTAGGTTGTCGTCTAATTGGTCCTTATGTGCACTATCATTTTCATCCCAATCTTCACCAAAATAATGAAGTAAAAACTTTCTTCGCGACATAGAAGTTTCTGCATAGGCAACTACCTCATGCAACAATTGTTTTCCAACCTCTTGTTCTGCAACGGGCTTACCCGCCATAAATTTTTCAAGCTTTTCAATGTCTTTATAATCGTAGTAGGCAATACATCTACCTTCGCCACCATCTCTACCGGCACGACCCGTTTCTTGGTAATAACCTTCTAAACTTTTAGGAATATCATAGTGCATTACAAATCGAACATCTGGTTTATCGATTCCCATTCCGAATGCAATGGTAGCCACAATAATATCTACATCTTCCATCAGAAACATGTCTTGATATTTTGCTCTACGTGAAGCTTCCATTCCTGCATGATAAGGCAAAGCAGAAATACCATTTACCTGCAAAGTTTCAGCCACTTCTTCCACCTTTTTTCTACTCAAGCAGTAGATAATTCCGGATTTACCCAGATTTTCTTTGACGTACTTAATGATTTGTTTTTCTGGATGAATTTTAGGTAATACCTCGTAATATAAATTGGGACGGTTAAAAGAAGCCTTATATAAATCGGCATCCACCATTCCAAGGTTTTTTTGAATATCTATTTGCACTTTAGGAGTAGCGGTTGCTGTTAATGCCATGATTGGAATCGAATCATCAATCAATTTAATCATTTCACGAATTCTCCGATACTCTGGTCTGAAATCATGTCCCCATTCAGAAATACAATGGGCTTCATCAACAGCGACAAATGAAATTTTTAATGATTTAAAAAATTCCACGTTTTCGGCCTTATTCAAAGATTCTGGAGCTACAAATAATATTTTGGTCACCCCATTCACTAAATCCTCTTTTACTCGTTTTGCATCACCTCTACTCAAGGATGAGTTCAAATAATGCGCGATACTTTCATTGGTTAAAAAACCACGAAGGGCATCCACCTGGTTTTTCATTAAAGCAATTAGGGGTGAAATAATAATGGCTGTCCCTTCCTGTAGTAATGCAGGTAATTGGTAAGTCAATGATTTACCGCCACCTGTAGGCATTATTACAAACGTATCCTTCCCGCTTAATACACTTTTAATAATTTGTTCTTGATCACCTTTAAAGTGATCAAATCCGAAGAATTTTTTTAATGGTACTTTTAAATCTTCCATTATTGAGTAACTTGAATAAATACAGGCAAAAACGCCTGTTCCAGAAATTAAAAATATAATAATATACGTGAACTACAAAATAAATTCAGACTTACCTTGCAAATGATTATCTACGTAAAAATAACAAAAAAGTTTGTCCTAATTTTATCTTTTTAAAATAGAATGACAAAGCTTATTGAAATAGGTTACATCAATTGGTTTCATCAAAAAATCTAAAAAACCTAAATCAAATGCGCGTTGTTTTTCTTCCGTCCCAGAAAACGCTGAAATAGCCACTATTGGCAAATCTGGTTTTGTTTCTTTAATCTGCTTAGCGGCATCATAGCCATTTAAAATTGGCATTTTCAAATCCATTAAAATAAGGTCTATATCCGCATTCGCATTACTATAATCAACGGCTTCTTGTCCATTTCTAACATTATGAATTTTTATATTTTCATTGAACTCCTGCAACAAGAACTCTAAAAATATAAAATTAACCTCCTCGTCTTCTCCAATAAGCACATGATAATCATACGCCTTTTTTTCCGTATCAGAGGATTCGTCTTGGGCTGGATGAACTGGGTCATAGGGAATAGATACGTTGAATTTTGCGCCCTCCTCAATAGCCGATTCTAACGTTAATTCTCCTCCAATTAACTCCGTATTTTCTTTGGCAATGGAAAGACCTAACCCCAATCCACCATACTCGGTTGAAGTAAACGTACCCGCCTGTGAAAAACGCTCGAAAATAATGCTGTGTTTGTCTGGTGAAATTCCAATCCCGGTATCTTCCACCCAAATATCAATTTTGCCTGCATTGAGAGCATACCCTATTTCCACCTGCCCTTTGGCTGTAAATTTCAAGGCATTTTCCACCAGGTTATTTAAAATTTTCAGGATTTTAGTCTTGTCCGTATAAATTTCGCTTTTGATATCAGGTAATCCCTTATTTAAATGAAGCGACACTTGTTTTTCTTTTGCCTTTAATTCAAAAATGGAGAACAGTTCAAATAAAATTGAATTTAAATTTATTTTTTCCATTCTAGGTTTAACCTGCTTCGTTTCCAATTTTGAAATCTCGATTATATCATCAATTATTCTTGTTAATTGCACACTGCTACTTTGGATGATATTTACAAAATGAGATTTTTTCTCAGCCGTCAAATCAGGGTCATCCAAAAATTGGGTAAATCCTACGATACCGTTTAATGGAGTTCTAATTTCATGTGACATGTTATTTAAAAATTGGGTTTTTAACCGGTTACTTTCTTCTGCCTTTTCTTTTTGTCGGATTAATTCTTTTTCCGTTTTTTTTCTATCTGTAATATTACGAATGGCCACCACTCTAATTTGCTCCTCATTATAAGTAATCGTTTTTGCTTCCACTTCGGTAGGGAAAACTATTCCATCCTTTCCTTTCGCAAATACTTCGTATGGTTCAGGGTTTTTTTCTTCCAAATTTTTCAACACTACTTGATGGTACTCAGGTAGCACAACCAAGTCAATAATATTCACACCAATTAACTCTTTGTAACTATATCCCAGCATATTACACAATGCTAAATTGGCATCAATAATGACCCCTTTATTATGAATCAAAATACCCTCGATAGTCAAGGCGGATAGCTTTCTAAATTTCGACTCACTTTCCAATAATGTTTTTTCAGACCTCTTTTTATCTGTTACATCTACAATGGTTTCCAAACGTACCCATTCGTTATTTGTCCATTGTATCGCTTTTACTTTGCTAGTGTACACCCGCCCAGCTGCATCACTTTCTAAATACCATTCGGATGCTTCTTGGGGGTGATTTTCAGTGGAAAATAAATTCAAATTTTCGTTATAGCCTTTTGGTAGTGGTAGGTTTAACTTCAGCACCTCACTTAACTTTTGGCCAAGCACATTACCTATGGACTGAACCGCATATTCATTTATGAAAATCAACTGATTGGAATCCAAGTTAGCCACAAAAACCATCGATTCAATCGCATCCATGGTTGCCTGAAATTTACTATTTTCAAGTCGCAAGGTTTTCAAGGTCGCATTTCGAATAATTCGTTGTTCCAAATTAGTAACACTCGCTTTCAAAAATTTCATTTCTGTATTGGTCCACTTTCTTTCATTCTCCCTGTTATCAAAACCAACGAAACCAAAAAACTTACCATCAACTATAATAGGTATCAATAAAATTGCTTTGATATTCAACTTTTTAAAAAACTCTTGTTCTCTTTGAGGAAAAGAAGAAACTTTCAAGTTGAGTGAAATTCCCGCTTTAATTTTATTGGTCCATTCTTCTGAAAAACTATCAATTTCAATTTTATTCAATCCAGGTAGAACATCAGCATTATCAATAAACTGACCTCTTCCCCATTCACTTACCTTATGTGAAACGACACGACCTAAACTATTCAAATTATTCAGAAACACATAAGTATGGTCTGCATTTGCAGCTTCACCTACCAGCTTAGCAAACTCAGCATAAGGCACATCGGGCGAATCAGGAACCAGTAAGGATGAAATTTTATGAAGTGTCACCAAATAATTTTCATGCCTTGAAACATCATCACCCACGCAAATAATACTTTCCAATTTACCGGTTTCGGTAAAAATTTCGGTCATGTGCCAGGAAATCATTACTTCCGTTCCGGCTTTGGTTAAGATAGGTTTATCGTAAAAAAGGTCAGCAATAGGAGTTTCGTGATTTGGTTTTGTTCCTTCTTTTTTAGGAACAAAATGTTCAAACCAATCTTTACCCAACATTTCGTTTTTCGTATAACCTATGACTTCACAAGTTCGTGAATTCACATTAATAACCTGATTATTAGGATTGATTTGCACGTACATTTTTCCTAATAGCTCTAATACATTAGGCTTTACTCTCTCACTCATACAATTAATACTACTAATGGCACTTACTCCTTTTTACTAATGTTGTTATTTAATCAATAGTAATTAATTCCAAACCTTGAATTACGATTAATCAAAAAGTTTTCAGAAAAGTGATTGTTAAAAACACATCGAATAAATTCTTTAGGCATTTTACATTTTATGGACTATCCAATCAATTTGTTGACTATTTTTGCCAAAACGATAAGATTATGCTTTCTAAAATAAGTCCAAAGATTTCAATTATTTTTTTCGCAGTATTTGCTGTAGCAATGACTCGAATTATTCCTCACTGGCCTAATGTTACAGCAGTTGCTGCCATTGCTATTTTTGGAGGTGCCACTTTAAGAAATTCCTTAGCGGCAGTATTAATTCCTTTAAGTGCTATTTTCTTTAGCGACATCATCATCAATAATGTTTTTTACGCAGAGTATTACGATGAATTTGTATTCTTTGGCGCATCATCTGGTTGGATTTATGCTGCATTTATTTTGATGACTGTATTGGCTCACGTAACTATTAGATCATTTAAAGCGTTGCCAATTATTGGTACTACCGCTTTAGCTACTATTTTATTTTACGTACTAACTAATTTTGGTGCTTGGCTTTACAGTCCTCTTTACAGCCAAGATTTAAGTGGACTTATGCTCTCATTTGAGGCTGGTTTACCTTTTGTACTAAATAGTCTTTTAAGTAACTTATTCTTTGTAGGTGTATTCTTTTATGGATACTCAATAGCTACCGAGAAAAAAGTAAGTTGGTTATTCGTTAAATAAACGAATCTTAAAAATATTTAAAGCCCTTCTAGAAACTAGAAGGGCTTTTTTATGCGCTAATATTTGGGTATCATACCTTCTATTAGGCCTCCCTTTAAACAAGGTTACCTTTAGAATACCCACGCTTTATAATCAAACTTTCTGCAGTATCCATAGAGGGTTGAAGGGGTTGCATTATTATTTATACCTGTCAGTACTTTCATTTTTTTCCAATCTTCCGTAAAATGGCCTACACCAATTCCTACAAAAGTAAAAGTCGATAACCACGTGGATATCGACTTAAATCTTATAAAGCTATTTTTGATAACCAAAAAAAACTGAAAGGGGGTTAGGCTACTTAATTGATACCAACCTTAATGAGGTAATTTATCTCGAAGCATACCATAAACCCAGGTACCAACCACCGCAGAAATTATGGTAACTATAATCATATAGGCGCCATTTCCTAACAATACGTATAAAGGTCCGGGACATGCACCTGTAAGCGCCCAGCCCATTCCGAAAATAATTCCTCCCAATAAATAACGTGGAATACTCATGGCTTTGACACTAAATACAATGGGGTTACCTCCAACATCTTTGATACCCACTTTTTTGATTACCGCTGTGCTTATAGCTGATAAAACTACTGCCGAACCAATGACACCGTACATGTGGAAATTTTCAAATCGAAACATTTCATAAATTCGATACCATGAAATTATTTCCGCTTTGGTAAACATGATACCAAATACAATTCCTAATCCTATATATTTTAAATACTGCATAAACTATAAATTAAAGATTATTGGAATAAAGAAAAACGTCATGATTAAACCACCAATAAAGAATCCTATCACGGCTATTAAGGATGGTAATTGCAAATTGGCCAATCCACTTATGGCGTGACCTGAAGTGCAACCTCCCGCCCAACGGGAACCAAAACCAATCAGGAACCCACCAATCACCATGAAAATAAACCCGCGCAACGTAAACAAGGCTTCAAAAGTTAGCACTTCTGTTGGATAAATACCATCTTGATAACTCGTCAAACCTAGTCCTTTCAATGATTCTATGGTAGATTCTGCTAAAATCATTCCTTTTCCATTCATCATATATTTAGAAGCAATAAACCCTCCAATGATGGAACCAATAATAAACATGAAATTCCATGTTTGGCTTTTCCAATCAAAATCAAAAAACGGTATTCTTTTTCCGGCTCCGGCCATTGCACAAGCAGCACGAAGAGAAGCCGATATGCCAAAACTCTTACCAAATAAGGCTAATAAGGTATATACCACCGCAATGAGCGGTCCCGCGACATACCAAGGCCATGGTTCTTTAATTAATTCTATCATACTATATTTTTTTGTTGTTTTGAGCTAAATGTCAACACTGGAAATTGCATTTCATTTACTATTTCCTTGGACGGACATCCACGCATTACGCCAATTAATCCTTTTCGTTGTTTGGAACCTATAGACATCATATCAATTTTGTGAATCTTACAAAAATCATTAATGGCCTCATTAATTTTCTTCCCATTTATTAAATGGTACGCTACATTCGTTAGGTTATGCTTTTTTGCAAATGCTTTCATCCCATCCATTGCTTCATTTTCACTCATAAACTTTCGTGGCGTATTGGCGCGCACCAAATGGAGCTTGGAATGAAAAGCTTCCTGAATTTTTTTTACCATTCCGATTCGAATATCTGATCTTCGGAAGTTATTAGCAAATGCAATGTTTTCGAATGAATTAAAGTAATCTTTTACGGTTAAAATAGGAACCTTAGAATTCAATACGATTCGTTCTACCATAGGTCCATGTACTATCTTTTTTAATCCAGTTGTACGATCAGAATGCATGATAACCAAGTCGATATTTTGATTTTCTATGACCCTTAAAATGGTATCGATAAAAAGACCTGAACGCATAATTGGCTCTACCTGTGTTTCGTGCTTTTGTGCCCACGCTAGTATTTGAGAGTTCCCGTTTTTTAGTTCTTTTTTGTATTGTGTAGTATCAAATTCCTCTTCGTCAATGAGCTCACCCTCTTTATTAAAAACAGCATCTACTGGGGCATTAATTACTTTTAATGCCAAAATTTTGGCATTAAACTTCTCTGCCATTAACCTAGCGGGTTTGAGCGCTACGGCAGACAAATCAGAACAATCTGTAGGTACAAGAATTCTCATAATGTGACTTATTATTGATTTAATTCGATCCCCAATTTCTTTCCCATAAATTGGGCTAAACGATTATCAAATATTAGATTGTCAATATATAACAAAAAGTAGATATGTACTAACCTAGTTTGTAGCATATTGAAAGATTACTTGGTTTTTACCTCAAAATTCAACATATCTTGAAGTAGATTATTTGCAAATTCTAAATGTGTTACCTGTTCAAATACCAAGCTAAGTTTTCCATTCTTTTCCTTTAATTGTGCTTTGTTTGGATAGCGTTGCACAAAATCTAAAACCCGATGAAAAAGTGGGCTTTCATAATAACTGGATTGTTGATTACTTACAAAATACCCAATTAATTTTTTGCTTTTTAAAACTAATTTTTCAAAACCAATTTCCTTCGCTTTCCATTTTAGTTTAACCGATTCAATCAATAACACCGTCTCTTTTGGTAACGGCCCAAAACGGTCTATTAACTGCGCACTAAATGTTTCTAAATCGGCAATGGTACTAGCATCTGCCAATATTTTATATAGTTTCAAACGCTCACTCACATTTTGAACATAGGCATCCGGAATTAGAATTTCTAGGTCGCTCTCTAGTGCGGTGTCACGCACATATTCTTTTTCCTCGTGGGCATACATTTCCTTAAACTCTGTTTCTTTTAGCTCCTCAATTGCCTCGTCTAGGATTTTCTGATACATTTCAAATCCTATTTCGCTAATAAATCCGGTTTGTTCACCCCCTAATAAATCACCTGCACCGCGAATATCTAAATCACGCATAGCTATGTTCATCCCACTTCCCAAATCAGAAAATTGAGTAATGGCTTCCAGCCTTTTTCTCCCTTCGTTGGTTAGCGTAGACATGGGTGGAGCAATTAAATAACAAAATGCTTTTCGATTGGAACGCCCTACTCTACCTCGCATTTGGTGTAAATCACTCAGTCCAAAATGATGGGCATTATTTATCAAAATCGTATTCGCATTAGAAATATCCAATCCCGATTCTATGATGGTGGTTGCTACCAATACATCATATTCTCCATTTACGAATGCGAGCATTCTTTTTTCTAATTCTTTTCCATCCAATTGTCCATGTCCAGTAATTACACGGGCTCCAGGAACTGAACGTCTTACCATATTGGCAATTTCTTCTAAATTGGACACCCTATTATTTACGATAAAAACCTGCCCGTCACGTGCAATTTCATAGCTAATAGCATCTTTAAAAATTTCTTCAGTAAAAGTATGTACTTCTGTTTCAACCGGTTGGCGATTAGGTGGTGGCGTACTAATTATAGATAAATCACGGGCTCCCATCATACTAAATTGTAGCGTTCTAGGAATTGGAGTGGCGGTTAGCGTAAGTGTATCCACATTCTGTTTCAACGTTTTAAGCTTGTCTTTTACACCTACACCAAATTTTTGTTCTTCATCAATTATCAATAACCCCAGGTCGTTAAACTCCACATCTTTACCCACAATTCGGTGGGTACCGATTAGAATATCTACCTTACCCTGACTTAATTTTTTCAGTACTTCTTTGGTTTGACCAGCCGACCTGAACCGATTTACATATTCAACCGTAACTGGAAAATCTTTTAATCTTTCGGTAAAACTTTTGTGATGCTGCATGGCCAAAATGGTAGTTGGAACAAGCACCGCTGTTTGTTTTCCATTCACCGCTGCTTTGAAAGCAGCCCGAATAGCGATTTCAGTTTTTCCAAACCCCACATCCCCACAAACCAATCGGTCCATTGGTGTTTCTGACTCCATATCAGCTTTCACATCAACGGTAGACGATTCCTGATCCGGAGTATCCTCATATAAAAAGGAAGCTTCTAATTCATGCTGTAAATAAGAATCAGGTAGATACTGAAAGCCTTTTACCGTTTTTCGTTTCGCATATAATTGAATTAAATCATACGCAATTTTTTTAATTTTACTCTTCGTTTTGGACTTGGTGTTTTTCCAAGAAGGAGAGCCAATTTTATGGACTTTAGGCTCTCTTCCATCCTTACCGGTAAAGCGAGCAATGCGGTGCAGCGAATGAATGCTCACATACAACACATCATTATCGCGATAAATCAGTTTGATTGCCTCTTGCTTTTTCCCGTTATTATCTACTTTAACTAGACCTGCAAATTTCCCAATTCCGTGATCCACATGGGTCACAAAATCTCCGGTTTCCAATTTGGCTAAATCTTGTAGGGTAATGTCCTGTTGACTTTTTTTAAAGCCTTCTTTTAAATGGAAGCGATGAAAACGTTCGAAAATTTGATGATCTGTATAACATGCAATTTTCAAATCCTTATCCACAAAACCCTGATGCAAATCCAGTAAAATGGGCGAAAAAGTATGCTGTTTTTCAAAATCCTCAAATATGGCATGCAATCTATTTATCTGTTTGGCAGATGAAGAAGCAATTACATTTTGAATTTTATTTTTGGTGTTTTCTTCAAAATCCTCGCTTAATAGTTCGAAATTTTTATTGAAAACGGGTTGTGGAATTTGATTCACACTTAATTTGGTCGCATCGCGGTAGAAATTATTCATTCCTAACTCCACCACCTTTTTGCTCTCACAGATATCCAAAATCTTTTTACCCCATACAAATAATTCCTCGGGTGGTAGCTGAATAGTTTCCTTGTTTTCCGTTTTAGGATACAACTCAACTGCAAGGTTAAATTCCTTTTCAATTCGGTCTATTGCAAATTGAATATCCTTAAACCACAAAGTAGTAGATGGCGTAAAAAAATCTAAAACATTAATTCTATTTTCCACCAACACTTGATTTCTTACGTCAGGAACAATGCTGATTCTTTGGTAATTGTGATCCGATAATTGAGTTGCTGGGTCGAAAGTCCGGATAGAATCAACTTCATCGCCAAAAAACTCTACACGATACGGAAAATCATGGTGGTAAGAAAAAATATCTACAATTCCACCTCGAATAGCAAAATCACCGGGTTTAGCGACAAAATCCTCTCGCTCAAATTGGTATTCTTCCAATAACTCACTAATGAAATCTAGGGTTATTTCATCACCTATTTTAATATCTAGCGTTTTACTTTTAAGTTCCTTACGTGTAACCACTCGTTCTGAAAGTGCTTCGGGGTAAGTAATAACAACCACCTCTTTGCGGTGACTAACTGCATCCAAAGTTTCTGTACGTTGCAGCACGTCCACATCATTAGTTTTATCTTCTCGATAAGGTGTCCTAGACGAGGCAGGCAAAAAATGAAGTTTATTTTCTGGAAGAATAGCCAAAAAATCATTGTGTAGATAGGCGGCCTCTTCTCGGTCATTGGCAACTATCAAATGGCTTCCGCGCAAATGCGAAATAACCCCTTGTACAAAAAGAGATAAGCCTGAACCGACTAACCCAGAAACTTTAAAACGACCGGATTCAGTATCACGTAAATACATCTTTAATTCCATGCCAACGGCATGGTCTTCAAAAGCTTCTTTAAGTGATTCTATTGTCATTTTTATTGGTTTATTTAAACAAAAAAAGACGCTCTTAAAAGCGTCTTTCCTTCATGAAATTTATTTTAATTATCCTGTGCCAAGAAAGAAACTACGTTCTCTACCATGTCTACTGAACCCGTGAAATAAGGAATTCTTTGATGTAATCCCGTTGGGTCAATTTCCATAACTCTTTGTGTTCCATCGGTTGCCATTCCCCCGGCTTGTTCGGCAATCATAGCAAATGGATTGCATTCATATAGTAAACGTAATTTCCCATTGGTAGCTGTGGTTGTAGCGGGATACATAAAGATGCCACCCTTCAGCATATTTCTATGAAAATCTGCCACTAGCGAACCAATGTAACGCGCACTATATGGTCTATTAGAATCGGAATCCAATTCCTTGCAATGCGCAATATATTTTTTCATTCCCGCTGAAAAATGCGGGTAATTTCCTTCATTAATAGAATATATTTTTCCTTTTTTTGGAATTTGCATCAACGGATGAGATAGATAAAAAGTACCTAAAGACGGATCTAAGGTAAACCCATTTACCCCTTTACCAGTAGTGTACACTAGCATGGTTGAACTTCCGTAAATCACATATCCAGCAGCTACTTGCAAATCACCTTTTTGTAAAAAATCGCGCATTTCAAGCGGAGAACCTACCGGAGATACTCTTCGATAAATAGAAAAAATGGTTCCAATACTTACATTCACGTCAATGTTGGACGACCCATCCAAAGGATCTATCATCACCACGTAATTTCCGTTTTGTGCCACATGACTATCGAACTGTACGAAATCCTCTTGTTCCTCAGATGCCATTCCACACACTTGACCTTGTGATTCTAATGCATGCATGAACGTTTCATCCGCATACACATCTAGTTTTTGTTGTTGCTCTCCTTGAATATTTTCAGTGCCAATAGCCCCAGTAATATCCGCAATTCCAGCTTTATTTACTTCACGGTTTACCACCTTAGCAGCCAAAACAATGGCGCTTAATAACCCAGTTAATTCGCCTGTGGCGTAAGGGAAATCACTTTGCTTTTTTATAATGTAATCTTCTAGAGTAACTAACTTCATGATGCTTTACTATACGTTCATTTTTATAGGTCACAAATATACTCAAGCCATTTAGGTTATTCGATTTTTGAATGAAGTAATTTTTCGTTTTAGCAAGGCAAATTTTTTCAGCATAGCAACGCTATGGTTAACCAATTTAACGCAGATAAAATGGAAAAGAACAAAATTCAAATTCGGAGAACTAATGGCAAAGAAAAAATAATTATCATTATCTCTTTAATCAGCCAATTCTTTGTAAAAACATCGTAGAAAACAACCCCTAATTAACCTTTTGAAATACCTATTTTTGCACCACCAAAAATGACATCATGAGCGCACCATTAAATACCATTGAAGAGGCTATTGCCGATATAAAACTAGGAAAAGTTGTTATTGTAGTTGACGATGAAAATCGCGAAAACGAAGGCGACTTTGTTGCGGCTGCAGAACGCGTAACCCCTGAAATGATTAATTACATGGCTACCCATGGAAGAGGTTTAATCTGTACTCCCATTACTGCAAAACGAGCTAAACGTTTGGGTTTAGATTTAATGGTAGGTAACACTTCCGACCCGCAAGAAACTGCTTTTACTGTTTCTATCGATTTATTAGGAGACGGAAATACCACCGGAATTTCGGCTTCCGACCGTTCTAGTACCATTAAAGCACTGGTAAGCGAACACCCTGAAACCAAAAAATTTGGTAAACCTGGTCACGTATTTCCACTTATTGCAAAAAATGGGGGCGTTTTACGTAGAACCGGTCACACCGAAGCAGCCATTGATTTAGCTCGTTTAGCTGGATTCGAACCTGCTGGGGTTATAGTGGAAATCATGAATGAAGATGGTTCCATGGCGCGTTTACCGCAACTTCGGGAACTCGCTAAAAAATTGGATGTTAAACTCGTTAGCATTGAAGATTTAATTGCGTACCGAATGGAAAATGAATCTTTAATTGAACGTATGTTTGAGGTTACCGAAAGCATTAATGGCCATGATTACAGACTTATTACCTATGAGCAAACTACCACAGGCGACAAACATATTGCGTTGACCTTGGGTGATTTCAATCCCGATGAAGCGGTTTTAGTTCGTGTTCATTCTAGCTATGTGCAAGGAGATGTGTTTAGTAGTTTGAATTGTTCTACCGGGCCTCAAATTCATGCAGCTATGCGCCAAATTGAAAAAGAAGGTAAAGGAGCTATTTTATATATGCAGCAAGGTCATTCTCAAACACCTGCCAATGGTATCACAGCCGGTGGAATTGATTCGGTAAGTGCAAAACTTAATTCCAATATTAAAATTGACAATAGAGATTACGGAATTGGCGCACAAATTTTACGTGATTTAGGAATCAGTAAAATGAAAGTAATGAGTAGCCGCTCTACCATAAGAACAGGTATCGTGGGATACGGATTAGAAGTAACGGAATATGTACCTTTAGAATTGGCATAAACCATGTATAAGTCGCTATTACGCCCCTTTTTCTTTCGCTTTCCTCCAGAGAAAGCGCATCATTTAGTTATGAATTTGCTCCATACAAGTCTAGCAATTCCAGGGATGAAATCTGTTTTTAAAAACCTTTTTTCGGTCACTGATAACAGATTGGAGCGCGAAGTTTTTGGAATAAAATTTCCAAATCCCGTAGGATTAGCGGCAGGATTTGATAAAAACGCAGATTACTATCAAGAAATAGCTAGTTTGGGTTTTGGATTTATTGAAATAGGAACCGTTACTCCGGTTGCGCAACCTGGAAATCCTGCCCCAAGAATGTTTCGTTTGCCTGCCGATGAAGGACTAATTAATCGAATGGGATTTAATAATGGCGGAGTTGAATTAGCCATCCATAATTTAAAAAACCGACCAAAAAACCTCATTATCGGAGGTAATATTGGTAAAAACAAGGTCACACCCAATGCGGAGGCTTTGAACGATTATACTACCGCTTTTGACGCACTTTTTGAGTATGTTGATTATTTCGTGGTAAACGTAAGTTCTCCAAACACTCCTGGTTTGCGGGAGCTACAAGACAAAGGTCCACTAACGGAAATATTAAATGCACTCCAAGAGCGAAACAATAAGAAAGCTAATGCTAAGCCGATTTTATTAAAGATCGCACCCGATTTAACTGACTCTCAATTGGATGATATTGTGGATATTATTACCGAAACACAAACCGATGGCGTGATAGCTACCAACACGACTATTAGCCGGGCGGGTTTGAAAACAGGTAAATCAATTACCGAAGAAATGGGTGGGTTAAGTGGAAAACCCGTCAAAAACAGGTCTACCGAAGTGATTCGCTACTTGAATAAAAAATCAGGTGGTAGTTTTCCAATCATAGGGGTAGGTGGAATACAAACCGCCCAAGATGCCATTGAAAAACTAAATGCTGGAGCATCTTTGATTCAGGTTTATACTGGGTTTATTTATGAAGGGCCCGGAATGGTAAAACGAATTTGTGAAGGAATTCTAAAGCAGTAACCGAACCTTTAAAGCAAAAAAATGGCGAATAAACATCAATTTATTCGCCATTTTTTTTTTACAGCCTATCGACTGAAAAAATCTAATTACTTAATTCCCAATTTCTTTTTTAACGCTTTAGGAATCGCATCTTTATGAACTAAAATATCCATTGTTTTGTAACGTACATACGCTTCAGAAGCAAAGAAATAGCCATCATTGTATTTGGTTCCCCATGAATTTTTTACGATGTAATATTTCGTTCCAAATTGGTCGTGAGCCATACCAGTAATATGCATTCCATGATCATCAGTGGTTTCTTGCGTATCATACGCCTCTTGACGATTTTCTTGGGTAATTACCATTTCATCTACAGGCGCATCAAATGCACTTCCTTTTTTCTCTGCACCGGCATCGCTGTAATTTTTATTGTCTTTTCCTTTTACAGAAATATTGTCCAAATCGGCAGGCACAACAGCTAAACGGTCTCTAAATGAAAAACCTTTTTCACTTACGTCAGCCGCCCAAGCAATAGAATATTTGTTTTCTAAAGCATTATCCATTACTTGCATCAACTCATCTAAAGGTAAATTGTAGAATTCTTTCCATAACCAGTTATCGGCAACAGCGATTGGAAATTCCTCATAATAAGGATGGTGATTAAATGAAGTTAAAGCTACATAATCATCTGGATTTAAACCTGTTTCTTTCAAAAATGATTGAGGAGTATATTTCTTTCCTTCATACATAAATTCTGTAGGTAGTTCGCCCAAATACGCATTCAACGTACCTTCCACAGCTGGATGCCATGCGGTAGTCAATTTTTTATTTGGATTTTTCACCACAACATCCACTTGTGCTTTCAGCATTTGGTCCATTTCATTATGAACGTGCTTTTTTGTTCCGTAATTTAATCCAGTGTAAACCGTATCAGGCACCATTCCGTAATGTTTCATAACGTACAATACATCATGAAAAGCTCCACCTGGTCCAAAATTTAATTCTCCGTACATTCTTACCGTTTTGGTGGCTTTATCAGAATAGGTATGCCAAACCACAAACATTTCAGAAAAATTGTAGTCTCCTTTTCCCATTCTAGCAGCTTCTGCTTCAAAAAATGATAATGCGGAGAAACTCCAACATGTTCCTGAACGGTATTGGTTTTTTACATCCGTAGACTCAATACTATTATTAATCGTAAATAAATATCCGCCATCTTCTGTATTTCTAACAGTGTCAGCTTCTTGTGCATTTATTCCACCAATGGCAGAAAAAACTACGGCACTTACTAAGGCAATTTTTTTAAACATGGACATTTTAATTTTAAGTGTTTTAAATTTGGCTCGCAAAATACAGCGTTTATGTGGAATTTGGGTCAATTTTTTGTTAAACAGAATATAGGATATTTAAACGGAAAAAAAACGTTCCTTTTTGGGCTGGTTTGGTTCACTCTGTTCAGTTTTATTTCTTTCATCCCCCACCCATACCACGTTTCGTACACAGAAATAAATTACAAAGCAGCTTCCAATAATCTCAATTTTGCCGTAGAAGTGTTTACGGATGATTTGGAAAATGAAATTAAATTGCAATATCATCCCGAAAAATTCTTCTTAGGCAACGATACCTTGAGTGATTCTGCGCAAACCTTAATAGAAAAATACGTTTTGGATAACATTCATATTATTATCGATGGAATTGTGTTAAAACAGGTGCAATTTCTTCCCGTAGAAACGAATCCCGACCGCACCACCATTTATTTTGAATTGAACGACCTTCCCCATTTTAAAAGTTTTGCATTTTATAATGAAATGCTCACTCGGACTTTTCTGGACCAACAAAATATAGTGGAATTTAAATACGGTCAAAAAAAGGAAAAAGCGCTATTCACGAAAGAAAAAACTAGCGCTACCTGGATTATTAAGTAATATTTGGGGGTATTTAATTGCCAATATGTTCATTTTTATGGCGGTCCATCAAGTGTGTATTCAAACAAATTCACCGCTAACAACCCTTATTAACAAGACCCTTATAGGATAAATAATAGTAAGATATCCACAATTGATACATAAAGCACCCTCATTCTCAGATATAATTTTTTCTTTGTCATCACATTTTTGAACTATGAAAAACATCCGTCAAGTAATTACCATTGTGGCCATTGGACTGAGTACCTTTAACGGTTACAGCCAAAAAACCATCCAAAATTCGACCTCTTATAGTGCCGACAAGTTTAAGCAATTGAAGGAAGAATTGCCTGGTCCGAACATGTACCGAACTGCTTCTGGTGCTCCGGGAAGTGAATATTACCAGCAACAAGCGGATTACGTAATCAAAGTGGTTTTAGATGATGAGAATCAAAAAATTACGGGAGAAGAGGTTATTACCTACCATAATAATTCAAAAGATGAATTGACCTATTTATGGATTCAATTAGACCAAAACATGCGCGCACAGGGCTCTGACCGTCAATTAGTGGACCAAACCTCTATTGGCAAAAAAGGGATGACTTTTCAAAGCATGAAAAAATTTCAGAACCAGTTTGATGGCGGGTTTAAACTTACCGAAGTAAAAGCGAGCAACGGAAAAGATTTAGAATATACCGTTAATAAAACCATGATGCGGGTGGAATTACCAACGGCTTTAAAGCCAGGAGCAAAAATGAGTTTTTCTATTAAATGGTGGTATAATATCAATAACCGAATGGAAATTGGAGGCCGTAGTGGCTACGAGTATTTTAAAGATGAAGACAATTACCTATATACCATTGCACAGTTTTACCCAAGAATGGCAGTATATAATGAAGTGGAGGGATGGCAAAACAAACAGTTTTTGGGCAGTGGCGAATTTGCTTTAACATTTGGAAACTATAAAGTGAGCATAACCGCTCCAAAAGACCATATTATTGGCGCTACCGGTTCATTACAAAATGCATCATCTGTACTTACCTCTGCACAAAGAAAACGATTTGAACAAGCTAAATCATCCGATACGCCAGTACTTATAGTGAATCAAGAGGAAGCCGAAAAAACCGAAAAGGACCATGCCACTGGAACAAAAACGTGGACTTTCTACGCTGAAAACGTGCGTGATTTTGCCTTTGCATCTTCTCGTAAATTTATTTGGGATGCGATGGGTGTAAAAGTGGGTAACAAAACGGTAATGGCCATGAGCTATTACCCCAAAGAAGGAAACCCGTTATGGGGTCAATATTCTACCCGAGTAGTTGCCCATACCATTGCAACGTATTCTAAGTATACTATTGATTACACGTATCCTGTGGCTATTTCAGTTCATTCAAAATGGATTGGAATGGAATACCCAATGATTTGTTTTAATGGGGGGCGTCCAGAGGCGGATGGCACCTATTCTGAAAGTACCAAACACGGTATGCAATCGGTAATTATACATGAGGTTGGGCACAATTTCTTTCCTATGATAATTAATTCAGACGAGCGTCAATGGACTTGGATGGATGAAGGTTTAAACACTTTTGTGCAATACCTAACTGAGCAAGAATGGGATAAAAACTATCCATCAAGAAGAGGCCCTGCGCAAAACATTGTACCCTACATGAGTGGCAGTACCAACGGAATGGTACCGATTATGACCAATTCTGAATCGCTCATTCAATTTGGTAATAACGCCTACGCAAAAACGGCTACTTCTTTAAATATACTGAGAGAAACCGTCATGGGTAGAGCGTTATTTGATTACGCATTTAAAACGTATGCACAACGTTGGGCGTTTAAACACCCTACCCCAGCCGACTTTTTTAGAACTATGGAAGATGCTTCTGCAGTAGATTTGGATTGGTATTGGAGAGGCTGGTTTTATACCATCGACAATGTAGATATTTCGCTTTCTGAAGTAAATTGGTACAAGGTAAATACCCAAAACCCGGAAGAAATAGCTTCCGTTAAAAAAGCAGAAGATGCAAATAAAACGGACGATATTGGTACGATTAGAGATGCTGAAGCTTTTGAATCTGTAGTGGAAAAAGATGAATCCATGCGCGATTTTTACGATACCCAAGACCCGTACAGTTTTGACGTATTGGATATTGAAAAATACAACCAGTTCAAAAATAATTTGACCGACCAAGAAGCCATGTTATTGGATACAAACACCAATTACTATGAGCTCCATTTTGATTTGTTTGGTGGATTGGTGATGCCTATTATTTTAGAATTTGAATTTGAAGATGGTTCTAAATTGATAAGTAGAATTCCGGCAGAAATTTGGAGAAGAAAAAATGTATCCGCTACCAAATTGTTTTTATTTGACAAAAAAGTAATGCGCATTGTTTTAGACCCATTTTTAGAAACAGCAGATATTGACCGAAGTAACAATTATTGGCCGCAGCAAGCTGTTCCATCCCGATTTGATTTATACAAAGCACGTAAACAATTCAAATACCAAAGCATAGGTGAAAACCCGATGCAAAAAGCCAAACGAGCAGAAGAAAAGAAAAAACAATAATCACTTCTTTCGCCATGTATTTGTCTGAATTCAACCCTTCGTTTCCGCTAAAAAACGGACATCTAGGCACTATTTGGCCAACCCTATTTAGAAAGGGTACCGTTGATTTTGAGCGTACCCGAATGGCTACAGAAGATGGCGATTTTATTGATTTGGACTGGGTAGCCAGAGGAAATGCTAAGCTACTAATTATTGGACATGGATTGGAAGGTAGCAGCGCCTCGTCATACGTGGTTGGGCTTACTAAAAATGCCATTCAACAAGGGTTTGATGTAATGGCTATTAATTGGCGCGGATGCAGTGGCCAGTCCAATCTTAAATTTGAATCATACCACACTGGAAAGTCGGCCGATTTAAAAGAAGTAATCGCTCATATATGTCAACAATACTCCTATCCTGCTATGTATTATGCAGGTTTTAGCATGGGCGGCAACATTGGTTTAAAATACGCTGGTGAAGAGTCCGAAAAACTTCCCCCTCAGCTAAACGGAATCTGTGCTATTTCTACTCCCGTAGATTTAGAAAGTTCATCGTATCAACTCGCCAAGAGCCAAAACAAGGTATATATGTATCGTTTTTTACGGACTCTTAAAGCCAAATACCTGCAGAAAGTCGCTCAATTTCCGGAGAAAAAATTAGATACAAAAAAAATACTTGCTGCTCGTACTTTTTTAGCTTTCGACCAGTACTTTACCGCTCCTGCTAATGGATTTGAAAGTGCGCAAGATTATTGGACCAAATCCAGCTCAAAGCCCTTTTTAAAACGTATTCACGTGCCTACACTTATACTAAATGCTAAAAACGACCCATTTTTGGCTCCTGCCTGTTTTCCTTATTCGGAAGTGAGTCAAAACCCGTTTTTGGAAATGCTTACTCCAAAATTTGGAGGTCATGTAGGCTTTGTGTACGCACCTCGCCAACTAGAAACTACTTGGGCTGAACATAAAATATTAGAATTCTTTACAAGATAGACCAAATATAATTGGCTATCCAACTAAAAATCGGTCACTTATCTACCGCTTGTTTTTTCTTTCTCATACGCTGAGATAATTCACTTAAAAATATCCTGCGCTCTTTAATACCGTATATTTCCAAGGAATATAATACGGGGTAAAAGATGGATGATTCATTAAATATTTGTTTGGCTTGCGGCCTGTGTTGCGATGGCACCTTGATTGGTTTTGTGGAGCTCGAACATGAAGAAATACCCAGGCTAAAACAAATAATGGAAATTGAGGAAGAAGATGCAAACGGCTTCTTTTTACATCCGTGCAATAAATACTGTGATGGCTGCACCATTTATGCCGACCGACCCAAAAACTGTGACAAATTTAAGTGCCAACTATTAAATGCGGTAAATGCTAAAGAATTGGAATTTAAGACCGCTGTGGATGTAATTCAATTAGTGAAACAAAAGAAAACGGACATAGAAGAAAAAGTCTCTCTACTCCCCTTTGCGTTGAAATCACCTTCGTTCTACTTCAAAATGGTGGAACTGAAAAAACGATTGCAAACTTTAAAATCGGATGGGGTTATCACAAAAAATCAACGCGAATTAATTACTGATTTAGCAGAGCTCGACCAAATTCTAATCCAGCATTTTGGAGTTTCATTAAATTAATATTTACACTATTTTCATTCTTTAATTCAACAGTAGTTGCCTCAATATGAATGCTAAAACCGTGTTAATGCTGTTCAACTTCATACAGTACACAACGTTCTAACTTTTTAAAATCCGCTAATAATGGATGCTTGAAAATTTTCACTTTCTTCATACCGAGTTTTTCCATAACCCTTTCCGATTTTACATTTATTGTAGGACAAATGGCGTTAATTCTTTTCAGTCCGACATGATTAAAAGCAAATTCAAGGCATTTTCTAGCCCCTTCAGTGGCGTATCCTTTACCCCATTCGTTTTGAGCTAATCGCCAACCAATATCTACACATGGGGTGAAATCTGCTTCAAAATTTTGCTCGGAAATACCTATAAACCCAATAAACTCGTTATTCACCAATTTATCAACCGCAAAATAGCAAAATCCATTTTTAGCCATTTGCGCCTTCATTCTATCCACAAAAAGTTGGGTTTGTTTCCTGTTCTGAACACTTGGAAAATATTGCATCACTACCTCATCAGTGTTAATAACCGCCATTTTGGGAATGTCCTTTTCCTCCCAATTTCTAAAACCTAACCGGTCCGATTTAAAAAGATATTTCTTCATGCTGTTTTCGTTCGGTTAAGGATTAGATTAACCCAATTTGAACTTTGGGAATATTTCTAATTTTAAAATAATCCTTTATAGTTTTTAAATACTTAATTACGAAAATAAAAAAAGTGATTCCAAGAACCACTCTCATTACAGTACTTGAATAACCATTAGTTAAATAATACTCGGATAATTTGTACAAGACAACTCCAAATCCATGAGCGACTAAAAATAATATAAGAGGAAAAATATATCGTTTCATTTTATTTTTCTAATGAATGCTAACGATAAGAATATGGCAAGTAGGCGATTTCGAAGCACCAATTTTGACACGAGCTAAAACCCTTGAGTTTATTACTATTTCGCCTATTTTTTATATACATTATTAGCGGTTCGGCTTTTATTTTACTTTTCAGATATAGCAACGTACTTTTTTAATTCCGTTTGATTTTCCGCTTGTTTTATTAAAAAGTCTGCTACGTCTGCTCTATTAATTCCCCCGATATTAATTCCTTTGAATAATTTGTTTTCAATTCGGTATTTTTCGGTCAATTCATTGTCTAATAATCTACCTGGTCGCACCACTGTCCAGTTCAAATCTGAGTTAGCGACAATTTCTTCCATTTTAGTTTTGTCTGCATAAACGTCTTTTAAAAAGTATTTCAAAAATATCTTCACAAAAAAAGATACATAATTTTCACTTTCACCTGTTCCAAATCCGGTAACAAAAATCAATGGAATATCTATTTTGTGCTCTCTATGTATTTCCACAATTATTTTTGCGAAATCTGAAAAAAGGGAAGTAGCCTTCATATTCTTACCCGTTCCCAATGTTACAATTAAAGCATCCGCGTTTTGAATTGAAGTTAAAAGGTCTGATTTATTAGTTGCATTACCAATAATCATATTTAACGATTTCTTCTCTTCTAATTTAATTTTAGATCGAGAAAGGGTGGTTATCGAATGATTTCGATTTAATCCTCTTTTAACTGTTTCTAAACCTATTCCAGCCGAAGCTCCTATTATAGTTATATTCATTTACTTTTTTATTTATTTCGGTTTTGAGCCGACCCCCAACGTTACGCATCGAGTAAGCAAAGTGGGTTTCACCTCCTAGGCCTCTCACAGAACCGTACGTGATACGCTCGCATCATACGGCTCTTGTTGCACAAATCTATGGTTAACTATAGATAAATCCTAACTGCCAATGGTAAAACCTGTAACGCTATTGTTTTTGTACCCCAAGAGCCAAATTGACATCATATCGATTTTCTTACAGTTACGCTGAACTAGAAAAATTGGATGGTAACTGGATTAACGAAGCACAAACTGACAATGAAAGAATAGTAATCAAATATTAACCAAAAACCACTGAAAATCGACTCTTTTTGGGGGGTTGCTTTTCAGGTAAAAAGCTAACACCCTACTTCAAGTTATCGTATTCGGCCGGATAGCTATCGGGAATCCGGACACCGATAGTAATCGGCACAACATAGCATATAGTTTTGGCGGACCTGCCCCGATCACTATCGCGGGGCAAACCGTATGCTTAGTTATTGGGTACAGTTTTATTCTGCAATAATGGTTGGTTCATATCTTTCATAAAAAATCAGGTATTCATCTAAATTTCTTGAAATCTTGCTTGTAATATTTTCAAAGGTTTCAAATTCCAATTTATTCACCTTATCTCTATTTAATTTTCGCAATGGATTTGAATTAAGTTCAGAATTCTCGTTAAACATAAACAAACAGTACTCTTTAGTCAAAGGGAAGAATATCTCCGAATCAATCGGCAATACCCACTCATCATTGTTTTGAAAATCAATGAATACTGGGTTGTCAGTTGTTAACCATCCATAATCTTCTGGACATTTTAGAATTACTTTATTGAATCTTTTGAAAATGAATACCAAATGATTCATTAAAGTCCCAATAACAATATTGAGGTGTACTTCGGGCTTGAGGATGTCTAATAAATCTGCTGTTTCAGCCTTGTCGCCTTGAAATAAAGTGATCTCCTCTAAAAGAGATTTTCTTGTTTCAACGTCTTGGATTAATTTATGAATAAAGCCTCTAAAATTACTCGTGCGACAAAGTATGTTAGGTACGAAATGATTTAATAAATCTTTATCTCTTGACGTAATTTGTTTTTGGTTTTTAATATTATTACAAAGTCTGTTGTAATCACTTTCAAGTCTTCCACTTGAAGTTTCAAAGTGGCGTCTAAACTCGTAATCCTCAAAGGGTAAATCAAAAATATTCTCTTCTGCTGTAAATTCTGAAATTTTTACGTTGTCAGTTTTTTTTGAACCTATTTTCGCTACGGAAATCATCCACTCCCCATCAGTTTGATATCCGAATTTTTTCAAATAAACTCTGGACAATCTATGTTGACGTTGTATTTCGGGGTGTGTTTTCAATTTTATTATAATGAATTTAATTCGGTCTGTATAGTTGGTAATTCTGAGTAACGTTTTATTAATTACTTAGATATCAGTAAGTTATTTAAGTATTAAATAACTCATTTTGGCATCTAAAATAGCCATTTGTCTGTGAAGTTCAGCAACCTTTTTTTTCTTTTTTGGTCGAGATATTCATAAATTGTTGGTGGGTTATATTGCTGATTATAATAAAGCATTCTCCAAATTATCACAGCTAATTTTCGAGCTGTAGCAGATACTGCAACTGACCTTCCCTTTCTGTAAGCTACTCTGTTAAAAAAGTTTGATAAATGAGTGTCTTTTAAATTCCCCAAAATGCAAGTTCACATCATATCGTTTTTCCTTCAGCTATCCTGAACTAGAAAAATTAGGAGGCAACTGGATTAACGAAGCACAAACTGAAAATGAAAAAATAACAATCAAATTTCAACCAAAAACCACTGAAAACCGCCTCTTTTTGGAGGTTTGCTTTTCAGGTAAAAAGCTAACACCCTACTTCTAGTTATTGTATTCGGCCCGATTGCTATCGGGAATCCGGGCACCGATAGTAATCGGCACAACATAGCATATAGTTTTTGCGGACCTGCCCCGATCACTATCGCGGGCAAACCGTATGCTTAGTTATTACCTGCTTTTATTTAATTCTTTCGGTCAATCTTAGCACCTCTTGTATATCCTTCCTTTTTGTATTTTTCGATGAAGATTATTTTGGTTTCACTATTTCCGATTCCGTGACTCTGAACCCTAAAATGACCACGAACGCCAAATTCCCCTGTTCTAATCATTTTTGTGAAATAAGTGCTATCAATTATTTCAATATCATTTTTGGATGAATTTATAAATTTCTCTCCATTCAATTTAATACGTCTTTGCTCTCCACTATCTATTCCGTGAATCACTTTAGTTTCTGTTTCGGTGTAATTATAAAATAGGATGAATGACATTACATAATCATGAATTTTACCATACCAACTTCTTCCTTCTTGCTCACTATAATCCCACCCATAAACTTCATCATTGCTTGTTAATTCATATTTATTTGTGGCTTGTGTTGTACCATCATTATAGATTGGAAGTATTAGTAATTCTCTATCTTCATCATTTCCCCATTTTTCTTCATTTTCCAAATCTTTTATTTTCTTCTCCCAAGTTGTGCCTTTAGGTGGTTTTACACCATTTTTAATGTGCTCTTGTAAGTCCTTCAATTGATACTCATTTGATATTGAATCGTGTTCATCCATTGTAATCCAGCTGTATAAAATCGCATTAATAGGATAGTCCTTTGCTTCGTAATCTGGATAATCTTCAAGATGTGTAAAATATGGGTAAATAGTTTTTGGTAATAAAAGAAGACCAACAGTTGTTGGGGAGTTTTTTAGTAATTTTTTTGCCTTCACAAAATTTGAAGTATCAATTAATCTTTCGTGAATTGAATTAGAAATATAATTTATTTGAAGATTTTTACCTACAAAAAATGGAAGACTACTTAAAACTTCTTTTTGATTTTCCTTTTCAGATATTTGTCTATCTAAAAACTCTTGAATTTCACCAGTCAAGACATTGTTATTTACACAACTTAAAATCGGAATTTTTTCTTCTGTTAATTTCATTTTGTATTTTTTCGGAGAATTGCAGGTAACGCTCTGTATATGACGTGTTGGGCATTTTAAAACACCAAACTTTCAATTTACGACTCTGTTTATTTACACTCACAATATTCAACTTAACTACTACTTGTCCAATGACTTATATACAATGTTGGCGGTAGTGTTACCTTTTCGATATTTAAAAAATAATGGGTTCCAATCCTTTATTTTAGGTTGTTTTATACTTTTGCTAAAAAACAATATTTCTTTTCCTTCCCTAATTTCATATGCAGTATGTTTAAAAGAAAATTCCTTTTTCTTACAATTAGAATATAATTTCTTAATCTGTGGAACATTATCGTATGAAACAATCCACTTGATATTTTGAATTGATTTTATTTTTTCGCTAACCATTTGATGATTTTCTTTTTCATAATGGTTCATATAAAGAGTGCTTGCTTTCAAATAGTATGGTGGGTCAAAGTAAAAAACAGTATTTTCATTGTCTGCTTCATTTTGAATTTTATCAATTAATTTAATAGCATCCTTTTTATAAAGGCGTATTTGTTTTTTATTTTTAGCAATTTTTTTTATTCTACCTATTAATTCCACTTTATTAAATCTACAATCCATAGGATAGTTACCTAATTGTTCAATACCGCCCATAACTCCTGCATTAATAATACCAGAGCGGTTTGTTCTATTTAAGTAAAAAGTCGAAAACCCTAATTCAAGCAAATCTGCTGATTTTTTGTTAAGTTGAATACCTTTTTGTTTTCGCCATTCTTCAATTGTCAATTCAGCATTTTCAATCATCTCGCACAATTGATTAGTTTTATTTAAAACAGAATGCCAAAACGCATAAATAGATCTATCACGGTCATTTATAGTTATTTTCTCGACAAAACCTTCCATTAATAAAAACAAAGCAACTGATGCTCCGCCAGAATAAGGTTCTACATAGTGACCATTAATATTATTATCAATACAAATCTTTGCAATGAATGCAGAAAGTTTATTTTTCCCGCCTGGATATCTAAGTGGTGAATAAAACATTATTTTTTTTCTCTAATATCTAATAATACATTAAACAACGGAAAAAGAAAATCCCAAAAGCCATTTAACATTTGTTTATTTAAGTAATGAGTATCTTTTTCGTGAACATATCCATTTAATACATCTAAGGAATATTGATTACTTGGGTCAATTAATCTACTCGAAACAATTTTCGCCTTCCCATTTAAATGATTTTGTTTAAGATATTCAATTCGTTTTTTTAATGCAATGTTTTTTAAATCGTCTTTATAGTGCGTCTTTATTGCATTCGCAATTCCTTCTGTTTCAATATAATTTAACACTGATAAATCTAAAAATACTCTCAAAGATGCAGACACTACATTTGTATACTTCAAAGAAATTATTTTAAACTCATTAAACAAACCAGTTAATCTATAATTACTCGTATTTATTGTATAAATTGGTAATACTATTTTATTTCTATTTGGGTTCTCTTTTAAGTGTTGAATTGTATTTGTTTGACTTGGTGGTGGCGTAACAACAGGAACTGTATTAGTTTGTTGATTTTGATTGTCATTTGTTGAATTACTATCCGAAGTTGTGTTGTGCTTTCCATCAGTATCTTTTTTTACACTTGATGTATCATTTTTATTTTCATCATCAACTAAAGCAACTTTCGGTAGGCTTTCTAATACATCATTTAAGTTCTCTAATGTTAATCGAGTATTTATTTTATCATCGTCACCTAATATTCGCTTAATAAGTTCTGCAAAAGCATTATAAAAACTTGATTTATCAGATATAATTTTAACATCTATACCATTATATTCTACGCCCCATTTTGCTTTCACAATTGAAAAATTGAAGAAACGTTCTAAAATTGTAATAGGAAAACGATATGAATTTGCTAATTCAAATTCACTTTCAGATAGTTTAGATTTAACTTCATCAAGTTTTACAAAATCCTTTATCTTTAAAATTCTAAAAAATCCCTCTAATTCACTTTTGCTAAGTTTTGTAATTGAAATAATTTTTTCAATATTTCCTTTATGCTTTTCATATAAAGTAACAATCCATCGTTGTTGTTGAACTCTTGACCATTTCCTTTGTAGTGAAGAAGAACTATTTCTCTGATTTATATACCATTCTGCATCTTCAAATGATGGGGCAACATTAACGGGAATTTTTTCAATTTCAGTTAAATTCATTTTATCAGATGCTTTTCTAATAAAACTCCTAATTGATTTAGGCGCTTTTTGTGGTTCTCGCAATAATTTTAAAGCGACTAATCTTCTATTTCCTTCTGCAACATAATACTTATTATTATCTTCATCTTTCCATACAACAACGGGGTCAGCAGGAATAAAACCATCTTCAGATATTGAAGTAATTAATTCATAAAAGTCTTTTTTGTCAGCAGGTTCATATGTTAAATCTTCTGCAAAATCTTTTAGGGTTAAATGTGTATCTTCTGGATTTAACCGTGGATTTTCTGGCCACAACCGTAATTGGTCAACCGACCTTGGTGTTTTTGTAATTAACCATTCAAATGTTTTACTCATAATTATCTTACCTTTTATACTTATTTTCTTCTGTTTACTGCAATTACCGCTAACATGCGGCTATACGTAATATTACATATTTCCACGTTATACCTGTTTTTCTAATTTATTAATTCAGTTTAACTTTTTTTCTATCGCTTTACTACACTTTACGTCAACACACATCAACGTTTCAGCAGTTTCAAAACCCTCAAAAAACCAACAGAATCAAAAGCCCTAACCCTTTGTTGTCGTTTAATATTGGTTATTTTACTTGTCATTTTTTGGTTGCTTGGAGTTGTTTTATTTATGCATGCAATTTACCATTTTTCTCCTTTACCCCAATTATTTAAGCGCATTCTTTTGGAGGTTGATTTCTTTAGGATTGGCCGTGAGGCTAGCGCTTGCCATTTTAGGGTTATACTCATGGGTTGATGTCAATTAACTACTAGCGGGGGGCGGCACAATCTATTTTAAATTGCGGCTGTGCGGTGGGTTACAAACAAAAAATGGGCATAGGGTCCTTTGCGGATTCCTATGCCCAAATGGCTTGAGGTTCATGTAATTCCTTACCTAATTCATTAATGGTCTATAACAACCTTTCCCATTCCTTTTCCGCTTTCTAAGCGGGCATGTGCTAACCCAGACTCTGCTAAGGTGTAATGGTTTTCGTCCAAAACAGGCTTTAAGTTTCCTGATTCCACAATTTTAGCGATGTTTTGAAGTATTTCGCCATGTTGTTTGCGCTTGTGGTGGTGCAGCATGGGTATGAGCATAAACACTACGTGCAATGACAACCCTTTGAAATGTGCGGTGCTTAAATCTAATTCGCACATAGAAACCGTTGTGGCTACTTGTCCGTTTAGAGCGGCTGCTTCAAAAGAGTGGGTAAGGTTGGCGCCTCCTACCGAATCAAACACTACATCAAAGCCCTGGTTGTTGGTGTATTTTTTTACGTAATCGGCTACCGTTTCGGTTTTGTAATTAATTCCGGTGGCTCCCAATTTTTCAATTAGTTGAATTTGGGGTGCTCCACCTCCGGTAGAAAATACTTCTGCACCAAAATATTTAGCTAATTGAATGGCTACGTGCCCTACGCCACCTGAGCCGCCATGCACTAATACTTTTTGCCCTTTGGTAATGTGGGCGCGTTTTAAGCCTTCGTAGGCGGTAATACCTACCAATGGCAAGGCTGCGGCCTCACGCATACTCAAATTTTTGGGTTTCAAGGCAATTAATTGGCTATCGGCAATCATGTATTCGGCTAATGAACCGGGCAAATCGACTAAACCACCGGCACAGCCATACACCTCATCACCTACCTTAAAATTGGTAACCTCATCCCCTACTTCTTCTACCGTTCCGGCAAAATCCATCCCCAACAGTGCGGGTGTGTCTGGCGATAAAGGCAAGTCTTTTCCCATTTTGCGAATCATGGTGTCTACCATATTCACACTAGATGCCGCCACTTTCACTAATACGTGCCCTTTTACTACCGTTGGTTTGGCAATTTCGCTGGCTACAAACGTTGCGTTTTCGCCATATTCTTTAATCAACATTGCTTTCATCATTCTTAATTTTAAATAACTATACTTTTTATAGTTGCAAAACTATATATAGTGTATTAGCTTTGCAATAACGGTCAAAAAGGATAGTATGAAAAAAGAAACGGAATTGGTCAAAAAAAATATTTTCAATGGCCAGGAATACCCATGCTGCGCCAGTTTAACGATGGGCGTGATTGGAGGAAAATGGAAAACGGTTATTTTATTTCATTTAATACCCGGCAAACTGCGCTACAACGAATTGCGAAAAACCATGCCTACCGTAACCGAACGGACCTTGAGTTTGCAACTCAAAAAACTAGAGGACGATGGCATTATAAAAAGAACCGTGCATTACAGTAAGCCCCCGCTAAAAGTAGAATATGCGCTCACTCCGCTGGGCCAAACCCTTATTCCGGTCATAGAGTCCATTGCCAATTGGGGGCATGAGGTAGTGAATGGAAATGCAAATTAGAAAGGCTGTATATTAGGAATTGGCTACCTTAATACCTAATTAATAATCTGTTGCAACGTTATTGAAATTTTTAATGGTCCGATAATTTGCTGTTTATCAAACTTAATAGTTCCGTTTTTTTAATCGGTTTAGAAATATAGTCATTGCACCCAGCGCTTAGGGCTTTTTCTCTATCTCCTTGCATGCCATAAGCGGTTTGGGCTATAATAATTACCTCTTTGTTAAACTCGCGTATTTTGCGAGTAGCTTCCAATCCATCCATTTCGGGCATTAGCACATCCATTAAAATGACGTCAATATCAGGATTTTTTTGACACGCTGACACTGCTTCAATTCCAGTTCTTACATTAACAATTTCATCGGCTAACTCACTTACATATATTGAAATAAGTTGTTCGGAAGCCTCATCGTCTTCTGCAATTAGCATTTTCAACTTCTTTTCGTGAGCGGGTTGATTTGACTTTTCTATTTCGCTATTCTTTTTATTCTCATTTAGCTTTTCTGCATCCAAAGGCAACGTGAAATAAAAGCTACTTCCTTTACCTTCTTGCGATTCTACCCAAATCTCACCGCCCAACATTTTAACGTAAGCCGAACTAATAGATAGTCCAAGACCTGCACCCTGATACGCCATAGCATCTTCAATATCTGCTTGAATAAAACGTTCAAAAATGGCGTTTTGTCGATTTTTTGGGATGCCAATTCCCGTATCTTTTATATAAAATTCAAAGAATTCGTTTTTGATTTGGTAGCCGAATTCCAACGAGCCTTCTGAGGTGAATTTAATCGCATTTTTAACCAAGTTAGTAAGTACTGCATATACCTTTTCTCGGTCCGTTTTTAGGTAAGCTTCTATGGCAGGTAAAGGAGTATTAAATGAAAATTTTAATCCCTTCCGTTCGACCTCAGGTTTAAAAAAGTTGTAAATAAATTCTATTTGCTCATTAATATTTGAATTAATCAAATGCACTTGCATTAATCCCGATTCAATTTTTGAAATGCTAATTATATCATTGATAATATTGAGCATTCGGTCACCACTTTTTTGAATTACTGAGATATACTTACGTTGGTCTTCACCTGATAGGTTAGGTTTTTTCAATAATTCAGAAAAACCTAAAATCCCATTCATTGGAGTTCGAATCTCATGACTCATATTTGATAAAAAAGCCGATTTAAGTCGGTCACTTTCTTCCGCTTTTTCCTTGGCGTTAATTAATTCATTTTCCATCAGTTTCCTATCAGAAATATCTACATGAGTACCAATCATCCGAGTTGGAATTCCGTTTTCATCAAACACCATTTCTGCACGCGATAGAATATCAATGAATTGCCCGTTTTTATGTTTCATTTTAAATTCCAATTCAAACCGGTCGCGTTTCTTTTCTATTACTTCTTTTTGCATTTTCCATGATCTCTCTGCATCTATTGGGTTAATTAATTTCTCCCACACAGCGAAGTCATTTGGTAACTCATGGTCTTTGTAACCCAACATATTTTTCCATCCTGGTGAATAATAAATTTCGTTGGTTAAAAGGTTCCAATCATACAAACCATCTTTAGCGGCAGTCATGGCTAGTTCAAATCGTTCTTCGCTTTCTTTTAACAACTTCTCAGCCGCTCGTTGTTTGGTAATATCGGTTGTAGTACTAACTAGAACAAACCCCTTCCTTGTTTTAACCGTTTTAATTATTCCTTGAATAATTATTTTATTTCCATCGGGCTGAACATATTCACGTTCCATGACCTTACCTGTAAACGCTGATTTTCCAGTACGTAACAGGTCATTGATCATGTTTTTATATTGTTTTCTAGCCTTATCTGTTCTAGCTTCTTCCGGTAGCAGGAGTATTTGAACATCCCAAATATTTTTATTGATAATTTGTGCAGGGCTAAAACCTGTGATTTCCTCCATCGCATTATTCCAAATAATTACCTTTCCATTTTCATCCGTAATGGAGGTCCCTTCTATGGATTGGTTAATTATGTTGTTAAATCTTTCCTCGCTTTCAATTAATTCTTCTTCTGCCCGTTTACGCTCAGAAATATTAGGGGTGGCCAATAGTGCTCTAACTATACCCGGTTTTGGTCTATCTATTTTAAGAGATAGGGAAATGTGAATTAAATCACCTTCCAACGTTTTTACCTCGGCTTCACTTTCAAATTTTTCCTTTCCTTCCGCTAGGGCTAGCATTTCTTTTTTAAATACAACTATAGAGTTTTTTGAAAATGTTTTAGGTAGATTTTCAATTAAGTGGTTTCTACTTTTTGCCCGATGTAGTTTTAGTGCCGCTTGATTCACATTAAGTACCTTAATCATTTCGGCACATTTTATTAATTCATTTGGGTTGTTTTCAAAATAGCTTTCTAAATCTGTACACCCCTTCTTTTTTACCTCCCTTATATAAGAATCTAATTCTGTAATATCCTCTTCCCATAAAGGAACAGGTGAATCTTCAAATAGGGATTCATATTTCTTATTAGTTAAAGAAATATCCTTCTCCACTGCTTTTCGTTTGGTAATATCCTGAAATATACCGGTTAACTTTGTGGGTTTCCCTTCCACCTGAGTCACCTCACAGGTAGTTCGAACATTTATTAGCCGCCCTTTGGTGGTAAGAGTTTCTAGTTCTAAATAATAGCCTACACCGTCCTTAATTGCAAGCTCCAAGGCTTTGGAGATTATGTTACGGGATTCTGGTAAGAAATAATTTACCCCTGCGTCTACTGTAGGGTTAAATTCCTCGGGAGTTGTTTCATGAATACGATAGGTTTCGGCCGTCCAAAAAAGATGGTTGGTGGCAACATCTAGTTCCCATCCTCCAACTTTTGCAATGGACTGCGAAGCATTGAGTAAATGACTGTTTTGATTTAATTCTGCTTCAGTCTTTTTTTGTTCCGTGACGTCATGAATTATTCCTACTAAGTACTTTTCATTTTTATCATCAATGAAGCGTGTTTTTATCGTCCTAATTACCTTGGTTTCTCCTCCTCTTAAGGTAAGAGATTCTATCTGATTATTTTCAATACCATCGGCTAAAACCTGTTTATCTATTTTTAAAAAGTTTTCTCGCTCCTTTTCAGAAACGTCATCAGCAAGCGTTTTTCCAATTATTTCATCGCGAGATAAATCAAATACAGTGCAAAAGGCATCATTTACCAATAAAAGCCTGCTGTGCTCATCCTTTACAAAAATGGGATCACCAATATTGTCAAAAATATTATCTAGATGATTTATATTCAGTTTTAAATTTTCTTCGCTTTCTGCTAATTTAATCTCTATACCACTTTCAACCTTGGGGTGTTGCAATTTTTGCAGTGCCTTAATCTCAGCTATTAATTCCGTTTTTGATAATTTCTCCAGGTCTTTCATAACATATTTATTTCTTTACGAAATAAAAAAAGCGTACTGCCTTTATCATTTCCAGTGTAAAATTCTCAAGTGCTAACCTCAGAATAAAATCAAATTCACACGCAAAGACCCAGTAACATGGGCTATACCCATATTTTTGACTACTATAATTTATGGAAATTATTGTATCCCTTTAGCTCAAATAGTGTATTTGAATCAAAATTAAATCTATGCACTAAAAATAAATAAGTTTTTCCAATAAGGGCGTGCCAAAAGAGGTAATAAATCCATGAATTTAATCATGACGAAAATTTCTTGTTTACACTTAATACAAAGAGATTAGTATAATGGATATGCCTGCTAATCGAATTTGGGTCACAAGGATATGACTTCAGTTTACCCCTTGAATAAGTGGACTAAAAAGTAAGAAGATTAGATGATGTATTTCTCACTGAAAGAGAACCTTATTCTTCATAAATATCAAATTTTTCAGATACCGATTTCATCAATCCGGTATTCATAAAATCAGTTTCATTCATTTTTGATAGTTCTGCCAAAAAAACATCGAACTCACCATTTTTAAATACCGTCAACATTTTTCCACCTTTCTCACATTTTGCTTCATGCCACACGTTGGTAGGCACTGTGAGCGTATCACCCGGTTGTAAGGTAATGGTTTCATTATCAAAAATGAGTTGCATTTCACCTTCCAACATATAAAAGACTTCGGTCATTAATTTATGGTGATGCCTTTTTAAATGAAAACCCGGTTTTATGGTGTCTTCAATAATGCATAATTCACCATTGGTTTGGTGAGATGCCAACTTTACAAAGCAATGGTCTTGCGCGTAATTGTAATTTACACCTTCCCCTTTTCTAACTATATCTTGTGATGTCATCCTGTTTTTAAATTATGGTTTAGTGCCCCGAACACTCATTTGCGGTACAAAAGCGTGTCTGTTCATTTCTAACACGCTAACTACTAAATTTGAATTACTCTCTTATTCTTCCAATATCATGGTGGTGAATTAAATTTTCGCATGGTTATATCCAGCATAAAACACTTTAAATCTTTACTAATCAACCTGTTTTACCTTGGTCAATTCATTGATTTCATTATGGACGTAGGTGTTGTTTTCAAACGAACCAAATAACCATTTCAATAAAGCCTCAACAGTAGTAAAAACAGCTGTTTTGAGCGGAAGTTGACCTTTTAAAAAATCGAAAAGAATAGTTAACGCCACTTCATTAGGTCTATCGGTTAGGAAAAGTGTGTTTCGGGCGACTCGAATTTTATCATTATTCTTAACAAATTCAATGTACTCTAGCACCCCTTCTTGACCAAAATTCATCCTACATTTACGGAAATCTAAAATTAGATTATAAGCAGGGTCATAATCAGGGTCGTTACTCATCAACACTTTAAATTCTATCAAGTCCTGCACATTTATTTCCCCTTGGTAATAGGCTATAATTGTTTTATGCGGCACCAAAATCTTGTACCTAAATATTTTTACCATTGTACACTTTAATCAGTTTGTATTGATTTGCTAAAAATAACTAATTCCCGTTTACAGGTACAAAAAAAAAAGCAATTTGCTTTTCATATTTTCTTCTTTAGGGTCTGCAATTAAGCTAGGTTATCTACAATGAATTAAAAAAAAATAAATTTAAACCAAGTATTCAACATGATACAAACCAGTTATTTATACTGGCTTATTTAAACTTATATTTCAATACCATTATTCCAAAGCCTTAGACAAGACCAATTCAATTTCTTTTATGTTAAATGGTTTTCGAAAGTATCCAGTAAGAACTCCTTCCTCTATTAATTGATTAATTTCTGAAGTAATGTCGTATCCCGTAAAAATGAAATACAATAAATCTGGAAATTTAGTTTTGGCCTCTTTAATGAAATCCAACCCATTCATTCCAGGCATTTTTAAGTCGCTCAATACAATTTTGACCAGTGGGTTTTCATTGACTATGTTCAGTCCTTCTGCTCCACTTAAACCGGTTAATACATTAAATTTTTTAGCCATTAATAATTCAAATAACTGAACATTAAGTTCCTCGTCATCGATATACACTATCGTATCTTTACCGGTCATTATTTTTCGTTTAAATTGAAAATAAGTCTTGCAGTGGTTCCTATATTAATTTCCGACTCAAATTCTAGTGTACCATTATGATTATCCATTATTTTATAACAAATGGATAGTCCTAAACCAGTTCCTTTACCGGGTGGTTTAGTGGTAAAAAATGGTTCCATAATTTTTTCCATATGGAAGGGCTCAATTCCGCAACCATCATCCTTAATCTCTACCATTAATTTACCATTATTAACCACCGATTTTATGAATATGTTTCCATTCTCTACGATAGCATCCGCAGCATTTGAAAACAGGTTGATAAAAACTTGATGCAGTTCGCCACTGTTTCCCAAAATGGTGGAATTAGGAGTCAATTGTTTCTTCACCTCAACGTGACCTTTCAACTTATTATTTAAAATTACAAGCGTATTTTCAATAATGGTATTGATATCACAATCTTCGGTATATGACTTACTACTTCTACTAAATTGGTTCAACCCTTGCACGATAGATGATGTTCTATCTATCCCTGTTTTTAATGAATTAATAAGGAATTCCACTTCTTTACTTTTAGCACTTAAACTATCATTCTCCTGGTTTGCTTTTAACCCCTCATAGGCCCCCATAATAAAGTTTAGCGGGTTATTTATTTCATGCGCTACTCCGGCTGTTAAAACCCCCAACGAGGCCATTTTTTCTGCTTGATAGAGTTGGGCTTGAGTTTCTTTCAGGTTTTTCAAGGTCGTTTTAAGCTCCTCATTTTGCGCATTGATAAATGTGTTTTTTTCAAGCAATTCATCGTTGATTACATTTAATTCTTGATTGGCCAACGCCAAGTTTTCTGTTTTTTCTTCTACCCGTTTTTCTAGTTGACCACGGTAATTTTCTAGTTCAATATCCTTTGCTTTCTTTTCGGTAATATCTCTCAAAATTCCCTGAATATAATCTTCTCCTTGAAGGGTGATTTTATTTAGCGAGATGGACACCGTAAATGGTTCTCCGTTAGACTTAACATGTTGCCACTCTATTTCTTGACTTTGGTTATTCAGGACTTGAAGGAGGATTTTTTCCGATTTAATTTTAGAAACTTGTCCATCGGCTTGCAAAGTGGGGCTCAAATCTCCCACCTTTTTACCCAATAACTGCGCTTTAGGTATCAAAAAATACTCACATGCCATTTCATTACAGTCAAACAGGACACCATCTTTGATAATCATAATGGCATCATTTGCACCATCAAAAACCATTTGATACTTTGTTTCAGTGGTTTCTAACAATTGTTTTTGAACCCTAAGTTTAGCGGTAGTAGCATCTTTAGTTGCAATGGAATGGATTAACTTCTGGTAGACATTACCAAATCCGTAAATAAAAATAATGGTAAATGAGAAAATTGAAGTTAAAATTAGTGCCCAATGGCTTGGAGAATAAACCAGTTTATTTAAATCTACAATAGGCTCAAGATTATGGGTTATAAATCCAATTCCAATAGCCACAAACAGCGTCATCATAAATATACCCATGGCCATAGCCACTTTTCGATTAGCCAAAATGGCTAAAATGGCTATTGCAATAACCACAAAATAGAATCCTCCGTTTAAAGCAAATTTGATAATACCGGCTATTGCTACAGATAGATACAGAAGGGATATCACTATAGTCTTGATATTATAATTGATTTTTTTACGAAAAACAGCGAGTAAAATGGCTCCAAAAAAAACAACGGAATGGATTACGTAAATATTTTGCCATCCCATTTCGAACCAACGCAATAGGGAAAATACGTAGGTTGGCGCGAAAAAAATGGCAGACAACACCACCACTTTATTAATTATTTCGTCTTTTATATTTGTGAGCTCTGTTGACATGCATGTTTTTTATATAATCACAAATCGGTATGAGGAATGAAAAGCCAATCCAACCTGCCATGGCAAATTTTCATACTCCGCAAGTTAGAAAACATGATGACGCGGTATATTAAATTGATGTTATTTTTTTACTCCCCTTCCATATATTTTTTCACCCATTCTGATAATGCCTTTCCATGAATATTCTTGGCCAACACCACCCCATTTTTATCTAATATGAAATTAGCAGGAATGGTGCGAATTCGAATTATTTTCAGAAATGCAGCTTCGTCTCCTTGCAAATCAGAGGCTTGGGGCCATCTATCCACCCCATCTTGCTGGGCAGCGGCTCTCCATGAGACCTCGTTTCCTTCTAGGGCGTAACCTACAATTTGAAATCCTTGGGTATGGTAGGCCTCCCAAAGTGGCAGTAAAATCTGGCGGTTTTCTTTACGACAAGGAGCGCACCAGGAAGCCCATAAATCAATAATGGTTAGTTTCTCACCCAATTGGGTGTTTAAAGCTATCGTATCATCGGTTAGCATGGGGAAAGTGAGATTTGGAAACACACTACCCACCAAAACAGGTAGATGGGTAGGTTCACTTTGGTTGCAAAGTTCCGTTACCCACGGGTGGTTGGGTTGGGTTTCTTGCCATTTATGGCATTGATTCACCAAAAATTCGGGTACGCGCTCAAAATCATTTTCGGGGCTCACCCAACGTATAGCCACCAAAGCCGGCAATAAATGCGAAGTATTTGTCGCGAATTCAATCAGCTTTTCGCGGTATTGGGCTATGGCATGTGCCTTTCCCATCAATTGGTCCGCATCTTCCATATCCCACGTTTTACCTTCTAAATACGTGCTAAACGCTTGCTGATGGATTTGTTTAAGCTCCATCATGGCAAGATTAGCGGGAGATGGATGCGTAAATGCGAAACTTTTTTGAAACGCTTCCTGAGTCGCGCTGATTTCTATCGACTCCCCGTTTTGCCACACTACAGGCATGTAATTAGACTCGGACGGAAAATCTGTTTGCAAATAATTAGCCGCTTTACCGTTGGTTTGCATGGCTAATTCAAATAATACAGGTTGCTCACTCGGGGGCAATCGAAGGAATTCAAAACGGCCATCGGCTTTAACCTCAGCCGAATCTATTACCTCACCAAAATAAGCTGCGCCCACACTTCGCAATGATTCTGGTTTTATTAAATACACTATTGCACCCGCCTTATTGGCATCGGTAATTTTACCCGAAATAGCAGCCGAATTTCCGCAAGCCATTAAAGTGAAAGCGATCACAAAAAAGCTAATTCCATTTTTTATAGATACCATGCTCATTTTTATTCATTTTATTATGTTGAACCCACAGGTGGGCGATTCCAAATTAGCCCAGTAACCTATCGGTATTTGGTAATCATCCTCCCCTAAATTAGATTTGGATAGGAGGCAATAAAAATAAGAGTTCAACCCCAGATGCGCCCTGATTTGTTCGGATAAATTTACTTGATATTAATCAGTTAAATTTTCAAACTTTCCGCTATTATTCTTTGGGTTTGGAGAACTCCATTAGGCTAAAAACAAGGCCTTCTCCTTTTGTTGTGACAGGCCAATTCTTAGCCTCCAGTAGCCTTAGCTTACCGGATGCCCTGCACTATCTTCCAATAGCGCAAACCAATCTTCCAACGATAAGGATGTTTCTAGCGCCTTATTGGCGTTTATAATCCGTTGTTTACTGGTTGTTTACTGGTTGTTCCAATTACGGGTGAAATGGCTGCAGGATGCCTTAAAATCCAACTTAACAAAAGCGTCTCTTCCGAAACATCATACTTTTTTGTGAGTTGGTCGAGTCTGTTTTTTACTCGTTTTGATTGAGCATTGTCTTCCTTAAAAACCTTTCCTAACGGACTCCAACACATGGGTTGTATGCAGTTTTTAAACATGTAATCTAGGGTACCGTCTTGCATTGCCTTGGCTTGGCTTAGCGAATATTCTATTTGATTAACGGAAATATTTGTTTTGGTAGAAAGCAATTCCATTTGCGAGGGTAAAAAATTAGAGACCCCAAACTGGTTGATTTTCCCGCTTTCTTTTAGCGCTGAAACAGCTTCCGCAATTTCATCGGGGTGCATCAGCGGACTTGGTCTATGCAATAAGAAAGTGTCTAGGTAATCGGTTTTTAATTTTCGTAAAGACTGTTCAGCGCTCCAAATTATATACTCTTTTGAATAATTGTAATGCTTTACGGTAATGTTTCGGCTATTGCCTATCAACTGAATGCCGCATTTTGAAATAAGTTGCACCGACTCTCTTGGTATTCCGCTATTTTTGAATGCCTTCCCAAATTCTTCTTCGGTGGTGTAATCGCCATAAATATCGGCATGGTCAAAAGTGATGTTTCCATTATCGGTACAAAATTGAATTAATTCCGTTTGTTCTTTACCCGATAAACGTTTCCCCCAACTGCCCCACGACATGCATCCAATAATTATTTTTGAGGTCTTGGTCATTCTTCTTTTTGCCTAAAATTTGTTGCTGATTAGTGAGACAGATTAAATACGCGCTTGATAGGTAAATAAATCATAATAACGTCCTTGTTTTTCAATCAGTACATCATGCGAACCTTCTTCTACAATTCGTCCATCTTCTACCACTAAAATCTGGTCGGCTTGGCGAATAGTACTTAATCTGTGCGCAATTACAAAGGTGGTTCTTCCTTTCATTAACTCCGTTAAACTACGCTGAATCATGGTTTCGCTTTCGGTATCTAGATTTGAAGTAGCTTCATCCAAAATCAAGATTTTTGGATTGGCTAATACGGCTCTGGCAATGGCAATTCGCTGACGCTGACCACCAGAAAGCTTCACTCCTCGTTCGCCTATAACGGTTTCTAAACCCAACTCAAACCTATCGGTAAATTCATTTACATACGCTGCTTTCACGGCTTTAAGGATAGCATCATCAGTAGCATTAGGTCTTGGAAAAATAATGTTTTCACGAATCGTTCCCTCAAATAGAAAATCGTCTTGCAACACCACTCCTAAATGTGCTCGATAGCTATTTAGCGTAACTTTAGATAAATCGTGTCCATCAATAGTAACGCGACCAGAATTAGGATTCATGAACGAAGATACTAACCCAGCAATGGTACTTTTTCCGGAACCAGAAGAGCCTACCAATGCAGTAACAGAGCCACTTGGCGCATCGATATTAACGGAGTGTAATACTTCTTTGTTTTCTTCATACGAAAAAGAAACGTCTTCAAATTTCACATCTCCTTTAATTTTATCCAATACCTCGGTGCGGTCTGACAAATCATGCTCCGCTACCAAATTCATTAATTCTTCGGTACGGTCCAAACCGGCAAAACCTTCGGTAAGTTGACTTCCTATGTTACTCATTTGTACCAATGGCGCAATCATAAATCCAAGGTAAATGGTAAACGATAAGAAATCACCAAAAGTCAAGGAGTCGTCAATCATTTTGAATCCTCCTATCCCCATAATTCCTACGGATGCTAAGCCTAGCAGTAAAGTGGCCGATGAAGTTACTAATGCGGTAGAAGTTAGACTTTTTTTCACGTTTTCGTATAAACGCTCTGCGCCCAATCGGAAGGTTTCAATTTCTTGCTCCTCGGCATTAAATCCTTTTATCACCCGAACGCCATTCAATGTTTCGGTTAATCTGCCGGTTACTTCCGCATTAATTTTACCACGTTCTTTAAAAATAGGTCGAATAAACCCAAATGCTTTCATAGCTACCACTGCAAAAATGGAAACTGGAATAAGTACGTAAGCCGTCATAGATGGACTAATTCTTATCAATAAAAACAAGGATATGATAGATGTTAATGAACCGCCAATTAATTGTACCAATCCGGTGCCTACCAAGTTTCTTACCCCTTCTACATCTGTCATAATACGGGAAACAAGTTCTCCAGATTTACTATTATCAAAGAAATTAATGGGTAATCCTAATACCTTTTTCTGCACTTTTACCCGTAATTCAGCAATGAGTAATTGCGCTTCTACACTGAGCAAACGAGTCAACAAAAAAGAGGTAATAGCCTGTACCACAATAGCTGCAGTAACATACATCAACACTTGGTATAGCATGTCATAATCTTTATTGACCACTACATCATCTACCAAATATTTGGATGCTCCGGGCAGTACCAAACTGGCTAATCGGCTGATTACAATCAACACAAATCCTACAGAAAGCAACTTTCTTCGGGGCCAAACAATGGTTTTAAATACGCTAGCTATACTAATGTTTTCTTTACTCATATCATATAAATTGATGGATTGCTCCTTGAAAAAAGGAGAATGCAAATGTAATTTGAATTTAACGAACGGCTAAGGTATGGTTGGGAATAATCCACACCGCTACACACATACCTTTTGAAATACCTTATGGAAGCCCTACTGTTGAAATTAAATACGCGAAATGGCGCATATCTTCTCCATCTTAATTCGATTAATCTTGATTTTGTAGCCAAGTATCTCGCGTCAAAGCAAAGTTTAGGTCGGTCACCCCTAATTCACTATTTTCCGTTTTCCCTTTAAAACTCAAAACCTTTTCCAAAATCTTAACCGAATTTGAATTTACGCTATTTACATCTGCAAATACTTCATGAGCTTTGGTAGTTTGAAACGCAAAATCAATAAGAGCATTAGCTATTTCTGAGCCGAACCCCCTGCCCCAATATTCAGGATCAAACCGGTAACCAATTTCAATTCTATTATCCTTTTCAAACACCAATGCACAGGTACCAATCCAACTTTTATCGGCTTTGGTTTCCACTCCCCAAACCAGCACATTGGATTTTTGGGAACGGTAGTTATCCATAATTCCATGGAGGTTTTTCATGCATTGCTCGCTACTTAAAACAGGTGCAGGAATAATATCCATCACTTTTGGATTGCCATGAAGCTTGGTAAATGCAGCTAAATCAGAACTTACCATTTCTCGCACTACACACCTATTTGTTTGAAATATCATTCTATCAATCAATTAATTAAGTTTAGTCTAATTTTTAAATTACCACGCACGAATTTACATAATCGATACACTTTTCATCCATTAGCAATTTAAATCCGTTGTACTCCTCGAAAATAATAATTTTTGATGGTCTTACTAACTGGACTGCATTAGTTCGATTAGTTTTTGGTGATTTGGTTGCGCATTTTACCCATTCCCTTTTTCATATAAGTCTAAAAAGGAGGCCGCTGAAAGATTAAAAAAGTCAACCAAAAAGCGAAGGAAAATGTAAAGAAAGCGGAGCTTATTATTTTTTGGTTTAAAACCGTCTATTTTGCTTCCATAAAGCCCATTTAAGAGTTCTAATTTTAGTTAAACTAATGCGGTCATAAATAATCAAAGTGGATTAAAACGCTTCTTTTCACCTTCGGTTTTAGGGAAGAAATAGGGTTGCGCAACGATTACGATTGTTGGGTTTTCGTGTTTTTATTCGACAGTTAAGTTTATCGACAAATTAAGAGCGTTAGCAATTAAGGCAAAATTCGATAGTTGAATATCTTCTCCTTTTTCTACGCGTGAAATATATGTCCGCTTTTTTCCAACGAGGTTTGCTAAGTCTTCTTGACTTAAATTCAATTTTTTTCGCCTAGACTTTATTATTTCACCAAAGTAAAATGAAAAGGCATCCTTTCTGAATTCTTCGCGAGATTCAGTTCCTTTTTCCCCAAACCTTTTATCGATTAGCTCTTGTGCGTTTATTGACTTTCCCATTTTAATTTTCTTTTATGTATTCCTCTAAAATTTTTTCGGCTTTTTTAATTGCCTTGTTATAGTCTTTCGTTGATTTTTTCTGAAAGCCATATAAGCAGACAGCTTTTGTACATTCCGAAAAACTTAAATGGTCGATGGCGAAAATTATAATTCGATATTCGTTTCCAGCTTTTATTCTCAACTCATAAAAATGAGTCGATTGCAGTTTTTTAATAAAATTGGAATGAACTTGTTTTATTTCGCCAATTACTTCGACTAATTGAAAGAATTTTAGACTTACCCTGTCGTTTTCGCCATCGATAAAATCCAAGCATTCTTCGGTAATGACTATTTCCCTCATTTTACAAATGTAACGAATTAGTTACTAAAATTATAATTTTTTAGATGAATTTTCTGATATAATGAAACCCAACGTTACTCATCGAGTAGGCAAAGGGAGTTTCACCCTAAGCCTCTCACAGAACCGTACGTGATACGCTCGCATCATACGGCTCTTGTTGTACAAATCTATGGCTAACTATAGATAAATCCT
>CAXBCR010000009.1:0-115372 GCA_963974475.1 uncultured Flavobacteriales bacterium
CGTTTCTTAACTCTCACAGCCTGACCTTTATACATACTATTTTTTTGCCGTTTTTTCATATCCCTGCCCCCAGTAATATTATCTTATTTCCTATACCTTTATATATAGGACCGATTTGTACCTCTAAACGATTTTTTAGGTTGGAGAATTGGTTAATTTATGGACCATTTGAAGGATTAGATGATTTATATCCTGGAACCTTGCATAAGGGATAGCAGCTTTGTTTGAGCTCATTTTTTAATACCACTTAATAAAGCAGTAAACAGAATACTCAACCATAGGAAGCTCTATGTATATGCTATAAAAAATAGCGAGTGCGGATAGCCCGACCTAAAACCGACCAAATAGGGCGGATTTGGGTTATGCCCAAATAATAGAGAAAGTCCTACGGGTTAGTGATAGCGACTGCTAAAGTTTTACCATTATAAAAGCGGTAGCCATGATTGGCGAATGAATAGATGTATTCTGCCATTTGATGAGGCTCGATACTAGAATGAAAATCTGGAAAAGCTTTTTTCAGCATATTTGTATTAACAGAACCAATAGCCAACGCATTTACTATCACATTATCTTCTTCCAATTCAATTGCAATACTTTCTGAAAATGAACTAAGTGCCGCTTTTGAAGCCCCATAAGCCGACAAACCGGGGAAACGAACGCTTCCTTGAAAACCTGACATTGAAGTTATATTAACCACATTTCCTCCCTCCTCATTCGACAAAAGCGGGATTAACTCTTGAATTAATAAAACGGGGGCTATGAAGTTAATTTCCATTACTTTATTTAGATAATCCATCCTCATATCACCGAAAGATTGAGGGTTTAGAAGCCCTGCAATGTTTAATAGCGCGTCAATCGATTGAATTTTTAATTTATTTAGTTCCAATCCCACGGTTTTTTGGAAGTCCTCCAATGCTAAATCCACTTTAACAAGATGTAGTTTTCCGGGTAAGTCTAATGCAAGCTCATTAAGTCTATTTAATTGTTCTTCGTTACGAAGAATTCCAATCACGCACCAATTCTGACTCAAAAAGTGCAAGCATGTTGCTTTCCCTATACCCGAGCCTACTCCTGTTATAACTGCTGTTTTCATTTATTCAATATCAATTCTATTCTTCGTGGGTGGCGTATTGTTTTAAAACAAATTTCAATAATCCCTCAGGCATATTATGAGAGGTAACATTTATATTTTCTGAACCATTAAATACTTTTTCGATTGAATTAATCGTTGCCGCATTCAAAATAGGTTCTCCGTCTGTAATTGGTCTTGAAGTCAAAATCACAACGAATCCATCAAGAGAATTAACCAATTGAGTCGACACACTTTGCACATTATTGGCATCCACCAATATGTTTGAAAGGGAAACAACAAACTCACTAATAATATCGCTTGTTGACTCTTTTATCAGCGAAAAATCGCCTAAGAAATTGAAGTCAAACTTAATCCCGTTAAATGCATCCAGATCATGCAAATGATGCTGAATACTTGATACCCATAAGGGCACTTTATTTACCGGATACGTTTCACTAAATAATTTTTCCGACCTTTTAGAAATTATTAACTCTGGAGTCAGGGCATTCTTTTTAGGTTTACTTTTTGATGGCGTTTCTTGCTTTTGTGATATTTCAATTTTTTCCATTTTCCCAGTTTTTTCCGTTTTTTCCGTTTTTTCCGTTTTTAAAGAAGGTTTCAATTGTATTATATCTTCATCCTTAGAATGATTTTGCGCTTTAAGTTCAGGAACTACATCCAGCAACTTATCTGTATGAAAATCTGAAATTAGAATTGGGTTTAAAGTTTTAGGTTGCTTTTGCATTCTATTTACCCAAAAGCCAAGAATCAAAATTCCAACTACAAAGACAACCCAACCCATGTATTTGATTTGAAAAGCGCTTAAATTTCCTTGTTGTATTTCAATTGGCGAATCCTTCACATCGTTTCCCACTTGATTTTCACTGTTACTATCATTTACAAGTGAGTCTGTCAAAGGAACAGAAACGAAACCTAGCGTATCTAAGTTATGAGCTATTGACCCCAACTGAGGCTGCATATCCTTTAGCATCGAATTGTAATTTTTTAAATATTTAATAGCCAATTTCAACTCCCCTTTTTCCTCACTTATTCTAGCTAATAATGCTAGAGCAAATAATTCTTGCTCTTTAAGATGGAATTTTTCAGCCACATTTCTCATTCGCCATGAATAATTAGTAGCTAAGTCTAACTGATGCATCTTATAATATAAAAGGGCTATTTTGTGTAGGGAATTTGTGACTCCCACATAGTTTTTATTCGCCAAACATGCTTCATACTCTACTTGATAATCGAGCATTAACACATTCATTAACTGCAATGTATCTCCGGTAATAACATAGTTATCTACACCCAACAACATTTCCTGTTGCTCAATGGAGTTAGATTCAATTGCCCACATGGATTTAGGGCTCAACTGCATAAATCCCAACCCAATAATTATATAGTATAAATACCGCATTAACCATAGCAATTTAGTATCAATACGGCCATCACATCTCTATTGCAATTTTAACTTATTCACCAATGACTATTAAAAAGTAACTGGCTCAATTGTTATGCTATTTTTGCTACACGAAACTTTCATTAAATAAAATGAGCAACACAATTTTGAACTGGAGCGGTGGTAAAGACGCGTGTTTAGCATTGCATAAACTGGCAGCTGATGACAATTATACTGTTAACAAACTATTAACCACTATAAATAAGTCTAGAGGACGAATCACCATGCACGGAGTTCGTACAGATGTTTTAAATGCTCAGGTAAATGCCTTAGGTTATGAGTTGGAGTTTGTTGAGTTGCCAGAAAACATAACCATGAACAGGTATTCCGAAATAATCGGTAATAAAGCAAAGCAGCATCAAGAAAACGGGGCTGAAGTGTATGCATATGGGGATATTAATTTGATTGACTTACGAAAATTCAGAGATGCTGAAATTTCACAGTATAATTTAAAAACCACATATCCCTTATGGAATAAAACTACCAAAGATTTAGGGGTGCTGTTTCTTGAGCTAGGATATAAGGCGATAGTTGTTGCCATTAGTTCCGATAAACTAGACGAGTCTTTTTGTGGGAGAGCATACGACCAATCCTTTTTAGACGATTTACCTGCAGGTGTAGACCCTTGTGGTGAAAATGGTGAATTTCATACATTTGTGTATGATGGACCAATGTTTAACCATCCAATTAACCTGCAAGTGGGTAAAAAAACGTATCAAACCTATTCACCTTCAAAGGAAGATGATAATTGCTTTTGCTCAAAACAAGAACAAAAAGATTGGGATACTGGTTTTTGGTTTTGTGACCTTACTCTAGCCTAAGCCCTTATCTAAATCAAGAATGAATTGAATGGCCTGATTAATACGATGATTGATAGGCGCATCGATAATTACCATTTCAGGGTACTTTGCTTTCAATTCTGAATGATAAATTCTAAATAACCTATCTCTATCTGTTGGGTTTTCACGTAAAACATCTGGTTCCCAAGGAATATTGGGTTTGCACAATAGGACTAAATCGTAATTTGATTTTTGATACAAATCAACAATCAAAGGGCTAACTGATTGGTATTTTTCATGACTCCAAATTTTAATCACCTCTATTCCCGTATCACAGAACACATAATTGGCCGTAGCAGATTGGGCAAGATGTTCTCTATTGTATTGATTACTCGCAATAAATGCTAAATCCTCTTGTTTATAGGTTGGTCTTTTACTCAAATATTCACGCGCGTATTCTGCCACGAGTCTACCATTAAAGTGAGTAGCCAACGCTTTTGCCAAAAAACTTTTACCCGAAGATTCAGGGCCCGTGATTAGAATTTTTTTCATTATGATACAATTTTAACCACTTTTTTCGCTAATGCATAACTACTTTACTATTTAATTCTAATTTTGAATTTATGATACGCAAAATCGCACTTTTATTTACCGTAATTTCAGTAGGTATACTTTTATATTACGGATATGAAAAGATGCGTGGTTCGCAAAAAACTCCTGTTGATATTTATACCCAAGTACCCAGCAATGCGGTCGCCATAATTGAAATCAACCATCCAAATGAACAATGGAACGATTTACTGACCAACAATATAATTTGGGAGGAAATACATGTATTTGAATCCGTGGATCAGGTAGAAAATTGGATTTCATTTATTGATTCTTCCATTACTCATACCACGTTTGAGCCATATTTAGGTATTGATAAAATTGTCCTTTCTATACTTCCCACTGCTACAAATGGTAGTATGCTGTTTCAAATGCAACTGAATCCTAAGATTAAAGATACAGATGTCACTACCATTTTGAATACCACTTTTGGATGGACATCCACTATTGAAAAAGAAAATGGGATTATTACCATTCAATACAACTCTAAGGAATTTTATGGATTGCTGAACCATACCGTATTTACCTTATCCGCTTCCAAAGAATCACTAATTGCACTTACTCACAATTCAGAAAACATCCTTACTGATATAAATTTTAATCGAGTAAAAAAAACCTCTTCCAAAAACACCAAAATTCGATTTTTTATCGAACCCAACCGATTTTCTAAAATCGTTTCTCAATCACTAAGTGAAAAAGCACAATTTGAGTTAGCATTATTTCCTTCTATTTCTTCGTGGGTAGAATTGGATGTAGCAATAAAGCCAGATGAAATTTCAATGGGGGGCTTTTTAAATGGCGTGGACAGTTTAAGTCAATGGGTTACACTTTTTAAAAACCAAGAGCCGATAAAACCACAGGTGGTGGAAATAATGCCTGACCGCACTGCATTCCTTTTGCATTTTGGATTTAGCAATTTTATTCAATTGCGAAAAAAATATGTGACTCGAGCCAGCGATCAACTAGGGTCTAACCACGATCTAGACTTAATACGTTGGGATACCATGTATGATATTTCGATAAAAAATGATTTTATTTCATGGATTGATAACGAAATTGCATTATCCGTTTTAGAGCCCGATCAATACGCTATATCCAATGACGTTTTAGTATGGATAGGCTCATCGGATGCTCTAACATTAAACGCTACACTATCAGATATGGCATTGAAAGTGGCCAATAAAGACGGCAGTGAATTCGAAAGTATCACCTATAAGGGATATCAAATAAACAAATTAAATATCCCCGATTTTTTAGCTACTACGCTTGGAGAACCTTTTAAATACGTAACCAAAAATTATTTTATTCAAATGGAGGATTACATAGTTTTCGCAAATTCTCCTTCCACTCTTCAATGGACAATAGAGCGATTTGAGCGTGGTAAAACTTTATCAAAAAACCCGAATTATCAAAATTTCAGTAAACGCATTTCTGATGAATCTAATGTTTTCATTTATTCGAATATTGCCTCTTCTCCAAATCTGTATAAATTACTTGCTAATAACGCCATTCAAAAGGAAATAGTTAGCTATAAGGAATGGCTACAGAAGTTTCAAGTTTTATCCATTCAAGTTAGCTATGAGGATGACGATTTATATTATGTCAACAATTTCTTAAAATACAACCCTGTTTATAAGAAAGAGTCCAATACCATTTGGGAGGCTCCGTTATTAACAATTTCCAACTTCAAACCTGCCTTAGTAAAGAACCATTATACACAAGCTACTGAAATTGTAACTCAAGACACAAACAACACCGTATACTTAATTAACAATAAGGGAAAAGTTCTTTGGACTAGAACCATTGATGGACCAATTATATCAAAAATCCAACAGATTGATGCTTTAAAAAACAATAAACTCCAACTCTTATTTAATACACAAAATAAAATTTACGTTTTGGATAGAAATGGGAATAATTTGGATAATTTCCCAATCTCATTGCCGTCAAAAGCATTGTGTTCGTTAGTTTTAGTAGATTATGAACAAACTAAAAATTACAGAATTCTAGTTCCAACTTTTTCAGGAGATATATTAAACTATGGAATTGATGGAAAAAAAGTAACTGGATGGAACTATACAAACACGGGGATTCAGGTTTCGCAACCTATAGAATTTATTAAGATAAATAACAAAGATTACCTTATCTGTATGTATGCCAATGGCACTATCAAGGCGTTGAATAGAAGAGGGCAAATAAGAATAGACTTTAACTCCTCACTCAATTTTGAATTAACAGAAGGTTTTGGGCTAGAAAAAGGTACTTCCTTAGACAACACCTATATGTACGCAGTTACTAAAAACAAAGAAGTGATAAGTATTTCATTAACGGATAAAAAGACGCGACTATTTGATATTGGCCTAGATAGCATAAATAATGTCCATTATTTTGATAGTGATTCGGATGGATCCATCGAAATAATTGTATCCAATAATCATAGAATTGCGGTATATAAAACGGATGGGAACAAAATTTTTGATATTCGCCCTATTGATGAAATCAATAGTGAAATTTCAATTTACAAATTCCCGGATGGAAATAAACTAGGTTATGTAACGCATAATGAGCATAATGAGCATAATGTGATACTTCTAAAGTTGAATGGAGACATAGTTTACCCTTTTCCACTTAAAGGTCAAACCCTTTTCTCTATCCAAGATATAAACAATGATGGACGATTTAATATGATAACTGCCGATAAAGAAGGTATTTTATTAAATTACACCTTAGATTTCTAACTTTTCCCCTTAAAAATCACCCTATTTGAAAATATCACGGAATACTATTAGTTGTATTAGGTTAATAATTGTTAATTTTCCATTCTAACAATCCCCCAATGTTATGAAGAAATTGCTTGTATTATTACTGGTGAGTATCACCACTACCATCACTGCTCAGAATGTAATGAGTCTGTATAATATGTCGCACATACCTCAAGTGGTATATGCAAACCCCGCTTTCATTCCTCTAGGACGTGTCAATGTTTCCATTCCTGGTTTGGGTTCTACCTATGCTCAAATGGGTAAATCTGATTTTAATACAAAAGATATCGCTAGTGTTGATGCAAATGGTACGTTACGATTAAACGTAGACCAATTTTTAAATGGGCTAAAAGACGAAAATTTGGTTTATTTCGGTACAACCGTTGAGGCCTTACATATTGGGTTTTCGGCCGGAAAGAATTATATATTCATTGCCAGTAATGACCGAATTAATACCCAATTCGCCTTTCCAAAATCATTAGCTATATTAATTTCTGAAGTTTATGAGCAAAAAGGGATTGAATCATTTCAAACCATAGACGATACTAAGGTTCAATATTCACACATTAGAGAATATTCTTTTGGATGGGCAAGAAGAATTAACAAAGATTTGAATGTTGGCGTTCGATTCAAGATGTTTTCAGGGATAATGAATGTTAGAACCAATACAACTGGAATTGTTATTGAAGGAGTTACCCCAGAAAATGAGTTGTCAGGCTTAATTAATGTAGATATTGAAACCTCTGGGTTAACAGAATATACCGATAATATTGTTCAAACTCTACCTGGCTATAATAATTACGGATACGGCTTAGATTTTGGTTTTGATTACCGAATTAATCAAAAATTTAAGGTTGCCGCAAGTGTACTTGATTTGATGGGAACCGTAAATTGGAAGGATAATGTACGAAACTACAATGCGGATTCCGTGAGGGTAGATTTTAATACCGTGGATTGGGCCTCTATAGTTAATCCAACCAAAGGAGATGGTTTAAACGGCATCTATGATTCAATTATAAATAATGTTGACCCTGAGTTGTCAGGCAAAGCCTACACAACAACTTTTCCAACAAAAATTTTGGGTTCGTTCACGTATTACCTTACCCCAAAAATTGAAGCCACTTTAATAGGTCAAGGAATTATGCATAAAAATATGTTTGAAACTAGAATCCGAGTGGGTATTCAAGGAAGGGTGAAACGCTTTTTGAATTATATGGTATCCTACGCGATTGTGGATAGTCAAGAAGACCCTATAAATCTTGGAGTTGGTTTAGCTTTAAATCTCGGGCCAATACAGATACATGCATTAACCGACAATATTTTCGACCCCTATCTTTTCAATTCTCAATTTAATCCAAGTTTACGATTTGGAATTAATTTAACCATGGGTAGAGATTACCAATAATCGAATTTTAAAGCTTTAGATAATGAGACGCATATTTCAATTACTGATAATAATATTACCACTTGTTGGGTTTTCGCAGAATAATCAAACTTGGGAAAAAGAGTTTAAAAAAATCGAGAATCACTATAAATACGGAAGGTATTACCAAGCATCTTCCGGAGCAGAAAAAATGCTTAAAAAGATGGTGAAAAAAAATGAGTTGAAAGATTTTTTCTTGCCTACGCAAGCTTTGAACTACAAATATAAAGCCGCCATTGGGCTCCGATTAGGAAATGACACCTTATTGGATAGAGTAATTTATGAATGGGATTCTAATGGAATTGTTCTGAATGATTCTATGGGCTTAATGAGTAATATCGCCATTGCCACTTCCGCATTTGCGTTTCAAAAATATGAACAAGCCAATATCCATTATCAAAGGGCAGAAAAATACATTAATAAAAAAAGTGATCCATATAAATATTGGGCTCAGTATATTCGTATCGCAAAAATGCAATTGTACTTACAAACCATGAGTTACAATACCGCGAAAACGTTTATTGACACTACCATCATGTATCAACGTAATCTCACAAAAAAACGAGTTAAGGTTTTCAATGAAAAGCGTGGTCAGGAAGAATTTGTAAAGTTGAAAAAGAAGGATTACAAAAACAGGGTAAGTACACTTGGTGTTCTTTTAACAATGAAAGCGGATATCTTTTTGGGGCAAGGAGATTTAAACAGAGCAGATTCACTTTATGCCAAAAACAATAGAGATGTTTTTGAACTAGTAAAAAGGAAAGATGTAGGTTACCTAAGAAATTGGTACGGTTTTACAAAGCTTAAAGTTTTAAAGGGAGATCCTTTGGCTGCACTAGATTTGAAGAAAGTCCGAAGAAAGTATGCTTCCAATGTGAAGTACACCATTCCTAACCTTACTTACCTTGACATATTTGAAAGTGAAATTCGTGCGGACGCTCAATTAGGTAATTATTCTAGATATGGTTCCGCATTAAAACAATACCAGAGGGAAGTCTTGAAAAACTATCCCAAAAAATCGGTTCATGATTTTACTGGAGAACACTTAGCTCAGTTAGAGGATTTATCAAAAAGTAAATATAAATCCTTTGGAAAGCACATGCAGAAACAGTCAACCAAACTGGAAAAGTATTATTCTAAAGATGATGCAGGACAATTACCATTTTTATATGATTTAGCCAAAGCCCAAATTGGTCAATATGATTACACTGGAGCAAAAAACACGTACGAAAACATTCTTCGAATTGCAGACATTAATAATTCGGATTCAAGTTCATTTTTCTACAATGCCAACTTGGAATTAGGCTCCTATTACCTTCATTACACCACTGATTTTGATATTTCGGATTCCATTTACAAAAAATACTTTGATGTTTTTGTATTGAAGGAATTGCACCCTTACCACCCATATTACGCGAAATTTTTAAATGATTACGCGTTGATAAACACCAAAAATGACGAGTTTAAAAAATCTATAATAAAATACAAACAACTTGCCGCTATTACTAAAATAAAGAACGGTAATACTTCTTCAGAATATGCAGAAGTGCTTCAAAACATGGCTCGTGCGCAAGTAGATATGGGCGATTATCCAGCTGCTGAAAAAAACCTCATCGAAGCAATGGTAGCTTATAAAACTTCTAAAGAAACTAAGAGTCAAAGTTACGTTCATAACCTGCAAGCAATTGGTGAGTTATATGCCATTAATGGGGATTTTGTGAATTCGAAAAAGAATTTGGAAGAGGCTTACCAAACTGCAAAACGTTTCACTTTAACCAATGAAATGTTACCCACCAACATGCACGAAAATTTGGCAGAATTGTATTTCGAATTAGGGAAATATGACGATGCCGAAGATATTATTCTAGAAACCATTGCCTTAAAAACAGAAAAACTAGGAGATACAAACGTGGAATTAATTCATCCTTACGCGTTATTAGGTCAGATATATTTGGTTCAAGGTAAGTTAATTGAATCAGAAAAATTCACACTTAAATCGGTGAACATTGCGAAAGCAAATTATGGCGATAACGCATTGCGATACCTAGAACGAAAAGCACTTCTTGGTAAAGTCTATTATAAACTTGGTGATTTAAAAAAGTCTATAGAAATATATGACACGGTTATTTCTTCTTACGAATCAAAATTTGGGACCAATTATTTGAATATTGCCAATTTACTTATTTCAAAAACAAGGGTTCAATTGGACAAAAACACACCGATTGAGGAGTTAATGGCCAATTTGAATCGAGCGAATGATATCATCACCACGAATGTAAATGACCAACATCCTAAAATTGCAGAGGTGACAGAACTAAAAGCGATGGTCTATTTGCGCGAAAAAAATTATGACCAAGCTTTAATTCAACTTCAAGCGGCAAATTTAATTTACACTTCTACCTATGGTGACAACCATTTTAAAACGGCTGACAACCAAGTGAATATTGCGCTGTTATATTACAAAAAAGGTAATTATGTCAATGCCCACACGTACTATGATAAAGCCTTAAGCATTTACAAAAAAATATTTAGTGAATCGCATCCTAAATATGTTTCCACTTTAAGTAAAATAGGACGGACATATTACGCACAAAAGAATTATAAGAAAGCTGCAGAAAAATTAAGAGAGTCTACGGCAATGTATCTCACCTACATTCAAAACTTTTTCCCTTCCTTATCCGAAGCTGAAAAGACCAAATATTGGGCTAGTATCAGCTCCGATTTTGAATTATTCAATTCGGTGGCGTTGCATACGTACAAAGAGGACAAATCGATTGTAGGTGACATGTATAACAACCGATTGGCTACCAAAGCGATTTTACTTAACTCTTCCATTAAGCTAAAAGAGCGAGTAATGCAATACGGTTCACCGGAACTGATTGGTAAATATAAAACTTGGTTGGATCAAAAGGACGTTTTACTAAAAGCACAAGGCATGAGTAAGAGAACGCTAGACTCATTGCATATTGTAATTCCAGAACTTCAAAGCAAAATCAATACGCTTGAAAAAGAGTTAAGTGAAAGCGCTGAAGGTTTTTCAAGGAATTACGAAAACAAAGCCGTTAATTGGGTGATGGTTAAGAATCAACTATCTTCTAATGAAGCAGGCGTTGAGATTATCCGTTTTAACTATTTTGATACTGAGTTTACAGACTCAGCCATATACGTAGGTTTATTCGTGACCCAAGAGACAAAAAACACTCCAGAGATTGTTATTTTGCCTAACGGTAACGAGCTAGAAAGCAAATACTTTAGTTATTACCAAAATGCAGTCAAACAGAAAACAAAAGATAGAAAATCTTATGCTCAATATTGGGAATATTTTGACTCCAAACTTCGAGGTAAAAATAAAATATACTTTTCCGGAGATGGAGTTTACAATCAAATAAATCCAGAGACGTTTAAAAACTTTGAAGATACCTATTTGATAAATAAATACACGTTCTACTTTATATCCAACACGCGGGATATTCTAGACCAGCAGCATAGTTCGTCCACAATTCCAAATACAAATACTACCGCGGTTCTTTTTGGAAATCCATTATTTTCTACCGATTCAGTATCTGCCAATTCCTCCAATAGTATTACTCCATTGGACCCATTGCCTGGTGCAGAATTGGAAGTCGAGAAGTTGAATACTTTTTTAAAGGATAATAAGTGGACTACCGAAACGTATATAGGAGCAGTGGCAAGTGAAACCAAATTGAAAGCAATACAAAGTCCTCGGATTTTACATATTGCTACTCACGGATTTTTCATGGCAGATGAACACCAAAACCATTCGTCTGAAATAATTGGAGATGAAGCAGAACAAGCTAGTAACCCTTTGTTACGTTCGGGTTTGTTGTTTACCGGAGCTGCCCCATTGCTAGCTACTGAAAATGTATATAAATTCAATCAAGAAGATGGGGTCTTAACTGCCTTTGAAGCCATGAATCTTAATTTAGACCATACTGAATTAGTTTTTCTTAGCGCTTGTGAAACTGGGCGTGGGGAAGTGAAATCTGGAGAAGGTGTATATGGCTTACAACGATCATTTATTGTAGCTGGAGCGCAGAATGTGGTAATGACCTTGTTTAAAGTGGATGATGCCGTTACCCAAAAACTGGTAACCCAATTTTACACAGAATGGATTAAGACAGGCGATAAAAGAGCTGCCTTCATAAATGCAAAAAAAGCCATTCTTAAAGAATACAAAGACCCAATTTATTGGGGTTCGTTCATTATGGTAGGGTTGGATTAAAATTACATTCTAAACCAGTAAAAAAGGGAGCTTTCAATAAGAATTGGAAGCTCCCTTTTTTATTACCATCCTACCCATTCCATCGGTATTTTATACATTAGGTAATCCTATCGAAATATGCAGAACAGACGTTGTATATTCACTCTTATGCTTCTATTACTTATTAACTAGGCTAGATATTCAAATCGATGCAGTATAGCCTTCCTCACACTATAACCAGTATCGTGTAAGTAAGATTGCTCCATCTAGTACAGCTTTCCTAGCCTTTCAGTATTCACAAGGTTCAGTGGCCAGAACCAAAATATAGCTCATAAAAAAAGCCCTCAGCGTAAACTGAAGGCTTTTCAATATTTTATTACTTCCTAATTTTCTACTTTCACAGACTCAAGTCCAATTTTAAATAAGAACATATTGTAGGCATCTTGAAACTCAACAATGTTTGGTTCTTTTTCAATCGCACTTTCATAGTAAGGAATTGCATTTAAAAACAACTCTTGATCCTCCAGATAAGTAGCAATAACCATATCTCCTATTGCAGAATTAGCTGGCACCTCATTTCGAAGCATATTCAAATCAGTTTCATATTTAGCCATTTCTGAACGTGTTGGAACTTGCAAAGAAATATAGCCTGAATTATTTTCAGAAACAGCAGCATCAGCCACTTTCATTTTATACATCTGCCCCGGTTTCAAATTCAATTTTGAAAAATCGATGGAAATTGATTTTTGAGCGGTTTCTTCAGTGAAAATTGATTCTTCGTAAAGGTTTACAATAGAAACTTTATAGGAAGTCGCATCGTTTTTAGGAAACCATTGAATACTTCCTTCAGTACCAGCAATTTTGGTTGTTTCGGGTAGGAACACCACAATTTCTTTGTTCTCAACAGATCGTTCTACCGAACCTGTATATTTCATATTTCGAGAAGTGTTATCATCCACTTTACTCATATCATTCACCAAAAGACTAAGATATTTTTGCGCTAAAGATGTTTCGCCACTTGCTAAAGCATTTGCCAAATCTTTCACATAATATACGCCACCTTTTTTTAGTTCCAAGGCTTTACCTTCGGAACTCACTAAACCAACATAACTTGTTGTTCCAGTAATAATGATTTTATCGTCTAAAAATATTTTCACACCCGTAGAAATTGGGGTGTATTCATCTGGATTAGCGCCTCGTTGAACCATACAGGTTCCTTTTGCCGCGAGTGTTTTAAACACAGCATCTTGTGCATATCCAGATATGGCAAGAATACTTGCGAACAGAATAAATGCTAATTTTTTCATCATAATAGTTTGTTTAGGAACATAATAATTTGGAATGCCTACGAATATAACCAAATATTTAATAACCACCTCAAAATCAACTATAAAAATATATATTATTTTTGGTTATTCAAAACTATACTTATGAAAATTTTTATTCGGAAAAGTGTGCTTATTTGTACACTCTTTATTTTCGGTTTTCTTTACTTTCTTTCTCACCTACCTATAAAGTTGGATTTATTGGACCCAATAGGAAAAGCGTTAGCCGATTTTGAATTAACGGATTTAGTTTTTAGTCAATTACGACCCGAACAAACATTAGATACTAATATCGTTTTAGTCAATATTTCGCATTTGAGTCGCTCGGAAATTGGCCAACAAATTGACATTTTGAACAAATATGAGCCGAAAGTAATTGGAATTGATGCTTTTTTCAGAAAGAAAAAGGCTTTTGAAGAAGACATTCAGCTTATCATGGCGTTGTCGCAAGTGAAAAATTTGGTAATGGTTTCGGATTTAGAGAAATTGCGAGATGACAATTCTTGTTTTGACTCCTTGTCTACCTCTCATCCTCAATTTAATCAATTTGCGGTAAATGGATTTGCAGATGTGGTGACAAGTGAAGTAAGCTACCGAACTATTCGTAAAGTAGCTCCTCAAAAATGCTTGGGCGATTCATTGGTTTTATCTTTTCCAGTTACGCTAGCACAAACGCTGGACTCCTCATCTGTCGTGGATTTATTGGCACGAAACAACTCTGAAGAAACCATAAATTGGAGAGGAAATTACACGAAATTCTTCCGGTTGGATGCCCAACAATTACTGAATGAAGAAAGTGACTTTTCATTTATCAAAGGAAAAATTGTACTGATGGGATTTTTGGGCGAACGAGTTTTGGGAGAAAAGTCGTTGGAAGATACCTTTTACACTCCTTTAAACAAACAATCGGCAGGAAGGGCTGACCCAGATATGTATGGAGTTACGGTTCATGCTAATACCATTTCCATGATTTTGAAAAGAGATTATATTAACACTCCTCCAGCATGGTTTGATGGACTAATTGCCTTCGTTTTGGTGTACCTAAATGTGGCCGTTTTTATTTGGATAGGTGATCGATTTAAAATGTATTATGACCTTATCACTAAGGTGGTAATTTTGGCAGAAGTCGCAACTTTATTTGGTTTAGTCATATTAATACTTCTGTACTTTCAAATTAAAGTAAATTTAACCATCGCCATCATTGCCATCATTTTCTCCGGTGACTTAACGGAACTATACATTGGCTCTTTGCGGGACATGGCCTTGACTTGGACAAAAAAATTAGGATTAGATTTAGAAAAATATACCACCAAAAACACCTAAGGTCTTCTGAGATATATTTTTTGTCCTGGTTTTAGTATTTCATTTTTGGATAGCTTATTATATCTACGAATTTTACTCATTTTCACTCCGTATTGTTGTGAAATTATCCAAATCGAATCTCCACTTTTGGTGATATGATAGGTTTTCTTTGCCTTATTCTTTTTAGGCTGTAAATACACTTTTTCGCCTTCCCTGAAACGGTAGGTTTTTTTGACATTATTATAAGCCATAATTTGCCAAGGACCCATTTCCATTTTTTTAGCAAGGGATTCGGGTGAATCTCCTTTGGAGGCAACGATAAATTTGATTTTATTATCGGATAATTTTACCATAGGTTTCCCATAATAATCCACGTCCTCAAATTGGTCATCACTATCATATTTTTGATTTGGGCCTTTGGCAGCAATTGGTATTTGCTCTTTCTTAGGTTTGATTTTTCCTTTTCCAAGCGCCTCTTTGTCTATATCATATAAATGGTAATCCTCAATGATTTTTATAAGCATTTTAGGGTATTTGGGATTGGTGGCGTACCCTGCTTTTTTAAGCTCATGCGCCCATCCTTTGTAATCTGTTATTTTGAGTTCAAAACATTTGGCATACCTTGTTTTATGCAAAAAATCGGCATGGTCGGCATACGAATCTTCAACGGTTTTGTATACTCTAAAACACTCTTGCTTTTTATCATCATCGTGGTAAGTTTTTTCTCCCGTCCAAGAGCTATGACACTTAATTCCAAAATGATTATTGGATTTTTTCGCCAATTCACTATTCCCATTACCGCTTTCTAAAAGCCCTTGCGCCAACGTAATACTTGCGGGTACCTTATGTTTTCGCATATTACTAATGGCGACATCTTTATACTTCTCAATGTATTGCTCTCGCGTCATTTTGGTTTGCGCTTGCACAGATGAACTTACTAATAAGAAAGTACTGAATACTAAAAAAATAAAAATGTTTTTCATGAAAATAACCGTTTCGTGTAACTCACAAAAGTAGCCTTGATTACGAATAGTCTTGGTTTTTAGAAATAGGGATACAAACAGAGGGGTGTTAATTGGTTTTTGGTTATGGCTATGGCTTTGTTCAACTATTCATTTTTTTCGCCTTCGCCTTTCCCTTTGCCTTCGCTAAAATTAACCCAACCACAATTATAGGGGCAGCACCACTCCTTTCTTTTCCATAAGGCCTAAATTACCTTGAACCCCACCGGTATGGATAGCTGAAATGACACTTCCTTTTTTGAAATAATCTTTTTTTAGCAAGTCAAACAATCCGAACATCATTTTACCATTGTAAACTGCATCTAATGAAATGTCATGGTCTCTTTTGAATTCATTTATAAAGTCGACCAATCCAGGATTCAATTTAGCAAATCCCCCAAAATCATAGGCTGTAATAATTTCAAAATCGGCTTTTACCACTTTCCCGAATTCTTTCAAAAACTGACTGACATCCGCTTGCATAAAACCTCCATTCTTCATTGCAGGAAAACCCAAAACACATTGCGATTGCTTTGCTCCTGCTACAATTCCAGCCATGGTGGAACCCGTTCCACAGGCGGTTAAAATATGCGTGGTTTCTGGATGAATATCCTCATTAATCTCCACACAACCTTTCATTCCAAGCACATTTCCGCCTCCCATTGGCACATAAGAAAAAGCGCCTAATTCCATTTTTAATTTGGGTAAATAATCACTTTCTATTCTATTAAATTCTTCTTTCGAAAAGAATCGGATTTCCATGCCAAGTTCTGCCGCTTTTTTTAAAGTGGTGTTACTTCTATACGCTTCATAGCCTCTTATGAGTCCGATAGTTTGAAAGCCAAACACTTTACCCGCCTCCGCCACTGCAGCTATGTGATTGGAATGCGAACCTCCAACGGTCACAACGGTTTTTATGCCAACTTCAGCAACCGACAGTAGGTTGTATTTCAACTTACGCCATTTATTACCCGAAATTCCAGGATGCAGTAAATCATCGCGTAGCATAAACACTTCCACTCCCTTTTCTTCAAAAAGAGGGTGAAACAATTGTTGTGATACCGATTTTTTTGGTGGCCAATTCATAGCTACAAATTAACACATCTCCATGCTTTTAAAACAGGTTTTGAATCGTTTAAATTTGGAGGAATATCACTACCATTCTACCAACAATAATCCTAATTTTGCAGCTTATTTTTTGACACATGAATATATCATACAACTGGCTTAAAGAGTACGCTAATGTTGACTTAAACGTTGAGCGTGTAGCAGAATTATTAACCGATAGCGGATTAGAAGTAGAAGGAATTGACGACTTCGTTTCTGTAAAAGGAGGATTTGAGGGGTTGGTTGTAGGCGAAGTGCTTACGTGTGAAAAACATGCCAATGCGGATAAATTATCGGTAACTACGGTAAATGTGGGAGCCGAAGAGCCATTGAATATTGTGTGTGGAGCGCCCAATGTAGCGGCTGGTCAAAAAGTAATTGTAGCAACTGTGGGTTGTACACTTTATCCAAGCGAAGGTGATTCTTTTAAAATTAAAAAAGGCAAGATTCGTGGCGAAGTATCCATGGGAATGATTTGTGCCGAAGATGAAATTGGACTCGGAAAAGGGCACGATGGAATTATGGTGTTAGATGCCGCATTAAAAGCCGGAACACCACTATCGGAAGTTTTTGAAGTAACCCACGATAAAGTTATTGAAATTGGCCTGACTCCCAATAGAGCTGAAGCAGCATCACACATTGGAACCGCAAGAGATTTAGTGGCACTTTCAGTGGTGACTGATGAACTTAATGTTACAGAAATAAAATGGCCGAATGTAGATGCATTCAAAGTAGAAAATACCAATTTACCGATTGCAGTTTCGATAGAAAATACCGAAGCCTGTGTTAGATATACCGGAGTTTCCATGACCGGAGTTGAAGTAAAAGAATCTCCAGATTGGTTAAAAAATAAATTAAAAGCAATTGGATTAAATCCGATAAACAATATCGTTGACATCTCTAATTTTGTGTTACATGAAGTAGGACAACCCCTTCATATTTTTGATGCGGATAAAATTGCAGGAAATAAGGTGATTGTAAAAACACTTCCTGCAAAAACAAAATTTACCACATTAGATGAATCAGAACGCGAATTGAACGAGCGCGATTTAATGATTTGTAATGAAGACGGTGGAATGTGTATTGCAGGAGTTTTTGGAGGAATTACTTCTGGTGTAAGTGCTTCCACCAAGAATGTATTTATAGAGTCAGCTAATTTCAATCCAGTTTGGGTACGCAAAACGGCTAAACGCCATGCATTAAATACGGATGCCTCCTTTAGATTTGAACGAGGAGTTGACCCTAGTATTACGGAATATGCATTGAAACGTGCAGCGCTACTAATTAAGGAATTAGCCGGTGGCGAAGTTTCGTCTGAAGTTTCTGATTTTTATCCAAATCCCGTTAAACCCTACCCAGTTGATTTCCGTATTTCATACAATAATAAAATTATTGGAAAAGAAATTTCGAAAGATGAAATCGTTCGGATTTTGGGTGGTTTAGATATCAAAATCGTGGAAGACAAGGGCGATTTATTAAAACTAGCGGTTCCATTTTACCGTGTGGATGTGCAGCGTGAAATTGATGTAATTGAAGAAGTACTACGTATTTATGGTTACAACAACATTGAAATGCCAAAGCAATATCAAGCTTCGGTAATTTCACAAGACGGGGTAAATCATGAAGTAATGCTAAATAAGGTTTCCGACCATTTAACCAGCCTAGGTTTTATGGAAGCAAAATCAAATTCTTTAACCGCCTCTGCTTATTACAAAGAATCTAAAACTTGGCCGATTGAAAAATCGGTACGGATGAAAAACCCATTGAGTATTGATTTGGATGTGTTACGTCAAACCATGCTTTTTGATGCATTGGAAACAGTACGTCACAATCAAAACCGACAAACGTATGATTTGAAATTTTACGAGTTCGGTAAGGTATATCAAGTAGATGCTAGTAAATCTGTAGACGAAATTCAAAGTGTGGAGCAAAGTAGAATGTCATTTGCTTTGGTAGGACGTAGATATAATGAAAACTGGACTGCGGTAGATGATAAGGTTGGGTTTCAAGATGTGAAAGGTTATCTAGAATCACTTTTATCGCTTTTAAACATTTCCCCAAAAGACGTGGTTGTTTCCGATGATATTATAGCTGATTTTTCTTACGGAATGACTTTTAAAATAGGCGATAAATTTCTTGCCCATGGTGGATTGGTCAACGAATCGCATGCTAAATCCTTTGGAATAAAAAATGAAGTCTTCTTTTTAGAATTAAATTGGGCGCTATTAAAAGGAACATCCGCTTCCAATAAAATTAAATATCAACCTGTACCAAAATTTCCTCAAATGCGTAGAGATTTATCTTTATTGCTTAACAAGGAGGTGACATTTGCTCAAATAAAGGAATTGGCCATTCAAGTAGATAGAAAGCTATTGAAACAGGTTAATTTATTTGATGTGTACGAAGGGAAAAATCTACCCGAAGGTAAAAAATCTTATGCTGTAGGTTTCACGTTCTCTCATCCTGACAAAACTTTAACCGACAAGCAAGTGGATAAAGTGATGCAAAAAATGATAAAAGAGCTATGTGATAAATTACATGCAGAATTGCGATAAGAACTAATTTCAACAATACTTTAAAAGCCTTCAATCTCTACTAGATTGGAGGCTTTTTTTTGTATATTAAGGCCGTTATTACATTAGTGCCACAGGAATACTAGAAATTGTACTCTACAACCCCTTGTATTCTAAGGTTATCCCCTGCGCTTTCAAACTCATCGGTTCTAAACCCATAGATACCTTCAACCGCAATGTTTAACGGACCAACAACATGCCAATACAAATTGGCACTTGCATAAGAACCTGTAAGTAACGTAGAGGCAGGTACACTTAAAGGATTGTCTAATTGAACATACCCATAAACCACGGTAGAGCTAAAGTGATTATTCTCTCTTTTATCATAATTCTTTTTACCCCAATAATATTGATAGCCGATGTATCCGCCATATATGGGTACTAATTTTAAATCTCCATGTGTATTAGGCACTGCATCCCAGCCACCACCACCAAAAGAAACAAGATATCTAGAAATACCGTAACCATAAGCCGCCTGATAAATGAACTTATCTCGACCAAAAAGAATTTGACTTCCGGAGGCACTAAACCCTCCTCCAAATACGTACTGGCTGTTCCCCGCATTTTTATACTCTATGGCACGGGCAACTCCTGCAATTTGAAAATGTCCGGTTGGCCATCGCAGTTCGTAATGAGAAACAAAATCTGGCAAAGTTTGATTGGTCGGGGTCACTAACGTATCAATCAATAAGTACCGCCCGTAATCAATGGTTGGTACTTCCATGCCTATAGAAATATCCGAGTTTTTGTTAGGGCGAATAAAATAAGTCAATTGGGTACTTCTCACCCAAGCCCCGGTAGATGGGCCATCAAAATCTGTGATATTTGGCCATGCTTCTTCATCCGTAAAACCAGACCAGGTTTGACCAATTTTAAAGTTCTTCACCCTTAAATAGGCATGTCGGAGTCGGAGACCACCACCACCATCACCACCGTAAAAATCGGTTTCAATATAGGACATGATTTCGCCCAAAGATTTGGTTTGAAACCGGGTGGCGAAAATCAATCGGGTTTGATTCATATCCGCATGATATTGCGGGTCATCTTGTATATTTTCTCTTTCTGTAGGGATAGACGGTAAATGCATTGCAGATACATTTGGAATTCCACGCATATCATAAAACGCACTAAATTTCACCCAAGCGGTGGTATAAAATTCTTTTTTTGGTTTCCCATTTAGAGAGTCCGCAGATTGCAATTTCAGTAATTGCGCATTTGACTGGAATGCCAAAAAAATTAACATCAGAATAGGTAAGATTCTTTTCATGGTCTATGCTTTAGTACACTCAAAATTAACCAATTTCCACAACCAATCCATCGTGAGCGGGCAACACATTCTTTGGTAATTCTTTCACTACCTCCTCATACTTACCCATTTGATGACTAAAATGGGTCAAATAAGCCTGTTTTGGATTTACACGCTCAATAATTTCCAACGCTTCTGGTAAACTAAAATGCGAAATATGTGGAATTTTTCGTAAGGCGTTTATGACCATAACTTCCACTCCTTCCAATTTTTTCAATTCGTCTTCAGTAATGCTATTCGCATCGGTGATGTAAGCAAAATTACCAATCCGGTACCCAAATACCGGCATTTTATAATGCATTACTTGGATTGGAATAATTGGAATTCCTTCAATTTCAAAGGTTTTATTTTCTATCGTATTTAAGTTCAATTGAGGAACTCCAGGATACTTATTATCTCCAAACGCATAATAAAATTCACGTTTTAGAGCAATTTGCACTTGCTCCGAAGCATATATTTCCATCGACTTTTTCATGCGGTAATTAAATCCACGCACATCATCTAAACCTGCAATATGATCTTTGTGCTCATGGGTAAAAAGCACTGCATCCAATTTAGTTACATTTTCCCGCAACATTTGGTATCGAAAATCGGGTCCAGTATCCACCACAAAATTTACGTTCTTCGTTTCAACTAAAATAGCCGAACGTAAACGTTTATCTCGTTTATCTGTTGAAGTGCAAACGGCACAATCGCAACCAATCATTGGAACTCCTTGCGATGTTCCGGTACCTAAAAATGTAACTTTTATTTTACTCATTCAATACAGCTAATAACTCCACTTAAAAATGCATCATAATCAAATCCACCACGTTTGTTTTGACCCAAACGGACCACAACTAAATCTTTGGAAGGAACTACAAAAACACGTTGTCCTTCGTAGCCATCCATCATATACATATCGGCAGGAACATTGGGAAGTAACCGATTAGATTCGTTTCCTGGTTCCCCTGCATTGAGCCACCATTGCGCACCGTACTGTCCTTTCGGAGAATGAGGAGTTGGCGTGGCGGTATAATCTACCCATCCTTTAGGCAATAATTGATGGCCATACCAATTGCCATCATTTAAATACAATTGACCAAGTCGCGCCCAATCTCTACCATTTGCCCACATATAAGATGAACCTACAAAAGTACCGGATGCATCTGGCTCAATAACAGCGGAGGAAATCCCTAGTTTAGAGAACAACTCGTTTTGGGCAAATTGGTAATACGCTTCATCCCCTATTTTTTCTCGCATCATACGCGACAATATATTCGTAGTACCACTAGAGTAATACCATTTTTTGTTCATTTCAAATTCTTTGGGTTGTGAAGCGGCAAATCCGCCCATATCCGCATATTTGTACAACATATTAGTGGCAGTACTCACATTTGAATAGACTTCCTCCCAATGCAATCCCGAACTCATTCGGAGCAAGGCATCGGTAGTAATGTTATTCCGAGGGTCATCTTTACTCGCCCATGCATTTACGGGTGCGGGTTGAAAAATGTCAATCATCCCTTTTTTCTGCATTATTCCGTACAGGGTATTCGTTACACTTTTAGTCATGGACCAACCTAGCTGCACTGAAGATTTGTCAAATTCATCGGCATACGATTCGGCAATTAACTGCCCTTTATAAATAACGATAACAGTTCTAGTTTTAGCAGGAATTTTGGGATTGGTGTTTTCATACGATTTTTCAATCACCGCATTCAATTTGGTTAAATTCAACTCAGCTGGAACAGTATCCGCGATTTTTGTCCCTAAAGGCCAATAAACCGTATCACTAAGTATTGGTTTTTTCAATTTATTATTTGGTAAGGATTTCTTTAACTCTTCTTCACTCATTTCACGAATTAGCGTACATCCCAATCCCTCCCGATAAACCGCTTTTGCGGTTGCAAATCCAAATACAGAACCCGTTGCAGATGAATCTGCTTTATTTAATTCAAAGGTGCCAAGCGATAAGGGAAATGCGCCCAATTCATTGTCTATCACACTTTGGGTAGTTCGGTTACCTACATACATGCAGGAGCAAACACTTTTAGCACCAAATCCAGAAATAATAGGTCCGAAATTTAAAATGAAATAAATAAACCCACCCACTAAAACGGTGACTAGCGCAATTAATATTTTGGAAAGTAGTTTCATAATTAGACCGATTTTTAAGGATAACAAAGAAAACAAACTGAAGGGATTGAACGGGATTTTCTACCTAAATAAAAGAATGGGAAACTAGAAAAACGCCAATGCAATTATTTAATTCTTTCCATTTTTTAATTGAACATCAATAGCTAGCACTTGTTCAATAACAGACGAATTATTTTCATTCTGAATTTCAAAATCTGCGTACTCCAGGCGTTTGGAATCCGAAATTTGATTAGAAATTCTTTCCCGTACTTGCTTTTCGGTGGCACCATCTCTATTCATAACCCTAGAAATTCTCACCTCCTCTTTCGCAAGTACGACAATTACCTTGTCGCAGGTTTTGTAAGCTCCCGATTCTATTAATATTGCGGCTTCTCTAATTACATAAGGCGAATGTTGATTCGTTTTCCAAGTTTCGAAATCCTTTTGTAGTAAGGGATGCACCAAGCTATTGAGCAAGGCTAATTTAGTATTATCTTGAAATACAATTCTTGCTAACTTAGGCCTATTGATTCCAGTCTCGGTATAAATATCCGCTCCGAAATGGGTTATCATCAACCGCCTTAATTCTACGCTTTCTACATACAATGCCTTGGCTCGCGTATCAGAATCGTAAACTGGTATTCCAAGTTGTTGAAATACTTTAGCCACCGTAGATTTTCCGCTACCAATTCCACCCGTGAGTCCAACTATCATTAATTATCAATTAACTCCATATCCATTTTCAAATAGCTTATTCTTTCAGGAATAAACTGAATCACATTTACATAGCTCGGATGAGTTCGTACCGTAACCGGAAGTTTGGACATGTTTTCCATTACATCCTCATATTTCACGATGACATCAAATAGTTCGGGTTTAATAAAGTCGAAGTGAGATAAACCCGTTGAATATCTTAATTTAATGGTATTTGGAAGTAATCTAATGCGTTTGCTATCCGGCATTCCTGAAACATGGATAGGAACTTCAATTTCGCCCTCGGTAAGAGACTCTACCTCTACCACCATTTTTACCGACCTAAATTCCGGATTAATTAAGCGCGAATTATACGCCAATGGAACTTCTACTTCAGTATGTTCTGAAACTTCAGTGAAATCGTAATTCTCAGTTAAAATTTCTTGCGTATTTTCAATAATACTAGAAGGACCGTGCGTAAGCACCATTTCAGGTACGGTATAAACTGGTCGTTTTAGTACCATTCCCTTTGCCAACGATAAGGAATAATTGGGCGCAATTAATATTTCCTTGGTTTCTCCTTTTTCAGTAATAACTTCAATAGTATCTCTATTTACTCTACTTACATTTACGTTATTACTTAACTCATTTCTCAAGTCATTGATAATAAATGAAGTCGGTATCTGCGCTTTTTTACGCGATCCAATGGTTTTAAACTCTAGGGAGGCTACATCAATAATAACAGTATCTTCTTCGGCAATGTTTCTAAATTGCAACAGGCTGTACCCATCGCCACTCAACTCAATGTCAATGCTATTATGAGGCACCGGAGAAAACGCACTTGATTCGGGAAGATTTATGTATTTAATTGAAAGGGTAACTACCTCTGAATAGGTTTTATTTAGGGCATTCAACAACCAAAAACCAGAGGCTAAAACAAGGCTAATTAGAAAGACATAAAACCTCCGACCCGGCTTATACCGCGCATATATATTTGCCGTATTATCCGAGTCGGAAATTTGCATTATTTACTTGCTGCTACCGCTAATTCGCTTTCGCCTGATCCTGTAGAATATTCTGGAGAAACAGCAGAACGTTCTACAACAAAACGAGTTTTACTTTCAGCTTCTAACAGAACAGTTGTTTCTTTAATTTCTAAAATTTTACCATGTATTCCACCAATAGTCACTACTTTATCGCCTTTTTTCATGGCTTCTCTAAATAATTTGGCTTCCTTTGATTTCTTCATTTGAGGTCTAATCAAAAAGAAATAAAATACGATTGCTATTAAAATTAGCGGTCCGAATTGGGACATTATTGAATTTAAATCCATCTTTTTTTATTATTCTGGTGCAACTACCTCTCCCTTCAAAACAATCACATTGTTTACCGGTGAAGTATTTGCGGTTATATATACTTTTTTTGTTTGTTTACCCTTTTTACCAGCGCTATTAAACACCACTTCAATTTCTCCTGTTGCCCCTGGTTTAATAGGTCGTTTTGGCCATTTAGGAATCGTACAACCACATGAGCCATTAGCTGAAGAAATAATTAAATCAATATCACCTTCATTTTTGAATTGATACGTTTTAGTAACGCTTTCCCCTTGCACTATCGATCCAAAGTTTTGTTCCGTAATAGGAAAGCTCATAATTGCCGATTGTTCGTCTGGTTTTTCGCTTGATGCACTAGCCGGATTTTTAACTAAATCAGGTGATAGATTAGTTGCATTTCCTTCCTCTTGGCAAGAGGTTAAATTCATCAGCAACCCTAAAACCAGTATTTTATAAGCGTATTTCATTAGTGTAAAATTATCTATTTATAAGCCCCATGCCCGCTTTATTCAACTTATTATCGTTTTTCAAATCTATTAAAACTTTATCTAAAACACCATTAATAAATATTCTACTTTTTTCGGTACTGTAATTTTTAGAAATCTCCAAATATTCATTCATCGTTACCTTTACGGGAATGGCGGGGAAACTAGTAAACTCTGTAATGGCAATTTTCATCAAAACCGTATCCAATTTTGCAATTCTTTCTACATCCCAATTTTTAGTGTATTTCTCCACTAGATTCATGGATGTTTCTGCTTGTAAAATGGTTTTATGATACAATTCTTTCACAAATTTCAAGTCCTCTCTTTCGCTCTTGAAAAGTTGCATTAAAACTGGTTTTGCAATAGCTAAATTGTAATTTTCATTGGCTTTTCTAACCGCTTCTTCGGCATCCAAAACTTCCGTTGCAGAAAAATCAACTTCGGTTTCCAATTTTTTATTCACCTCTTCCAATTTAGCTTTCGATTCTTCTACCGAATTCCAATCCATTCCTGGACGCAAGGCGCTTAAAGTTTTCACTACATTAATACTTACCATTTGCACATCATCGTACCAGTAAATACTTCTTTCTTCAAAAAGGTCTAAAAACACCTCATTTACAGCAATGTAATTTTTGAAGATATAAATTAGGATTTCAACTTCATGCTGAAAATTATGTCTCGGGTTAGACATGAAAGCTTTATACTTCTTATCCTCTTCAACTAATTTCCAGATTTTTTTGATGTTATCTGATTCAATACTCCAATCTACCTTTTCAGCATAGAGTTTGAATTTCTTATTATTTTCAAGGGTTAACACCGCATCGCTAAATGCAAATCTCAAACTAGGATTTAAATCAGACTCAGAAACAATTCTTTTTTCTTTGTTTAATTCAATACTTCTCCTGCTCATTTCCACTACTTCAAGTAGTAAACTGAGCATTTGAATATATAGATTAAAGACTTCATCTAAACTCTTTATGAGAGATTTTTCTCCTTGTTGTAAGTCGTGATTTGCAGAATCATATGCATAAACTGCTTGCATCACCTTAACTCTTAGATACCTTCTATTAAATAACCCCTCCATCAAAGACCTTTTTGTTATTGATTGGTTATGCCCTAACCGTAGACTAAAAAAAGCGCTACTTTTGACCCCAAATCAATGTGTATTTTTTTGCAGCGGCAAAGTTAGTGCTTTTTAATTTTCACAAACCAATTTTTCAATAATTAATGCGTTCATTATTCTTCCTAAATAAGTACTTTTTTAAATACAAATGGCGATTACTATTAGGTTTGATTTTCATTACGGCATCTAATCTATTTGCCATTTTACCCGCTCAAATTATCCGGGTAGCATTTGATATGGTGGGTGATACGGTAACTCGCTATAAATTACTATCCAATTTTACCGGACAACAATCCTACTCAGATTTTGTGACTTATTCTATTCTAATTTTTGGAATCATTGTTTTCTCCATGGCATTGATCAAAGGATTTTTTACATTTCTTAACCGACAAACGATTATTGTGATGTCACGTTTGATAGAATTTGACCTAAAAAATGATATTTTCAATCATTACCAAAAACTTGATATAGCCTTTTACAAAACGAATAGTACAGGCGATTTAATGAACCGAATTAGCGAAGATGTGAGTCGGGTAAGAATGTATATAGGCCCAGCTGTGATGTATACTACCAATATGGTGGTGGTTTTTATTTTGGTTGTTTGGGCCATGCTTTCGGTAAATGTAGAACTTACCTTATATGTATTACTTCCACTACCTATTTTGTCTGCATCTATTTATATGGTAAGCAATATCATTAATATAAAAAGTGAAAAGGTGCAACGTCAATTATCCACCATTTCCACTTTTGTGCAAGAAGCTTTTTCTGGAATACGGGTTTTTAAAGCCTATAACACAAGTATTCATCGTGACCAGCTGTTTAACGAGGAAACCGAAGAATACAAAAGAGTAAATCTAGAATTGGTAAAGGTAAATGCCCTGTTTATGCCATTAATGGTTTTGCTCATTGGTTTTAGCACGATCATCACCATTTACGTTGGAGGAAATCTGGCTATTGCCGGTGAAATTACGTCTGGAAATATTGCCGAATTTGTTATTTACGTAAACATGCTAACCTGGCCTGTGGCCGTGGTAGGATGGGTAACCTCGATGGTACAAAGAGCTGCTGCCTCTCAAAAAAGAATCAATGAGTTTTTAAACTTTAAACCTGCTATTTCTTCTCCCACGGAAAAGGACACCCCAATCAACGGAGATATCGTTTTTGATAAAGTAAGTTTTACCTATCCTGACTCAGGAATTGAAGCTTTAAAAAACGTAAGTTTCAAGGTGAAGAATGGTCAATCTTTGGCTATTACTGGAAGAACCGGGTCTGGAAAAAGTACAATTGCACAATTATTGGTTCGATTATATGACATTACAGAGGGAAAAATATTAATAAACAACACTCCAATAAACGAACTTAATCTTTCCTCATTAAGGAAAAATATTGGGTATGTGAATCAAGACGTATTCTTATTCTCAGATACCATTTCCAATAATATTTCGTTCGGTGCTAAAATGGAAAACGTGACCGAACAGGCCATTTCAGAGGCCGCAAAAAAAGCGGATATTTTGGATAATATCTTGGAATTACCTCTTGGCTTTCAAACTAAAATTGGAGAAAGAGGGGTTACTCTCTCTGGTGGTCAGAAACAACGAATCTCGATGGCCCGAGCATTAGTTACCGACCCGGAAATTTTGATTCTAGATGACAGCCTATCGGCAGTTGATACCGAAACGGAAGACACTGTTTTGGGTCATTTAAATACGTTTATGAAAGGGCGAACCACCATTATTATTTCGCACCGGATTTCGTCAATCAAACATTGTGATAACATATTGGTATTAGACCAAGGTCATATTGCAGAGCAAGGTACACATGATGAAATTATGAAAAACAACGGGTTATATGCTTCGCTTTACAATCAACAATTGTTGGATGGCAAACAAGAAGGTTAACCAGTTACCTTTTTTTATAAGGTAAAGTCTGTTACCTGGGGAGCACTCATTATTTAAATGAGTGAAAAATGTAATTTGACGGTATTCATTTATATAGTTTTCCACAACTCTTTTTATTCACTTATTAATCATGGCATTGACAATGATATTTATCAGTTTCAACCCGTGATTTTTATCGCCAAAGAGAATAGCATTTGATGTAAATTTGCACACTAATTAAATTTACAATGATGGATAAAAACATAGCAGATAAAGAAGTTTCGTTTGAGGATACCAAAACCGCTTTTTCTCATCTTTCGGATAAAGATTTAAATTTTTCTATTAAAATGTTTCAATTAATGCAAAATCCATCCTTAGTTAAGGTAGGAACTGCATTATCTAATTTTGCATTAGCCACCCATTTACCTATTACAGGAATTGTAAGAAGTACGGTATTCCGTCAATTTTGTGGAGGTATTAATTTAGAGGAAAGTTTGGAGAAAATTGCTGAATTGAACTCTGCCAAAGTAGGTGCCATTTTAGACTATGCAGTTGAAGGAGCTCAAAAAGAATCGGCATTTGACCATACGAAAGAGCAAATAATTACCGTCATTAAAAAAGCCCAAACTACCGATGGAATTCCTGTAGCTTGCATGAAAATGTCAGGTATTGCTCGTTTTGATTTGTTAGAAAAAGTAACCAATGAAGCCGAACTTACCGAAATTGAAAAACAAGAATATAAACGGTCTGTAGATCGTTTTGAAGAAATTTGTAAAACCTCATTTGAAACAGGTATTCCCATTTACGTGGATGCAGAAGAAACTTGGATTCAACCAGCAATTGACCGATTGGTAGAATCACGAATGCGTAAATACAATACCAAAAAAGCCATTGTTTTCCATACCTTACAAATGTACCGTAAGGATAAAATGGATCATCTTAAAAGGTTGATTGCAGAATCAAAAAAAGAAGGTTGGTTTTTAGGAATTAAATTTGTTCGTGGCGCTTATTTGGAAAAAGAAAACCAACGAGCTAAAGACATGGGATACCCTACTTTAATGCAACCCAATAAAGCAGCTACAGATCACGATTTTGATGCCGCCATTGAGTTGATGGTAGAGAATATTGACCATACCGAAATTTGTAATGGAACACACAATGCATTGAGCTCTATGAAATTGGTAAAGCTTATGCGGAAGCATAATTTAGAACATAATGATGCGCGTATCTACTTTTCCCAACTAAAAGGAATGAGCGACACCATTAGTTTCAATTTGGCAGATGCGGGGTATAATGTTTCCAAATATTTGCCTTATGGTCCTGTAAAAGCTACGATTCCTTACCTCACCCGTAGAGCGGAAGAAAACACCGCTATTGCCGGCCAAATGGGTAAAGAATTGGCAGACCTATTAGAGGAAAAAGCGAGAAGAGACGCTTTAAAATAATGAACTCGAAAAGGCGAAAACTCTGTGTAGTTTTCGCCTTTATTTTCCCCTCAATTCCGCCCAATTTATTTCAGTTGTAGAACAAACTCTTTTGAAGTAATTTGCGTCTTTTAAAGTATGCTTGAAATTTCTCCAAAGTAATAAGGAGAAACCTAGCTAAAATGATTTAATATTCGCACCGATAACAAACTGATTTTGAATAAATTTACACAACTTTTAAAACCTAAATATTTTGTCAAACTAATCGTATTAGTGGCTTTTTTAGGTACTGGATTGGTTGCTCACGCAACGCATCTTATTGGTGGAAACATGGGTTATATTTACGTAGGGCCTGATCCTGCCATTACCGGAAATTCTTTATATAAGATTACTTTGGACGCCTATCAAGATTGTAATTCTACCAACTGGTGGTCTGCAGGAGGGGTTTTTCCAGAAGGTAGAATAAATGTAGGTATATACGAAGGAGCTTACGCGCCTACCGCAGCTATATCCAATTCTGGATCAATTAATTTGATATTAACCGACTCTAATGAGGTAGATCCAAATTTACCTCAAATTTGCGACCCTTTCAATTTACTGTCTACGGTTTGCGTTTACTTGGTTCGGTACGAAAACACCATTTCCTTACCTAGTACAACTTCAGGGTTTTGGATTATATATGACCGTTGTTGTAGACCAGGCGGTATTACCAATTTAAATGATTCTGGATCGCAATCATTCGTTTATTCTACTTGGATTCCTTCCATAAACGGAGTTTTGGGAGTTAATACAAGTGCACAGTTTACGGATACCTTATTATCGTATATCTGTACAACTGATACCGCATACATTTCGAACACAGCAATTGATGCGGATGGTGATTCCTTAGTTTACTCTTTGGTCACTCCATTTATTGGTATTACTGGAAATGGAGCAGCTGGGAACAATCCTCCTGCGATAGCGTATACCTCGACTCTAATGGATCCATACACTATTCCACCATCCGGAATAAATTATCAAACAGGATATAGTTTAACCAATTTGTTAGGAACCGGCAGTTTTTCTAACATCGACCCAAACACCGGCCTCACCCGGTTTTATTCCAATTTCCGTGGCACCTTTGCCGCAGCCGTTGAAATTACAGAATATCGAAACAATGTTATTGTGGGTGTAACCCGTAGAAATATGCAATTAATTGCGGATAACTGCCCCAATAATAACATGCCTAACCAAAATATTTCGGTGCTAGATTCTACTGCCATTACTCCACTTGATTATGAAGTGGATGCAGGTACAAATATTTGCTTTCACTTAAATTATTCAGATACAGATGGGGACCCGCTACAATTTACAGCCTCCAGCCCCATTTTTGACAATACCATAACTAACCCCGCTGCTACCGTTACATCTCCGGTAAACGGAGTGGGTGCTGTTACAGGCACCATTTGTTGGAACACCTCCTGTGCACAAGGAAGAATTGCTCCCTACATAGTAAATGTGGTGGTTACCGACAGCAATTGTCCTCCGTTACCATTACCCCAAGAATTGAAAATATATGTTCGTCCATTTGAAGGTCCAAAAACTATTTTTGGTGATACCGTGGTTTGTGTGACCAACCAAGCGACCCAATTTACGGCCGATACACTTACAAATGTGGTTTACAACTGGACCGTTACTGGAGGTACAATAACTTCCGGAGGAAATGGACCAAATATTGGGGTCACCTGGGCTGCTGGGCAGGCTAACGGTATTATATCGTTGACCACCACCAATCAAAATGGGTGTATTGCAGGACCAATCACAAAAAATGTGGTTCTTTCTAATGTCGTTTCAGATGCTGGGGGTGATCAAACCATGTGTGTGGGAATTCCGGTTACCATTGGTGGCGCACCTACCTCTACCGATCCAGGTAATACCATTAAATGGAGTCCATCAACAGGGTTGAATTTTGATACCCTAGCCAATCCAATCGCTAATCCAAATACGAGTACCACTTACATCGTAAGTTTAACCAATACATTGGGTTGTGTGGGTACAGATACCATTACGGTGACGGTTAACCAACCTATTCCATCTGGAATTTTAAGTGACTACTTTTTATGTCCCGGAGATACCTTACCGTTAAATGCCACCGGAGCCACATTTACATGGGGTCCTAACGTATTTATCTCAGCAACAAATATTGCCAATCCAAAAGTCTATCCTCCATCAAATCAAACTTATACTTTACAATATTTTGACATTAATGGATGTGAAGGAAATGATACAAGTACTGTTACCGTAAATGCTACTGTACCTACAGATGCGGGTGCGGACTCGCCTATTTGTTCTGGCGATTCATTTTCGTTGGGTGGTAATCCAACGGGTCCATTTGGAACTACATACAATTGGCAACCAACCGCCAATATGAATAACAATACGCTTGCAAACCCAAGTGTATTACCAACTGCAACAACGACTTATATTGTAATGACAAGCAATGATACTTGTACAGGAATTGATTCAGTAACGGTAACCGTTATTCCTTCTCCTACGCTATCCGTTTCAAGCGACACGTATGTATGTGAAGGTGATTCCACTCAAATTACGGCTACTGGAACGGGTTCTTTTTTATGGAGCAACGGAAATACATTATCCGATTCTACTATTTCAAATCCGCTTGCATTCCCATCCGTATCTACGGTTTATGTAGTGACTTTAACGGATGCTACTTCGTGTGAATCTGTTGATTCTGTATTGGTAGATATCCAAGGATTGCCTACTGCTTCAGCTGGTGGTTTGATTGATGCATGTAAATTTAATCCAACCCAAATTGGCGGAAGTCCTACTGGACCTCCTGGCGCCACTTATTCCTGGACACCAATTACTGGACTGAATTCAAATACTTCAGCAAATCCAATGGTAACTATCGACCAAGATGTGACATATATTGTTCAAGTTACTGATAGCCTTGGATGTGTAGCACATGACACCGTAGCTGTGGAAGTTTTTAGAATACAAGGATTTGGCGATACAACCATCTGTAAAAACGTTCAGTTAAATTTAAATACACGTACCATCCATGGTAATGGTCCATACACCTACCAATGGACAAATGGAAGCCTTTTATCTGATTCTACTTCTGGTTCTCCTACCGTTACATCAGGTACTAAAGCTGCTTTTACCGTAACTGTTACCGATGCCAATAATTGTAAGGACACCGTAGATTTCAACTTGAATCTATTGGCGACTACCCAATCTGTTTTCACCTATGAGATACTTCCTACTTGCGAAGGTGTGGGCGTTCAAATTACCGATAATAGTATTGGTGCAGCAGGTTACGCTTGGTTGATTAACGATACCTTGGTTAGCTCAAGCGAGAATCCCCTACTTACTTTTGAGTACGGAAAAGATGCCAACCTAAAACTAGTCACTACCTCCAGTGATGGTTGTGTGGATACTGCAGAAGTGACCATCACAGGTCCTAAATTTACTGATTTAGCAGAAATAACCATCTCTAATGTATTTACGCCAAATGGTGACGGTGAAAACGACTATTTTGAAGTGACCAGTAATGGTAATTTAAGTGGTTGTATCGAAATGACAGTATTCAATAGAGGTGGTCAATTAGTATATAAATCTACCGGTGGCATTAGTGTTTGGGACGGTAGATCAACCACCGGGCAAAAATATCCTGATGGAGTGTATTATTACGTTTACAGCATCAATGGAGTAGAATACCATGGCAACGTTATGTTAATGCGATAAAGGTATTACCTGTTTGTACTGGATTAATATACACTCGCTTTGGCCGATTACAATTATTTAACTGGTTTGTAAGTAATCACTGTGGTAGCAGGATATTTTAGCAGTAAGCTTTCGGGGCGGATGGGTCTTTTTACAAAATTACCTTGACAATTTGGACATACATTATGGAGTACGTTTTCCACACAATCGGTGCAAAATGTACATTCAAATGTGCAAATCATGGCTTCATTACTATTTGGTGGTAACGATTTATTGCAGTTTTCGCAGGTAGGTCTAATTTCTAACATGGCTCGGAATTTACAAATACCTCTCTTTTACAATTTGATTGTGATGGTCATTATGTCCGGCATTAAACCAGCCTATTATTCTTGGGCTTAATGGAATATTGTTAGCGTTTCCAAAATGATCTAGCACCTTTGGACTAAGCGATTTAATTAAAGAGATGGTGCTTTTTCGAGCAGCATCAAAATCGGCTCCTATTTGAGTTAGATTCCGATCCATTGAAAAATCATTTTTCACATATAAATCCTCATCAAAACCGGGCAAGTTCATAGGGTCTTGTCTACCAATACATAAAATCCTAAAACTAAAAACACGCTCACAATCCGCTAAATGCTGAAAAAGCTCCTTTATATTCCATTTTCCATCTGCATACGCATAATTTTCTTTGGAACTAGGAATAGTTTTAATTAATTCCATCGTTTCCATTCTACTACGTTCCAAAGCCGTTAATAAATCTTTATCTTCTAAATTATCGATGAATGATTTAAAATACAAATCTGAATTTAAATTTTGCGGTTTTGCTATCATAATTATGTCGTTTCAGTGGTTGGATTAATTTCGTTTAAACCACCCTTTTTTCTTTTTACGTTGGTCTTTTTTTCGCTGTTTTTTCTCTCTTTTCTCAACAGATGTATTATCCGATTTAAAGAAATCTTTAAATTTATCTAAAGTGGAATCTTCTACAAAATCAGGGCAATTCATTTCACCTTTCAACCCTTCGTTTATCGATGGAAATGGACTTGAATACTTTTCTAATTCTACGGAATCCTGTTCTATTTGCTGCAAAGTTAAGGCGGTTAATGGAAGTGCTAACCTACCGCCCGAGCCCAGACTTCCGGAATTAAAATGGATGGAACGGTAACTTGCTCCCACCCTTGAAATCATCACCACATTCGGATTATATGATGCAAACCAAGCATCAGCAAAATTTTGGGACGTACCCGTTTTACCGGCTAACGGGGTTTTTATTCCGTAGGTATTCCGTATAGCCGCTCCCGTTCCGTGGTTTATGGCTTTCTGCAAGATTTCGTTCATTAATAGGCTCGTTCGTTCTTCCAATACACGGGTTCTTTCCCGTTTTTCTTTTCTTTGGTATAGCACTTCCCCACTTGGTGAAACTATACGAGTAATGGTAAAAGGCGTAACCTCATCACCTCCATTTGCAAGCATCGCATAGCCAGTGGCGAGTTCTTCTACACTAGCATCTACCGTTCCAAGCGCCATCGAAGGACTATGTTTTAAATGTGCTGTAAACCCTAGTTTTCTCCATAAATAATCTACCTCATCATACCCTACTTGAAATAATAAATCGACCGAAGGCACATTTTTAGAACGAATCAAAGCGCCTGTTAAGGAATACTCCCCTCCAGTGGAATGATCATAATTAGCGGGTGTCCAATTATCAAAATCCGTGTATGTTTTGGGAGTATTATCCAGATAATCACAAGGTGACATCCCTTTTTCTAAGGCAGCTGCATACAAAATTGGTTTAAAAGTGGAAGCTAATTGACGCTTTGCCCGCACTTGGTCATATGGAAATCGTCTAAAGTCAACACCTCCCACCCATGCATTAATTGCACCGGTATTTGGTTGCATTGCCAAAAAACCGGCATGCAGGGTTAGCAACGAATTTTTAATACTATCACTAACCGAAATAGAATCGTAATAGGTGCTATCCCACGTAAACACTTCAATTTTCACCTTCTCATTTCGCCTAGATTGCAATTGTTTCGACTTAATTATTCCATCAACTAGTTTTTGCAATTGCTGGGCAGATTTCCCCTTGGAATACTGCAACGATAGTTTTTGTTGCATCTTCTTTAAATGTTTCTCAAACGACTGTATCGCAAAGGTTTGCAATCTATAATCCAAGGTAGTTTCCACTTTCAATCCTTCCGCTTTATAATCCCATTTCTTACCTATTTTTGCCGTAACATCCTGCAAAATTTCATTTAATTCTCGTTCCACCTTAACCAAAAAATAATTGGCAGGACCGTTTGCTCCTAAATTTGCATAATCCAACTGAATAGGAATGATTCGAAGTAAATCGTATTCGGATTCGGTTAGGTAATTGTTTTTCATCATTTGATGCAAAACCACCTCTTGCCTATTCTTAGCATGAATAGGATACAACCGAGGGTTGTAATATGTATTAGCCTTTAGCATTCCAATTAGAACAGCTCCTTCATTAATGGTTAAATTAACGACCGATTTATTATAAAATAACCGCGAAGCAGCCTCAATTCCATACACATTTTCTCCAAAAGGAATCGTATTCAGGTACAATGCTAAAATTTCTTCTTTAGAATAAATAGATTCCAATCGATAGGCCAGCAAAGCCTCCTTGGTTTTGTTCACCAACATCGTCAATGGGCCAAAACTTTGACGACCATACATGTTTTTCAATAATTGTTGGGTGATGGTACTTCCTCCACCAGAACTCGGTTGATTTAGCAAAATGGTTTTGAACAAAACCCGAAACAAACTCCTAGAATCCACCCCATCATGTTCAAAAAACCGTTCATCTTCGGTAGCTACAAGCGCATTAACCACATGTGTAGGCAATTGTTCGAAATAGATATTTGTTCGATTTTTGGCGAAAAATTTACCAATCAATTGGCCATCAGCAGACATCACTTCTGTGGCAGTTTCATTTTTAAAGCTTCTAATTTCTTCGGAGCTATACAGATGCCCAAACACCTCATAGTTAACTAACCCAATAAAAAGAGCTAATGATAATATCCCAATTAGGAGACCAACGCCACTGAAAATTAAAAGTTTTCGAATCATTTAACTACACGAAATAAACGCAATAACGCCTCGAAAATAATTATATTATTCGCTACAATTAGGAGTTTCTCATTTTTTTAAGGAATCAACAACGCGATTTGGTAGGCTACCACTTTAACATTCTAATAATTAGCCTAAATTTAACTAGGGTCTAATGGATGCTAAAATTATATTTGTAGCACGGATACGATTTGGACAAAGAAATGAGAATTCAATAATACAAATACCTAATCGTAAAAAAATCACATGATGAATAAACATTTAAACCTTGGGTTTGTAGCGTTAATTGGCGCATTCACTTTAAATTCTTGTAAGGAAGAAGTGGTAAAAGTAAGACCCCCACAACCTGTTCAAGTAGTAGAAGTTATCCAAACCGATTTACCAATTTACAAAGAGTTTGTAGGTTCAATCTACGGGTATAAAGATATTCCCATTAGGGCAAGAGTAGAAGGTTTTTTAGAATCTGTAGATTTTGAAGAAGGAACCATTGTAAAAAAAGGCCAACTCCTTTATACAATTGATTCGCAACCTTTTCAAGCAGAAGTAGCCGCTTCACAAAGTAAAGTGGCCGAAGCGGAAACTAAATTAGTAAATGCACAAAATGAATACGATAGGTATGCCCCATTAGCAGAAACTAAAGCAGTATCGGAAAGTGATGTGGATGGCGCGGAAGCTTCAAGGGATGCGGCAATTGCCAATTTAAATGCAGCAAAAGCCAACTTAGAAATGTCACAAATTAATTTGGGTTATGCCTCCATGCGGTCTCCAATTAACGGGATTATTGGAATGACAAAAGCCAAAGTAGGCGAATACGTAGGGAAAGACCCCAACCCAGTAATTTTAAATACAGTTTCTAGATTAGATACGGTTCGTGTGCAATTCTTCTTATCCGAATCGCAATATTTAACCGTTATGAAAGCCTACACGCTACGAAAAAAAGAACATCCGGAAGGAGATGGTGACCGAATTAAGGAAAATGTCACCTTAAAACTTTCTGATGGCTCTACCTATTCAGAAATGGGGCATATTGATTTTATTGATAGAAACGTAAATACCACTACCGGAGCTATTTTGGTGCAAGCTAGTTTTCCTAACCCCAATTTGTTATTGAGACCCGGATTATACGCTAAAACAAGAATTTTATTTTCGTACAGCAAAGGCACTTTTGTGGTTCCACAAAGATCTGTTCAAGAAACCCAAGGGCAATTTTCAGTAATGGTGCTTACCGATAGCAACACCGTAGTGAGCCGAAATATTAAAATGGGCGAACCATTAGAAAATGGAAAATGGCAAGTGACCGAGGGACTTAAAGCCGGAGACCAAATTGTGTTTGAAGGACTTCAAAAAGTACGAGGTGGGTCAAAAGTGACCGCTGAAAAAGTTCCATTTAATTTAGAAGATAAATAAGCCGATATGTCAGAAAATAAAGGAAACTTTTTTGTTCATAGGCCTATTGTAGCCATCGTTATTGCGATACTTATTGTCATTGTTGGCTCAGTATCGGTAATTGATTTGCCTATAGAACAATATCCCAACCTTACGCCACCCATTGTGGAAGTAAGAGGTACATACGTTGGTGCCAACGCGCTTAACGTAGAAGAATCTGTTGCCACTCCCCTCGAGCAAGAAATGAATGGGGTGGATAACATGATTTACATGAAATCAACCAACTCAAACGATGGTACTATGACCATTCAGGTATCGTTTGATGTGGGTACCGACCCCGATATGAATACCGTTTTGGCACAAAACAGAGTTTCAGCCGCTACGGCTAAACTACCGCAAGCGGTGACCAAATTTGGGGTAACTACAAAAAAATCGTTGCCTAATATTTTATTACTCGTTACCTTAACTTCCGATGGAAGATATGACCAAGATTTCTTGGGTAATTATGCATTGATAAACATCAAGGATAGGTTAGCTCGTATTAAAGGTATAGGTAGAGTGGATGTTTTAGGAGCATCCGATTACTCTATGCGTATTTGGGTTAAACCAGATAGGTTATCGCAATTAGGAATCACTGTTCCAGAAATTAAAAACGCCATTAATTCTCAAAACCTAATTGTTCCGGGTGGAAAATTTGGAGCAGAACCAGCTCCGGCAGGTACTGAGTTTACCTACACCGTTAGACTTCCAGAACGTTTTAATTCGGCTGAAGAATTTGGAAACATTGTCGTTCGTACGGACCCAGATGGTGGACAGGTGAAAATTAAGGATATTGCAACCGTTAAACTGGGGGTGGAAATGTATAACATGATTCCACGTTTGAATGGTAAAACGGCTGCTATTATTGCTACCTATCAAGCACCGGGTTCAAATGCAGTTGAGTTGGCAGATAACATTCGGGCTGAAATGGCCGAACTTAAAAAAGACTTCCCTGAAAGTATTAAATATGACGTCTCGTTAGATTCTACCGCTCCTATTACTGCAGGTATAAAAGATATCATTGTGACCTTAATTGTCGCATTAATCTTGGTGGTTTTAGTGGTTTTTATATTTATTCAAGATTGGAGAGCAACGCTGATTCCAACTTTAGCCATTCCAGTTTCATTAATTGGGGCATTTATGTTTTTCCCAGGTTTGGGTTTTTCTATTAACGTATTATCCTTGCTGGGACTAGTCCTCGCTATTGGTATTGTAGTTGATGATGCCATTGTTGTAGTGGAAGCCGTTCAAGTAAATATAGCTCAGGGAATGACGACTAAAGAGGCTACACTAGATGCGATGGCAAAGGTTACGGCTCCCGTAATCGCAACCACGTTGGTGCTTATTGCTGTTTTTATTCCAGTTGCAGGAATGGCTGGTATTACCGGTCTCCTTTACCAGCAATTCGCTATTACCATTGTAGTTTCAGTAATTGTATCCTCTATTAATGCATTGACTTTAAGTCCTGCTTTATGTTCTTTACTTTTAAAAGAACCCAAACCTTACGGAGGTCCATTAGGTTGGTTTTTTGGAAAATTTAATAACTGGATGGGAAGTGCTACCGACTCGTATATGTCGGTGACCAACATCATTACGCGTAAACTTAAAAGAGGCGCTATTTTTATTGTGATATTAAGTATTGCCGCAGGATTTTTAGGGAAAATGGTACCTGGAGGGTTTATTCCTGAGGAAGATATGGGCTACTTTATGGTTAATATTCAGTTACCCAATGCGGCTTCGATTCAAAGAACACTTGAAGTTTCTAAAAAAGCGGAAAAAATTCTAGCAGAATTTCCTGAAATTGAATTTGTAACCAATGCTACTGGATATAGTTTACTATCTTCTTCAATGGCATCAAATAACGGTTTCTTGTTTGTTTCGTTAAAAGATTGGTCGGAACGGGATTTAACCGCTAAGCAAATTATTGACAAAGTCAATATCGCTTTGGCTACACGAATAAACCAAGGACAAGTATTTGCCTTTGGCCCACCCGCTATTCCAGGTTTAGGAAATGGCTCGGGTTTCAGTATCATGATTCAGGATAAAGGAGGTAACACACCCGCGTATTTATCTAAACAAACCAATAAATTTGTAGCTGCCGCCAATGCGCGTCCAGAAATAGGAAAAGCATTTACCACATTCCAAGCGTCTGTGCCACAACGCTACATGGATATAGACAAAGAAAAAGCGCTTAAATTGGGCGTTAATCTAAATGATTTATACGAAACCGTAGGTGCCTTTATGGGCGGCTCATACGTGAATGATTTTACCCGATTCGGTAGGTTATATAAAACCTATATTCAAGCGGAACCCGAATATCGTGTGGATGAAAATCAAATCAATAACTTTTTTATTAAAAACAATAAAGGTGAAATGGTTCCTTTAGCCACATTGGCTACCGTACGACCTATTTCCGGACCTGATTATACTAATCGATTTAATCTATTTCGCTCCGTGGAAGTAACTGGTGGACCTGCACCGGGATATACCTCAGCAGATGCGATGACGGCATTAAACGAAGTAGCAGCCGAAGTACTACCATCAGATATGACCACTTCCTGGAACGCCATGTCTTATCAAGAAAACAAAGCCTCAGGGTCCTTAGGAGCTATTTTAACGTTCTCATTGGTTTTCGTATTTCTAATTTTAGCAGCGCAATATGAAAGTTGGTCTTTACCACTTAGTATTTTGCTGGGAACACCATTTGCCATTTTTGGTGCATTCTTATTCCTGTGGCTCGGTCGATTGGGAAGTCCAACATTTGAAAACAATATTTTCGCTCAAGTGTCCTTCGTCATGCTGATTGGTATGGCGGCTAAAAACGCGATTTTAATTGTAGAATTTGCCAACGAAGAATTTGAAAAAGGAATGAGTTTAGTAGAATCCGCTTTATCTGCTGCAAAATCTAGATTCCGACCAATTTTGATGACTGCCTTTTCTTTTATTCTAGGAGTATTTCCACTAGTGGTTGCTTCCGGCTCAGGGGCTGAGTCACGTAAAGTAATGGGTATGGCACTACTTGGTGGAATGTCTATCGCAACATTATTAGGGGTATTCTTTTACCCAATGTTATTTATTGCCATTGGTAAAATATTCAATTATACCAAACAGCGAGATGCAAAAATGGCGTTAGAAAAAGCCGCTGCATCCACTAATTTAAATGAGGAGGGCGAGGCATGAGACTAGCTAAAAACATACTATTTGTAAGCGTATTGTCTGTACTAATGATAAACCTTACTGGATGTAAATTTGGTCCAAATTTCACTCGGCCAAATCCAAATACGAACGCGCACTACTTGCATGATTCTTTACAAACGGATAGCGTAGTAAATGTATCGTGGTGGGAAATGTTTAACGACCCCACTTTGGATACGTTGATCAAAACTGCTTTAGATTCTAACAAGGATGTTTTGAAGGCGGCTGCTAGAATTGAAGAATACCGCGCAATTGTAGGATTCAAGAAAGGGGAGACTTTGCCCGCTTTTGGTTACCAAGGAAATGCTGGATATGGTAATTATGGTGGATTTCTATCCCCAAATGCTGCAGGTTCCGGTTTTGGTGGATTAACCATGGGATGGGAAATTGATTTCTGGGGAAAATTTAGACGCGCTACAGAAGGTGCTAAAGCCGATTTGGTAGCGAGTGAATACAACCGCAGAACCATTCAAATTTCCTTAATATCAGATGTTTCGACTTCGTATTATACCATTTTGGATTACCAATGGCGCCATAAAATATCCGAAAACACCATTGCGTTACGGAAAGAAAATGTAGACATTATTCGTCAAAAATTTGATGCTGGACTAGTACCGGAAATTGATTTAAACAATGCCGAACTTCAGTATGCCATTGCTTTATCAGCCGAGCCACAATTTGAACGATTAATTGCTTTTGAAGAAACCAAAATGAGCGTTTTATTAGGAATGAATCCAAGAGCCATCATTGTAGGAGATTCGTTAGAAAGACAAAGTTTACCTCCTGAAATTCCTGCTGGATTACCTTCTTCTTTGTTACTAAGAAGACCTGATATAGGGTTTAGCGAAGCAAAATACCACGCTCAAATGGCTCAAATAGGAGTTGCACAAGCCCAACGTTTTCCTGCCATCGGATTAACCGGTCTGTTAGGAGGAGCTTCAGGTCAACTATTGGGAGTTACTACCACAGGACTTGCATGGAATACAAGTGCGAGTTTAGCTGGACCAATTTTCCAATTTGGAAAAAATAAACGTAGAGTTGAAATAGAAAAGGCTAGAACCGAACAAGCTAAAAGAGATTACGAAAAAACGGTTCTAACTGCGTTTAAAGAAGTAGAAGATGCGCTAATTTCCGTATCTACCTACAAAAAAGAATTATCAGCGCGTGAATTACAAACAAGATCTGCTTTAAATGCACGAATGCTATCTCAATTGAGATACGACAAGGGTGTAACAAGCTATTTAGAAGTTATCACACTACAAGGATATGCTTTCGATGCAGAGCTATCATTAGCTGGTACAAGAAGGTCTTTATTTGAGTCATACATTAAATTGTATAAATCGCTTGGTGGAGGTTGGATTTCTGAAAAAGAAAAGAAAACAGCTGAAAGTAATAATCAAGCACCAAATGATTTACCAGGTATGTCGCCAAACGACCGAAATAAATAAATCATACTATCTTATTAAAATCCGCATTGAGTTTTCTTAAAGCGGATTTTTTTTTGGGGTTACCTTAGTTTAGATTACCTAACCAAATGCCCCTTTCCTATACATTGATTTGGACATTGAATATCAATGAAGATAATCCACCTAAACGGAGGAGAAGAAATAATTAATCAAAAAAAAGCCTTGTACTCAAATGAATACAAGGCTTTACTATAATTTGTTATTTTATTTATCCTTAATAACCAATAAAGGAACTCGAGTATGAAAACACATTTGCTCGGTCACTGAACGTTTAAAAATACTTTGCCAAAACGTGGCTACTTTTGGAATAAGAACAACCATATCTGCATTCGAATCTTTTACATAAGTATCAATCCCAAATTCAACATTTTCGGATTCGATCACCTCAAATTTTCGTTTTCGTTTACTGAAATAATCATTCAAAGGCAATTTGCTCACCTCTTGTTCCAAATCTACCTGAGAAGCATTTTTTGCCACATAAACTATGTGCACAGTAGAATCAAAATGTTCTGCAATTTGGCATACTGGCTTTAATGCATCTGGATGTTGCAATCTTTTTAAATCTGTCGCATACACAATGTTATTAACTGGTCGATATTTCCAATCTTTAGGAACAGCAATAATGGGCACATCCACATTTTCAATAACCTTTTCGGTATTACTTCCAATCAAGGCTTTTTTCCATCCTGAAGCCCCATGCGTTCCCATGATAACAAAATCAATTCCCTTTTCGTTAACAGTTCTATGCACACAATTTTCAAGGTTTCCGTAACGTGAAACTGTGATTAAATTTAAGTCGGTATACTCTTTTTTCAAACGATTAACTTCCCGTTTCAAATCATTTTTAGACTCTTCGTGCATCGCTTCCTCTAAGCTCATCATAACCCCACCGGCAGAACCAGATGAAGGCATTTCATACGAGTTTAACATCACAAACTCTACGTCCTCAAAGTTACGGGAAAATTGATATGCATAATCAAATGCAACCCGAGCGCTATCCGAAAAATCAGTTGGAATTAGTACTTTCATTTTTATCAGTTTAATCGGGATAAAATTACGATTTCTTACTAATTCAACAGCACATTTTGAGTCATGAATTTCAACTCTTCTACACTTTCTAAAGGGCTCACCCAAAGCGTATTCTTGTTTAAATTCAAAATTGCGGCTAAATGTTCTGGATCCTCACCCGAATAAGGATAGATTGCAGGTCGCTCGGTATGCTGTTTTAAATAATCCACTAACATTTTTTGAGAATTCACAAATCCTCCACGCTCTTTTAACTCTTGTAAATCCAATAAATTCAGGCTTACTCCACTACATTTATCGCTGTAAACGTGACAAAATTGTTTTACGGTAGCAATAGTATTTACTTGGTCTGTTTTAACCAACACAATATTTTCTGCATGGTCAAATTTTTCAGAAATTAAAATTTTCGGACAGCAAACTTTTGCATACCCTCTTCCGGTTGAATAGTTTTTAAATAATGGATACAAATGTTTTTGATATACTCCAAACGTACTAATCATAGAATCAGAAAAACTACAATAAGAGGATAATTGTTTACGAGTAAAATGATCTAAAGTAATCACATTAATATTTGTTCGAATCTCATGAAACTCTTTCTCTAAAACATCTCGTAACATCTTACCATAACCGCTCGGTAAAATACCAAGTTTAGCCATGGCATAAGGCAAGTGAACATCTACCGCTTTTTCAGGATGGGTGCATCGAGCACCTAACCATAAAATATTCACAACATTACTCTCCGATCCAAAATACTTTAGAACAAATCTTAAAGCACTTAATCCACCTTCGTTTTCATCTAAAGGGATTACCAATTGTTTTAATGCCATAGTTAGTATTTTTAGTTTTACAACACATTAAGTCATTATAACTTAACATTGTTTCAAAACTACGCGCTATGACTAAACCCCTAACTGACAGTTATCAGAAATACTACTGACATACGGACACTAAAAAAGTCGAGCTAAATCATCTTTTTCACAAATTGGATGGATTTTTCAATTTCCGTGTACATGATTTTATCTTCTTCTACAAAGGCTACATTTTTACGAAAATCAGCTACAATACCTTCTAACATTGGGGAAGATTTAACTGGTCTTCTAAATTCTAACGCTTGGGTACCCGCAAAAATTTCAATTCCAAGAACTCGCTCCACATTTTGAATTACCTGATGCATTTTAACAGCCGCATTGGCTCCCATACTCACATGGTCTTCTTGTCCGTTGCTTGAATCAATCGTGTCAACCGAGGATGGCATACACAATGATTTATTTCTGCTCACAATAGAAGCTGCAGTGTATTGTGGAATCATAAACCCAGAATTTAATCCCGGATTAGCCACCAAAAATGCAGGTAATTCTCTGGTTCCAGAAATCAATTTATACACTCTTCGTTCTGAAATACTACCCATTTCAGCCATCGCAATTGCAAGTTGATCATAAGCCAGCGCCAAGGGTTGTCCATGAAAATTACCAGCCGATATTATTTGGTTTTCTGCCGGAAAAATTGTGGGATTATCTGTTACCGAGTTAATTTCATTGGTAACTACCTTTTCAATGAATTCAATCACATCATGGGTAGCTCCATGTACTTGAGGAACGCATCTAAAAGAATACGGGTCTTGCACATGTTTTTTTGCGCGACTAATTAATTCACTGCCATTGGTCAAGCTTCTAATGGTTCGGGCTACTTTTAATTGCCCTGGTTGCTTACGTACCAAATGCGGCAAGTCACTAAATGGTTCAATTCTTCCATCAAACCCTTCCATAGAAATCGCCATGATTTTGTTGGCTTTATCCCACAGTTTTTTGGCCCAATTTACCGAGTACACACCATAAGCACTCATAAATTGTGTTCCGTTCAGCAATGCTAACCCTTCCTTACTCATCAAAGTGATAGGCTCCCATCCGTTTTCTTTCAAAACAACTTCGGCTGCCACTTTTTTGCCCTTGTAGTACATTTCACCCATTCCTATAATAGGAAGAGATAAGTGCGCTAATGGGGCTAAATCACCCGAAGCACCAAGCGAACCTTGTGTATATATAATAGGTAAAGCATCGTTGTTGTAAAAATCAATCAATCGATTAACCGTTGCCAACTGTACACCTGAATGTCCATAAGAAAGGCCTTGGATTTTCAAAAACAACATTAATTTCACAATCTCTTTTGGCACTTCGTCCCCTGTTCCGCAGGCGTGCGACATCACCAAATTGGATTGCAATTGAGATAAATCATCGGTTGATATGCTTCGGTCATGCAAGGCTCCAAAACCGGTATTAATCCCATAAACCGGAGCGTCAGACTTTTCCAAAAACTCATTCAGGAAGGTGCGACAGTGCGCCACCTTATTTGCTGATTCAGCAGAAAGCTCTAATTTTTTTCCGCTTTCTACTATTGCAACTACCTCATCAATAGTTATATCCGCACTAGATATTTGATATTTACCCATTTCGATTATTTTTTTTGATTCACTCCTTTCCACCTAGAATTTTAATTCCCTCAGCCTACTAAAACTCGAATCAATTCTTGAATAGAAACAGATGTCTGCTCACCTGATTCCATATTTTTTAATTTTATTGTATTCGATGTAATTTCTTGATCTCCAACCATAGCCACAAACGAAATTTGCTTGTCATTGGCATACTTCATTTGCTTTTTCATTTTAGCCGAATCTGGATATATTTCTGCATTAATCCCTGCTTCCCTGATTTCTTTCAGCAAGCCCATGCAATGTGCCGCTTCCGTGTCCCCGAAATTCACAAACATCAACTCAGTAGAGTTAGCGGTGTGTTTTGGAAACAAGTCTTTATCCAACATCAAATCATATATTCTATCTGCACCAAATGAAACACCAACTCCGCTCATATCTTTCAATCCAAAAACGCCTGTGAGGTCATCATAGCGTCCACCGCCACAAATACTTGAATTGAAGTCATTGTGAGTCACCTCAAAAATGGCTCCGGTGTAGTAATCTAAACCACGCGCCAATGTGAAATCTGGAATTGCATTATTCACTCCTAGGGCTTGGGTGGCATCTAGCATAAAAGCTAATTCATCAATTCCTTTTTGGCCAATTTCCGAGCCCGCTAAAATTTTTCGCATTTCACCCAATTCGGTTTTACCTTGCAAGGCCAATACGGCAGAAATTTTCGCTAAAGCATTTTCCGGAATCCCATTTTCTCGAAGCTCCTTCTCTACTCCTTCAATTCCAATTTTGTCTAATTTATCTATCGCAACGGTAATGGTTCCAAAGTTTTCGGTTTGGTCTGCTACCTCAGCTAAACCCGCTAGAATTTTTCTATTATTAATACGGATGGTCACATCTGCTAATCCCAATTTTGCAAACCCAGAGTTAACCAATTGAATTAACTCTACCTCATTCAACAAGGAGGTACTTCCAATTACATCCACGTCACATTGATAGAACTCACGATATCGCCCTTTTTGTGGACGGTCGGCTCGCCAAACCGGTTGAATTTGAAACCGCTTAAACGGAAATACCAGTTCATTTCTATGCTGAACCACAAACCGGGCAAAAGGTACAGTTAAGTCATAACGTAAAGCATCTTCACTCAATACCGAAAGCGGAGTAGCAGAATTGGTTGTCAATTTATCAATTCCACGTTGTAACTTCTCTCCTCGTGCCATGATTTTAAAAATCAAACGGTCACCCTCTTCTCCATACTTTCCGGTCAGTGTTTCCAACTTCTCCATAGCTGGAGTTTCTATAGGTTGAAAACCAAAAGTTTGAAAAACCGATTTTAAGGTATCGAAAATAAAATTACGACCCCGCATTTGGTCTGGTCCGAAATCACGTGTACCCTTTGGAATTGCTGCTTTTGCCATCTATTCAAATTTGGCTGCAAATATCGCTATTTTGTAGGGATGAAAAGCTGATTTTTGGTCAAAAAAAATCCCCGAATAAATTCGAGGAGTTTTTTTAATTTAAGATTGATTCTTGTTGCCCTAAACTTTCATAACATTGAAAAGTTACCGCTTTAGAATATGCCATAATATTGGCAATAGTTTGTTTTTTTGGCTTTAAATCATCCATCATCAAGGCTTCAAATACCTCGAGGTTTGCTAATTCGTGACCATAAAATTCTTCGTGTACAGGTTTCTCCATATATTGATTTAGTATTAAACATGCCCTTGTAACGGTTTCAATTAAGGTTTATTGCCAAAATGAAATTATTTATTTACGGATTCCATTTAATGAAAAAGATTTCAATTTCTAATTGTTGGCTATTAGCAATTTAAACCAAAAAAAAGCCAATACTGGTTCTCATTCCAAAAGGGTAGCAGCGAATTAATCCCCAAAAAAAAAGCTACCCTTTACAGTGTAGCCATTTTTTCCTAAACGTTATGTGTGATGTAAGTTATACTTGTAAATTTATTCCCTTTTCATCCACCAACTTACGCAGATTCATTAATGCATACCGCATTCTACCAAGCGCTGTGTTGATACTCACATTAGTTTCTGTAGCAATTTCTTTAAAACTCATTTCGTAATACATGCGCATTTTTAATACTTCCAATTGGTCGGCTGGCAAGAACTCAATCAACTCCTTAACCGTGGATAGCGAATTTTTAAATGCCATTTTATCTTCGGCATTATCCTCTTCGTCAGGTATAATATCGAAAATATCAAAATCTTTGGTTCCAGCCGTAGTCCGCATTTTCTTGGCTTGTCTGAAATAATCAATCACCAAGTTGTGCGAAATTCGCATCACCCAAGGTAAAAACTTACCCTCTTCGTTATACTTTCCCTTGCGAAGTGTATTTATTACTTTAATAAAGACATCCTGAAAAATATCTTCGGCTAATTGAGTATCACGCACTTTAGAACGGATATATCCTAATACCCTTTCTTGGTGACGTTCAATTAGAATTTGAAGGGAATACTCGTGCCCGTTTAAATACTTGCTAACTAATTCTTGATCAGTGATTTTTTCACATACCATAATATCTACGTTTAGTTGTTCCTAAAATGTTGAAGTGTAGATATTATCCTATAGGCAATTTTGTTAAAAATTATAAATATGTGAAACTTGAGACCGCTAAAATGTAAATAAATTTCTATTGTACCAAATTAAATTCTTCGTTTTTTGTTAAATTGATTTTTTACCATAAACCACAACTACAGCAAGTCACTACAATACAACACTTTACAACAACACCTGAAAACACCATTTAATTTGTAAATAAAATTAGCAAAGTCTTTCTTGCATTCAATCCTGTTATTGTTTGGAGCGTCTTATTTTTGACGGCAATTATAAATTTCATGGCAAAAAAGAAGCAAATTTCGAATTTACGTAATAGTCACATCTCAATTAAGGGTGCACGAATGCACAACTTAAAAAATGTGAACGTTAAAATTCCAAGAAATAAATTTGTGGTGATTACCGGTTTATCTGGCTCCGGAAAATCTTCTTTGGCGTTTGATACCTTATATGCCGAAGGACAACGTAGATATGTTGAAAGTCTATCTTCTTATGCACGCCAATTTTTGGGCAAAATAGATAAACCTGAAGTGGACGATATTGAAGGAATTTCGCCCGCTATTGCTATTCAACAAAAAGTAAACACACGTAACCCACGCTCTACAGTAGGTACCACTACCGAAATTTATGACTATCTAAAACTACTCTTTGCACGGATTGGTAAAACCTACTCCCCTATTTCAGGGAATGAAGTAAAACGTCATAAAGTAAGCGATGTAGTAGATTATATTTTAGCTCTTGAGCCAAAAACCCGTTTAATGATTACCGCTCCTTTGGTTGTACAAAACCGAAAAGTGGAAGAGCAATTATCTGTACTAAAACAGCAAGGGTTTGACCGATTGGTTTCTGATTTTGAAGTTAAGGATATTACCGAATGGCTAAAAACGCCCAATCAAGACTTGAAGAATGTTTCTATTTTAATAGATAGAATCAGTGTAAATCCGGAGGATGAAGAATTAACAAACCGTTTATCCGATTCGGTGCAGACCTCTTTTTATGAAGGTCATGGTGCTTGTAATCTTATGATTAACAGCTCTACGGGTTGGGAAGTTGTTCCTTTTAATAATGCGTACGAATTGGATGGAATCACCTTTGAAGAACCATCGGTGCATTTCTTTTCCTTCAACAATCCGGTGGGAGCATGCAAAACCTGCGAGGGTTTTGGTAGCGTGATAGGAATAGACCCAAATCTAGTTATCCCCAATAAAAGTTTATCGGTATTTGATGAAGCAATCGTATGCTGGAAAGGCGAGAAAATGAGCTGGTGGAAAGACCAATTAATTATGGCATCTCCCCAATTTGACTTTCCCATTCACCGCGCAATAAATCAACTCACCAAAAAGGAATACAACCTACTTTGGACGGGAAACAAACATTTTCAAGGAATCAATGCTTTCTTTAAAGAGGTAGAATCTCAAAGCTATAAAATTCAATACCGTGTAATGCTATCTCGTTACCGTGGCAAAACGCTTTGCCCGGATTGCAACGGAACGCGCTTACGGAAAGATGCATCCTACGTGCAGGTGGCCGGTAAAACCATTCAAGAATTAATGCTCACTCCGGTAAAACATTTAGCTCCGTGGACAAATGCATTATCTTCCAAATTATCAGAATATGACCGAACGGTATCTAAGCGAATCCTTACCGAAATAAACAATCGGCTTCATTACTTAGGAGATGTAGGTTTAGATTATTTGGATTTAAACCGATTATCCAATACCCTTTCGGGTGGCGAATCTCAACGCATCAACTTATCTACAATGCTGGGCAGTAGTTTAGTGGGTTCAATGTATATTTTGGATGAGCCTAGTATTGGTTTACACCCACGGGATACCCAACGATTAATCAAAGTTTTAAAATCATTACGCGACATCGGAAATACCGTAATCGTGGTGGAGCATGATGAAGAAATTATGCAACAAGCCGATGAAATTATTGATTTAGGTCCGGAGGCAGGAACGCACGGAGGAGAATTAGTTTATCAAGGTACGCTTGCCGATATGAACAAGGACACCCCAAGTTTGACTGCTAAGTATTTATTGGGAGATTTAAATATTCCAGTTCCCACTTCCCGTAGGAAATGGAAATATTCTATTGATATGACCGCGGTACATCAAAATAACTTAAAGAATATTGATGTTAAAATTCCGCTCGAAATTATGACGGTAATTACCGGAGTATCGGGCTCAGGAAAATCTTCTTTAATTCGAGATGTGTTTTACCCAAATTTGCAAAAATTTCTAAGTGGACATGAATATGTATCGGGTAATTTTGGTTCTTATGCAGGCGATATTCGTAGAATAGAAGCGGTGGAATTTGTGGACCAAAACCCAATTGGGAAATCATCTCGTTCAAACCCGGTGACTTATGTCAAAGCCTATGACGATATCCGCACCTTATTTTCTAGCCAAAAACTAGCCAAAGTTAGAGGCTACAAACCTTCCTATTTCTCATTTAATGTGGAAGGCGGAAGATGTGAAAATTGCAAAGGAGATGGGAATATTGTCGTAGAAATGCAGTTTATGGCCGATGTCCATTTAGTATGTGATGAATGCCATGGGCACCGATTTACGGGAGAAGTGTTAGAGGTGAAATACCGAGAAAAAAACATTTCTGATATTTTAAATCTCACCGTTGACCAAGCCATGCTATTTTTTGCTGAAGATAAAACCGGCCCGGCCAAAAAAGTGCTAAATAAAATAAAACCATTACAAGATGTGGGTTTAGGATATGTTCAGTTAGGACAAGCGTCCAATACCTTAAGTGGTGGTGAAGCACAAAGAATAAAATTAGCATCGTTTCTATCCAAAGGGAAAAACGCTAAAAAAACCATGTTCATATTTGATGAACCTACTACTGGTTTGCATTTTCATGATATTCATAAACTATTAAAAGCCTTTAATGCTTTATTGGACCAAGGCCATTCATTAGTCATTGTAGAACACAATGCCGATATCATAAAAACCGCAGATTGGGTAATTGACCTCGGACCTGAAGGTGGTGAAGAAGGCGGTCAAATCGTATTTGAAGGAACTCCAGAAGATTTAGCAAAATGTAAAAAAAGCTATACGGGCACCTATTTGAAAGGTAAAGTTTGATAGAAAAAACTTGAACCTACGCACAATAAAAATCATAGATTTGCCGATTGATAGGTTTCAATGAAAAAACTAATATGCATAGCGGTTTCTTTAGTGATAGGAAGTAGTTTTTATTCCTGTACTAAAAAGAAATGTTTGGATGGAGATGGTTATCCCAGAATGGTAACTAGAACCCTTTCCGAATTTAAGGCCGTAAATGTCAAACTTTCTGCGGTGGTGGAACTAGTAAGCGATACCGCTCCATCGGTAGAGCTAGTGGTGGAAGAAAATGTAGAACCGCACATTGTTACCACGGTTGTTAATGAAACACTCGATATTTCTTTAGGGTTTTGCTTTAGCAGCCATGCAGATATAAAAATCCGTGTTCATTATGACACCCTCAATACGATTATTACTAGCGGGCCTGGAGATGTGTTTTCCAAAACTATTATGAGGCAGAACGACCTGAACTTAATCGTTAATTCAAGCGGTGATATTAATCTTACTACCAATTTAAGAAACTTAAATTCAACAATTAAAGGTACAGGAGCCATCGCTATTAATGGTCAAGTAAAAACCCACATTATTAATCACGCCAATTCCGGAACGGTTAACACCTATCAATCTGTTACCGATTCTGCCATTGTGAACAGCACCGGAAATGGCAACTGCTATCTACGCGTTTTTAATAGTTTAACCACCAATTTAAGCAGCAATGGTTCGGTATTTTACAAAGGGCATCCTAAAATTACCGAGAATATTACCGGAAAGGGAAAGTTGGTGGATGCGAATTAAGTAACTTTTTCACCGCAATACATGAGAATACCTTAACCAGACTTTTTAAAAAGCCATCCTTAAAATGAAGTTCCTAGCGTAATCCCTCCGTATTGATGCACCACACCTGACGCTATATCGGCTGTATTCATTTGTACCATACATTTTAAAAACTCATCTTCATAGTATAGGTTGACCCGGGTATGTACATGTAATTGCTGTAGCATAGAATTTCATAGGCATTGTTTTTCTTCAAAAACAAAACTACCTACTACTTGTTTAGTTAATTGTCGTTTACATTACGTCCAATTATCAATTAGGAAAACTATAACAGATTACGAATCTTTAGAAAATCAAATTAGATTTTCTAAAGATTCGTAGCTAAACTTATTTTTTTTATCGGGCTGAATTTAGGATTGCTTTCGAGCTTTATTACCCTTTTTTCATCAATTCTTGATAGTCTACAAAACTTTTCTCAATAATCTTCATGGCTTCTTCCCTGCCCAAAAAGTCCTCAATCTTCACTTCTTTGTCTTCCAATTTCTTATAATCTTCAAAGAAAGCTCTCAACTCGCGCGTAAAATGTTTGGGTAAATCGCTTATGTCATTCATGTGATTCACACTCATATCATTAGCAGCAACAGCAATAATTTTATCATCGGCCTCACCGTGATCCAACATTCGCATTACCCCAATCACTTTGGCATCTACCAAACACATCGGAACGATATCTATTTGCGATAAAACTAAAATATCCAATGGGTCACCATCATCACAATAAGATTTTGGAATAAATCCGTAATTAGCTGGGTAATAAACCGCTGAATACAATACTCTATCCAACATCAACATGCCTGAGTCTTTATCCAACTCATATTTTGCACGTGAGTTTTGGGGAATTTCAATCACACCAGTTACTATTTCGGGAGCGTTTTTTCCTGCGCTTATGTCATGCCAAGGATTCATCATAATCTTAATTTTTATGCCGCAAATTTAGGAAATTTATTGGCGACCAAAGCCACTCTTTCACATGAAAAAAACGACTATATTTGTCAATATATTAGCCACATTTCACCTATTATACGGACAGGTTATTCGTATCACTATTTGTTGTTCCTTTGCAACTTATTAGAATAACAAAAATTAATGTCAACATTTCAAGAATTAGGCCTTGGCGATCAAGTCATAGAAGCCATTACAGAGTTAGGATACGAAACTCCTACTCCAATTCAAGCAGAAGCAATTCCACAAGTTCTTACATCCAAAACGGATTTAATTGCATTGGCGCAAACCGGAACCGGGAAAACAGCTGCATTTGGATTACCAATTATTAATCAGATTGACACTACGTCAACGCAAACACAATCTATTATTTTGTGCCCCACACGCGAACTCTGTTTACAGATTTCACGTGATTTAGAGAGCTACTCAAAGAAGATAAGAGGTTTGAAAATCACCGCTGTTTATGGCGGTACACCAATTGATGCCCAAATTAGAGCCCTTGCCAAAGGCACTCAAATTGTAGTGGGTACTCCGGGTCGGGTGATCGACCTTATTATGCGTAAAAAGCTAAAACTTGCAAATGTTGAGTGGTTAGTTTTAGACGAAGCAGATGAAATGCTATCTATGGGATTTAAAGATGATTTAGATACCATCTTAGCAGAAACTCCAAAAGAAAAGCAAACTTTATTATTCTCGGCTACTATGCCAAATGGGATTAATAAAATTACAAAGCAGTACATGAATAACCCTACCCAAATAGAGGTAGCAAAAAGAAATACTGGAAATACCGATGTAGAGCATGAATACTACATGGTGGCTGCAAGAGACCGTTATTTAGCGGTTAAAAGATTAGCGGATATGAATCCAAAAATCTATGGTATTATTTTCTGTAGAACACGAAGAGAAACCAAAGAAGTTGCAGAAAAATTAATGCAAGATGGCTACAATGCGGATGCATTGCATGGTGACTTATCACAAGCTCAACGTGATTACGTTATGGGTCGCTTCCGTAAAGGAGTGTTACAAATTTTAGTAGCTACCGATGTAGCGGCTAGAGGTTTAGATGTAAATGAATTAACACACGTAATCAATTACAATCTACCAGATGACGCGGAAGTTTATGTGCACCGTTCTGGACGTACCGGACGTGCGGGAAATAAAGGAAAATCAATTACGATTATCCATACCCGTGAAATGCGTAGAATTAAAGAATTGGAACGCATGATTGGTCGTGGGTTTACCCAGCAACAAGTACCAACAGGTGATGCAATTTGTGAAGTTCAATTATTAAAATTAATTGACAATATCCAAAATATTGAAATCAACCAAGATCAAATTAATCCATTCATGCCAGCGGTAATGGAAAAATTAGGTCACATGGAAAAAGAAGATCTAATCAAACATTTTGTTTCTGCAGAATTCAACCGATTCTTAGATTATTACAAAAATGCCCGTGATTTAAATGATTTTAAATCAGGTGGTAGAGATCGTGATGACCGTGGTGGACGTGACCGTAGAGATCGCGGAGACCGTGGTGACAGAGGTGACCGCGGAGGTCGTGATGGTGGCCGAAGAGATAGAGGAAGTGATCGCAGAGATCGTTCCGAACGTGGAGACCGCACAGGTAGCGTTCGTAAAAGTCGAGGTAATGGCGAATTTTCTCGTTTCTTTATCAATGCAGGACGTGCCAATCGGTTAAATCCACAACGTTTGATGGGTATGATCAATGAGCATCCAGCATTGGATGGAGTTGAAATAGGTCAAATTGATATTCAAAACAATTTCGCATTTTTCGAGGTAGATAAATCTAAAGCAGACGAAGTGATACCCGCTTTCAAAAACAAAGATTTAGACGGTTTAAAATTGTCTGTTGAACCAAGTGTTGGTAAAACAGGTGGATCCGAGGATAAAGCAAGTCGTGGAGATAGAGATTCAAGCAGAGGCGACCGAGGAGATAGACGCCCAAGTCGAAGCGATGGAGATAGAAGATCAAGAGGTTACGCTGACCGTAGAGATTCAAACCGTTCAGATCGTCCTGCTAGAGACCGTTCAGACAGACGTAATTTCAGCCATAATTCAGATGGAGACAGCTCAAATGGAGATCGTTCAAGGGCCAAAACAAAAAGTGATTACCGTAAAAAATCAAGTGATTTCGACACCAATTCAGGTGCTACTGGAACCGATGAAAAAGCGGAAAGACGTAAGAACCGAAAATGGTAATTTAAATCTTTAAAAGAATATAATTAAATGGGGGAAAGCGGTGCTTTCCCCCATTTTTTTTAACCAAAAAACTCCAATCTTAGGGCTTCCTTAAGATTTCCTTAAGCCCAAATTTGTCGTTTTTTTAATCACCACAATTCAATACTTTTGAGCAGGTTGGTCTTGGTTTGATAAAATCTAACGGAAACAAAAGGATTACAATATGGTATCACTGCAATTACGGTTTGGAAACTTATTGCAAAGTCGCAAGTTTATGCACTTTCCAACCTCGGTTTGTTCGATTCTAGCTAATCTTTTAAAAAAAACTAATTCCTTATTTTTAGATTTATCATTTCCCACTTCAGAATACAGTATCCAACCTATTGCTACCATTTCACAGGTTAGAATAAAAAACAATACTTTTAATATAAATTCGGATGAAAAAAACAGTTCATGCCATCTATATATGGTCAATGACCGCTATTGTGATTTTAGTAACTACTTACGTTGCCTATTACGGTTATGACTATTATGTAAGTCCCATAGAAGAACGTTTTTATTTACCAATGCATGACCAATTAAAACCAAGCGGTTCATTTGGTCATGGACTTGGGATAATTGGAACAGCCATGATTGTTTTTGGGGTTGGAATCTACATTGCCCGTAAACGTTATCGTTTTATGGCAAAATACCTACGTTTAAAATACCTACTAGAATTTCATATCTTTTTATGTGTCCTAGGTCCTATTCTTATTCTTTTTCATACCGCATTTAAATTTGGCGGAATGGTGTCTATTGCATTTTGGAGTATGGTTTTAGTGGTTTTGAGTGGCGTGATTGGTCGCTTTATTTACATTCAAATTCCACGTACTATAAAAGGTAGAGAATTGAGTTTAGGCGAGGTAAAAGATATGAAAACAAACATATCTGATTCGTTGGCTTCTCAAGAAACTTTAGATTCAGAAACTATTCAAGCAATTCAACAAGTGGTTTCTGAAAACGAATCCAACTTTGATGATTTATCTTACATCTCCAAGTATTTTATGGATAAAAAATCATTACGTAAAATTCGAAAAAGTTTAAAAGCAAAAGGCATTGCTCGTAGAGAAGTCAAAACCATATTAAATATGGTGCGAGAGGAAATCTCCTTATCCAATAAAATTAGACGTTTACAAACCATGCAAAACCTTTTTAAATATTGGCATGTAGCTCATTTACCATTCGCATTAATAATGCTAATAATATTAGTTGTTCATGTAGGTGTAACAGTCGCTTTCGGCTATAAATGGATGTTTTAATGGAACAGCTAATTGAACAATTTGTTATTTACGGTGGTCTCGCAATAATCTGCGGAATCATTTTATGGGTGTATTTTAGGAGTCACAAGAAAAGCTCCAAAATAGTTCGAAAAAAAGTGGCGCAAGCGAAAGAAGAAGGACTTTTTGAGCCTGTTTCATTACATCCGCATATCGACCTAGAAACCTGCATTGGTAGTGGTGCATGCGTAAAGAGTTGTCCTGAAAAAGATATTATTGGTTTAGTGGATGGAGCGGGAACGGTAATTAACACCTCTCAATGTGTAGGGCATGGGGCATGTTTTCATGCGTGCCCAGTGGAAGCTATTACCTTAAGAATTGGAACAGAAACCAGAGGGGTTGAGTTACCCCATGTGAACGAAAATTTTGAAACCAATATGGCCGGCATCTACATTGCTGGTGAACTGGGTGGAATGGGACTAATCAAAAATAGCGTGGAACAAGGTAAACAAGCCATGCAAAATTTGATAAAGGCTAAAAAGCCAAATCCAAATGGTGTTTTAGATGTGGTTATTATAGGAGCAGGACCAGCAGGGATTTCTGCCGCATTAACTGCCAAGGAACATGGACTTGACTTCAAAATTTTAGAACAAGACTCCTTAGGTGGAACCGTATTTACGTTTCCCAGATCTAAAGTGGTTATGACTGCACCAATGGAATTACCGCTTTACGGAAAGGTGAAATTATTTAACACCTCCAAAGATGAGTTACTTCAACTTTGGAGAAAAGTAACTTCCGAAAACGATATTACCATTCAAGAAAACACGAAGGTGGAAAGTATCATTCCAAAAGAAGGAGACGTGTTTAAAGTCGTTACTAAGGAAGGGGAAGAAATAATATGTAATAATGTTTTACTATCCATTGGAAGAAGAGGAAGTCCAAGAAAATTAAACATTCCTGGAGAAAATTCTCCAAACGTAGCCTATCGCCTACTAGAACCTGAACGGATAAAAAATAAAAAAATAATGGTTGTAGGTGGAGGCGATTCAGCCATTGAATCTGCGCTATTATTAAAAGACGAAAACAAGGTTATTCTTTCCTATCGAAAGGATTCATTTTCAAGAATTAAGCTAGCTAACAAGGCTAAAATTTCGGAAGCTATAATTACAGGGGAAATTGAAGTTGTTTTCAATTCTAACTTAGTTTCCATTGCGGAAAAATCCGTAGTATTGAGTGTAAATAATATTACTACCAATGTGGAAAACGACTTGGTATATATTTTTGCTGGAGGGGAACTTCCAACAAAATTTTTACAAAAAATTGGTATCTTGATTACCAAACGATTTGACCATATCATGAAACAACACAATTAAGAAATGATGAAAAAATCCATCTTATCTATTTTGTTTTTTATGCTAGCAATTAGTTCTGCCGGCATTGCGCAGTTGTCTCCTGGAGATTTAACCAAAGCGCATGCTGAATTTGAGGGGCTATCTAACTGTACCCAATGTCATGATTTAGGTAACAAAGTAACCAACAAAAAATGTTTAGCTTGTCACGATGATATGAAAGCCCTAATTACAAAAAACAAGGGATATCATGTAAGTAGCGAGGTGAAAAACAAAGATTGTTTTGAATGTCATAGCGAACATAATGGTCGTAATTTTGATATGACCCGATTTAACGAAGACGATTTTAATCACGATTTAGCAGATTATAAATTGGAAGGTAAACACAAAACCATTGATTGTAAAAAGTGTCATATATCTGAAAACATTAGTGATCCTAAACTCAAAAAAAGAGAAATGACCTTTATGGGCCTGGACCAAGAATGTTTGTCATGTCACGATGATTTCCATCAAAAAACGCTTTCTGATAATTGCATTGAATGTCATAACACAGAAAAATTTAGGCCCGCCAAAAACTTTGATCATTCTAAGGATACCGACTACCCGCTATTGGGTGAGCATGCTGAAGTGGAATGTAAAAAATGCCATGCTGTAGTCACTCGGAATGGAGTTGAATTTCAGGAATTTGCTGATGTAGCGTTTAAAGATTGTAAATCATGTCATGATGATCCACATGACAGCCATTTGGAGGGAGAATGTAAATCTTGTCACACGGAAAAATCATTCGATATTTTTAAAGGTAAAAACACGTTCGACCATAACACAACTGAGTTTACGCTTCGCGGCAAACATCAAACCGTAGATTGTTTTGAATGTCATACACGCGTAAAGGAACCATTAGCTATTTTCCAAGATAACATAGGAATTACTGAAAACAAATGTGCAAAGTGCCATGAAGATCAGCACGAGACCAAATTTGGAAATGATTGCGCCCGATGTCATCAAGAATCGGGATTTAAAAATCTTAAATCCATGGATGGCTTTGACCATGCGGTTACAGACTTTCCGCTGGAAGGAAAACATCAAACTACCGACTGTATTAAGTGCCACGCTAACGGATATTCGGATGAGATTGAATTTACTTCTTGTATCACCTGCCATGAAGATTTTCATGAGGGACAATTTATAAAAAACGGTTTATCACCTGATTGTAAAGAATGTCATGCAGTAATAAAAGGCTTTGAAGAGAGTTTATATTCCATCGAACAACATCAATCAAATGACTTTCCATTGGAAGGAGCTCATGTAGCCACCCCTTGTTTTGCGTGTCACCTGAGTGAGGATAAATGGGATTTTACCGAACTTGGACAATCATGTACCGATTGTCATTTGGACCAACACCAAAAACAATTTGAGGTAGACGGGAAAACCAATTGTTTAAACTGTCATTCCAATGAAAATTGGAACCCTTCCAAATTCAATCACGATAAAACTGCCTTCCCATTAGATGGTAAACACGAAAAAGTAGCATGCAAAAAATGTCATCAGCCCGAAATTGTGGGTAAGGATGAGGTTATTATTTACAAACTAAATAAATCAAAATGTATAGACTGTCATTCTTAATACTCGTATGGATGCTTTCCGGAACAGCATTTGCGCAATCGCCACATGGTGATTCGTTAACGCTAAATTGCGCGGAATGTCATACCTCTGAAGGCTGGAACTCAATTGGAGACAGCATTTCTTTTGACCATAGTACCACCGCTTTTCCATTGGAAAACAGCCATGAAACGGTCAATTGCAAAAGTTGTCATAGCTCCTTGGTTTTTAATGAAGCCTCAAATGAATGTGCCTCGTGTCATACAGATATTCATAGTATGACGGTAGGTAATGAATGTGCCAGTTGTCATACAACCCAAAATTGGCTTATTGACTTTATTCCTGAATTACATGAACAAAATGGTTTTGCGTTGGTCGGTTCGCACTCTTTAGCTAGCTGTATTGACTGCCATATTTCAGTTAACAGTTTACGATTTGAACGAATAGGAAATGAGTGCATCAATTGTCATTTAGATGATTTTTCAGCTACTCAACAACCCAATCACCAGGCGGTAGGTTTTTCAACCAATTGTATCGAGTGCCATGATCCATTTTCAAACACATGGACTTCAGACATTATTAATCACGATTTCTTCCCATTAGAGGGAGGTCATGCAATTGACGATTGTTTAAAATGCCATGATGTGACTGATTATTCCACCTTGTCTCCTGAATGTACCAGCTGTCACTTGGATGATTTCAATAAAACTGAAAATCCAAATCATACGGAAGTGGATTTTTCTACTAATTGTATCGAATGTCATACTATTGATGATTGGTCACCTTCTACCTATGATCATAGTAAATATCCTTTGCATGGTGCGCATGCATTAATTGTGGGAGACTGTGACGCATGCCATAACGGGAATTACGACAACACACCAAACACATGTATTGAGTGTCATGCCGATGATTATAATGCCGCAAAAGACCCAGACCACAAAGGATTGAATTTCGGAACGGATTGTTTAGAATGTCATACAGAGACCAGTTGGAAACCAGCCACTTTTGACCATGACGGCAAATATTTCCCAATTTATTCAGGTAAACATAATAACGAATGGAACAAATGTTCTGAATGTCATACTACTTCAAACGATTATTCTGCTTTTAGTTGTGTTGATTGTCATGAACATAGCGATCGTGCTAGATTAGCAAGAAAACATGACGAGGAAAGAGATTACGTATTTGAAAGTAACGCATGTTATAAATGCCATCCTGACGGATCCGAATAAATAAAATGAAACTATTCCATCTTATTATATTATTATCGTTTACTAGTCTGAGTTTTGGTCAAAACTCAGACAATAATCGCGTGGGAAAAATTTCATATGTCACGTCATCCAATGTGTATGCGAAATTTGAGCAGACCCAAGACATCCAAATTGGAGATACTTTAAAAATAATGGTAAATGCGGTACTCACCCCTTGTTTGGTAGTTACCGCAAAATCATCTACATCGGTGGTTTGCAAACCAATTTCCAATATTCCTTTAAAAAAGGCGGATGAAATTATTTTTCACCCTACTCCTATTCTTGTCAACACAGAAGATGAAATGGAGGCGGACACCATCGTTACTCCTAGAGTATCTCCGTGGCCCAGACGCCTGAAAAACGTGTCGGGTAAATTATCTGCTTCCGTTAACAGCAACCTGGCCCCTGTTCGAAATAATTCGTTTCGTACCATGTATCGGTTTTCTATGGATGCAAACCATATCAATGATTCCAAATTTTCATTTGAAACATACATCAACTATAGCCAAAACTTCAATCAAAACATCGAAACAGGTCTCCAGAAAAGAGATTATTTAAATGTGTACAATTTGGCGGTTAGATATGATGTAGATTCTTCCCTAACCCTAACTTTAGGTAGAAAAATAAACAATAAAGCATCTACTTTGGGAGTGATAGATGGATTGCAAGCAGAAAAGTACTTTGGCAAATTCTACATCGGAGGAATTATTGGTTTTAGACCCGATGTGGCTACATTCACATTCAACCCAAACTTAATACAAGGAGGCGGCTATGTTGGATTTAATGGACATAATAAAAAAATATCCTCTCAAACCACGATGGGCTACCTACAGCAAACCAATTCTGGTAAGACGGATAGGAGTTTTGCGTATTTTCAGCACAGTAGTAGATTGGGACGGAAAACTTCTATATATACTTCGTTAGAAATGGATTTGTATAATAACCCTTTGATTAGCGCTGCTTCTAGTCCTAGATTGACCAACATTTACCTTTCAGCAAATTACAAGCTTACCAAAAAAATTAGATTTAGTGTTTCCTTTGGCTCCCGTAAGCGAATCTTGTATTATCAAACCTATCCAGACCAAATTACACAGGTGTTAGCCAATGATGAAGCTCGTAAAGGAATCTCATTTAAAGTACATATGCGTCCTACCCAAAACACGAGTGCTGGATTGAGTTTTAGTAACCGATTTCAAAACAATAGCCAAAATAAATCGAACAACTTAAACGGGTATTTTAGCTTACGTGAAATTCCAAAAATCGGAGGGCGTCTATCCGTTAATTTGAATTTAAATACTTCTAATTATTTCACGAATTATATTGCTTCAATTAGTCATTCTCGGACTCTTATTCCGAATAAATTAAATGCCGTATTTTATTTGAGGTTTGTGAATTACAAATACTTAAATCAAAACTTAACTCGTCAGCAAAGTTATTTAGGGACATCCTTAAATTACCAATTAAAAAGAAAACTAACATGTTATTTACTAGGAGAGGTTTCCACACAAAGCAAGGACAACTTGTACCGATTAAATTTTAAAATTATTCAACGGTTTTAAGTAATCAATCTCAATCATTATGAATAAAATTCGAGTAATAAAATCATTTACCTTAAGTGCTATCATATTATTTTCAGTTAGCTGTGGTGACAATTTAACACCCTACGAATCAACTAATTACGCGCAAGTCAGCACCGTAAAAAAACACGGTAACACAGAAAAATCGGCTCACGTTACCGCTACTTCCGCGGTGAAGGATGGGGTGCATATTGTTAAATTAAAAGAAGTATTGCCTACTACAAAATATGTGTATTTGCTCGTGGAAGAAAATAATGAAGAGTTTTGGATCGCGACTATTAAAAGAGAAGTTACCGTTGGAAACACGTATATGTTTACCAATGGGTTAGTTAAAACCAATTTTGAAAGTAAGGAACATAATCGGGTATTTGATACTATTTTACTGGTATCCAACCTTATTGATTCGGACCACTCCAAACATAGCACTCAGAAAGCCCCTGTAGAAGAAATCACAAAGGTATCGGGAGCAAATGTAGTGGTTAAAAATTCGGTGCGAATTGGTGATTTGGTCGCCTCCGCTTCCAAATATGCGAATAAAAAAATCCAAGTTTCAGGAGTTGTGACTAAAATCAACGCAAAAATTATGAAAAGAAATTGGGTTCATTTGGATGATGGTAGCAATGATGGTTTTGACCTCATAATTACTACCAACGAAACGTTAGAATTAGGAGCAACCGTTACCATGACCGGTATTGTAGCCACCCATAAAGATTATGGTGCAGGATATAAGTTTGATGTTATTTTAGAAGAAGGTCAAGTGGTGACTAATTAGCCTGTTACTGTTTATACCATTGCAAATTATGAAAAGTGGAATGGTTGTTCCTTCCACTTTTTTTCCATATTGACTTCCCTATATCCATGATTCAATCTTACCAAAATCTTTAATTGACTGGCAATAAAGGAATGGTGTCGCACCTACGGAGCTTTTTATTAATTATTTCATTGTTTGTTAAATGAGGGGTTCACCCTCTCGCCTTTCTTTTGATTTATTATGGCAATTGGCATATTAACTCAATTTCATTAATGTTTTCTTTTCTAATATTTCTTCCTTTTTTACTGCTAATTGAAAAAATTATTAAATCCCTCACCCTCTCATTAGTCTTTTTTATTGCCCCTACTTCTTGTCTGCACTCGTGAATAATCTTAATTTCGAAATCCATTAATTAATGTAACACCTCTGGCAATATGGCAACAATTTCTACGAATGATTATTCATCTTTAATTCAATCTCAGAGAAACTATTTCAACACCAATTTAACCAAGGAGATTAAATTTAGAATAGCGGCATTAAAAAAACTACATCGTTTAATCATTACAAATGAAGACCTGCTGTATTCTGCTATTTATCAGGATTTCAAGAAACCTAAATTCGAAGTATTTGAAACCGAAATTGGAATCATTTATTCTGAAATTAAACTAGCCATAGAAAATGTGGCCGCGTGGGCTCAGAATGAACCAGTGCCCACTAATCTCACTAATTTCCCCGCATCTAGCTTTATTATGCCAGAGCCGTTGGGGGTTACATTGGTTATAGGCGCTTGGAATTATCCATACTTATTATCACTTCATCCATTAATTTCCGCCATTGCGGCTGGAAATACAGTGATTCTTAAACCCAGTGAGATTTCGCCAAATAGCTCTGCAGCGATGGCTAAGATTATCAACCCCAATTTTGAATCTGAATATATGTTTGTGGCAGAAGGCGGAATTCCAGAAAGTACCGAACTTCTTAAAAATTCGTTCGATAAAATATTTTATACTGGAAGTACTGCAGTTGGAAAAATTATTTATCGGGCCGCAGCCGAACATTTGACGCCAGTGACCTTAGAGCTTGGAGGGAAAAGTCCCGGTTTTGTTTTTAAGGACGCAAAAATTAAAATTACCGCTCAACGCATTGTGTGGGGAAAATTTATCAATGCCGGACAAACCTGTGTCGCCCCAGATTATCTATTGGTAGATGCCTCCATCAAGAAAAAGTTGGTAGCGGAAATAGGCAAGCAGATTACTGAAATACATGGTGAAAACCCTAAAAATTCGGAGGCCTTAGCACGAATTATTAATCCCGCTCATTTTCATCGGTTAACACAGCTTATCGACCCGAAAAAGGTCGTTATTGGCGGAGAATTTGACGCGTCAGATAATTATATTGCCCCTACTGTCATGGATGAAGTTTCGTTTGACGATGAGGTGATGCAGGATGAAATTTTTGGACCTATCTTACCTATCATTACTTTTACCGATATTGACTGGGCTATACAGCAGGTGAAAACCAGACCAAAACCACTTGCACTTTATGCATTTACGGAGAGCAAAAAAAGCAAGAATAGAATTCTGCAAGAAATATCATTCGGTGGCGGAGCTATTAATGAAACCTTGGTTCACCTAGGAAATCACAATCTTCCATTTGGAGGAGTGGGCTCATCGGGTACGGGCAATTACCACGGTAAATTTGGGTTTGATTGTTTTTCGCATAAAAAAGCAATTCACGACAAACCTACATGGTTTGAACCCTCGTTAAAATACCCGCCATACACCGATTTTAAATTAAACATATTGAAAAAATTATACTAGTATGAATCACTCATTTGATGAAAAAATAGACCGATTTAAAACCCCTGCAGCCAAATTTCATACTGGCTATTTAAAAGATATGTTTGGTACGGATGATTTATATCCGTTTTGGGTAGCAGACCAAGATTTTAAAACCCCACCACAAATAATAGCAGCATTTGAGGACAAAATCAAAGAAGGGATTTTTGGCTATGAATATAAGCCTAAAACATTTATGCCTGCACTTGAAAATTGGTATAAAAAGAGGTTTAACGTAACTTTAAATACGGATTGGGTTCAGTTTACTCCTACCATCATGTCGAGTATGTCGATGGCTTTAGATTTATTTACAAAAACAGGTGATGGTGTAATTATTCAGCCTCCGGTTTACATGGAGTTTGAAAACACGCTCAAAAGAACAGGCCGAACCAAAATTACGAATCCGCTAGTTCTGGAAAATTTACATTACCAAATGAATTTGAAAGAGCTAGAAGAATTAGCGTCACAAGAGAATACCAAGGCCTTAATGATTTGTAATCCGCACAATCCTGGTGGTAGGGTTTGGACAAAATCTGAATTACAGTCGGTGGTAGATATTTGTGCTAAACACCACCTCTTGATACTGGCCGATGAAATACATGCAGACATTGTATTTAGCAATGGTGAGTTTACCTCGCTTCTTGCGTTTCCAGAAATTCATGAACAACTTATTGTATGTTATTCTCCAGCAAAGGTGTTCAATATTGCCTCTGTTACCGATTCCCTAGCGATTATCCCTAATAAAGAATATCGTGCGGCATTTTCAGAATTGCGTATTAGGTATAACATGGGAAGAACATACGCCTTTTCACGAATAGCCATGGAAATAGGGTTTTCTCAATGTGGAGAATGGGTAGATGAGCTCAACCACTACCTAGAGGAAAACAAAAATTATATCGCTACCTATTTGGATGAAAACATCCCTCAAATTAAATTGGTACAGCAAGAAGGCACTTATTTAGTTTGGCTACAGGTAAACCAACTGCCATTACACGGAAACAAATTAATCCAATACCTAGGTCAGGAAGCAAAAATGGGCTTAAACTCAGGATCCAACTTTGGGGTTTCAGGCAAAAACTTTGTACGGATGAATATCGCTTGTCCGTTATCTGTAATAAAAGATGCAATGCACCATCTTAATAAAGCGGTAGCAAAATGGGATATGAACAAATAACGAAAATCTGTTAATAAACATTGTACGACAAAATCGGCTAAATTGGAATGAAGCCATAGCTTTGTAAACACACAACAAAAAGGGGCTTTAGGCAATTGAAAACAACGACCAAAACTATATTAATTGCAGACGATCATCCATTATTATTAATCGGACTTCGGGGTATTATTGATACCTTAGAAGGTTATCAATTAATTGCGGAAGCTACCAATGGCATTGATGCGGTGAAATTTGCAAAAGAGAAATCGCCTGATATTTCAATTATTGATTTGGAAATTCCTGGCCTCAATGGTATTGAAGTGTTACGGGAAATTAAGCGATTTTCAAAATCTAAAAAAGTTGCAATTCTTACTTCACATAAAGAAGAAAAATACTTAAAGCAGGCGTTAGATTCTGGCGCAGATGGGTATCTACTAAAAGATTTTGCAAATGTGGAAATAGAAAATTGTTTATTGCATTTTGAAAACAACGAGCCCTATTATTCAGCACAGTTAAAATCGCATATCAACCAAGCAGAATCTCCTGATCCAAATTTTGATAAATTAAGTAGGACCGAGAGAAAGATATTGCGACTAATTGGACAAGAAAAAACATCCAAAGAAATTGGTGAGATTTTATTTATCAGTCCAAAAACGGTAGATAATCATCGTTCCAACATCATAAAGAAGCTAGAAATTACCGCTAAAAAACATAGTTTATTCTCTTGGGCTTCTAAACACCAATCATTTTTGTAAGAGATTAGGCTTCACTGAAAGCTACATCTAATCCTATTACTTTTTTATTTCAATCTAATTAATTAAACACAATTTAGGGGTTAGCCCCTATTGTGGTAAGTTTCTCCTACTAGTACATTTGAATATTCAATTTAATGTGGAGTTAAGTTGGAACCTATCAAACCTAAACTAGAACAAAATCTATTCAACCCAAAAAAGGGAGCATATCTGCTCCCTTTTTTTTGCGGTTTATTCCAACTCATTTTCAATTTTATTTTTAGGGGATAGCCCCTATAGGAGCGACTTCAAACCATCACTATATTTGAAGCTGTTAAAACACAGCTAATTATTGATAGTAATCAGCTGATTTTAACAAATACTTGTCTTTTCCAATCATGTACCTCCCCTTCATAGCAATAGCAGAGATTCAATTTAATTATTGAGTCTCTTTTTTTTTGAATTAATAAATAATAAGTATCAGCCAATTGTTCATTCATCTAGGTTATGTATATTTGTCATGTGAAAATTCTCTTTCACCCATTTTAAAGCAGAAAAGGCCATCTTCGGATGGCTTTTTTTGTGGCTAAAATTTAGCTTTTCCCTATCATGTTAATGATTTGTTATTAGCTTTTTATCGTCAAATATTTGGATAAATTTGTGAAACGTTAAACCAACCAAAAAAACATTATAATGAGAAAAATTACATTAACATTAGGATTATTTTTAGCTTTTGCTTTCGGAGCAGTTGCACAACAAGTAGGAGGATCACAAATCGCTTTTGAAAAAGATGTACACGATTTTGGTAAAATCAAACAATATGGAAATGCTACAACTGAATTTTCATTTACCAATACAGGTGATGCCCCATTGATTATTTCTAACTGTAAAGGATCATGTGGATGTACTGTTCCAACTTGGCCAAGAGAGCCTATCGCTCCTGGTGCTTCTGCAGTAATAAAAGTAAAATATGACTCAAAAAGAGTTGGTCCTATTAACAAGTCAGTGACTATTACTTCTAATGCAACCAATACACCAACTAAAGTAATTCGAATTACCGGAAATATTTCAGCTGCGCCAAAAGACGCAACAACGCCTGTAAATAACAGCGGAGCTGCTCCAAAAGCGCTTTAAATAGTTTACAAATTTTTAGGGAAGTCGTTTAATTCATTTTAAACGACTTTTTTTATGCCTAATAAGTCGTTTTTACCCTTCCATTTTATCAATAAATATTCTCAATGTGATTAATTTTGCGCTCAAATTTTTAAGTAATGCCAGCAATTTCAAAAATTGGCTCAGCGATGCCAGAATCGCCAATTCGAAAGTTAGTTCCATTTGCAGAAGAGGCTAAACAAAGAGGTGTAGAAGTTATTCATTTAAATATCGGTCAACCCGATATTATTACTCCTCAGGTAGCTTTGGATGCGATTCATAATAGTAAAATTGACGTTTTAGAATATAGCCATTCGGCAGGATTTGAATCTTACCGTAAAGGGTTAGTATCCTATTACAAATCAGTAAATATTGAGGTCAATCATAATGAAATCATTGTTACTACAGGTGGTTCAGAAGCTTTGCTTTTTGGATTTTTAAGTTGTTTCAATCCCGGTGATGAAGTCATTATTCCCGAACCATTTTATGCGAATTATAATGGATTTGCAACCGCAAGCGGAATAAAAGTTGTTCCTGTTACCTCTAGTATTGAAAATGGGTTTGCGCTTCCTGCGATAAGTGAGTTTGAAAAAATAATTACAAATAAAACGAAAGGAATTTTAATATGTAACCCAGGAAACCCAACGGGTTATTTGTATTCTAAGGAAGAATTGGAAGTGATTCGAGACATTGTGAAAAAACACGATTTGTTCTTGTTTGCCGATGAAGTATATCGTGAATTTGTATATGATGATAAAGAACATTATTCGGTAATGAATCTGGAAGGTATTGACCAAAATACCATTTTGATTGATTCTGTATCCAAAAGATATAGCATGTGTGGTGCTCGTATTGGAGCAATTATTTCTAAAAACAAAGAAGTAATGACTACGGCCATGAAGTTTGCACAAGCTAGATTAAGCCCTCCTACCTTCGCTCAAATTGCTTCGGAAGCAGCATTAAAAACTCCCGCTTCTTACTTTAAGGAAGTGAAAGAAGAGTATGTAGGTCGCAGAGATGTTTTGGTTAGCGCTTTAAATAATATAGAAGGGGTTATATGCCCTAATCCGGCTGGTGCATTTTACTGTGTTGCACAATTACCGGTTGAAGATGCTGACCATTTTTGCCAATGGATGCTTTCGGAATTTAGTGCGCACGGAAAAACGGTGATGCTGGCTCCAGCTTCTGGATTCTACTCTACTCCAGGGCAAGGAAAAAATGAAGTTAGAATGGCGTATGTCCTCAAAAAAGAATTACTTGTTGAAGCGGCTCAAATTCTGGATATTGCTTTGAAAGCCTATAAAAACAGATAATTTAATATAAAATGCGAAAGCCCGAAGTACCATACTTCGGGCTTTTTTTTGCCTATAAATCTCGGAACTAAATGTAAATTTCGTTATAACCCACTCGCGGCTTCCATTAGCCATCCACTAATCAAGGCGCCATAGGTTCCAAAAGCGTAACCAAGAACCGCCAACAATACTCCAACTGGTGCAAGAGAAGGATGAAAAGCAGCAGCCACAACCGGAGCAGATGCTGCACCGCCAATATTTGCTTTACTACCTACCGCTAAAAAGAAATAGGGTGCTTTAATTAAATATCCTACAACTAGCAATAAAATAACATGAAATGCCATCCATACTCCACCTACTAAAAACAACCCTGGGTGAGACGCAATTTCACGAATATCCATTTTCATACCGATGGTAGCCACTAAAAAGTAGATGAATAAACTTCCAATTTTGGATGCCCCTGCACCCTCAAATTTTCGTGCGTTTGTAAATGATAAAATTATACCGAATGTTGTGGCTAAAACAATTAACCAAAAGAAGTTGGACGTTAAACTGAATTTGGATAACCATGGTGCTTGTTCGGATAAATAAGGCACAATAACTCCTGCTAAAAAGTGCGCCAAACCTGTTGCTCCTAGTCCGAAAGCAAGAATGGTTGTAATATCTGTGAGGCTAGGAATACGTGCGTGTTTCATCGAAAATTCATGCATTTTCTTTTGCAAATGATCTACAGAAGATGAATCTGCTTTAAAGAATTTATCAATTTCTTTATGCTTTCCCACACCCATCAATAAAACGGCCATCCAAATTTCCGCAACAATGACGTCTACAGTTATCATCACAGAATACAAGGCATCTGAAGGTTTGAAAATTTCATACATAGCCGCTTGGTTTGCACCTCCGCCAATCCACGAACCTGCTACGGTGGTTAACCCTCTCCAAACGGCTTCAGGACCAGTTCCGCCCACCAAATCGGGTGCGAAATAAGATATGATTAAAATTGCCAACGGCCCGCCAATCACTACCCCAACGGTTCCAGTGAAAAACATTATAAGCGCTTTGGGTCCTAATTTAAACACCTCTTTGAGATCGATACTCAAGGTTAACAACACCAAACTGGCCGGTAAAAAATAACGAGATGCCACAAAATAAAGATTGGACTGAGTAGGATCCACCACTCCAAATGTGGTTAATAAAGAGGGTACAAAGTAACACATCAGCAACATGGGAAAGAATTTATAAAACCCTTTCAAATACTTATTTGAGCTTTCAGCTGTGGTGAAAACTACCGCCAAAATGGTTAGTAAAATCCCAACAACCACTGCATCATTGGTAATTAATGCGGTACTTATTTGTTCTTCGTGCATATATTATATTATAAGATTGTTTATTTATTTAATTGAGTTTGATAAATTTCCACCCATTTTTCCGGAGTCATTCGAGCCACTAATTCTCCAATTAACCCATAAGGAATAGTTTCGATTTTTTTAAAGCGAATACAGCTTTTACCCATATCCAATTTAGTATTAACGTAGGATGGATACTCCGCTACAAACCACTCTAATAATTCGGGAAATGCATAAATTCCCATATGGTATAATGCCACAAAATTTTTCTGCGAGGCAATATTTATAAATGGCAATGGTAATTCTGGAGTTACATGATATCCCGCAGGATAAATAGACTTAGGGACCACGTAACCTATCATATTATAAATCATAACCTCTTCAAAACCTTTGGGTAAATTGGTTTGAATAACGTCTCTTAATTTAGAAATGGCAGCCGCTCTTTCTGCTGGTAATTTTGAAATATATTCTTCCGGAGTTTTTGCTTCAATTTTCATTCATCAATTCATTATGGCAGACAAGGATACACTTTGGCAATCAAATAAGCAAGTATGTTTTGCTATCAAGAGTTATGATACGGCCTAATTTAAAATGGATACTTCCGGAAACATTTGGCTAATTTCTATCAATTCCATTTCGCGCTTCTGTATAACTTTCAAATAAGTAACCGCATCTTTCATTTTATATTTAGAGATACAAAGAGATGCCCATTCTTTTGCTAATTTAAAATCGCCAATAATTTCATTCGCCAAAATCAAATTATAAGTCGCTTTTGCGGCCAAGCTATGGTTATTGGAAGTTGCAATCAAATACCAATTATCGGTAGCTTCTTTCCAATTTCCATTTTTTGCCATTAGATAGGCCTCTTTCATTTGACTGGAACCGGAAATGTAAATTTTTCTTTGTTGCGTTTCCCATTGAGGGCTAATTTGATGGGCGTAATTACGACCCAATTTCCGAGCTGCCTGAATCAACACATTATTTGGGTTTACCATTTTGGCATTCAATTCATAAGGAGTGGAACCGCTTGCTTGTAAAGAAACCTGCGTACCTAAATCACGTTCGTCATCCAGCATACTTTTTTCATTATCACATACATAGATTCTAAAAAACATTCGCATGTAAACACTTTGTTCTCCATCAAAATAAGGAATTCTAACCGTTCCATGATTACGCTCCACGGGAGTAGAATAGCGCACTTCACTGTCTGTGTCGATATCTGCACTATATCCTTCTATCCCACCAAAGGCATCTACTTTCAATGATTTACACACCTGATTAATCACAGTAATAGGTAATGGCAATTTACCAAAGCCACCATTTTTCGGGATATAATTCAAACTTGTATCAAATGCTGTAAAATATTGATTTTCATTCAGTCTAATCACTAATTCATTCAAAGTTTCTTGAACCAAATAGTCACTAACCCCATTATACTGGGCCACAACGGTTCCGTTAAGATATTGAACGGTTTGAGCATCGGAAACGCCTACTCTATTAATAAACGCGACCTTTTTTAAAGGTACAGAAATAGTCAACTCAGGAGGTCTTAAAACCTCAATTCCAATTTTGGTAGCAGCGCAACTGTTTAATAAAAGTATGATTAAAACACCGTTTAAACAGCTTTTTACAATCGGTTTAATTGCCATGCCGTTTGTGTTTCATGCGTAGAACCCACTGCTAATCTTCCTTTACGTTGCGCAGTTAATTGCGCACCAAGAATGGCAGCTAATTCTTCTTCCTCTGGCTTGGAATAACGGAAGTTTTTAGGGTCAAAATGCTTATTGACAAAGTGCGTATCAAAGTCACCCGATCTAAATGCTTCATGATTAATGGCATATCTACAAAAACTCAAAGTGGTCTCTACCCCATTTATTTTATATTCATCAATGGCATTAATCATTTTAGTAATTGCCTCGGCACGAGTAGGTGCCCAAACTATTAATTTTGAAATCATTGGGTCATAATAAATTGGAATTTGCATTCCTTCTTCCATGGAATCATCCACGCGTATTCCATCGCCTACTGGAAGACGATAGGTAGCTAATTTACCAATATCTGGAAGAAAATTATTTTCTGGATCTTCGGCATATACCCGCACTTCAATAGAATGACCATTAATTTTCAAATCTTCTTGGGTAAAGCTAAGTTTCTCTCCACGAGCCACTTTTATTTGTTCCTCCACTAAATCCAGTCCTACAATCCATTCTGAAACTGGATGTTCCACTTGTAGTCGGGTGTTCATTTCCAAGAAGTAATAATTCCCATTATCGTACAAGAATTCTACTGTTCCTGCTCCCCAATAATCACATGCTCTTGCCACTTCACAGGCGCACTTACCCATTTCCTCTCGCAATTCTGGAGATAAAACGGATGAAGGTGCTTCTTCAATTACCTTTTGATGCCTTCTTTGAATAGAGCAATCTCGTTCAAAAAGATGAACCACATTTCCATGTTGATCACTTAGCACCTGAATTTCAATGTGACGTGGTGATTCTACATATTTCTCAATAAACACCGAACCATCACCAAAGGCCGATTTAGCCTCATTAGTGGCTAATTTTATTTGCTCTTCTAATTCGGATTCTTCGTGAACAATACGCATTCCCTTACCTCCACCACCTGCAGCAGCTTTAATCAATATAGGGAATCCAATTTCTTTTGCAATACCAGTTACTTCAGATGGATTTTCGATAGCCTCATCCGTTCCCGGCACCATTGGAATGTTATAATTTTTAACAGCTGCTTTGGCTGCTAATTTATCGCCCATCATCGCCATAGATTTTGGCAAAGGACCGATAAATTTAATTCCGGCATCGGTTACTTTTTGGGCGAAACTTCCGTTTTCTGATAAAAAACCATATCCTGGGTGAATTCCTTCTACTCCTAATTCTAACGCTTTTTCAATGATATAATCACCTCTCAAATAAGATTCGGAAGATGGCGGTGGCCCTACACAAATTGCTTCATCAGCAAATTTCACAAATAATGAATCTTTATCAGCTTCTGAATAAATAGCAACGGTAGAAATTCCCATTTTTTTACATGAACGCATAATACGCAACGCAATTTCACCTCTATTAGCAATCAATATTTTTTTCATATTCCAAACGTTTGAACGAGTCACAAATTTAGTTTTTGTGAGAGGTTATAGGTAGTAAATTAATGACTTTTTAAATTTAAGCGAATTTCTGCAACTCCCTTTCAAAGGCCTCATTATTAAACCATTTTTGTTCATAGCTTTCGTCAACTATTCTTTCTAATCTCGAGAGAAAACTAGCAACCAACTGATTGTCTTTTACATAAGCGACTACCTCACGAAAAGAATTTAGCATACTTACATAAAAGGCATCTTGTCTAATTCTTTTTTCGGCAGAATATACCTGTGCAATTTCAATATTAAACAACATCAAGTCGGCAATAATTTCGGGTTGGACTTCAATCTTTTTAAAATGCTTTATCAATTTATGCGCAACTGACCTTCGCATTTTGGCTTTACGCACATGGAGATTATACTCTTTCGTGATTTTAAGTTTTGCCTCTTCTAAAATCTTGTCCTCTTTGGGATTAAACGCAAAATCGTAAAATACTTTGACCTCCTTAAAACGGGTATACAAATCCAGAATTTGCTCCTGCATTTGCGATTTGGTCAGGTTGTCTAAATAATTTTTTAAATCTCTTTTGCTCATCGATTCAAAGGTATTTTTTTAGTTAGGATCTATAAAAAGAAAATTCCACTTTTTAATCAAAATTAAATTTTGCAAATACCAACCTAACCTATCTATAATTTCATTCGTGTTATAATTTGAACGTTCATTCCAAATTTTATTAATTATTAAACCAATAATCATGAAAAAATCTATACTTATTATCGTTCTATTTATTACCAGTTACGCTTTTGGCCAAAGCCCTAGCGAACTCAATATTAGAAGTGGCGAATTAGCCCTAACATTGGAAGGAACCTTATCTGATTTTAAAACTAGCGAGTTACTCCCCTTTGTTAATATAGTTGTAGAACAAGAAGGTAAATTAGTGGCAGGAGGACAAAGTGATTTTGACGGTCACTATCGAATCAGACCAATTCCAGCGGGAGTGTATGATATTCGTGTATCCGCTGTAGGGTATGAAACTAGACTTTTAGAAGATATTGAAATCACTCAAAAAGAGAGTAATATTCTAGACATAACCTTGAATAACGGTGGTGTTCCTGTTCAAATGATTTGCTGTTTTTGTTGTTGTTTTTCCATAGAGGATACCATCGAAATCCCAATAGATTTAATAGCCGAGCAAGACAGTATTAATAAAGCTGAGGATAAATTATTACCTAGTGCTGGTTTTGAGACCGTTGCTTCTCGCACAGAATTTGTGGCGTATCCAAATCCAACCCAAGGACTTATGACCTTACGAAACTTACCACAAACGGAAAAGTTTTTACTCATCGATATGTCCGGTCAAATAATTCAAACCATCTATACGCAGGATGATAGCGAATTAACCTTGAATTTAGGAAGTCTGCCACGTGGAATGTATCTATTAAAATACAAGGAGTTTGGACAACAGAAAACCAAAAAACTATTACGTCTATAAACCGCTATGATGAATCAAAACACACTCCAGAATATCCTAGCAAAAGGCATTATGGTATTGCTGTTAATGCTTTCCATGAATTCAACAAAGGCTAATGGAAATTGCTACAAAGGCAGAATAATTCAAGTGACAGAAGCCACTATTTTGATAACCATTAAGGATAAAGGAACAAATCAATCTATTCCTTTTGCCTATTTCACTATCAGTCAAGGTGATTCTTTAATTGCGCAACACATGGCCGATAGTTTAGGCCAAATTCACCTGCGGGTCAATTCTAATGCGGTTATCAATTTGCATTTTTCCTCTTTGGGTTATACGCCTATGGAATTGGATAGTTTTCGTTTTTCAACCTCGGGTTCTTATAATTTCAAGATGAAACCAGCTAGCATTCAATTGGATACATTCACTATAATAGAGAAAAAGAATAACCGAATTTTTAGATGTGGTTGTGAGATTGTTACCACCACTATGGAAAGTTTACCAGTATACAAAGCGGAGGAAGTTTCATTGAAACCCATCAATGCCTACCCTAACCCTACACTTGGAAGGGTAACCATTGTCAACCTACAAGATGTATCAGAACTGCTTTTAATGGATGTAATCGGAAAAATTTTAAATAGAATTACGGTTAGTGGAATTAATCAGCAAATAGATTTAACCAACTACCCTACAGGGCTTTATATTATTCAATATCAACGAGAAGGACAATTAAAATCCTTAAAATTAATAAAAAACTAGTTTGATTTAGAATTCGGTAAAAGAGTATGACTACTCATTTTCATACCTCTTTTACCGATTTTGGTCTTCTTTATCCATACCTCCAAAAATGGAAGTTACAAAAGACAAAATCAAGCTAAAAAATACAGCGGACCAAAATCCAGCAACATGAAATCCATCCACAAAACTAGCGGTAAGATTAATGACAAAGGCATTAATGACTAACAAAAACAATCCTAATGTAACGATAGTAACGGGCAAAGTAAGAATCACCAAAAGTGGTTTTATGGTGGCATTGAACAACCCTAAAAGGAGCGCTACGATAATTCCGGTGAAAAATGTATCTACCGACACTCCGGGAAGAAAAAACTGGGTAACCATCACCGCCAATGCGGAAATTAAGACTTGCACAAGAAACTTCATAATTTTTACGTTTCCCCAAAAATAGGACTAATACCAGTAAATCCCCAAAATACGCTTTATATCATTTTCATTTCTTATTCCCAAAAGTTAAGTGCCTCTTATTACCTTCAAAAGATTATGGGTAGCTTATTTTTGCCGCCTCAAAGCACAAAAGGGCATCTATTGTATGAAAATCACAATTTCAGGAATAATTTTCAGTACCATCATCGGAGCTTTTGCATTTGTGATAGCGCCATTTATTCCAATGGCAAATTCTATTGTGCTCGCTTTGTTAACTGGGATTATTATTGCGAATGTTTTTACGTTACCTACCAAATTAGATTCAGGAATTCAATTCTCTTCCAAAACCATATTAGAAATTGCCATCATATTTTTGGGTTTTGGAATTAGTTTTCAAGACATTGCAAATTTAGGATGGCATATTGCGCTAATTCTGGTGGCCACCATTTTGGTAGTTTTGACCCTCACTTTTTACTTATCAAAAATCTTTGCTTGTCGCGACAGTACCGGATATTTAGTAGGCTTTGGCACCGCCATTTGTGGATCAAGTGCCATTGCAGCTTTGGCTCCCAAAATTTCAGAAAACAAAAAGGATGCTGGAATTGCCATTGCGGTGGTCAATTTATTGGGTTTAGTCGGAATGGTGGTTTTCCCATTGATTTTTAATGAAGATATGTTGATGGACACAGCTGCCTTAATTATTGGTGGTACATTGCATGGTGTATCCAATGTAGCTGGTGCCGGTTATGCTATGAATGAGGTGATTGGAGATTTAGCGATTACCATAAAATTGGGAAGAGTAGCCCTTTTAGCTCCAGCTTTGGTGTTCTTCAATTTCTTACTAAACAAACATGCATCAATCAAAGATAATCTTAAACTTCCTTACTATTTAATTGGGTTTATAGTGGCAACTGCTTTGGTTACCTTTTTTACGTTTCCTCCCGAGTTAATCAGTATATTCCGATTAATAGGAAAAATTTTACTTACCATATCCATGGCAGCCATTGGTTTAAATATCCGATTTGACCACCTGTATGCAGATGGAAAAGTAGCCTTAGGATTTGGGGCAACCATATTTATTATTCAGATTGCCGTTATAAGTGGGTTGGCCTATTTTATATAGGACATTCTATTTCCCACCGGCCAATTTCCAACCAATCCAACCCATTGGTAAATAAGCAAAAACAATATCGGTAATATTAAACCAAAGTGGAGATGGTAAATCCATAGCCATTTGAATTCCTCCTACTAAAAACAACACTCCAATACCTATTGCAAAGTACATTTTATTGGAAACCGCTATTACTGCAGCCAAATAAGCCCCCACCAAAGTACCCAAAGCATGTGCTAAAAAAGGCATTAAAAAATTTATGGGCTCAAACAGGTGCATGTTTTCAACCAAACTATTCATGTCACCTGGGTCTACTCCTTCTGGAAGAGGAATGATAGTATCACTAGACATAATAAGTGCCATATTCACTGCTCCGCCAACAACAGCGCCTACTAGCACAGCTAAAATATTTCTAAAAAATTTCATAACTTTAAATTTATTGAATTTCGAAAGTACATAAAAAACCAATTATGTTTCTATGTTACAGTTTGATAAACTTTTTGACTCCTCTTCCATCCATATTTTGAAGGTGCAAAATATATGCGCCACTTGGTAGCGATGAAATGGTAATTTGATTGGTTGCATTTCCATTGCTCACTACCCTACCATCCATATTAAAGATGGTGAATGAATAATTTTGGACATGCGAGTCAGTAATATTCAAAACATCTGTAGCCAAAGTAGGAAACACATTAATGTCAGAAAAAATCGGTAAATCATTTACCGACAGTAATCTGCTAGCTTCTTTCACAGCCGCAAGCGCATCCACTTTACCAAAACCCCATTCTACGCTACCTGAATCAGGGATTACACCAGTTTTCGAATCCTGCCTTGCTGTAGATTTTAAAATAGCCTTTACTTGAGCTGGGCTTAAAGTTGGATTTGCTTCTAGCATTAAAGCTACCACTCCTGTTGTTGCAGGCGATGACATGGAGGTACCCGAAAACTTTGCAAAATCGTAGGTTCTACCCATAAAATTGGTAGAAGCAAAAGCGTTATATGATTCGGTAGTGTACGAAGAAATAGATGAACCAACAGCCATACCCGGAGCAGAAACATCTGGTTTAATACGTCCATCTACAGTAGGACCTTCGCTGCTAAATGAAGCCAACGAACCTACATAAACAGTACCATTTGGAATCCTTACCTCACTGGCGTGAGCCGCAACAGAAATAACCTTTTTCGCACAGGCGGGTTCCCCAATTCCACTATGCGTATCACCTCGGGTGCCATGCGAACCAAAAGTGGTAAATGGCATTCCCCAGTTTCCAGCACCGTTGCTCAATTCTGTCACATTATAATAATGAACGGTTCCGCTTTGTGCATACGATTTTAAAACAATCACCAAATTACCATGTGTATTTTTAACGCGAAGGCGCATGTGAGGCGTTTTGCTTTGCGGGTGCGCTGAATCAGTAGCTAAATTAAAAAAGACGGTATCTGTACCTACTATTAAAGTAGAATCAAGATAACTCGTTGCAGTTTGGGTAGAATAAACGGGTGAGTTTTTTACTAATGCGCCATTTTGATATACCGCTAATTGCGCTTCAAACGGTTTGTTTTTTTGCCCCCACATAGAAATACTTTGTCCCCACATACTTGGATGGGCAGAATAAGAATAAAAGTTAATGCGCGTCACCACGGAATCTTGGTTAAAGTCTTTCTTAATATGGAACTCATCATTGCCATTGTTTCCGGCAGAGGTAACTATAACTACCCCGTCATCACTAAACTGATCCAGCGCTTGACTTCCTAAAGAAGTCCCATCCAAGGGTCCCAAATAATACAGCCCCCAACTCATATTAACGACCAATCTTTTGTTTTGGGCAAGCGCGGTTGCTTTCATCCAACTTACGGCATCAATGACCGAACCCATATCTAAATGAATGGCACTGAATAAAAAATTAGCATCAAAAGCAACTCCTTTCAATCCAATTCCGGCACCGCCACCTCCCGCTATTCCGGCTACATGGCTTCCATGTGTTGCATAATTGTAATAGGTACACGCGGTATCCGATTGCGCTACCAATAACTCAGACTCTCCTACGTATTCTGTTCCGTAATTCAAATTTGAAGGAGCTGGCCCAGAAGTTTTAAATTGATCCCATGCAGCAATTATTCTTGTATTATTTAAAGCCGTATCATAAAACATTGGGTGCGAATAATCGAACCCCCAATCAGTCACCCCGATAATTACATCTTTTCCGGTGTAGGATTGATTTAAATTTAACCCATTATGTACAGAATCAGCACGTAAATCTAACAAGGCCTTACTAATTTTTGGTGTGATTCGAGGTGCTATTTCCAAATAGATTACGTTGGTTAACTGCGCAATCAAGTTAGTTTGAGTAACGGGTATTTTAAGCGTTACAATATTACCAATCCTACTACCAAAAAGAATTCCATTAGGTAATCCAGATGTATCAAACGAACTAGACACTTTCGCTATGGTAGAGATATATTCAATTCCGCCAATGCGAATGGCACCTTCAAATTGCGGTATTTCACCAGAAGATTTGTAGTTAAAATCTAATGATTTAAAAACTTCTTGATCAAAACTATTTAATTGGGGCTGAGCCATAACAGCCACTTGAACAACCATTAATATGGCAACTAATTTCAATTTCATATTGGGGAATATTTAGGAGCGCAATTTACCTAAAACTGGAAAAGCCATTGCAAAATTGATGAATTTATTAGATGAGAGCGGTTAGATGTCTGCGTTGAAAAATTAATATCTGTAAGCTTGTTATACTACATCCCTTATTCTTCCGACCAATAGATTCAAATTAATCAATAATTGTAGAAATATTGGGTCAAGAATTACCTAAATAACCACTCTGGTTTAGCGTTAAATTTATTGCCCAAATAGTGGGTTTTTATCATTTATTAACAATTAAAATACTCGCTTCCGAATTCCTGTTTAATAAAACAGACACAGAACGCGTCAAAACCCTAATCACATATAGCTATAAACTAAATATTTACAATAATTTTATTAGGCATGCATAACTAAAAATGAAAACAATATTAAATTAATAGCACTATAATAAAAATTATAAAGAAACATATTTTTGCAATCATAAATAGAGGAATTTTGCGTAGAATTTTAAAGTATCGTTCTTTCAAATCCAAATTATCACACCTTGTTACCACAAATATTAATTAGTGTTTATTAAATACAAAACGAAATGAAAAATGAAATGAAAAGTGCATTAGCTATGGATGAAAAAAGCCAAGAAAATTCTAACCATTCTTCCGGCCAGGAGCATGGATTTATTAGAAGGCACTTTTTAGTCTTACTTTTATTAGTTGCCTTAGTTTTTTCTGGCGGCTGGTACTATTTTCGTGTTAGGTTCATCGAAAACAAATACGAAAATGAAAAAACTGAACTAGTGGATCGATACGAACAAAAACTAGATAGTGCCAAAATAGTAAATCTAAAGTTCAGTTCTAAAGTATTTTCATGGTCGGTACGAAGTGAAATGATTCGCAAAAACGAAGAAAATTTAAATCAATTAGTATCTTTTTTCGTAAAAGAATCAGGAGCACAACTTGTTCAAATTGTAAACTTAGAATCCAATCAAATTATAGTCTCTTCTGATAAAAAGAAGGAAGGAGAACTATTTGTTGGCCCCAAAGGGGAGGATTTGCATAATCAAATAGTTCTTTCTAATGGGAAAGAAACCACCGTTTTATCTCCAATTATTGGTTTAAACACACAAATTGGAGTTCTTATTGTTACACTTTAAAACCAATAAAAATGAAAAATTATATACTCGTTGCATTTGTTTTTGTATCTACTATTATCCATGCTCAAGAAAGGGTGGTTTACGTAGATTTCGAATCATCTTCATTTAAAAACTCTCCAACTATTCCTTACAACAAGCCTTTCGCTGTAGAAGGTCAGGTTTACCGTGATGTTGAATACGTGGAAGTGGTTATGTTTCATCAAAATGGTGACACACCGTTACATTCATTCATCTGGAACAGGGATGATAAAAACCCTACCGAAACCTTTAATTTGGTTATCCCGGGTATTTTAACGTCTAATAGTAAGTATGATTTTAAAATTGTTACCTATAAGCGTTTGTCACCTAGTGAGAAAAAAGCGTTGACAAAGGTGATTGAAAATAGAGTCCATTTTTACTTGTCCAATATCCTCACTTTTAATGGTACAAGTGTAGAAATTAGCAATCCCAACAAATCGTACAATAAACTAATTGATTTGGTACGAGAAACATTGAAATATGAACGTTCAAAAAACAATTTAGGGGATATTTCACCAAGTACATTGGTGCTTGCCGAGATGAAAAATTATGAGAATTTCAAATTCAAAAAACTACTTAAAAAAACTAAGTCGCTAGAAAAGGACAAGATTGCAAATCAGTTGATTGAAAAGAAATTGAATTCACTTACTGAATTAATTATGGCTGAATTGTATCCTTTTTTGAGTTCAGATTTAGTAAGACAACACAATCTTGTAGAAATTAAATCGGTAGCTACTGACAAGGAACGATTTTCAATTCCAATTAACGCTGGTATGTATGCGTGGAGCAAAGAAACTAACATCAATAATGCAACGGTAAACAATATCGATTTTACTCCGGGTGTAGGTATTACCATTCCATTCGCCAGTAAAAGCTCGTTACTTTCAAATTCCAAATCTTTAGATTCATTTGGGTTTTCTTTAGGCGTTTTGGTAAATCCGGTGAAAGATGCATCTGGTTTAGAATTTATTACTCCAGGAGTCAATTTACCCGTTTATACCGCTTTAGGTTTACGGATGTTTAAAGTAGTTCGTCTTAATGCTGGTGTGCTTTTATTAGCTGATAAGGGAATGCAAAACTTTAGCGGAATGACCATTATTCCAACCGTGGGATTGGCACTCGAATTGAACCTCTGGATGGGAATTAAAAAATAATCGATTCGGCATTGGCTTCAATGCACATATTAAAATACGAGCCTGCTAGGAAGAAATCTTAGCAGGCTTTTTTTTTGAATTCAAAACCGAAAAGGGTCTTATGGCGCGAGTAGAATTACCCTATTGTTAACTAATGAAATAAACTCCAGAATCATTAAAATGGCTGAAAGGAACGCTAAAATAACTTGTCTGTCCGCTGATGGGTGACAACCTGCATTTTTCTTTAATTTAATAAATAGCGATATGCAAGGAACATTTCGAAGGTTAAATCAAAAAATTAACCGCTGTTAATTCCTGCCCAATTTGTTGGACACCTTATAAAATACGGTTGGTTACTTTTTATAAAAACGGAAAGTATTGATGATATAGGTGTGCAGATAAAGGTTTAATTTTTGAAAAAGACCTATACGGTTTTGAAATCCTTATAGGTCTTTTCTTTAATTTTCAATTAAGCCTTCTCTTCATAATACTGCATCCCAGTTTTCTTGGAAACTTGTTTCCAGTACGCTGGCGAGCATATTCTACCATCAGGTAGGATGATTTTTTGTTGGTAAACCGCTAAAACGGGGTTGAAAACAACATCGGTAACACCCAACGTATAAACTGTTGGATCCTCCGGTTTTTTCTTCTTATCCTCTTCTACTTTTACTTCGTAGCCGTTGTGTTCTAAAATTTCTTTTAGAAAGTCAACGCGGTCTTTATTTATTCCTGTTTCGATGATTTTACAGCGTACGCCATCTACATCTTTCTCTACGTGTTTTCCTGAATCTAATGCCATTGTTTTATCCTTTTAATAATCGCTCATTAATTGTGTTCGGGCGAATACCAATTCGCCCCGATCCATTTACATGCCCCAAGATACTGCGTCTACCCAATTGAATATGTAACTCCACAATCCTATAACCAACATACCTACGGTACTCAAAATCAAACCAATTTTACCAAAACTATCGGTATTAATGGTTTCTATTGGGGAGTCTGATTTGTTGATGAACATTGCTTTTACCACGATTAAATAATAGTACAATGAAATGATGGTATTTAATACGCCAATGATGACAAGGATATATAAACCTTGCTCAGCCGCAGCGGCAAACAAGAAAAATTTACCAAAGAATCCGGCTACTGGAGGTATACCGGCTAAGGAGAACAAGGCTAAAACCATAATCAATGCTAACTTAGGATTGGTATCATAAAACCCGTTGTAATCGCTAATATTCATTTTCCCGGTGGCATTCCTTACCGCACTTACTACTCCGAAAGCGGCTAAGTTTGAAAATGCGTAAATCAGGATAAAATAAACTACCGTGGTCATTCCGTACTGAGTACCTGCAATAATTCCAAGTAAAATGAAACCTGCTTGAGCTACCGAAGAAAATGCTAAGAATCGTTGAATATTTGTTTGACGTAAGGCAAATAGGTTCCCCACTGTCATGGTAATTACCGACATAATGATGAGCATTATTTTCCAAGCTCCTTCCATATTAGGAAATACTTTGAAAAGCAACATCATCAATACAAATACCGATGCGCCTTTAGATACTACCGATAAATAGGCCGCAACATTGGTAGGCGCTCCTTCGTAGGTATCTGCTGTCCATAAGTGGAATGGCACTAACGAAATTTTGAAAGCTAATCCAGAAATAAAGAACACCATTGCAACTATTTGCAGCACGTTTAAACTCATCATTTGAGCTACATCAATGTAATACACACTTCCGGTAGAGCCATAAATCATGGTGATACCAAAGAGTAATACTCCAGATGAAAATGCCGCTAAAAGCAGTAATTTTATTCCCGCTTCAGTCGATTTAATTTTATGCGTTTCGTAGGCAGCCAAAATAGCCATTGGAATGGTGGCCAACTCTAAACCTAAATAAAACATTAGGAAATCACCAGCCGAAATCATGTAATACAATCCGATTAAAGTGGATATGATTAACATGAAAAACTCTGTCACCCGTTGGTCGTTTTCTGGTTTACGTAGCCAAGCGGAAGATTGAAATAAGACAATCAATACTGCCAAGTTTAGCACGTTTTTCATTACAACAGTTGTGCTCGTGCTTTGGTACATATCGCCAAATAAGCTGCCGAAAGTAGGCGTTAAAAAACCCAGAATGGTGTGCAAGGTAAAAAGTCCAATTCCTACGCCAATCATCATGTGACGGTTTCCTTTACTAGAAAACACTTCGAAAATGAGTAATAATAACAAGACTACCACTAAGGATAGCTCGTCTCTCATTATGATAAATTTAGATAATTCCATTTCTCTATTTTTTGCTATGGCTATTGGCCGATGGCTAAGGCTTTACTGAAATACAATAAAAGCCTTCGCCAAAAGCCTTAGCCTTTGTTTTTTTATTCCTTTAGCTTTCGCCTTGGTCCTTTATAATTGGCTCATCATTCTTTCGAACATTGGACCTAAATCTGTGTAAATAATATTAACTAACCAGTTTGGGAAAAACCCTACCCCAGCAATTACTGCAATTAAGAAAAACACCGCTACTTTGTCATACCAATGTGCATCTGGAAGTAATTCGTGTTCTTTGTTTTTGATTGCTCCCATCAACATAATTCCCGCTGCTCTAAGTATGTAAACCGCTGTGATTACAATAGAAGAAACTACCAATACTGTAGCTACTCTGGTAAATAAATCATGGTTTTCAAATGCCCCTACAAAAATGGTCATCTCGGCAATGAATGCACTAAAACCAGGTAGTCCTAACGATGCAAAACCAGCCACCATGTAACTTACTCCTAAAACAGGCATGACTTTTAATAACCCTCCCATTTCGTGAATATTACGGGTATGAGTTCGTGAATAAATCATTCCAATTAAGGCAAAGAATAATGCCGTAATTAAACCGTGAGAAATCATTTGCAATACTGCTCCAGTACTTGCGGTATGCGTAAACATTAAGGCTGCGAATAAAATCAAAGCCAAGTGACTTACCGAAGAATAGGCATTGATGTATTTTAAATCTTTTTGAGCCACCGCACTATACGCACCATAAACAGAACCTATAACTGCTAGAATAATAAAAAACCAAGCCATTTCAGAAGCTGCTTGCGGCATTAAAGCCACGGCAATTCTCAACGCTCCATATCCACCTAATTTCATGAGCACCCCTGCGTGTAGCATTGACACTGCTGTTGGCGCTGAAGCATGACCATCAGGTGACCATGTATGAAATGGGTATAAAGCACCCAATACTCCAAACCCAACAAACGTAAGTGGGAAGAAGAATTGTTGTGCGCCATACTCCATGGTAATTTTTGAAATCTCAATGAAATTGAACGTTAACGCGCCACCATCTGGTGCTGAATTGAAATAGATACCTAAAATACCAACTAGCAATAAAGCCGATGCACCCATTAACATCAACGTTAATTTCATTGCTGAGTATTCTTTTGGTCCCGTACCCCAAATGCCAATCAATAAATACATTGGAATTACCGCTACTTCGTAGAATACAAATAGTGTAAATAAATCTAATGAGATAAAGAATCCGAAAACTCCAGTAGCTAAAAGAAATAGCGTGATGAAGAATTCTTTGGTTTTATTTTCAATTTCCCAAGAAGCAAATACACCCGCAAAAACAATGATACCCGTTAATAACAACATGGCTACCGATACTCCATCTACCCCAATGGCATAATGAATATTCAGGATACCTTTGTCATACCAAACGACATCTTTACCAAACATCATTTCTTCCACGTTTCCAGCTGCTCGCTCACCTAAGTAAGAAATAAGTAACCAAATAGTTTGAAGCAACTGAATAATAGCCCCAGTTGCGGCTGCCCAACGAACCTTTTTATTGTCGTTCATCAATCCTATTACCACTATGGTGAGGACTGGAATTACTACTAATAAACTTAATCTATCCATAGCTCTACTTATTTGGTCATCCAGTATAACAATGTCAACGCAAACGCTAAAACTCCCATAACCATGGTGGCAGCGTATTGCTGTAATTGTCCGGATTGTAATCCTTTAATTTTATCTGATACCTTGTTGGTTACCCAAGCCAAACCATCATACGAACCATCCACTACTTTTTTATCAAACCAAGCGGTTGGCCATGCAATCAGTTTAAAAATGATTTTATGCGTAACAAACATCCACACCTCATCCATATAGAATTTACGGTGACTCCAATTGTAAAGCATTGGAATTTTGTCCATTAAACTATCTGGTCTAGATGTTGGATTTTTATACATTCTAGTAGCTATCCAAATACCTAATGCCGCAATAGCTACAGAAGGAAGAGCTATATTCCAATGGAAGTGCCCATGAAACGCCATTCCATCAGCGGTAACTAATTCGTTGAATGGAATAAAACCCGTAACGGTTGCCATTACCGCTAAGAAAATTAGCGGATAGGTCATACTCGGGCCTGCTTCGTGAGGTGTGTGTTCGTACTCTTTATCTCCGTTCCAGAAAATCATGTAATACAAACGGAACATGTAGAAAGCGGTTAAACCAGCCACTGCCCATCCAATAAAGAATACCAATTTGTTAGTGGCAAATGCGGCCGCCAAAATTTCATCTTTACTAAAGAACCCAGAGAAAATTGGAATTCCAGATATGGCTAATGCCGCCACTAAGAAGGTGATATGCGTTATAGGTAAATGCTTGCGAAGATTTCCCATATCGCCCATTTCATTGCTATGCACCGCATGAATAATAGCTCCAGCTCCTAAAAACAGTAACCCTTTAAACATGGCGTGTGTAAACAAATGGAACATGGAAGCCGTAAATCCCAAACTTTCTTCGCCTCCGTAACCAGAAACACCCAAAGCAAGCATCATGTACCCAATTTGAGACATGGTAGAGAAAGCTAAAACCCGTTTGATATCGGTTTGCGAAATGGCAATAACCGCAGCAAATAATGCCGAGAAAGCACCCACCCACATCACTACTTCAAGTGCATCGGGAGAGCCTAAAACAAACAATACAAATAAACGCGCTACTAAATACACCCCAGCCACAACCATGGTTGCCGCGTGAATTAATGCGGAAACCGGTGTAGGTCCTTCCATGGCATCTGGTAGCCAAATGTGGAATGGAAACATAGCCGATTTACCGGCACCACCAATAAAGATGAGCGTTAAAGCCCAAGTTAAAGCACCAACACCTAAAAATGATGCTCCTGCAAATGAACCTATTGCAGAACCCGCTGGGTCGGTTAATTCAACAAAATCAAATGTACCGGTATAATAACTCAATACTAAAATTCCTACTAGGAAGAAGAAATCTGCAAAACGAGTTACTATAAACGCTTTTTTGGAAGCGGCTACAGCCGATGGTTTGAAATAGTAATACCCAATGAGTAAGAAGGATGAAACACCAACTAACTCCCAGAATACGTACATCTGAAAAATATTGGTAGCTACTACCAATCCTAACATAGAAAAACTGAATAAAGATAAGAATGCATAGAAGCGATTAAATCCTTCTTCGCCTTGCATATAGCCGAAACTATAAATGTGTACCATAGTAGAAATGGTTGTTACCACCACCAACATCATTACTGATATTGGGTCAAGGTAGATTCCCATATTAATACTCAAAGTATCTGAAAACCGTAACCATTCAAAGTTGACTGGAAGAAGGGTTTGGTAGGTTCCTACCTCATCCATTCCATACACAAAGAAATACTCATAAGCGGTGAAGTACGCTAATATCATTCCTATAGAAATGGTAGCGGTACTAATGGAACCTGCCAGTTTGTGTGATAGTTTATCGCCACTTAACCCAACGATTAAAAACGATAAGAAGACTAAAACTGGAATCCAAACGGTGTATTGAAATAAATCTGTCATAATTCCTAATTTTAATGTTTCATGGTATCTAAATGTTCCACATTAATATCTTTCAAGTTTCGATACACATTCAAGATAATGGCAATGGCCACTGCAGCTTCAGCGGCTGCAATACCTATTACAAAAAGCGAAAACATATATCCTTGCATCATGTCAGGAAATAGATACTTATTGAAAACCACGAAATTGATATTCGCAGAATTCAGTATCAATTCAACCGACATTAACAGTGTAATCAGGTTTTTACGCACCAAGAATCCGTAAACCCCTAAAAAAAACATGATGGTGGATACCACCAAAAAATCGTTAACTCCTATACCCTCAATCATCCGTTCTAAAATTTTTGGCTACCATGATTGCTCCAATCAACGCAGCGAGTAATAAAATACTGATTACCTCAAAGGGCAGCACATATCCGGCATCACCATAGCTTACCAATTTGGTTCCTATTTCATGCACATCATACGCTCCTGCAGCGTTACCACTTCCTTTAAAAGGAAAGGTAAAGAAGGCATAAAGCGTAATAAAAGCTCCTAAAAGTGAGGCTAAACCGGCAATCACACTTTTCATTACCGGAACTTTTTCTAAGCGATGGTCCATTCGAGCAGTCAGTAAAACCGCAAAAACAATTAGGACTATGACTCCACCACTATACACTGTAAGTTGTACCGCGCCTAAGAAGTTGTAATTCAGTAAAAAGTATAAGAATGCTGTAGCTACCAATACAAACAACAAATAGGTAGCAGCATGCAATATTTTACGAGTTGTAACGGTCATCACCGAAAACCCAATAATTGCAGCAGCTAGAAAATAAAAAATAAACTTTTCCATAATGCTTAATCTTCAACACCTGCTCGAAGTTTCGAGCCTGGCTGGTTTAAAACCATGGTTAATAATGACCTATCGTAAACAGCATGTTCAAAGGTTTGGTCCATTTTAATGGCATCCGTTGGACAAGCTATAATACACAAGTTACACAGCGTACACATGTCATAATGATACACGTGTTTTTCGATAGTTTTTTTCTTTTTTCCTGTTTCAGGATTCAGTTCCCGTGTCCAATTTATTTCAATAGAACCGTTGGGACAGGCAATTTCACAGGCTTGACATCCCGTACAAGAATGTTCGTTATTTTCATCATGAGGCATCGTTACAATACCTCTGAATCTTTCTGGCATTTTCAGAGTATCTCTATTTTCAGGATACTGCTGGGTAATAATTTCAGTACGTGCATGTCTGAAATAATATCCAGTCACTCGCATTCCTGTAATTAAAGTTTTAACCCCGTGGAAAATGTTTCCAAAATATTTTTTTATTCCGCTCATATCTCCCTATTTAAAAATGCCATCCATTAAGAACTACAAATGCAGCTAGTAACAGATTCACTAAGTTAATGGGTAGCAAATATTTCCATTCCAGTATTAGAATTTGGTCAATTCTAAGTCGTGGGAACGTCCATTTAAACCACATGATAATTAAAATGATAAAGAACACTTTACCGAAGAACCAAAATAAACTTGGTATATAATCCATAATATTATCAAATCCATCTACGCCAATATGCAATGGCATCCATCCACCCAAAAACATGGTTGTACCTATGGAAGCGATAATGAATAAATTGACATATTCTGCTAAAAAGAACATGGCGAATTTGATACCTGAATACTCGGTATGAAAACCAGCAGTTAATTCTGATTCGGCCTCGGCTAAATCAAATGGGCCACGATTAGTTTCGGCTGTACCAGCAATCAAATAAATAACGAATGCAATCCAAGCAACGATGTGCCCCTTAAATATCCACCAGCCATCTGCTTGACTTTCGATAATTTCAGATAATTGAAGCGTTCCAGTAAAAACCACAATGGCTAATAAGGATAAAGTTACCGATAACTCATAACTCACCACTTGGGCTCCACTACGAAGCGCACCAATTAAAGAGTATTTATTGTTACCAGCCCATCCGCCTAATAAAATTCCTAAAACTCCGATACTCGATACCGAGGTAATGAAGAAGATACCGATATTGATATCAAAAACGTGCATTCCTAAAGCGTACGGAATAGTTCCTAAACCTAAAAAAGCAGCGGTTACTATAATAAACGGTGCGAGATTGAACAAGAACTTATCGGCTGTTTTATTCATGATATGCTCCTTCATTAAGAGCTTCAAGAAATCGGCCACTACTTGGAATAACCCCCAAGGTCCTACACGCATTGGACCTAATCTTAATTGGAAAAAAGCCGCTACTTTACGTTCTAAATACACCAATGCCATCACGCTTACCGCTGCAAAGAGGATAAGCACAAGACCGATGATTGTCCATTCTATCGTCATGGTTAATCCAGGCGATAGGTTTTCTAACAGCCACTCGTGAAACGGACCAGTGACGGTAGAAAAATCGAATATATTGCTTCCCATAATCATTATCTATCAATATCAGGAACTACTAAATCTATGGTTGACATCATTGCCACTAAATCTCCAATTTTAGAACCTCTAGCCATGTGGTCTAAAACCATTAAGTTAGAGAATCCTGGAGAACGAAATTTGAATCGGTGTGGAGATTTATCTCCCTCACTCACGCAATAAATACCAAGCTCACCACGTGCAGTTTCTACACTTTGGAAATACTCTCCTTTGGGTAGTTTAATAACTGCTTTAGTTTTAGCTTGAATTTCTCCTTCTGGAATGTTGTCAATCAATTGCTCAATAATGCTCATTGATTCCCACATTTCAAGAATACGTGCATGGTAGCGTGTAAAAGTGTCTCCTTTATCGGAAACAATTTCTTTGAATTTCACTCTATCATACGCACTGTATGGTTTGTGCTTACGGATGTCGTTACTAATACCTGATGCACGAGCCATTGGACCGGTGACAGCAAAATTGATAGCATCTTCTTTGCTTAAATAACCTACCCCTTCAGTACGTTCTCTGAAAATTACGTTATCCGATAAAAGACGGTCGTATTCTGGTAATTTAGTTTTGAAATGGGCGATAAATTCTTTCACATCTTTCACAAAATCAGGATGTAAATCAAACATCACTCCACCCGGCACGCTATAATTCATGGTTAAACGAGCGCCACATGTTTTCTCAAAAATATCGTTAATCATTTCGCGGTCGCGGAATGCATATAAAAACGATGTTAATGCGCCCATGTCCATTCCCATTACGCCCCACCATAATTGGTGCGATGCCAAACGGGTAAGCTCTGCAAAAATGGTACGTATCACTTTCACTCGGTCAGAAACCTCAAGCTCCAACGCGTTTTCTACCAATAAACAAACGCCTTCGTTGTTCATGTGGCTACTCAAATAATCCATTCTATCGGTTAGATGAACAATTTGGCGATAACTATCATGCTCACACATTTTTTCGATGGAACGGTGAATGTATCCAATGTGTGGAATAACTCTTCTAATAATCTCTCCGTCTAGTTCTAAAACCAAACGTAACACCCCATGCGTTGACGGGTGTTGTGGTCCCATATTGATGAAATAATCTTGGGTTTTTAACCCGCTCTCATCTGTCGTAAAATCACTCATTAGTACGAAACGATATTAACGGTATCCACATAATCCTTACGCAATGGGTAACCAACCCAATCATCGGTGAGTAAGATTCTTCTTAGGTCTGGGTGTTTCAAGAACACAATTCCAAAAAGGTCGAATACTTCTCGTTCATGCCACTCAGCAGCGCGCCAAATGGTACAAACCGTTTCCACTTCTGGTTTTGTTCTTGTAGGAATTTTCACTTTCAGCACCATTTCACTAAAAGTTGCTTGGCAACGCAAGTGGTAAACCACTTCCATGTGCTCTTTGTAATCTACTCCCGAAAGGCAGGTAAGAAAATCAAATTGAGTTTCTTTATCGCCATGGAGCTTTTCTGCCAAAGCATATAGCTTTTCGGGTGCTACAACGGCAGTCAAATGCTGAATACCTTCGTAGGTCACCTCGGCCGTTGGCTCCCAACTTTCGATAAGTGATTTTAGTTTTTCGTTATCCATAACTTGTAGTTATATCTAATTCAAATTACCGCAGAACGCGGCTAATTTATTTTTCTGGAGGTTGCTCTCCTTTATCAAAGTCTGCTAGCGTTTGTTGCTCATCGGCCATAGAACTTTCCATAATTTTTTTCTGTAATTGCATCATTCCGTGCAGCAATGCTTCTGGGCGCGGTGGGCAACCGGGTACATATACATCGACTGGTATAATGTGGTCGGCTCCTTTTACTACCGAGTAACTATTGTAGAAAAACGGCCCTCCCGAAATAGCGCATGCACCCATGGCAATGACGTATTTGGGTTCGGGCATTTGCTCGTATAATCTACGAAGAACTGGCGCCATTTTATTTACAATGGTACCCGCTATGATAATTAGGTCGGCTTGACGAGGTGTGGCACGCGCTACCTCAAATCCAAAACGAGACCAATCATGACGAGAAGCTCCGGTTTGCATCATTTCAATGGCACAACAACTAGTTCCAAATGTCAAGGGCCAAAGCGAATTTGATTTAGACCAATTAATAATCTTATCGAAGGAAGTCACGATTATTCTACCGCCATTTCCTCCTTCTACCACCTTTCCAGGAAAATCTGCTGGAATTTCGGTTTCTTTGGTTTTAATATCTATTCCCATTTTAGTGCGTCTTTTTTCCATGCATAAATCAACCCTAAACCAAGAATGAAGAAAAAGATAGCAACCTCAACAAAGGCTACCATTCCTATATCTTTCATTACTACCGCCCAAGGCACAATAAATACGGTTTCTACATCAAAGATTAAGAATAGGATAGCGAACAAGTAATAACCTACACGGAATTGAATCCATGAGGAACCCTGCGTTTCAATCCCACATTCAAAAGTTTCTTCTTTGGCTCCTACTGGGTCATGAGGCGTTACGAAGTAAGAGAACACGATGGCTCCACCTACTAAAACTAACCCTAAGATGATGAATAAAATAATTGCTTCGTTTCCCATTGCAATAAGATTTTTGCTGGAGGCTTTGCCCTCAAGATTTGTTGTATTAGGCTAACGGCCTACGTTTATTGTTTTTTTATAATTCTTGCGAATTAGTAGTATTACCATCCTATGCGTCTCCTTCGTAATATGATGAAGAAGAGGCCTAACCTACAGATGGCAAAAGAAAAAGCATCCCGACAATGGTCGAGATGCTTTCAAGTATTTATTCAATTTCCCAAGTTTCTCCACTGCCTAATAAATCATCTACAGTTTTGAATTTGGTAGTTTTGCGAACGTACTCTACCTGAGCCGCCATTCTATCTTCAAAAGACTCATGTTCTACCGATCTAATAACCCCGGTAACCATTGGCATTTCAAGATTTACCAACATCATGTGAAGGGTAATATCTTCCTCCTTGGCATCGTGAACCAATAAATCAGACTCGGTAATGTTATCCTTACCAATTTCAACAACTTCCAATTTTAGTCCGTTTAAACGGATACCTTTTTCATTGTCTTTACCAAAAATCATTGGTTTTCCGTGTTCTAAACGTAAAAACGTTTCTGCTTTCACTTCTTTTGCGGTATAATCTTTATAGATTTTATCATTAAAAATTACACAGTTTTGAAGTATCTCTACCAACGAAGTTCCTTTATGCTTAGCTGCTTCTAAGAAAACCTCTGTCATCCCCTTTGGATTGATATCTTCAATTCGTGCAAAAAACTGTGCTTTTGCACCCAAGGCTAATTCACCTGGATTGAATGGATTATCAATACTTCCTAATGGAGATGTTTTGGTTTTTTGACCCAAATTAGTAGTTGGAGAAAATTGACCTTTTGTCAACCCATAAATACGGTTGTTAAACAAAAGAATATTGATATCAATATTTCTTCTCATGGCGTGAATAAAGTGGTTACCACCAATAGCAAGTGCATCCCCGTCACCGGTAATTTGCCATACACTCAATTTTGGATTAGCCAATTTTACACCTGTAGCAATAGCTGGAGCTCTACCGTGAATGGAGTGAAATCCATACGTATCCATGTAATAAGGAAAACGGGATGAACACCCAATTCCAGAAACGAATACGATATCTTTTTTATCCACCCCTAATTCAGGCATGGTTTTTTGCACTGATTTTAAGATAGCGTAATCGCCACATCCCGGACACCAACGAACATCTTGATCGCTGGCGAAATCTTTTGCTTTGTACTGTATGATTGGATTCTCGCTCATCTTATTTCTCGTTTAAAATTTCGTTAAACTTTTGAGTCAATTCCGTTGTTGAAAATGGAAGACCTTGAATTTTGTTATATTGGTGATAATCAAATTGAGGTAATTCTTCTCGAAGATATTTTACAAATTGACCATTATTTAATTCACAAACCACGATTTTCTTAAACTTACTGAAAATTTCCGCGGTATTTCGTGGCAATGGTTTGATGTAACTGAAATGAGCTAATCCAACTGAACCACCTGCATCAATTGCTTCGCCTGCAGTAAGTAGCGAACCATACGTTCCACCCCATCCTACAATTAATAAATCACCTTCTTGTTTACCTTCACATTCCAATTCAGGAATGTAATTGGCTACCCGTTGCACTTTTTCTTCACGGGTTTTGGTCATTTCTTGATGATTTTCTGGTACGTAAGACACATTTCCTGTTAAGGCATCTTTTTCTAACCCACCTATTCTATGTTCAAAACCAGCTGTTCCAGGAATGGCCCATTTACGTGCAAGTGTATTTTCATCACGCGCATACACATTATAATCTTCTGGGCGATCATCTGCCTGAATAGTATAAGGAATAATTTCTGGCAATTCAGCCATTTTTCTAATTTTCCATGGTTGAGAACCATTGGCTACATACCCATCGGTTAATAAAATCACCGGAGTTACATGCTCCATAGCAATTTTAGCAGCGTTGTATGCCATATCAAAACAATCGCCTGGACTTTTGGCTGCTACCACCACTAGTGGAGATTCACCATTACGTCCGTACAATGCTTGCATTAAATCAGATTGCTCCGTTTTGGTTGGTAAACCTGTAGAAGGACCTCCACGCTGCACATCCACAACTACTAGAGGAAGCTCAGTCATCACAGCTAAGCCTAAAGCTTCACCTTTTAAAGCTAGCCCCGGGCCAGAAGTAGTGGTAATAGCTAAATCGCCAGCAAAGGCAGCTCCAATTGCGGAAGATATTCCTGCAATTTCATCTTCAGCTTGAAAAGCTTTTGCTCCAAAATGTTTGTGTTTGGCTACTTCTTGTAAAATATCGGTAGCCGGTGTAATAGGATAAGAACCTAAAAATAATTCTTTATCCGCTTTTTGAGCAGCAGCAATAAATCCCCAAGCCGTAGCTTCGTTACCCATCACTGATTTATAGGTTCCTTTTGCCATATCTGAAGGAAGAACCGTAAATGAAGAAGGTAAGGCTTCAATGGTAATAGCGAAATTATATCCAGCTTGCAAAGCCCGCATATTTCCCTCTAAAATCATTTCTTTTTTACCAAATTTTCCTTTTAAGAAGCGGTGAGTATAATCCATTGGCCGGTTAAACAACCAATACACAATCCCTAAGCAAAACATGTTTTTACTTCGGGTAATGCTTTTATTATCCAACCCAATTCCTTCTAAAGCCGTTTTGGTTAAGGAAGTAATTGGTGCTTTCACCATATTATACTTATCTAGTTCTCCACTGGTTAAAGGGTCTTCGGTATATCCCGCTTTTTCCCAATCCTTTCGGTTAAAACTATCTGTATCTATTATAATGGTATTGCCTGCAGGTACAGAATATAGATTGGCTTTTAAAGCCGCTGCATTCATCGCTACCAAAACATCGGAGTGATCACCCGGTGTGTGAATATGCGATTTACCTATGTGCACCTGAAAACCTGACACCCCAGCTACGGTTCCTTGAGGAGCGCGAATTTCTGCGGGGTAATCAGGGAAAGTTGCAATATCATTTCCCAAAAACGCGGAAGTCCCTGCGAACTGCGTTCCTGTTAGCTGCATTCCATCACCGGAGTCACCGACAAATTTTACAACCACTTTATCTAATTCTTTTACTGTGGTATTTCCCATTTGTTATAATGTTGATTTTGCATATTTAATTTACATGTTCAAATTTAGCCGCATCAATTATTTTAAAAACTGAGTTACATCATGAATCACTCATGATTTATTTCATCTCTCGTTTATGCTTAATAAGCTAATCTCCCATAATTTTTAATGCCCTGCTTGGTCCATTTTTTAACACGATTTCACAAGTATAAAGGTACGAGTTTAATTCTACCCAAAAATTTATACCTCTTTGGATAAACATCAGTTTTCAACAGAAAACTGATGAATGATAGTGAATAAACCTGACGATAATATCTGAAACAACCTTTCTTTGCAATGAGTTGTTTACCAGTATTTTAATGAAAAATATATGCAATATTGATTCATTTTTTATTTTTACCTAAGAAACTTATGTATATTTGTCTTATGTATTCATCAGAACTAGTAAAAGGGACACTCAAAACAATAGTACTCAACCTACTCAAGGAGCAAGGAAGAATGTACGGCTACGAAATTACCAATAGGGTCAAAGATTTAACAAAAGGCAAAATTCAAATTACGGAAGGAGCTTTGTATCCAACACTGCACAGTTTAGAAAAAAATGGGGAGCTAACTACCGAGAAAGAGTACATTGGTAAGCGCGTACGTAAATACTACTCGTTAACCACTCAAGGTAATGAAACCGCTATTGTTAAGGTGAATGAATTCTCCGATTTTTTGGAAACCATGGCTTTTTTGTTGAATCTAAAACCAAACTTGGGAAATGCCTAGAGTTACCGATGAACAGGTAGATTTCATTTTAAATGACATTAAAGCGCGTGGGGTTGTTCTTGAAGATCTGCAAGACAACCTTCTAGATCACATGTGCTGCATTGTTGAAAATGAAATGCCTGAAAACGCGGACTTTTATAAGTTCTACGATGAAAAACTGCCATTATTTTTTCAGCATGAGCTGAAAGAATTGCAGGTGGAGGTAGATATTTTATTAACATTTAAAAATTATTACGCTATGAAAAAAATGGTTATATATTCAGGAATAATAAGTTCAACACTCATTTTAATCGGTGCAATTCTAAAGACAATGCATTGGCCTGGGGCAGCTACTTCCCTAGTTTCTGGAGGATTAGTCTTCGGGTTTTTCTTTCTACCATTGATGATCATTATTAAATTAAAGGATGAACAACACCAAATGGACAAATGGGTTCAAACATTTGGTTTTTTGTTAGCTCTTGGAGTGTTTTTTGGAATCATGTTCAAAGTGATGCATTGGCCAGGCGCAAGTATTTTTAAAGCCTGCCTCACACTATTCATATTTGCATATGTTCCATTATACTTCTTTACCCGAATTCGAAGACCTGATCTCAGATTCAATACTATCGTTAACACTTCGTTAATGATGGCTACCGGAGGGATGTTATATGCAATGGTTAACCTAGGATATGCTACACAAATGCATGAAAAAACCAACATTTCGCCAAAAGAATCTGCTCCAACTTCCGAGCCTGCGATGGAATCCACTAATATCAGGTTCCTTTATAATTTCACCACTAAGGTCTAAGAACCTGAAATAAATTACTAAAATTTATAACTAGTGATTTATTAATGCATTTTGATATAACATACAGGTCCAACGCCTAGTTTGAACAAAAATTAGTACTTTGGTTCTTTAGATTCATTCCAAATTAGCGAGGTCATCTTTTTATTGGAATTTAGTCTATAAATTTGTCTTATTAAAAAATAAAAATCTTTCCGATAGGAATACAAAAATTATAAATATGTTAGTAATTAATGATGATTGCATCAATTGCGATGCGTGCGTTTCTGAATGTCCAAACCATGCTATTTATGAGCCAGACGAAGAGTGGGCATACGCTGACGGATCAAACTTGTCTGGAACTGTAAAACTTTGGGATGGTAGAGAAGTAGATGCAGATGCGAAACAAGAAGCTCAAAGTGATGAATTTTTCTATATCGTAGCCGATAAATGTACAGAATGTAAAGGATTCCACGATGAACCACAATGTGTTTCAGTTTGTCCTGTAGATGCAATTCACGTAAGTGAAGAACACCCAGAATCAGAAGAACTATTGTTAGAGAAAAAAGCGTGCATGCACGGATAATTCTCCACAAAGCATAAAAAAACCTGATAGAAGTACTTCTATCAGGTTTTTTTATGCCTTTTGAGTCGGAAGTCTGGAGTTTTATAGGATTCTAGCTCCTAACTTCCGTCTTCGGTCTTAATGGTGATGATGTGCTTTTGGAGGAAGCATTTCCAACGTTCCGGCCAATGCCTTTTCAATTACCACATCCACGTCTGTTACATCGGTCATGACTGCTTGAATTCCTTTGCTTTTCATTTTAATAGGAAACCCTGGACCCATATCTCCGGTAATAATTACATCCATATCAAATAATGGGTGATGTGCTTCTGGATTTGGCCCGTGAAAATGATTGTGAAGCATCATTTCTGGGTCCAACTCAAATAATTCTTTTCGCTCCACTTCTTTTTTATCGTTGATATCAAAAATGTAAAAACGCGTGCATTTGCCTGCGTGACCACTTACGGTTCTTTTATTCTGACTAGTTATTGCGATTTTCATAGTTATTATTTTTAGACTTACAAAACTAGCGTGTTACCCATCTCGCATATATGAGAAAAGTCACCAACCTCGTTTTTCACTGAATCTAAGTTAACTATTGTACCCCATTCAATAATAAAGCAATGTGAAATGTAAGGAAACTAAATTGTTTTTTTATCTATGCATCAAAGACAAAGTTTATGAGCCAGGAATTTACTAATTTACAAATTGCATTTACAAAAGAAAGTTTATTTGCACTTCATTTAGCCATCGCTTTCATCATGTTTGGTGTGGCATTGGGCATAAAAAAATCGGAGTTCTTGGAAATACGAACCAACCCGAAATCGGTAATTGTAGGAGTTATTAGTCAATTTGTTTTACTCCCCTTCCTCACCTTTATAGTTATTCTACTAATAAAACCGCTCCCAGAGCTAGCTTTAGGAATGATACTAGTTGCGGCTTCTCCAGGTGGAAATGTTTCCAACTTTTTTTCGCAACAGTCTAAAGGAAATATTGCTTTATCGGTAAGTCTCACAGCACTAGCATCCATTCTTGCAATAATTATGACCCCCATCAACTTTGAATTTTATGCCGAACTTTACTTGGGTAAACTTGGAGAAATTAAACCGATTGAAATTGAGTTTTTGGAAATTTTAGAAAAAATATTCACCATTTTGGTCATTCCATTAGTTGCTGGTGTTACTTTTTCCACGCGTCTACCTGAAATTGCAAAAAAAATAAAAGGGCCAATTGGCACCTTATCTTTCCTCATTTTAGTGGTATTTATGGTGGTAGCATTCTCCAAAAATATCGATGTTTTCTTAGCTTATTATCAATACATTATTGTACTGGTTTTGATTCACAACGCCCTCGCCTTTGGGGTGGGTTATGGAGCCGGAAAAATTGCTAGGCTCCCCAGTAAAGATGTCAGAACAATCACGATAGAAACCGGGATTCAAAATTCTGGACTATCGTTGGCCATTATTTTTTCTGTATTTGATGGAAATGGTGGAATGGCGCTTTTAGCTGCATGGTGGGGAATTTGGCACATTTTTGCAGGCACAATTATTTCTTTTTTCTTTAAACGAGCAAATGCAAAAACCGTTTAAATTTGTGGTATGATTAAAAATGCGTTTATTTTTCTTTTAACAACGTATGTCCGCACTGGACTACATTTTTTTTTCCGCAAATTCCAATCGGTAAAACACAGTAATTCAATCAATAAAGGTTCTGTAATTTTTGCACCTACGCATCAAAATGCTTTTATGGATGCCTTGGCAATTGTGATGACACAACCTAGAGCCTCCTATTTTTTAACGCAAGCGCAAGTTTTTCAAAATAAATTAGGAGATGCTTTCTTTTCCTACATTTATATGCTTCCCATTTATCGAGAACGTGATGGGTTACATACGGTTAAAAAAAATAAAGAAATTTTTGAGAAATGCGTAGATGTATTAGTGGATGGTAAACAACCGCTAACTATTTTTCCGGAGGGCAATCATAATTTACGAAGAGCGGTTAGACCTTTACAAAAAGGAATTGCGCGAATTGCTTTTGCCGTTTTGGATAAAAACCCGGATACTGATTTAAAAATCTGTCCCGTTGGACTTAACTATTCTGCACATCGTCAATTTCGCTCAGATTTACTTGTTATTTATGGAGAGCCATTCGATGTTAAGCCATTTTACGAAACGTATTTAAAAAACAATAATCAGGGCTACATTGCTTTGCTAGCCGAATTGGATAAACGAATTCGCTTGTTAACCATTGATATGCCAAGAGGGCTAAAATACCATCAAGTTGCCAAAGCCTGGGTTAAAAATGCATGGGGAACATGGGATTTGAAAGCCAACTTTGACAACAATCAAAAACTTTTAAATGCGATTTTGGCTGAGGAGCCTCTACCAGATAAAAAAGTGTCGGATACGCCTATTATTTTTAAAGTGCTATTTGCGCCATTTTGGCTCTATATGTTTATCAACAACTTTATTGCTTTTAAAACCATTCGAACGCTTACCAAAAAACTGGCTAAAGACCCCGCTTTTGAATCTTCCATGCATTTGGTATTTGGCATATTTGGTTCGGTATTAATTTACCTGCTTCAAGCTGTCGTTGTTTTGACATTTACCAACATTGCAATAGCGGGCGCGTACTTCCTTTCCATCCCATTATTTAACTTTATACTCTTCAAAATCTACAAAAATTCTTTTGTGATTGAATAAGAGTCTCGATGACATATAAAAACACACTTTTTGTTACGGTATTAGCCACGTTATTTACGTTGATGCCGCATTTCACCGTTACCGCCCAATCTACTGATTCCTCATTAGTTAAACCCAAAACTAAACCAACTATTGGGCTGGTTTTGAGTGGCGGTGGTGCATTGGGCATTGCCCATATAGGAGTACTAAAAGTATTAGAAGAGCGCGGCATAAAACCCGATTTCATTGTGGGCACTAGTATGGGAAGTGTGGTTGGTGGCTTATATGCTTTGGGATACACTGCTACCGAAATAGAAGAAATTGCTAATGGCATGAATTGGGAATCCATTCTTTCTAGCTCCATTCCATTGACCTATGTATCGTTTGAAGAAAAAGAAGATTACGACCGATATACGGTAATGTTTCCATTTAAACATGGAAAACCCACGCTACCTACCGGATTGATTGAAGGCCAACTACTTTTAGAAAAACTCACCGAATTGGGCTGGAGTGGCATAAACTTTCGCTCCTTTGATGACTTACCCATTCCATTTAGGTGCCTAGCTACCGATGTGAGTACTGGGAAAGTGGTTGTTTTTGACCATGGTTCCATTGCCATGGCAATGCGCGCTAGCATGTCTATCCCAACCATTTTTGCAGCTGTAAATATAGACTCTACCTTGATGGTAGATGGTGGAGCATTAAACAATTACCCGGTAGATGTGGCTATCAAAATGGGCGCAGATTACATTATTGGTTCCGATGTTTCTTCCGGTTTAAAACAAGCGTACGAAATTGATAACATGGTCGAAATTTTGTATCAGGTCGCCATGTATCCCTCATTATTGAAATTGAAAGACAACATAGCAAATACCGATGTGTATATTCATCCCAATGTATCTGAATTTACGGCCGCAGATTTTACTAAATCAGCTAAAATAATTACTACGGGAGAAATTGCTGCCAACGAACAATTAGACAAATTAGACAGCTTGTGTTCGAATATTGGATATGAAAAACAATCCATTACCAACCAAGTTACGCAATATCCTGACACCATTTTTGTGACCGATATAAATTACAACACAGAAGACCCTTTACACATTAGCCAAGTCAACGAACATCTAGATTGTAGTGCCGGTACGGATTTAGAAATAAAGGCATACAAACACGATATTAGATTACTGTATGGCACCTTGAAATACAAATCCATTTCGTATTGGGCAGCACCCGATACGACCAAGAAAAATGCCTACACCTTGGAAATTAATTTACACCGTAACCCATCTTCCGAATTTAAAATAGGGCTTCACTATGACAATGTGTTTTCCGTTGGAATTGCGACTAATTTCACGACACATGATTATTTGGTTTCCAATTCTCGTACAAAAATAAAATTTGATATCTCACGAAATGTGAAGGCCGAATTCGAGTTTCTTAAATATTTCGGCAAAAAAAACCGACTTAATTTTGTGTTTGATTACCAGTTTTATTCCCTACGTATGCCCATCTATAAATCGGGAGACCTAACCGAATTTACGCAAAGCAACACGCAGCAAATAGTAGCCAAATTTCAAACTAGCTACAATTTAAATAATAAGCTGGGAATAGGATACTATTATTACCAAAATAATAATCAAAGCGTTTTGGGAAACGAAACCTTTAAAAACATAAAAATAAATAGCGCTTTCAATATCTTATTTGCCGAATATCAGCTAAACACGCTCAACAAGAATTACCACCCTACTTGGGGTTCACGCATAAGTGTGCGTAGCGATTTAGTGTTTTCGACCTCCTATAAATCCAAGTTTCCAAGTGGCCAATCTACCCTCCAATTTATTGATGGAGCCGATACCATTTCAACTACCCAAGATGGGCTGAATACGATTCTCGATAACAAATACACCCCTACTTCTATTTATGGAAATATTTTCGCATCCTACAAGCAGCTATTTAGAATTTCAAACAAAGTGAAATTTATCACTAATTTAAACACCGCTTTAACGCTCACTAAATCCAGCAAGGATTACTTCTATCGGTTTTTTCATTCGGGTGGAAACGTGCACTTATTTTATTTTGATTATCAAATGTACGGGCTCAATTATGCCGAAAGTAAGGCCAACAATTTAGCCATTGCCCGAGCCGATTTTATGTACACTCCCATGTCTAACCTATTTGTGTATGTAGGTGCCAATTATGCCGTTTTTAAAGATGCAGGAGTAGGAAGAAACACGCCAAAAACAAGTTCTTTCAATGGCGATGAACTTTTTGGTTACGGGATAAATCTAGCGTACAAAACCCCATTAGGTCCGGTAGAAGTTGGTGCTTCGCTAAACGACCAGGACAAAAGTGTTCGCTGGAATTTTCAAGTAGGATTTCAATTTTAAAATTGATGAAATTAGGAAAATGGTACGGTAATGTGTTCGCTCGAATTTATGACCCGTTCATGCACACCTTAGAGGAAAAGATTTTTGCACATAAACGGCAACATTTCCTTCATTCGCTATCGGGTAGGGTGCTTGATGTGGGTTCAGGTACGGGAGCCAACTTTCCTCATTTTTCCAATTCTGCTTTGGTAACCGCTGTGGAGCCCAATCACAAAATGATGGAGTTCGCGAAGGCTAAACTGCCATTTAAGGCCGAAATAAATCTAGTGCTTGGTGGAATTGGCGCCCCTTCACTCTCCTTTCCAGAAAACCATTTTGATTTCATTGTTTCTACTTTAGTTTTATGCACCATTCCAAATCCGGAACAAGCATTGGAGCTTTTCAAAAAATGGCTGAAGCCGGGTGGTAAATTAATTCTTATTGAACACATTCGGTCGCATAACCACCTTACAGGACTCGCACAAGACTTGGTTAATCCGGCTTGGAAATTAGTAGCCGATGGGTGTAATTTGAATCGGAATACAGACAAAATGGTGCGCGAAGCAGGGTTTATTGTTGAAAATGAAAATTACTTTCACGTTGGATTTCGTTGGTTTGAAGGGGTGTACGTTATTTCAAAATAAGAGAATCAATATTCTTCCCATCCATCATATTTATGCTGTTTGATGAAGTAGGTATATTTATGCTTCACAAAGATGATAAAGTCGTATTGCGATGAATTCTTTAAAAACGAATCAGAAACATCCAAATATTCAACAAATTCATCAAACTGATCATCCGATAAATCGATGATATTATAATCCACATATTTTTTAAACAGCTCCTTCAATAAGTCTCTTCGTTTGGCATCATTGATTAATTGCCTTGCCAATCGCGCTTGTTTCGCATGTCGATTATAGGTTTCATACAATGCCGTAATAGGGCTCGTTAGCGGATCTGCAACTCCGGTAAGTCGGTAATCTCCTTCTTGATAACCCAATTCTTCTATATCCTCATAAATCCTACGTAAATCTCTTGGAGCTAAAACAGTGACTTGTTTGAGGTAAAACTCAAGTTGCTTTAAATAAACATCCACAATAACGGTGTCGGTTGGTGCCGAATCGGCCACACAAATCTTCACCGTAAAATACCCAATAGAGCCAATCAAAACGGTATCCTTTCGATTTACATGAATTCTATACGTACCATTTGCGTTCCCGAAATTTCCAGTTTGATGTTCCTGACTTACCACAAAAAGGGTCAATAAATCGGTAGTATTATTCATTCCATACACCTGTCCCATCACTACAACCTTTTCAGATTGTGCAGAAACATTGAGGTTACATAGTAGCATAATCCCCAATAGCACCGAAAAAAAACCATTTTTTAACACGCTTCAAATATAACTTTGTTCTATTCCTATTTCATAAAAATAAAAAGAGATTAACATAGTTTACAGTTTGGCTATAATTGTAATTTTGCGGATCTTAAAAAGGTATACAATTATGTGGTTTTCATACATTACAAGAATCGTTTTATCCGTATTATTATTCGCACTTTCTGTCTTTGAATTTTGGGATGGTGAGATTGGTAACGGAATCTTTGTTTTACTCATCATGTTAGTTTCCATCATTACCATTTGGTTTAATGAGGTAATGCTAATGGTATTCCTTTCGGTACGTAAAGGAAACTTTGATAAGGCTGCCGCTCGTTTAGACTGGATTACCAAACCAGAATTGATGGTAGCAGGACAAGAAGCGTATTACTACCTAATGAGAGGAATGATTTTGATTCAAAAAAACCAAATGTCTAAATCTGAATCTTTCTTTAAAAAAGCATTAAATAAGGGTTTATACATGGATCATGATAAAGCCATGGCTAAATTAAATTTGGCAGCTATAGCAGGTGCTAAGAGACGAAAGCGGGAAGCTCTTAATTGGTTAGCACAAGCAAAGAAGGATGACACCAAGAAAATGCTTACGGAACAAATTAAGATGCTGAAGCAACAAATGGGTAAGATTTAAATCTAAATCACCCCAATCATATTCCCCCAATTCATTTTATTCGATATCCCGTTTTACGGCATGTCTTCATTGTAAATAACAATCAATATGTTACAATCAAACGCAACCGATATACAAGGTATTTCGGTAGAATCACTTTGTGAAGAATTTGGGACTCCATTATACGTGTATGATGCACAAACCATTACAACTAAATTCAATCAATTTAAAAATAGCTTTTCGGTAAACTCGCTCACCATCAACTATGCGGTTAAAGCTCTTTCTAATCCGAATGTGCTTAAAATATTCAAGGAACTTGGTGCTCATTTAGATACCGTTTCTATTCAAGAATTACGCTTGGGGTTACTTGCTGGATTTGAACCCAACGAAATCGTGTTTACCCCGAGTGGCGTGTCGCACGAAGAATTAGAAATAGCTATTTCACTAGGCGCCAATATAAATATAGACAACCTAACCACGCTCGAATATATAGGTCATAAATATCCTAATTTACCCGTGTGTATTCGTTTCAATCCGCATGTGATGGCAGGCGGAAATGCGAAAATATCGGTGGGGCATATCGATTCCAAATTTGGCATTTCTATTCATCAAATTCCGTTGGTAAAACGAATTGTGGAGGCCCTAAAAATAAATGTGGAAGGAGTACACATGCATACCGGTTCGGATATATTGGATGTGGATGTATTTCTAAAAGCTGCCGATATCCTATTTGATGTGGCAAATCAGTTTGATACCTTACGCTACATTGATTTTGGGTCGGGTTTTAAAGTGCAATACCAAGAAAGCGATCATGAAACCGATATTGAAGAATTTGGACGAGAAATCAGTGAACGCTTTAATGCCTTTGAAGAAAAAACGGGTAGACCATTAACACTAATGTTTGAACCGGGGAAATTCATGGTTTCCGAATCGGGTTATTTCTTTGTGAAAACCAACCTCATTAAACAAACTACCAGCACCAATTTTGCTTCAGTAGATTCTGGTTTTAATCACCTCATTCGCCCGATGTTTTATGATGCGCATCACGAAATTTATAATGTATCCAACCCCAGCGGAAAACCACGTATTTATACGGTAGTAGGTTACATCTGTGAGTCGGATACATTTGGATACGACCGAAAAATATCGGAAATAAAAGAAGGCGACATTTTAGGATTCAAAAACGCAGGAGCCTACTGTTTTAGCATGGCTTCCAACTATAATTCTAGATTCCGTCCCGCAGAGGTTATGATCATTAATGGCGAAGCCAAACTTATTCGCAAAAGAGAAACCCTAGATGATTTAATGACAAATGTAGTGGGTTTATAGATTCTTAATTGAAGGAGGGATTCGCATTATAGCTCCCTCCTTTTTTTTCCTAAACATACACTTCACCCATTCTAATTAAACCTCTTTTGGTGGCCTTTATTTTAAAACTACCCACGCTTAATTTTATCATCCAAACTTCAAAAACTCACCCACAAAAAAAAACCGCTCTCGAATGAACGAGAACGGTTTCTTAATTTGTGTTTCAGATTATCAATTAACCCGGTGGTTTAACTCCGGAGCTAACATGATTTTCTAATTACTTTACTTCTTCAAAGTCAACATCAGTTACCTCTGCATCTTCTGCACCAGCATCAGCTCCTGGTTGAGGGCCTTCTTGTGGTTGTCCACCTTCAGCACCTTGTGCAGCAGCGTATAGTTCTTGCGAAGCCGCTTGAACTTTTTCCATTGCAGTATCAATTAATGCTAAGTCAGCCGCAGCATGAGCCGCTTTTAGTTCAGCAACCGCATCTTGAATTGGTTTCTTTTTGTCTTCAGGAAGTTTATCACCTGCTTCAGTAATCATTTTCTCTGTTTGGAAAATCAATGAATCAGCTGCGTTCAACTTCTCTACTTTTTCTTTTTCTTTTGCATCTGCTTCCGCGTTAGCTTCTGCTTCTTGACGCATTTTTTCGATATCCGCTTCGCTCAATCCTGAAGAAGCTTCAATTCTAATAGATTGCTCTTTACCGGTTGCTTTATCTTTTGCAGTTACATGTAAGATACCATTGGCATCAATATCAAATGTTACTTCAATTTGAGGAACCCCACGTTGTGCTGGTGGAATTGAATCCAAGATAAAGTTTCCAATTTTACGGTTTTGATTAGCCATTGGACGCTCACCTTGCAATACGTGAATATCAACAGATGGTTGATTATCCGCAGCAGTTGAGAAAGTCTCTGACTTTTTAGTTGGAATTGTTGTATTTGCATCAATCAACTTTGTCATTACACCACCCATGGTTTCAATACCTAAAGAAAGAGGAGTTACATCTAAAAGAAGTACATCTTTCACATCTCCAGAAAGTACACCACCTTGAATAGCTGCTCCTACTGCAACAACCTCATCTGGGTTTACACCTTTTGAAGGTTCTTTACCGAAGAATGCTTTTACTGCATCCACAACTGCAGGAATACGAGTTGAACCACCTACCAAAATAACTTGGTCGATATCACTTTTACTCAAATCGGCCGATTTCATTGCAGAGATACATGGGTTGATAGATCTTTTGATCAAATCATCACATAATTGCTCAAACTTAGCTCTAGTTAATGAACGTACCAAGTGTTTTGGCACACCGTCAACTGGCATGATGTATGGCAAGTTAATCTCGGTAGAATTACCTGAAGACAACTCGATTTTCGCTTTTTCAGCCGCTTCTTTCAAACGTTGTAAAGCCATTGGGTCTTTAGATAAATCCAAGTTTGCGTTTTCAGCTTTGAATTCAGCTACTAACCAATCAATAATTTTTTGGTCAAAATCATCTCCACCTAAGTGCGTATCACCATCGGTAGAAAGTACTTCAAATACTCCGTCACCTAATTCAAGAATAGACACATCATGTGTACCACCACCTAAATCAAATACCACAACTTTAATGTCTTCGCCTTTTTTATCTAAACCATAAGCCAAAGAAGCCGCTGTTGGCTCATTGATAATACGTTTTACTTCTAAACCAGCAATTTGTCCTGCTTCTTTAGTAGCTTGACGTTGTGCATCGTTAAAATATGCTGGAACAGTAATTACTGCTTCAGTCACATCTTGACCTAAATAATCTTCAGCTGTTTTCTTCATTTTTTGAAGAATCATTGCAGAAATTTCTTGAGGAGTGTATAATTTACCATCAATATTCACACGTGGAGTATTGTTATCCCCTTTCACTACTTTGTACGGAGAGCGTGCAATTTCTTTCGCTACTTCGTCAAATGAGTTTCCCATAAATCTCTTGATAGAAGAGATTGTTTTGGTAGGATTGGTAATAGCTTGACGTTTTGCAGGATCACCTACTTTACGTTCGCCACCGTCAATAAATGCTACAATTGATGGTGTAGTTCTTTTTCCTTCGTTGTTTGGTATTACAACAGGTTCGCTACCTTCCATCACTGACACACAGCTGTTGGTAGTACCCAAATCGATTCCAATTATTTTACCCATATCTTCAAGTTTTAACTTTCGTTTTTGTTATTTGATTTGCGCCTAGTCAATTGCTGTGCCATTAGAAACTTCATTAAAATCAACGCAATATTGACATAAAAAAATGCCAACTCGATTAAAAGTTGGCATTCCAGTATGACAATTCGACACTTTAACGTGTCATCATATTTTTAGAAACAGTAATTAGGGTCGGTACTATTTGAGTAGTTACAAAATCTTCTACCCGCCATAATCTCTCCATCTACTAGGTAAACAATCGATTTTTTACTCATTAACGCTGTTTTGTTGTTAAATGAGCGACAAGAAAACAGGCCTACCCCATTGGTTACATTAGTATATTCTGGTTTTGTTTCCAACAAGCTGGTGGAAGGTGACGCTACTTCTAAATAAGTATTAAACTCATCCCCTCCGGTAACAAATCTAAAATTTAGTGGTTCGTCATCCGCAACTCTTTGTTTCAAATCACTTCCGTTTGGTACCACCGATGTATTTGCAGCAATAAACTCATAAAATGCCGTTGGATTCAAATCGGCTTTAATAATTTCAGCATCCGTATCCAATGTTGGAATATTGGTAGCCAAATAAGTTCCTACCTTATAGCTAATGGTATGATGAATTGGCGTTGCACCACTATAAAACTCATCTTTCCAAGAAAAATCCAAGTATACATCAATCACTTTTGCATTGACTGGCATTTTCAATTCTAATCCAATTTTTTCAATGGGTCCGTTGCTACCCGCTAATGACAAACCCAAAAAGTTAAGACCAAAAGGTTTGATTAGAATATCTCCATTTACACGAATCAACTCGGTGGTACTTTCTACAATGGGTGAGCCATCAAGCTTATCTACCATAACTGCATATTCTCTATGATTGTTAAGGTTAGCCGTAACTTCGTATATTTTTTGATTTGGGTAATAAAAATAACCCGAATCTTTATCGGTAATAGTTCTTTCGCTTAAAGTCCATTGGTTAGTGGTATCAAAATTCCCAAAACCATCGCCTAAAAGTTCGAATAATCTAGCTGAAATATTTTCGTATTCAGAAAGGGTGGGGTCTTTAGCTAAATTAGCCACCGCATCTGCTCCTTGAAAAACGCGATTAATTTTAAATTGATGAACAGTGTCATCCGAGTTTAGTAATCCATAAATAACAGTGACATCATTTTGAGGGGCAAATATCTCCACCTCATTTTTACAAGATTGAAATCCGACCAATCCTACGACAGAAACCACAATTAGAGATAATAATACGCTTATTTTCATTTTTTTTGTTTGTAATTATGCATCAATTCCTTAAACCTGTATTCGTAGTCGATGGAATTTATAATTTTGAAGCCCAAAACTAGGGTTTCATATTTTCGCCACGAATATACTATAATAATATAACGACACTAATTTAAAAAGGTGAGGCGAAATTGTAAATAAAATTAAATCTACAGCACATGAGTACACAATTATACAAATCGGTAAGCGGACATTCCAAAAAGAAAACCACGCACGTGCTTCATGAAATGAAGCGTAAAGGAGAAAAAATTGCCATGTTAACGGCTTACGATTTTTCAATGGCACGCATTCTAGATGATGCTGACATTGATTTAATTTTGGTAGGCGACTCTGCTTCTAACGTAATGGCTGGTCATGAAACGACTTTACCTATTACCTTAGACCAAATGATTTACCATGCCGCATCGGTAATTAGAGGTATAAAAAATTGTTTGGTTGTAGTGGATTTACCATTTGGCACGTATCAAGGAAATTCAAAAAATGCGTTAGAATCTTCTATTCGCATAATGAAAGAAGCAGGTGGCCATGCCATTAAATTGGAAGGTGGAATTGAAATCAAAGAATCTATTCAACGTATCTTATCGGCCGGAATTCCGGTAATGGGTCACTTGGGATTAACCCCTCAATCCATCTACAAATTTGGCACCTATACCGTACGCGCCAAAGGTGAGGGAGAAGCAGAACAATTGATGAAAGATGCCAAAATGCTAGAAGAAATAGGCTGTTTTGCCATGGTATTAGAAAAGGTACCTGCCTCATTAGCTAAAAAAGTAGCCGAATCCGTTTCCATACCCGTTATTGGTATTGGAGCCGGAGCGGATGTAGATGGACAAGTATTGGTTTTGCATGATATGCTAGGATTAAACGTAGATTTTTCTCCTCGTTTTTTAAGACGTTACAATAATTTCTACGAGCAAATGCACGATTCAGTTTCCAATTATATTAAGGATGTGAAAACGAAAGATTTTCCGAATAAAAACGAATCTTACTAGTGAGAAAACCAGAAGAAAAAGACCGAGCCGATGTGAATCAAGTTCAGGTGATTTTTGAAGACAATCATTTGATTATAGTCAATAAAGTACCCGGACAAATAGTGCAAGGCGACAAAACAGGCGATAAATCATTGCTTGATTTAGTGAAGGAATATATTAAGGTGAAATACAAAAAACCAGGCGCGGTCTACCTTGGCTTAGTCCATCGATTGGACCGACCTACCAGTGGTATTGTGGTTTTTGCCAAAACGAGTAAAGCAGCTTCTCGATTGTCGGAAATGTTTCGCAATCATGAAGTGAAGAAAACCTATTGGGCTATTACTAATAACCGCCCCGAAGATGGCAAAGCAAGATTGACACATTACCTTCGGAAAAACGAAGAAAAGAACAAATCGGTCGCCAAAAAGAAAGAAACTCGGGGTTATAAAGAGGCTATTTTGGATTACGAATTGAAACAAGATTCGGATAATTACCGCTTGGTAGAAGTTAAACTATTAACTGGCCGTCATCATCAAATTCGGTGTCAGCTAGCGGCTATTGGATGTCCTATTAAAGGAGATATTAAATATGGCGCAAAACGAACCAATAGAGATGGCTCCATTTCGTTGCATTCGCGTAGCATTTCGTTTATTCATCCGGTAAAAAAAGAACCTGTTTCTTTTACAGCACCTGTAATGGAGGATGATTTATGGAAATATTTTGAAAAGCAATTAGGCTAAAAATGTAGGGTGTCGACTTTGGTGTACGCATCAACGTTGACACTTTTTCCACGCCCTATTTTTAAGCGATATTAACCCTGCTATCCAACTCAGGTTTACACCACACTTAGCTTGCGCAATGCACACAAAATTTATTATGCGGCACCAGTAAAATTCGTTGAATAGGAATAGGCTTTTTGCAACGGTTACATAATCCAAAATCATCCTCTCCTAAACAAGATTGCACATGCAATAACCCGCGTAGCTTATTCTCTTGCGTCCGCAAGGCCGCCTCCACTACACTTCTGTTATTTATAGCATCCATTCGCGACACTCGTCCAATGGCACAATCGGGCGCAATGGGCTGCGTTTCTAGTTTATAACCCGCTATCGTTTCTTGGGTATTCAAAATAGAATCCTGTATCAAAACTTCAATTTCCTTGATTTCTTTGTTGGTCATGAAGTGTAAAAATAAAAGAAGTTACCCAACAAATCGGTTTTGCTTGAAAAAACTTCTTGACGCCAGATTCAGACTTCCATTCATTCCACTAAATTTGTCCCAAAATTTGCACATGGTTCAACAAATTGAATTTTCACTTCCGGTATTAAAAAGAGGTATTCACCTCATTTCAGATAATATTACAGCGCAATTACCCGATTTACCTGAAAAGGGATTGCTTCACATTTTCGTTAAGCATACTTCTGCTGCCATTGGCATTAACGAAAATGCGGACCCATCGGTACGCAATGATTTACACCGAAGTTTGGAAAACTTAGTGCCCGAGGGACAGCCTCACTTTACCCATTTGGATGAAGGACCAGACGATATGCCCAGCCATATTAAACTGGCTTTGGTAGGCAATGAAATTACAGTACCTATTACCAATCATCAATTAAATTTAGGTATTTGGCAAGGATTTTACTTTTTTGAATTTCGTAATAATCCAGCGGCTAGAAAATTGGTAATCACCATAATGAGCTAACGAATCTTGCCTCAAAATTGGATTTAATTAACGTACCGAAAAAACTAAATGACAAAAACTGAAAAAGTACAATTTGTAGTAGATGCATTAGAAAACATCTATCCTACTGTTCCTATTCCGTTAGATCACACCAACGATTTTGAATTACTCATTGCCGTTTTGCTATCTGCCCAATGTACCGATAAAAGGGTTAATATTATTACCCCTGCCCTATTTCAAAAAGCGGATAATGCCTACGATATGCAAAAACTTTCGCTTGAAGAAGTGGAGGGTTTTATCAAAACATGTGGGTTGTATAAATCAAAAGCGCGCAACATTAAAAAATTGGCCGATGTCATGGTTGAAACGCACCAGGGCATAGTACCCAATAATTTTAAAGACTTAGAAAATTTAGCCGGAGTTGGCCATAAAACTGCCAGCGTGGTAATGAGTCAAGCCTTTGGAGTACCCGCCTTTCCAGTAGATACGCATATTCATCGATTAATGTGGCGTTGGGGATTAACAAATGGAAAATCGGTAGAACAAACAGAAAAAGACGCTAAAAAGTTGTTTCCAGAAGAACTATGGAACAAACTTCATTTACAAATAATTTACTACGGAAGAGAATATTCGCAAGCCCGTGGATTTGACATGGAGAAAGATATTATCACAAAAAAAATCGGGAGAAAGAGCTTTTTAAATTCTCTTTAACCCGATTAATTTACCCATCATTTTTTTACTGAACCACCAGCTTGCTACGTTTGTTATCTACCATCAAAACATACATTCCGTTTGATATGGTGGCTAACCCAATTCTACCGCTCGTTTCTACTAGTCCTTGACGTACTAATTTGCCACTTACATCATAAATATAATAGCTCGTGCGCTGACTCGGTGCGGTTATGTACACTTCGTTTTGTGCGGGGTTGGGGTAAATTTCCAATTTACTCCATATTGGCTCTTTGATACCATTGGGCAACCAACTACAATCTGCCGTAAGCAGGTCATTGAGACTTTGTAGATTAGATCCGTTGGATTGAATTTTATACGCACTTTCAGAACTGGGGTCTATCTCTATTGCCTTTAAAGTACCCTTTTGTAAAACACAGGCCTCATTGAGCATATAATTTGTTTTTATTTTAGTTATCCATGAGTTTATCAATCCCTTAAAACCTGATATTGAATCTAACTCCACATTAAAGACAAAACCACCATCAGTATTTCCATCCGACACTTTTTCTCTTGCAGTCTCAATATGCACATGTTTTAATTGCCTATTGTCAAAAAAAGACAATTGCGATAATTGATGGTGCGTATCTCCCCAATAAAAGGTTTTTAAACTGTCGTTTTGAGTAACCTCGAGACTTAAGTTAATTGACGCAGAGTCTAATAATTGTAATCCTAAATTAACATCCTTTAATCTATCATTATCATTGAGATAAACTCTATTTAGCAACTTTACTTTATCAGCGCCATAAATCCGCTTCAATAATGTTCGTTCACACGTAAATCCATAAAGAAACTTCACATAATCTGGAATGTATAAAGTATCCCATAACTCGTTACCTTTCATATAAAATGATAATGAGGAGCTATTTCGTATCCCGTCCAAACTCGTTAACAAAGTATGTTCAATACTCAAATCTAAATTACCTGTAATGGCTAATAAGACCTGCATATTGGCTATTTGGTCACTCTTTGGAAGCGTAGTATCATTCCGTAGATTGATTTTGTAATCCTCACCTGCTACAAAACTGTACGCATTGAGATCTGCCTGATTGGTAAACGTAACTGTGGTTAATCCCAAAATTGAAGTATAAACTGCAATAAAGGCTAGTAATAATCCTGATTTTTTCATAATTCAAATTTTAATAGGTGAAAAATTGGTCTGATACCACTATGCCT
>CAXBCR010000010.1:0-107657 GCA_963974475.1 uncultured Flavobacteriales bacterium
TGGTAGTTCAGTTGGTTAGAATACCTGCCTGTCACGCAGGGGGTCGCGAGTTCGAGTCTCGTCCAGACCGCAATTTTTCAGAAGCTTCACAGAAATGTGAGGCTTTTTTTTTGCCTTTTTTTTGGTGATTCTACTGGTTTTGGGATGTTAATTCGGGGCTTCGAGTATCGTTGCTATGCAACTCCTCAGCTGCCCTTTAACTGGGGTTTGTTTTCTATTCTTTCTTTTTTTTGATTCTTATTAATGCTGCTCCTCTGCTTCAGGTGTTTGCGGACTGAAACCTCAATACTAAAAAATCCATTCATTTGTTGCACATAATGCTAATCCTCTGCTCCAGTTAAAGGCCGCACTAAGCAATCGAAGGCAGCTGTTACTAATTTGTATCATCAATTAAGCAATTGGTCTTTAACTCTAATCATATCAAGGATATTTTGATAAATATCTCTTCTTAATCCACTATTATCAATAACATCTACAAACCCTAAAGTACAATGATGGGAGGCATCATTAAATGGCTTCGCGAATGTTCCTTTTATATCTTTTTGGTTGTTGGTTCTTGGGTAAAGCAAAACGCTATGTGAGCTATTCCAATGATGATTGTATACGTACATCTGTTTCAAATCATTATCAGCAGGTTTTTTATTATCTATTACCTTCCATTTGGTATCGATTACAAATACCTGATTTGTTTCTTTGTTTTTTAATACGATATCAGGTTTTACAATTTTTGTTTCCCAAAACTTATGTCTTCTTTGAGCTAAAACCTCAAATTCAATTGATACGTTTTTCTTAAGAATGTGATATACATACTCTTCCCACAACACATTCATATCAAACATTAATGCGAGAACATCATTTCTACCAGCAGACAAGTCTGGACGGTAATTAAGGATTAATAATTTGGCAATACTTACCGCATTTTTGTATGGGAAGGTTTTTCTATCTGTTGATAGTTTTGAAAAATGTGCTTCTGTTACTTGCAAAGCATTAACATCAGGAAAATCTAGTTCCACTCGCCCAATTCTATCTTTAAGTCTTGACTCAGTTGACAACCGCTTAACTAGACCTAAAGCCACAAATAATACTTGATGCAACAAATGGTTCTTATCGTAAACTGAATGACGGGTATAAAAACGTTCTTTGTGAACCACATTTTTGGCAATATTTTTAGAAAAAACCAAAGCCCCTTTTAATGCTTTTTGTTGTCCTTCTGTTTTCCGATACTTTTTAATTAGTCCTTGATGAATTAATGCCTCTACTTTCGAAACAAAAAGTTCGAAATACAATTCTAATACTGAGTTTGCCCGGAGTTTTAAAGTTGCATTTCCTGTTTGTTTTGCTGTTAACATATGGCAGGTTTTCAGCATATCTAACAATACTTTTTGCCAAATATCCTTGCGGTCCTCTTTACCCACCTTAGGCAATACCTCAATAGTATGTTTCCCTATTTGAATGGCTCCTACATACTGTTTGAAACGAACTCCGTATGGAATCATTTCAAAAAATGGAGTGCGTTCATTCGCTTGGAAGTATTTTTCGAAAGCTGAAAACATTCCCGAAGTGAATCTCTTATCTGAATACCTCCCTTTCCAAGCTATGGATTGATATTCAAAAACCTTTATGGATTCTGGCTTACTCACCTTTGCGCATTAAAAGGTCTAAAGCCATTTTTAAATCAATTTTATTAGATGACATAATTTCATACCTATTTCCATCTTGGTAATCTGTATCCACTGAATCTTCAATATAGGCAAATTTCACTTTTGAATTAGGAAAAGGAACAACAAATCCTTTTCCCAAAACCATTCCTATTTTAACAAAATCGTTAAAGAAATACTCTTGTAGTAATGGGATTATTTTATCAGTAAATACAGCCTTTAAATCCTTATCAAAGTCAGATGATTTTTTAAGACCTAAAAAGTAGGAGTGTCCAATTTGATGATCCCTATCCACCAAAACTGTAATTCGCTCATTGATAGTTTTAAGGACTTCCGAAATTTGAATTTCATTCCAATCGTTTTTATTACCTAACTTGTCTTCTAGTAACTCTGGTAATGGCATCATTTCCTCGAACGTAAAACGTCTTCGTAATGCGGTATCTAATGCTTCTACACTTCTATCGGCTGTGTTCATTGTACCAATGATGTGTAAATTTGGTGGCACTGAAAATTTCTCCTTTGAATATGGTAAAGTTACCTCTAACTCATTAGGCATTCCTTTTCGTTTATCATCCTCAATTAAGGTTATTAACTCCCCAAATATGGATGATACGTTACCTCTATTTATTTCATCAATAATTAATACAAACTGTTCTTTTACTTCATTGGTCTCCACACTGTTTTTGGCTGCTATTTCTTTTAGATCACGAACCAAAGGATTATAATAGACAACCAAACCGGAAGACATTGTTCGATTACCTTCATAAATCTCATTCAATGTTGATATGCTGAGTGTATGTTTTACACTCCCGCTTTTTTTCCTGAAAGCGATAGTTGTAGCGTTAATCCCTATGATATTAAAAAAAGAACCCTTGGAGACCATATCTATTCTAACCTCATCATTTTCGGAGCTTTCCCATTTATTTTTCAGGATATTAAAAGCTTGAGTAAATGTCATGGCGCTACCACCATTCCAGTTTTCACTGGCCCTTTTTGCAATTACTTTAAATATTCCGTCCTGAACATCATAGGTAACCTGTTCATTTTTTGTTTCTGGTTTTATTCCTTCAATAAAATCTTCATAAGACAGAGATTGATGAAAGGTAGAAAACATAATATTACCAGACTTTACAAGAGATCTATATTTATCCATAACCACATCACGTGGATGAGATAAATCAAAACTAGGTTCAATAATTTCAATCGCTTTGTTAACGGTAATATAGGTCTTGCCCGTACCTGGAGGGCCGTATAGAATTTGGTTTAATTCCGTATTAGTGTTTAAATCATCTCCAGGTTCATTTGTACTTTCCATAACTACATCTCTCTTTTTTATTAGACCTCTAACCTCATCGCCTATTGACTCCTCCAAAAACAATAATTGATCTATTAATTGTTGAATAAAATCATCATTATTTTTAACGACTTCTGGCTTAACACAAATACTTTTTGAACCTCTCCATCCCGTCCATACTAACCCTTTAGGCAAGGTTTTTATGGATTGGTGAAATAAGTCATTTTCTGCTTGAATTCCTTCAAAATGTAGAACTACCCAAAGAGATTTGTTCATATCCCTAATTTCATAATGAGCTCTCTTATCTCCAATAACTTTATATGAATCCGAAATCCAAACCCAACCATTATTAATTTCCTGAACCTCAAAATCTCTTAAAATATTATTTTCAATTTTTAGCGTCTCTTTAAACCTTAAAATCACTTTCTCATAATCAAAATCGATGGGCTTTTGTAACCCACCGGCTATAATCCCAGGAATAAATGACTCTAAATCTTTTAATTTATCTTCATTGAGAAAAAACTGAAAGGAATATTTACGTATAGGAACATGTCCCCCTTCAATATTCTTTTTAAAAAATGCATAAAAAAAATTTTCAAGTATGGCGTTTTCTTGCATACGACCAAAGAGTTTACCTAGTTTTTGTCCTGTTGGTCCCCCGTGTAAATCAGAATGTGGCTTTGGTTCATAATCACTACGATCTATATCTTTATAACCTAAAAAACGACTGGGACCAAATTCTACCAGTCCATCAATTATCATCACAACAAAATTGAATCCCATTTTCATGCGACTTTCGTAAAAAGCAACATCTTTAGGACTGGACGAATTACGGCACTGAATTAAATACCGTAGGTTCTTTTCTACATCCTCTACGCTTTCAACAAATTCTAATTTTTCTTTCATTTTGATAAGTTTTAAGGTTAAATTACTACCCCACCAAAGGCCATTCGCTATACTGACCTTCGGCCTGTACTATTACTTCTTTGAGGAGATTGTCTAATTCGGAGAATGGGACTTTGCCTCTGAGTTCTTTTTTAACGGCTAGGCGTATGGCGGCTCGGGCGTCTTCTTTTTTGGCCCAATCTAATTGTAGGTTTTTCTTTACTGATTTTACCACTTTATGCACTAAATCTTGCATTGGGCCTTCTTGGTTGATGAGTTTTTGGTTGGCGTTTAGTAAATCGTAAAATGCCAACTCGTCTTCGGTTAATCCGAGTTGTTTGGTACGGATGTCATCGTTTTTAAACTCATTTGCGATGTCTAGTAAATGCTTGATGGCGGCTATGGAATCTAAACTGTTTTTGTGATACCTGCTCAATACTTTTTCGAGTTCTTCTTTGAGGCTGGTCATACGGACAATGTTTTTACTCATGCGGACTTTTAGTTCGTCATTAATAATCCTGCGCAGCAGTTCTACTTTTATGTTCTCCTCGCCTTTTTCTTTCACCATGGCTTGAAAGCTGTCATCTACAATAGAGATATCAATTTTATCTAAATCGTACATGGCGGCTAAATCCACAATTTTGTTGGCTTCTAATGATTTGCTGATTAAGTCTTTTACCCGTTGGTTTTTTAAACGCTGCGGGCCTGGTGGATTCTTGATTTTACGTATGACTTGACGGATTTTTTGAATCACCGCTATTTCTTCTTGAATGGCCCAAATGCGTTCGTCTGAACTGGTCATGGCTACGAGCTCGGCTAGTTTTCGTTCTTCGTGCAGAAAGCTGTCGGTTACCTCATCGTTACGCATGAGATTATTCACCATAGTGCTTGACCATTTCATTTTTTGACCATCGGTCATGCCGTTGATTTCATCAATATCAAAACCGCCCATGAGTTCTTTTACATCGGCAAATTGCTCGAGGCATAGGTTTACAGCTGCTTCTAAATCGAGGGTGGGTTTTCCTTCTCCACCGCTTCCCGTATACTTCTTGGTAGCTTCGGCTAAGAAATTAGATATGCCAATAAAATCGACCACCAAACCGTTGGGTTTATCTTCAAATACTCTGTTTACCCTTGCAATGGCTTGCATGAGGTTATGGCCTTTCATTATTTTATCTACATACATGGTATGCGCACACGGGGCATCAAAACCGGTGAGCCACATATCACGCACAATCACCATTTTGAGTGGGTCTTCTGGGTTTTTAAATCGCTTCTTTACGGCTTCCATTGCATCTTTGGTACGCACATGCGGATTCCATGATTCGGGGTCTTTGCCTATGTTACTGGTCATGATGACGGCAATCTCTGGACATCCTGCAAGCGCAGTAATAGCCTCATACATTTTCACACAATTTTTGCGACTCATGCACACAATCATGGCTTTACCGTCTAAGGTTTCTATACGGGCGTTGTAATGCGTTAAAATATCTTGCGCTACGGTGGTTACTCTATCTTCTGCCCCAGCGGCATCTTCAATGGCTGCCCACACGGTAGCATTTCCGCTTTCGTCTACCTCGTCTACTTCTTCCAACTCTTGGGTGAATTTAGACTTAATGTTGAGCGGCACCATTTTAGGTTCGTAATAAATGGGCACGGTGGCGCCATCTTCTACGGCTTGTTTAATATCGTAAGTATGAATGGTGGGACCAAAAACTTGTTGGGTATCAGCATCCTTACTATCTACCGGAGTTCCGGTAAAGCCAATAAACGATGCATTGGGAACGGCTCTACGTATGTTTTGCGCAAAACCGCCACTTTTAAATCCGTATTGGGTGCGGTGCGCCTCATCGGCCATGACTATTAAGTTGTGACGTTCGGATAGTACGGGATGGATGACTTCTTTGCCAAACTCTACCTCTTTTAATCGAAACTTTTCTATGGTGGTGAAAATTACGCCTCCGCCATTGGTGCTGAGCATGGCGCGTAGTTCATCGGTGGTTTCGGCATGTTGCACATCGCCTACCAAATCTTTACAAAGCACAAAATTTTCGTAGAGTTGTTGATCTAAATCGCTACGATCTACTTGAATGACAATGGTAGGATTTTTCATTTCGGGCAATTGGCGTAAAATACCCGTAAGGATAGCCATAGAAATACTTTTACCCGAACCTTGGGTATGCCAAATTACGCCCAAACGGCCATCGCCTTTAGGCTTGATGTTTTTAACGGCACTTATTACGGCTTTATTGATGCCCCAAAACTGGTGGTACTTGGCACCTTTTTTTATGATTTTACCATTATGGTCTTCATGAAAAATAAAGTTTTGCAAGTAGTTTAACAGGGTTTCTTTAGGAAACAGGCCTTTGAGCAAGGTTTCTAATTGCAGGTCTTGGTTTTGCTCGGTGTCATCGCCATGTAGGCTTTTCCATGGGGCAAACCACTTTATGGATGAATTGTACATGCCATGCAGGGCTTCTAAGCCATCGGAAACTATGGTGATGGCATTGTAATCAAACAACTGCGGGATGTCTTTTATGTAATGCTGTATTTGGTTGTGGGCGTTATCAATACCTACTTCTTGGGCAAACATGTTTTTAAACTCAAACACAATTACGGGCAAGCCGTTGATGTAAATGAGTAAGTCGGTTCTACGGGTGTTTTTAGGCCCTACAATGGTAACCTCATCGGCACATACAAATTTGTTTTTTTGGGGTTCTTGGTAGTTGATGGGGTACAGATGTTGGGCTTGTTCTTTGCCTTTGGCGTCTTTCCATGAAACGGAAATACCTTGGGTCATTTTACGGTGAAAATCACGGTTGCGGTAATCTACATCCATGCCCTCGTGTTGGGTAAAGGTGGCCATGGCCTGATTGATTGCCGTTGCGGGTACATGAGGATAGGTAGTTTTTAAAAATGTACGTAAATCATTTTCAATCACTACTTTTTTGAGCTCCCGTTGTAGGCTATTGCCTTCTTGGTGGGTATAACCCAACTCTTGCAGCCACTCAATTGCCGCGTTTTGTACCGTTACTTCAATCATTTTTGTCATGCCAATTCAGAATTTAAAATTACACTACATTTTACATGGCATGATGCCGATGCATATTGAATTGCTTTACACGCGTGTAAAGGATATGAAATACCTATCGGTGTCATAGGATTTCAGTTAGCGTTTGTTCAATATCTTTTACACGTACTTCTCCGCTAATGAGTTTGGGTAATAGTGTATCGCGAAGTTTGGTGAGGGTTTGGTTTTCTTGAGCGTTAGATTTTATTTGTTCTAATAGCGAAGAAACTTTAGGATTAATAATATCAACAACTTTCGCTTCAGGAACCAATATCTTCATTGATTTTACTGTCTTAGAATTTACTGCTGTTGCTATTGATGATGTATTACCCAAAGAATTGTAATCAAATGACTTTAATACTAAATACAACAATTCATTACTTAGAACTGTATTATCATTTTCATTAAAATGAGCAATTGCCTCATTTGTCACCATATTTTCTGTGGTGATGGAAACCCTACCCACAGTTAATTTAAAGCTGAGAATAACAGTACCTGTAGCTATCACATGAACCCTTTTTTTCTTTACCGCATCTAAAGTTAAATATTCAGAGGTATTAAAAATATATATGCCAGCATTTCCCATGTCTTTAATAGAAACCCATTTAACACCTTCCTTTTTTGAGAACCAAACTGGCTCTTTTCTTGGAGGGGTTCTTCCAATGGTAATGTCATATTCCTCTTCCAGTCTCTTCACCTCCCAACCTTTGGGAATCATACCGAGTTCAGACTCCACAAACTCGCCACCTGAAGACTTATATGGTTGAGGAATCCCATCCTTCGCTAAAGCTACGGATGGAAAATCAAAATCTACAAACCAATGTTTGTATAGGGCCATTGCCATTTCTTCGAGGGTACGGTTTTGTTGGAGGTTGATTTCTATTTTGTCGTCAATGGCGGTGAGGATGTTGGCTATGGCGCGTTGTTCTTGGAGGGGTGGGAGAGTGATTTCAAAATCCTCAATCATGGATTTTGTAATGGCATTCCTTGTTGCCCCTGCACTTGCCAATGTCAGTAACGTATTTTTATTCTCTTTTGACAACAAGGCATACAATAAATAATCAGGGTCCAATAATGCTTGATTGGCTCTAATTATAGCCACATGCTGATTTACTCTTGCTGGCAGCCATTCAACTGGAACTTGACAAACTCTAGCAACAGAATCACCGGTGATATTTAGTAAAACATCCTTCGGTTCCACAATTACATTTTTCAACGCATTCGCCTGTGTGTCATCAATAAAAGCAAGACCATTTATTGAAAATGAAAAATCCAGAACATTTTGACTCCGTATCAATGAAATACCTGATTCCTTGTATGCCTCCTTACCACCTCTTGGTGTTGCTCCACTTCCAATTTTGGTTGTGATTTCGGAGAGTTTATATGTTTTCCAGTTTTTTGGCATTTATAATCCTTTTATGTTTTTGATGTCAGAAACAGCAATAGTTCCATGTTTTGGCAGTGCATTATCTGCATAAATTACCCATGATATTTCTTCTTTAAAGAATGGTTTTAAATCACCATCGGTAAGTTGAATTACTTCGGGTCTAGATTTCATTCCTGGTAAAATTGGGTCAAAACGAGATGGACCGTATTTTTCATGCATTCCATCCCAATCCACTACATCTCTAATCGTGTTTTCTCCATAATACTCTATATACTCGGCTCCAGAATCTTTTGTTTTAACGGTTTTGAAGTCCTTTTGAAGTCTATCAGAAATCATAAACTTATTGATGGTAATGTAGTAATTCACATAGTTAGCAAAAACAGAACCTGTGTTACGAATTCGAATACGTAAGAAGTTACCCCATTCTTTCTGATTTAAACCACCCATTGTTGGCACAAAACTATTGACCAACTCTCTTCTTTCTATTTCAAACTCCAAGGTCATATTAGGATACGCACCACGGCTCATGACATCACGAATCTCGTAATCTTCCATGGCTACACTTTCAAAATTATAACGCTTGTAATATTTATGTCCGGATGCTTGGTGTGCAGTATTGCTTTTAGGAATATCAACAATATAAATAACGGTATTATCTTCTTTTGACACTTCAATAGGGGTAATTTCAATTCCGTCTATTTTAGGTTGAATTTTAGTACTAATAATCTGTTCCAACCACTCTTTGGTAATCTCCGTTCTTTGAATAGCTTCAATTTTTTCAGGTAAATGACTTTTGTTTTTATCATCAAATTCACGCACGCCATAAATTATCACACCTCCATTTGAGTTGGCAAAAGCAGATACGTCTTTTGAGATTTCGGTTCTCTTTCTATCTGTTTTAGCTAATGCGCCTGCTCCCTTATAGTCTAACTGATTACTTTCTTCAATACCATCAGTAATCATTTGGTTTATACGGTCTAATGTCCATGTACTATTCATTAGTCTTTCCTCCCTTTTTTAATGGTTGTTATACCTGGACTACTATACATTAAACCTTTAATGGCATCAAACACCTGTTTAAATTGACTATCGTATTTACTCTCCAAACTTTCAATCTTTTCTGCCAATTCGGCTTGTGAACTTATGATTTCTCTAAATTTCACAAATGCCTTTACAATTCCAATACTAGCTTGTATGGCAGTTTCACTTTTTAGGACACTCGCCAACATCACTGTTCCATGCTCTGTAAAAACAAAAGGCATTGTTCTTCTCCCTCCCCTTTTTGAGGTCGCATTTTGCGACTTCAAAGAATCATTTTCGTTTGATATCACATTTTGTGATATCAAAGAATCATACTCTTCCTTTGTAATCTGAAACATAAAATCTTCTGGGAAACGTTGGGTATTTCTTTTAACACTTTGATTTAATTGTCTTGTTTCCACATCAAAAATCAGAGCCAAATCACTGTCTAACATGACCTTTTGGTCACGAATAACAAATATTTTATTTTCAACAGTAATCAAACTCATGGCTATTTATGTTTAGCAGTTTCGGCTTTTATATCGTTTTTTATTCTTGTTCACTTTTTCCATCTGTTCACAAATTGTGAACGCTGATAAAAAATGAACGCTTTATACTTTTTTCCTTTTCGTTATTTAATCCCATCGAATTCGATGGGATTAGCATTTTTGTTTGAGGTCACAATTGGTGATATCAAAGATTTTATTTCTTCCTTACCTATTTAAACCTTCAATTAACCCCTCATTTAAACCCAAGTTTGTTTGTTTTTCATTGCCACGGACTAAAATGCTTGAAATTTACACACGCATTTACACACGCAAATTCTTTTTTTAAAAGTTTAAACCCGCATTTAAACCCGCATTTAAACCCGCATTTAAACCCGCATTTAAACCCAAGTTCGATAAGTTTCTTCTATCATCCAACTTCCTTAATTTACTTTTAAGCTTTAAAGTAACATATAAATAATCTTATTTTACTTTCCAGCCTTAAACTAACATATAGTATCCATATGTTACTTTTAGCCTCTAACCTATCTTATCATAAATCGTTAGCCTTTTTATTTAAATTCATATTGGCGTGTAAACTTTGTTCCAACTCTTTTTTAGTGGGCAGTCCTTTTTTCAATTCTTTAGTTAACTTATAGTCTGCTGCATGCATGGGTGTGTCCACTCCTTTCAACGAAAGTTTAATCACCTCGGTATTCGGTGTTTTACAGAGTAAAATCCCAATAGTTTCGTTTTGCTCGGGTACTTTCACAATTTGATTTACTGCATTGATATAAAAGTTTAATTTGCCAATAAACTCTGGTTTGAAATCGCCTACCTTTAACTCAACCACTACATAACAGTTTAGGTTAATGTTGAAAAACAACATATCTAAAAAGAAATCATCGCCTGCCACTTGGATGTTGTGTTGATTACCCACATAGGCAAACCCTTTACCCAAAGCCATTAAAAATTTACGGATGTGATTGGTTAATGCTTCTTCGAGTTCTTTTTCTTGAATATCTGTTTTCAGACCTAAAAAGTCTAAATTATATTCACTTTTCAAAGTTTCTTTAGCCAAGTCTTTTTGAGGATGAGGCAGGGTTAAATCAAAATTGTTTACTTTACTTCCTTGAGCTGCAAATAAGTTGTCTTGAATTTGGTGTTGTAAAACACTTCTACTCCAGTTATTCCGGATGGTTTCTATAATATAAAAGTATGTTTCTTGAGGTGTTTTAGCTTTAGAAAGAATTAGGGTGTGATGTCCCCATGGAATACTAAATAGGAGTCCGAATAAGCTACTATGTAATGGATCTTTATAATTTGATGGTAATTGTGCAACAAGCTGTTGCACTAATTGCTTTTCGGCATTTGGGCCAAACTGTGCAACAGCTTGTTGCACAAATTGGTTGTTTGCACTATGGTAATTAAACCACTGTTGCATATACATTAGGTTTCGTCTTGAAAAACCTTTTTCATTGGGGAACTCCACTTTCAATTCACGTGCGAGGTTATCAATAACCTTATCGCCCCAATCTGATTTTTTATTGGCAAGCGCTTCTCCAATAAACCAATATATACCTAATAACTCCGCATTAACGCTTAAAACAACACGCTGCTTAGCTGTATGAATTCGAGACTTAATGCCTCCAATCCAATCTAAGTACCCGCTATGTTCTATGTTACTCATATCTTATCAAAATTGGCTAAAATCTGTTTCTTCAATTCTTCTCCTTTTTCAAAATGAGAAACGAGTTGTGCTTTTAAATCGGTCATTTTGGTTTCAAAGGGGATACCGCCTGCCTGCCTAGCCGTACCATTTGCAATTTGTTCTTTAATCCATCTACGACCAGAAGTTGTTTTTAACTCCTTCTCTCTTGCGACAGCTTCCTCCCTAGAGTCACAAACTTCATGATGAGGAATATAAACTGGCGGAAACTTCTTTGTCCAGTCTGCTCCTTTCCCCGTTACATGCTGATTCCACCTTCTTTTTAAATCTTCTGTTTGACCGATATAATACGAATCGTTTGAACATTTTATCACATAAACAAAAAACTTGCCCGGCATAGGCGCAGGCAGGTCATCTTCTTCGGCTTCCGTACCTACATAAATACCGGGAGTGAGTTTGTAATCTTGTTTTTGTACTTCTTCTAGGGTGGCTGCTTTGCAGAAACCGGGTTCATCTTGGTATTTATCCAATTCCGTTCTCCAATTATGATACGTTTCAGAAATCTTAGCTACATCAGCATCTTCGAACACCCGTAATTTACGGCTCGCCATTTTGCCCATTTTGGAGGCATCTAGAAACAGAATTTCGTTGGTTCGTTCACGGTGGGTGCCATCTTGGCCATCGCGGTTTTTACTGAGTATAAAAATACATGCAGGAATACCAGTGGTTAAAAACAACTTGTCGGGTAAACGTACAATGGCATCAATCATAGAATTGTCTACCATGTGTTGGCGTACATTCTTTTCGCCTTTGGTATTAGAAGTCATGGCGCCATTGGCCATTACAATACCTGCGGTTCCGGTGTCACTTAAATGATGCCAGAAGGTTTGCATCCACATATAGTTGGCGCTGCCATCGGTGGTGAATTCTTCTTTAGGTCCGAACAAACGTGGGTCGTGCTCAGGTAAATCTTCGGGGTGCCAGTTACTCACGTTAAACGGTGGGTTGGCAATAATAAAATCAGCTTTTAAGTCAGAGAATTTATCATCCAGTAAAGAGTTCCCTAATTTGATATCGAACGATAAATCACGCAACATCAAGTTCATTAAACACAAACGCACGGTTTGGGCGGTCATTTCTTGTCCGTAAATAGAAATATCGCTTTTGTTCCCGCCATGCTCATTGATAAACTTCAAACTCTGCACAAACATTCCACCACTCCCACAAGCAGGGTCAAAGATTCGTCCCTTATATGGCTCTAAAATATCGACCAATAAACGCACAATACTTCCTGGCGTGAAGAATTGCCCTGCACCCGAACCTTCGGCCATGGCAAAACGGCCAATGTAGAATTCGTAAATACGCCCTAGGATATCACTCTCTGGGTTCTCTTTCTCAGAAAACTTAGGGTGCGACAATAAATTGATAATTCCGCTGGTTTGCTTGGCGGATAATTCGCTACGCACAAACAATCGAGGCAAGAGATTACTCAATTGCGTATTAAACCCTGTTAATAACTCTTGAATGATATCAAAGGCATCATCAATTTTAACTTTGATGTCGTCTTGCTCCGCATTGTCTTTTAGATACTGCCAAGTAGCTTCTTTTGGTATTACAAATGTGTTACGCGAACGGTATTCATCTGGGTCTTCGAGTACATAGCTAATTTCATCCGTATCCAGCGAATAATAACTCGATTTCGGGTCTTCTATTAACTCTTTAATTTCCTCGTGCACAATCTCGTATCGTTCACTCAAATGCTTTAAAAACACAAGGGGTAAGATGTAATTTTTATAGTTGTTTTCTGATACTGCGCCACGGAGCTCGTTCGCTGCGTCCCAGAGTTCTTTTTCAAAGTTAATGTCTGCTTTCGCCATTTGCTACGGTTGAAATAGTTGAGGCTCAAAGCTAGCTTATTTATTAGAAAACAACCATGCTTAATCCAGTTTAATTATTCAATTTATTACCATTAATTATAACCCATCACACCACCCACCACAAGTCCACACAAACCTAAGCACGCGAAGGCATCCGTAAACCAACCGACAATTCAGCCGCCTGAGGCAATCCAAGCTAACAACACCCACTCAAAGTCAGAATATTCATCGTATTTTCGCGAGCGAAAGCCAACAGGCGAACACATCAAATTATGGGGGCAAAAGTCTTATTTATCACACCACCGTTTACGCAGTTAAACACCCCTTACCCGGCTACGGCTTATTTAACTGGATTTTTCAATACCCAAAACGTGGCTACCAATCAGGTAGATTTAGGTATTAATGTCACCTTGCAACTGTTTTCTAAAAGTGGGTTTACGGCTATTTTTGATACCATTCAAAATTCTGAAATTAGTTTGTCTGAATCCAATCAGCGTATTGTTGATTTAGCTACAGATTATATCGCAACTATCGATGCGGTAATTAAGTTTTTGCAGGGTAAAAACCCAACCTTGGCCCACTCCATAGTTTCGCGAGATTTCCTTCCTGAAGGTGAACGGTTTGAGCAGTTGGAAGATTTAGCATGGACCTTTGGTGAAATGGGTATTACCGATAAAGCCAAAAGACTAGCTACCTTGTATTTGGAGGATATGGCCGATTTAATCGTGGCAGCTATCGACCCACATTTTGGGTTTAGCCGATATGCCGAGAAAATTGCGGTTGCAGCCAATAGTTTTGACGAATTGCACGAAGCGCTTCAAAAAGAAAATAGCCTCATTGATACATTGCTCATTACTGAGCTCAAAAAAGCCATGGGCACTACTCCTCCCGAATTGGTGGCTATTTCCATCCCTTTTCCGGGTAATCTGTACGGAGCTTTGAAATGTGGCCAATGGATAAAACAGAATTTCCCTACCGTAGCTGTTACTTTTGGAGGCGGTTATCCCAATACAGAACTCCGTTCTCTTTCGGATGTTCGGGTATTTGAATACGTTGATTTTATTACCCTTGATGACGGGGAAGCGCCTTTAACGGTCTTGTTAGATTTTTTGGCAGGTAAGCGAAATGAAAAAGCGCTCAAGCGAACGTTAACCTTGCATGAAGGGAAAGTGGCTTATTTTAATGGTGCTCCCGAACCAGATGTGCATCACTCGGATGTGGGCACCCCTGATTATACCGGATTGGATTTAACCCAATACATATCGGTCATAGAAATTGCGAATCCCATGCACCGTTTGTGGAGCGATGGGCGGTGGAATAAACTCACCCTCGCGCACGGTTGCTATTGGGGAAAATGCACTTTTTGCGACACCAGTTTAGATTACATCAAACGCTATCAACCGGTGGGCGCTAGCTTGTTATGCGATAGAATTGAGCAGTTAATTAGCCAAACGGGCGAAAACGGATTTCATTTTGTGGATGAGGCCGCTCCTCCAGCGCTTTTGCGCGATTTGTCGCTCGAAATTTTGAGACGTAATCTAAAAGTAACCTGGTGGACCAATATTCGGTTTGAGCAAAAATTCACTTCCGATTTGGCTAAGCTCATGAAATTATCGGGTTGCATTGCCATTTCTGGAGGCTTGGAAGTGGCATCCGACCGATTGTTAGAAAAAATTAATAAGGGCGTGAGTATCGAAAAGGTCTCGAAAGTCACCCAAAGCCTTACCGATGCGGGCATTATGGTACATGCGTATTTGATGTACGGATTTCCAACTCAAACCGAGCAAGAAACGGTAGATGCCTTAGAAGTGGTTCGTCAACTTTTTGAGGCCGGCATCGTTCAATCTGCCTATTGGCACCGCTTTTCAATGACTGCACATAGTCCCATCGGTATATATCCTCAAGAATTTGGAGTGAGTAAAACTACCGAAGAAATAGGTGCTTTTGCCAATAACGATTTGTTTCATAACGACCCAGAAGGAGGCGACCATTCGAAGTTTAGCTACGGCTTACGAAAATCGCTACTCAACTTTATGCACGGTATGGAATTAGACACGGATTTACAGGAGTGGTTTGATTTTAACATTCCCAAAACAGACATTTCCCCTACCCGAATTGCGGGCTATTTAACCGCCAATGAGTTTCAAGAAATCAACCCTAAACAACGGTTAATTTGGACCGGTAGCACACAGTTTACTACTATGCTAATAGGTACCGATAAAATGGAGGTGTCTATTCCAAAAAAGGTGAATACAATTCAGTTCACTCTACCGGTAGCCCAGGCAGAATGGGTAATGGAAGCTTTAGTGAAGATTCATGTATCCAATACTACAACCACTACTTATAAGCATTTGGAGGAAGAATTTAATCAATCTAATCTTGGGTATTTCTTGTTGTTTTGGAATGAAGAAGCCATGAATATTTTACGAAAAAATGGATTGCTCCTCCTATAAGTAAAAAAGCAAAATTTCATTTTAGCAATTTCCGGAATTGATGTAAATTAGCCTTTATTTTTTATGTAATAAATCAATTAAGCGCATGTCGGTTCATAATTTCTTAAAGAATTTAAATTTTAAAATTACCGAACCTGGAAAAGGTAAATTACTTATTTCCGAACCCATGCTCACGGATCCTAACTTTTTTCGTTCGGTCGTTCTACTCACACGCCACGATGACACAGGCTCTTTAGGCTTTGTGCTCAACCAAATGAGCGTGGTGAATGTAGATAATGTTCTCCCCGATTTTAGCATACCCAATTTGCCTATTTTTATAGGCGGTCCTGTAGGAAACGATTCCTTGTTTTTTATTCATACCATTGGGCCTGAGCTTAATAATACCGCTAAAATTATGGACGGACTTTATTTTGGGGGTGATTTAGAACATTTGGAATTTATGCTACAAAACAACCTAGCCACGGAAGAGCAAATTCGCTTTTTTGTAGGTTATTCCGGTTGGGACCCAAATCAATTAGCCCTTGAAATTGAAAATAATTCGTGGATTGTGGCCGGTACCAATGCCGCACAGGTAATGAGCGATTCGGATGAATACTGGAAAGAAGTCTTGGTAGGACTAGGAAAAGAATTTGAGGTATTATCTAAATTCCCATCTAATCCGGGGTTAAATTAATCTCGCCCCACCTATATTATTTCAATAATTGAAAGTGAAATGCTTCCACTAGGTTCATTGTTTCGCTAAATATTTCGAGCCACCTTTGATAAAATTAATTACTTCTTATTTTGTATCAGTTATCACTTTTAAATTAAGTAGTATCATTGAAAAATCTCAAACAAAAATTTCACAATGAAACTTTTTTTCGTTCTTATATGTAGTAGTCTTTCGTTCGGATTAGCCGCACAAAACTACATTGACTTAGGCAAAATTCATTACGCCAATACTCCTGTAAATCAATTTGATAGTTTAACAAATGGTACTCGTATTCAAGAAATGGGTACAGACCTCGTTACTCCAAAGGTATTGAAAAATGGAAACGCCATTATTTCTGGATTTTATGGGGAATATATTTCCACAAAGACCGCCCCTCAAAATTCCCATTTAACTTCAGTCTACAGTACCATGTTAAAGGTAGGAATGCAATTTAAATACGGAGATAAATGGGAAGGAACCTACATTTTTCTTCCTAAAATCTCTTCCGATTTCAAAAAAATTGGTGCTTCCGACTTTCAATATGGCGCCATTGCACTCTTTAAATATAAGAAACGAGAGAAACTGAATTACAAATTCGGAATGTATTACAACAGTGAACTATTCGGTCCTTTCTTTGTTCCAATTATTGGATTCTATTACCTTAGTAAAAACGATAAATTAGAAATGAAGGCTATTTTACCTATTTCAGCTGATATAAATTACAAACTGAAAGAGCGAATTAGAATTGGCGCTAATTTCTTTGCCTTTGTTCGTACCTATCATTTAAATGAACCACATAATGGAAATCCAAAAAGCTACTTAACTAAAACCACCAACGAGCTTTTTGCCTACTTACAATTTCATGTCACCAAAAGCATCATTTTGCAAACCAAAGCAGGCTACTCCATTGGTAGAAACTATCGGATTTACGATATCGAGGACCGAATTACGTGGGGAATGTCTGCATTTAAATTTGGGGATAATCGTAATCAATTAAACCCCGATTTTAAGGATGGATTGATTTTTAGAGCACGTTTAATTTACCGATACCATCTTTCTAAAAAATAAGAATACCTATGTTAGATTCATATACCACCTACCTTAAACAGGCAAAAGCGAATAAAAAAGCCATTAATAGAGAAGTTACCCGTTTTCGGAAAATGCGTAAAGCCAAGGTAGATGACATCATTCATCCGTTGCATGACGCAGCGTTTGAAAAAGTGGATTGCCTAAAATGTGCCAATTGTTGTAAAACAACAAGTCCATTGTTTACCGAACGGGACATAAAGCGTGTTTCGAAGCATTTAAGAATGACTGGAGCGCAATTTAACCAAGAATATCTACAACTGGACGAGGACCAAGAATATGTGCTAAAATCGACTCCTTGCCCCTTTTTGAATGATGATAATTATTGCAACATCTATGACGTTCGGCCAAGAGCATGCGCGGAGTACCCACATACCGACCAGGTAAATCAATTGGGAATTTTACAACTAACGCAAACCAACGCCACCATTTGTCCTGCGGTGTCAGACATATTCTTGAACTTGATAATGGTTTCGAATGAACTGTATGGGCGTAAAAAGTAAGCTATTAGCGCCAACCTTACTCCTTCTGGGCTGCTATTAAATGTCCTTTTTGTACTAAGTTGAAAAGCATGTAAAATACGTACAAAAACAAGAGTGTTATCAATTCTAACCGTGGGAAACATAACAATTTAACGAGTATCACATCAGTTGTCCACAAGCTTTTTGTAAACCCAATATTAAATAATCCAATCCCGCTAAAAATAGCTAATACAAAAAAGGGACTCCACCCTGGGTTATCTTTTTGGTATTGGTAAATAAATAAAACCACAGGAAACAATAAAAGCAGGTAATGATAACTCGCTGAAGCAGGTAATATGGCTAAGGTTCCTATTCCCAATACAGCTAAAATATAATTGAGCGATTGTTCTCTTTTTGGAAGTAGAGTGATTATCCAAGACATCATTCCTACTATAATCAAATAAGTAACCAGCGTAAACCCTGATGCCACCTTTGCCGATTCAAACAGATTTAAATACAACGATTTAAAGGATTGAAATGCGATAGCGTTGGACGCTTGTCCGGCTATCTCACCATTTAAATGAGGCATTAATACGTTTGTAAAATACAATTCAATGGTAGTAAAACCAACCCACCATGAAGTGAAAAATGCTAAAAAAACACCAGCTACTATGGTGCTTAGCACTATTTTTTTGTTTCCCTTTATAAAATATCCAAACACATAAACAATTGGAAAGTATTTGAATAATATCCCGATGGTCAGCAGTATTCCTGCCCAAATATTTTGTTCTTTTTGAGATAAGTAATACGCAAGAAAAACTAAAAAAGTGAGCACTAAATAAAACTGACCTAAGTAAAAGTTATTAATTAAGTTAACTCCCATAACTAACACTATTAAAGCACTATATATTGCCGACCAATTCGTGATTTCTCGAACCAATCGAATCAATAAAAGCAAGAGACCTATGTTGAAAATAGTCCAAACTTGCTTGGCAACCAAAGCAGATAAACCACTAAAAGGTAACATCATAAATACCGTTGCAGGCGGAAATGGGGTGAATTTAGCGAAGGGTATCCCTATCTGATTTGCTTCATTTAAAAACCAAGCATTATCGTAAAATTTCGCAACACTTTCTCCGGCTATAAAGAGCTTGGATGCCAAATAATAGTTAGGGAAATCAGAATTTAGATGCATAAACCCAGGCACTATTCCCTTCCATACCAATAAAATGGAGAGTAGCGCCACGGCAGTTTTTGCTAAAATCGAGAATTTAAATTTCATCGCTAATCTCTTTAAACTTACGTTCCTAATAACTCTTGAACAGCTGCCATTACCCTATCAGATGATAAGTCATGCATGCAACTGATTTTATGCGCACATGCCTCACCCATTTCAGAATTGGAAGTGATAAAGCACGGACTACAACTCATATTTAAGGATACATTTTTAAGCCATGCAAATTCTTCATAGCCAGAATAACTCGCGTGCGTTGGCCCCCAAATCACCACCGTTGGTGTTTTTAAATATACCGCTAAATGCATCGGCCCAGAGTCGTTGGTTACAAACAAATTAGACTGCTTCAATTCAGTAGCTAATCGGGTTAAATCCCATTCCCCGCAGGTATTTGTCACGGTCACCGACTTTTGCGCTAAACGAGTCGTCAACTGATCTACATATTCAAAATCAGTCACTGCACCGGTTAAGAAAATTTTCATTCCTGGAAATAAGGTAGTTATTTTCAAAATAACCTCTTCAAACTTCGCTAATGGGTATCTTCTTTCTATCAAATAATCACTCGCATTTATATTAACCAAAATTTGAGGCTTTCGCTTAGGCTCTTGAGTCTCCTTGAGTTCCAAAACCGTTTTATTCTTAACTAGAAATGGAATTAGGGTTTCAAATAATTCGGTATGACTGCGGCCCTCAATATCAAAACGTGAGTCCCTAGCTCCCATTCTATCCGGTTTTAAATCAAAATATACCGAATCAGAATTTGCAACTACCGCTAGATACTTTCGTAGAATCGAACAGGAATTGGACGCCCTTTCGGTATCAATCACCAAATTGAAGGTATATTTAAAAGGTAATAGCAAACTTTGTAGCAATAATCCGCTCCAGCTCTTATCAATATATATGGTGTTTTTGTAGCCTAATATCTCGCATATTTCTTGGTTATGAGAAAAGGTGCAGAGAATAATATGCTCCGTATTTATATTTTCCTTTTGCAAAACAGCGGTTAGTTTAATCAAACTTCCCATGCCCATTAACTTGATTAACAAGACTTTTTTTACTTGGGTAGGCTTGGAAACCGTCACTTTTCGTATGATGAAAAACAGGAATTCCCCTATCCCATTGGGAACAGTCATCCATTTATCCACATGTACTAAGAAAGATGGTTTCATTAAAATTTTAGCCGTTGGCAATCGCTACAAAAAAACCAAAAATAACCTTAAAGTGACAAGTCTCTATATGTAATTCAAATTAGACCTACAGATTACCCTCGTCAAGGCTAAAAATTAGCGACTATCGCATTGAAATTAGTAGACATACCAATGCATATGTAGGGAAATATGGAAATAATAATTTGAAATTGGAACAAACGTGTGTATGAAATTCCAAGAATATTAATACCGTGAACGGATACTAGTATCTAATTTACGATTGTAATCTTCGGTCAACCATTTTAAGTAATTAATGGTTGAATTACAGATGCAATACGAGTACTTTTTGATTCTCGCATCAATATCATCTTTCAAATACCGTGTTAAATACAAAGCGTCAAATAAATCATCAGCGTTATCCACACACAATTGCGTTTGTTGTTCAATAGAACGCTCTAACGCCACTTTTGGACGTAAACATTCGTGAATTACTTGTTTATATTCCGCTTCAATATCAAAATGCACATCTTTCGATTTTGCAAAATGTTTTCGAATATCTTCCGGCATTTCGTAAACAAAATTTCGTTGAATATCGTCATCATTCATGATGTTGTTCAAGTAATGCAACGGTGATCTAAAAATTCTACGCCAGTCAATTGCCGCACCCCATAATCCAAAACGCGCCACATTATTACCCAAATCAATCACTTGAAATTCGTTTTTTCCCGGAATAATACGAGACCCACGACCAATCATTTGATAGTATAAGGTTAATGATTTAGTTGCTCTATTTAAGATAATGGTTTCCACAGTGGGCTCATCAAATCCAGTGGTTAAAATCCCAACAGAAGTCAATACCGCATTGGGTGTAACCTTAAACCAATGAATAATATCTCTACGTTCTTGGCCAGTGTGCGTATTATCTAAATGACGTACATCATACCCTGCATGGCGAAAGGTTTCTAAAACGTGCTTAGAGGTTTGAATACCGTTATTAAAAATCAAGGTTTTCTTACCCAAAGATTTTTCTTCATACGCATTCAACAATTTCTCTTGCATAATAAAATTACCATACAATCTTTCGGAAGATGCAACGGTATAATCACCATTTGCGCCAATTTTCAACGAACTTAAATTTACTTGAAGGGTCGATGTAATGGCATTTGCCAAATATTTATTCTTAATTAAAGATGCAATACTCTCTCCAACAAATACATCATCGTAATTATCCTTCATAGGAAGTTTCATATTAGAACTCAACGGGGTTGCCGTTACTCCTAAAATAGATGATTTCTCAAAATACTTAAATAACTTACGAAATGAGTTGTAATGGGCTTCATCAATAATAACTAGACCTATATTATCTACATTGGTTTCATTGTCACGCAAACGGTTGTTTAAGGTTTCCACCATTGCTACAAACGAATCGAAGTCTTCTTCAAAAGGAATATGCTTGATTTTACTATCAAAAATCATATTCTTTACATCAAAATCAGACAACATATTTGAAGTTTGCACACATAACTCAATTCGGTGGGTTAGAATAAGTACCTTTTTATTGTGCTTTTCGATAAATCGTTTTGCGATTTCAGAAAAAATAACCGTTTTCCCTCCACCAGTTGGTAGTTGATACAAGAGATTAAATCCATCCTCTTCAACATCCAATTTGCCGATAATCTGGTCAATTGCAGTTTGTTGATAGGGATATAACCGTTTTATTGCTTTTTCTTCAACTAAATTTACAGACATATAACAACTCGTTTATCTTTCAAAAGTTGGCAAAAGTAATGAATTCTTAAAGTTATATTGTACTGTATACCCAACTAATCCAATGAATTTATGTTTTTTTTATGGTGACAATTCACACCAAAAAGAGTTGTTTTTTAATCCAATTTTGCTATGCAATTAAAAATTTTGATATGTCTGGTTCAGAAACCATTACCAATATTCTATTAATTCTTGTAGTTCTTCATTTTTTTGTAGGATTTGGATACCTCATTTACAAGCTATCACCCCAAAAAAAGAAAAAAAGCAAGCCTAAACAGGAGAATAAAAAAAGGAATTAATCTTTTACTGGTAAATAATTTAATCATGTATTCAGATGATTGTTATCATGTAATGTGTGTCAATTTATAACCAATTTTGAGCAAATTATACACAGATGGCAATTAAAACAATTATAGAACCGTTTAAAATTAAAATGGTTGAGCCTATCCGAATGAGTTCGGAAGAAGAGCGAATTGAATATCTTGAAATAGCACATAACAATACCTTTTTACTAAAATCGGATAACGTAATAATTGATTTATTAACCGATAGTGGCACCTCTGCTATGAGTGCCAAGCAATGGGCTGGCGTTATGGAAGGTGACGAATCGTATGCTGGTTCTAGCTCTTGGCTAAAAATGGAGGCGCAAATCAAAGACCAAACAGGTTGTAAGTATATTTTACCTACCCACCAAGGTCGTGCAGGTGAACGTATTTTATACGGCCATTTAGGAGGCCCTGGAAAAGTATTCATTAGCAATACTCATTTTGATACCACTCGTGCCAATATTGAGTTTTCTGGATCTACTGCGTATGACATCCCTATTGAAGAAGGCAAAAATCCTGCATTGGAATACCCTTTTAAAGGAAACATGGATACCGCTAAATTAGAAGAGCTGATTTTGGGTCATGGTGCAAAAAACATTGGTGCTGTTATTCTTACCGTTACCAATAATAGTGGCGGTGGGCAGCCTGTGAGCATGAAAAATGCGAAAGCAATAAGTAAAATTTGTAAAAAGCACAAAGTACTATTTATTCTTGATTCTTGCAGAATTGCCGAAAACGCATACTTCATCAAACATAGAGAAAAAGGTTTCGGAAATTATACCTACCTCGACATTGCCAAAGAAATGTATCGTTTGGCAGATGGTGCGGTAATGAGCTTGAAAAAAGATGGCTTGGTAAATATGGGTGGTTTTATATCTCTAAGAAATCAGGAATTAGCAGAAGCATGTCAAAACTTACTCATCATTACTGAGGGATTCGCTACCTATGGTGGCCTTTCAGGACGTGATATGGAAGCAATCGCTCAAGGTTTACAAGAAGTTTACCGACCAGATTATTTGCGTTACCGTATTAAAAGTACCGGTTTCTTAGGAGATAATTTACATAAAATGGGCGTACCAATTATGCGTCCTACAGGTGGTCACGCGGTTTATATAGATGCCAAAGCATTTTATCCACATATTCCAGTAGATCAATATCCAGGTCAAGCATTGGTATTAGAATTATACAAAAAAGGGGGCATTAGAGCCGTGGAAATTGGCTCCGTAATGTTTGGTAAATATGATGTGAATGGTAAATTGGTACCTGCAACCATGGAATTGGTTCGATTAGCCATGCCAAGAAGGGTATATACCCAAAGTCATGTAGAATATATTTTAGAAGTTTTTGAAGAGCTTATCAAAGAAAAAGACCAAGCAAAAGGTTTGAAAATCATCAAAGAGCCTCAGTTCTTGCGCCACTTTACGGCTCATTTTGAAGTGATTGAAGATTAAATATTAGCCTATTAAAAAAATAGTGCAACATTACATGTACGGTTCTCGTATAAGAGCTCATCGAAAGGAGAAATTGATTTCCCCTGCACCATCGAAGAGTTCAAGTAGGTAATGAACTAGTCCTTTTTAGGACGGCACAAAACCCAAAAACTCCTCTTCCATTTGGAAGGGGAGTTTTTTTTTTAAGTTGAAAAAATGAAACAAAAAAAAGTCTGTTTACATTAGGTAAACAGACTCTAAATATTTTCAAGAAATTAAGCCTACATTAAAGCAGTCAATTTTCCTGCTAAAACATCTTTTGAGGTTGCGCCAACTTGTTTATCAGCAATCTCTCCGTTTTTAATGTATAAAACAGTTGGAATATTTCTAATTCCAAATTTCATAGCTGCTTGTGGGTTTTCATCCACATTTACTTTACCTACTAAAGCATTTTCGCCTTGTTCTTTTGAAATTTCTTCAACTAAAGGTCCAATTAAACGACATGGTCCACACCATTCTGCCCAAAAGTCAAGCAAAACCGGTTTGTCACTGTTCATTACTAATTCGTCAAAGTTTGCATCTGTGATTTCTACTGCCATAATCTATATTTTAAAGTTTTTTTTTCGTTTTTATCGGGGACAAATTTAAGCTATCGACTCGAATAATTTTTGTAATTCGCACTACAAATCACATCTATTATTCACAATAATTGTTATTAATTTATTACTGAAAACAATAATATTTGATTTAGGAACGGTGGAATAATCAATGGCGACCGACTCCTCTATCACCCAAAGAATTACATTTGCGTCATGATTCAACATCCACTTTCAGATTGGTTACCAATTACAAGAAAAGAAGTCGTAAATCGCGGTTGGGACGAGCTAGACGTTATCCTAATTTCGGGAGATGCGTATGTAGATCACCCCTCTTTCGGTCCAGCAGTAATTGGGCGAATCATTGAGAGTTACGGTTTGCGAATTGGTATTATACCACAACCCAATTGGCGCGATGATTTACATGAATTTAAAAAATTAGGTAAGCCTAAATATTTTTTTGCAGTTACCGCGGGCTGTATGGACTCTATGGTTAACCACTATACTGCAAATTTAAGAAAGCGTTCTACAGATGCATATACACCTGGTGGAGAAGCGGGTTTCAGGCCTGATTATGCGGTTACAGAATACACCCAAATTCTAAAAAAATTATATCCAGATGTACCCGTTGTTATCGGTGGGATTGAAGCCTCTTTACGAAGAGTAACTCATTACGATTATTGGTCTGATAAATTGGTTCCTTCAATACTAGAAAGTAGCGGTGCCGATTTATTAGTGTATGGAATGGGAGAAGCGCCACTTCGCGAAATTATTCAGTTACTTACTCGTAATGTTCCGTTTAACCAATTAACTATGGTGAAACAAACGGCTTATTTACGACCTATTACGGATGGTCTACCAAAAAACAAACGATGGAACGATAAAGAATTAACATCCCACGATATTTGTTTGAAAGACAAAAGAAAATTTGCAGCCAATTTTAAAATCATTGAGCAAGAATCAAATAAAGTAAATGCCAATCGAATTGTTCAAAAAGTCGGAAATCAAAACTTGATAATAAATCCACCTTTTGATACCATGACCGAAAAGGAAATGGACAGAGCCTTTGATTTACCCTATACCCGGCTACCGCATCCCAAATATAAATTTCGTGGGCCTATCCCCGCTTACGACATGATTAAGTTCTCTATCAATATTCATAGAGGCTGTTTTGGTGGATGTAGTTTTTGTACCATTTCTGCGCATCAAGGTAAATTTATTGCTAGTCGATCAGAAGAATCGGTCTTAAAAGAAGTCCAACAAGTCACCGAAATGGATGATTTCAAAGGCTACTTATCCGATTTAGGAGGGCCTTCTGCCAACATGTACAAACTAAAAGGGAAAGTTAAATCTATTTGCGATAAGTGTGTGGCGCCATCTTGTATCCATCCGATGGTATGTGATAATTTAGACACTAATCATGATGCAATGACCCAACTATATAAAAAGGTGGATGCCATGCCTAAAATCAAAAAAGCATTTATAGGTAGTGGTATTCGATATGATTTAATAACCCGTTCGTACAACAAAAAAGCGGATAAATCGCTTGAGCCATATATGGAGCAAGTACTCAAACATCATGTATCTGGGCGGCTAAAAGTAGCTCCTGAGCATAGTTCGGCTAAGACATTGAAATTAATGCGAAAGCCTAATTTTGACCATTTTATAGAATTCAAAAAGAACTTCGACCGAATAAATAAAAAGCATAATTTAAATCAACAACTTATTCCTTATTTTATATCGAGTCATCCGGGGTGTACCGAAGAAGAAATGGCAAATTTGGCAGCCGACACCAAAGACATGGGATTTCAATTGGAACAAGTTCAAGATTTCACTCCTACTCCTATGACGGTGGCTACTGTGGCCTATTATACCGGGTATCATCCGTATACGTTAGAACCTGTTTTTACCGCTAAAACACCGCATGAAAAGAAAAACCAACACCGTTTTTTCTTTTGGTATAAAAGAGAAAACCATCAATGGATAAAAGATAGTTTGGCTAAAATAGACCGAATGGATTTGGCCGAAAAACTATTGAAATTCCCTACCAAAGGGAAACCAAAAGTGGTAAGTAATGAAATACTTACCGAAACCAAACCGGATGAAAACGGCCCTAAGAAGCATCACGGGAAAAAGAAAAAACCTTTTAAGGCACATACCAAACATAAAGGAAACAAGCCAAAAGAATCTAGAAATAAACCCAAAGAATCTAGAAATAGTCCAAATGCGGGTAAGAATGTAAAGGCAAAGAAAAAACGATTTAGGTAGTAGGTTTATCTCTCGTTATTCCAAAAAACAAAAAAAAAATCCCCAATAAGACTAGCTTATTGGGGATTTTTTTGTTTTAAAACATTACTTAAAAAGTAACATCCAATTTTAATTTCTTACCATCTCTTAACAAGGTCACCTTGGTTTTATCTCCCTTTTTAAAAGTTCCCAATGCCTTCATATAGCCCATCATATTGGGCACATCTACCTTACCCATTTTAATAACCACGTCACCTGCTTTCATACCTGCAATTTGTGCAGGTTTTCCATCGCTGGTTCCATCAATTCTCATTCCTTCTCCATCGTATAAGTAATCTGGTACAACTCCCAAAGTCACCGAGTATTTAGGCGCTTTATGAGATTCTTCATCTTTGGTTTTGTGATACACCAATTTTTCCTCTTGGTCTAGCGCGTTTATTACCTTTTCGGTATATTGCACAATCATTCCCATTCCCTCAAAATTGATAAATTCTACATCATCCGTAGGTTTATGGTAATCTTCATGTTGTCCAGTGAAGAAATGCAAGACTGGATATCCTTTTAAATAGAAAGAGGTATGATCCGAAGGACCTACTCCAGATTCTTTTTTCATTAAATGAAACATAACCGGTTCGTTTGCTTCGTTCAACACAGAATCAAAACTTGGAGAAGTTCCTGTTCCGTAAACCGCCAATTTATACGAGCTAGATAACCTTCCTACCATGTCGAAATTTATCATATATGAAACTCTTGAAGTATCAATAGTTGGATTTTTCATAAAGTGGTTAGAACCCCACAATCCTTTTTCCTCTCCCGAAAAGGCTAGAAATAAATAGTTATGGCGTTGCTCACTATTTCTTAGATATCTCGCTAATTCAAGCATCACCGCTACTCCACTAGCATTGTCATCAGCGCCATTATGTACTGCAGGTTCACCTTTATATCTTGAACCTTCCCCACCCATTCCTAAATGGTCGTAATGCGCACCAATAATAATGGTATGAGCCGCATGGTTGTCAATATAACCAATCACGTTTCTACCGGTAATCGGTTTATAATCCTTGTTTTGTTCGGAAGGAGCTTGATGTGGATTTGGTTTCGGGGTGTAGGTAAAATCTTGATAAAACCCTTCTTCCCCTTTTGGCGTCAAACCTATTTCTTGAAATTGAATACTTAAATAATCGGCTGCTTGCTTTTCGGCTTCTGTACCGGTTTCTCTACCTTTTAATTCATCGCTGGCTAAATAAGTCACCACCTCTTTCATACGCTCTAATTCTTCCTGAGCTTGAAGGCTAGCAGTAGACAAAAGGACTACGGCAGTTAAAATCAATTTTTTCATCGTTTTATTTTGATTAATTAGAATGCGAAATTACTACATCTCTAGGGGAAGAAAGATGAGGGTTGTTTTAACTATTGTCAGAAAATTGTCAGATAAAAAAAACAACCGTAATTGCTCTATTTAGGTCGGGTTCAAAATGTTATTTTCGCGCACACAAATTGATACCATGAAAAAATATTTTTACGCCTTTCTTTTGCCAGCAATGATTCTTACATCTTGTGGCAATTCTAATACAGACGGGGATTACGCCCAAACAGATGGCGACTCTGGAGCCACTAAAAAAAGTGAAGTTCATTATAAGGAAGAAACTCATTTTGCTAACATTCACCAACTTACTAGTGGAGGTGATATTGCAGAAGCTTATTGGAGTTTTGACGATTCCAAATTGGTTTTTCAAGCCAAGTATGACAAATGGGGTGCGGAATGCGACCAGATTTTTGTTACCGATTGGTGGAAAGATGATTTAAAAACCACTAAACCCAAATTGGTAAGTACCGGTTTAGGTAGAACTACTTGTTCTTACTTTTTACCCGGAGATACTACAATTTTATATGCATCAACTCACTTAAAATCTGATGCTTGTCCTCCTGTACCAGAAAAAAGAGAAGATGGAAAATATATCTGGCCTATCTATCCTGAATTTGACATTTTTGTTGCAGATTTAGATGGAAACATCCTAAAACAATTAACCGATTTTGAAGGGTATGATGCAGAAGCAACTGTTTCGGCACAAGGCGATAAAATTGTATTTACTTCTTTAAGAACAGGTGATTTAGAATTGTTTACTATGGATATTGATGGTTCAAACGTAAAACAAATCACGTATGAGCTTGGATACGATGGAGGCGCATTTTTCTCTCCAGATGGTTCACAATTAATTTTCCGTTCATCTCGCCCAAAAACAGAAGCCGATATTAAGGAATATAAAGATTTACTTAACCAAGGATTGGTGATGCCAACGGCAATGGAATTATACATTTGTGATGTAGATGGTAGCAACTTACGTCAATTAACAGATTTAGGTGGCGCTAACTGGGCTCCATTTTTCCATCCAAATGGTAAAAAAGTAATCTTCTCTACTAATCACGAAAATGAAGCGGGTTACCCATTCAACTTATTTATGATTAATACCGATGGTACGGGACTTGAGAAAATTTCTTACGATGGCGTTTTTGATGCATTTCCTGTATTTTCAAACGATGGCAAACACCTGGTATGGTCTTCTAACCGTAACAATGGTGGTACACATGAAACCAATCTTTTTGTTGCCGATTGGGTAGAATAATTTTTAGTTAAAGGAGGTGTTCTTAACGAACACCTCCCTTTTATTATGACAAAATCTATTGCAATATTGAAAGAAACCAACCATAAAATAATGATTTGGCTTCAACGAATCGGTTGGGTTGGCTTTGCCTTCTTCCTATTAAAAGGTTTGGTATGGATAGCCGTATGGTTGGGAATCTCGACCTATTTCGACTAACACATTTCCTAAAACTTCCTAATTCTTTCCCTTTTATTTCTTTCTACTCCATCCTTCTCAAAAAAACATTTTGAAGAGACCTGCGAAATTGTACTTTTACACAAAATCAAAACAACTATGAAAAAATCAATTTTTAGCATCGCTACTTGTGGCGTAATTGCTTTAGGATTTACTTCTTGCGATAATTCGTCCAAAGAAGCAAAGAACACTCCCCACTATTCTATCGATATGGCTATTTCGAATACTTCAATGGATTCTGCATATATCTACTCTTTAGGTACAGATGGTTGGGATTTAATAGACTCTACCAAAGGAGATAGCGGTAAATTTCATTTTGAAGGAGAAATCAATGGAGCCGATTTTTTGATGGTTGGCGATAAATCTAAATCTTATGGCGTTCGGTTTTTAGCCGATAATAGCCCGATTAGTATCACAGGCAACTTTGAAGAACCGGGTAAAGAAGTGATCACTGGCTCGTTAGTCAATGACGCACACACCGCAATAAAAGATAGCCTTTCTGTATTTGAAACTCAAATGCAATCTGTGATTGACCGGTATAATGAAGCTGAAGCACAAGATGATACTGCTGCTATGGCTGAATTGGAAGTAGAATATTACGCTTCATCCGAATTGAAAGACAAATGGTTAATTCAATGGATTAAAGAAAATCCTACCAGTTATGTAGCATTGTTTTACGTAGTTAATCCATTAATGTACAGTTTGGAAACAGCAGAATTAAGAGGCCTTTTTGATAATTTTTCAAAAGACTTAGCTGGAAGTGGAATGTATAAAATGATTGAAAACAAATTGACTGTTTTAGAAGCTTCTGCCGTGGGTAAACCTGCTCCTGATTTCACCATGAATGATACCACAGGTGCACCGCAAACATTATCTTCTCATTTTGGAACTTATTTACTGATTGATTTTTGGGCATCTTGGTGTGGCCCTTGTCGTGCCGATAACCCAGAAATGGTAGCAATCTTTCACAAATACCATGATAAAGGATACAATGTGTTGGGTGTTTCATTGGACCAAAAAGAAGACCGTTGGTTAAAAGCCATTGCAGATGACGAATTGGAATGGGCGCATGTTTCAGATTTACAAGGTTGGAGCAATGCTGCAGCTAAACTGTATGGCGTTAGTTCTATACCGCATACCGTATTAATCGACCCAAATGGAGTGATTATAGCCCGTGGGTTAAGAACCAAAGCATTGGACGAAAAATTGGCTAGCATTTTTGCTACCGAAGTACAATAAAAATATTATATCACACAAAAGCGGATGTAGTTTTAAATTACATCCGCTTTTTTTGTGCCTTATATTTAGCCTTTTGGGAATAACGTATTTAATACGTGTATGTTATGGGTTTCTCGTATCCTTCCAACAAAATGTTAATACTACCATGTGGTGCTATTTTCAAACCGGAGATATCGTAGGAAAGTTCCTTATTAATTAACATCTCACACGTATCATTATCATCCACTACTAATCTAATTTCTCTTTGTACCGGTAAGGTTTCAATCACCTCTTCCCTAGCCAATAGGGTAAAATCAATAGTACCACATCCACCTCCTACGGCAACGTTAATTTTTAAGCAGTCTCCTTTTATATAGGCTTTGGAAATTTCAAAATCATCGGTAACGGTCGAACTATATTTTGGGGAATTAATAATTATGGTGTCTTTACAGCTATCTGTATTCAGGTCAGATTGGTATTTGGTACAACCTATTAGGCTTAACAAACCAATTATTGGAATTAATAGAAATTTCTTCATTTCGGATTTTTATAGTTATTTGATTACAAAGATATTACAAATTATGGTTTCAAAATAATTTAATTTCAGACTTGGTTTTTCATCATTAATATGTATAACTACTTGAGCAACTTCTTGCTTAACTAATTCTCAAATCACATCTTTGAGTGGGTATCAAAAAGTGGCGTAATATAGATGAAAAACGTATTAAAAAACTTAAAAAGCGACCAAGTGCTATTAGGACTTATAGTCGTTTTAGCAATTGCTTTACGTTTTTACCATGCCTTTGAAATTCCATTTACACACGATGAATTAAGCGCCTATTACCGATTACAGTTTGACTCTTTCGCTGAATTAATTGAAAAAGGAGTCAAGGTAGATGGACATCCGGCATTGGTACAAGTGTTTTTGTACTATTGGACCGCTATTTTTGGGTTTTCGGAGTTTATGGTTAAACTCCCTTTTCTACTTCTTGGTGTGGGCTCGGTGCCTTTGATTTATTCCATTACCAAAAAATGGGTCAATTCATCCGCTGCTTTAGTGGTAGCCGCATTTTTAGCCACATTGCAATTTCCCATAATGTTTAGCCAAATAGCCCGTCCATATATCAGCGGATTATTCATCATTTTACTCTTGGTTAAATATTGGAGTCAATTCTTATTCGAAAAAGAGAATCGTAAATGGTCTTTCGTAGGAATGGTACTAGCCGCCTCCCTAGCCTCCTACAATCACTACTTCAGTTTGTTGCTAGCCGTAATTATTGGACTTTCGGGTTTCTTATTTGTTTCCAAACAAACGATAAAACAATATGCGCTAGGGCTATTAATCGTACTCGTTCTTTTTATTCCTCATCTTCCTATTTTCTTTTACCAATTAAGTCTTCAAGGATTAGATTGGCTAGGAAAACCAGGGGGCGACTTCTTTTTTGAGCATCTAAAATTTATTTTTCATTTTAGCTATTGGGTGTTTTCTTTGGTAATAGGCCTTTTTATTTTGGGTGTGTATCAGTCCAAATCAATTCGGATTACCAAGCTGCAAGGAGTCATTTTATCATGGTTTTTGCTCCCTATAATTATTGGTATGGGATATTCCATTTTCGTAAAACCGGTGATACAATATTCCATGCTCCTTTTTTCGTTTCCGTTTTTGCTCGTTTTTCTGTTCTCCTTTATTAAACCGCTAAAAACTCCCACCAAGGCATTTTTAATTTGCCTAATTATGGTGGTGAATATGAGTACCCTTATTTGGGGTCGAGAATATTACCAAGTTTTCTACAAACAGCCTTTTGAACAATTTTCTAAAATTACGACTCAATTTAAATTGGGTAAATACACGCCCACCCCTTCTCCATCTGCTGAAGTAATCTTGGACGGAGATAGGCGCTATATTTCCTATTATTTTAAGTCCATAAAACCGCAAATTGAGTTTCATTCATTGACCGAATCCCTTCGAAATCCAATGCAGTTTAAAGCATACATCGCCTCGCTTTCAAATCCGTATATAATACTAGGTAATCTACCTAATCAGCTAGTAATGATAGCAAAAGAATATTACCCATCGCTTATTTACCAAGAGCAAGGGTTTACCTATTCGTTAAGTATTCTGGGTAAAAAGGACGCAAAATCAATTGCGGAAACGCCCCCTATCTACTACTCTACATTAACATTCGAAACCGACAATAATACAACTGGTTGGAGTGGTTTTGGTGCAATTAAAGACCCCACTAATTTTGTAGTCCAATTGGATTCCACTCAAGAGTTTGGACCATCACTTGATTTGGATTTAGGAAATGTGATTTCTTCTCGACATTCGCTAGTAGAAATGATATTGGATTTTAAAAGCCCACAACCTCCCTCTGGATTAATAGTATGTAGCATTACTGAAAATGGAGAAACCATTTCTTGGAATGCGGTTTCATTAAGCGAGTTCTCTAAACCAAATGACACTAACAAATGGAAAAGAGCTTATTTCTCGGTAGATTTAACGCCAGTTTTCAGACACAGCAGCCAAATTTCAGGTACTCAAATGAAGGTGAACTTCTGGAACAAGGAGAAGCAAAATATTATGCTGGATAATTTTGAGGTGAAAATCAGAAAAGGAAATCGGTACCAATATGGCACGATTGAGCCGATAGACTAATGAACCTATACTCCTAGCAACGGTTAATAGATTATAAACCCGGACAAACAAAGCCTGGTAATTCTTAGATTTCTTACGCATAGTTTTATAAAATTGTACCTTTCAAAAAGAATGATAGACAAAGCCATATCCATACTTCAAAAACATTGGAAGTACCCTGATTTCAGGCCGGACCAAAAGAAAGTGGTGGAAAGCATTCTGTTAAAAAAAGACACCTTGGCACTGCTTCCTACCGGAGGTGGTAAATCTATCTGTTACCAAGTCCCCGGGTTGGTATTGGAAGGAACTGTAATTGTGATTTCTCCTCTTATTGCTTTGATGAACGACCAAGTTGAAGGACTTAAATCGCGAAACATTTCGGCCATTGCCATCACTTCCAGTATGAATTTCAGAGAAGTGGATATCGCTTTAGAAAATGCGGTTTACAACAAGTATAAATTTTTGTATGTATCGCCAGAGCGCGTGAAAAGTGAGCTTTTTCAACAACGCCTACGCGATATGAACGTGTCGTTTTTTGCGGTAGATGAAGCGCATTGTATTTCCCAATGGGGATTTGACTTTAGACCTAGCTATTTAAAACTAAACGAACTTAGAGAAATAAAGCCCGGCACGCCTATTTTAGCGCTAACCGCAAGTGCTCCGCCACGTGTGGTAGATGACATTATTACCCATTTAGGACTTATAAACGCCAACTGTATTACCGGTAAATTTTTACGACCTAATTTGTCCTATTTCTTTATTAATACCGATAATAAATCGAATCAGATTTTACGGATTCTGAAAAAGAAAATGGGTTCCGGTATTGTGTATACCTACACGCGTAAAGATGCGCGTGAATTTGCACAATGGCTACAATCGGAAGGAATTAGTGCCGATTTTTACCATGGAGGCATGAGCTATCAGGCCCGTGAAAAAGCCCGTTTAGGGTGGATGAATAATGAGAGTGAAATCATGTGCGCCACCAACGCATTTGGGATGGGCATTGACAAACCCGATGTAAAAGTGGTGATTCACCAAGGACTTCCGCTGTCTATCGAGGCTTACTACCAAGAAGCAGGTCGTGCAGGTAGAGATGGGCAAAAAGCTTGGGCGATTTTACTCCATAATAAAAACGATATCAATGAATTAAAGGTACGATTAGACCTTTCATTTCCGGAATTAAAAACCATTAAGCACATTTATAAAGTACTTACCAATTTCTATGTGCTTTCACCCGGAACAGGTGGTGGGAAATCGTATCCATTTCAAATTTCAGAAATCTGTAAACGGTATAACCTTAAACCCATTACCGTTTTTAGTAGCATCAAGTTTCTAGAAAAAGAAGGGTATATATCCCTTTCTGATTCCGCTCGAACTCCTTCGAGAATGTTTATCACTACCTCGCAAAAAAGCTTGTATAACTATAGTCTAAAAGATAAAACAATAGGACAGTCCATTGAAGTGCTTTTACGCTCGTATACCGGGTTATTTGATGATTTCCAGACCATTAATGAAACTATCTTAGCCCAGCGTATTCAAACCGACCGCAAAACAATTGTGGCCCATTTTCATAAACTACATAAAATGGAAATGCTAATTTATAGGGAACAAACGGAAACCCCTTGGCTCACCTTTACCGAAGATGTAGCCTTGGAAAGTAATTTACATATTAGCCCAAGTAATTACCACAATCTTAAAGTTATAGCTAATGAAAGACTAGAGAAGTTTTTGGAATTAATTGCCACTAAAAACCAATGTAGAAACACGCTCCTACTCGACTATTTTGGAGTGAAATTAACAGAAGACTGTGGAATTTGCGATATATGTATTGCCAAAAAGAAAGCGGAATTTTCTAAAGAAAAGTATGCTAAGATTCGAGAAAAAATAAAATCACTACATTCCCAAAATATGGACTATCAGCAAATAGCAGAATCTTTTTCAGCTAGCGTGAAGGAAGAAGCGATAGCGCTGCTTAAATTTTTGAGAGACGAAGGAGAGGTTTAGAGTTCTCCTGCCCCTACTGTTTCACCACTTTAAATATTGCGGTATTGTTTTCTGAAATTACTCGAACAAAATAAATTCCAACAGGTCCTTCCATTTCCAATGCTATCGAAGTGGTATTCGCGTATTTTTTTTGGCTCACCAATCTACCTTGCATATCTAATACATTTACTACAACGGATGGATAAGATTGACTTAATTGCAAGTTCAATCCACCATGTGTAGGATTTGGATATAATTTGATTTCATTTTGAAACCCGTTTTCGGCTACGCTATTAACTACCAAATCCAACCGTTGGTTATCCAATACGGCACGCATTATATTTACTTGACCGATGGTAAATGCATTTTGACAACTAGCGCTCGAATAATCCATATAATTCTCAATCATATTGGGTAAATCCAATCCATTAATAGTGTCCACACAACTATTTAAAGTAGGGTTACAATTGTACTGACTTGCTGCATTTGCCCGCGGAGTATCATGAATAAAATCATCAAAAGTACAATCACCATCTCCCCAAATATGGCGAAGTCCCAAATAATGCCCCGCTTCATGCACCAACATTTTTCCGGTATTTGACAAACCATTATACACGGCATACGGCCCCATAAATTGGTTTGGATTATTGGAGCCAATATTTACAAAATGCATCAAAGTTCCATCGGTATAAGACGGTAAAGTTTGGACCAATGAATCTGGCCAACTCGCGTGATTGCTTGGTGGTGTGGATAAACCAAAAAACACCAACTCTTCAAAATTATTTACTTGCGGTTCTAAAATCCGTAAATCACCAATCCAAATATTCATGTATTCCTTCAGGTTCCAAGCAGATTTTCCGCCTAAACTATCCTGAGAGATACGGAATAAATTGTACATCAAACTATCAGTCACCCATTTTTGAATTAACGCAGTTTGATTACTAGCATAGGGCAAAACTCCGCCAAAATGTGTAATGGCAGTAGGTGTTCTAGTAATTCCTGTGGACGGATTTCCATCTGGGTCTTTGGTAGCTAAATAAAACTCAATATTTGCCGCACCTACCAAACTATCAAAATCTGGCCGAAGATTACTAGTATCTGAAATAGTTCGATTAAAATTGGCATTCAGCACCGCTATTTGGTCTAGCAATACCGAATCAGGTAAATTTGCCTCAGGCTTGTTATACACCACATGAAATACCACTGGAACTCGCAACACATCGTGCGAACGAAGGTTGGATTTATGTTCCACTACACTTTTTAGGTTTTCCATGTATTGATTTGAAAGACGCATATATCCGTGGGATTTTGCATCCATATCCTCCATAAAATCAAAACTTCCACAACCCACATTTGGATTTCCGTTTAATGACTGGTTAATTAAACCTTGAGCGTGTACCTGCCCAAATAATGTGAGTAGTAAAATGGTTACTGCGTGTGTAAGTTTCATAATTGTTGTTTTAGAATGCAATAAGGATATTTTTAAAGAAACAAATTTAATCAAACCATTCACTTATGACTTTGGAAAAAGGATTAGAAAAGCGTAAAATTAAAAGCAAAAAAAAAATCCAAATAACTAACCGATATTTGGATTCTTAAATGAGATTATTTTTATACTAAAACTCTACAGTTGGCGCTACGTCTGAACCTGCTTTCGCTTCAAAATACGGTTTGGGTTCGAAATCAAACATTCCTGCAATTAGATTTTTAGGAAATTTTTTGATGTACATATTGTAATCGCTTACCACATCATTATAATTTTTTCGTGCTACAGAAATACGGTTTTCTGTACCTTCCAATTGTGCTTGCAAAGCCAAAAAGTTTTGGTTTGCTTTTAAATCGGGGTACTTTTCAACCACCACCATTAATTTTGATAAAGCTCCTGCCAAACCCGACTGTGCGGCATCAAAATTTTTGATATCTGCTGTGGTCATATTGGTTGGGTCAATAGTTACTGCTGTTGCTTTGGCTCTTGCTTCCACTACTGCGGTCAACGTTGATTTTTCATGTTCGGCATATCCTTTTACGGTATTTACCAAATTTGGAATTAAGTCGGCTCTACGTTGGTATTGCGTTTCTACGTTTGCCCACGTTTTCACCACCGTTTCTTGTTTCTCTACCATTGAATTGTAGCCACAAGAACTTAAAGAGCTACCAATTATAGCTAGAATAAATAGTTGAAAAAGTCTTTTCATGTCTGTTGTTTTTGTTCGTTAAAATGTGCGATAAAATTAGGCAAAAAAAAAGAGGCTTTCGTTAAGAAAGCCTCTTTCTTGACTTTATTAATCAATTAGCGCTACACTTCTTTTTAAGAATGCGCTTAGTTTTTCACCTTTCAATAAATTTTGTGAAAGCAATGCTAAATCGATGGCTTGTTGTGCCAAGTTTGATTTTTTAGCCGAATCTGCTTCTAGCAAAATTTTGCTGGTCAATGGATGGTTTGCGTTTACCACTAAATTGTACATATCCGGAAAATTACCCATTCCCATCATGCCGCCACCGCCCATGGCTTGTTGGTCTTTCATACGTCTCATAAACTCTGGCTTGGTAATAATTACCGGAGCATCATTTTCAGTCATCGCTTCAAACTGAACGGTATATGATTGTTTGTCAACCAACGCTTCCATTACTTCTTTCAATTCTTTTTCTTGATCTTCCGAAAGGTTAGATGCTACTTCTTCATCTTTCTTAATCAATTTGTCAATCGTATCAGAATCCACACGTACAAATGATGCGTTTTCTAATTTAGACTCTAAAAACTGAACGTAATGCGGTGTTAAAGGTGTATCAAATACTAAAACATCATAACCTTTGTTTTTTGCACTTTCTACAAATACGTGTTGATTCTCTACGTTATCAGAATACAAGTACACCAATCTTTTGTCCTTATCGGTTTGGTTTTCTTTGATTTTTTCTTCGTACTCTCCTAAAGTAGCAAATGTTCCATCGGTGCTTTTTAACAATAATGATTTTTTAATTCTATCAAAGAATTTTTCATCTGTTAAAGCTCCATATTCCATGAATACTTTGATATCGTCCCATTTATTTTCAAAATCTGGACGGTCTTTCTTAAACATAGAAGCCAATTTGTCGGCTACCTTTTTAGAAATGTGCGAAGAAATTTGTTTTACTTGTTTGTCCTCTTGTAAATAAGAACGAGAAACATTCAACGGAATATCTGGTGAATCAATCACCCCATGAAGAATAGTCAAAAACTCAGGAACAATGTTTTCTACGTTATCGGTAATAAACACTTGATTAGAGTATAAACTAATCTTATTTTTCTGTACCTGAATATTGTTACTCAATTTAGGGAAATATAAAATACCCGTTAAATTGAATGGATAATCCACGTTTAAGTGAATATGGAATAAAGGCTCTTCAAAAGTAGCTGGATATAGCTCTTTATAAAATTTTTGATAATCCTCGTCCTTTAAATTGGCTGGTTTTTCAGCCCAAGCTGGATTTGGGTTATTGATGATATTATCAACCTGACGTGTAATTTGTTTTACTTTATCATTCTCGTCTTTCTCTCCACTTGGGTCGTCATACGATTCTGATTTTGTACCAAATTTGATAGCTACAGGTAAAAATTTACAATACTTTTCTAAAATACCGCCAATTCTATTTTCTTCTAAAAATTCTAATGAATCATCATCCAAATGAAGTACGATATCTGTACCTCTATTCTCTTTGGTGATTTTTTTCATGTTATATTCAGGGTCTCCATTACAAGTCCATTGAACCGCATCTTCATCCTTAAAAGATTTGGTATTTACTTCCACTTCTTTCGAAACCATAAAAGCCGAATAAAAACCTAAACCAAAGTGACCAATGATTCCTGCGTCTTTTCCTTCTTTTTCGTATTTTTCTAAAAATTCTTCCGCACCAGAAAAAGCCATTTGGTTCAAATACCTTTTGGTTTCTTCTTCGGTCATTCCGATACCATTATCAGAAATGGTTAATGTTTTAGCGTCCGCATCAATTTTTACTTCCACCATTAAATCATCCACATCACCTTTAAATTCACCGGCTTGTTTCAATGCTTTTAATTTTAGGGATGCGTCAATTGCGTTGGATACTAACTCACGTAAAAAAATTTCGTGATCAGAATACAAGAATTTTTTAATTACTGGGAATATATTTCCCGACTCTACTTTTATTTTTCCTTTTGCCATTTTTCTAAATTTTGAGAACTGCTCTTTTCAATTGATGTACCAAACCTGCTTGTCTGACAGGCTGTCGCTAATCCTTGCTATTATTAATTTCTGGTGTAATTAATTGTCATTTTATCGGCAAAACTGACACTTAAAAAATCTCACTTACCTATTAATAAATTCATAAACGCAAGGGAGCTAAATAGGGCATTTTACCCATTTCAATACTTTCGAAATTCCGCTACTATTGAAAAACAGTTTTGTTATCAATTTATAAATCAGAGGAAACTCATAAAAAAACGCGTATGAAACATGTTTTTACCTTCGCACTATTAATCATAGCCTCTTTAGGCGTAACCGCTCAAAAGGGATATTGTTTTTCGGCTTCTACTAGAGGTAGTTTTGAAAATACCAAAGCCGCTAAATTTGATAAAATTAAAACCAACACCGAACAAACAAATATTTACACCTTCTCTTTTAACGACAGTATGTTGGTACATCATATTGTAAAAGAATCCGGCACCATTTGCCAGTTTTACCGCATTGAATCGGTAGAAAAAATCAACTCTTATTCATTCTTTATTACCGTGATAAGTGGCGCAAGTGGCTCAGAATATTACTATTACCTATCCGATTTAGAATCTGATTTTCAGTTTTACCAAATCGATGCGACTACCGATAATGATAAAATGACGGGAACAAAATTTGGCACTTTTGGTAACATAGATTTGATACCTTACAACCAATAAGTGCTAAATGGTTAATATGATTAATTAAAATGTAGGTAGAGTTATTTAAAATTCATTTCAAATAAGTGGATAGTTTTAATAAATAGTTTTTTCTACTATTTATGCTGATCATTCCATATTATTTTGGGCTTTCATCAAAACACTTTTTGCATTATATTTGGTAGGTCATTTTAATACCCGATATAATATGAAAAAACCAGTCTTATCTATCGCAGCCATCATTTTGGCCACACTTTCCTTTGGTCAATTAGCGCCTAGCCATTCCGTACCTCAAATTTGGCAATCGCCCAATCAAGCTAACGAGTTGAGTACATCTCCACCGGCTACTTATTCTTACCGTAATTCAGGAAGAGGAACCACTGCCTTTGGAGTCATTCATTTTAGTGAAACCTTCGGAATGGGCTTTGCCGGAGACGGCACTAATGGCGCTTGGACCACAAATGGAACGGTAAGCGGAGTGCCCAATGCCAATGCCATTTGGGAATATAGAGGAACTACAACTACTCCCGATGTTGGAACCGGTTCGCGCGGCCAATGGGCTGGTACAGATGGTACTGCCGGTGGAGCGCCTATTGCCTCTCCCACTTCCTCCAACGGATTTATGATTTTTGATTCTGATTACCTAGACTCTAAAGGAACTGCAGCTGGAAGTGGAGATGCACCTACTCCACACAAAGGCTGGTTGATTTCGCCTTCATTTAGTACCATTGGTTCGTCAAATGTAGTATTGAACTTCACCACCTATTTTAGAAGGTTTCAAGGGGAATGTTTTGTGCTATTGTCGATTGATAATGGATTAACATGGGGTGATACCGTTACGGTTTTTGATGTTAATTGGACCATAAATGATGCGAGCACATTAGATGTCGTAATTAACGAACGTGTACCCTTTATTGAAAACCAAGCAAGTGTAAAAATTGCGTTTTTCTTTGATGGCGAAACCGCTTCAAGCGCTAACGGTAGCGGGTATTATTTTGCTATGATTGATGATATTGTAGTTTCTGATTTAGCTGATAACGATTTAGCGATCTATGAAGCATTTTACCAAACGGTGCACGATACAGGTGTTCCAAGGTATTATTCTCGAATACCTCATTTTTTTGCTACGTCAGACACTATTCAATTTAGCGGAAAGGTGCAGAATAACGGAGGTGTAACGCAACAAAACACGCAGTTAATCAACCATATTAGCACGCCCACAGGCGATAGCACAATAATGTCAAACCCTGTGAATTTAGCACCTGGAGCATCCGATTCCTTAGTTATTCCTACTACTATGGTGTTAGACCAAGGAAAGGGTATCTACTCTTGGACTTTCTCGGTCGCTTCCGATTCTGTAGAAGACTTACCATTCGACAATGTATTGGATACTGTTTTCGTAGACGTCTCAGATTCTACCTATTCCAGAGATTTTAATGCCTCTGGAAATTTTTGGTTTGGTTCCGGCAACACCTATGAAATTGGAGTGATTTATGACATCTTTGATTCGGCTAAAGTCACGTCTATTTCTGTTGCAGTGGGTCCAGGTTCTACTCCTGGAGAAATAATTAGCATTTACCTGTATGCCAGTTCTGATTTAACGACTCCTTTAGCTGCTAGGGAGTTCCTAGTCATAGATTCCGGTTCTGTAGGTGATTTATTTACGTATGCTGTACCGGAAGTGGTTCTGCCTCCTGGCTCCTACACCGTTACCTATAAAACCTACTCCGATGATGTCTACTACCAAGCTTCCGATTTTATAGCACCTCCAAGAATGGCCATCGCAAAAGCCTCAAACGGTACGGGTTGGATAAGCATTCCTTCTGTTCCTCCAATTCAATTGAATTTATCGGATAGTTTATTTATTTGTAATTTAGAGGTTAATGTTAGCAGATGCAACCCCATTGACGGTTGGTTTATAGCCGAGGTAAAAAATGGAGTGGCTCCATTCACCTATATATGGAATAATGGAGATACTGGTCAATACGCTGTTACATTGGATGGAATTTATTATTCTGTTACTGTAACCGATGATAGCAACTGTATCGCAACGAATTGGGATATGTTTGAAAGCATCAATGAAAATAAAATTTTCGGAAATATTTCCGTAAATCCAAACCCAAACAACGGCAACTTTCAATTAAGCTTAGAAGAGGTGCAAGGAGGACTTTACACCGTTTCCATAATCAACAGCATTGGGCAATCGATGTATAAAAAACCCATATCCGTAAATGGAAACTACACTAGTAATATTGCGTTAGAAAATCTAGATTCTGGCTATTACCTCTTGGAATTAAAAAACGAAAAGGGTGAAAAAACCGTAGTGAAATTTATTGTGAATTAAGCTACATAGTAGCTTTAGTCAGCTCTTTTCAAATAATTTGTAATTCAATTTCAAAACAATGAGAATCGTATACTTTATTTATGGTAGGTCATTTTAAATCCGAATATCGCATGAAAAAAACATTCCTATTTATTGTTTGCACGAGCATTGCCTCTCTTTGCTTTGGTCAATTGGCGCCTAACCATTCCGTACCTCAAATTTGGCAATCGCCCAATCATACTACCGAGTTGAGTACATCTCCACCGGCTACTTATTCTTACCGTAATTCGGGAAGAGGAACCACTTCCATTGGAGTCATTCATTTTAGTGAAACCTTCGGAATGGGTTTTGCCGGAGACGGGACTAATGGCGCTTGGACCACAAGTGGAACGGTAAGCGGAGTGCCCAATGCAAATGCTATTTGGGAATATAGAGGAACTACAACTACTCCCGATGTTGGAACCGGTTCGCGCGGCCAATGGGCTGGTACAGATGGTACTGCCGGTGGAGCGCCTATTGCCTCTCCTACTTCCTCCAACGGATTTATGATATTTGATTCTGATTACCTAGACTCTAAAGGAATTGCAGCTGGAAGTGGAGATGCTCCTACTCCACACAAAGGCTGGTTGATTTCCCCTTCATTTAGCACCATTGGTTCGTCCAATATCATGTTGAATTTCACGACTTATTTTAACAGGTTTCAAGGGGAATGTTTTGTGCTATTGTCTATAGATAATGGATTAACATGGGGTGATACCCTTACGGTTTTTGATGTTAATTGGCCTATGAATAAAGCCAGTAGGCTCAATGTTGTTGTTAATGAACGTGTACCCTTTATTGAAAACCAAGCAAATGTAAAAATTGCGTTTTTCTTTGATGGTGAATCCGTAACAGTTACCAGCGGTAGCGGGTATTTTTTCGCTATGATTGATGATATTGTAGTTTCTGATTTAGCTGATAACGATTTAGCGATCTATGAAGCATTTTACCAAACGGTGCACGATACAGGTGTTCCAAGGTATTATTCTCGAATACCTCATTTTTTTGCTACGTCAGACACTATTCAATTTAGCGGAAAGGTGCAGAATAACGGAGGTGTAACGCAACAAAATACGCAGTTAATCAACCAAATTAGCACGCCCACAGGCGATAGCACAATTATGTCAAACCCTGTAAATTTAGCCCCCGGAGCATCCGATTCCTTAGTTATTCCTACTACTATGGTATTAGACCAAGGAATGGGTATGTACTCTTGGACTTTCTCGGTCGCTTCCGATTCTGTAGAAGACTTGCCATTCGACAATGTATTGGATACTGTTTTCGTAGACGTCTCGGATTCTACCTATTCCAGAGATTTTAATGCCTCTGGAAATTTTTGGTTTGGCTCCGGTAGCACCTATGAAATTGGAGTGATTTATGACATCTTTGATTCGGCTAAAGTCACGTCTATTTCTGTTGCAGTGGGTCCAGGTTCTACTCCTGGAGAAATAATTAGCATTTACCTGTATGCCAGTTCTGATTTAACGACTCCTTTAGCTGCTAGGGAGTTCCTAGTCATAGATTCCGGTTCTGTAGGTGATTTATTTACGTATGCTGTACCGGAAGTGGTTCTGCCTCCTGGCTCCTACACCGTTACCTATAAAACCTACTCCGATGATGTCTACTACCAAGCTTCCGATTTTATAGCACCTCCAAGAATGGCCATCGCAAAAGCCTCAAACGGTACGGGTTGGATAAGCATTCCTTCTGTTCCTCCAATTCAATTGAATTTATCGGATAGTTTATTTATTTGTGAGTTAGAGGTTAAGACTGAAGTTTTACAGTATAATGCCTTTTCTGGTACATACGATTGTTTAGCTATTGCATCAAAGGGGACACCACCTTATTCTTACTTGTGGAATAACGGCACCAATACTGATTCTATTGAAGTAAAACCAGGCGTCTATTATTACGTCACAGTAACCGATGAAACCAATTGCACTGCAGTGGGTTTGGTTGTTATTGAAGGAATAAATAGCATTGAAATTAAAGGAAACATCTCCGTTAATCCAAACCCAAACAACGGCAACTTTCAATTAAGCTTAGAAGAGGTGCAAGGAGGACTTTACACCGTTTCCATAATCAACAGCATTGGGCAATCGATGTATAAAAAACCCATATCCGTAAATGGAAACTACACTAGTAATATTGCGTTAGAAAATCTAGATTCTGGCTATTACCTCTTGGAATTAAAAAACGAAAAGGGTGAAAATACCGTAGTGAAATTTATTGTGAATTAGGCTACTGTGGAGCTAAGCTAACAGGCATGATGTACAAAATGGCATAGCGTTTAGCAACAAAAAAAAAAGCCATTTTTCTAATGAAGAAAAATGGCTTTTAAAACTAATTTAAATTACCTATTCGGTAGGTTTACCTGCAGCATCAATTTCTGCTTGAATTTTATTATAGCTATCCATATCTTTAGTTCTCAAGTATAATTTTTTCAAAATACCTTGAACTTCAGAATCTGAAGGATCCAACTCATACGCTTTTTCTAAGTAAGGCAATGCGGATGCAAAAATTTGGTCCAACTCAGCTTTTTTAGCTTCATACCCTTTGGTATCGCTGTATGGTAACGCATTCATTTCATCCACAACCACAATTGATTTGTTTACATACAATGCACCTAAATCGTGATTTGCATCCAAATGGTTAGGCTCCAACGCAATTGTTTTTTCGTAATCGGCTTGTGCACCAGCTAAATCTGGAGTTGCCATGGTTTCCTTTAATTTACCACGAACGTAATAGTACGCAGCTTTTTCAGGATTAGCTTCAATTGCTTTATCAATATTTGCAATGGCTTTTTCAGTTTCACCCATATCCACATACATGTTAAACTCGGCAATTAACAAAGCTTGATTTTCTGGATGCATTTTACGTCCTTCGGTGATTACTTCAACCGCTTTTGCAGTATCACCAATGGCTTTGTATTGATTAGCTATCTTAGAGTAAACTACTCCATCTTCAAATCCAGAACCTTTAATTTTTGTGAAGTAAACAATAGATTGTTCGTGGTCATCATTTGCAGCAGCCATGTTAGCCGCATAATAATATGCGATGGTATCCAATTCTTCATTGGTAGCTTTAATATCTCCACATTTTCCAAAATAAGTAGAAGCATTCCCAAAATCCTTAGCGTTATAATACTTTACACCTTCATCATATATTTTATTATACACATGTCCGTATAAATAAGTATACAATTCATTCATGTCGGTACGAGAATCTGCTATACTTTTTGCTTTATCAAAAGCTTCAGCAGATTTTAATATTGCACCTGGACGTATACTTGCAAATTTAGCGTTGGTATCTACTGCAATAGCGTAATAAATTTTACCCATTACCACAAACGTTTTAGCTTGAGTACTGGTTTTCACATGTGTTGAAGCCTGATCTATCGCTATTTTAGCTTTTCCTAAATCATTGCTTCTTAAGTAATTTGAAGCACTTTGAACTTTCGCATTTTGCGCAACAACTACCCCTGACATGGTAACAATCATTAACGCTAAAACTAACTTTTTCATTATTGTAATTTTTGTGTTTTATCCTTATTTTAAAAAAATGGACGCAAATTTAATTATTATTATTTTACGCCTCATTATCATTATCCGTGCCATCTGTAGATTCTGCATCGGTTGATTCATTTCCTTCTTCTATAATATCGGTACCTTCTATATCAGTTGCCTCAAGTACATCCTCTTCTTCATCATGAGGAACTTTAGCCACCGCAGCGATGCTATCTCCACTACCTAAGTTAATTAAGCGAACTCCTTGCGTTGCTCTACCCATAACTCGTACAGATTTTAGTGCCATTCGAATGGTAATACCTTTTTTATTGATAATCATTAAATCATCTTCATCACTTACATTTTTGATCGCAATTAGATTACCTGTTTTATCGGTTACCTGAAGAGTTTTCACTCCTTTACCACCACGGTTTGTGATTCTGTAATCATCTACAGCAGTACGTTTTCCGTATCCTTTTTCAGAAACCACCATTACGCTTGATTCCACGTCATCTACGCAAATCATTCCAACCACTCGGTCGTTTTCTCCTTGTAAGGTAATGCCTCTTACACCAGAAGCGCCACGGCCCATGGTTCGAACTTTGCTTTCTTCAAAACGTATTGCTCTTCCAGAATGCAATGCCATAATAATTTGAGAATTACCCGTAGTTAATTTAGCTTCCAATAACTCATCACCTTCTCTAACGTTAATAGCAATGATACCGTTGGTTCTAGGTCGAGAATAAGCTTCTAAACTTGTTTTCTTAACCACCCCATTCTTGGTACACATCACAATATTCATTTTTTGAATGTACTCTTCGTCCTTAAGGTCTTCAACATTGATATAAGCTAATACTTTATCATCGTTCTCAATGTTAATCATGTTTTGAATAGCTCGTCCTTTAGATGTTTTACCACCTTCTGGTACTTCAAATACACGCATCCAGAAACACTTACCTTTTTGGGTAAATACCAATAAATAATTATGGGTATTGGCTACAAACATTTCTTCTAAGAAATCTTTATCTCTAGTGGTTGTACCTCTTGAACCTCTACCTCCCCTTGCTTGAGTTTTAAACTCTGCTAATGGAGTCCTTTTTATATAACCTAAATGAGAAATGGTAATAATAACCTGCTCGTTAGGAATCATGTCTTCAATACGGAAATCGGCAGAATTGTATTCGATAGACGTCATTCGTTCATCACCGTATTTATCTTTAATACGGGTCAACTCTTCTATAATAATTTCAAATCGCAATTGTTCACTTGCTAAAATAGCTCTTAATTTTTCGATGGTTTTCATTAACTCATCGTATTCAGAACGCAATTTATCTTGCTCTAGTCCGGTTAATTGACGCAAACGCATTTCAACAATGGCACGTGCTTGAATGTCTGAAAGCTCAAATCGTTCAATTAATTTATTTCGAGCTTCCTCCGTATTATTAGAACCTCTAATAATAGCAATTACTTCATCAATGTTATCCGAAGCAATGATTAAACCCTCTAAAATATGAGCTCTATCTTCTGCCTTTTTTAAATCAAATTTGGTTCTACGTGTCACCACTTCCATCCGGTGATCTACGTAATGACCAATCATATCTTTTAAATTCAATAAATAAGGACGTCCCTTTACTAAGGCAACGTTATTTACTGAAAATGAAGTTTGTAAGGCAGTATGTTTAAATAAGTTATTTAACACTACATTGGTAATCGCATCACGTTTTAATTCGTAGACAATACGCATACCTGTTCTATCCGATTCATCTCTAATATCAGAAATACCTTCAATCTTTTTATCGTTAACCAACTCGGCAGTTTTGGCAATCATATCTGCCTTATTCACCATATACGGAATTTCAGTAACGATAATTCTTTCGCGACCAGAATCGGTTTCTTCAATTTCCGCTTTCGCACGAATCACAATTCTACCTCTTCCCGTTTCAAATGCGGCACGAACGCCATCATATCCATAAATGGTCCCACCCGTTGGAAAATCGGGTGCTTTAACGTGTTGTAATAACTCTTCGGTGGTAATGTCGTTATTTTCTATATAAGCTAATGTACCATTAATAATTTCCGTTAAGTTATGCGGAGGCATATTAGTTGCCATCCCTACCGCGATACCACTAGCTCCATTCAAAAGCAAGTTGGGCAATAACGCTGGAAGCACTGTAGGTTCTAATAATGAATCATCAAAGTTTAAGCTAAAATCAACGGTATCTTTTTCAATATCCGCCAACATTTCTTCTGAAAGTTTACGTAAACGAGCCTCTGTATAACGCATTGCTGCAGGGCTATCACCATCAACCGAACCAAAGTTACCTTGTCCATCTACCAATGGATAACGAAGAGACCACGGTTGAGCCATCCGTACCATAGTGTCATAAACCGAAGAATCACCGTGTGGGTGGTACTTACCTAAAACTTCCCCAACAATTCTTGCTGATTTTTTGTAGGCTTTATTGGAATAAACACCTAAATCAAGCATTCCGTAAAGTACCCTTCTATGCACTGGTTTCATACCATCACGCACATCTGGCAACGCTCTAGAAACGATAACTGACATTGAATAATCAATGTAAGCTGATTTCATTTCATCCTCGATATTTATTTTAATAATATTTTCTCCGTCTGACATATTATATATTGTTATTTTTCAAATACTTAGCTAAATTCTTTTCGTTTGATTGACGAACTCTCGAAAATACAATTTGAAGGTCGAAAAACAATGTTGAAAACTACCCTAATTATCAACAAAAATCTGTGAATAATTCGGATTGCACAATTCCCTTTAAAGGGTAGTCAAACCAATATATTTGAAACAATCTCGTTTTGCGGTTTAATGTACAATTTTTTGTATATTCATCCATTCGATAAATTTAGACTACAACGCACAAAATATATGGAAAACAACTTATCACCAAGAGCCAAAGATGTTCTAACCTATAGTCGTGAAGAAGCTTTAAGGCTAGGTCATGACTACATTGGAAACGAACACTTTATGCTGGGTATTATTCGAGAAGGTCAGGGAATTGCCATCAAGGTTTTAGAGAATTTGAACATGGATGTTCAAGAGCTCCGAAAGTTGATTGAAGACGCCATAAAACCATCTGGAAAATCTATTACCAATACTACCCAAACCAACATCCCATTAGTAAAACAAGCTGAAAAAACGTTGAAACTGACTTTTTTGGAGGCTAAACTTTTTAAAAGTAGAATGATTGGAACCGAACATTTTTTACTTTCTATTCTTAAAGAGGAAACGAATGTGGCCAGTAGAATATTAGCGCAGTTCAACATAAACTACGAAACCGTGAAAAATGAATTAGAAAAAATTCTTTCGGGTACAGAGGAAACCAACATCTCTCCTACCCCAAGGGCGGATATATCCGGTAATACACCGGAAGACGATGAGGAAAAATCTTCCGGTTTTGGAAGCTCTTTTGGAGGAGCTAAAAAAACCAAAGGAGACTCGAAATCTAAAACGCCAGTTTTGGACAATTTCGGAAGGGATTTGACTAAAATGGCGGAAGACAATAAACTAGACCCTATTATAGGAAGAGAAAAGGAAATTGAACGAGTATCTCAAATTTTAAGTCGAAGAAAAAAGAATAATCCTATTCTAATAGGTGAACCGGGTGTAGGTAAATCTGCCATTGCCGAGGGTTTAGCTTTACGAATTATTCAGAAAAAGGTTTCGCGAATTCTATTTGGAAAAAGGGTTGTTACGCTAGATTTAGCCTCGTTAGTGGCTGGTACAAAGTATCGTGGTCAGTTTGAAGAACGGATGAAAGCCGTAATGAATGAATTGGAAAAATCGGATGATGTCATCCTATTTATTGATGAAATCCACACTATTGTAGGTGCGGGTGGTGCCTCTGGTTCATTGGATGCCTCCAACATGTTTAAACCAGCATTAGCGCGTGGTGAAATACAATGTATTGGTGCTACCACATTAGACGAATACCGTCAATACATTGAAAAAGATGGCGCATTAGAAAGACGTTTTCAAAAGGTACTAGTAGAACCTACTTCAGTAGAAGAAACAATTACCATTCTGGAAAACATAAAATCTAAATACGAAGAACATCATAATGTAACCTATTCCCCTGAAGCAATTGAAGCATGTGTAAAATTGACGGATCGTTACATTTCCGACCGTCACTTACCGGATAAGGCTATTGATGCATTGGATGAAGCAGGTTCTCGGGTACATATTACTCATATTGTGGTTCCTGAAGAAATCTTAGAAATTGAAAAGAAAATTGAACTCGTTAAAGAGAAAAAACTGACGGTTGTTAAACGTCAGAAATACGAGGAAGCGGCTCAATTACGGGATGAGGAGAAAAAACTATCAGACCAATTGGAAGCCGAACAAAAGAATTGGGAAGAAAGAACAAAGCAAAACAGAGAGTTAGTCAATGAAGATAGCGTGGCAGAAGTTATTGCCATGATTTCTGGTATTCCTACGCAACGAATTGCACAAAAGGAAGGCGAGAAATTAGTATCCATGAAAGACGACCTAAAAGGAAGTGTGATTGGACAAGATGAAGCTATTGAAAAAGTGGTGAAAGCGATTCAACGAAATAGAGCGGGTTTAAAAGACCCGAATAAACCAATTGGCTCTTTTATCTTTTTAGGCCCAACAGGAGTCGGAAAAACGCAATTAGCCAAAGTGCTTTCCAAGAACTTATTTGACAATAACGACAATCTTATCCGTGTGGATATGAGTGAGTATATGGAAAAATTTGCGGTTTCTAGATTGGTTGGAGCGCCTCCTGGATACGTGGGGTACGAAGAAGGCGGTCAGCTTACCGAAAAAGTAAGAAGAAAACCTTATTCTGTTATTTTGTTGGATGAAATTGAAAAAGCACATCCAGATGTATACAACATTTTGCTACAAATCTTAGATGATGGCCAGGTAACAGATAGTTTGGGAAGAAAGGTAGATTTTAAGAATACCATTATTATTATGACGTCCAACATTGGGTCAAGAGAATTGAAAGATTTTGGACAAGGTGTAGGATTTTCTACTGCCTCCAAAATCAATAATGCCAACACCGAATCAAAAGGGGTGATACAACGTGCTTTGAAAAAAACATTTGCACCCGAATTCTTAAATAGAATTGACGATGTGGTGTTATTCAATTCATTAGGTCAAGACGACATTTTCAAAATTATTGATATTGAATTGAAATCCTTATTCTCAAGAATTAACGAATTAGGATACCAAATAGAATTAACGAAGGCGGCCAAAGAGTTTATTGCAACCAAAGGATATGATTCAAATTTTGGTGCAAGACCTCTTAAAAGAGCATTGCAAAAATTCTTAGAAGATCCTATTGCCGAAGAGATTATTCAAAATAATCTAAAGGAAGGCGATACCATAAAGGTGGGCATCGATAAGAAAAATGACAATGTAAAACTAAATGTGGTGAAAGGAAATAAAGTAGATTCCGAAGAAGCCTAATTTATATAACGAGCTGTTGATTTGATACTATCGAAAATGATTATACTAAATTCATTTTATATCAAATCAACAGTTCTTTTTTCTGCATACCCGCTCCTATTACCAAAACTCTAATCCGATGAAAAATAAATCTTCCATTTTAAGTAAGTTAGGGCCAGGTCTATTGTATGCCGGAGCAGCCATAGGTGTGTCGCATTTAGTTCAATCTACTCGGGCAGGAGCCTCATTTGGCATTAGTATGCTTTTCGTGGTGATACTTGCCAATTTCTTTAAATATCCTTTTTTTCAATATGGACCTAGATATGTAGCAGCTACGGGTAAAAGTTTACTCCATGGATACAAAAAACTAGGCTCTTGGGCCATTTGGGTATTTTTCATCCTAACTCTTGGAACCATGTTTATTCTGCAGGGTGCGGTAACCATGGTAACCGCTGGATTGGCCAAATTTTTAACCGGCTCTTCCCTTTCCATCGGATTTTGGATATTAATTATTCTAGCATTAAGTATCGGACTTTTAATAAGCGGTAAAATGAAAGTGCTAGATAGGTTCATGAAAGTTGTCATGCTAGTTTTAGCGATAACAACTATTGCAGCTGCTATTGCTTCGATGTTTGCTAACGTGGCACATACCACTGTTGCTCCCAATTTTAGCTTTGCTAATCGGAATCATATTTTCTTCCTAATTGCTTTTATTGGATGGATGCCTGCCCCGATTGATATTTCGGTTTGGTATTCGGTTTGGTCGGAAACAAAAAATAAGGATATGAAGGTGCAATCCAGTTTAAAATCTAGTTTATTCGATTTTTCGGTTGGCTATTGGGGAACCGCTTTTTTAGCTCTTTGTTTTGTGGCTTTAGGTGCATTTATGCTGCACAACACCGGTGTAGAATTATCTCCAAGTGCGGTCGTTTTTGCCGGGCAAATTATTGAAGCCTATTCCAATTCACTAGGAAGTTGGGCAACGCCAATCATTGCCGTTGCCGCATTTACTACAATGCTAAGTACTACAGTTTCGGTAATGGATGGAATCACGAGGGTGATGGTACCTACCACCCATTATTTATTTTTCTCCTCTACTCTTTCTTCAGAAAAGGTACCTGCAAAAGAATCAAAAAAACATTTTCTGATTTGGTTAACTATTTTGGGGATTGGTTCTTACTTATTGGTTTTCAATTTTGCACAAGACATGAAACAAATGGTGGATTTTGCCACTAGTTTATCTTTTTTAACGGCTCCTATCCTCGCATATCTAAATGTAAAAGTGATGGAATCCATAGAAATTCGGGAGGAGTATCGACCTTCTAAATTTACCCGAATGGTTAGTTACCTGGGACTATTGATATTAGTTGGATTTTCGTTGGTTTATTTAGGATATAAACTAGGCATCATCTAGCAGATTCATATTTAAAAAAAATGCATGTTAGATTGGAAGCCGCTCCCGTAAACTTATAGCACAAAAAAAAGCTCTAATGTTTGCACACCAGAGCTATATTTTCTTTTGTATCCTACAAAAAAAAGAATTATTTGAATTCAGTAGTATCTAAATCTACCAATTCATTTCCAATTAAAATAGGAATTTTTTCGGTTTTATTTAAAGACAAACAGTAGCGAATATCTTCTTTTAAATTCAATTTAGACAACCGTCTTCTATGAGAAGAAATCTTCAAAAGTTTTTCGGGGTCCTTTTGCGCCATTTCATATAAGTACATAGCTATTAATGCTGAATCTTCAACATCATGCTCTAGGGAATACACCCCGTCCTTTATTAATTCTTTGGTTAATGCACCGGCAAAAAGCGAATCCTCCAAGTTTATTCTACCCTTCCAACCAGATGATAAAATTAATACGTTCTTTTTTTGTTTAACCAACCACTTAGAAATAGCTGATAAATTTAAAAATGAACCGATAACAATGGTATCAGAAACACCTTTTGCTAACTCAATAGCTCTTGTTCCATTGGTAGTTGTTAGCACCAATGTTTTGCCTTTAATGTGGTCACCCATAAAATCATAGGGTGAATTCCCGAAATCAAAACCATCTACTTTCACTGCATCTCGCTCAGCGCCAGCTAAATATCCTTTTTTCTGGTATTCTCGTGCCTTTTCAATAGAATCAACCGGAATCATAGATTTTGCACCATTTTCAAAAGCCACACACATGGCGGATGTGGCTCGGAATATATCATTCACAACTACGATGCTATTCTGAGCATCATAGACTTCAAAATTTTCAGGGGTGTAACTAACTTCTATTAATGGCATATATTTTTATTGAAGCGATAAAACTAATGTTTTATCTGAAACGAAAAAAAAGCCGGTGAATTTTTACGTCCATCGGCTTTTAAATTACTTTTTATTTCAAAAATGGAATACCCACAACCACCGCTTTTGGTGATTTTTTACGTATTTGAATTTGAATTTCTGTATCTTTTTTATTAAACGGAACATTTACATATCCCATTCCCAATCCTTTATTCAATGATGGTGATTGCGTACCTGAGGTTACTTCTCCGATTACGTTTCCTTCCATATCTAAAATAGGATAACCATGTCTTGGAATCCCTCTTTCAACCATTTCAAAACCAACTAATCTACGTGTTAATCCAGCTTCTTTTTGTTTAGCAAGGTAATCTCTATCCACAAAATCATTTCCATCAACAAATTTGGTTACCCAACCTAAACCAGCCTCTAGTGGAGAAGTAGTATCATCAATATCATTTCCATATAGACAAAACCCTTTTTCTAAACGTAGGGTATCTCTAGCTCCAAGACCAATCGGTTTAATACCTTGTGGTTCACCTGCTTTAAAAATGGCATCAAAAACAGTTTTAGCATCTTTGTTTTTTACATAGATTTCAAAACCTCCAGATCCAGTATAACCTGTTGCAGAAGCTATCACATTTTCTACTCCGGCAAATGTTCCGATTTCAAAAGTGTAATACACCATGTCGGCCATGTTCATGTCAGTCAATCCTTTTAACGCATCAACAGCTTTAGGACCTTGAACCGCAAATAAACAGTAATCATCACTTTGGTTTGAAAGCGTAGCACCCATGGTGTTTTGTTCATTAACCCAAGCCCAATCTTTATCCACATTAGCTCCGTTAACAACCAAAAGGTAATTATCTTCAGCGATACGATACACCAATAAATCATCTACTATTCCACCTTTACCGTTTGGCATGGTAGAGTATAAAATTTTCCCATCAAATAAAACAGCTACATTGTTTGATGTAATTTTTTGAACCAAATCAAATGCATTCGGTCCTGTAATAAAAAACTCACCCATGTGAGATACATCAAAAACACCTACACCATTTCTAACTGTGTTGTGTTCCTCTATAAGTCCTGCAAAAGTTACTGGCATATTAAAACCGGCAAACTCTACCATTTTACCACCCATGGCAATATGGCTATCTTTTAGTATTAAATCTTTCATATTCAATGTAATTGACAATAATAACTTGTGAAAAAAAATATAAAAATGGTCTTTTTCGTGCCTTTCTTAGGCCTAGACAATTTGCGTCAAACGTAACCAAATTTGTGGTTATACCAAAGAACTAAATCACATGCAATTGATTTATTTTTGCACTAACAAAACCAGTTTCATGTATAAATTTATCTTTATTGGGATGCTTGTCTTCTGTATAAGTTGCAGTTCCGATCCATCTCAAAATTTGGTTGTCACCCCAACCCCTTCTCTCTATGTAGATAGTATCAATTCATTAAGAGCGATGAATGATAAAGAATTGAAAACCGACCCTCATTCTCCTTTAGAGAAAGAAAAAATTGAATCCTTCGAGGGATTAAGTTATTATGTTGCGAATGAAAAATGGAATATCCACGCATCCTACCTGAAAATTGATACCGCGTCCGTTTTTGATTTTCCTACAACTACGGAAAGGGTTATACCGATGATAAAAGATGGGTTAATACGATTTACTGTTAATGGGGACACATTCCAATTATTTGCCTACCGATATATTGAACATCCCGAAGAAGATTTGTTTGTACCATTTTTAGATGAAACTAATGGTGATGATACTTACGGAGGTGGAAGGTACGTGGAAGTAAAATGGCCGGAGAATGATTCGATTTGGATAGATTTTAATATGGCTTATAATCCATATTGTGCCTATAATCATAATTATTCTTGTCCCATCCCTCCCTTAGAAAATCTTTTGTCAATAGAAATTAGCGCTGGTGAAAAGGTATTATATCATTATTAGGAAACTAACTCTAGGTTTTTTTTCAATACTATTATGAGTTCAGGGTAATTAATGGGTTTAGAAATAAAATCATCACATCCAGCATCAGCAATCCGTTCGCGATCTTCACTTGTATTATAAGCTGTTTGGGCAATAATGGGTAGTTGGGGTCTAAATTCTTTTATTTCCATTGTGGCTTCATATCCGTTTTTTATTGGAATACCGATATCCATTAAAACAATTTTAATTGAAGCATTATTTCGACAATGGTCAATGGCATCCTGCCCGTTAAAAGCATGTATCACCTCGGTAAATAAATTTGTCTTCTCTAAAAAACGCTGCATCAGCATTGCATTTACCGCATCGTCTTCTACCATTAGTATAACTTGATCCATCTTCAATTGTTTATATTTCTAATCCGTCCAGTCCATTTTCAGTTATTGAAATAAAGAAAATTTCAAAACATTATCACCTAATGGAATATATCAACTTTACCATATTGAAATTGGGAATAAATAAAGGAGTCCGATTTTGGGGATTTAAAAATGCTCATCGTAGCTTAGTTAGTGAAAAATAAAAGTACTGTAAAATTACAATTCACCCAATTTATTTTAATGATTTATTCTAAACTCATCGACACCTGGTCTAGAATACTCGTTAAACGTACTGAAAATTAATTACTTACCTAGTCTTTCCGTGAATTAATGGCCAATACCTCCACTTCATAAATCAACGATTGATAGCTTTTAACGATACCTGTGCTAGAGCCTTTGGAACCAAATCCCTTTTTGCTAGGCACAATAATCAGCGCCTTTTCTCCTACCCTCATTTTCCTAACACCAATATCAAACCCTTCAATTACCTGGTCTTTTTCACCGATAATATAACTGAAAGGTTCGTCTCTTTCCCAAGTAGAATCCAAGGTTTTATTTGCCATATTACGCACCGCATAATGCACCATTACTTCTTCCCCTTTTTGAGCTACATCTCCTACTCCAGCCACTTGTTGAATAATAAAAACACCCCGTGTATAAAGTAAACTATCAAGTTTAAAGCGTAGAAGGTATTGCTGTAATTTTACCTGTTCGTCAATTTCTAAATCCATTGCCAATTCCGGGTATTTTTGGTTAAAAGCCCAAGAATAGTATGGCACAACAGACGTTACCCTGACTCTAATAACCACACTCTCATGAGTTGAAAAGGGATAAAATCCATCTGTTTTTCTACAACCTATAATTGCCGATGCGCTATCTTCTAACGCCAACAAACCAAGTAATTCATTCAGTCCAGTGTCTGCTATTGCTCTATATAAAACCGTTTTTTGAGATTGATACAAAAGAGAATCTTGTACATTATACACCGAATAGTGAAACCCAACAACATCACTGTCATGAATGGTTACATTAGGTTCACCAATGGTATGTATTTTATAATCTAGCCCTGTTTTTGTTAGCGAAAACCCATCGAAGGACGACTTCTTTTTACAGGAGTAAAAGGAAGTGATACATAGCATTACAAGGGCCCAAGTTTTCATCGTAATTCTAGTAATTCAATATCAAAAATAACGGTTGATGAACGCGGAATTTTATTAAAATCACCACTATATCCATGCGCTAGGTGAGCTGGAATAATCATGATGGCCTTATCTCCCGTTTTCATAAACAATATACCTTCTTGCAAACCGCTCTCTACCACATCATGCCCAATAATAAAGGATGCTGGTTCTCCAGGAGTAGATTTATACACTTCCTTTCCATTGATTAAACTCACCGTGTAGGAAACAAAGGCAGTATCGTTTTCTTTAGGAATTTGTCCCTCTTTATTAGTAGATTCATAAATCATGTATCGAAGACCTGAACCAGTTTGGTTCATCGTCCAATCTCTTCGCTTTACATACATATCAATCTGGTCTGACTCTACCCTAACCGATTGCCGATTGTTTTGAATCAATTCCTTTTTGCTCACCAATTTAGGTGGCTTTTTAACCGGTGGTTCTTGGCACGAGAACAGGCCAATAACCAACAGTAACCCAGCCGATAATTTAGTCAAATTGAAGTTCATCTTTATGAAGTAACATTATTTTCTGAAAATGAGTAACCGCTTCTTCCAAACTCATATCCAATCTACCACCCGCTGCGTTTCTGTGTCCTCCTCCGTTAAAATGTTCTCGTGCAATCACATTCACATCAAAATCATTTTTAGAACGTAGAGAAACTTTTACATACCCTTCGGATTCTCTAAAAAAACCAGCAGCTTTCATACCTTTAACTGAAAGTCCGAAATTCACAAATCCTTCTGAATCTCCTTTTTGAAAATTAAAACGGTTTTGTTCTGCCTCACTTATAGAAATGTATGAAGCAGCAATTTGGTCGACTTGCTTAAGCTTATCCACTAAAACATAACCCATTAAGTGCATTTTATCAATCGTATTATTATCGTAAACTTTCGTATATACTTGGTCAGGCTCCACTCCCGATGCGAGCAAATGGGCTGCAGCCAAATGCGTATCTTTTGTGGTAGAACCAAATCTAAATGAACCCGTATCAGTAATAATCCCAGTATACAAACACTCTCCTATCGATTTGTTGATAAGGTCTTTATCGCCCAATGCGGAAATTACATCAAACACCATTTCCGAAGTAGATGATTTTTCCGGGTTTGAAATCATTATATCCGCAAAATCTGTAGGTTGACGGTGATGGTCAATCATTACAAATTTGGCTGATTTATTTTCCACCACCTCTTTTATCTTACCAATTCTTTTTAAATCATTGTAATCTAAAAAGAATACCACATCCGCATTATTCAAGGCTTCTGTTACCTTTTCAGGATGATTGGAATGTAAAACAATTTGATTGGCCTCTGACATCCAATTGTAAAAACTGGGGTATGCATTTGGAGCAACAACAGTGGTGGTATGCCCTTTTAATTGAAGGTATTGCGACCACCCTAAACACGACCCTAAGGCATCACCATCTGGGTTCATGTGCGGAATAATTACTGCTTTTATTGGCGTTTTCAACAACGCCTTAATTTGATTTATTTGTTCTTTCAAAATTTGATTGTTTAGTAATTTAATGGATTAGTATGAATCTACTATTCCCATTTTCTTCAGTAAAAATGAAGCATTCATGTTTTGGCATACGCCCGTTCTAAGTTTGTAATCAAAATTTAAATCATCTCCAATAAATTCTACTTCAAACGACTTATTCGTAATCATATTGGGATGTTTTTCTGACAACTCACACAAACTTAAATCATGGGTTGCAATAATACCCATCATATTGTAATGAATAATTTTTTCGACAAATGCGTACGACCCCCTCGCCTTATCGATGGAGTTTGTTCCCTTTAAAATTTCGTCTAATATAATGAAACGCTTTTCCCCTCTTTTTAAAATGTCCGAAATTCGAGCCAGTCGACTAAGTTCAGCATGAAAAAAGGAGGAGTGAGAGTGTAAAGAATCTTCAGTACGCATACTTGAAAATACTTTCATTGGACTAAATTTAAACGATTCTACAGATAATGGCATTCCCATCATTCCTAGCACCATGTTTATTCCTACGGTCCGTAAAAACGTAGATTTACCAGCCATATTAGCTCCCGTAATAATTTGTACGTGACCCTTTCCATGAATTTCATAGTCATTTCCAACACGTTCGTCTTTACTTAATAAGGGGTGATACAGGTTCGTTCCTGCCACTTCAAATTCTTTGTCGGAAATACTAGGATACACCAACGAAAAATCGTTGAATGCGCTATTAGCCAACGAAATAGTTGCGTCAAAGTTTGCAACCACCGTCAACCACTGGTCCATTTCAAGGGCATTAGCCACTTTCCAACGATACATTTTTCGCATTAGATTCAAATCCCATAGCAAAAAGGCATTCAACAGGATACCTATAAGCATATTTGAACGTTGCTCAAATTTATCTAACATGCTACGTAATTCATGAATTTTCACAGAAGCGCTAGTTTCTTCGGTTCCCAATTCATTTTTCCATGTTTTAAGTAATTTCGAATTGAATTCTTCCTTTTCAATTTTTTCGGTAAGCTTGGCCAAAACTTCAATTTTTTGAACCAAGTTGGATAAAAAGTAATACTGCTTGTTGATTTGCTTCAAATAAGACCCTACGAATCCAATTGGAACCAAAAGATACAAGCCAAAATGCGTCCATTGTACAAAACCCAACACCGCTAGACCTAATAAAAGGAAAGACAATATTGGAAGTAAATAGAGCATAATTTCATACACTATCCCATCTCCTATTTTATTCTTGCGATTATACCAAATATGAATTCTTTTTCTATCCTTACCATCTAATCGATGAATTAAACCGGTAGCTAAGAACTCCTGACGCCAATCTACTTTAGTAGCCAGCTCCTTGATGGCTTCTTGCTTTTTTTCAATGTTTTCCTTTTCTAATATGGGTTCGTTAAACCATTTGGCAAGCGTATCCCTACCAAAAATGCTAACAGTACGATTTACAAATTGAAAAAAAGAATTTGGGCCAAAAAGGTCAAAATCATGCGAATATTCATGCTGATGGTTAATATACTCGCTTCCGTCTTCTGCATTATCATATTTTCCTTCTCCTGCTTTTATTTCATTGCGGTTTATTTGAATTATCGCTTCAAGAAAAGAAACTTGAATATCGGCTTGATGGTTAAACACTACCAATCTCAAAAACATGGCTCCACCGCCAATGATTATAATTAATTCTGGAATTAACTGTCCCCAATACAAATACACCCCAGCAATCATCAATACGAACAACAAAAGGCGCGAAAAACCCACGTTTCTAGATACGTTCTTGAATTTTTTTAATTGATGGTTAAATTGTGAAATTCTAGACCGATAAATAAAACTCATTTTCTCCAAATTAGCCGACAAATTTCGGCATTTAGCGGAATTGCGCTTACATTTATTTAGAGTTTTTGCTAACAAAACAATATGAGCAGTTAAACGTGAATAACAATATTAAAAAGTAACACTACATTGAGGGGTAATTCCTATTTTCGTTGAAACAAGAATTAAAAGATGTTTGGATTAAATTCAAAAATACAGCACAACTACACCAAAATTTATCGAATTGTCATTGTGGTGATTACCATGGGACTCATGGTATATATTTCTCCATCCACTTCCAAATTTCAATATGAGTATGAACAGGGATTTCCTTGGGTACATCAACCCCTTTATGCTCCTTTTGCTTTTGCTATTAATAAAACTCCTGATCAAATAACCCTTGAAAATGAACAAATAAAAAAGGCAAGCTATTTATACTTTAACCAAGATGAAACGGTAATTGACAGTGTTATTAGTGCATTTAAAATAAAATCCAATCACGTATTTTCAACCGATACTATTTCCACAAAAACTGAGAAGGACCGTTTTGAAAAACTGGGAATCCAGTTTATATCTAAATTGTACCAGCGAGGTATCATTGATAATTCGGATAGTTTGATAAACAAGTCTCCGAATTATTTAATAAAAACCATTCAAGATCATAGTGAGAAGCAACATGAGCTTTCATCATTTTACTCGCTTAATCAAGCCCTAGATTCTATTGAGTTATGGACGCAAAACCTACCTAAAGGTAAAGTTTTACAGATTTCTATTTTTGAGAATATTCGTGCCAATATTTTGTTCAATCCCCAATTAACATCCGATATTTTAAATCAAAAATTGAGTGCATTAACCAATGTCTATGGCAAAGTAAATGAGGGTGAAAAAATAGTGGCTAAGGGAGAAGTCGTTACCCAAGAAATTTTTCAAAAACTAACCTCCCTGCAAGATATTTACGAAAACCAATCTGGTTCGGAATTGTCGCAATGGTATGTTTTGGGAGGAACTTCTATTTTTATTGCCATGGCAACCATGTTGCTAATCATTATTCTAAAAACATTTAGCCCATATACGTATTCTGAAACCAATTCATTTACGTTAATTTTAATTTTGTTTTTCTTGAGTTATGTAATGTCAAATACGCCACGATTAATTCCTGAAATTGATATATACATCTTACCTTTTGCTCTTTTCGCCATAATTTTACAGTCCTTTTTCACCAGCTCATTAGCCGTTATAATTTATTTAGTCATGATTATTATGGCTAGCTTGTACGCACCAAACGGGGTTGAATTCCTTTGGATTGAAGCTCCAGCGGGTTTAATGGCAATTCTATTATTGAAAAACCTACGGAAACGGTCGCAACTATTAGGTGTAGTATTCGTGGTATTTATTTCGGCTTCCCTCCTCTATTTTGCGGCAAGCATTATTAAAGAGGGACACCTGTCTAACCTTGATTTCGATAATTTTGGATGGTTTGCCGCAAGTGCTATACTTACCATATTTGCCATTCCTATGGTATATATTATAGAACGATTATTTGGATTAATTTCAGAAATGGCCCTGTTAGAATTAGCCGATACCAATAATTCATTACTTAGAGAACTTGCACAAATAGCACCCGGTACTTTTCAGCACTCCATGCAGGTAGCCAATTTGGCCGAAGAATGCGCTTTAGAAATAGGAGGTGATGCTTTACTTATTCGAACAGGAGCTTTGTATCACGATATTGGGAAAATGCAAAACCCAAGTTTTTTTATAGAAAATCAAGCTGGCGGACATAATCCCCATAATGATTTACCCGAAGCAGAAAGTGCCAAGATTATTATTAATCACGTGATTAACGGAGTTGAGTTAGCCAAAAAGCATAAATTACCTGAAAAAATCATCGATTTTATTCGTACGCATCATGGTACCACCACCACGCGATATTTTTACTTCAACGCAAAGAAAAAAGATGCGACCGTAAAATTATCTGATTTTCAATATCCAGGCCCTCTTCCATTTTCAAAGGAAACGGCTATTTTAATGTTGTGTGATGGTGTAGAAGCTGCCGCAAGAAGTTTACCTGAATATACAGCCGAATCCATCAATAACCTCATTGAAGGAATCTTTAAAACCATTTTAGAGTCCAAACAATTAGATTATGCACCCATTACTTTGCAAAACATTACTTCATTAAAGAAACTTTTGCAGAAAAAAATCATGAACATCTACCATGTGCGGGTAGCGTACCCAAGTGCATAACAACACGTTAGAATTGGTTTGAAAGCCGCATTTTAACTCGCTTAAAAAGAATTTAAAAAAAACTTAAATATTGTAATTATTTAAGTTGCTTACATCAAATCTATTTATAAATTTGCCCTCCGTTGGAGAGTTGGCTGAGTGGCTGAAAGCGGCACCCTGCTAAGGTGTTATACTCGTAAGGGTATCGAGAGTTCGAATCTCTCACTCTCCGCAAAAAAAAGAAAGGTCTTCGTTAGAAGGCCTTTTTTTATGCCTTATCATTTTTATCTGAGCGTAAGCTCAAGAAAAAATGGAGAGGCATAAAAAATCATGGTTTGCGCAGCAAAACTTTCTTTTTGCATGTGTCTAATCACCCCAAATCAGAGATCACGAAGTAATCTCTCACTCTCCGCAAAAAAATTAAGGATTGCGCAGCAAAACTTTCTTTTTGCATGTGTCTAATCACCCCAAATCAGAGATCACGAAGTAACCGCTCACTCCGACCAAGAATTTCAAACAAAAAACCCCAGTTAAATACATAACTGGGGTCATTTGCACTCCATTAAAAAGATTTAGGAATACGAAAGAACAATGGTCCAAGTCTCCTCATTCTTCTTATTGAATGATTTTCTTTCGACCAATCGGTTATCTTTATAAGTAAAAGTGGCGGTATTTCTCAACTTTCCATTTCTGCTATATGTCTGGTTGACTAAATTTCCATTTTCATAAGAATATACGTACATGCTTCTTTCTTTACCGTGTACATAATAGCCTCTAGTTAAGGGCTTTTTAAAATCTTTATCGTAGGTGGATTTATTTTTTAATTCTCCCTCATTATCATAGGTGGCTGTTTCCAAAATCAAGGTGTCCATTACGGTATATTTAGTAACCGTTTTATACACTTTTCCTTTTTCATCAAATGATTGATATACCTTTATTAGATAGTCTTTAGTGGTTTCATCCCATTTACAAACTTGAGTTTCATTTTTCTTTTTTTCTAATTGCACTCCTTCTTCTTTGCAATCGTATGACCACGTTTTCACTATTTTACCCGATTTATTTTTCAATATCGATTTTGATTTTTCACAATCTCCACGATATTCATATTCCCAAGTACGGTATAATTTTTCGTTTTTTTTGTATCTAACCGATTTTTCAACGCATTTATTTGCGTTGTATTTCCAGGTATCTAAAATTAACACTTCCCCTTTAGCATTGGTCTTTTTCACGGTTAACGGTTTCCTTTTTTCTAATCGTGTTTTCTCTACGGTGTTCTTTAGTTTCCCTTTTTTGTATGATCTAGATTTGGTTATTAGGTTATCTTCATCATATTCATATTCCACCTGTGGAATCCATTTATCTTCTTTTGATAATTGCAAATAGCTCGTTAAATTCCCTTCTTTATCATACGTTTTTTTATACTTTTTTATCTTCCCGTTTTTATCCGTTTTCGTAAAGATAATGGTTTCCATACCCTTATCCGGAGTATATTGAATAGGTTGATAAATCGTTTTATTAAAGTCCCAATCCCAGAAATAATTGTATTCAGATTGCGCACTAGCGCCTAAAGAGGCCACGACCAAAGCCGTCAAAAAAATGGATTTCATAAGTTATATTTTTAAGTTAATGAATAATATATGGCCAGATAACGAGCGGAATTTTTTAAAATTGCAATCCGTAAAATAATAATTATGAGACATAGATATTATTAATTTCTTGTTGCCGAAAACAACATGAGTTTTTCCGGGTCATTTGGAATCTGTACCATTTTTTGAAATTCAAAACCCAACTTAATTAATAGTTTTTTTGACGCTTCATTTTCGGGTAAGGTAATCGCATTTAAAACCGAAATACTAAATTCATCAAAAGCCATTTCTTTTAGTTTACTTACACTCTCGAAAGCGTAACCCGCTCCTTCAAATTCGGGCAAAAATGCATAGCCAATATCTATTCCCTCTAGCCCATCTCTATCATAAAGTCCGCAGCTTCCTATTATTACGCCATCTTGTTTACGAACCACACAGTTATTTCCAAATCCCAATCGCTCTAATTGCGGAATCATTTTGATTTGTATATAATCTTGCGCATCCTTTAGAGAATGTACATTTCTGTCGCCAATATATTGAATCCATTTGGGGGAATTCACCAATTTCAAAAAGAAAGTTGCATCGGTAACCACCATCGGACGAATTACCAAACGTTCCGTTTCAAAAGATTTATAATTGCTCATTCCCTGTATATTTATGGCTTTTAAAAGCCAATTGATTTCATTAATAAACATAAAAAAACCCCTCACTAATGAAAGTGAGAGGTTTCAAATATATTAAACGCTAATTAAACCGCTTCTTTCACTCTGTTGGCCGCATCTTGCAAAGTAATTGCAGATGTTACTTTCAACCCTGAGTTATCAATCAATTCTTTAGCCTCAATTGCATTGGTACCTTGTAAACGTACAATTACCGGTACTTCAATGTTTCCAATAGATTGGTATGCATCAATTACTCCTTGAGCCACACGGTCACAACGAACAATACCACCAAAAATATTTACCAAAATAGCTTTGATATTAGGGTCTTTCAAAATTAAACGGAATGCTTGCTCTACACGTGCAGCATCAGCTGTTCCACCTACATCTAAGAAGTTAGCTGGATTACCACCCGAAAGTTTGATAATGTCCATGGTGGCCATTGCTAAACCAGCACCATTTACCATACAACCCACGTTTCCGTCCAATTTCACAAAATTCAAATCAACTTTTGAAGCCTCTAATTCATCTGGGTTTTCTTCTGTTTCATCACGCATTTCAGCGATATCTTTATGACGATATAATGCACTGTTGTCGATTGTTACTTTGGAATCAACAGCCAAAATCAAATCATCACTCGTTTTTAATACCGGATTGATTTCAAATAATGAAGCATCAATACCTTCATACGCTTTGTATAAAGACATCACAAATTTCACCATTTCTTTCATTGATTTGCCTGAAAGACCTAAGTTAAAAGCAATTTTTCGTGCTTGAAAACCTTGTAAACCTACTTTTGGGTCTACTTCTTCTTTGAAAATACGTTCTGGAGTTTTTTCAGCTACAGCTTCAATATCCATACCTCCATCTGGAGAATACATAATGATATTTCTACCCGCTTGACGGTCCATCATTACACTCATGTAATATTCTTCTGGTTCAGAATCACCCGGATAGTATACATCTTGACCCACTAAAACTTTACTCACCAATTTACCTTCTTTAGAAGTTTGTGGAGTAATCAAATTCATTCCAATAATTTGGTTTGAAATTTCTTTTACATCGTCTAAAGATTTAGCAAGTTTTACACCGCCTCCTTTACCACGACCACCCGCGTGAATTTGTGCTTTAATCACCCACCAGTCGGTACCAGTGATTTTATTTAACTCTTTAGCAGCCTCAACAGCCTCTTCTGGAGTGTTAGCTACAATTCCTTCTTGTATTCTAACCCCGAAACTTTTTAGTAGGGATTTACCCTGATATTCATGCAGATTCATTGATATATCTTTAAAAAATTAGTTCAATTTTTGAAGCCCCAAATGTAAGATATTATTCATGAAAACGCCCCTCAAAAAAACATGATTTTAGTTTTAGTATCCACAACGCTTTCTTAGTGATTTTTTAAATGTGTCTTGCCTATTTAATATTGAGGGTTTTGCCTTGTATGCGTAGCTTTGACTGAATTTTTTAAAGCTCCATATTTGAGATGTAGTCTTTAAAAAAAATCACTTTCAGGTAAGGACTACCATTTAATACATATTTATAAAGAGAAAAACTTGGGTTTTCTAATTATTCCTTTCGCACATAATAAAAAACTGTAAACCTTGAATTAAAAAAAAGACATTGGGTGTTTTTGAAAACCTAAAAGGTCTTTTAGTACATTCGCTTTGTAATAAAAAACGACCATGACGGTAATTGAAGCAAGTAATATTCATAAAAAATACGATGATTTAGAAATTCTAAAGGGAGTTGATTTATCCATCAAACAAGGAGAGATTGTTTCTATTGTAGGAGCTTCCGGAGCCGGAAAAACAACTTTACTTCAAATTCTTGGCACCTTGGATCATTCCAATAGTGGAAGTTTAAAAATATTAGACAAAGAGGTTAGCCAATTAAACGCGAAGGCTTTAGCCAAGTTTCGTAACAAAAATATTGGATTCGTTTTTCAGTTTCATCATTTACTACCTGAGTTTACCGCTTTAGAAAACGCATCCCTTCCATTATACATTGCCGGATATTCTCGTTCGGAAGCCTCTAAGGTAGCCACCGAATATTTAACATTTATGGGGTTAGGAGACCGTTTAGACCACAAACCATCTGAACTTTCGGGTGGGGAACAATCTCGTGTGGCAGTAGCCCGCTCATTAGCCAATAAACCAGCAATAATTTTTGCGGATGAACCTTCGGGTAATTTAGATTCTAAATCGGCTAAAGAGTTGCATCAATTATTTTTTGATTTGCGAGATCAGTTTAATCAAACCTTTGTCATTGTTACCCACAATAACGAGTTAGCCGATATGGCCGACCGAAAATTAGTGATGCAAGATGGGAAGATTTTGGTTTAACATTGGTTGTAAAATATATTAGCAACTTTCTAAAAATCAACACTAAATAGTCATTTACAACCTTACCTTAATTTATCTTTACACCTTCAAACTAAACCAAATGACTAAAGAAAATTCTATTCAATTATTTCAACAAAAAAACGTAAGAACCCATTGGGATGCTGACCAAGAAAAATGGTATTTCTCAATTGTAGATGTGGTGGCTATTTTAACTGAACAAAACACCCTGCAAGGAGCAAGAAATTACTGGAAAGTACTTAAACACAGACTTGTAAAAGAGGAAAATGAAACGGTTACAAATTGTAACCGTTTGAAAATGCAAGCTGCAGATGGTAAAATGCGTCAAACCGATGTTGCTGATACGGAACAACTTTTAAGACTAATTCAATCCATACCTTCCCCAAAAGCGGAACCATTTAAAATTTGGTTGGCTAAAGTGGGTTATGAAAGAATTGAAGAAACCGAAGATCCAGAAATTGCATTTGACCGTGCTATGAAAACTTATTTATCAAAAGGTTACTCTAAAGAATGGATAAATCAACGATTAAAAAGCATTGAAGTTAGAAAGGAACTAACGGACGAATGGAATGATCGTGGAATGAAAGAAGGGTTGGAATACGCTATCTTAACTAATGAACTTACTAAAGCTTGGTCGGGTAAAGGTGTGAAGGAATACAAGCAATTCAAATCGCTAAAAAAAGAGAATTTACGCGACAATATGAGTAATTTAGAACTCGTGTTAAACATGTTAGCCGAAGCTTCTACAACAGAAATCTCAAAGCAAAATGAACCTAAAGGTTTTGAAGAAAACAAAATCGTGGCCCGAAAAGGCGGTACAGCCGCAAAAAAAGCACGCGTGGAGATTGAAAAACAAACTGGAAAACCCATTGTTTCACCCAATAATGCGAAAACGCTTATTGAGAATACCACACAACAAAATACCGCATCTGAATAACAAAAAAATTCCATCAGCCAATTTGAACGGTTATTACCAATTCAAAAATTGCGGCTAATTCAACATTGCAGCCCCCTCCTTCAAATACGCTCCTTCCTCTACTTCCGGGAAAATCTCACTGTATTTTAATACGCTGGTCATACTCACCCTTCGATTGATATGTGTTCGTTTGAATTCACTAGGATTGCTTATGCCTGTAGCAGCCATCAACTCAATAAAACTTTTAATCGTTTCTTCATGGAAATTTGCAACACGTACCGATTTATTCGCCACATCCAAGCCTTTCATTAAACTTTTGTTTTGGGTAGCCACACCTACCGGACAGGTATTCGTATTGCATTGCAAGGCCTGAATACAACCCACAGCCATCATCATAGCACGCGCACTATTTACCATATCTGCACCAAGTGCGATAACTCGTGCAATATGAAATCCACTAAATATTTTACCCGATGCAATTACTTTTATGTCTTTCTTTAAATCAAAGCCGCGTAAGGTATTCACCGCAAACGAAAGCCCGTCTTTAAGTGGCATTCCTAAGGAATTGGAAAACTCAATTGGAGCAGCTCCGGTTCCACCTTCACCTCCATCAATGGTAATAAAATCTGGTTTTATTCCTGTAGATATCATGGCTTTACAAATATCTTCGAACTCTCCCTTTTTACCAATACACAATTTAAAGCCTACGGGTTTACCGCCAGATAAATCTCTCAATTGTTTGATAAAACGCATCATCTCGATAGGGTTAGTAAATGCCGTATGTCCCGGAGGTGAATGCACATCGGTGTGCGGTTCAACGTCCCTAATAAGGGCTATTTCTTCTGTGTTTTTACTTCCCGGTAAAATACCTCCATGACCGGGTTTTGCCCCCTGAGAGACCTTTATCTCAATCATTTTCACGTTATCGGCAGTCGCATTTTTTTGGAATGTATCCGGACAAAAGTTTCCGTCTTTGGTACGGCAACCAAAATATCCAGTACCTACTTGCCAAATTAAATCTCCTCCGGGCTGTTTGTGATATGGACTAATTCCACCCTCTCCTGTATTATGAGCAAATCCACCTAATTTAGCGCCTGTATTCATGGCTAAAACAGCATTCTTACTTAAAGCCCCAAAACTCATTGCCGAAATATTTAAAATACTTGCGGAATACGGTTTTGTGCAATCTGGTCCTCCAACAGTTACGCGAGGTTCATGGTCTAAATCTGCATGATTTTTTGCATAAATAGAATGATCCATCCATTCATATCCGCTTCGGTACACATCCATTTGAGTTCCAAATGGCGTTGTGTCATTTTCTTTTTTTGAACGCTCATAAATCAAGGTTCTAAACAATCTGTTTATGGGTCTACCTTCAGTATCCGTTTCTACGAAATACTGCATGATTTCTGGGCGAATTTTTTCTAACATAAATCGAAAGTTTCCTAACACAGGAAAATTTCTTCGAATAGTATGTTTGGTTTGAAAAATATCTACTACTCCAATAAGTGCAATGGGAATAACAATAATTAAACTCCATATAACCGGTGTCCAAATTTGATACACCGCAATAATGAGGGATATAATTACTGCTGAAAAAACAATAAATAGTTCTCTTGGTTTCATAATAATTCGTTTATTAAATGTTGGATTATTCCAATTCTCGATAAAACTAGTACTTTTTCATTTTATGCATGCGATAGTAGGGCTTTACTTTAATATAAATGGAAACAGCCTCTAAAATTGATACGGTTTGCAATTTGAGAGACATACGGTAGGGTTGCATTTATTTTTGATTTAAAAACTCTCTTTTCATGGACAATTAGATATTTTTAAATAGTGAATAATTTTGAATTATTACAAACACAAAAATTGTTTAAACTGCCCGTAATTCAAAAGTAAAATAGATACATGAATGTACTATATTTGTATTCGATAAACCGTACAAAGGTGACAACTTAATTTTCATTTATTGTTACTTAATTCGAATATTAGAGTTTGGAGTTATGAATAATTATTTCTTCTTTCTAGTAATCGACAACTAATTAATATGCAGGTAAATAGTTTGAAATTTTCAGGACATGAGTCCTTTCATTGTAGACCCTTTTGGTTGAAAAAAGGTTTTGATTTCGTTAAAACAAATCAAGTCTTTAATGACTATGCAGGTATTGAATTGGGTGTTGGGAAAAACATGGTTGCTTCCATTCGTTTTTGGCTTAAGAGTTTTGATATTGTTGATAACAACGACCAATTAACTGAATTAGCAAATAAATTATTTACTGATGATGGTTGGGACCCATTTATTGAGGATGAAGCAACCCTTTGGTTACTCCATTTCAATTTATGTGCAAAGAATTATTCATCCATTTATCATCTTATATTTTCAGAATTAAGGAAAGTGCGCCCTGAGTTTACTAAGAATCATTTTATGTCTCAGGTTCATGAAATTGAATCCAAACAATCTGAAAACATTGTGGGTAAAGATTTTACAGTGTTTACACGAACTTATTTTGGTAAACCTTCAAAGGATAAAGAAGAAAGTTTTTCAGGCTTATTCACAGAGTTGAACTTGCTCACTGAATTAGGTACTGATAATAACAATAATCACTTATATCACATCTCTAACTCTAAGCAAGACAAAATTCCTTGGCAAGTAATTTTATATTGTATTGTTGAAAACGATAATTACAGTAACTCTATTAGTTTTAGTTCTCTCTTTACTGATGAAAATGGTGTTGGCAAATTATTTGCTTTTAGTCAAGATGGGTTAGAAAGTAAATTAATGGAAATAAGTGAAAACACTAAGGATGTAGTCTATAAAAACGATGCCGGAGTAAAAGAATTACAGTTCAAAAACAAAACTCCAAACGGACTTGAAATACTAAACAGTTATTATGCAAAGTAAGTTCACGCCATCTGTCAATATCATTAGAGATTCTAATAAATCTCTAAACTATATTGTTACTGAAAATGCTCAAAACTCTGCATTAAAGCTATTAAATGATTATAGTAAAGGGTTTCATTCGTTCAGTATTATAGGTTCTTATGGAACTGGGAAATCTTCATTTTTGTGGGCTTTTGAGCAATCTTTGACTAGAAAGAATGAGCTATTTGATTTTAACCTTCCTTCTGGAATTAAGAATGTTAAAGTAATTAATTGTGTTGGTAGTTACCAATCCATTATAGAATATTTCAATGAGTATTTTGATGTAAAGAAGGATTACTCAAATAATCAGAAACTGTTTAATGCAATTTTTGAATCTTATCAGTCCATTGGAAATGATGGTTTATTGGTTTTGGTTATTGATGAGTTTGGGAAATTCCTAGAATTCGCTGCGAATAACAACCCTGAAAAGGAAATGTATTTTATTCAACAGTTGGCAGAGTTTATTAATGACCCTGCTAGAAATATCATGTTGATTACAAGTTTGCATCAAGGAATTGATGCTTATGCAGCGATACTTTCCAATTCACAAAAAAATGAATGGCGAAAAGTAAAAGGTCGTATTCAGGAAATCACTTTTAATGAACCTGTTGAACAACTATTATCACTAGCAGCTAGCCATTTTGTGGAACAATTTGGAGAAACTAAGTCGACTAAATATTCCGAGTCACTTATTGTAATACAAGAAAAAACCAGAATCTATAATGTTACAAATAGCTATTTTGAAAAACTAGACAATAGCCTCTACCCGCTTGATGTTTTTTCAGCGTATACCCTCACCCTTGGGCTACAGAAGTATGGGCAAAATGAAAGGTCTTTATTCTCATTTCTGCAAGCTTCAGATGAGTTAGGTATTAATGATACTAACCGTAAGAATTCTTCATTTTCTATCGCCTCTGTTTATGACTACTTACTAACCAATTATTATCATCTTTTGAATTCAAAAGCAAATGTTGATTATTCAAATTGGAATAGTATCAAGGATACGTTACAAAGAATTGAAACCATTGACACTAAGGATGTCACCTTAGCGGAGGAGATTATTAAAACAATTGGGTTACTTCATATTACGGCTACAAAAGCAGCAAAAATTGGAGATGAATTTTTAATTGGTTACTTATTAAACAGCTACTCAAAAGATTCCATAAAAACTACAATTGATATATTAGTAAAAAGGCAACTTATTCGATATTCAAATTTCGATTTCTCCTATAAGTTATTTAAAGGAACCGATTTAGATATTGAAGGAGCATTAATTCAAGCAGAAAATCAATTATCTGATGAGTTGGACTTAGTACCTAAGTTAACCTCCTATTTTAATTTCCCAATAGTTACGGCTAAAGCTGCTTCATACAAAACGGGAACACCAAGGCTTTTTGAATATGAAATTAGTGATAAACCCATTCATAAAACTCCTACCGGTGAGATAGATGGTTTTATCAATCTAATTTTTAATACTAAATTAAAGGTTAAAAATATTCATAGTCTTACTTCAGAGTCCTCGAATGCAATATTACATGTGTTTTTTAAAAATACGGATAAAATAAAATCGGCTATTTATGATATTGAAAAAACCAATCAGGTTCTTGCCAATATTAAAGATAGTGGCGACCGAGTTGCCTTAAAATCCTTAGAAGAAATTAGACTCCAAAATACAATTTTGTTAAATCATTACGTGTTAGACGGATTGTTTAAGGAAAGTGATGTCGCCTGGGTTTATAAAGGAAAGTCAATTCGCATTGGAAATAAACGAGAACTTAACCAACAACTTTCTAGAATTTGTGAAGATGTTTATTCCCAAACACCTGTTATCAAAAATGAACTATTTAATAAACATAAAGTTTCTGGTGCAATAGCTACCGCCCGAAGAAGTTTTTTCAGAGCCTTAGAGCATAATTTTGATTTAAAGGATTTAGGCTTTAGTAATGACAAATTTCCACCTGAAAAAACCATTTATTATACCTTATTACAACGACAAGGAATTCATATAGAAACGGCCAATGGTTATACTTTAACAAGTCCAAAAAAGGATTCAGAAATATATGTTCTATGGGAAATCTGCGAACAGTTTTTGTCCACAGCTAAAGACGAACGAAAAAACATTTCTGAATTAATTGACACGCTATCTAATGCTCCATATAAAGTTAAACAAGGGGTTATAGATTTTTGGGTTCCAATTTTTCTCTTTATCCGTAAAGGGGATTACGCCCTTTATTCTAATGGAACTTTCAAGCCATATATAAACGAACAAGAATTACATTTACTCATACGAAACCCTCACATATATGAGGTTAAATCATTTGAGTTGAATGATTTAAAGCTTTCTTTCTTTAATAAGTATAGAGAATTATTACAATTAGAGAATAGCGATAAAGCAAACATTAATACCTTTATTGAAAGTATTCGACCTGTTTTGTTGATGATTAGGAATTTGACACCCTACTCCCAAACCACAAAAAGAATTTCTAAAGAAGCGTTCCAATTACGTGAATCAATTCAAACTGCCCAAGACCCTGAAAAAGTGTTTTTTGATGAATTCCCAAAAGCATTAGGGTTTGATACCAACGAACTACTGCAATCAAAAGAAAACTTTGATAATTATATCTACAAGTTTCAAAATACCTTAGATGAAATTAAAGATTCATATAATCAGTTATTAAACCGATTTGAGCAATTTATTGTTTCTGATGTCATTGGAAAAAAATGTGAATTCGAAACGTATAAGAACGCACTTTCTAACCGTTTTTCTTCTTTAAAAGAGCATCAACTTATTGCAAAGCAAAAAACATTTGTTCAACGGGTGAACTCTCCACTTAATGACAGAGATAGTTGGTTGGCTTCTGTAGCTCAGACTTTAATTGGTAAAACGCTTACTTCTATTACTGATACTGATGAGAACGTATTAAAAGATAACTTCAAACATTTGGTAAAAGAATTAGACAATTTATCAGTTATAGAAAAGCTAAATGTTAACACTGCAACCGAAGAAGTATTTAAACTAGATTTCACAACTAAAAAAGAAGGGTTAATTCCTCATTTAGTTCGCATTCCTAAAAGCAAATTGGAGAAAGCTGAAAATCAGATGATTTCTATTAAAAATGATTTAGGTACGGATAAACAAATGCGAATAGCTATTTTAGCTAAACTTTTAAAAGACGAGTTAAACAATGAGTAAAGTTAAACATGTATTAGGTATTTCTGGAGGAAAAGATAGCGCTGCTTTAGCGATTTACTTATCTGAAAAATATCCTGAAATAAACTTCACTTATTACTATACTGATACCGGAAAGGAATTAGATGAAACGTACCAATTACTAGAAAATATTGAAACCTATTTAGGTAAGAAAATATTGCATTTGGTGGCTAAAGATGCCGAAGCTTCATCTGAAAATCCATTTGATTATTTCTATAAATCATTTAGAGGTTACCTCCCTTCTCCTACTGCTCGTTGGTGTACGAGTTTAATGAAGTTAAAACCATTTGAAGACTTTGTGGGTACAGAAACCCCAACAGTTTCCTATGTGGGAATTAGAGGTGATGAAGAACGTGAAGGGTATATTTCTAAGAAAACAAATATTCAATCCGTATTTCCATTTCGTAAAAACATTTGGAGTCAAGATGTATTGCGCAAGCTTTTCCACCCAAATAATAACGGTGCAGTTTTAGACTTTTACTCGGATATATACAAAGGCAAGAAACTAGATAAAATAGCTGCAATTCTAAACGAAGAAATTAACTTCGAACAACAAATGCGTTTAGCTACAGAACGTCAAATAAAAAGCAAGTTAAATGGCTTTTTAGACATGGGAGTTGTTGATTTTAATCATGCTACGTTTCAATTTTTACAAGGAACCAATTACCCCTTATCTCACGAAGAAACATACCCGTTACTAAACAACGAAGACGTTTTAATACGTGAAGATATATTTAAAATTTTACGAGAAAGCGGTGTGGGTGTACCAGCGTACTACGAAAAGATACCATACGAAGTAGATGGCCAAAAAGGCGAATATGCCCGTAGCCGTTCAGGATGTTTCTTTTGCTTTTTTCAACAAAAAATTGAATGGGTTTGGTTGTTTGAACAACACCCAGATAAGTTTAAACAAGCCATGCATTATGAAAATATTGACGAGGCTTTTACATGGAATCAACATGAATCATTAGAAGAACTAATACACCCCGAAAGAATTAAACAAATTAAATTAGAACACTTAAAACGTACAGGCCGCAAAAAATCAGAAGGTTCGCCCTATTTATTAGATATATTGGATGATACCGAAGCAGATAATTGTGTTGCTTGTTTTGTGTAAAATCCCACACTGTCAAAATACAATGTATGAAATACTCTATTGAAGAAAAAACAGTAGATTGGTTAGTAAACCTAATCGAGAATAAATCTATTGATTTAAATCCATCCTATCAACGTAATTTTATTTGGTCGCCTAATGACCAAAAAGAACTTATCGATACAATAATCTTAAATTTACCATTACCTAGTTTCTTTTTATACCTCATGCCAAATGGTAAATATGAAATGATTGACGGGCAGCAAAGGTCAAAAACCATCCACCGCTTTGTGAAAGGAATATTAACCTCTTCAAAATCAACAGGGGCCTTAACAATTAAGGATATTAATATATTAGATTATAGACTTCCAATAATCATAATAACGGACTTGACAGCCAATGATGATTTAAAGAATTTCTATGTTTTAATAAATAAAAAGGGAAAGCATTTGAACAAACCAGAGGTTTATAAGTCAGAATTTCATGATACAAATTTTTTAAAACTTTCCAATGAAATTTTAACAAATCAAAAATTCATTGAATTAAATTTATTTACTGAGGCTAGTTCAAAGAGGATGAATGACAGAGCATTTGTTGAGGAACTATTAGGTTATTTACTTGTTGGAATAAAAGACAAAAAAAATCATATCGAACAAATATACAAAGAGGATATTGTCGAAAGAGATATTATTCTTCTTGAAACTACGTTTAATGAGATTATAACGGTAATTCATGAATTCAATAAAATTAAACCAATAAAAAACACTAGATACAAACAAAAAAATGATTTTTTTACTCTTTTTAATTTCGTGAAAGAAAATATTAACATGGATTTATCATTATTAAAATATCAATATCAAATCCTGTTAATTTTAGACGGAAAAGATGATAAAGGCAGACAATTTATTAGGCCAACAAATGAAGATTGTCCTCCTCTACAAAATTATGCTACTAATTGCGTATCACAATCAAACTCAAAAAAAGCACGTGAATCAAGGTTGAATTTTTTTAATGAAATTCTTAAAAACCAAGAACTAGAAAATAATGAGAACTTAATTGAAGTTACAAAATATCTTGAATCAATCTATGGAGAAAATTCAATTGAGTTCTTAAATTTTGAAGGTTTTGAAATCATTAATACAACTAAAATCTTAATCCCTTAGTTATGAATTTCACTTTTCCTGAAAAAAAACTTTTTCATTATGGCGTATTAAAACAAGTACAAAATAACTGGTACAAACCTGTTTTAATGGACCCGCTTACCCCCTTACAAAATCTAATATCAATTGCAGGTGTAGATTATTATTTCACCTATTTAGAGCCATCCGGTAAAACAAAAGGTGGCAACTCAATAATTTTAAAACTATTTGAATCTCAAAATGTTGATATAGAAGATATCGAATATGACGAACCAGATTTAATTTTAAAAATTCTAAAAAGTAAGTCCTCTGGCAATCCTAAATTACACTCGAAGGCAGAAAAACGATTTCTAAAGGAAATTGACGCTCTTTTGAATTGTAAGAAAAATAAATTTCAAAACGTAGTTACTATTTACCATAATGGGACTTGCATCATTAATAACTATAAAAAGGGAACCGATAGTCATTTATTTTATACAATGGAATATGCTCAATCTGATTTAAAACAATATATTGAAACCACACATGAATCATTGTCGTTAGAGGAAAAAATTAGTTTTTGTATAAGCCTTTCAAACGGTTTACGTGAAATGGAATCTTTAGGTTATTATCATAGAGATATTAAACCGGATAATATTTTCATGATAGATGACCAATGGAAAATAGGCGATTTGGGGCTAATTTCAGAAAGGTATAAAGAAAGTGAAATAGATAAAGATGCTGAACTCATAGGCCCTAGGGGATGGTTGACACCTGAATCAATGAATAAATACCTATGTGAGGGTAAATCTTTTAAATACTCCCATGATTGTATTATTGACCATCAATCAGATATATTTCAACTAGGTAAAATCTTTTGGTACATATTCCAACATAATGCACCCATCGGTACGGTAAAATCAAAAGACTTTAATATCAAAAGCGAGGGAATATTTCCAATCCTTAAAACAATGCTCAATCATTCAAAAAAAAGGCGTTATAAAAGAATCGATGAAATAATTCATTTATTAAAGCCAATAGAAAACCGTTTAATATAACCGGTATTAATCCCCCAACCCTTGCATCATTTCTTCCATACCTCCAAAATTGAGGATAAAAGTAGAATAATAATGGTCAAAGAGGTCTTTTAGATATTGTGCTACGTCTACATCATCGTAGCGTTCTTGGTTTTCTTTTTTCTGTTTTATTTGATACCCACGATTTTTTGTAATGGTATATAAAAATAGGGTATGAAAATATACTGTGGTGTAATATTTACGGTTAGCTAATGTAATCTGCTCCTCGTTTGGATTTCTATCTTTGGCTTTGAATGTTTTCAAAACAGAACTATCCATATTAATGAAAATACTGTTTAGGTTCTCCCCTTCCGCTTCGGGTACCATTACGGTTTTAAAGTCAATTTCTAAACTTGTTGCTACCTCTACATCTTCCCAAGAAACGGCATTTTCACCTTTATCTTCTTTGTCCTTATAAACAAATATCATTTTTGGTAAACCTAAAGGTTCATTATCCTCTTCTGGTTTCGGAGCCTTTTCTTTTGGTTTCTGAGGGTTGCCTATCTTGACCCAAAATATTTCATCAAAATCACCTCCAGGGGCAGTTAATGATACTTTCATTTGCACGGCATCACCCACTTTTAACTCTCCTTTTGGATTTAGATTAATGCGTATTGTACCCTTATTAGGGCTACTAGTGTTTACATTAAAAATTTCAGAAATGTCTTTAGGTTCTCCAGGTTCAGTCCCACCACTTGTTTCATTTGGCTTCACATTTAAAACCCCAATTTTCAGTTCACCAGGTTCATCTGACCTATCAAAATACTCATTCTCACAATCTGTACTAAATTTTATTGTCTTCTCTCCATTGAGAGGGATTTTTGCTACTTCCGTATCTCCTTTAGCTTTAGAGTTTACTTTAAACTGTGAAGGAAAACGTTGAGGTTCAAAAGGAATTTCCTCGCTATGCTTTTGAGTAAGTTTGTCTTTATCCTTTTTCTTCTTTTCTTTCTTTTGCTCTAATTTGAACGTATCGCCCAATAATTTCAATAAATCAGAATCTATGGGTAAGTTTTTAGTGAAGCTTCTTATTATCTCATCTGTACTGCTAGCTGCATCAATATTAACTGCTTGCTTTCGGTATTTTTGAATCTCATGCAAACGCCCATCTTTAGCGCTAAGTTTAGTTGATAAATAATGTCTAAGCTGCTGTGTTTCTTCCCCATCCTTTAATCTATCTCTAGAAGCCATAAAAAGCTCCTTACGGAACTCATATTTCATATCTGTACAATCAACATGAATCAATAAATGGTTTTTTAGTAAGTTTAATTTCAGAGAACGTGTAATGAATTCGGAAGTATAATACCCGTGAACCTGTCCGTTCATTGAAAACATTACATTCATTCCATTTTTGAAGTAGCGCCTTTGAATTTCTTCACGCGTTTTCTTCAAGTCGAAGTCCTTCACTTTTACTTTAAAAACAAAGCATGAAACCTTCATTTTACCAAATAAATCATCATCAAAACTTTCAGTAAAAGCCTCGTCTATGTAACTATCACCTTCTTTTTCAAGTCTTCGTTTTAATCCGAATAAATCATTAGAAAGCACCTTATTATTTGGGTACCGTAAAGCCGTATCTTTTGTTAAAATTGGAAGAGCAGGACTAAACAAAAACTCATTGATACTTTGATTCAAATCCTGAGCAAAACCTGAGTACCCCTTTGGAAATTGATACGAATACATTTTAATAATTGTACCCGTTTCAAATTTTCGGTTTTCTAACCCTAATTCTAATTTATCAATAGAAAATGAAGGAATGTTTCCCTCTATTAACAAATACTCGTACCATGTCTCTTTTGCTTGGTCAGACTCTCTTTTAGGATGCTCTCTAATAAGAGTGAATCCAAAGTTGCCCGTTTTATCAAATCGTTTGGACGCAATTAGCTGATATCTTTTTTTACCACAGAAAACGATTGCTCCACTCCCTCCCATATTGTACTTACCTTGTACAAACTTGATGTTATTTTTATTTCCTCTCAATAATGATAAAAATGAAGATTCAAAATCTTCAGGATGTTGCCCTTCTCCATTATCGTATATAATTACCGAAGTTGGGAATTGTCTTTTTTGATTTCGTGGACCATTTCCATCTGCAATTATCTGAATCTCCTCAGATTGACTTTTACGGTTCGTATTTAAGTCCCAATTATTCTGTGGATAAAACTGTTCAATGGCTTCCTCCATAGTTTGAGGAGCATCACTTGTTTTTGGGTCAATACCTTGTTCTAAGCATTTTTTTGTAAGTAATGCATCAATTGAATTGGTTGCTTTTTCAATTAAAGCTGCTATGGGGCTAGACTGTTGGTTTTTTACTACTCCATAGTTGCTTTTGTTTTCCCCGAGTGGCTTCCAATTACTATCATCAAAAATTGCTTGATTATTTTCTATAACTTCTTGTACTTCATCTTCATCTTTGGCTTGATATAATGCATGAAACAACTTTTCATTTGGTAGTAAGTCTTGATTAGTAAATAAGTCCATGGGTTTTAGAATTTAAATTGGTTTTTATCTTTTTTGGATATTTCTTTGGTATAAGCAGCTTCTGCATTTGAAACTTTTTCTCGGATTGCCTTGAACATTTTTTTTATGTCCTCTTCTTCATATTCATAATTTACTCGGTTAGAGCAATTAGAAAGGGAGTCTAAATAATCTAATATTTTCTGAGTTCGCTTTGCAGCAACCTTTTCAAACCTTAATCTTCGAGTTGATTTCATGTACTCACATTATATTTGGACAAATGTAATGCACAATTATAGTAAAATGGAATTTTCAATTGATTAAATTCATTCATTTGATTATTTTTTTTAAACAAATTATTAGGTCTCTTCATTTCCAATAAAAAGCCCCCAAACTCGTGTTAATTAAGAATCTTTATCCCTCATTCTCAATTCAAAAACTTTGCTATCTTTACCCTCCTAATAAAATAATCAAGTTTGGCTTTTGGGTCAACATTTAAAATATAAATCGACATGGGAAAAGGTGATAAAAAAAGTGCTAAAGGAAAACGAATAATTGGTTCTTCAGGTGTAACCAGACAAAAGAAAAAAAACACCTACGTAGCTCCAGCTTCTCCCGTAAAGAAAGCGGCTCCGACCAAGGTAGCTGAAACAAAAAAAGCAGCTCCAAAGAAAGCAGCTCCAAAAAAAGCTGCCGCAAAAAAGCCAGCAGCTAAAAAAGCAAGTCCAAAAAAAGTAGCAACTAAAGAATAGCCGTTTTAAATTTAATTATCAAGAGTGTAATCAGACGGTTGCACTCTTTTTTTTGTTCGAAACATTTCGAGCGTTTCCCTTGGATTGGTAGAAGTAGAAGCTACTTCACCCCACTTAGAAATCAGCTTTTTAGCCTCCTCATTTACGGGTAAATCCTCTACTCCTTCATCTCGAAGAAAATGAAAAAACTTCATGACTAAAAACAAGTTCATCCATCGATAAAAACGTTTGATAAAGCTATTTAAATCAGTAGTGTACGACCGGATTTCTGCAATATTATCCATCCAATCCACCGATTCTAAAAATTTCAAGGTCAATGGGTCATTCACTGAAACTTCTGATTGATATAAACCGGGAACATTGACCAGAAATTCTTTTAAGCGTTCAAAACTTTCTAGGTTAGCTGTGTAATAAGTACAATCCCCTTTTTCGCTCATTTCGGTCATGGCTCTACCGGTACCAAACGGGACTCTAAATGATTCTCTTGACGAAGGATAAACGGTGGCATTTGTAATAGCCGAAATTTCACCAGCCATCATAAGCTTGAGCATAAACCAAAAGTCCTCTCCTGCTTTTCGTCTATTCATTCCTCCTTGGGCAACATAGGCATTTCGAGTTACCGCCATAGAAGAACCTACGGTAAATTCAGCTTGTGGATGACCCGCATACACTAAAGCCGCTTGGTAATAACGAAGATGTAATTCGTACTGAATTATACTTTCAATTTCAAAATCTGATCTGCCATCGCTACCGATAGGATGTTCAAAATTTATGGAACAACCCAATGATTTAGGATGACTCAAAAAATGCTGCCATAATTCGACCAGGTAATTTTCAGAACAAGTCGCATCTGCATCAAAGGCGGCAATGATGGGATTTTCGAAATCCGATTTTTGCAATCGAACCACTGCCTCATCCATGGCTATTTTACGCGCCAAACCAGCACCCGCATGTTTTTTAGGCATAGCGATGGGAGATGAAACTAAAAATTGAATTTGAGCGGTCGTATTTTCTTTGGCCCAAGCTGAGGCTAAATGAAACACCTCATCGTTTAGCTTTATCTGCGCAGCATCGGCATGTATTGGATGGTTAATAATAACAATCACCTCCACTCCAACGCTAGGTAAACAACACGATTTCAAGCTATTTAATGACGTTATTAAATCCTTTTCGGCATACGCAGGAATGGTAATGACTAATCCTAAATTAGCCACAACTTCTTCTTCAAAAATAGGAGGCATAAAAGTTTGCCTCGCTACATATTTTTCAATATTCGTCATTTACGGAGCTACTCTGTATTTATTCCAAGATGTGCCTTCTTTTTGAAAGATAATACGATCATGCAAACGGGCTGGGCGACCTTGCCAAAATTCAAAATAATTGGCTTCAATAAAATACCCTCCCCAATGCGCTGGGCGCGGTACATCTTGTCCTTCAAATTTATTGGTATAAAACTGCACAAGTTTTTCTAATTCTTCTCTATCGGCTACTTTCTGACTCTGAGCAGATGCCCAAGCCCCTATTTGACTATCTCTTGGACGGTCAGCAAAATAGGCGTCACTTTCTAATTCAGGTAATTTTGAAACCACTCCGGACATTCTAATTTGTCGCTCCATTTCAGACCAAAAAACATTTACCGAAATATGAGGATTAGCCAACAAGTCATGCCCTTTATGGCTATCATAATTGGTATAAAATTTAAAACCCGTTTCGGTAATACCTCTGTTATACACTACTCTACTAGAAGGTTTTCCGTCAGCCGACACGGTAGAAATAACCATGGCTTTCGGGTCTAGAATTTGTGAACCTACCGCCTCTTCAAGCCATTTTGCATAAAGTTCAATAGGGTTGTCGCCAGCCGCATCTTCATTGAGGGCTTGTGATGTAAATTCATGTCTGATTTTATTCAAATAATTGGAAACTTCTTCAATCATAATTATTCACTTTTATTTGCCCTTTGATGATATAAAAAGGCAGGAATCAATAGCAATGTTAGCACAGGATGGATAAGTATTCTACGAATGTAAAACAGGTACCTGTATTGGTCAAAATCAGCGTTAAATACCAACCAAATTAAAACGGGAGATAAGATAAGAAATACTATTCCTAAAATATAAAAAGTCAATTTCAGTAACTCTGGTTTATTAAAAATAACCTTCACTAATCCTAAAGTAATAAGCGTGTTCACAGAATATCGAAGCACCAATGAAAACACATACTTTCCCCAGGCAATTTGGGGTAACGGTTGAATCTGGTAATCCGGCAAATGAAAAAACGCAATTAATGGGTCATAAAAAATAGCCGCGCCCACCATCCGTACGCTAATCAATGCTATTATTAAGATACCAATGTATAGTCCTTTCTTTTGCATGCTATTTAGATTCTGGTTTATTAGCAAAATATTTTACCCAAACCACCCAAAGCAAAAATGTGGTTCCGTAAATGATGCCAGGAAATAGAAAATCGTGCGAAAAATTCACGTATTTAGGATAGTACAAAACAATCATACCGATAAGGTAAATACGTACAATATTTGAAACATAAAGTAACATTAAACCCAAAGGTACAAACCATAAATAATGTTTGAATGCCCCCTTGAATGCTACTAGAAACGCCATAAAAAGAATCATTACACTAATGGCATTGCAGCCTTCCGTAATTAAAACAAGTGGAACTTGGTAATACTGAATTTCGGCAATGGGATGAGTACAAGAATAGGAAGTGGTAATTTCTGGAAGAGTGGTTGAAAATAAGCTGGCTACCTGCTCGGTTACATAAATGGAAAACTGGTCCAAAGAAGTCGAAAACCCGCTCAAATAGTAATTGTAAATGAGAACACCAATAATATAAACTCCAAAAAACTTTAGAATAAATAGCCAGACCGCTTTATATTTTTTAAATATTTCCACCGTACAAATGTAACCTCATCATCGCTATATTTAGGGTATTATTTGATTAGAAAATCCAAATTAAATTCACTTTTTTATATCCTACTCCTCTATTCTAATTCGATCAGTATATCGGTATAAAAAAAATACCGAAGGAAATTATATAGCAACCAACAAGGAATGATTTTGTGTGAAAAAGATTATTGAGTTACTCGCCTAAAACATTGTATATCAATTAACAATAAATATCAATACAGCTATGGTTCACTATTTATACAAATCGCATTAAAAGACACTCCCATAAGATTAGAAATACCCTTACTTTTGCCGCATGGAAAAGCAATTACCTGTAGATTATAAAATACAATTGGCTTACAACACCTCTATGGAATGGGTGGAAGCAGCATTGAATAATTTTGATAAATTCTTGATTGACCACGCTGATAATGAGCGTAAAGCATCCAACATGGCATTGAGTTTTATTGCCAAAGCACCTGAAAAAACAGAAATGATTTCAGAGTTGATTGATATTGCATTAGAAGAATTAGTTCACTTTAAGCAGGTATATAAAATTATGAGTAAACGTGGTATTCAGTTTCCAAAAGAAATTGAAAAAGACGTTTATATCAACCGGTTAATTAAAACATGTCGTTCGGGATGGAAAGAACGATTTTTGGACCGATTATTAGTAGCTTCTATTGTAGAAACCCGTGGTGCCGAGCGTTTTCGATTAATTGCTGAAAACCATCCAGAATCAGAAATGCAAGCATTTTACACTATGCTGTACAAAAGTGAAGACCGACATGGCAACATTTTTATAGAAATGGCCCTTCTCTATTACGAAAAAGAGGAAGTTATGAAACGCTTGGATGAAATGATTCTTTTGGAAGCTGAGATATGTTCCACCGTTGCCATTTCTGGCTTAGTCCACTAAAACTCAACTTCCATTTAAATTTACAATATGTCTTTTCAATCATTAGGAATAGCACCATCTTTACTAAAAGCTTTAAGCGGTCAAAACATTTCAAAACCTTATCCTATTCAAGAGAAGGCTATTCCGGCTATTTTAGCTGGAAAAGATGTACTTGGAATTGCAAAAACGGGTTCTGGAAAAACAGCTAGTTACGTACTTCCTACTTTGATGAACCTTGGCAAACGCCAAGAATCAAAAAACCGAATGGTGGATGTATTGGTGATGGTTCCTACACGAGAACTGGCCGAGCAGGTGAAAGATGTATATAATGTGTATAGCGCATTTTTACCCGAACCAGTAAAAACCATGGCGGTGTATGGTGGAGTTTCCATCAACCCGCAAATGAAGGGGCTATATGGCGTAAATGTATTAGTGGCCACCCCTGGAAGGTTATTAGAATTGGTGGAATCTAAAGCCATACAACTTTCGCATATCCATACCCTAGTTCTAGACGAAGCCGATAAAATGCTCGCATTAGGTTTTCAAGAAGAAATGGACCAAGTAATTGCTTTACTCCCTAAAAAACGCCAAAACTTGTTATTTTCTGCCACGTTAAGCGAAAATATTGAAGAGATTCATCAAGTTTTATTACACCAACCTATTGTTATTCAAGTTGAAAGCAAAGAAGAAACGGTTGAGTTGATTAACCAAACAGGCTATTTCGTTACCGAAGAGAAAAAAGGACCTTTATTACGTCATTTGATTATTGATAATGACATGCATCAAGTTTTAATTTTTGTGTCTTCGGTATTTAAAGCCGATAATTTGGTAAAGAAATTACGTAAAAACAACATTGATGCAACAGCCATTCATGGTAAAAAAAGTCAAGGTTCGCGATTGGATTCATTAACCAAATTTAAAAACAACAAATTGCGCGTTTTAGTCGCTACGGATTTACTTGCTCGAGGAATTGATATTGCGTTTTTACCTTTCGTTATCAATTATGAGCTACCTCGCTCTCCTAAAGATTTTGTGCATCGAATTGGAAGAACGGGTCGTGCCGAAAACCCGGGAGAAGCCATTACGTTTGTTACCGAAGAAGATGCACACCACTTTAAAATTATTCAGAAGAAAATGAAAAAAATGGTAGACATGATTAATAGTGAAGATTTAGATTTCTAAATTTCATTCGTCATCAATTCTAGAGTATTTCGAGAAAGAATGCTATTCCGTATGAAATTAACGTAGGTTAATTTCGCACCCTAACCTACCTTTAACCCTCTTACTTACAATAGGTTTATTGTGAATAGCGACCCGTTATAACACCTTTGTTTCCAGTTAAAAATATTGATTATTGAATTTAGATAAACTTTAATAATCAATTAAAAACTCACAATTTAAACTTCACCAAAAGCATTTGTCAAATTATCCGAAAACCAGTTATTTAGTGCTATACGCTAGCGATAATACTATTTCCTTATGAAAAACTAATATTTTCACCTACCTTTACCTCTATGAACAAACCCATTTCATACCAAATTCAAAATAGTATTCTCATTCGCACATTTTATGGGGAAGTTTATCTGCAAGATTTAATAGATTCCGTGGAATATATGGTAGAACATAGTATTGTCACAGAGGAATTAACAAGTATGATTTCCGACTTTACCCAAGCTTCCTTTTTACTAACTAAGGAAGAAACCCAGCATTTAAGGACGCTAATTTTAAAGTATCCTTTAAGTATTGGTCACTTGAATTTTATTCAAATTATCCCTACTCCTAACATTGCCAAAACAATGATTTTCAAAGAACAGAATCCTGATATAAACACCCGTTCTTTTAGTACAATAAAGGGCGCAATGGATTGGTTAGCGCATGTATAATCTGGAAACAAATTTCATTCTTAAAACCAACCCTTTGCTAATCCGCTAGATGTTCTTTCAAAACCTAATTTGAATTTCATTACCTCACATCTTATATTATCCTTTCCATTTGCGCAGCTATCCTATACATCCTTATTATTTACCTACCTAAATCAAAATGTTTAAGAATTTAAAATGTCAATCAAAAATCATAAATAAAACCCTTCTTTTAAATTAAATTTGCAGCCGCTAAGCGGATGGTTTAGCAAATTGATTAGAATTAAAAAATAGACACAAAATGGAAAAAGTTGCAGTTATAGGCGCAGGAACAATGGGTAATGGAATTGCTCACACCTTTGCACAATTTGGATATAAAGTTTCGTTGATTGATATTTCTCAAGAATCGTTAGACAGAGCCATTGCTACCATCACCAAAAACTTGGATAGAATGGTAAAAAAGGAGCGAATTACGGAGGCTGACAAAGCATCTACCCTAGCTAATTTGACTACCTACACCGATATGGCAGAAGGAGTAAATGGAATTGGACTTGTGGTAGAAGCAGCTACAGAAAACGTTGACTTAAAGCTAAAAATATTTAAAACTTTGGATGAGTTATGTGCTCCAGAAGTTATTTTGGCATCCAACACTTCTTCCATTTCCATTACTAAAATAGCCTCGGTAACCTCTCGACCAGAGAAAGTTATAGGAATGCATTTTATGAATCCTGTTCCAGTAATGAAATTAGTAGAAATTATTCGTGGATATCAAACCAGTGATGAGGTTACTGCACTTATCATGGATTTATCTAGAAAGCTAAAAAAATCACCCACAGAAGTGAATGATTATCCTGGCTTTGTGGCAAATCGTATTTTGATGCCAATGATTAATGAGGCTATCATTACGTTACATGAGGGTGTTGCTGGTGTAGAAGAAATTGATACCGTTATGAAGTTAGGTATGGCTCACCCAATGGGACCTTTACAACTAGCTGATTTTATTGGTTTAGATGTTTGTTTATCTATCCTTCGAGTGATGCAAGATGGGTTTGGAAATCCAAAATACGCGCCTTCACCCCTATTAGTAAATATGGTTACTGCTGGGCATCTTGGAGCTAAATCAGGAAACGGTTTTTATAACCATACCCACGGAACTAAAGAATGGATTGTGGCAGATACCTTTAAAAAATAAACGAATTAACACTTCTTTGAAATGAGCTAACGATTTTATTGTTAGCTCTTTTTTTTTGCAACCCAACCTTGGTAAGATCAGACGTAAAGTTTTATGCAACTTTGGTAAAGTTAAATGCTTAGCCCCTGCAACTTTAGCAAAGTTAAATTTTGGCATTAATAAATGGGCTAATTAATTGACCTGTATCTAAATTTTAAAGGCGATTTTTCTACTCAAAAAACCTAATTTCGCAGCCTAAATTTTAAGCATGGCCAACATCATTCCGTTTAGAGCAATTAGACCACAACGAAACAAGGTAAGCCTTGTTGGTTCAAGGTCTTACATAAATTACTCTAAAAAAGATTTTGCAGAAAAATTAGCTGCGAATCCATACACCTTTTTGCATGTAATTACTGCTGCCTATGGATTAAATGACAATGATGAAAAAACCTCCTTAGAGCGTTACCGAGAAGTACGTTCCAAATTTGAAGAGTTTAAGGATAATGGAATATTTATGCGTGATGAAACGCCTAAATTTTATGTTTACCAACAAATAAAACTAGGTCAATCGTTTACAGGAATAATTGCCGGAGTTTCTATTGAGGATTTTAATTGTGGCCAAATAAAAAAGCATGAGTTAACACTTTCTAAACGGGAGTCTGCTTTTGCAAACTATTTGAAAGAAACAAAAATAAACGCAGAACCGGTTTTACTAACCTACAAAAATCAGGAAGAAATTGATGCGATAATTAAACGTCATACAGATACCCGACCTGAATATGAGTTTTCAACTACCGACAAATCTATTCATAATCTGTGGCTTATTGAAGACCCAGCGGAAATTGAGAAAACCAAAGAATCTTTTAAAAAGGTGCCCGACATGTATATTGCCGATGGTCATCACAGATGTGCCTCTTCGGCCAGGTTATCCGACAATTTAAGAGGTTATTATGGAAGTGAATTTGGAGCAGCTTACGATTACTTTATGGCCTTTTTAATTTCTGACCATCAATTAAACATCCTGCCATTCAACCGGTTAGTGAAAGGACTAAATAATTTGAATACAGAGGAATTATTGGCCCAAATAGCTACAAATTACACCATTGAAAAATTACCCAAAAGGTGTCGTCCGGAGCAAAAACATCATATTCACATGTATATAAATGAAGGTTGGTATAAACTCATTCTAAACGAAAACCTAATAGACAAAGAGAACACCATCTCAAAATTAGATAGCTATCAGTTATCCCATACCATCCTTACTCCTATTTTGGGAATTGAAGACATTAAAACTGATAGCCGTATGCATTTTTATGCTGGCGATAAGGGTTTAAAAGGAATGGAGAAAATGGTTCGTAAAGAAAAAGCAGATATTGCTTTCGCTTTATACCCTGTCGGAGTAGATCAACTTATAGAAATTTCGGACAAGGGTTTAATAATGCCACCAAAAAGTACATGGATTGAACCAAAGTTGCGTAGCGGGTTGACAATTTATTCTATCTTCGATCATTAAATATCTTAGGGGATGAGCATTTCAGAAAACTTACGAAAAATCAATAAAACGTTAAAAAAAGACGTTACTTTAATTGCTGTTTCTAAAACTAAACCCAATAGCGCCATACTTGAGGCATACCAGGCCGGACAGCGGATTTTTGGTGAAAATAAAGCCTTAGAATTGCGTGATAAACATGCCGAATTACCTCAAGACATTGAGTGGCATATGATTGGTCGGATGCAAACAAATAAAGTGAAATACATCGCTCCTTTTGTACATCTTATTCATTCAATAGATAGCGAACGTTTACTTGCCGAGGTGAATAAAAGAGCAAAAAGTAATAATCGGGTAATTGATGTATTAATTCAGGTGCACATTGCACGAGAGGATTCTAAAACAGGATTTTTATTTGCGGAAGCATATGAAATAATGGAGAAAAATGTATTTGCCGAATACAAAAACATCAACATACGGGGTTTTATGGGAATGGGTAGTAATACTTCCATAAAAATGGTAGTTGAAGAAGAATTTGGCAAGCTCAAAAATCTTTTTGAAGCGTGCAAAAAATTCAAACCTGATTTTGATATCTTATCTATGGGAATGAGTGGAGATTACGAGTTAGCCATGGAAAACGGTTCAAATATGGTTCGCGTGGGTTCCGCCATTTTTGGAGAGCGAGATTATAGTAACCAAAAGTAATATTGACCATGAATTTTCAATCCATAACCGACCAATCCATTGACTTAATAAAGCAAACTGGTAAATACATCAAAGACCAGCGCAAAGATTTCACACCTGATTTGGTGGAAACTAAAAGCCTCAACAGTCTAGTTAGTTTTGTGGATAAGACCGCTGAAAAAATGTTGGTTGAAGGTTTAGGAAACCTTGTTCCAGAAGCTGGTTTTATAGCGGAGGAAGGTACTTCCAACAAGATTGGAGAAACGTATAATTGGGTTATTGACCCATTAGATGGCACCACTAATTTTATTCACGGTATTCCGCTCTACTCTATTTCTGTGGCACTAACCAAGAATGGGTTTCCGGTGGTTGGCGTAGTCTACGAAATAAATCTCGATGAGTGCTTTTATGCTTGGAAAGACTCTAAAGCGTATCTAAACGGTACAGAAATTTCCGTTACCAAAACAGCAAAATTAAGTGACACTTTATTAGCTACTGGATTTCCGTATCACGATTTTGAGAAAATGGAAGGATTTTTAAAATCTCTTCGCTATTTTATGGAAAATACGCGTGGTTTGAGACGATTAGGTTCAGCAGCTGTAGATTTAGCCTATGTAGCATGCGGCCGATTTGATGGGTTTTACGAATATGGACTCAACCCTTGGGATGTCGTTGCAGGAGCTTTTATTGTGGAACAAGCCGGTGGTAAATCAGGATATTTCACCGCTAACGAAGCATATACCGATGGCTCCGAAATATTAGCCACTAACGGCTTGATACATGATGAAATAGAACGGTTGATTGAGGAGTTTTACGGCTAAAAAATTAGGATTTCATTCCTCCCAAACTTCGCATCTCCCGCACCTTATCCTCCACAAACTTGGCTAAAACATCTGGATTAGATTTTTCAAAGTTGGAAACATCCACCATTTCACCAATACGAATGATTACCGTACCTGAAGATATTTTGTAACCCGGTGGATTAACTTCTTTGGAGCCAATAATAGCTATTGGAATTACATTAATTTGATTTTCAAGAGCCAGAATAAAAGAACCTCTCTTAAACAATTTCATTTTTCCATCTCTTGGGCGTGTACCCTCAGCAAAGGTGATAATGTTTTTCCCTTTTTTTATTTCGTTTCCGGCCTTAATTATGCTTTCCATGGCTTTTTTATGATTGCCACGGTTCACGAATATCATTCCTACCGCTTCAATATACCAACCGAAAAAAGGAATTTTCTTTAACTCCTCCTTAGCCAAATAAAAAATAGGCACTGGTAATGCCGCAAAAATAAGTGGTATATCATAGGAGGATTCATGGTTGGAGGTGTAAATAAAATGACCCTTTTGAGGAATATTCTGCTTCCCTTCCACTTTTACCTTAACCCCTGATATAAAAAGGATAGGCCAACACCAAAATTGAGACGTGATGTAAATACTTTTCTTTTGTCCGACCAATGGCAATGTCAAAAAACCTAGTATCAGAGTAACAAGTGTCCATACCCAGATAAAAGCAACTTGCAAAATATTAAGAATGAAACGCATTATGGTTTGAAATTGATTAGCGCAAATATGGAAAAATAATTTAATATTTTCTCAATCCTTGGGTAATACTGTTAATTTTGAAATCATGTTATTCGCTGTAGTAGATATTGAAACCACCGGAGGAAATGCCAACACTGGTAAAATTACCGAAATCGCTATTGTGATTACCGATGGCGAATCTATTATCGAAGAATATGAATCGTTGGTTGACCCTGGAATGTTTATTCCTAGTTTTATTTCAAATCTAACGGGAATTACCAATCAAATGGTAGAAGATGCACCTGATTTTGGACATATTGCAGAGAAGGTCTCTACCCTGTTGGCCGATAAAATTTTTGTAGCACATAACGTAAATTTTGATTACTCTTTTGTCAAAAAACAATTAGACGAAGCTGGATTTGCTATGCCCACAAAAAAAATGTGTACCGTTCGCTACAGTCGCAAAATTGTTCCCGGACATAAATCGTATTCCTTAGGAAATATTTGTGCGCAGTTTGGTATAAAAAACCTAGATGCTCACCGAGCCATGAGCGATACCAAGGCTACAGTACAACTGCTCCACGAGCTGCTAAGAAGAGATTACGACCAGTTTTGGAAGACCTATTTAAAGAATGGTAAAGAAGTCAATCTTCCATCCAATTTAGATTTAGAAATTTTTAATAGTCTCCCTGAAAAACCGGGAGTTTATTACATGAAAAATAGCGTTGGAGAAATTTTGTACATCGGTAAAGCAGTCAAAATTAAATCAAGGATAGCGCAGCATTTTTCTGGAAAGGTTTCGGCTAAAGAAGCTGGGTTTCATAAGGAAGTATCGAATATTACGTATTTCCTAACGGGGTCTGAATTATTAGCGTTTCTGTATGAAGATTCAGAAATTAGAAAATACTGGCCACCCTATAACAAGGCACAGAAATCGAACCCAACCAAATACCATTTGGGTTATTATAAAGACCAGAATTCACATTGGCGAATTGGTATTATAAAAGGAAAGTTTATTGGTAAAAAACTCCTCACCACCTACAGTTGGATGGCCGCTCGCGAACAGTTGATGCAACTCGTCAAAGAGTATGAATTAAGTCCAACGCTTTGTCAAATTGAAATGCCTATAAACACTCACGTTACCGAAGAAATTCACAATCAGAATTTTGAGAATTTAATCGCGAAACACGTTCAAAACCCTATCGATTTTGTGATTTGGGAGCAAGGAAGAAATTACAATGAGGAGGCTTTTATTTTAATCAAGCAAAATCAGTTTCATGGCTTTGGATTTATCCCTTACGGTCAGAAAACTACCGATTACCAACAATTACAGCCCAAGCTCACTATCGCTAATTCTTCTGGGGTAACCTCCAAGCATATTACCAGTTATATTGAGGCGAACGACAATCTTTCACTTTCATTAATGAAATATGAAGATTTAGGAATGCTTTTTTGATTTATTAAGTTTTTGAAATGCTTTGCCTAAATTATTAATAATATCACCCGCGGTCACACTTTCTCTACTTCCTTTGTTTACCGCAATATCGCCAGCTAAACCATGAATATAAACGCCCAATATAGCCGCTTGTACCGATTGGTATCCTTGCGCTAACAAAGAAGTTAGAATTCCAGTTAACACATCTCCACTACCCGCAGTGGCCATTCCAGGATTTCCTGTCGTATTAAAAAACACTTCCCCATTCGGACAGATTGTTGCGGTGTGAGCTCCTTTTAAAATTACGATTACCTGATGTGTATTGGAAAATGAAATAGCCGAATATAACTGCGCATAATCTCCTTTTGACTTTCCAGCTAATCGTTTCCACTCCCCTAAATGCGGGGTGAGAATGCTGTTTTTTGGAACCTTATCCAAAAAGGTTTTATGGGTAGCTATAATGTTCAATGCATCCGCATCTAGTACGGCCGGTTTTTCCAATTCATGCAACATTTCACCCAATAAACTTTGGGTTTCTAGCTTCTGACCTATTCCAGGCCCTATGCCCACGGCATCAAAGTTTTCCACGGTTTTCAACTCCGACAAATGGTCTATTTGAGCATCACTCCACGTCATTACTTCAGGAATAGACATTTGCATAATATCGTTTCCTCCTCTTGGAATTTGAGCGGTTACCAATCCAACGCCAGATTTTAAACACGCTTTTGCCGCCAAAACTGCCGCACCCATTTTCCCATCACTTCCAGCTACAATAAGCGCGTGACCATAGGTTCCTTTATAATCAAATTTACTAGCTTTTTTACGAATTAGTCTCGCAGTAAACCGTTCTATACTAAATAATTGAGTAGACTCATTTAAAATAAATTCTTCACTAATTCCGATAGGTATTACCACAAATTTGCCGACAAATTTTGCGTTATTTGGAAACATAAAAGCCAATTTAGGAAACTGAAATGTTAAGGTGAAATCAGGTTGAAAAATCACACCCTCATTGGAGTCATTATCCTCACAAAAAAGCCCTGATGCAATATCAATAGAAATTCGGGTTGCTAATTGATCATTTAAATTGGAAACCAATTTACCTATCCAATGATTTCCATCTATTTCGCGACTTAAACCAGAGCCGAATATACAATCGACAATCACTTTTTGACACGTGATTTTTGACAAGTCAGAATCTGGTTTTAGCTCCATTACCGGAATCCCTAATTCTGCTAATCGCTTTTTATTTAATGAATAATCATCACTATACGCTGTGCTATACTGGACTTCATACACCTGAACCGCATAACCCGATTGGTGAAGTAACCGTGCGATAACCAATCCATCTCCGCCATTATTACCCACACCACAAAATATGCTAAAGCCCGTTTTTTTGATGAACTTTTTAGCGATCCATTTAAACGCTCCTTTAGCAGCCCGTTCCATCAAATCTACTGATGATATTGGTTCGTTTTTTATAGTAAAAGCATCTGCTTTTCTAACTTGTGCTGCGGTGTATATTTTCATTACTTTTAAATTTGGAAACGTCTTTCAAATTTAGAGAGAATCTTTTAAACTATGGAAATCTTCCAGAATTAAATCTATCGACTAAAAATAGCATTTTGACCGCCAAAATTCATTCCGTATCTTTGTGAAACCAAAAAACGAAGAGCCATGAAATTTGTACTAGATATCGAAGAAAGTAAAGTAGATTTTATGCTTAACTTATTGAAAGAGTTCTCTTTCGTGAAAACTTCTAAAATGTATGAAGAGCCTGAGAATGACGTTCAGAGTTTCAGGGAAGCTGTGGAAGAATTTAAACTAATACGCCAAGGAAAATCTAAAGGAAGACCTGTTCAAGAACTTCTGGATGAGCTATAGTATAATTACAATTGCTCCATTCGACAAAAAAGCCAAACGATTATCTAAAAAGTATCCTTCCTTAAAGAAGGAATTTATTGCGCTTTTTCAATTATTGGAATTAACCCCTACTCTTGGAGCTAAGGTTTTTAAGAATTGCTATAAAATTAGAATATCAATTAAATCGAAAGGAAAAGGTAAATCAGGTGGAGCCAGAATAATCACCTACGTTATCGTGGAGGAAGAAACCGTATACCTATTAGATATATTTGATAAATCCGAAAAAGAAAGTATTCCGGACTCAGAATTAAAAAGGCTTATCAAATTAGCAATTCCCTAAACCCGTTAGCCCCCGATACAAAACAACCCAAGAACCCTATTGCTAAGCCAAATTAAGTATTGTATTTTGGTCGGACTTTAAAATAAAAATGTATGTCAAAAAATTTACGCCACCTTTCAGCACGTAAGGGTTTAGAAGACAATCTATTTGATAGATTAGGTCAACTCTCACTAGAAAACGGAACTCCAGATAAAGATAAGCTTAAAGAATTAGGCAAAGAGTTTTTGATTGGTGACGCGAATGCTTTTGGTACCGCTACTTTCTACGATTTCATGAAGCCCGAAAACAAGAACAAGAAGGCTTACGTGTGTAACGGTTCGGCATGTATGTGTGCGGGTACGCAAGAGAAAGTAACCAGTGAGTTAAAGAAGCATCTTTATGATGATGAAATTGGTCACATGACTTGTTTAGGAAGGTGTCACGAAAATGGCGCGTTCCATGTCAATGGTCAAAATTATTCAGCAAAATCGGAATCTGAAATTGCGCGTATCATTTACGATAACGATGTACCTCATGAAGATACGTATCATGTAAAATCTTGTTGTGAAGCTACGTTAACGACAGAATTTGAAGGACTTGACTTTTTAAAAGAACTCGTTCAAAAGACATTGAACATGTCGCCAGAAGAAGCTTTGAAAGAAGTAATGGACTCGCAAGTACGTGGTCGTGGTGGCGCAGGTTTCCCTATGGGAATCAAACTTAAAAGTGCAGCCGATACTCCGGCTGATATTCGTTATGTAGTTTGTAATGCCGATGAAGGTGACCCAGGTGCGTATTCGGATAGATACTTAATGGAACAACAACCATACATGGTTTTGTTTGGTATGATAGCCGCTGGTTACGCCATTGGTTCTAGCTGGGGTGTTTTATACATTCGGGCTGAATATCCAGATTCTCCCGTAATAATTCAAGATGCCATTGATAAAATGACCGAAATGGGTTTGATTGGAGAAAACATTTTAGGTAGCGGATTTGATTTCCATTTTAAAATTATTAAAGCCCAAGGTGCCTACATTTGTGGGGAAGAAACGGCTTTACTTTCTTCTATTGAAGGACAACGTCCGGAAGTAAGAATTAGACCTCCATACCCTACTCAGGAAGGATTATTTGGAAAACCTACCGTGGTAAACAATGTGGAAACATTGGCAGCGTTGTATTACATTTTTAAAACATCGGGTACGCATTACGCTACTCTTGGAACAGAAAAATCAAAAGGAACTAAATTAGTTTCGTTGGATGGACACTTTAACAAACCAGGTATTTATGAGGTAGAAATGGGTACTCCACTTCGCACCGTGATTGACGATTTAGGAGGCGGATTTAGAATGCCAATTAAAGCCATGCACATGGGCGGCCCATTAGGAGGTTTAGTTCCGGTGACTAAAATTGATAGCTTAAGCATTGATTTTGAATCATTTTCAGAAAACGGATTCTTATTAGGACATGCTACCATTGTTTGTATTCCAGAGGCATTCCCTATAATTGAATATTTAGAACACTTATTTGAATTTACCGCTTTCGAAAGTTGTGGTAAATGTTTCCCTTGTAGATTAGGTTCTAAACGTGGTCAAGAATTATTGACTAAAGCACGTACCGAAGACAATTACCAAATTGACATGGAGTTGTTTACCGATTTATTAGAAACCTTAGAACAAGGTTCATTATGTGCATTAGGAGGCGGTTTACCTCTTCCAATAAAAAATGCCATGATGTATTTTGAAGATGAGTTAAAAGAGTATTTCACAAAAGCTTAATCCCCAAAAGACGACACTATGAAAATAGCATATATAGATAACAAACCATACGAAATTCAGGAAGGAGAAACCATGTTGGCGTTTATGAAACGTCACCTAGGTGATAAGCCTGTACCAACGCTTTGTGACGCACCAAACCTAGACCCATTTGGTTCTTGTAGAGTTTGTAGTGTAGATGTAGCGCTTGAAGAAGGTGGTAAAACAAAGGCAATGGCGTCATGCCACACTCCTATTTCGGAGGGAATGCACATTTTACCGAATACGCCAAATATTCAAAAATTACGTAAAAACATTCTGGAGTTGGTTATTTCTGACCACCCTCTTTTATGTTTAACCTGTGAGGTGAGTGGAAATTGTGAATTGCAAGATGTAGCCGCAACGGTTGGCTTACGTGATGTACGTTACCCTGAAGGAGCAAATCACTTAGACACTTCAAAAGATTTGTCGCATCCATATATGACTTCCGATTTATCGAAGTGTATTAACTGTTACCGTTGTGTAAGAGCCTGTGATGAAGTTCAAGGGCAATTGGTATTAAGTATGTCTGGTCGTGGGTTTAACAGCTCTATTATCAAAGGCATGGACCAGTCTTTTAACGATTCGGCATGTGTTTCTTGTGGCGCATGTGCGCAAGCATGTCCAACATCAGCAATTTCAGATATTTTTGAATCTAAAAGTGTGGCTACCAAAGAGACCACACGTACCATCTGTACCTATTGTGGCGTAGGCTGTAACTTGGAAGTATCTACGTTAAACGGAGAAATTAAAAGTATTCAAGCGCCTTTAGACGCAGAGGTTAACCAAGGACACACCTGTGTAAAGGGGCGTTATGCATTTGGTTTCTATAATCACCCCGAAAGAATTCAAACTCCATTAATCAAAGTTGATGGCGAATTTGTTGAAGCTACTTGGGATGAGGCGTACGATAAAATTGCAAGTACATTCACTTCGCAAATAAAAGAGTTTGGTCCAGATTCAATTGCAGGAATTTCTTCTGCACGTTGTACCAACGAAGAAAATTACTTAATGCAGAAATTTATTCGTGCCGTTGTGGGTACCAATAATATTGATGGATGTGCGCGTGTTTGCCACTCTCCTACTGCTTTAGGAATGCAACGTTCCTTTGGAACTGGAGCTGCAACTAACTCTGTAAAAGATTTAAAAGTTACGGATTGTATCATGGTTATTGGTGCAAATCCTAGTAGTGGTCACCCGGTAACGGGAGCCAAAATGAAGCAATTCGCTATGAAGGGTAAAACGACTATCGTTATTGACCCAAGACGTACTGAATTAGCGGAATACGCTACCTATCACCTGCCTTTAAAACCAGGAACCAACGTAGCGTTATTGAATATGATGATGTATTTCATCTTATCAGAACATAAAGAAGACACATCGTTTATTGATACCCGTACCAACGGATTTGATGATTTCAGAAAAAGCATTTTAAAATTAGATGTAGACGAAATGGAGCGCGTGACTGGTGTAGACCAAGCACTTGTTCGTGAGGCAGCTTTAGCTTATGCTAACGCACCAAACGCAATGAGTTTCCACGGTTTAGGAGTTACCGAACATTCTCAAGGAACTTATACGGTTCAGCAAATTGCAGATTTAGCAATGTTGACCGGGAACATTGGTCGGCCGGGTGTGGGAGTTAATCCTTTACGTGGTCAAAATAATGTGCAAGGCTCTGCCGATATGGGCGTTCAACCCCATCAAGGTGCTGGGTATATGGACATCACTAAAGATGAAATAAACGCACAGTACCAAGATTTTTACGGAGTAGCAGTTCCCCAAGAAGTGGGATACAAAATTCCTGAAATGTTTGACGCTGCTTTAGACGGAACTTTGAAGTCGATGTGGATTATTGGGGAGGATGTGGTACAAACCGACCCGAACACTCAAAAGGTAATTAAAGCTTTAAATAACTTAGACTTATTGATTGTACAAGAGTTATTTATGACAGAAACTGCAATGCTTGCCGATGTCATTTTACCAGGTGCCTCTTTCTTAGAAAAGAGCGGAACATTTACCAACGGAGAACGTAGAGTTCAACGTGTGCAGCAGGTAGTTGAGCCAGTTGGAAATTCAAAAGCCGATGGACAAATCATTGTAGACATCATGAATAAAATGGGGTACGAACAACCTGACTATGATGCCGAAACAATGCTTGAAGAGATTAATCAAATCGTGCCTTTTTTCAAAGGTATTACTTGGGATAGACTAGGTAAATACGGTCTTCAATGGCCAGTAGCCGAAGATGGAACCGATACACAAATTCTTCATCAAACTGAATTCAAAAACGGGAAAGGAAATCTAGCCTACTTTGATTGGAAAGAATCAGCAGAGCTTGTAGAGCATAGTAAAGACTATCCATATATCATTACCACAAACCGTGATTTAGAGCATTACAATTGTGGTGCGATGACACGTAGAACCAATAACGTATTGATTCATACGGAAGATGTACTCATGATGAATCCAACAGATGCCGTAAATAAAGGAATTACGGATGGTGACATGGTTTGCGTAGAGTCTCCACGTGGTAAAGTAGATATTAGAGCCTCTATAACCGATGAAGTTAGACCGGGTGTACTGAGTACTACCTTCCACTTCCCCGAAATAATGGTGAATAACCTAACCGGTGATGTGCATGATACGGAAGCTAAATGTCCGGAATACAAAGTGGTAGCCGTTAATTTTAGAAAAGCAAAGAATACACACATGCGTAAGGCGGGTGAATTGGTTGAGAAATAGAGATTTAATTCATTAAAAGGGTAACTTGGATCACCCTTTTAATTTAAGACAACAAAAAATGAACGAAGATATTAGATGGATTCAACGATTTGAAAACTACTTAAAGGCATTTGAAAACCTTAAAGAAGGGGTTGGTTTGTCTAATAACAGAAAACTATCCAATTTAGAAGAGCAAGGTTTGGTTAAATCATTTGAGTTTACATTTGAGTTAGCTTGGAAAACTTTGAAAGATTATCTTACCTATATGGAAGTAGAAGTGAAATTTCCTCGTGAAGTTTTAAAATCAGCGTTTAAATATGAATTAATTGATGACGGTGATATATGGATGGATATGCTACAGAAGAGAAATTTAATGGCTCACACTTATGATGAAACAAATGCTCAGACCGCAATTCAGTTAATTACTGGAAGCTATTTCTCTCAATTAGATAAAGTTAAAACACTTTTAAATGGAAAACGAAATTCGAAATAATTCGGGTATTAGCGAACCGAGTTTTGAAGTGATTCTAAATGTTTTCAAAGATTTTCCAGAAATTGAATCGGCTGTTTTATTTGGTAGTAGAGCATTAGGCACTTTCAAAAAGGGTAGCGACATTGACATTGCTATTTATGGTCCTAATCTAACCCCACAAACTTCTTTAAGCATATCATCAAAATTAAATGAAAGCACACCTATACCCTATTATATAGATATTGTGGCGCCAAAGTTCCTTGATAGTACTAGTTTGATTGAACATATTAAACGTGTGGGTAAAATTATTTACACCGCATAGTCAAAATATCCTCCATAAAAAATTCCTCCTCAAGTTAACCTTAAGGTTTCATATTCTTCTAAAAACCAACCCCATGATAGCGACTAAACCCTTTTCATTTTATTACATAATAAAATTATTTTATAGTTAATCAGCATCAACATGTGACAAAATATACGTTTCATTACCTGCTTCAACCCTTACCTTTGAATCCTGAAAAAGGATGCGTTTTTTTTAACTAATCCTTCCAGTCAATATCAATTAATAGTCTTATAATCAATAGTCAAGATGGAAGACATGCTCTTTTACGATAGGTTGCAATTCGCTTTCACTATCACTTTTCATTACATATTCCCGCAATTAACTATGGGGCTTTCATTGCTTATTGTCTTTTTCAAAGGGATGTATTTACGTACCAATACTGAAAAGTATAACGATGCGGCTAAATTCTTTATGAAGATATTCGCTATCAATTTCACCATGGGCGTGGTTACCGGAATACCGATGGAGTTTCAGTTTGGAACTAATTGGGCAAAATTCTCCGAACTCACTGGTGGAATCATCGGCCAAACTTTGGCCATGGAAGGAACGTTCTCCTTTTTCTTAGAATCATCATTTTTAGCACTTTTTATTTTCGGAGAGAAATTAATGGGTCAAAAGCTTCATTTCCTTACCGGGTTTTTAGTGTTTCTAGGTTCTTGGGCCAGTGGATACTTCATTTTAGCCACCAACGCATGGATGCAAAACCCCGTAGGTTACGAAATTATGGAAAACGGAAAATTTGTTCTCCAACATTTTTCAGCCTTGTTTTCAAACCCTTGGCTAATTCCTGCATTTCTGCATAATCAAGTCGCATCTGTAGTCACATCTTCATTTGTAGTTGCGGCCATTGGCGCTTTTTACATATTAAGAGGTAAAAAGAATGTAGAGTACGGTAAACTATTTTTAAAAACGGGAGTGATTTTCGGGTTCATCTCAAGTATGCTTCTCGCCTTTCCTACTGGAGATTGGAATGCTAAAAATGTAGCAAAACTCCAACCAGCTTCATTTGCGGCTATGGAAGGTATTTTTAAAACCGAAGAAGCGGGTGCTGAAATAGTTTTGGTTGGCCAACCTAATATGGTGGAGAAAAAACTAGACAACAAAATAGCCGTTCCTAATGTTTTGAGTTTCCTCACCTACCAAACATGGGACACTCCGATACCCGGAATGGATAAATTTAAAGCAGAAGAACTACCCACTAATATTCCTGGATTGTATTATTCTTACCATATTATGGTTGGCTTAGGAACCCTATTTATCGGTATAATGTCTTTGGCGCTATTCCTATTTATGGCGTAAGAAATTGTTTAACTTTAAACCGCTTCTTTGGACAATCCTTTTCCTCGTCCCGTTTCCTTACATCGCCAATCTAACCGGTTGGTATGTAGCTGAATTAGGTCGTCAACCATACTTAGTTTACGGATTACTAAAAACCGCAGAAGGAATCTCACCAACAGTCTCTTCGGGTAATACCCTCTTTACCTTACTTGGTTTTGGAGGGCTTTATTTCTTATTGGGTTTATTGTTTTTATTACTCGTTGGAAAAACAATTAATCACGGACCACATCCTCAAAATCATTAAGCTATGGAAGTTATTTGGTATTTAATTATTGCAGTTGTGCTAGCCATATTTTTTGTATTGGATGGATACGACTTTGGCGTGGGGATTATTCATCTTTTTTTAGCTAAAGAAGAAAAAGACAAAGAGGTTATCGCAAAATCTGCGGGATTGTTTTGGGATTCTAATGAAGTGTGGCTCGTTGCCGGTGGCGGTATGTTATTTATGGCCTTCCCTACATTTTATGCCTCGGTATTTAGTGGGTTTTACCTACCGCTAATTTTAGTCCTATGGTTGATTGTTTTTAGAGCTATCGGTTTAGAATTCCGTAATCAATTCAATTACCAAATGTGGAAAGACATCTGGGACAAAGCTTTTGGCGTATCTTGCTTATTGTTAGCACTATTCTTTGGTATGGCTTTAGGTAATGTTGTTCGAGGGGTAAATTTAGGGGGTGTTGAAAATGGTGTTTCTTTGTACGAACCGCACTACTTTTTTCTTCCTTTATGGAATGCTAGTTTTAGTCCCGTGAGCACACACCCCGGAGTTATTGATTGGTTTACTATCATTATCGGAGTAATATCGGTAATTGTTCTTGCCATTCACGGTGCAAATTGGATTATTCTTAAAACGAACTCCAGTATCAACGACAAGCTTCCAAAAGTGATTTTTAAACTTAGTATTGCCTTGGTCTTACTAACCATTTTATCGCTATCTATTTGGGACTTAGTATCTCCTGCCCCATTCCATAATTTTTTGGATAAACCGTATTTAATTGTTTTTCCATTCATTTATTTCACAGGATTAATTGGTACTGTTTTCATCCATAAATTGAAAAAGCCAATGTATGGGTTCATTGCCTCAACCATGCTTGTTTTAGGTGGGATTACCTCTTCCTTAGCATCTATGTTTCCGGTGATTTTACGGAGTACCAACAGTATTAATCCTGATTTAACTATCTATAATACAGCGACCAACAGTTATGGCTTGTCGGTAGGATTAAGCTGGGGAATCATAGGGTTTATTTTACTTTTTGTTTACCTAATCATACAAAAAAGATTGATGGGAGGCAAAATTGATAAAATGGATTACGGACATTAATATTGGGATATGACATTGACCGTAATTGCACTTCTGAGTATTGTTTCTGGAATTGTAGGCGCAAATATATTCGGGCGAATTCAGTCCAAATACACTTTCGGCCTAACAGGAAATACGATTGCAGGCGTATTTGGTAGTATCTTTATTATCAAATCTTTTGGACGGTTGGGGTTCAACCCGTACGCAATTATTGAAAAAGGAATTGTCTCATGGAATTTATTAGCGTTCAACCTTATAGCATCCATATTTGGTGGTGTAATTCTGATTTTAATCCTAACCCACTTAAAACGATTTATGCATTGATTAGAATTAACTTGAAAATCTCGATAACACATTTACTACGTTAGTCACAGTATATGAAAGTATAACATTTAATCAAAATTGATTAAGAAAACCCATAAGAAAACACCTCCCACAATTCACATGAATCAAATTCCCGATTTTTATGTATATTGACATTTTATTACTCAATATTTTAAACTTTTAAATTCTTACAATGAAAAAAATTTATCTATCCGTAATTGGGATAACCATGGCATCTAGCCTTTTTGCTCAAATCACATTAACACAAAACAACTCAACTCCGTTAATTGGAGAATCGTTTACCCTTATTTCAGAATCTACTGTCATGAATGTTGCTAACACGGGTGCAAACCAAACATGGGACTTTTCAGGAGTAACTGGAGGTCAACAAGGCATGAGTGCAATATCCTTATCAAATTCATTAGATCCCAGTTCGTTTCCAACAGCAACATTAGTAGAATCTTATGCTTCAAATGAAATTTATACATTGGCTTCTTCCACAGAATACTCCCAAGTAGGGGTTTATATTCCTGGTACAGCCAGACTAATTAACTCAGACCCACGTGAAATTTTGAAATTTCCTCTAACCTATCAATCTGTTTTTAATGAAACCTTCCTTGGAGAATTAACTAATCTAGCTTCAAATCAAGCTTTTACTAGAGGTGGAACGATTAAAATTGAGGCTGATGGCTACGGAGATGTCACGCTACCCTATACCACTGTATCAAATGTGCTTAGGATCAAAACAACAGTTGATTATTCGGATATATTTCAAGGAAGCACCATCGCCTCTTATCAAGAAATTTTTTATCAATGGTTTGATGGAAATAATCACACTTACGTTGCTGCCTACAATGAGTTCTATGTGAATGGAACAATAAATACCACTACTGCTATAGTTTTAGACCAATCATCTTTTGTTACTTCTGTACCAAATGTAAAGGGTGGTCAAACGAATTTGGTTACATTTTATCCAAACCCGGCTAAAAACGCAATTACCATTTCGCATGTAGAAAATATTGAATCTATTGCTATCATTGATTTAAAAGGCCAAGTTGTAAAAACATTTTCTCAATTAGCTAATCTACAAGTTTTAAATATATCTGAATTAAATTCAGGAATTTACTTCATTAAGTACCTTTCAAATAACGATACATTTACAGAGAAACTAATCGTTAGGTAACAAATTCAATTAACAGTGAGAGCGGCATTTAGAATTTCTATTTGCCGCTTTTTTTTTGCCCTTATTGAAAAATTTGTGGCCTTATATTTTCAATTCAATTTAAACTGCCGCAATTTCACGAACACCCATGGTTCTCTAATCTATATATTTTATAGTTTTTGATATCGTCCTAATGGACAAATTGGTTGCAATAAACCTCTGTACCCCTTATGAATATTAGCCTTAGAAATGCTTCTAGCGGTTCATCTTTCTTAAATAATAAGCGTCATCCCCTTTTAATTGTATACAAGCATAATACCCGGAGTTTGGTAAGAAATAAATAGAACAGAAAGGATGTTAAAGGAATAATTCTGATTTCATCTCGCAAAAGTCTTTGGATAATTCTTTGGAGGGTGTTTAATGTTTTTGTTTTCAACATCTTCTTTCATAGCTTTACTTTTTGTGTATCGCTATTTCAGAACGTGACATTTAGACAAAGAAAAAGGGCGTCCAATTGAACGCCCTTTTTTGAATTTAATGTTAATTATTGAATAATCAGCCTTTCGTATGTAACCTTTCCATTACTGGTCATTGCAATGGTATAAACACCTCTACTTAATTTATCGGAGTCATATTTTAAGATAGAAATTTCATTTTCAACCATGTAAGCATCGTATAAAACATCTACTGAATTACCCGCCATATCATATAATACAATGGTTAAATTACCTGAGTATCTGGTAGAAAATTCTAATGTGAATTTACCATTAGAAGGATTTGGATAAAGTGTAGTTGAGATTGGACTCACTTCGTTCTCATTAACTCCACTTTTAACTTTTATACCGTCATCATCATTTTGACCTCTACTATTAGATTGAGTACAAACGCCTCCACCTGTTTTAAGTGTTAGACCACCAGTGGCAGTACAACCATGTGTATCTGTAACTGTAACCGTATATTTTCCAGCACACAGACTGCTAACGTTTTTGGTTGTAGCTCCATTACTCCATGAATAAGAATAAGACCCTGATCCACCACTTACTGTATTGATATTTATATATCCATTACAATTATTGCTACTTGTAGCATTATACCCGGTCATGCTTCCATTTATGCTTGTTGGCTCGTCAACGTCAACCGATTCAATTTTGGAACAACCTGCAGCATCTGTAATGGTAACCAAATAACTACCCACACATACGTTTTTAATATTTTGTGTAGTTGCTCCGTTTGACCAATTATAGGTGTAAGGCGCAATCCCACCATTCACCGTTAAATCAATCATACCATCACATAAATCAGCTCCTTCACAATCAAATTTGAAATTACCTAAAGCTCCAGAATTGTAATAATAAATCACTAATTTTTTAACTCCAGTTGCATTCATTAGAATGGTTTGAATTGATGCATCTCCCATATTCACAATGTTTTTGGAAACTATGAGGTTATTGTTAACATCATACGCTTTTGCAGTACCTACAGGACCATCATCTTTATCAATAAAATCAAAAGAAGTAACGGCTTTGGTATTCGTAAATGTGAACGTTATTGTTCCTCCATAACGAGTATCATCTGGTAAATCATAGTTACCATCATTATTATTGTCCACACTATTTTCTGGGAAAATTAATAGATTACCCAAATCTACCTCTAAGTCAGAATCTCTGGTTCCAGATAAATCTGAATTAAATATTATCAAATCATGTAAACTACCAGAATTAGCAACACTTGTAATAGTAAAACCTTCGTTTGGATACGCTCCTGTCATAACCTGACCATTTACGTAACCAGAAAGGCTAAAGTCACAATCTACATTGCCAGAATTACAGCTATTATCGGTTACAACACTAGAAACATGTATTGCATTAGGCTCGGTAATTACAACTTGAATGTTTGCTTCGCATCCGTTGGCATCGGTTACTGTCACACTATAATTACCTGCAGCTAAATTATTCGCAATTGCATCTGTTTCTCCATTTGACCATGCGTACGAGAATGGGCTTTTTCCACTTGTTGCTTTCACTTTAGCACTACCCGTTGCAGAACCATTACAAGTCACATCATTTTCATATACAACCATTGCGGTAATACCATTGTTAACTTCCATGGTAATTACATTTGATTCCCCTGCGTAGAACGTACATGTTCCTGTTCTTGAACATCTAATAAAATAGGTTGTTTGTGTTAACACACCTGGATTATACGTTGGTGCGTTTGAATTCGATATTGGTGTCCAATATGGATTTCCTACCGTGTTTGGTACTAAGGTGTTTGATTGTAACCATAAGTATTCTACAGCTCCAACTCCACCACTTGGTAAACTTGTACTTGTTATAGCAGTTGGATTGAATGAACCACAACTTGATTGTGCTCCTGCAATTACTCCTGCACTTGTTACATTACAACACATGGTTGCGATTGTCGCTGAACCGGTAGTTGAACATCCATTAGCATCGGTAATTGTTACTGAATAAGTTCCAGCTGTTAAATTACTTGCCATTTGAGTGCTTGCTCCGTTTGACCATGCATAAGTGTATGGTGAAGTTCCACCTGTCATCAATGCATTGATTGTTCCATCTGCTAAACTTCCTGAACAGGTTGCTTGACTTGTTTGGATGGTTGTTGACAATGCGTTTGGCGCTGTGATTGTTGTTTGCGCTGTTGCTGAACATCCGTTTGCATCGGTTACGGTTACTGAATAAGTTCCAGCTGCTAATCCGTTGTTTGTTGCAGTTGTTGAGCCATTTGACCATGAATAAGAATATGGTGCGGTTCCGTTTGCGGTTACTGTAGCTGTTCCGTCATTTGCTCCATTACAAGTAACATTTGAAGTTGAACCTATTGAAGCAGTTACTCCTCCGTACACTTCCATGGTAATTACATTTGACTCCCCTGCGTAGAACGTACATGTTCCTGTTCTTGAACATCTAATAAAATAGGTTG
>CAXBCR010000011.1:0-99752 GCA_963974475.1 uncultured Flavobacteriales bacterium
AATCAATCAATCAATCAATCAATCAATCAATCAATCAATCAATCAATCAATCAATCAATTCTTCAAAGCCATGCGTCAATTAAGTTTATGGATTTCGGTCATATTTATTAGCATATTAACCTCTTGTTCGGTAGAGCCTGAACCTATTAATTACGGGGATGAGCAATGTGATTTTTGTAAAATGGGTGTGGTTGACAAGGCCCATTCCGCACAATACGTCACCAAAAAAGGAAAGCAATTTAAATATGATGCTATTGAATGCTTGATTCGTGACATTTCTGATTCAGAAATAAAAGAGGAAGATATGGCTTACCTTTTAGTTGCAGATTATGCACATCCAGGAGTAATGACCGATGCGAAAACCGCAACATATCTTATTAGTAAAGCCATTAAATCGCCAATGGGAGCATATTTGTCTGCTTTTGCAAAAGTAGAAGATGCTCAAAAAACCAAAGGCGAAAATGACGGTGAGTTATACGATTGGGAAGGTATTAAAGCAAAAATTTCAAATAATTAAGGGATGTATAAATGGCTAACTATTTGGTGTGTTGTTGGACTATTGGGTTCATCCGTAGCTAAAGAGGTAGAAGTATGCCCTACATGTGCCACAAAGACACTAAAATCTGCTTTTTCACAAATTGATTCTGGCGATGTAATTATTCTAAAATCTGGTGAGTATAAAGAGCACGATTTAGAGGTTAGCGTACCATTCACGTTAAAAGGGGAAGGGACTCCGGTCATGGATGGCGAAATGGAAGGGACTATCCTAACTATTAGTACAAACAATTTTACCATTGACGGAGTTACGTTTAGAAATGTAGGTCAGAGTTACACCAAAGATTTTGCGGCAGTATTGGTTAATAGAGTAGATAGCTTTGCAGTTCGAAATTGCACCTTTGAAAATGTGTTCTTTGGGATTTTGGTTGAGAAGTCGCACTTTGGTGTAATTGAACATAATTACATTTGGGGAAGTAGAAAAAGTGAATCAAATTCGGGAAATGGGGTGCAACTGTGGCACTCTTCCGATATGCAAATAAATAATAACGAGGTGCATGGCATGCGCGATGGATTGTATTTTGAGTTTGTGAATGATGCTATTATTTACGAAAACTTGAGTTATGATAACATCCGCTACGGACTTCATTTTATGTTTTCAAATAATGACGAATACCATCATAATGTGTTTAAAAACAATGGAGCGGGAGTGGCTGTAATGTTTTCGAAATTGATACTAATGCACGATAACCGTTTTGAATTTAATTGGGGGGCAGCGTCCTATGGGCTACTGCTAAAAGAAATTTATGATGCCGAAATTTATAATAACATATTTGAGCAAAATACTACCGGGATTACAACTGAAGGTTCCACTCGGATTAATTTCACCAACAATCAATTAATCCGTAATGGATGGGCCGTGAAAGTAACAGGAGGCTGTTACGATAATATGTTTAAGGGAAATGATTTTTCACATAATGCTTTTGATTTGTCTTTTAATGGGCATTTGAATGGTAGTTCATTTGCTGGCAATTATTGGAGTGATTATACCGGATATGATTTAGATAAAAATGGAATAGGTGATATTCCATATCGTCCGGTAAAATTGTTCTCCTACATTGTGAATAGAACTCCTGAAACTATAGTGTTGCTAAGAAGTTTATTTGTAGATATTATTAATTTTTCTGAAAAGGTGTCTCCGGTTTTCACCCCAGATAATTTAGTGGATGATATTCCTATGATGAAGCGTCCGGTGGTTATTATTGGAACAGGAAATTTTGAATTGTAAACCATGATTGAAGTAAAACAATTACATAAAACTTTCGGAAAACTTACCGTTTTGGATGGGTTGGATTTATCCATTAAGTCGGGAGGAATTTTCGCGGTATTAGGTCCAAATGGATCCGGTAAGACAACGCTTATTAAGTGTATTCTAGGAATGGTTATTCCGCAAAAAGGGGAGATTATCTACGATGGAGAAGAAATTATAGGTAAATCAGATTATAGAAATAAAATCAATTACATGCCGCAAATTGCTAATTTTCCGGCAAACCTTTCGGTGATTGAATTGATTGAAATGGTAAAAAACCTTCGGCCTAAAGAAGCTAGAGAAACAGAATTGATTTCATTATTTGGATTGGAGCCCCATTTGGATAAAAAGTTGGGAAACCTTTCCGGAGGTACAAAGCAAAAAGTGAATATCGTTTTAGCTTTCATGTTTGATAGTAATCTCATTATACTTGATGAACCCACTACAGGGTTAGACCCAATTGCACTTATTTCGTTAAAAGAGTTAATTCAAAAAGCTAAAAACGAAGGAAAAACCATATTGGTTACCACCCATATCATGAGCTTGGTGGATGATATTGCCGATGAAATTGTATTCCTACTGGATGGGAAAATATATTTCAAAGGAAGTGTTCCTCAATTGAAAGAACAAACGGGCGAAGCTCAATTGGAGCATGCTATTGCAAACCTTTTAAGAAAGCAAAATGTTTAAAATATTAAAGTACAGTTTTTACGATTTAATGCGCTCTCGATGGAGTTACGTGTATTTCGCATTTTATTTAGCATTGGGTTTTGTGTTGTTGTTTTTGAATAACGACATCAATAAAGCCGTGATTACGCTTATGAATATCATTATCGTGTTAACTCCATTAATTGGAACTATTTTCGGGGTAATGTATTTTTATAATTCCAAAGAATTTACGGAGTTATTATTGGCGCAACCCATCAAGCGGAGCAAAATCTTTATGGGGCAATATATGGGAGTAGCCTTGTCTTTAGCTTTAAGCCTAATACTTGGATTAGGAATTCCATTTTTGGCGTATGGCCTGTTTCAATCCACTGCCATTTTTGATTTTGGTTTACTCTTGGTGGTTGGCATGTTTTTGAACTTTATTTTTGTGGCCTTGGCATTTAATATCGCTTTATCTAACGAAAATAAAATTAAAGGTTTTGGGTATGCTATTCTTATGTGGCTGTGTTTAGCGGTGATATATGATGGCGCTTTTTTAATTTCGTTGGTGATGTTTGATGATTATCCTCTGGATAAATTTTCGCTTCTGGCAACAATGTTTAATCCCATTGATTTATCACGTATCCTTATTCTTTTAAAACTAGATATTTCTGCTTTACTGGGATATACTGGGGCGGTGTTTAAACAATTTTTTGGTACCAGTTTAGGCCTTTTCGTTTCGTTGGCTGTCCTTACATTATGGGTGTTGTTTCCGGTTTGGAGAATTAATATGAAGCTACGTAGAAAAGATTTTTAATCATTCTAAAATTTCGAATAATGAATTACTTGTCAGTTTTATTAGTAGGTCTATTCTTGCTTACTTCATGTGTTAACAGTGAGAAAGAAACAAAAACGGATGTGACCTCTATGAAGGTAGATAAACCAGAACCTAGTCAAGAGGAACAGCAAAAAAACACTCAGAAATTAATATCTAAGGTGATAGATGTATCGGAACTGAATCTTCAGATGAATGGTACAGATAAATGGATGATTAATGATTCTTCCTACACTATGTTAATGAAAATCAAACAACAGATTTATGTGATTTCTGGAAATATGGAAAATTATGAGATTTCGAGTTACAATAAAATGGGCAAAGAGTTCTTTGAATTTGTATCAACTATTCCTGCGCTCGAAGATGAAAAGGCAAACAAGGAATTAAAAAAGGTTATTTCCAACACTCAATCGCAGGTTACTTTTATGATGGGAACTAATTTACAAGAATCGCAAATAGCAATTATTAACCTCAGTATGATTTATGATGAGGTTCCTGAATATTTTGAATCTTCTTCAAAATAGAATTATTACCTGTAAGTCTTTGTCTTAAAAATGATGTGCCTTTTTGAATAGGGATATTATGGAAAGGTGCTTTTGGAGCGGTTATAATAACCAATTCACCCTAATTAAAGACCTCATGGTGTTTATTAGGTGACATAAATCACGGAAAACACTATTATTTGTCATGAGTTAGGAGATTGGTGACCACTAATTTTGATTTGTAGAAAAAATCATAAAAACTGATATCATGAAAAAAACATTATTATTTATTGCCGCTATGGCAACTTCAATGGCTTTCACATCTTGTGGAGGAGGAGAAACCGCTACCGCTCCTGAAGCTGCTGCTCCGGCAGCTACAACAGAAATGGAAACTCACGGGCAAGCCGGTGTTGTAGATGCAGATAGTAGACCAAATATTTTAAACATTGCAATTGGCTCACCTGACCATACTACATTAGTAGCCGCGGTACAGGCAGCTGGTATTGAAGATGTATTAGTAAATTCAGGTCCTTTAACTGTATTTGCCCCGAACAATGCAGCATTTGCAAAACTACCTGCTGGAACTGTAGAAGAATTAGTTAAACCGGAAAACAAAGCTAAATTGGCTGGTATTCTTACCATGCACGCAGCTCCTGGAACTTTTGACGAAAGACAATTACGTAAAGAAGCGCGTAAAGGACGTAAGGTGTACATGGCTGATGGTTCTTACCTTTCTGTTGTGGTCGATGAAAATGATGATATTTTCGTGGGCGGTGCAAAAGTATTAGGCTACGTAGATGCTGGAAACGGTATAGTAGTGGTTGTTGACGCATTGGTAGATCCTTCAAAATAGCAACATAAATATTGAAACTGGTTTTTGATTAGTTGGATTTTTAATTTTCCAGTATCAATAAGCTTTTTGTAAAGCCTTCACCACCGCGGTGAAGGCTTTTCTTTTGATGACTAATTAGTGAGATAAAACTTTTATTATTAGTTGTAAGTCCAATGCACTCAAAATGAACGCATGATAACATATAGCCTTTCAATAAATCTAATTGCAAACCCTTTCCCATTCTTTTAATTAGTCCAAATAGAAATTGGTTTTAGCATAGCGGGTTGAATTGTTACCGCTGGATTACTGGTGGAATGGTTGTGTTTTATTGAATATTAATTGAAACCGGAATAGGATGATTTGTAGGTCTCGTTTGTACAAGTTGTTAGACTAGCAGACATAAAAAATGCCGCTGGGTAAAGCGGCATTTTCAATATGTTCTAAATAGTAATTTCTGTCAATCTTTAATTTTTTGATGGCGTAGCAAAAGTTCTAACCATTTTAAGACAATGGTCTTGTTGCTCAATTTTAATAAGTGCAATAATAGCTTGCTCTTCGCCAGTTGCTTTTGCAATTGTTGGCCCATTTAGTTTGTCTTTGGATATAGCGCTTTGAGCAATATTCCAATGGTAATTATTTTCGCTATCATCGGATTTTAAAGAGACCACTTTGTACTTATCTGCACCATTAAAATTAACGGTGTTAGAAATATCCGAATAATCTGTACCACTTGGGAAATAAGTGTGCACATTGTAATTGTTGTCATCTTGTTTTTGGATATTTATGTAGCATTCTCCTTTATAAATTTCATCTGAAATCTGTACGTTGGAAAAGAAGGTAATAACAAAAGTGTTGTTAATAGGAGTGGCAATTAATTGTACCATATTTTTTCCTTTCGAAATTACAGATTCACCAGCGTGAACGGAGTTTTCTACCTCAAATGTGGCGTAAATGGTATTTTCACGAACTTTTAAATGATTAAATCTAGTAATTTTCCAATTCACATATAAGGAAGGCGTATTGCCAGAGAGCATTAAGTGTTGCCTTAAATTTGATTTGGTATAACGTCCTTCCTGTACTTTGCCATTGGTAGTAATAATGGTGTTTTCCCAAATACAGTCATCAGAGAACGCTTTTAAAAATGGGGCAATATTATTACCGTTTTGAAGATTGTTTAAATTTTCATCGAAGGTTTGTTTAATAAACTGCGTGAACTTATCGGTATCGGTATCGGTAGTTTGTGAAAAAACATTTGCGGTTAGTAAAAATAGTCCCACAAATAAAAGCTGCGATTTGAAATATGATTTTTTCATTGGATTGAATTTTAAATTTTTTATTCGTGTTAATCATCAAAACTAACCACCACTTTTTCGGTCGTAGGGTGAGCCTGACAAGTTAAAATATAACCAGCTTCCACTTCTTCGTCAAGTAAAGAATAATTCATGGTCATGGTGGCTTTTCCTTCTAGTAATTTTGCTTTACAAGTACAACAAACCCCTCCTTTGCAAGAAAATGGTAAGTCAATACCCGCTTCCACACCGGCTTGTAAAATATTTAAACCTTCCGTTTTTAAAGTGAAGTCATATTGCTCATCATCCATAATGATGGTCATATTTGCATTCACTTTATTGGTATCTTTTAAAACGGTTTCGGAAGTTGTTGTAGCAGCTCCCGAAGCGTGAAATAATTCAAAATGAACTTTGCTCTCGTCCACATTCATTTCTTTCAAATATGCACGAATGTCATTTGTCATTCCCTCAGGGCCGCACATAAAAAATTCATCCACTTTTGTAACGTCAAAAAACGCCTTTCCCCAAAGAGGAAGCTTTTCTGCTTCAATTCTTCCGTAAAATGCATCAATGCCTCTATTTTCACGACTCAAAACTAATTGAGCTGTAAAGCGAGCCGGATATTCATTCTTCAGGTCGTCAATGTGTTTCCCAAAAATAATAGAATCCACATCCTTGTTACCATACATTAAGGTGAAATTACTGTTTGGCTCCGTAGCTAAAACATGTTTGATAATGCTAAGCACTGGTGTGATTCCACTTCCAGCTGCAAATCCTACGTAGTTTTTTGCATTATCTGCTTTGTATTCACTATAAAAATGACCCGTTGGAGTCATGACATCTATCGAGTCACCCGGTTTTAAAACCGTGTTAGCGTAAGTAGAAAACACGCCATTTGGCACTTGTTTTATGGCTACACGTAATTCATTTTCGTATGGTGCAGAGCAAATTGAATAGGCTCTTCTCACGTCTTCACCCTGAATTATTGCTTTCAGAGTAATGTATTGCCCTGGAATAAAACGATAATCCTCTTTCTTAATATTGGAAGGAATGGAAAAAGCCACGGAAACAGTATCTGCGGTTTCTTTTCTAACGTCTTTTACCTGTAAGGTATTAAATTGCATAAAAAATATTATTTGCCACAAATGTAATTTATAAATACTAAGTGTATAAGGGCATAAATCGTTATTTTTTTAGATCAAATAAAGGCCTTTTGTATGCATGACCCCAAAAAAATAGTTTCGTTCTCGCGTATGCTTTTTTGTGAAATAATTTATGTTCCTTTATCATACGGTTTACGGGTTAAATTTTTTAAACTTGTGACCCATTAAATTCGCATAATATGACAGAGGAAGAATTAGAGAAAAAATTTCAGGAACGCATTGATGCGGAGATGAAAATTGAGCCAAGAGAATGGATGCCAGAGAAATATAGACAGCATTTAATTCGTCAAATGTCTCAACATGCGCATAGTGAAGTTATTGGAATGCAACCGGAAGGAAACTGGATTACTAGAGCTCCTTCGCTGCGTGCTAAAATGGTACTTATGGCAAAGGTGCAAGATGAAGCGGGTCATGGTCTTTATCTGTATAGTTCTTGCGAAACTTTGGGCATAAGTCGAGATGAGTTGGTGGACCAATTACACACCGGAAAAGCAAAATATGCTAGTATTTTTAATTACCCTACCCTTAATTGGGCCGACATGGGCGCAGTGGGTTGGTTGGTAGATGGAGCAGCGATTGTGAATCAGGTTTCCTTGCAACGTACTTCTTATGGACCTTATGCAAGAGGAATGGTGAAAATTTGTAAGGAAGAGAGTTTTCATCAAAGACAAGGATATGAAATCATTGCCAATATGGCTAAAGGCACCGATGCGCAAAAGAAAATGGCGCAAGATGCTTTGAATAGATTTTGGTGGCCATCATTGATGATGTTTGGACCCCATGATTCAGATTCACCAAATAGTGGTAATGCAATAAAATGGAAGATTAAAAGAGAAAGTAATGATGTTTTGCGTCAGCGGTTTATTGATAAAACCATTCAGCAAGCAGAATTAATTGGACTTACCGTTCCAGATCCAGATTTAAAATGGAATGAAGAACGTCAAAGTTATGATTGGGGAGAAATTAATTGGGATGAGTTTTATGCCGTAATTAATGGAAATGGATTAGCCAATAGACAACGTGTTGCCCAACATAAAAAAGCACATGACGAAGGTGAATGGGTACGAGAAGCCGCAAAAGCGTATGCGGAAAAACAAAAAGAAGTATTAGTATAAAGAAGAACAATATGTCAGTAGATAATAATCAAGGTGAATTATGGGAAGTTTTTATTCAATCTAAAAACAATTTGCCATACAAACATGTAGGTTCTGTGCATGCAACAGACAAAGAAATGGCATTGCAAAATGCACGTGATTTATACACCCGCAGAGGAGAAGGTAGAGGTATTTGGGTTGTTCCCTCGCAATATATTGTAGCGTCTGATCCTGAAGATGATGCTTCAAATTTTGACCCCTCTGAAGATAAAATTTACCGCCACCCAACGTTTTATGTAATGCCTGAAGGGTCTAAAAACATATAAGGATGACGACACAAGAAATGATATTTCAATATTGCCTACGAATGGGAGATACGCACAATGTATTGTCTCATAGAATGGGTGAGTGGTGTACAAATGGACATATTTTGGAAGAAGATATTGCCATGACTAATATAGCGCTGGACCATATAGGTGCGGCAAGAGCGTGGTTAATGTATGGCGCAGAAATAGAAGGAAAAGGTAGAACAGAGGACGATTTAGCGTACCACAGAGATGAACGAGATTACGTAAATATGTTGTTAGTGGAATTACCAAATGGAAATTTTGCAGATACTATTGCACGTAACTTTATGTTTGATGCATTTTCACTTCTATACTATTCGGAATTAGCTAATAGCTCAGATTCAACCTTAGCTGGAATTGCGGGTAAGGTAATTAAAGAGGCAAAGTATCACCTTAAGCACTCCTCTAACTGGATGTTGCGTTTGGGAGATGGGACAGAAGAAAGTCATCAAAAAATGCAAACCGCAATCAATGAGGTTTGGCGTTTTACCGGTAATATGTTTGAAATGGATGAGCTTGACCAAGCTTTAGCAGACGCTGGAATAGCGGTGGATGCAGCCAAAATCAAAGATGCATGGATGACTACTGTGGAATCAGCAGTAGCAAAAGCGACTTTGACTCTTCCTGAAAATAATTATATGCTTACCGGAAGTAAAGAAGGAATTCACACGGAGGCACTAGGTCACATGTTGGCTGAAATGCAATCCCTAGCAAGAGCATATCCTGATGCGAAGTGGTAGGCTGAAGGCCAAAGCAGAGCAACTAAATGCATAAGTAGAAGTATAGGAATATAGGGTTTTAGAACGTATCAAGGAGGTTTAAATTGGAATCAGTAATAAAATCAATAACAAATGATGAGGTTTGGAAAGTCTTAAATGAAATTCCGGACCCTGAAATTCCGGTGATTTCTATTGTTGATTTAGGAGTGGTTCGTGAGGTAAATGTGGAAAGTTTGACCGTAAAGGTGAAAATTACCCCTACCTATACTGGATGCCCTGCGACCAATATTTTTGAACAAGATATCCGAAACGAACTTTCGAAATTAGGGTTCCAAAAAATAGATATAACGTATCAGTATGACCCTGCTTGGACTACCGATTGGTTAAATGATGCATCGCGTGAAAAACTACGAAAATTTGGAATTGCTCCCCCCGAGGGTTCGTCTACAGATAAGCGATTTTTATTGGGTGAGAAACCGGTGGTTAAATGCCCACAATGCAAGTCTACTCATACCCAAATGACGAGTCAGTTCGGTTCAACAGCTTGCAAGTCGCTTTACAAATGTTTGGATTGCCTTGAGCCGTTTGACTATTTTAAGTGTATTTGATAGTCAACGGTGAAAAGTATCGAGGTCGGGTTGCAAATTGACAATTAGTCAAACTTACAACCCTACCCCATTAAAGATTTATTTTATTTTCTTTAATTCAAACAAATCTGTTCTTCTATCATGCAAGTTTTTAACGCTACCAAATTTATTTAAATCCTTTAGGAGGTCAATATCCACGTCAGCTATTAAAATCATTTCGGTATTAGTTGTTGCTTCGGCCTTGACTCCATTTGCAGGAAAAGAGAAGTCACATGGCGTGAAAACCATTGATTGAGCATATTGAATATCCATGTTACTCACTTTAGGTAAATTCCCAACGCTTCCTGCAATAGCTACATAACATTCGTTTTCAATTGCTCTGGCTTGGGCGCAATGTCTAACTCTGGAGTAACCGTTTTGAGTATCGGTTAAAAATGGTACAAACAGTATGTCCATTCCTTCTTCGGCTAGTAATCTGCTTAACTCTGGAAATTCTGAATCATAGCAAATTAGGATTCCAATTTTACCACTATCGGTATCAAAAGTCTGTAATTTACTTCCACCTTGCATTCCCCAAACTTTTGCCTCATCTGGTGTAACATGTAGTTTTTCATAGCTTTCTAATGTTCCATCTCTTTTGCATAAGTAACCTACATTATACAAAAGGTCATTCCTTATTTCGGGCATACTCCCGGTAATAATGTTGATGTTGTATGAGATAGCCAACTCAGAAAATTTTCGAACTATTTCCGGAGTATGTTTGGCTAATTCTCGAATGGCATCCGACTCTTTTAAATGATTGTTTTCGGCCATTAAGGGAGCATTGAAAAACTCTGGAAACAGTGCAAAATCTGCACGGTAACCAGAAACGGCATCGATAAAATATTCGGCCTGTTGCATCAATTCTTCCTGATTTTTATACGGTCGCATTTGCCACTGAATAAGTCCTAATCTAACCACTTTTTTCTTGTTTGCCGCCATGTGGTTTTTTTTCTCATAGTAAATATTGTCCCATTCCAATAGCACAGCAAACTCATTTGAAGCCTTGTCTCCTTCCAAATATCCTTTTAGAATTTTTGAAGGATGAAAATCATTTGAAATTTGGAAATTTAGTACCGGGTCATGGATTTCTTTACGTTTTACTCTATCAATGTATTCTTTCGGGGTTAGTGTGCTTGAGAATTTGTAATAGTTTGGAATACGACCGCCAAAAGCAATTCCACGCAGGTTTAATTGCTCACACAATTCCTTGCGATAGTCATACAATCTTCTACCTAATCGTAAACCACGGAATTCTGATTTAATAAATACATCTATCCCGTATAAAACATCTCCAGAATTGTGATGGGTATCAAAGGTGAAATTACCGGTGATGTCTTTATAAGTATGTAAATCATCAAAACTAGCGTAATCCACTACAATAGATAAGGCGCATCCGGCTAGTTGATCGTTTACTTTTATGATAACTTGTCCTTTTGGAAATTTGTCAATCAACGTGGTGATTTGTTCCTCTTTCCAGTACGAATCAGGCATGCTTGAATAAGCTTCAATCATGGCGGCTCTCAACTCTTGATAATCATCAATTGTTAGGTACTGTAATTCAATATTTTCAATATTTTTTTTCATGAAATAATTGTTATTGACTTAGATGCAATGGCATCCTTTTGATTCAAAATTTTTGCAAAGAAAGACATATTATTGATTGTTTTATAGGATTTTAAAAGGTGTAATAAATTATTTTTTACCGCAGAATAAAAAACCATAATACGCTTATGCTGGTTTGAATGACCGATTGGTTAAATAAAGCATCGCGCTAATAAGATTTCGAAAATTTGGAATCGCCCAGCGAAGGTTTGCCTGCAGATAAGCGATTTTTTTGAGGAAGAAACTTGAGGTTGACGTTAGTCAATGCAAGAAATCAATGAGTCAATGTGGAAATAGGTTTTATTTCCACATTGACTCATTTTAACATTTCATCATTCAACTATTAACCGTTTACCTAAACTTCATGTGTTTCACACTGTCTCCTGAATCACGCAATTCTTCCAATGCTCTAATTCCAATATTTACATGTAAATCAACAAATTTAGCGGTAACAGATTTGTCGCTTTCACTAGTTTTTACTCCGCTTGGGATCATTGGGTTGTCACTTACCAAGAGTATTGCGCCCCTTGGGATTCTATTTGCAAATCCTGCGGTAAATAACGTGGCGGTTTCCATGTCAATGGCTATAGCTCTAGCAGTGGTCAACCTTTTTTTGAAAACTTCATCATGTTCCCAAACTCTACGATTGGTAGTGAAAACTACTCCAGTCCAGTAATCGGTAGCATATTCTTTCATGGCAGAAGAAACGGTACGTTGTAATCTAAATGATGGTAATGCAGGCACCTCTTCCGGGAGGTATTCATTACTTGTTCCTTCGCCTCTAATTGCTGCAATAGGAATAATGAAATCTCCTAATCCAGTTTTCTTTTTTAATCCTCCACATTTACCCAAAAATAGCACTGCTTTTGGGGTGATTGCCGATAATAAATCCATTACAGTTGCTGCCATTGCGCTACCCATGCCAAAATTAATCATGGTAATGTTGTTGTGGGTTGCGGTTTGCATGGCTTTGTCTGTCCCAATTATTTTAACGCCATATTTTTCTGCAAAAATGGTGACATAATTCGCAAAGTTGGTGAGAAGAATGTATTCTCCAAAATCTTCTAAAGGCGTACCGGTATATCTTGGTAACCAGTTGGTAACAATGTCTTGTTTCGTTTTCATAATGGGTGTGTTGTATTAAATGATGTGGTTATAAGTCTTTAGCTGAATCCAGTACTTTTTGTTTAAGCGTATCCATGAATTCTTGCATTTTTGCTAAAATTTTAGGGTCGCTACTGCCAATTATTTTAGCCGCTAAAATACCTGCGTTTTTGGCGCCATCTAGAGCCACTGTGGCTACCGGAATTCCGCCTGGCATTTGTAAAATAGATAGAATCGAGTCCCAGCCGTCAATAGAATTCCGTGATTTAATGGGAACCCCAATAACAGGTAATGGCGTAAGTGAAGCTGTCATTCCGGGCAAGTGGGCCGCTCCACCGGCACCCGCAACGATTACTTTAAGTCCTCTATTCACAGCAGATTTAGCGTATTCGTACATTAATTCTGGTGTGCGGTGAGCTGATACAATATTGATTTCAAAGGGAACACCTAGTTCTGTTAAAACATCTGCTGCTTCTTGCATAATCGGTAAATCCGATTTGCTCCCCATTATTATTCCTACTTGTGGTTTCATATCTCTATTTATTCGAAAAACTTTCTCTCATTTACCACCGATTTGCGATATCGATTTGTGAGTGAGAATCTTACGCGATTACTTTCAATTTACTTTTTACCTCAACGGCAATTTCGTGTGCTTCTTTTAAGGTTTTTGCAGTTACGGTAACATGTCCCATTTTTCTAAACGAACGGGTAAATTTCTTTCCGTAAAGATGCACGTGAACCCCCGGAAGTGCTAACACATCTTCCATGCCTTGGTAAATTGCTTCTCCATCGTATCCTTTTTCTCCCAAAAGGTTTACCATTACCGAAGGTTCAGTCATTCTTGTTTCACCCAAAGGTAAGTTTAATACGCTACGCAAATGCTGCTCAAATTGAGAAAATACGTTCCCTTCAATGCTTTGATGGCCACTATTATGCGTTCTTGGCGCAATTTCATTTACCAACACTTCATTGGTTTTGGTTACAAACATTTCCACCGCAAGCAAGCCTACGATGCCAGTTTTATCCACTAGGTCTTCAGCTATTTTTCTGGCATTGTCTTCAACTCCTGCCGCTAAATTAGCTGGCGCAAAAAGGAAGTCAACTAAATTTGCTTCGGGATTAAACTCTAATTCAACTACCGGATACGATTTTATTTCTCCGTCCTCATTACGCGCTACAATGACACTAATCTCTTTATCAAAATCAATTAATTTTTCCAATAACGAGGGTGCGTCAAAAGCTTTGTCGACATCTGCATCGTTGCGAAGTGGCGTTACCCCTTTACCATCATAACCTCCTTTACGCATTTTCTGCATAAAAGGAAATTCATTTCGATATCTAGCAATCTCTTCTTTGCTGTTTATTAAATGGAAATCGGAAGTAGGGATACCGTGGGTGGCGTAAAATTGTTTTTGCAGCCCTTTATCTTGAATCATTTTCAAAATTTTGGGTTGAGGAAAAACTTTTACCCCTTCATCTTCCAATTTTTGAAGTGCATCGGCATTTACATGTTCTATTTCAATGGTAATTACATCCTTGTCCTTTCCAAATTCATACACCGAATCGAAGTCTTGAATACTGCCATTTGTAAATGAAGTGGAAATATCCTTGCAAGGTGCATTTGGGTCAGGGTCAATTACATGAACGTCTAAATTATAGTTGATTGCCTCCTGAATAAACATGCGGCCTAGTTGTCCGCCTCCTAAAATCCCCAGTTTAAATTGGTTGGATGTAAATGACTTTTGCATACGTAATTTTAGGGAGCAAAGATATACGCAATAAGGTAAGGTTAAGGTTTAAACGAATAAAATATACACTTTGCCTTATATGTATTACGGAAATTAGGATGTCACGATAAATGAAAGTAGTACATTTGCAAATCCAATTTTGACTATGGAAGTAATTAAAGTTCACGACAAGACTTTTTCTGTGTCTCTACCGGAGGCCGATATCCTTAAACGAGTGCGCGAAATTGCCACTGAAATCAATGAACAATACAAGTATAAAAACCCCCTCTTTTTAGCGGTGCTAAATGGTAGTTTTATGTTTGCATCGGATCTAATGAAGGAGGTAAATATTAATTGTGAATTGCAATTCATAAAAATGAATTCGTACACAGGAATGCATTCAACCGCCAAGGTGAAAACACTTATTGGCCCCACTATGGCTGTAAGTGGACGTACCGTTATTGTGATTGAAGACATTGTGGATACCGGTGGGACCATAAAAGAATTGGTGAACCAATTGCATGCGTTAAATCCGAATGAAGTAAAAATTTGTTCGCTTTTGTTGAAGCCAGAAAAATACAATGGTACAATTCCAATTGATTATGTTGGCTTTGAAATTCCAGATGACTTTGTGATTGGTTATGGGTTAGATTATGATGGTTTGGGAAGGAATCTCAAGCAAATATATACGGTTACTGATTAAAAATTTGTGAATGATTAATTTAGTATTATTCGGCCCTCCGGGAGCTGGAAAAGGTACCCAAGCAGGTAGCTTAGTTGAAAAATATAATTTGTATCATCTTTCTACAGGAGATGTTTTTCGTTACAATATCGGGCAAAAAACAGAATTAGGTATGTTGGCTAAAAGCTACATGGATAAAGGTGATTTGGTACCCGATGAAGTGACGATAAAAATGTTGAAATCGGAAGTTGAAAAACAACCTAATGCAGCAGGATTTATTTTTGATGGGTTTCCTAGAACAGTTGCTCAAGCAGAAGCTTTAGACGCTTTTTTAGCTGAAAAAGGAATGAAAATGGACCATGTTTTGGCTCTTGAAGTTCCGGATGAAGAATTGGTGAAACGTTTATTAAATCGCGGAAAAACAAGTGGAAGAGCAGATGATGCTACCGAAGAAATTGTTTGGAATCGAATTAATGAATACAACGATAAAACGGCTCCGTTAAAACACTTTTACGAAGATCAAAACAAACTGCGCCACATTGATGGGGTAGGTGAATTATCTGAAATCTTTGATCGTTTGGTGGAAGCCATCGGTTAGGTTTATAAAAAGTATTATTCAATCAATCGTAGATGAAGTTTTTCATTTGGAAAACTAAGTGAATTGTAGTGTCTACCATTTAACACTGTTAAAGTGAGTTATTCCAGAAATAGAAAAAAACAATCTACCAATTTTGTAGATTATGTTAAACTTTACGGAGCATCTGGTAAAGGAGGAGGCGGATCTACGCATTTACGTAGAGATAAGCTAACTGCTAAAGGTGGCCCGGATGGAGGAGATGGTGGTCGTGGAGGTCATATTATCTTGATAGGAGACCCTCAAGTATGGACGTTAATTCATTTACGATTTAAGGTGCATAACCGCGCTGAAGAAGGTGGGCATGGCGGCCAGCAAACTAGTACTGGAAAAGACGGAGATGATATTTATTTACCTGTGCCATTGGGTACAGTGGTAAAAGACCCTGATACTATGGAGACGCTTACGGAAATAACCGAGGCGGGGCAGGAATTCATAATGTTTAAGGGTGGCCGTGGTGGTCAGGGTAATGATCATTTTAAATCATCTACCTTTCAAACACCACGTTTTGCTCAACCAGGGGAAGATGGAGAAGAAGGATGGCGCGTTTTAGAATTAAAACTTTTAGCAGATGTCGGTTTAGTTGGGTTTCCCAATGCGGGTAAATCAACGCTTTTATCAGTGATATCGGCTGCAAAGCCCGAAATTGCCAATTATGCGTTTACCACTTTAGAGCCCAATTTGGGAGTAGTAAAATACCGTGGAGACCAATCATTTGTGATGGCAGATATTCCTGGTATTATTGAAGGAGCGGCAGAAGGAAAAGGTTTAGGTACACGATTTTTAAGACATATTGAACGTAACTCCGCATTGCTTTTTATGGTGCCTTCCGATACGGACGACATCACTAAAGAATACGAGGTGTTAGTGAACGAACTTCGTAAATATAACCCTGAATTATTAGATAAAAAACGGGTGCTAGCAATTACCAAAACTGATATGCTAGATGACGAGCTCAAAGAGGCAATTGAAGCCGAATTGACTATTGATATTCCATATACTTTTATTTCATCGGTAGCCCAACAAGGGTTGACCGAATTGAAAGATATGGTTTGGAAAGCCATTGGCTAGCCAAAAAAAATAATCACACAAGAGATTGCAACATTGGCAAAGTCTTTTCGACTTTGCCAATGTTAAAAGCAGCGCTTAACGTACTTTGTAAATACTTGACCCGAAACCTCAATTGCAAAACAAAATTTGGTAACTAACCTACACCTGGTACGATTAAGAATCTAAAACCTATGAGTTCTTTTTACATCCGTCTTCCTATAAAAAACCTACTTTTGACCTCACTACAGAATCATGGAGCAATTTGAAGAAGATATGGACTTACTAGAAGTACTGAAATCACTATTGATAGAGGGAAAAAGTAAGGAATTGTCGGCATTTTTGGCGGAACTTCACGTGGCCGATATTGCCGAAATTATTGATGATTTATCAGTCGATGATGCGGAAAAAGTACTGAGTCAATTAAATGACGAGGATACTTCGGCTGTAATTATGGAGCTAGATGAGGATCAACGAAAAAAGTTGGTAAATCGTTTAAATCCAAAAGAAATTGCAGAAACCATTGTTCGAAACCTTGAATCGGATGATGCCGCTGATTTCTTAGGTGAATTGGATGAAATGCTTTTAAGAAGAGTTATTTCGGAAATTAAAGATGTAGAGCAGGCGAGCCATATTGTTGACCTTTTAAATTATGAAGAAGGTACGGCAGGAGCCCTTATGGGGAAAGAAATGGTGGTGGTTAAAGAAGGTTGGGATATTACACGAGCAGTTCGTGAAATGCGAAAACAAGCTGGAGAAATCGAACAGATTTACACTATTTATGTGGTAGATGACAATGACATTTTGAAAGGTAGATTACCGTTAAAAAAGCTACTAACGGCCAATGTGCATTCCAAAATGATTGATGTCTTAATCGAAGATATTGAAGGGGTTCAAACGGATACCTCTCAGGAAGAGGTGGCTCAAATCATGGATAAATATGATTTGGTAGCGCTTCCGGTAGTAGATGCGCTCAACAGATTAGTAGGTAGAATTACCATAGATGATGTGGTGGATGTGATACGGGAGGAAGCCGATAAGGATTATCAAATGGCATCGGGTATATCTGAGGATATTGAACATTCCGATAGTATTTGGCAATTGATGCGCGCACGTTTACCTTGGTTAATTATTGGAGTAGGCGGAAGTATGTTAAGTGCCGTTGTAATTGGAGGTTATGAAGCTTCCATAGCAACTATACCTGCATTGGCTTTTTTTATACCCATGATTACCGCCACAGGTGGTAATGTAGGCGTGCAATCTTCCGCTATTATAGTTCAAGGGTTGGCTAATAACACGTTGAAAACCGATGATTTGCTTGGGAAACTTTGGAAGGAGTTAAAACAAGGATTATTGAATGGAATCATTATTTCTTTATTAGCGTTGACATTTAGTATGTTGGTTTTTAGAGATTTTCATTTGGGTATTACCATTAGCATGTCTCTTTTGTTGGTTATTTTATTTGCTTCCATTACGGGAACCTTAATCCCATTAAGTTTGGAAAAACTTGATGTTGATCCCGCTTTGGCTACAGGTCCATTTATTACTACTATGAACGACATTACCGGTTTATTTATATACTTTTTAGTAGGGCAATACATCTACACCTTTGTCATTTAGCTTATGAACAGAAGTTGTTTTTAAATTTATCAAAATTACGTTCTGTTTCAAAGACAATTTTTAAAAGATACTAGAAATGAAAGTCTTATTTATAGATACGGTTCATCCAATATTAGAAGAAACCCTAACCCAATCCGGTTATAAATGTACCGATGGAACAAGTTGGAATCACGATGAGATTTTAAACAAAATTTCGACTTTTCATGGCGTAGTAATTCGAAGCAAATTCACTATTGACCAAGCCTTTTTAGAAAAAGCTTCTAGCTTGAAATTCATTGCTCGCTCCGGAAGCGGGTTAGAAAATATTGATTTAGCCGAAGCGCAAAATCAAGGGGTACAAGTTTTTAATTCGCCTGAGGGAAACAGAAACGCGGTAGGTGAACATGCTTTAGGAATGTTACTCATGCTGTTTAATAAGCTCAAACAGGGTGACGATGAGGTAAGGCAAGGGCAATGGAATAGAGAAAAAAACCGTGGAATAGAATTAGACGGAATGACGGTTGGATTGATTGGGTATGGAAACACCGCTCAAATGTTTGCCAAGAAGCTATGTGGTTTTGAGGTGGAGGTTCTGGCGTATGACCCCTATCATCCTGACTTTCCAAATAAATGGGCAAAAAGTGTTAGCCTAGAAGAGCTACAACTTAAATCGAATATTATTAGTTTTCACGTACCTGAAACCGAGGAAACCCGATATATGCTACAGGAAGAATTTATTGATAATTGTGCTAATTCATTTTTCTTAATAAACACCTCTAGAGGAAAAGTAGTAAAGACATCTGACTTGGTGCAAGCAATGAAATCTGGAAAGATACGGGGCGCTTGTTTGGACGTTTTAGAATATGAAACAAAGGCTTTTGGTAACTTCACCCAAAATGAAATTCCATTAGATTTTAAATACTTGGCGGAATCTGAAAACACCATTTTAACCCCTCATGTGGCTGGTTGGACGGTTGAGTCCTATATAAAACTATCCACAACCCTTGCCGATAAGGTGATTGCAGCGTTCGGAAAAATTTAATTTTTCCGAAAACCAACCGCATATTTAAGATGTGCTTGGATTGCTGCATGAAGTGATATGAATTTCGTGTTTTTTCAATTAAAATCCAATTGGTATTAGTTACTTACAAAGGTTACTTTTGCCACACATTTTTTGTACATGATAAAGAATAAAAAGATTGTGGTGGTAATGCCTGCATACAATGCAGAATTAACCCTTGAAAAAACGTATAACGAAATTCCTCGTGATATTGTAGATGAAGTTATATTGGTAGATGATAAAAGCTCCGATAACACATCAGCCCTAGCTAAAAAATTAGGGATAGAGCATGTCATTACCCATGAAGTGAATAAGGGATACGGAGGAAATCAAAAAAGTTGTTACAATAAAGCCCGCGAAATAAACGCAGACATTGTGATTATGCTTCATCCTGATTACCAATACACACCTACTTTAATTGAGCCAATGAGTTATATTATTGCAAATGATGTGTATCAAGTGGTGTTGGGGTCCAGAATTTTGGGTAAAGGTGCACTTAAAGGAGGTATGCCTGTATATAAATACATCGCAAACAGAATGTTAACCTTGTTTCAAAACGTTATGATGGGACAAAAGTTGTCGGAATATCATACTGGTTACCGAGCTTTTTCAAAAGAGGTATTGGAAGCGATTGATTACAATATTAATTCTGATGATTTTGTGTTTGATAATCAAATGCTGGCCCAAATTGCAATGGCGGGTTATGAAATGGCAGAGGTTACATGTCCTACCAAATATTTTGAGGAAGCATCGTCTATTAATTTTAAACGAAGCTCAATTTATGGGTTTGGTGTTTTGGGTACATCTATTAGCTTTTTCTTACAAAAATTAGGCCTAGGGAATTTTAAAATTTTCAAAGGAATTAAAACCAAATAGGATTGTTTTAAAATCGGTTTCTGACCGTGTTAGCATAAAATTATAGAATATGAATATTATTGTACCAATGGCAGGAATGGGTAAACGAATGAGACCTCATACGTTAACAACCCCAAAACCACTTTTACCAATAGCAGGAAAGTCAATTGTAAAAAGATTAGTCGAAAACTTGGCTGAAATTAGCGATGAACCGGTAGAGAAAATTGGGTTTGTTATTGGTCGTTTTGGTAAAGAAACAGAAGCGGATTTATTGAAAATTGCTGCCGATGCGGGGGCTGTAGGTTCAATTCATTACCAAGATGAAGCATTGGGGACCGCGCATGCCATTATGTGCGCAGAAGAAATTTTGGAAGGTAAAACGACTATCGCTTTTGCAGATACCTTGTTTAAAGCAGAGAATTTTAAAATTGATCACGCTGCAGATGGCGTACTTTGGGTCCAACAAATTGATGATCCTTCGGCATTTGGGGTGGTGAAAATGGATAGTAATGGGGTGATTACTGATTACGTAGAAAAACCTACCGAATTTGTTTCCGACCTAGCCATGATTGGAATTTATTACGTGAAAGATGGCGCCTCCCTAAAAGCGGAGTTGCAATACTTAATGGACAATAATATAATGAATGGCGGGGAATATCAACTTCCCGATGCATTTAGAAACATGACTGCTAAGGGAGTCAAATTTGTTCCCGGTAAAGTGGATGAATGGTTAGATTGTGGGAATAAAAATGCTACCGTTTACACAAATTCAAGAGTACTGGCGTTTGAAATGGAAAAAGGAAATGATTTGGTGGATGCGTCCGCTCAAATCACCAATTCGGTAATTATTCCACCTTGTTACATTGGTAAAAGAGTGAAAATATCCAATAGTGTGGTAGGACCAGGTGTTTCCATTAGCGAAGAAACAGAGATTATAAATTCAGTTATCGAAAACTCGATTATTTACTCGCATTCGTCTATAAAGAATAAATCCATTACCAATTCAATGATTGGGCATTATGTTTCACTACATGAGGTAGCGGAAGATTTAAATATCGGAGACTACAGTGCGTAGGTTTATCCCACATATTTGGGTGGTAGGGATGCTGAGTATTTTGTTCCTGTCCGCTTGTACTGCTAGTAAAAAAGCGGTAAAAAATCCAAGTATTATCGTAACGCAATTATCGGGTAAGGAAAAGGTCGCTTTTGATGAAACTTTTTTTAGTGCACTTTCAGCAAAATACGCGGGCGACCACAAAGCTGCAGTTGCCTATTTTCAACAATGTTTGAGCATTGACCCGCATAATGTGGCGGTGAAATATGAGTTGTCAGATTTGATGATTCAAATGGGGTATAATGATGCTGCAGTCGAATTGGCCGAAGATGTGGTTAATTCAGAGCCCGAGAATCGTTGGTTTTTGGAGAATCTGGCAAGCGTGTATCAAAACACAAAAAGATACAAGGAAAGTGCAGAAGTGTACGAGAAGTTGCTCAAAACCTATCCCAATGAATTGAATTATTATTACGAATTGGGAAGTGCTTATTTGTTTGCAAATAATGCCACAGGTGCCATTCGTACCTATGAAAACTTAGAGGCATTATCGGGGTCCAATAATTCATTATCAGAGCAATTGTTTAAATTGTACGAGCACCAGGAAATGAATGAAAAAGCAGAGGCGGAATTAGTTGCTTTAATCGATAATAACCCGGCCGAAATTAGATACGTAAGTATGTTGGCGGCCTTCTACAAAAAACAAGGAGAGACGCAAAAAGCAGTGAATCTGTATGAAAAATTGAAAACAGAACACCCTAATGATCCGTATGTAAAGTTGGCACTTTATGAGTATTATACCGAATTAGGACAAACCGAGGAAGCGTTCAAAAATCTTGAATTGGCTTTTAGTTCAAAGGATGTGAACATTGATTCTAAAATGGGGATTTTATTAGCCTTAATGGACCTTTCGGCTAAGGACCAGAAGATTAAAATGGAAGTATATAAGCTTATGGAGATTACTGCGACTATACATCCTGATGATGCAAAGACATGGGCGGTTTACGGTGACTTTTTGTATGGCGACAACCAAAAAGCTAAAGCGAGAGCCATGTATTTGAAATCTATAGCAATCGATGAAAGTAAGTATCAAGTTTGGAATCAAGTTTTATTTATTGATTCAGAATTGAATGAAGTGGATTCCATTATTTTGCACAGCGAAAGTTGTATCTCACTTTTCCCAAATCAGGTTTTGCCTCATTATTTTAATGGGATAGGGTATTTGCAAAAACAGAACTATCAGAAAGCGATTAGTTCATTAGAATCTGCCAAGGAGTTAGCCTACGGAATGCCGGAGTTGGAAGTGCAGATTTTGGCTAATTTAGGGGATGCATATTATCAAGTGGGGTCTTTCAATAAAGCATGGATTTCTTATGATAATTCTTTACGAATGAATCCTTCGAATGAGTATGTATTAAACAATTACGCCTATTTTTTGAGTGAAAATGATACTGAATTAGAAAAGGCGCTAGCCATGTCTAAAAAAACGGTGGACGCCAACCCGAATAGCGCGACCTATTTAGATACCTATGGTTGGATTTTCTATAAAATGAAAAACTACCCTGAAGCAGTTAAATATTTAAGCCAAGCGGCTGAAAATAGTCATGAATCGGCAGGAGAGATTTTGGAACATTTAGGAGACGCGCTTTACAAGTCAGGTAGAGTGGATGAGGCTTACGAAAATTGGTTGAAAGCGAAATCGGCAGGGGTTAATTCAAAAGAGTTGGACGATAAAATTTCGCAAAAGAAACTGTAGCTGGATGAATCGCATATTTGTCATAATGGCCGTTTTAATGGTTCTTGTTTCGGGATGTAAGAATACAAGTTCGACTTCGGCTGGAAAACAACGAAAATTAGGGAATAAAAAGACCCAAGTCATTGTTTCTAAAATCTTGGAGAACGAATTAAAGAATCCAAAATCGGTTAGCTTTAAGGCAAATACGGAAGTAGTAACAAAAGAAAAAACTACCAGTTTTAAGGCAAATGTACGGATGGTTACCGATAGTGTAATTTGGATGTCTATCACCGCCTATTCGTATGAAGTGGCAAGGGTTTTAGCTACACCAGACACCATTAAATATGTGAGTAGAACAGCTAAAAATTATTTCATTGGTGGATATGAATTCGTAGAAAAGAAACTGGGTGTTGACTTTTCCTTTTACGATTTGCAATCTTTGATTTTAGCCCATAGCTTTGGTTTAAGCGATTCGATTGAGATTAAAAAAAGAAATACGAAAGACAGTTATGTGTTGAGTAGTTTGAATAAACATACCCTTAAAAAAATGCAAAAAGGAAAGGAAGCTTTTCCTGTAAACATTGAAGTGTTATACTCCAACTGGGTCAATCCGGATAATTACCAAGTGGAAAAAGTACAATTGATGGATGTGAGTAGTCAAAATATGGCAAGTATTCAATACACCTCTTTTGAAAACATACAGGACATGATGGTTTTGGCTTCGTTTAAGATGAGTATCATTGCAAAGGAAAAGTCGGAAATAAATTCTGAATTTAGTAAGATTACGGTGAATGAATCCTTGTCATTTCCGTTTAAGATTTCGTCAAAGTATGAAGCCATTGTGGAGTAGAGTAATTGTTTTTCTGGTGGTTTTTGTTGGTGTGATGCCGATAAATGAGCTGCATGCCCAAAACAAAAGGGCTGTTTTGGAAAGTAAGAAAAGTCGTTTAAAAAGCGATATTGAATACAAAAACACCCTGTTGGCTAAAAACGAAAAAGAAAGAAAAAACACCCTTAATCAATTGGTCTTACTGCAAGACAAAATTTCTAAACGCCAGGAATTAATTGCTACCATAAATAGTGAGGTTAAGTATTTGAATTCCGAAATGGAGAAAAATGGGGAGCTTGTGGCTTCTATGGAACGTGATATTGAAACCCTAAAAGCGGAATACGCCAAAATGATTCAGTTTGCATATCGTAACAAAAGCAACTATGATCAGATAATGTACGTTTTTGCGTCCAAAGATTTTAATCAAGCCTATAAACGACTACGATATTTACAGCAATATTCTGAATTCCGTAAAAAACAAACCGAAGATATTAAACGCTTAGAAGGTGTTTTATTAGAGAAAAACGCGGAACTATTAGCCGAAAAATCGGACAAAGAGTCGTTACTCAACAATGAGCATAAGGAACGTTCTACCCTAGCACAAGAAAAAAATCAGCAGCAAGAGGTTTTGGCTAATTTGCAAAGCAGAGAGGAAGAGCTCAAAAAAGAAATCAAAGAAAAACAGAAAGAGCAACAACAAATGCAATTGGCTATTGAACGGATTATTGCAGAAGAAATACGGTTAGCTCAAAAGAAAAATGCAACCAAAAAAGGGGAGTGGAGTTTAACTCCGGAAGCCAAAGCCCTAGCCAATGGGTTTACGGCAAATAAAGGTAAATTACCTTGGCCAGTAGAAAAAGGAACTATCACCGCGAAATACGGAATTCACTCACATCCGGTGCTAAAATCAATAAAAATTAATAATCATGGAGTGGGCATTAGCACAAATAAGGGCGCAACTGCTCGTGCGGTGTTTGAAGGTGAAATATCACGAGTTATTATCATTCCTGGGGCCGGTAAAGCCGTAATTATTCGTCACGGTGATTATTTGACTGTTTACGGAAACTTAAAAGAAGTGTACGTGTCGGCTGGAGATAAAGTGAAGGTGAAACAGATTATTGGTGAGGTAATTACGATTGATGGTAAAACGGAAATTCAATTCGAAATTCATAAGGGAGTAGCAGCAACTACCATGGACCCATCTCTTTGGTTATATAAAGGACGTTGATAGGTTTTATCTCGTTCAGATAGCTGGATTATTGGTGTATTGAAAATAAACTTAACCGTGCATGAATCCGGCAAACTTTCACTAAATTTGCGCTAAATTAGTTGACATGACAAATTCAATTTTTCTTATGGGAATGCCAGGCGGATACGAGTGGATTATTATCGGAGTTATTATTCTTTTATTATTTGGAGGTCGTAAACTTCCTGAGTTAATGAAAGGAATGGGTAAAGGAATTAAAGAATTCAAAGACGCATCAAAAAATGATGAGTCGAAAGAATTAGAAGAAGAAAAAAAATAATCCCCTTCCTACTCGATGGCAATCAATTACACCAATTATTTGGCTTACCGCAGCGCGCTTAAAAAAGGCGAAACCACTGCGGTAAAAGAGGTTAAATCTTTTTTAGCTGAAATAGAAAGTCAAAAACATCTCAATGCTTTTTTAGAAACATTTGACCAAACTGCTTTGGAAGCAGCTCAAATTGTGGATGAAAAAATACAAAACGGTACAGCTGGGCGGCTAGCAGGTATGGTGATTGGTTTGAAAGATAATCTGTGTTACAAAGACCATCAGGTTTCTGTGTCATCAAAAATTTTAAGCAATTTTACATCCCTTTTTTCAGGTACAGCGGTAGAACGTTTACTTGCCGAAGATGCTATTATCATTGGTCGCTTGAATTGTGATGAGTTCGCAATGGGCTCCTCTAATGAAAAATCGGCTTATGGTCCGGTTTTAAATCCATTTGATAATACTCGCGTTCCGGGAGGCTCTTCAGGTGGCTCGGCTGTTGCTGTAGCGGCAAATTTATGTCATGCCGCCTTGGGTACAGATACCGGTGGCTCCGTTCGTCAACCTGCTTCATTTACCGGCACAGTCGGACTAAAACCTACCTATGGGCGTATATCTCGTTGGGGGTTAATTGCGTATGGTTCTTCATTGGATCAAATAGGACCGTTTACAAGTTCGATTCAAGATTCAGCGTTATTACTTGAAGTAATGGCTGGTTCGGATGAGTATGATACTACTTCTTCTAGGGTTGAAGTGGATAAGTACACTGAGCTTAAATCTGAAGGTACAAAAAGAATTGCGGTATTGCGTGATGCTTTAGAAAGTGAGGGTTTAAGTCCAGCAGTTAAAAAACGTTTTACGGAAATAATTGAGAAATTAAAAGTTGCAGGACATCAAGTAGAAATTGTTGATTTCAATTTCCTTAACCAAATGGTACCTACCTATTACGTTATTAGTAATGCGGAGGCGTCTTCTAATTTATCACGATATGATGGTATTCATTACGGATACCGAAGTGAGCAATCTACCGATATTGAATCTACGTATGTTAAATCGCGTACAGAAGGATTTGGGGAGGAAGTAAAACGTAGAATCATGATGGGAACTTTTGTTTTAAGTACCGGTTATTATGATGCATATTTTGCAAAAGCTCAAAAGGTGAGAAGATTAATTCAAGACAAAACGAAAGCTATTTTTGAAGATTACGATTTTGTTTTAACTCCTACTACTCCTCATGTTGCATTTAAATTAGGTCATAATTCAGATAATCCAGTGGCCATGTATTTAGAAGATATTTTTACTGTTCATGCTAATTTAGCCGGTAATCCTGCTATTTCCTTGCCTTTAGGAAAGAATGAAGAAGGTTTGCCTTTTGGAATCCAATTAATGGCTCCTTTCTTTGGTGAAAAAGATATGCTTGGATTTGCCGATAGTATGATGGAAATGTAACCGATACGAGGTATTAAATTCTGATAAGCTAAAAAAAATCATGTTTATAGCTTGACCGCTAACCTACATTTGCGTCAAATTATAAATTATGCTCCATTCATCGTTAATTGAACCAAAAAGTATCGCGGTAATTGGGGGGTCTAACAGCCCGTCAAAACCAGGTGGTAAAATTGTGACCAACCTGCTAGCGGGTACTTTTTCGGGTGATTTGTATGTGGTTAATCCTAAAGAAAACGAGGTTCAAGGATTAACTTGTTTCAAAACAATTGACGATTTACCGAATGTTGATTTGGCTATTTTAGCTATTCCTGCCCGGTTTTGTTTACAAACGGTGACAACCTTATCCGAGAATAAAAACACACGTGGATTCATTATTATTTCAGCCGGATTCGGTGAGTCCGATGATGCAGGTAAAGAATTGGAAGTTGCCATTGCAGCGCAAATAAATAAAGTTAATGGAAGTTTGATTGGACCCAATTGTATTGGGGTTATTAATGCCAATTACCAAGGAGTTTTCACGCTTCCCGTACCCAAACTTGCCAAAGATGGCGTTGATTTAATTAGTGGCTCGGGAGCAACTGCAGTGTTTATAATGGAAGCGGGAATGCAAAATGGATTGCGTTTTAATCAGGTATTTTCTGTGGGTAATAGTGCCCAAACGGGAGTGGAGGAAGTATTAGAACATTTGGATGAAACCTATATTGAAGGTGATAGTTCTAAAATTAAATTACTTTACATTGAAAGCTTTACTAATCCTCGAAAATTTTTAAAGCATGCATCATCCTTAATTAATAAAGGGTGTAAAATAGCGGCCATAAAATCAGGGTATTCATCTGCGGGAAGTAGAGCAGCTTCATCGCATACAGGTGCGGTGGCTACTAGTGATTTCATTACACGAGCACTTTTCAGAAAAGCAGGTATTGTATATTGCAGTAGCCGGAGCGAGTTAGTTACCGTGGCTGGAATATTTAATTATAAAGAACTTAAAGGAAAGAAAATTGCAGTTATCACCCATGCGGGTGGTTCTGCTGTAATGCTTACCGATGCACTGGAAAAAGGGGGGTTAGTTGTTCCAACCATTCAAGGAGACGATGCAGATGAGTTGTTGAGTTACTTACATCCAGGATCTTCGGTTTCTAATCCAATAGATTTTTTGGCCACCGGAACGGCTGACCAATTAGGAATTATCATTGATTATTGCGAACACAATTTTGATGAAATTGACGGTATGGCAGTGGTTTTTGGTAGTGCCGGATTGTTTGATGTAGAAAATGTGTATAAGGTGCTAAATGTGAAAATGAAGTTTTGTAAAAAACCAATTTATCCTGTTCTTCCATCCTTGGTTAATGCGGAAAAGGAAATCGAGTATTTTATTTCCAAAGGACGTGTGAATTTTCCAGATGAGGTTTCATTGGGTAACGCCTTGTCAGAGGTGAATAAAACACCTGTACCAACAGATTTAAACGTAACGTTACCCGAAATTGCGCTTAATTCGATAGCTTCTATTCTTTCCAATTCTAAATCCGGATTATTAGCTCCCAAAGAGACGGGAGATTTATTGAAATCCGCAGGAATTCCTACTGCCTACGAAATTGTGGTTGACGATGTGGATTCAGCAGAATTAGAAATTCAAAATATTGGATTTCCAATGGTGATGAAAGTGGTTGGGCCCATTCATAAAACAGATGTAGGAGGAGTTGTCTTAAATGTTTCGAGTAAGGATGAGGTAATTCAAGAGTTTCATCGATTAATGAAAATCGATGAGGTAACCGGAGTTTTGATGCAACCCCAATTAAGCGGAATCGAAATTTTTGCAGGTGCTCGTAAAGAAGGGAATTTTGGTCACGTAATAATGTGTGGTTTAGGTGGAATTTATATAGAAGTTTTTAAAGATATACGCGCAGGTTTATCGCCTGTAGGTAAGGAGGAAGCTTTGACAATGATTGACCGATTGCAAATCAATCCAATTTTAAAGGGTTACCGTGGTAAAGAGGGAATCAATATTGAATTATTTGCGGAAATAATCACCAGAGTTTCTGCTTTGGTCGAAGCCGCACCGCAAATTGAAGAAATGGATTTAAACCCATTAATGGGATCTGGCGATAAAATCTTCACCGTGGATGCTAGGATAATACTAGCATAATTACCATTCCTTTTTTAAGATATACACCTACTCTTGTAGGAATTTTGTCACTAATTCGTAAAACAATTGTGGGTTTTCAGCGTGTAACCAATGTCCTGAATTTGGTATGGTAGCAAGTTCCGCATTGGGGAATGCCTTTTTTATATCCGCCATATCTTCATCCAAAATATAGTTAGAATTACCACCCCTTATAAATAAGGAGGGTTTGGTGAAAGTTTCGGATAGTAAATCTTCTCCCACGTTTTGAATGTTATTTACTACAGATGCTAAGTTAAATCGCCAATCCAAAATCCCTTTTTCTTTCCAGTACAAGTTTTTTAGAAAGAATTGAATGGTTTGATCTTGTGGAATGTAATTGGATAAAATCTCGTGAACCTCTTTCCGCGATTTCATTTCGTGAATAGGAACACTTTGAAGTCCATTCAAAATTTGTTGATGATGCACTGGGTATTTTTTGGGGCCAATATCCGCAACAATTAGCTTGTTCATCAATTGGGGATAGGTCTGCGCAAATTTCATAGCTAATTTACCACCCATCGAGTGTCCAATTATATTGATATCATCTAGAAACAAGTCATCAGTCAACTCTTCTAAATCCTCCATCATAACCTGGTAATTCAATTCGGGGTCACGTGGTGAATGTCCGTGATTTCTTAAATCCACCAATATTACTTGGTAGTTTTCTGCCCATCGTTTTCCTAGGGTTTGCCAATTGTCGAGCATACCAAACAATCCATGCAGAATTATAAGGGGCTCTCCCTCACCAAGAATTTTATGATGTAATTTCATTTTTCTTTGTATTTGAATTATTCGGTTGGTCTCAACTCACGTAAATAAAGCGCAATGGTGTTTTCTAATCCATAATAAAGAGCGTCAGAAATTAGGGCGTGACCAATAGAAACCTCCAATAGTCCAGGCACATTTTCTGCAAAATACCGTAGGTTTTCTAAACTTAAATCATGACCCGCATTTAGACCTATACCTAGTTTTTGGGCTGTTTCTGCAGCTTTAATAAATGGGGCAATTGCTCGTTCTTTATTCTCTGGATATTCATCCGCATACGACTCTGTGTATAGTTCCACTCTATCGGTGCCGGTGAGTTTAGCGTTTTCAATCATTTCTGAATTCGCATCAATAAAAATGGAGGTTCGAATACCTGCAGTTTTAAATCTAGAAACAATTTCTCTCAAAAGTGACTGATGAGTAATGGTGTCCCAACCTGCATTGGAGGTCAATACGTCAGGTCCGTCAGGGACAAGTGTTACCTGAGCGGGTTTATACTTTAGCACCATTTGTATAAATTCTTCACTTGGATATCCCTCTATATTGAATTCCGTTTTAACCACGCTACTTAATTCATCCACATCCGAAAATCGTATGTGTCTTTCGTCTGGTCTAGGGTGTATTGTAATGCCTTGTGCTCCAAATTGTTCGCAATCTATTGCTACTTGTAATACGTTTGGAGTATTACCGCCACGCGCATTTCGAATGGTGGCAACTTTATTGATATTGACACTTAATTGAGTCATATTTTTCTATTTTTGAACCGAATTGCAAAGGTAAATTATTGTTTTACTCAACACACCAAAATTCGAAAAACCATGACAGCAGGGCAATTTGCAGATGTAGAGCTTCCGTATCTCGAAACCGTAGACACATGCGACAAGGCAATGGGGTTTATGGACGAATTTAAACTATCACACTATCCGGTGGTTAATGGGTCTTTGTTTGTTGGGCTTATTTACGAAGAGGATATTTTTGAAATGGAAGATTGGAGCCAATCAATTGCTCAAAGCAAGGTAAGAATGCCAGACGTATCCATTAATAAGTCAGAACATTTTTTATCGGTGGTTAATAAAATTCAAATTTCCAAATTGAGCTGCATAGCAGTGGTAGATAATAATAACCATTATGTGGGTGTTATTACGAGAGATAAAATTGTGAATGTATTTGGCAGCTCTTCCATTGTACAAGATACCGGTAGTGTTATTGAAATTGAAATGACTCCAAATGATTATTATCTCACCGAAATTAGCCGAATCATTGAGTCCACAGGGGTGAAAATATTAGGTACCTACATTCGCACGGATTCAGAGGCCAACAAAATTGTTTTGACCATTAAATTGAATCAGCAGGAAGTTGAAAATGTTTTGAGCGAACTGGACCGGTTTGGATACAACGTTTTAGCTAGCTACCACTTGAAATATGAAACAGAATATATGCAAGACAGATATGATAACCTTATGAACATGCTAAACCTTTAATCCATTTTTTGAAATGAGGTTGATTTTATTTTTCATCTTTTTTATGGGTGCATTTAGTACCATGGCTATTCAAAATGATAGTAGTAAAATAGTGATTATAGGAAAAACCAGTTTTGAAGGAAACGACAAAACCAAAGAATTCATTTTACTCCGTGAGTTGACATACCACGAAGGGGATACTCTTGAATTAATCCAACTAAAAGAGAAATTAATTAGAAGTAGAGATAATATTTTTAACACTAAGTTATTTACGACTGCCACTTTTACCATTTTGGAAGGTGAGGGAGTTTTGATAGATGTAGTCTTTCATTTGGAAGAGCGCTGGTATGTATGGCCCTATCCAATTTTAGAAAATGGAGATAGGAACTTTAATACATGGTGGCAAACTAAAGATTTTAACCGGCTTACCTATGGGATATATCTTAACTGGTTTAATTTTAGAGGAAGAAATGAGACTTTTAAAATCATGATGAAAGTGGGCTTTGAAAATCAATTTTCTTTGGGCTACGATATTCCGAACTTAAATAAAAAGAAAACCCTCGGGTTATATGTAGCCACCGGTTATGCGGAATATACGGAGGTAAATAATCGCTCGGAAGGTAATAAGAGAATTTTTTATAAAAGTACAAATGGCCCGGGTCGGCAGGTTCTTTTTGCCATGGCTAATCTTACATATCGAAAAAACCTTAATGCACGTCACCAAATCGGTTTGATGTATAATCAGATTCAGGTGGATTCTGGGGTTGTTTCTTCATCGACCAACTACCTGAAAGGGAACATGCAAAAAACCGATTTCTTTACCTTAAGTTATTATGGTAAATATGATACAAGAGACTATATTGAATACCCGCTCAAAGGATATAAAATAGAAACCTATATTACCAAATATGGGTTAGGGGTATTGAATAATGAAGGATTGAATGTTTTGACTACTATTGCTGGTTTATACTGGCACAAACCGCTTGGTGGGAGATGGTATGTGGCAAATAGCGTGGTGGGTAAACTATCTTTCTTTGATGATACACCATATTCTATTCAACAAGGATTAGGTTATGCCAATTCAATAAGAGGGTATGAATTATATGTTTTTGATGCAGAGAAATATGGGATTGTTAAAACGAATATTAAATATAATATCCTGAAGAAAAAGGAAATGCACCTTAAATGGTTGAAATTGAAAAAATTTAATAAGCCTTACTTTGCAATGTACCTGAATACTTATTTTGATTTTGCTTATGCCGAGGATCGGTTGTACAAAGAAAGAAATTTATTGTCAAATAAATGGGCCTACGGATATGGAATTGGTTTGGATGTAACCGCATTTTATGATTTTGTAATGCGGGTTGAATATTCGATTAATAGAGAAAATGAGAAAGGGTTCTTTTTACATCTGAAAAAGGCGATATAACGAATACATTTTGTTTCTTTGAGTAATTTTAAAAGATGAAGACGGTCGCAATTTTTGGTAAAGAAGTAAATCATAAGTTTAAGGATGATATTATCTTCTTGCTAAATTACCTAAAGGAAAAAGAAATTGATATTCAGATTCATAAAAAGTATCTAAGCAAGCTAAAAGAAGAATTTGAAATTGATTTGCGCCATGTCGTAGCCTTCACTTCGGCCAGGAACAAGCATCGTAGACCTGATTTATTCATTAGCGTGGGTGGCGATGGTACCTTTTTGGATTCTACTATTCTTTTACGCGATACTTCTATCCCAATTATGGGTATTAATACAGGAAGACTTGGCTTTTTAGCTAGAGTGAGTTCTGAAGATATTAAAGAATCAATTGATAAATTTTTGGCGGGTAATTTTAAAATTGAAGAACGTAGCTTAATTGAAATTTGTACCAAGGAAGAATTATTTGGGAAAAAGAATTTTGCCCTGAATGAGGTAACCATTCATAAGAATGATAATACGTCCATGGTAGTAATCCATACGTATGTTAATGGTGAGTTTTTAAATTCCTATTGGGCGGATGGATTAATAATTTCAACGCCTACTGGATCCACTGCCTATTCCTTGAGTGTAGGGGGGCCAATTGTAGCGCCAGGATCACATAATTTTATTATAGCGCCCATTGCACCGCATAATTTAAATGTTCGCCCAATGGTTATTTCTGATAGTTCTGAAATAACTTTAAAAATTGAAGGAAGAACAGACAAGTCATTAGTGAGTTTAGACTCTCGAATGCACCGAATTGATTCTTCTGTCGAAATAAAAGTGCGTAAGGCTAATTATTTAATCAAATTAATTCAATTTCCAGATCAAACCTTTTTTCGTACCCTTCGTCACAAATTGAATTGGGGTCTTGATAAACGAAACTAAATATTTACCTTTGCCCAAGCTTTTGACCGTTTGGTGATATTATTTGACCAAATATATTGAGAGCAACACACAAATATTAATAGAAATAAACTGATTATCTACAGGTTTTAGAAATTTATAAAGTATTGTTTTATAAATAAATATTGAAGTTTATACGTGAGAGGTATAAAAGTCATGATTCTTAAATTGGTCTGTATGTAGCTTTGTTTCTAATTGGGGAATAATGAAACGACTATTTTTACTGTTTATAGTATCCGCTATTTTTACCTTGGTTTTGGTTCAAGAAGCCAATGCCCAAAGGTGGAATAGGTATCGTAAGGAAATTGGATTTACTGTAGGTGCATCTAACATGTTAAGTGATTTAGGTGGAGGGCCTGGAGTAGGATCACGTTATGGTGATTTTCAATTTGGTACCACTAGATATGCAGTTGGAGGATACTTTAAATACAGAATTCATGATCATTTCGCAGTTAAACTTAACTTGTTGTATGCACAATTATATGGTGATGACCAATTAACCGATAACTATAGTAGAAGAAGCAGAAACTTAGATGTAAGAACCGGATTATTGGAGCTTTCGGGCCAGGTAGAGTTTTATATTATTAGAGAAAGAATCGGGTCAAGATATAAACTAAAAGGAGTACGAGGATATGGTTCAAACAATTTTTCGCTTTATGTTTTTGCCGGAATTGGAGGTGCCTATTATAATCCTAAAGGAACGAATACCAATGGGGATTGGGTGAGTTTAGCTCCTCTTAATACAGAAGGCCAAGGATTAGCAGGTGCTCCTAAAGATTACTCCCAGTTTACTTTTGTTTTTCCATCCGGAGTTGGGTTAAAGTATAATATATCAAAAATAATGGGGGTCCAATTCGAGGCAAGTACTCGATTTACCACTACCGATTATTTAGATGATGCAAGTACCCAATATTATGATGGTAACGCCTTGGCTGCAAATTTTGGGGCTGAATCAAAAGCCATGGCTGATAAGCGCTACAATAGTGTGAATAGGCATCAAGCTGGAGGAACACGTGGGCATGATGATAAAACGGATATGTATATGTTTGGTTTATTAACTGTTACTATGCGTATTCGGTCACGGGCTAGATCAAGAGTTCGTACGGAGAAATTCTAAAAAAAAAACCAGATGAAATTGAAGAAAGGGATGAATATTAATCCCTTTCCTTTTTTTAGATTGGTTTGATCTAACCTTGATTGCTATTATTTTATAATAGTAATTTTCATGAATTTCATTATACTTTTTTATTCCAAAAGCCCTGTGTTTATGGTAGTTTGATATATGAAAAGAATTTCACAAATTCAACCTTGTTATTAACAATTTTTCGCGGTTATCAACAAAATCGCGTTGACAAGTGCGGGTTATTAACAATTTATGAGCTTTCTTTCGAAGTAGATTTGTTTCAAATTAGACTATTATGAAGCAAATTTTCACCCTTATTTCGGTAGTAGCATTTATTGCTACCATTTCTATTCAGGATGCGCAAGCACAAAGATGGAATAGATATAAAAAAGAAGTAGGCCTTTCATTAGGCGCTACCAATATGTTAAGTGATTTAGGTGGAGGTCCTGGTGATGGCTCTCGATTTGGTGATTTTCAATTGAATACCTCTAGATTTGCAGTTGGAGGTTTTTTTAAATATCGGTTTCATGATCGCTTTGCTGTTAAATTAAATTTAATTTACGGTCAATTATACGCTGCAGATAAGACAACGGAAAATCCAGGTAGAAATTCTAGAAATCTGGATGTACGAACCGATTTATTGGAGTTGTCCGGTCAGTTAGAGTTTTATATCCTAAAGGAAAAGATTGGGTCTAGGTACAAAATTAAAGGTATTAAGGGATATGGCTCATCTAACTTCGCAATGTATTTATTTGCTGGTATTGGTGGTTCTTACTTTAATCCAAAAGGAACGAATCAAGCGGGTGATTGGGTGAAATTAGCTCCTCTAAATACCGAAGGTCAGGGATTGAATGGTGCTCCAAAAGACTATTCTCAAATAACAATGGTATTCCCTACTGGAGTAGGCTTTAAATATAATATTTCTAAAACTATCGGGCTTCAATTTGAGGCAGGGATGCGCTTTACGACTACTGACTATTTGGATGATGCCAGTACACAGTATTATGATGGCGCAGCACTTGAAACGGCTTATGGCGCGGTGTCAAAAGATATGGCGGATAAAAGATATACGAATCCAAATAGGTTTGATGCTGGTGGAACAAGAGGTCATAACGATAAAAATGACACCTATATGTTTGGTTTGTTAACATTGACTTATCGTATAAAATCAAGAGCTAGATCTAGAGTTAGATTATAGTAACAATAATATTTTAGTTAGATCGTTCATGCGGGCATGAAGAGAATACTAATACTAGCAATAGTAACAATAATAGTCAACCCGGCCTTTTCTCAAAAATATGGAGAGGTCGGGTTATTTGTTGGTTCCTCTTATTACTTGGGAGATGTATACTCCTCTCCACAAAAAGATGCTCACCTTTCCTTGGGTGTAAATTACAGGCAAAATTTTAATGCTAGGTGGGCGTGGAATTTTATTGGAAGATACGCTTCTATCTCTGGAAACGATGCGAACTCTAACAATGCTTTTGAGACGCAAAGAAATCAAAGTTTTCAATCCAATATTTTTGAACTAGCAACCACCGTAGAATTTAATTTTTTGGATTTTAAACCACATAGCCCTCAAAGCTTTTTTCAAGTTGCTGACGTTTTTACTCCCTATGCTTTTGTAGGAATATCATTATTTTACCATAACCCAAAGGCCTATTTAGCCGGAAATTTGTATGAGTTACAACCATTGGCTACGGAAGGGGTTACCTATTCAAAAATTGGGGTTGCCTTACCTTTTGGTTTTGGTTTTAAATTTAGATTGTCCGATAGAATGATCCTTGGACTGACTGCTGAATTTAGACCTACTTTTACTGATTATTTGGATGATGTGTCTACAAGATATCCTGTTGACCCATCGGGTTTAACTAAAACTGGGCGCGACTTATCTAATAGGACGTTGGAAGCACAGGGCGTTAATGGTTCTAGTTGGGGGGCTCAGCGTGGAAATGATTATAATAATGACTGGTTTTCGTATGGTGGTTTTACCCTATCGTACAATTTAAAGAAGAACCCCGGTACATGCCATTTTAATCCAAGCAAATAGAATATATTTGCCGACCGAAAATCGCATCTAGCGCGAATTCTGTATGGGTCAATTGTCTGATATAAATAATGAAAAATTACCGTCCCACATTGCTGTGATAATGGATGGCAATGGAAGGTGGGCTAAAGAAAAAGGTAAAGCCAGAATTTTCGGGCACAAAAATGCTTTGACGGCCGTAAGAGAAACCATTGAAGGTTGTGCGGAAGCTGGTGTGAAATACCTTACCTTATACGCTTTCTCCTCCGAAAATTGGAATAGACCCAAATTGGAAGTTGCAGCGTTAATGGAATTATTGGTTTCATCCATTCGAAAAGAATTAAAATCTTTGAATGAAAATGATATTCGATTACAAGCTATTGGAGATTTGTCGGCTTTACCATTAAAAGGACAAAAGGAACTTGCCGCAGCCATTGAAGACACCAAGAAGAATACTAAGATGACTTTGGTTTTAGCACTTAGTTATGGTTCAAGGGCTGAGATTCTTAATGCTACAAAGAATTTGGCTAATGATGTTAAAAATGGTGAAATAAAAATAGCGGATATTGATGAGTCAGTATTTGAAGGATATCTTGCCACGCATTCTATCCCTGATCCTGATTTGTTGATACGAACAAGTGGTGAAAGTAGAATAAGTAATTTTTTATTATGGCAAATGGCATATACAGAGTTGTTGTTTATTGACAAGTATTGGCCAGATTTCAGGAAAGAAGATTTATTTGATGCAATAATAATGTACCAAAAAAGAGAACGAAGATTTGGGAAAACAAGTGAACAGATTTAAGAAGTTAGGATTTCTTTTTCTTTTGTTATCCGTATTTTTTCCAAGCATTATGTTTGGGCAAATTACTAATGGCAATTCAAATACAACTGAGGTGGATTATTCTACACCCAAAACGTACGTTTTGGGTGGAATTGTTATTTCCGGAACAAAGGTTTTGGACCCCAATGCACTAATTTTATTAACCGGGTTGACGGTGGGTTCAGAAATTGATATTCCTGGAGCAAAAGTTTCGAGTGCTATTACCAACCTATGGAAACAAGGGTTGTTTTCGGATATTATCATTTCAGTTCAGCGAATTGTGGGTAATAAGGTGTACCTAGAATTTGCCATTAAGGAGCAGCCCAGATTATCTCGTTATCACATGGATGGAGTGTCAAAAGGAGATGCGGATAAGATAAAGGAAGATATTAACCTCTACCGGGAACGAATTGTAACCAATAACCTAATTGTGTCCACAAAATCTAAAATTAGACGATATTTTGTTGATAAAGGGTATTACCACGCCAAGGTGGATATTATTCAAAAAAATGATACTCTTTTTCCTAATCATCAAATGTTGATTATTAATATAAAGAAGAATAAAAAAGTGAAAATTGAGGATGTCGCTTTTCACGGAAATACGCAATTTACGGATATTCAGTTAGAACGCACCTTTAAAGAAACAAAAGAGAAAAGTAGAATTAGACCCTTGGAGGAATTTGACGTTTTTCTAGGTAAATTAATTAAAGCGGTTTGGCATCAAAAAAGTGATACGATTTTGCCTATGCTGGTCTCTCATTTTGGAGAAAAAGTGAAACCAAGGATATTTAAAAAATCAAAATTCATAAGCTCAACCTATGATACAGATAAATTGCTTTTACTTCAAAAATATAAGGAAGCTGGATATCGTGATATTAGAATTGTAACGGATACAATTACTTCTCTTGGGGATGAGGATTTAAAAGTGGATATTTATTTAGATGAGGGAAACCAATATTTCTTTAGAGAAATAAAGTGGTTGGGAAATGAAAAATATACCACAGAGAGGCTAAATAAAGTGCTGGGAATTAAAAAGGGGGACATATATAATACTTCATTATTGGATCAGCGGTTGTTTATGAATCCATCTGGTTTGGATGTTAGTTCGCAATATATGGATGATGGATATTTGTTTTTTAAAGTTACACCATCGGAAATAAGTGTTGTTTCTGATTCTATTGATATAGAAATTAGAATTTATGAAGGTGCTCAAGCTACCATTAACAAGGTGTTTATTACTGGGAATACCAAAACAAGTGAGCACGTTATACGAAGAGAAATCCGTACCAAACCAGGTGATTTGTTTAGTCGGTCTGATATTATGAGAACTCAACGAGAGCTTTCAATTTTAGGGTTTTTGGATCCAGAAAAAATGAATGTTATTCCAAAACCAAACCCAATTGATGGAACGGTGGATATTGAGTATGTGGTTGGAGAGAAGCCTTCCGATCAAATTGAACTTTCTGGAGGATATGGAGGGTATTCTTTAATTGGTACATTGGGGTTGACATTTAATAATTTTTCAACTAAAAACTTTTTCAATAAGAAAGCATGGACACCGTTACCTTCGGGTGATGGACAGCGATTGAGTTTAAGAGGGCAAACGAGTGGTCAGATTTATAATTCGATAAATTTTTCGTTTACCGAACCATGGTTGGGAGGCAAAAAACCGAATTCATTTACGTTCTCCACGTATTATACACATCAAGCTCAAAATTCAAAAACAGCGATAGACGGAGAAACAGGTCAAACGGTTGAAAATCCACTTTATAGATCCATGGGAACCTATGGGATTACCATTGGCTTAGGAAAAAGATTGAAATGGCCGGATGACCACTTTCAATATTATCAAGCACTTTCTTACCAGTATTACGATGTAAATAAGTGGCCTGCTTTTCAGGGATTTACTCAAGGTTTTGCAAATAATATTTTTTATAAAGGAGTGTTGACAAGAAGTTCTTTGGATGATATTAATTTCCCGAAATCTGGTTCTAAGGTTACTTTGTCTGGTCAGTTTACTCCTCCTTATTCTTGGTTTAATAATAAGGATTATGCCAATTTGGGTACGGAGGAAAAATTCAAATTTGTAGAGTATAATAAATGGAAATTTACGGCTGCTTGGTATAACAATTTTGTGGACAAGTTCGTCATTTATGCTAAAGTTGGTTTTGGCGGGTTATTCTCGTACAGTCCAGAAGTGGGAACGGCTCCGTTTGAAAGATTTTATTTAGGAGGTTCTGGTCTTTCGGGATTCCAATTGGATGCTAGGGAGGTGATTGCATTACGTGGGTATGATGATTTGTCTCTTTCTCCAGGTACGGGAGCACCTTTCGTGACCAAATATACAGCGGAAGTTAGATATCCTTTTTCAACGAACCCAAGTGCGATGATTTACGGGTTAGCCTTTGCCGAAATGGGTAATACTTTTAGTAGTTTAACTACGTTTACCCCCTTTAATAATTACCGTTCTGCTGGAGTTGGTGTAAAAGTATTCTTGCCAATGTTTGGTTTACTTGGGTTAGATTGGGGATATCGTTTGGATGACGTTCCCGGAAGACCTGCAATGCAAAGGTCTCAAATCCATTTTTCCATTGGTGCCAACCTAGGGGAGTTATAAAACCTTGTCATTATGTTAAAAAACATTCTTTTTGTAATAGTTATGCTTTCGGCATCTTCTTTGTTTGGGCAAAGATATGCGTATGTAGATTCAAAATACATCCTCGAGAATATGGAGGAGTATAAGGAGGCTCAAGTTGAATTAGATGCTATGAGTAAAAAATGGCAACAAACAGTAGAGGCAAAAATGGCTGAGTTGGATAGAATGAGAAGGGCATTTGATGCAGAGAAAATATTGCTAACAACTGAACTTCAAAAGCAGCGCGAAGAAGAAATAAAAATAAAAGAAAAAGAAATTCGTGATTATCAAAGGTTGAAATTCGGTGTAAATGGAGAGTTGTTCAAAAAAAGATTAGAATTAATACAACCACTTCAAGATGATATATTCAATGCAATCAAAGAGTTAGCTAAGGAAAGGAGTTATGCATTGGTATTCGATAAAGGAACAAATACAAATATTTTATTTGCCGATCCAAAGTATGATAAGAGTGATGTGATCCTTAAAAAATTAGGATATTCGGCAAGCGATAAATAATATTGTAGACAAGTATAAATAGGTATAGAAATAGAAAAGTAAATTAGAAATAATGAAGAAAATTTTAATTGTAATTGCAGTATTGTTGGGTGTTTCAAGTGCATCTTTTGCTCAAGCTAAAAAAATGGGTCATATTAATTCTCAAGAATTAATGGGTTTGATGCCAGAAAGTCAAACCATTCGTACGGAATTAGAAACGTATGCTAAGCAATTGGAAACTCAAATGGGTGCAATGCAAAATGAATATCAATCTAAGGTGAATGATTACCAAATGAATGAATCCACATGGTCGACCTTAATTAAAGATTCAAAAGCGAAAGAAATAGGTGATCTTGAAAGACGAATTCAAGAGTTCCAACAGTCTGCACAAAAAGACCTTTCTGCGAAGGAACAATCGTTGATTGAGCCAATTATTAAAAAGGCACAAGATGCAATCGATGCGGTTGCAAAAGCAAACGGATATGCGTATGTATTCGATACTAGTGTAGGTGCTGTTTTGGTTTATCCAGATTCAGATAATATACTTTCGTTAGTTAAAAAGCATTTAGGCATTTTATAAATTTAAAAAAAGCATCAGTTAGATACTGATGCTTTTTTTTATGGTGTCAACGGGTCCCATAGGTTTTTTTGATAGTGGAGTTGGAGGTTTAACTATTTGGAATGATTTAGTTAATGCTTTGCCAAATGAAGATACTATCTATATAGCAGATAGCATAAATGCGCCCTATGGAGGGAAGACCCCCGATGAGATTATTGACCTAAGTGTCGCCAACACACAAAAATTAGTCGATTTAGGAGCTAAGTTAATTGTGGTTGCATGCAATACAGCCACCACACAAGCCATTCAAACGTTACGGGAAAGATTCGATTTTCCCTTTATTGGAATAGAACCTGCCATTAAACCCGCTGCCGAAAGGTCAAAATCTAAAGTCATCGGAGTGTTAGCTACACATGGCACACTTGAAAGTGACCATTTTAATCGAACTAAAAAGAATTTTTCACAGGGAGTAGAAGTGGTTACCCAAGTAGGCGATGGGTTGGTTACGGCTATTGAAAAAGGTGACTTAGCCTCCGAAGAGTTAAAAAGTATTTTAGCTGGGCATTTAAAGGAATTAAAAAAGCACCCTATTGATTATCTAGTATTAGGTTGTACGCATTACCCATTGCTAAAACCTTTGATGCAATCTATTCTAACAGATCAAGTAGAGATTTTGGATTCAGGAAAAGCAGTAGCAGCTCAAATTAAAAAGGTGTTGATAGACAATAACCTAAAATCCGCAAGTAAACAAAGTGGTACCCATCAATTAATGTCGACAGGTGATTTGGGAATTTTAAAATCTATTGTAATAAATAATCATTTTGACATGAATCGAAATGTTAATTATTCCTCCTTATACCAATCGGAATAGAATAGGTAATTATTAGCGATTCTTTCAATTTCTCCTTTTAATAATTCTTCGCTAAGGTCTTTTACCTTTTTTGCAGGTACTCCTGCCCAAACAGCCCCAGATTCAATATGCGTTCCTTGTAGAACGACTGCTCCAGCGGCAATTATTACGTTACTTTCAATGATTACTTCATCCATTACAATGGCACCCATGCCAACCAGTACATTTGACTTAATTTGGCAACCGTGAATAAGTGTATTGTGTCCAATGGAAACATTGTCGCCTATTTGAGTAGCTGCTTTTTGGTAAGTGCAATGAATGACGGCTCCATCCTGAACATTAACTTTATTTCCTAAAACAATACTATTTACATCTCCTCTAATGACTGCGTTAAACCATATACTGCAATCATCTCCAGTTGTAACGTCTCCAATTACGGTGGCATTTTCGGATAGGTAGATGTTTTTGCCAAATTGTGGGGTTTTTTTTCTTACTGTTTTTATTAATGCCATACCGTTTGTTTTGAACAAAAATACTGTTTGACTTCTTTACCTAGCCTTATTGAATCATAAAATTATTTGAAAATTAATTAGCTAACTGTAGCTAGGAAAAAACCTAATTTTGCAGCCAAATAAAATTGATAGTATGAAAGTTCCAGTTACCATATATGCCGAAATGACGCCAAACCCTAAAGCAATGAAATTTGTGGCAAATATTGCCCTTATTACTAATGGGAAAAGTTATGAATTTAATGAAGTTAGTCAGGCTCAAAATTCACCACTTGCAAAAGTGTTGTTTACCTTTCCCTTTGTGAAAGGAGTCATGCTTTCTCAAAATTTTGTGACTATTAATATAATGGATGGATTAAGTTGGGATGATGTCGTTATGGAGGTTAGAGAATATGTAACCAACTATATTCAAGCGGGACAGCCAATAATGGATGAATCGGCTCCTGAAGTTGTTAAAAAAGAAGTTAAGAAAGAATTTACTCCGCTACCAAAACCAGGTGAGGTTAGAGATATAGATAATAAAATCAAGCATATCTTAAAAGAGTATGTTAGCCCAGCGGTAGAAAATGATGGAGGTGCAATAAGCTTTATTTCATTTGAGGATGGTGAACTAAAAGTTAAACTAAGCGGAGCTTGTAATGGTTGCCCGTCTTCTACGCAAACGCTTCAATACGGAGTTCAAAATATTTTTGAGAAGTTATTACCACAAGTAACTAAAGTAACCTCGGTGTAATGAAGTTAGTTAGTGTAGTCGGATTGGTTTTAGTCTTGGTAGGATGTGCACCGGATGTTAAAGAAGACTCTGTTGAGATTAAAAAGGTTTCCGCTAATATTATTCGGAAAGCCGTTGAATTTGACCAATTGAATAAGCCAACCAAGTTCGAATTATACACCAATGAAAATGGGGTGAGTTTGCTTGTTGGAATAGAAGAAGTATACGGAAACGGCAACATTAAAATACGAGGTGGAGTGAATGCGAACGGCCAGAGGGATGGTCTTTGGGAAGCCTTCTACGAAGATGGAACGAGTTGGAGTATCGGTAATTATTCTTCGGGTAAAGAAACAGGGGATAAAAAAGTATGGTACCCTAATGGGAAATTGCGCTATCAAGGTTTAATGCGGAATGATAGTTTGGTTGGAAAATGGCAATTTTGGGATTCAAAGGGGGCACTAACTGAAAAAGAGTATAAATAGAAAAAGGCCCGCTCCCCAGCAGGCCTTTTAATTATGCGTAGTTTCTTAAACTACTGCACTACCACCACTCTACGTGTTTCTTTTGTTAACTAGGAAATTCCTAATTAACCAATTTGATCTTGGTAGCACATTGCTTAAATTTTATTCTAAGCTAAACCTGAGATTTAAAAAAAACCTCATGTTGTACAGTGGTTCGTGTAATCTTTAGTAAGTGTGTGTATCAATTACGAAGCAATGTTACTTCAATTTATTGGTTTGACAATGATAAAATTTGGTGAAAAGAAGATAAAACATCTATTTTACCCTGAAATTAAATCAATTGATTTTATAGTTAAAATTGACAATCATTTTCTGTTAAAGAATTGGTGAGGTAATTTAATATTATCTCAAAGCCAAATATTACATTTGAATTAGTGATAAAAAAAGAAACCATAGATCGGATTTTTGAGGCCTCCCAAATTGAGGAGGTAATTGGCGAATTTGTTAATTTGAAACGTTCTGGCTCAAGTTACAAAGGGTTAAGTCCATTTTCGGAAGAGCGGACTCCATCTTTCATGGTCTCACCATCCAAACAAATTTTTAAAGATTTTAGTTCGGGTAAAGGTGGTAGTGTTGTTACTTTCCTTATGGAACATGAGCAAATGTCCTATCCGGAGGCATTACGATTCTTAGCAGAGAAATATAATATCGAAATTGAAGAATCGGAGTCTACTCCCGAACAAGAAGAAGCCAGAAGTCATCGTGAAAGTTTATATATAGTTTCGGAATGGGCTCAAAAATACTTCAAAAATAACCTGCATAATACCGATGAGGGGAAAGCTATTGGATTAAGTTATTTCAAGGAGAGAGGGTTTACTAACGAAACCATTGAAGAATTTCAATTTGGTTATGCCATTGACCGGTTCGATGCCATGGTTAACGCGGCCAAATCGGAAGGACATAACTTGGATTATCTAGTAGAATTAGGATTACTAAAAGATAACGGAAAAGGGATCTACGATGGGTTTAAAGGAAGGGTTATGTTTCCTATTCATAATCTTTCGGGAAGGGCGCTTGGGTTTGGTGGACGGACTTTAAAAACGGATAAAAAGGTTCCAAAATATATCAACTCTCCGGAATGTGATATTTACCATAAAAGCAAAATCGTTTATGGAATTTATCAAGCAAAAAAAGAGATCGTCAAAAATGACGTGTGTTTTTTGGTGGAAGGATATACCGATGTTACGTCCATGCATCAAGCCGGAATTAAGAATGTAGTAGCAAGTTCCGGTACCGCCTTAACTAGTGATCAGGTTAGACTGATTGGCCGATACACAAAAAACATAACCATTTTGTACGATGCTGATCCAGCAGGAATAAAGGCATCATTTCGCGGAATTGACTTAATATTAGCAGAGGGTTTAAATGTAAAAGCTGCCTTGCTTCCTGAAGGAGAGGACCCAGATTCATTTTCAAAAGCACGTAAAATTGATGAAATTCATGCCTATTTTGATAAAGAGGTTCAGGATTTTATTTTATTCAAAACTCAATTACTAGCCGAGGAGACAAAGGGAGATCCGATTAAAAAAGCGGGTTTAGTTCGTAATATTATTGAATCAATTGCCAAGATTCCGGACAGTATAACTCGGTCAGTTTATACTAAGGAGTGTAGTTCACTACTTGACATTCCGGAAAAAGCATTGCTTTCTGAATTGAACAAGATTCGCCTAAAAAGTCATAAGGATCATGTAAGAAAAGAAGCGGTTCAACGAGAGCAGGAGTATGATATGCCTCCTCCTGAAATGTTTGATCCCGGTTTTCAAGCGAAACCGAAGGAGAAGAAGTCGGATACCTATCATCAAGAACGCGATATTTTACGGTTAATGCTTAATTATGGTTTAGTAGATATTGAGGTTGAATCTTTGGACGAAGAGGACAACGAAATTACCGTAACCATGAAGCTAGCCGATTTTGTTGCGGAAGAAATTGTGGAGGATGAATTGAAATTCGATAGCCCCAAATTTCAGAAAATATTTGATATGTATTTAGCCGAATTATCGGTAAATAAAAGTAAAGACCCTGTGCAGTATTTATCTGGAATAGAAGATTCGGAAACCAGAGAACTTTTGGTGGATTTGGTAACCAATAAATATGCTCTTCATAAATGGAGTAGCCAGAATATTGAGGTGTTTACCGAGGAGGATAAAATATTTCGGGCGGTAAGAGATGCGATTTACGCCTTTAAAGCGCGAAAAATTATGGATATCATAAAAGAAAAAAGTAACCAATTGAAGCAATTGCAAGAAAATAAAGAAGATTGTTTACCGCTGTTAAAAGAACTACAAGAATTAGATGAAATAAAGCGTCAGTTACTTTTTCAACAAGGAATAACTATTTTTTAGGCGGGATTGAAAAGCTTGATTTAAACCATAATTAAATTGAAAAAAAGGCCCGAAAAAATCTTTGCTCTCTATGTTTTCAAATACTATATTTATCAAAATTTAACGAATCTTTGGATTTAGACCAACCATTTGGTTTTCATATACGTTTAATTGAGTGTATTCTTGTTTGAATATCTTGTTATTAGAAACCGAATGTTGGTAGAAAAGTCTTTGTTAATAGATTGTCAAAACAATAAGCGTAGAGCTCAGTTTGAGCTTTATCATAAATGTTTTGGTGTATTAATGAGCATTTGTTTACGTTATCAACGTAATTCTATAGATGCTGAGGAGCTACTAAATATGGGGTTTCTAAAGATTGTAACGAAGTTGGACAAGTATAATCATGACATTCCATTTGAGGCATGGATTCGAAGGATTATGATTAATACAATTATCGATGAATTTAGAAAGAATAAAAAGGCGAAAGCCTTAATAGAATATACCGACTTTAATGGTGTGCATGAATCAAAATCTGTAACTTATAATGAAGCAGATTTGCACTTTGAGGCGGAGGAATTGGAATTAATGATACAGAATTTACCTCCGGTTTCTCAAAAAGTGTTTAATATGCACGTTCTGGATGGCTTTAGTCATAAGGAAATTGCCGAGAAAATGGAGATTAGCGTGGGTACCTCAAAATGGCACGTTTCGAATGCTCGAAAATTGTTACGAGGAATGATAGAAGAAGTAAAAACCACTACCAAATATTACACAAACGCATGAGTGACGAAAGTTTAGATAACTTATTTAAAAAAGGACTTTCTGGACGAGGTGTTAATTTTAACATGGAGTCTTGGAGAAAGATGGAGCAAATGCTTCCACCAGAAAAAAAGGTGGGATTTTTTGTGAGATATCGTGTGGCAGCAATTGTTGCTGGACTCCTTTTTGTAGGAACAGCATCAGTAATTGCATGGGGCCTATTGGATACAACTACAACTTATACAGCCTATAATATCGAAGATGACAGGGACTCGGAAGAATTCTTTAACACTTCCAATACACCTGGGGATGCTAATAGTAGAACGGATTTGAATTCAGTTGATTATGTTTCGGGAATGGAAGCTGTACAAGAAAGTAATAGTTCTACTGAAATGGAGGCTTCGGAAAGGACTATCACTTCCAATTCAAATAACTCTTCTAATGAATTAAGCGTAAAGAGCAATTCCACAGTTAATGGAAACCGGGCTAATAAATCGATTACCTCTAACCCAAATAAAGCGGAACAAGCACACAATAAAAAATCAACTAATCAACCATCTACCTCAAGTAGGATTGATGAGTCTCGGACAAGAGCGGGTTCGGATATTATTTCCTTTTCATCTGAGAATTCATTTACGAAAATTGATGGAATTGGAGAATTGTCTACCTTGATTTTGCCAGTTGCAGAAGAAGACAACACCTTGGTTGTTTCCATGTCTAATAGTAAGTTAGCTAAGGTTGAAAAAAATACGCTTGGTTTTATTGGTGGAATTAATTTGAATAGAAGCTTAACGGATCCCTCAAGTAATAAATTGGGTGGAAGTGAATTTTTTGGGCTTACTTACCACCATTTCTTAAATGGTGGATTAAGTCTTAAAATCGACTTACTATACAATTCTCGAAATGTATTAGATAGCCATAAAGAGTATGCTAAAAAAATATATGGCTTTGGTAGTAAATCAGAGCAAACGGTTGTTGAATCTCAGCGATTGGTTTATTTGGAATTGCCTGCCATGGTTAATTATGGAATAGGAAATCATAATATTATGTTGGGTGGAAGTTTCTCCTATTTAGCAACTGGATTGCATAAAGTTACTACCACCTATACTTCGCAATTAGAAGGGGTTTCGTATGAGGAGAGCATGCAATGGGGCTATACTAACGGCTATAAAGCGTATGATTTTTCTGTTGCCGCAGGTTACGAATACAACGTGAGTCAACGCTTGGATTTAGGAATGCGATTAAATTATGGATTGCTTGATGTAACGAATAATGCATATTTTGGAAATGATTCGTTTGACAATAATGTCCAATTAAGGTTTTACCTAAAGTATTCTCCGTTCAAGTTTTAGTCTGAACGTTAATAGTTTATCCCGTATATTTGTATTGAATTTGATTCAATGAAAAGAAGTTTTGTGTATATAATGATAATTGGGTTTGCGCTTACAGCGTGTAATCGGCAATTACCTGATCCGGAAACTTCAACAGCCATTTTTTATGTGAAAGGTATATTAGATGGTAAGAATATAAATTTTAGTGCTGGCGATCATAAATATTATATGTTACCCAATTATGAAGATGATACTTTAGGTATTCGATCATACACGGGCAAACTAGGTAATTTGAATTGTGTGGGTACGGATGACTGTCCTGAATCGATAGAGTTTTTATTTCGTGAAAATGAAAGTAACGGAAGCATACGCTATGAAATTGACAAAAGCATTTTTAACTCGGTATTTGCCATTAGGGGACCGGCTGATTATCTGTTTACTAGTTATAAAGCTACGTTTATTTCTAAATCTTTACCAGCCGGTGCAAACCATTTTTGGGATTTTGGAGATGGAGTTTTGAGCACAGATGTAAATCCAACTCATTATTACCTTGATAAAGTTGATTCAGTGATTTATCCGCATTTAAGAGTTGAGTCGGGTAGCGGTTGTTCTAGCGTTATTACCTACGAATCAAGTTTTAACTCGGGATGCGATGTGGATTTTACTCCAGGATTTTCAAATGGGCACCTTACCTTATCTTCTGTTCCAGTGAATAGTCGTTCTGAATTGTGGGATTTTTCTAATGGATATTTACCATTAGGACCGGGGAATATTCCTCCTACCGATTCCGTGTTTTTGGCCTGTGTTGAATCCACTGATACGCTTTCGGGTTGCGTTTCCTACAAGTGTAAGAACATAATTTTGGATACCTCAAGAGTGGCCTGTGTTGCAAATTTTGATATTTACAAAGAGGTAATCACCAGTGTGGATGTTAGAGATTACTTAGAGGTGACTATCAAATGGAGAAATTCGGAAGGAAAACTATTTTCGAGTGATAGATTTGAACAACCTCTTTCGAATAGCGTTGAGATTTTGGAGGTAGAACGATATAGCAAGGACATTAATGGTCACCCAACAAAAAAGGTAACCTTAAAATTTAACATTCGACTATTTGGCGATAATGAAACCGATTTTGTTGACCTTTCCAGCGAAAAGAGTGTTATTGCGTTGGCGTATCAGTAAACTTAATATCCTTTACCATTAATTGAATGGTTTCATTTCCTTTCCAATAATTTATATCAATGCTATAGGCTATATCAATTGGTTCTCCTGCGATAATTCGTTCAGAAAAATGGCCGAAATTAAAGGCGATTCCTGGAATGACCACTCCGGAATTTGGGTCGGTCAATTCTAACTTTAAATGAAGACCATCCATACCAACGGCTCTTGAATTTCCTGTTGTTACTAAATTTCGGCTTACAAAAGTAGGTGTCATGTTTTGAGGCCCAAAGGGCTCTAGCTTATTAATGAAGGATTTAAGTTGCATTGTAATTGCCGAAATTTCAATTTCCGCATCGTATTTAATTGTTGGTGTAAATTTTGGAACCGACATTTGACTAGTTACCACCTGCTCAAATTTTTGTCTGAATGCATCTAACTGAGATAATTTTAAAGTTAAGCCAGCTGCATATTTATGACCACCAAACTGTAGCATTTCCTCCGTACATTGTTCTAAGGCTTGGTAAACATCAAATCCACTAACGCTTCTAACGGAGCCGCCAATAATATCATCTTTTGACTTGGTAAGTATTATCGTTGGCTTGTAATACTTTTCAATAACTCTAGATGCTACAATTCCCACTACACCTTTATGCCAATTTTCCTGATATAATACAGTGGAGTTTTTCTCCTTCAAAGAAGAATCGGATTCTAGCATGGAGATAGCCTCTTCTGTAATTCTTTTATCTTCTTCCTTTCGTTCGGTGTTATTGTTGTTTATTTCGGTTGCGAAATCCTTTATTTTATCGGATTTGGTAGCTAAAAGTAAATCAACAGACTTTTTACCAGAGGCAATTCTTCCAGCGGCATTAATTTTTGGCCCTGCTTGAAAAACCAAATCAGAAATGTGATATTGTTTTTGCGGTTCTTTCTCACCCAATAAAGCCGTTACGCTAGGCCTAGGAGTATTATTAATTCTTTTTAGCCCCATAGAAGCTAATACTCGATTTTCTCCCGTAACAGGCACGATGTCGCAGGCAGTACTAATGGCCACTAAATCTAATAGTTGTTCTAAATCAAAGGAAGTTGATGTGGATTTCTGTTCCAAAGCTTGGCATAATTTGAATCCTATCCCGCAACCTGATAGCTCTTTATATGGGTAGTTACAATCTTTTTGTTTAGGGTCTAAAACAGCCACCGCCTTGGGTAATTGATCACCTGGGGTATGGTGGTCACAAATAATAAAATCAATGCCCAATTTAGTAGCGTAATCCACTTTATCGATAGCTTTAATTCCACAATCTAGTGCAATTATGAGTTTTGCCTCCTCTGTTTTTGCAGTGTCAATTCCTTGGAAAGATATCCCATATCCTTCAGTATACCTATCCGGTATGTAATAAGTTAAATTCGATGTAAGGGATTTGAGGTAAGAAACCATTAATGCCACTGAGGTGGTTCCGTCTACATCATAATCACCATAAACCATAATTTTTTCGCTAGCATTAACCGCCTGCATTATCCGATTTACTGCGGCATCCATATTTCGCATTAAAAAGGGGTCATGAAGTTTTTCTTTGGTTAATTCGTTAAATGCGACAGCTTCTTTAACCGTTGTGATGCCTCTTTGTAGTAATAGTTTGGCAAGGATTAAATAGGCCGGTTGAATAGCCTTTTGAGTTCCTTTCGAAAATTTTGTGAGTTCGTTGTATAGAGTATCTAATTGGTTTTCTGAGTAATTAGGTGCTAGCGTCCAGATTTTGTTCATAGTTCAAATATAAAACAATGATTGTGGATTTCTTGCTAAGAAAATTTACAAATAGGTATTAAAAAATCGTAAAATTACCCAATGATTATTTTACAGATTTTGGCAATAATTGCTGTGCCTTTTGCTTTATTGCAAATTGAAAAAAAATGGGCTAGCATCAAGGCAATCGTAATGTCGTATGTAGTTGGAATTGCAATTGGTAATTTCCTTCCTAGTCTATTTGATACATCGGTCGTAACTGAAATTACTGGAATAAGTATCATTTTGGCTATTCCACTAATGCTTTTTCCTACGCGTATTCAACAAGTTTTAAAGCAACCTAAAACGCTATTGGTTTCCTATGCACTTGCAGTAATAGCCACTACTATTTCGGTTTTGGTTGGATTTGTGGTTTTTCAAGTTGATTTACCGGATATTCATTTAATTTCGGGAATGTTGGAAGGAGTTTATACTGGAGGTACAGTCAATTTAAATGCCATAGGCATCGCTTTTCATGTGCCTAATGAGTTAGTAGTTTTAATGAATGGTTTTGATTGGGCTTTTAGTGGCTTTTATTTATTATTGATTTTCACTGTATTACCTAAAATTCTTGGTTTTGTTTTACCAAAAACCGAGAGCAGCTATGTGGGTGTTACTGTTGAAAACGAAAGCAACTTTGGTAAATTGACCCTATGGCAAAAGACTGTATCGTTAGCGAAGGGAATGGGATTATCGGTTTTAGTGCTTGGAGTTATGGCAGGAATTTCCTACCTAGGTTGGGGAGGTATAAATGAAGTGGTATTGATTTTTGGCGTAACCGGCTTGGCCCTGGTATTATCAACAATACAAGGAGTGCAGCGTATGCCTGGAAATATGGTTGCTTCCGATTTTTTAATGTTGGTTTTTGGGTTTAGCTTAGGCTTACAAGCCAATGTTTGGCAACTCTTTTCAGATAGAAGTGAGTTATTCAATTACTTTTTATTGACTTATTCATTAATGCTAGTTGTTCATTTATTACTGGCTAGGTTATTTAGAATTGATGTGCATTCATTTTTGATAAGCTCCACAGCAGCAGTATTTGGGCCTCCCTTTATTGGACCAATTGCAGAATCTTTAGGGAATAGAAGTTTGATTACAGGGGGTATTATTATCGCTTTAATTGGAAATGCTATTGGTACCTATTTAGGGATTTTGATAATCGGCTTATTATCGTAAAAAGTAACGGGCATAAAAAAAGGGAGTCATCGCCAAAAGCTAAATGACTCCCCCCACTAACCACCTACTGTCGCAAATGTAATTAAATATATAGTTAAACAAAAAGAATACATAGTTAAATCATTACGTATATGATTTATGCAATATATTGACTTTCAATATGAAAGGTATTAGGGGGGGATTCGATTAGAAATAACTAATTAATCTTTATTTAAAATTTGAGTTTGAACTTTTATGGATTCATCATGCAAAACTTGCAATAGTTTATCTACAAACGCAGAATCTAGTCCTTTGGAAACCGCAAACGGTTGACGTGTTTCCATTATTTCTTTCCAACGGTCTAATTGAAAAACAGTGACTTCATTTTCCTTTTTGTAAGCGCCAATTTTTTGGGTAACTTTCATTCTTTCGGCAATGAGCTCCCACATTTCATTGTCTATTTGGTCAATTTGAGAGCGTAATTCTTCCAGATGGATATTGTAATCCTCTGATGTGGATTTGGAAGAACGATAATGAATATCGCTTAATAATTGAATGAAATTTTCTGGTGTAAGTTGTTGTTTGGCATCACTCAAAGCTACATCGGGATTAATATGTGTTTCTACCATTAGGCCATCCATGTCCAAATCCATCGCTTTTTGAGCTACCTCTTTTAAATGAGTTCTGCTGCCAGAAATATGGCTAGGATCATTGATAATGGGTAGGTTAGGAAATAAAACTTTTAATTTCAAAGGGATTTCCCAAAGGGGTGCATTTCGATATTGCTGGTGAAATGTAGAAAATCCGCGGTGAATAGCGGATAATTTGGTAATTCCAGCCCGATTTATTCGTTCTAAAGCCCCAATCCATAAGTTTAAGTCTGGATTGATTGGGTTTTTAACCATTACAGGGATATCAATTCCAGTTAAAGCATCAGCGATGGCCTGCACAGAAAATGGATTTGTAGAGGTTCTTGCACCAATCCAAAGAATATCCACTCCTGCCTTTAAGGCTTGCTCCACGTGTTGGGTGGTGGCCACTTCGGTGCTCGTTTTTAAACTTGTTTCTTTACCTGCTTGGACTAACCAAGAAAGAGCTTCTTGCCCAATTCCTTCAAATGCATTAGGTCGGGTTCTGGGTTTCCAAATGCCAGCTCGTAAAATATGAACCTTGCCTGAATTAGCCAATTCCTTCGCAGTTTGTATAACCTGGTGAGGTGTTTCTGCACTACATGGTCCGCTCACAATGATTGGACCTTTATGATTAGGTAGCCATTCGCTAACTGGACTTATATTCAATTTTGGTGTCATTCAGCAAAAGTACGATGAAAGTAATTTATAGTCAGTTTTAGGAACTATTTTTAAGTGGGTTTTTACCCCAAATTATGTGATTTCCCTATTATCAATTTTTTCAAACCAAAAATCCGTATTTAGGGTTATTAATACTTAGAAGCTAAATAGGTAAGAACTTGACTATAGGCGTTGGCTGCCAAGGAGAAATTATAGTTTTCCGAATTTCGATTTGCAAATTCTCCTGAGGTGTGGTAATCCTTTTGTATTAATTGTTTGCCAGCTTGTCCCATTGAGGATTGGAATTTAGAACGGATTGATTCAGTGATATAGGTGTCGCGATCCCCAAAAATGGCAAAAACCTCTGAGCTTAAATCTTTTAATTTGGATGTGTCAAATTCGGGCATGCCATAATAAACTACACATCCTACATTATGCGATGCTGCTTGAATAGCACTTTGCATTGCCCATGAGCCGCCATAACACCATCCCATCGAGGCGATGTTAGCATCCGGCCCTGCCAATTTTATTGCACCGGCAATAAGGTTCCTGTTCCGTGTAGTGTCGGAGTTTTGAATAATTTGAATAGCTTCTTTATTATTGCTTGGGTGAAGTCCATTATTTAAGTCAATGACTAACACGTTAACATTCTTTAAATCCCTCCAAAGCGAGTACGCATCCATTTTTACGTTTTCTGTAACTCCCCATCTATCATGGTAAATAAATAGCCAATTATTGGATGGTTTTTGGGATTGTAAGAGAAATCCAGTTCCTGGGAAATTAGTGTTGTTTTGAATTAAAATTGTGGCACCTAGGTTGGAATTCCATGAATTACTGTTATTTTCTTTATAGGAATTATCCACGTTTTTATCCTTTTCTACGGAAAAAACAAAATTGGTTAGTATGGCAAAAATAAAAGTGAGCAGTAGTTTTCCGTTCATGATAATGGAATTTTAAATTCTGTTTTATTAGATTGGTGTAATCTTAGCTAAAGTAGGAGTATAGCCTGCGAATGCTAACCTTGGGGAAAATTAGTTTTCAGGGTAGCAATGTTAACAAGGGTTATGTGAATTATTGGTAGGTGCTATTTAGAGATGATTACCTGAAAATAAGCATAAGTTGAATGTTTTCTTAAAGAAAAGCAGAAATAAAAAATTGGGATAACGTTAAAATAGTTACCAAGAGATGGCTAATTTCCCAATAGTGCCACGATTTTCTAACATTTCATGGGCTTTTCCTAAATCCACTGATTTGCCACTGAATGCAATTTTAGGAAGATAAATGCCATCCTGATAACCTTGGATGGCTTGTTTTAAAAGTTGATTAATAATAAAAGGGTGCTCATCTCCAATGTGCAGCATGTTTACTCCAATTACCCCATTACTTTTTATTAAAAATTCCAGCGGACTGAGTAGCCCGAATTGAGCTGCAAGCTGAATTTTATCTAAAAAGTTTCCTTTCTTTTTACTAAAAGAAGAAATTCCAAACATGATCATTCGTCCACCTACCGCTAACAAGGATCTGTTTAGTTTGTAATTTTTACCGCCAATAGGGTCGAAAATCACATTGATGGGACGTTGCCCAAATTGTGATTCGAGTGTTTCTTTAAAATCGACTGATAAGTAATTGATAGCCATATCAACCCCTAAAGTTTTAAGGTAGTTGATTTTTTCCTCACTTCCTGCAGTGGCGATTACTTCGCAACCAAGGTGTTTCGCATATTGAATAAGTCCGTGTCCCACGCCACCCGCTCCGGCATGAATAAGTACCCGTTCAAAGGGTTTGATGTTTGCCATCCAATCTGCCGAGTAAATAGCAGTGCAATATTGGGTAGCCAATGCGGTAGCGATGTCGTTTGGAATTTCTTGAGGTAAAATAGTAACCGCTTCATAGTTGGCTACACAATATTGGGCATACGCACCAAACCGAGTAAAAGCAAGCACACGGTCTCCAATTGTAAATGATTTAACATCAGACCCTATAGCGAAAATGGTGCCCACTGCCTCGTAACCTAAAATGCTGGGCAAGGCTGGTGCAGCAGCATAAATTCCATTTCTAGCCATTACGTCTGCATAATTAAGTCCAAAAGTTTCGACTTTTATTAGTACTTCATTTTCTTTGGGTTGAGGAATCTCGGTATCTCTTATTTCAAAGGCTTTACGAGCTGTTCCGTTAGTAACTAAAAATGCTGCTTTCATTGATGTAATTTGGTGCGAAATTAGGTTATTAACAAGAATTATACTTTAGGTATTCTTTAAGTGATTCGCTTTCAATATTTATTGTTATTCTTGCTGAATAAATTTCTCTGAGTTATGGAGGGGTTATTTTTACTAATAGAGAATAATTTTGGGCGTGAATGTGCTCAATTTAAATAAAATACAATAGACATGGAATTTGATACTCAAGGACATAGAGGTTTTACGAGCCAATATCCAGAAAACTCAATTCCCGGATTTATGGCAGCCATTGATACGGGTGTTATGACACTGGAAATGGATGTAGCAATGTCAAAAGATGGCAATGTGGTAGTTTCGCATGATTTAGTAATGCTTAAAAGTTTGTGCTTGGCACCTACGGGAAAGCCATTGAAAGATGATTCAAAAAAGCTATACAATTTACGCTATGCAAATATTGTAGAGTATGATTGTGGTTCATTAGGTCACCCTAAGTTCCCGAATCAAAAGAAAATGAAAACGTATAAACCGCTACTTTCGGAAGTTATTAATGCGACCGATGAGCATACTGCAAAGAAAAATTTGCCGGAAATGCGTTTTAATATTGAGATAAAATCTTCTGCAGCGGGAGATGGGATATTGCATCCCAAACCTTCGGTATATGCCGAAGCGGTGTTAGACATTATTAAGTTATATGATGCCGAGGAACGATGTACTATTCAATCATTTGACCTTCGTATTTTACAATATTTGGAACGTACTGAATGTGAAGTGCCGTTGGCATTATTGGTAGATAACGATTTAGGAATTGAAAAGAATGTGGATTTATTAGGGTTTGATCCGGATGTGTATAGTTGTGATTACCGACTATTGAGTGAAAGCGAAATGGAGGTGGCTGAAAGCTTAGGTCTAGACGTTGTGCCTTGGACTGTTAATGATAAGGCGGACATGGAACGATTAATAGATTGGGGGGTAGATGGTTTAATATCTGACTATCCGGATGTGCTAATCAAAGTAGCAAAAGCGAAAGGTAAAGCGTAGTTTCATAATTTATATTGTAGCGATGAAGGTGTATACTAAAACAGGTGATAAAGGTAAAACTTCTCTTTTTGGAGGAAAGCGTGTTTTAAAAAATGATGTACAAATTGAGTCGTATGGCAATGTAGATGAATTGAATTCTTGGGTAGGCATGTTACGGGATTGTTCCATGAGTTTGGTTGAAAAATCATTCTTGATAGAAGTTCAGGAAACATTATTTACAATTGGATCCTATTTGGCGACTGATGCTGAAAAAAAGGAGAAGCTTAAGTTGCCCGAACTGCATGAGACCATGATTTCTGATTTGGAATTAGAAATGGACAAAATGGATGAGGATTTGCCTGCAATGCAATTTTTTGTTTTACCCGGTGGTCATGTAGCTGTTTCTAATTGTCATATTGCAAGAACGGTTTGTAGAAGGGCGGAGCGAAGCATAGTTGCGCTGGAATCGGAAGATCCGGATATTGATTTTGCAAAACGATATATCAACAGATTAAGTGATTATTTGTTTGTTCTATCACGCAAGTGGGCGGTTGATTTTAAGGCGGATGAAATACCGTGGAAACCAAAAAAATAAAACAGGAGCAATTGAATAGTGAAGTGTGTGTAACTTATCTTGGTTATGTGCGATAAAAATATACTTTTGCCGTTCCTAAAAGCATAGGAAAATTAAAAATATTAACGATGTATTGGACACTTGAATTAGCTTCAAATTTAGAAGATGCGCCTTGGCCAGCAACTAAAGATGAATTGGTGGATTTTGCTTTGAGAACTGGAGCTCCTTTGGAAGTTGTAGAAAATCTTCAAGAGATTGAAGACGAAGGTGAAGTTTATGAAACCATCGAGGATATTTGGCCGGATTATCCGACTAAAGAAGACTTCTTCTTTAACGAAGACGAATATTAATAGAAAGTAACAACTGCCTCGTTTTATAACGAGGCTTTTTTTTGTTCAATTTTATTTAATCCTTGGCTGAAAAAGGCTCTTTAATGGTACATGAGAGTGATAGGATTTTAGTCACAAATAGTATTTAACTCTTTTCCAATTATTGTTTGCCTCTACTTTTTACTGGTTACTTTCCAAAACCTTTTTCTTCATAAGTTTTAAATTATAAAAATCTGTCTAAATCGGTATAATATCGGACAAAAAGTAAGCTTAAATATGCCAAATTTTCTACTTTTGCGCGCTGGATTTTTTGGTGTAATAATTGACAGAAAATCAAGTAACAATAAGATATTTCAGCGATTTTAGTGATCGCTTTCACATAACAAAATAAGTATGTTAGGGTCTATAGTAAACACTATCAAAAAAATTATTGGTAATAAGTCTGAAAAGGATATTAAAGCCATTCAACATTTAGTGACTGAAATTAACCAAGAATTCGAGAAATTAAAAAACATTTCGAATGATGAGTTACGTCAGAAAACGGTGGGGTTTCAGCAAAAGGTTCAGGACCGAATTGCTCCTCAAAACAAGCAAATTGAGGAGTTGAAGGTTATAGCTGAAGATGATGCTACAGATGTCTTGGAAAAAGAAAAGTTGTATGACCAGATTGATAAAATTGAAAAAGATATAACCCTTGAGATTAGTGTTGTATTGGATGAGATTTTGCCCGAAGCTTTTGCGGTTTTTAAAGAAACGTCAAGACGTTTTACCGTAAACTCGGAAGTGGAGGTGACCGCCAACGATAACGATAGATTTTTAGCTCAGCATAAGGAAAATGTAATTTTGGTAGGTGATAAATCTGTTTGGTTTAATACCTGGAAAGCTGCTGGAAATGAGGTGAAGTGGGATATGATTCACTATGATGTGCAGTTAATCGGTGGTATTGTATTGCATCAAGGTAAAATAGCTGAGATGATGACGGGTGAGGGTAAAACTTTAGTAGCCACATTGCCTATGTATTTAAATGCACTTTCTGGCCGTGGGGTTCACTTGGTGACTGTAAATGATTACTTAGCCAAACGGGATAGTGAGTGGATGGCTCCAATTTTTGAATTTCACGGACTATCTATTGCATGTATTGATAAAACTCAACCCAATTCAAAAGAACGTAAAGCGGCTTATGGTGCTGACCTAACATATGGCACAAATAACGAATTTGGGTTTGATTACTTGCGTGATAACATGGCAAGTACTCCAGGTGAATTAGTGCAACCACCGCATAACTATGCTATTGTGGATGAGGTGGATTCAGTTTTAATTGATGAAGCTAGAACGCCATTAATTATTTCGGGACCTACGCCAAAAGGAGATGTTCACCATTTTGATGAGTTAAAACCAAAAATTGTTGATTTGGTGGAGCATCAAAAGAAATTGGTTAACGGTCTTTTCATTGAAGCGAAAAAGAAATTAGCTGCCGATCAAAACTCTCATCCAGATAAAAAAGAAAGAGCTAAAGTTTTAGAAGAAGGTAAATTAGCCTTGTTTAGATGTTACCGTGGATTACCAAAAAATAAATCATTAATTAAATATTTGAGTGAGCCAGGTGTTAAATTGATGTTGCAAGAAACCGAAAATTTTTATTTGCAGGACCAAGGAAAACAAATGTTTATCGTTGATGATGAACTTTATTTTGTAATTGAAGAGAAAAATAATAGTGTTGATTTAACGGAAAGAGGGTTAGAATTAATTTCTAAATCGGTAGAAAACAAGGAGTTTTTCTTGATGCCAGATTTATCTAGCTTATTAAGCCAAATTGATAATTCAGAAATTCCGGAAGAAGAAAAACTTGCCCAAAAAGAAGTTGTTTTGGATGATTATACCATCAAAACAGAACGACTACATACAATCGATAAACTATTGAAAGCGTATTGCATGTTTGAGAAAGATGTGGAATATGTCTTGATGGACAATCAAGTGAAGATTGTGGATGAACAAACGGGTCGTATTATGGATGGCCGTAGGTATTCTGATGGATTGCATCAAGCTATCGAGGCGAAAGAGAGTGTGAAAATTGAAGCTTCTACCCAAACGTATGCTACGGTAACGCTACAGAATTATTTCAGAATGTATAACAAGCTTTCGGGTATGACGGGTACGGCAGAAACGGAAGCTGGTGAATTTTGGGAAATTTACAAATTAGATGTAGTAGTAATTCCTACCAATCGCCCGTTATTACGTGATGATAAAGAGGATTTAGTCTATAAAACAGCGCGTGAAAAGTACAACGCTGTTATTGATGAAGTTGTGAAATTACGTGATGCTGGAAGACCGGTTTTAGTTGGAACAACCTCTGTTGAGGTATCTGAATTACTGGGTAGAATGTTGAGTATGCGTAAGGTAGATCATCAGGTATTGAATGCGAAATTGCACCAACGTGAAGCGGAAGTGGTGCAACACGCAGGAGAGCCCGGAACTGTAACCATTGCAACCAACATGGCTGGTCGTGGTACAGATATTAAACTTACTGATGAAACCAAAAAAGCAGGTGGTCTTGCCATTATAGGTACAGAAAGACATGAGTCTAGACGTATTGACCGTCAGTTACGTGGTCGTGCGGGACGTCAAGGTGATCCAGGTTCATCACAGTTTTTTGTGAGTTTGGAAGATAATTTGATGCGTTTATTCGGTTCTGAAAGAATTGCTAAAATGATGGATAGAATGGGCCATGAAGAAGGTGAATCTATTCAGCATAAAATGATTAGTAACTCCATAGAGCGTGCGCAGAAAAAAGTAGAGGAAAACAACTTTGGTATTCGTAAAAACTTGTTGGAGTATGATGATGTAATGAACAAGCAGCGTGAGGTAATTTACAAACGTAGACGAAACGCATTGCACGGAACCCGATTAAAAATTGATGTTGCCAATTCTATTTACGACAACATTGAAAGTATGATTTTGGATTATACTTCTACTAAAGATTTCAATGGCTTTAAGTTAGATGCGTTGGCTTCTTTGCATGTGGATGTGCCGGTTACCGAAGAGGAATTCTTCAATATGAAGAAACAAGACTTGATTGAAAAAGTCTATGAAGCAACTCTATCTAAATATTTTGCACGCCATAAAGAAATGGCGGAAGCAGCATTCCCGGTAATCAAAAATGTATTTGAAGACCCAAATGCACATTATGAGAACATTGTGGTTCCGTTTACAGATGGTAAAAAATCGATGCAGGTAGTGGCTAATTTGGAGAAATCGTATCATTCACAAGGGATGGAGTTGATTGATTCGTTGGAAAAAGGAGTTTCATTAACTATGATTGACCAGTATTGGAAAGAGCATTTGCGTGCGATGGATGATTTGCGTCAATCGGTAAGAAATGCGGTTTACGAACAAAAAGACCCATTGTTGATTTACAAATTTGAATCGTTCAAATTGTTTAAAGAAATGGTAGGTCAAATAGGGAAAGACGGGGTATCATTCTTAGTGAAAGCAAATTTACCACAACAAGAAAATACACAGGTAAAAGCAGCCCCTGCACCTAGAATCAAAGTACGACAATTACAAGAGCGTAAAGATGATGTGCCATCAGTAGTAACTTCAAGCGATGAGAAATACCATGACCCATCAGCTAATGAAGTCCCAGAAAAAAGGAAGCCAATTGTTCATACAGAACGCGTTATTGGTAGAAATGACAAAGTAACGATTAGACACGCGCAAACAGGCGAAACTAAGTCGATGAAATACAAACAAGCCGAACCATTAGTAAGAAGTGGCGGTTGGATTTTAGAAGCATAGAAAATATGCTGTAAAAGGTTTAGGCCATCAATTCATCTAGGTGAGTTGATGGCTTTTTTGTGTCTATTTCGTTCTTTTCCAAAAGAGTAATAATCCTAATAATAAACCAACAAAAACCACCCAGGCGAATATATTTTGAGACGGTTTTCTAATGGTGAAATGGGTGTTCACCGTATTTGTTTCAAAGGTTTTTTCGGAACCATCAAATTGATAGGTGTGGTAGTTCACCTGACTATCATACACATTAAACAGAATAGTATTTATTATTTGAGATAGGTTTTCTCCGGTATAATTTATGGAATAATTATTTTGATGCGAATGCCCATTATTTGGTAGTTCCGAAAACCCTGAAAAAGGCATGGTGTCGCCATGAATATCTATCAAAACAAGGTTTACTTTGATGTAATCTTCAAAGGTTTTTTCAAAGTCTTTTCTTTCTGAAGAATTTTCTAAAGAAGGATTGAATTGAATTAAAGCACTTCGAATTGACCAAGGAAATTCTGCTTGAATCTCAACAGAATGGCCTTTTTCAATAATTTGGAAAAAGGCATTGTTTGCTTCATGTGCCTTCCCAAAAATGGAGGAAAAGCAAAACACCAAAAAAAGAATTAGCTTTTTCATTAACGACCTATTTTAAAGTCTTGTGACGGTGTTCCTCTAAAGTATCTTGGAATACTTGGGAAATTATCGGTTATGATATAGTAATAGGTACCTGCAGGATATTCAGGAGTAACCCCCGTTCTTCCATTTGCTTCGTCCAACGACCCTAAACCGTTTACAAATTCATAGTCATTAGCATATACACCACTATAGGTATCACAAGGTGCTGTAACCCCGTCACCAGGGCGGTTTCCTGTTTTTAGCTGGTAGCTAGAAGTCATTTCAATCACCGCAGATGTGCTATCGGCAGCATGACTGTACGCGTATTTATAGTAAATAGGGAAACCATCTGCAGCATAGCCAATCAGATTCATTTTGGTTGGAGATATTCCTGATGCATCCAAAAATAAAGTGGGTTTACCATGGTAATGATATTTTCCTTGCGGTTGCACATGCGCATAATTACAATCCAGTCCAAGGTCTACATTCAATGCCTCTAAATTCCATTCCCAATTTACGTTGGGGTCCATAATTCCGTTGTGAGGAAATGGTTCTGCTGGGATAGGATCTAGTTCCACCCCGCTAAATAAAATGCCGAAGGAATATTGTGGTCCTACATTAGCACCTGTGGCGGATACCAAAGAGGTAAAAGAACTAGCGATTACAGGATTTGTAGTGATTTGATATGTTTCATTTTGCTCGGTAATAGCATTAGGATTTAATGCTCCTGGTACACGTCCAAAAAGACCTACTTTATGCGCTGGTATGGAATTGGAGGTAATTGTTCTCGTGGTTCCTGAAATGGTCTCAGTGTATTGGTGTGTAAAAGTCAATGTTTCATTGCACGAGCCTACGGAAGGGTCCAAAACAATATCCGAAGTGCAACTAACAGTGTTTTCGGTTGTAGTGGTGTCTTTTTTACAGCTTAAAAGCGCAATGGATGCGAGGATTAAAATACTAACGTTTATTGATTTCATATTTTGGAATTTGATTTATTCAAAATTGGACTAATTTAATGGTGAATGGTTTAACGACTAATTATTCATTTTTTTTGTATCCTTTTGGATTGAATCATTGTCTGATTCGTGTGATTTCTAGTTCTAAATCTGCTTTAGCTTTTTGTTGAACTTGGGTTAATGTACCCACTAATAAATTAGTTTTTTCATACGGGTCAGAAGTGAGGTTAAACATTTCTTGTGTGCCGTCTGCACTCACAATTAGCTTGTAAGTGCGGTCGCGAATAGCCCAAAGGTCATTAGTAGAAAATTTCATTTCCGAATATTGAAAGCTTCGTATAGTTCCTGAATTTGATAATAAAGGAAGAAAGCTCTTGCTATCATGAATTTCGGAAACCGCAACACCGGCTAAATTTGCGATGGTTGCAAATAAATCGGTTCCACAAATCAGATTTTCATCCATTCCTGTGCGTAGAACTCCTTTCCCAGTAATGAATAGAGGAACATTTACGCCCCCTTGATATAAGGTGCCTTTGGCGGTTTTCTTGGAATAAGGGTATTGAGCTACTTGATTTGGAGTGCCGTTATCGCCAATAAAAATAATTACCGTATTTGCCAACTGTTCGGGGGTCATAGCGCTTATTAATCTGTCAATTTGGTAATCCATAGCCTCAATTGCAGCTAGGTAATACGGAGTTGCGTCCATTCCAGTTTGGTATTCGGGCAACGTTCCTTGCGAATGCATTTGGGTTGGAGGAGTATGAAATGGAGTATGTGGCGCATTATATGCCATCCATAAAAACCATGGTTTTTCTTGGTTTCCTATCCAATCTATCGCCAAGTTGGTTAAATGTTCGGTTACGTAATCCGATTGGATTGTGGATTTTCCATCCTCGGTAAGCGTCCAATTGAAATAGTCGGTAACCGCACCAGAGGCAACACCTGCATAGTAATCTATGCCGAATTTTTCTGGGGTGGGGTTTGGCGCATTTCCAGACAAATGCCATTTGCCAATCAATGCGGTGCTATACGCGTTATTGGTGTTGTCGTTTATGTATTTCTGTAAAACTTTTTCGTTAGCAGGTAGAATGTCCCCTGCCCATTTTACCCCAGTTCGAAATCCGTACTTACCGGTAATTATTGTTGCTCTAGTGGGCGAACAGGTTGGATTTACCCAAGCATTTGTAAACGATAAACCGGTGTTTTTAAGTTCATCAATCTTTGGAGTGTTTGGTTTAATGAGCCCTTCTGTAAACCCTGCAGTAGCATCTTTGCCCATGTCATCGGCAATAATTAATAAGATATTAGGCTTAGATAAACTGTTGGTCATGGAAGTCGTAGAAAGCTCTTTTCGGCAACTATATAAGAGGGTAAGAAATAAAAAAAGAAGAACAAAATAAGGACTTTTCATAAAACTGTTTTTGACAATATCTCGTTAAGACTTGTAATTTAGGAATAGGTTTAATTCCTTCGAAAACGGATTCATGCAATTCCTAAAGGTCATTCATGAATTTGAATACTTTCTTTTTGGCGTCCTGCTTAGCTATAAAATCTCCTTCCATGGTACCGCCAAATTCAAACTCGTATACTTTTCCGTTAACCGTCATTTTTCCGTTTGCAATTTCCGTTTTTACCTCGGGATTTCCAGATATTAAGTGTCCTGCATTTTCATAACTGATGTTTTGAAAGGGGTAAGCGAAATCATGGTCTTTGGCACGTATAGTAAGTAATTCAGCCATGTATGTTGAAGGCCAAACGTGATCGTCTTTGCCTGAAAAAAGTAAAACCGGGCCATTTATGTTTTCAATCGGGATGGCCGCCTGAGATAAAAATGAGGTCTTCTGTAAGCCTTTTTCCCAATACGCTAAAGTGTTAATTTTTCCGGTTTCGTTTCCCGAAATTTTATCCATTGGAATGTAGGGGATTTCTTTTCCGTGATACACCCAACTTGCTTTAATTTCATTAGAATTATACGGTAAAACGGTGTTTGACCATGCGTATGCGCTTGGGCTATATGCAATAACTCCATGTATTAGGTTTGGAAAGGTTGCGCCTAAAATTAATGCCAATTCCGCATTTCGTGAGGCGCCCAGCAGCACTATTTTATTCGAATCTACTTCCGGCTGTTTTTGCATCCATTTAAACGCATCCTCAAAATAAGCGAGGTCAATATTTTCAGGTAACGGGGGCAAACCCTCTCTTCTAATATATGGAAGCGATAAGCCTACAAATCCAGTATTTGCTAGCTGCTGACTCCAATAATCACCATCTTGACCGCCTCCAATAATTATTATTGCGGGTTTATAGAGTGTTTCATTTTTAGCGAAATAGTTCCCTTGAAATCCATCAGTATGAATGGTTCTTGGGCGGACTCCAGTAAAAAGAAATGAGTCCACAATAAAAAAGAGTAGAAAAAGGATGCCTAAAACTCCAAGACCAATGGTATACCTATTTTTCATATTCATTTTTTAAATGTGGATAAGCCAATAACTATCGAGATTGACTCCTTTAGTGCGGGGCTAATTTAGTTAAATTTGGAAATATTTAAAAGGGTAACGATTAGGCTGTTTTTAAAATTACCACAGAATAAAGGGCTTTGTTAACACCCTTTAACCCGTGATAAAGTTTATGTTTTACATCACTTCGCTAACTTGAACGACAGGCTCAATGTTTGTGAAATTGGGTAAATCGCCCATAATTTTGGCTGCATTTGGTCCGAAAGCCGCACCAAAAGCTTCTACTGAGTCAAAATACATATTTCCCATTCCTGCAAAAGGAGCCGGTGAACCAGGTGTTGCTCCGCCAAGCCCTTTTTCTACTGTTGCACCTTTAAGAGCTGGGCCCAAAAGTTTGCCTACCATTGGTAAATGGGTGTTGCAATAATAATCCATGTCAAATTTCGTATTGTCTCCGTTTGGATACATTACACTTACTTTAGTCATTCCTTTTTTCATATTGATTGGTATTAATTTGTTACTTAGTTTGATGTATTCGCTTGGTACAGTCACGACACTGGAATAAGTTTTACATTATTTTTTCAAATGCAAGTCGTTTACTTCCACTTTCTAAATAAATAATTCCGCAATACACATATCCTAATTTTTTTAATAATCCCTGCATTGCAAGGTTGTCCTCATGCGTATCTATTCTCATTGCAGCAATATTTGTTTCTCTTAACTTTTGCTCAAATTTTTGAAAGAAAAATTTCGCGATTCCCGTTTTTCTACTTTGGCTACTCACGGCCATTCTATGAATCACACCATATTGTTGGGTAGCAGGTGTAAGCCAAGCGCCTTCAATCCTTGCATATGTGGGTTCTCCATCGGTAGTAAATGTTGCAGAGCCCATTATTTGCTTCGACTCATCCGTAACTATATACGATTCATTTCTTGCAATATCACTCCGAATTATTTCTTGTTCAGGGTATCCGTCCTGCCATTGATCAATGTTTTGAGAAGCTAAAAAGGCTTGCGCATCTTTGATTATTAGCATTATTGCTGGCAAATTTTCAATTTTTGCTAGAAGTAGATTCATGAAATGAAAAGTGTGTTTTAAGAATGGACAGTTTTAACCTTAACTAATATTTATTGACGCCATTTTCCGAAATAGATCAGAACCTCAGGGGTAAATATACTTCTTTTAACAGCTACAATATAATTTTAAGCATCGGAGAATTAGAGAAGGAGGTGTTAAGTACGTCCTGATTGTTAGTCTCGGACTGGTGAAATGAAGAAGGGCTGGGGTCTATTTTTTTAATAAATTGTCTGCAATTTCTTGTGCATCTTTACAATACTTGTCATCTCCTTTCAAGGTCCATTTTCCTGTTTTATCAATGTAATGGCGAACCGTTTTCTCTACGACCGCTAAATATCCCCCATTCAATTTCAACATACTATTTACTTTTTCCAAATATTCTTCGCTGCTCATTTCTTCTTTGGTCACTAATCCCCAAAGTCTATGTATTCTATTAGATTGCTCTTTGTATACCGGTTTGGTGGCTTTAAAAGCCATAAGGAAAAGAGATAATGCTTTTGCTTCGGGTGTTGGCTTGTCGGAAGTGTTTTTCATGGTTTTTATATTATTATAGTTGAATGATGAAAATAGACTCAGTCCTAATAATTAGGGCTATGCTGTATTTTAGGCGCTTTGGTTATTTTATTTATCCAGAATATTTCGCAATTAAATTGGTGAGAAATTCTTTGTGGCGTTCACTTAATCCCTCAGGAATAGTGACAGATAAGGTGGATTCTGGCAAATTGATATGGTCTATTTCGCCTTTCATTTTAATTTTAATTTTTTTGAGTTCTTTATGAAACCCAATGGAATCAAAACTTTTTACTTTATTTCTTCTAAATCTTCCCATTAATGGTGTTATTTTCAATTTGGAGGTTATTATGAATCCCATTTACTAGGATTACATTGCACCTTTTAATTGTTCATTTGCTCAAGAGGTAGCGCGCATGCAAATTTATTATAAAATATGGGGTGCCTGTAGGGAAATGATTTTGAAATTCAGAATTTAAGCAATGGTAAAATGGGTGAAAGTGATTTATTTAAGGATAATTCTATTCGGATTTGAAGGGAGAGGATTCCACCTTCATTTTGAATATATACGAGGATAGTAGTTAGATAAGAAACTGGGGAGTAAAAAAATAGGATATGTCCAAATTTTTCCGTCATACCCTATATGATTATTAGTTTTCAAATTGCGTGAAACCCTATTTAGCTTTTTTTAATTTCTTTTCCGCCTTTTTTTCTTTTGCAGATTTAGCAGGTTCTTTTTTCACGTTCTTTTTGGAGTCTTTACTTTTTCCCATAATCTTATCTTATTTAAGTTTTTGCTTTCGTTGTAATTTTCATTTGCTAGAGTTACTTGATCCAACAACAAGCTATTAATACGCGTTCCTTTATGTGATAAAGTTACAACTAAATGTCACCAATTAATGTTTTTAGTATATCGGTTTACACCAATGTTTTGAACCGTAAAAAGGGGAGTGTAAATTAACCTTCCTTTAGTCTAATCCTAATTTCATCATGCGTATCAAATGGTGGGAATTTTCCCATTTTAAAAATGGATATTCAATACGGCTAAGAAAAAGTCCATTTGGAAACGCTGGAATTTTTTCTTTTAGTTCTTTTTTCAAATTCAAAATATTTTCAAATTCAGCTAACGACATTTTGCCAGTTCCCACCTCCAATAAATAGAATATGCAAATACGAACCATTCCTCTGAGAAACCTATTTCCGGTGATGGTAAAACGTAATCGACCTTGATCCTCATTCACGAAAAGTTCACAGTTGTAAATTTCGCATAAAGTGTTAGGATACGAATCAGGCTGCTTGCATAGAGCCTTAAAGTCGGTAGTATCCAAAAGCATTGCAGTGACCTTTTTCATAAGGTCAAAATCCAAGTTCAAATCCTCGTAGAAAGAACTGTAATTCATTAGAACTGGGTCTTTGTTCCAATGAATAAAATAATCGTAAGTGCGAGCCACAGCACTGTGTCGTACATGTTGGTCCTGTGTAACTTCCTTGATTTCAAAAACGGCAATATCATCGGGTAAGTTTTTATTTAATCGAAACTTCAAATCAAAATCGGGAGTCTCGTCCAAATGGATTTGAATAATGTATTGGCTTGCGTGAACCCCAGCATCGGTACGGCCACAACCATACACACTAATGGGTGTTTTGAAAATTTGAAGGAGCGCTTTTTCAATAACTTCTTGTACGGTATTTGAGGTGCTTTTTTGTCGCTGCCAGCCACTATAACTGCTGCCATCGAAACCTAAATGTATGAAATATCGCATTTGTAAATTATTAATAATTGAAGCCTTCTTTTGGATTACGAAGTTAGCGCCATTGAGAATAGAATGGAGGTGATATTTATTGTTTTTATTTCAGTAGAACTAAGGTAAGATTATTCCCCATTTGTATTTATTTCAGCGTTAATGTATCCCATTGTTTCAAGCTGTTTTATGTCTTGTAATAAGTTTGTCTTACCATCCTGTAATACATATAATTCATTACTTGATTCAATTACATACCTGTACATGTGATCAGTCAATAGTATTCCTTTGTTTTCTTTTTCCCTTAAAATTAAGTTTTTAATTACATCAATGTGAACAGGCATTATCTGTGAGAATGGTTCATCCAACATACAAAATTTTGTTTGACTAACCAGAATTACATAAATTTCGAAAATGCGCCTCTCACCTCCCGATAAATCACTCAATTTTGATTTGTGAAATTTCTTAAAATCAGGAAAATGAATAATAAAATCTCGAAAATCCAATTTAAAGTCCTTAAAAATTCGATTGACGGTTAATGATTTTGGGATAAATCTATTTTGGGGTAAGTATCTTAAATCATTAGGCGAACGATAAGAACTGCCCAGTGATTTGCCATTAATGCGGATAGATTTATCATTAGGAATAACTTCTCCAAATAAAATGCGCAGGAGAGATGATTTTCCAGTTCCATTCCTACCCAAGATACCGGTTACTTTTCCAGTTTCAATTTTTAAGTAAACGTCTTGCAAAATTCTTTTGGAATTATATTCTAGAATAACGCTATCTAATTCGAGTCTATTGATCATTTAAGGTATCCCGTAAGAATTGATAAAGCTAGAAATAATAATAAATCAAAGCTAAGAGTTGAAATCCAAAGACGTTTTTTGGTAAGTCCCAGATTTTTATAATAGTAGAATACATTTTTATTAGAAGCATTGATATAAAAGTAAATCAGTCCAAGAGTAAAAACTTTGAACCAAAACAACGCGGTAAAGGTGTTACCCCCCCAAGTGTACAAAATAGTCAAACAAGATATTGTAATTAATAAGCTAGTTACAGCATAGGATTTATAAAATGTAATCACTAACCTTATTGGTTTCATAATCATTGTGTTGCTTTTAGTTTATTTAGCTTCAATAAATTTTAATACTTGTAAAACGGCACCGTATTTTTAGGCAGTCACAAGGTTATAGTTATTCACTAATACGGAGGCTGAAATGTGAAGTGTATGTTCTAGTTCTCGTATCATTTGAACCGTAAGTTTTTTCCTTTTATTTAATAATTCTGAAACTCTGCTTTTCCCTCCAATAACACCAACTAAATCCTTTTGTTTTAGATTCATTTCCTCCATTCGTATTTTTATTGCCTCAATTGGGTCAGGAGGTCCAATTGGAAAATACTTGTTTTCATAATTTTCAATTAACAAGGATAATATTTCCGCTTCATCACCTTCTTTTGAATCAGGAGAAGCATCAAAAATCATTTCCAATCTTTCAATAGCCTTGTCGTAATCAGTTTCTGTTTTTATTGGTTTGATATTCATGATTCAAAGTTTAACCTACCTAGAATTTGATTTATTACGAAATTATTGGCTTTTTCTCTCAAGCCTTACTTTATTCCGTTGAATTTTAAAGATTTGTTGATCATTAAATACAATTGGTTCACCATTGGAGTTCTCAAATTCAACATAGAAGTGTTGTTGGTCAATAATTTCCATTACGGTTGCTCTTGTTCCTTTTTGTATTTCATTATTGAAATCAGTGATGAGAATTAGTTTCTTGAACAGGTAACGATTTTCTATCCATTTAAATTCGGGAGTTTCACGATTTTTTCCAGTTAGGAGTTTCCTGAGCCAATAGAAAATTACACGAAAAAATCTACCAATTCCTTGAATCATTACATCGAAAATGATGTAGATTATCATTTCTCCGATATAACCTATTATAATTTTTCCTACAGGCAATCTATTTTTTTATTAATGTATTGAGGAAGATACACCCATCAATCCCCAACCCACATTCACCTATTTTTCTTGATTTTCTTTAGCCTCATCTTTTTTAAAACGAGCGGCTACACGTCTCCATAAATCCATTCCTTCAAAATCTAAATGAGATTCGTCTGGGTCGAAAAGCGGTTCGGTTTTGCCTTCTTTTTTCTGGCGTTCGTAGTCTTTGAGTAGAGCCAATGCTGGTTTTCGAAGTAAGAAAATAGCGATGAAGTTTAACCAAGCCATAATACCAACGCCTATATCGCCCATGGTCCATGCTAGCTCAGCCGATTTAATGGCGCCATAAAAAGTGGCTCCTAAAATAAGGATACGAAGTACCCAAATCATCCAAGGTTTTTTGTTGTCTTTGTCAAGGTAGCTCACATTTGTTTCTGCAATGTAGTAATAGGCCATGATTGTGGTAAAAGCAAAGAATGCTAATGAGATAGCAACAAATATTTTTCCGAATCCAGGAAATTGACTTTCAATGGCCATTTGAGTATATTCCGGTCCGTAACCTACCCCAGGAATATGCTCATAAATAAAGCCTCCATCGGGGTCAATTACATTGTACTGGAACGTAAATAAAATCATGAATGCGGTAGCAGTACATACAAATAAGGTGTCAATATATACCGAGAATGCTTGAACCAAACCTTGCTTTGCAGGATGACTTACTTCAGCAGCTGCAGCGGCATGAGGAGCGGTTCCTTGACCGGCTTCGTTGGAATATACACCTCGTTTTACACCCCACATTATGGCCATGCCTACAATTCCACCAAACGCTTGATTAGCTCCAAAGGCAGAGGAAACAATTAAGGATAAGATTTCCGGTATTTCTCTAAAGTTAATCGCAATAATAATCACTGCCACAAAAACATAGGCAATGGCCATAAAAGGAACTACGATTTCGGAGAATTTTCCAATTCTCTTAACCCCACCAAATACAATAAGTGCTAAAAATGTTATAATCGCCATTCCGGTATATGTGGCATCAATGTCAAACGCGGCTTTTACTCCAGCTGCAATACTGTTAGCTTGTACTCCTGGTAAAAATAGCGCAGTACTCAATACAGTAGCGATAGCAAATAAAATGGCAAACCATTTAATTCCTAATCCCTTTTCAATGTAGTATGCCGGTCCGCCTCGGTATTCTCCTCCTTTATTTTGCTTGTATAATTGACCCAAAGTGGCCTCCACAAAAGCAGATGCGGATCCTAAAAAAGCAATGACCCACATCCAGAATATTGCCCCAGGTCCACCTAACGCAATAGCAGTTGCTACACCGGCAATGTTACCTGTGCCCACCCTACCAGAAATAGCGATGGCAAATGCTTGAAAGGATGAAACACCTCTTTGCGAAGATTTACCCCCAAAGAGTAGTCGCACCATTTCTTTAAGTAGTCGTACTTGTACAAATCTTGTTTTTATGGAATAAAAAATACCCGACAATAAAGCCACGGCTATCAATGCATTACTCCAAACAATAGCATTAATGCCATTAATAATTTGCTCTACCATAAAGAATTTTTTCTAAAAATCGAAAATAGCTTTTTTTAGGTTATGGATTACCAATGCATTGGGTTGATTTAAAAATAGTGGGCAACAAAAAAGCGCGAATGTCTTCGCGCTTCTTTAACTAACTACTCACTAAATACCTTTCACTTACAGATGAAAGTTATGTTTTTATTGGTCTTCTAACAAAATGTATTCTACATACATAGTGTAAACCCCCGGTTGTGCATACGAGCCCTCTCCATTTACGGTAGCCAAATCTTCAAATGATGAAGCATCTGCATCAGCTGCCATTGGAAAGGTTGCAGGTAAACCGGGTAAAATTCTATAATCGATAACGTAATAATAGTCTGAATTGATTCCGTTTTGGTTTAAGTAACTTCCACCAGGTAAAAAATCTTGACCATTAATACCTGAGGTGCCTGCATGACCTCCAATATATTTATCGTTGGTGGAAGGCGCTACATTACTACCGTTATTTACATAAATACTATTTGATCCAGAAGGGGCGTTAGCCGGTGCAAAAGGACTGCTATAGTCTGAATATGGTCCACTAGCAGAATTTGCTCCCGCATTTGGTCTAGATTGACGTAACTCCAATGCGCTAATTGGAATGTTAGGAATTGCATTAGGGTTCGTGTTTCCGTAACTAATTTGTTGGTCCCAAAATTCAGGGCCATTTGTTCCAGATGAGCGTCCTACTGCATATAAATCCCAATTTACTGTTGAGCTTACCTTTAAAACAGTAGCTCCGTATTGGGTAATTCCAGCGTAATATTCTTCAATATTGTCAAATACGAATTCAATTTGATTACCGGTAGAAATGTCTAATTGGAGAACAGGTCGTAAGTCCATGGTCGCTGTAGTTGACTGCTGACCTATTAATTGTGCTTGAGAGGCTTTTGATGTACCTAAAGTGGCAACTGCAAAAGCAATCATTGTGTAGTAACGTAGTTTCATTTAGTGGCGATTTTAAAATAGTGGTTTTAAATTCTGGGTCAAATGTACATTCTATTTGGTCATTTTGCCAAATTAATTGAATCCCGAAACACTGTTTTTAAATCATAACTATATTGTTTTGAGTACGTTATGTTGTTATTATTGTGGCGAACCCTAAATATTGCGTGACGAAATCAAAGATTCACCTGACCAAATAGCACTTGTGATTGACCATTTATTTAAAATTCTAAGCTCGATTATCGAATGTTTTTCGCAATTTCCTGAATTTGTGATCCCACCAATCGGCCATTTAGCCATTCATGGTCTAAGTTGGCATTGTATTTTGACGTGTAAAAACCAATAGCAGGTTTGTTCCATGTGAGTACTTGCCATTCCATACGTTTACAATGATGGTCTGCTGCTACTTTAACCACTTGGTCAAAAAGTAATTTACCTATTCCTTTTCCTCTAAAATCTTGGTTGACTACGATGTCTTCTAAAAACAAACATTTTCCTTTCCACGTAGAATATTTAAAATAGTGAAGCGCAATTCCTTGAACTACGCCATCTATTTCTGCAACAAAAAAATCGAAGATTTTGTCCTCGCCAAAACCATCTTTTGCCAATTCATCTAAGGTAACTTCTACTGCTTCGGGTTCTTTTTCGAAAACCGCTAGTTCTACAATTAATGCTCTTAACCGTGGTAAATCTGCTATGCTGCCTTTTCTAATAATGGTGTTCATACTTGTTTCTTTAATTGTTACTTTGGTTTTAATGGGAGCCTCCTATTAAATTATTTTTTTGCTTTCCGTACCCAAAAAGTGAATCCGTTTTTTTCATACAGAAGGCTTACATCGGGTAGTTTTTCTAAATTGTAAGTTCCGTTAATTTTTGCCACAAAAAACACATCTTTATCTATGTCACCAGTACGAAGCCAGTTTTTGTCGTGTCTTTTTTCATTTAAACCCGGTTGAATTTTTGAATAAAATAATTGGGCGTAACTTTTATATTCTTCGGAAACCACGTAGCAGTCGCAGTCTTGTTTGGTTTCATAAAACTCGATGGCTGCATTTTGGGTAATCGCTTCAATTTTAGTAATGACCATTGTGAGGGTAAGAAAAACGAAAATTCCCGTTCCTCCAAATAACCAAAGTGCTCCTTTATAAGTGTGTCCTTTGCTCATGAAGAAAATTCCTAGAAAAGTGATAGCGATTAACCATATTCCTGGAATAGCTTCAAAACCGGTCCATGGAACTTCGGCTGCTAGGTTAGCCACCGCAAATGGGTCGGCTGCCATTAAGGGTTTCAATAATTCAATATGCATTCCTAGCCAAGGCAATAAAATTACCGCGCTACCAAAAACGAGTGAAATAAAACCGAGTAAAATTTTCATCCATAAGCTAAAATTAATGGCGTTATTTTTAATATGGTAAATAACTAGCGCAGCTAAATAAGCCATAGGGAAATAGGCTAAAGATGAATAATGAACGATTTTTGTGCTCACTATCGTAAACAAAACTAACACTACCCAAAAGAGCATTAGCATCCATTTTCGCATGTCGGTTTGATGCGGATAGCCATCCACGGTGTTGCCCATGCTACGAATCATGAAAATACTGGCAGGAAATACTCCAATTAATAAAACCACAAAATGATAGCCCAAGAAACCACCATGACCCGCATCTTGTTGGGAGAATAGCTCCCACTGTCTAATGGTAAATTCAATTGCAAACTGAGGTCCGTACAATAAGGTTACAACTCCGAACCAAATAGCCGCGGTAAGCAGCGTGAAAAAAGTAAAAATACTGTAATCAATTATATTTAGGTAGAACTTGAATTTTTTGAATATCCAGTATACCCCAAGGACTATTGAAATGATAAGAAATGCTACTGGCCCTTTAACCAGAACTCCCAGACCGGTGTAAACGCCTGCCCAAAATAAATAACTCCATTTTGATTTTGCGAAATCGAATGTGGCATTTTGCTCTTTTTTCCAATAATAAAGGATGAGGTTGTAGAGCCCTAAAAAGATAAATAAATTGAACCATGGGTCAATAATGCCAGATCTAAAATATAGGTGTGGTAAGATACTTCCAAAATAGGCGCCCGCCCAAAGCAGACCGAATTTTTTATTATATAATTTGCTACCTGCCGTGTACAATAAAAGTAGCGTAATGAGCCCTGCTATGGTATTAGGAAAACGCGCGGCATATTCATTCATTCCAAATACGTTCATAGATGCGGCTTGCATCCACATAAACATAGGTGGTTTTTCTGTGAAAATTTGGTAATCTATTTGAGGACGTAAATAATCGCCCGAAATCACCATTTCGCGGGCTATTTCGGCAAAATTTATTTCATCCCAATCAAATAAATGAACAGCACCTAGAAAGGGCATGAAGAATAGACATGCAATAACTACAATGAGAATTTTATTTTTATCCATTACTTTTTAGCGTTGAATTTGCTTAGAATTGAGCTGATGAAATCATCATTCAATCCCAATAATCCTTTAATTTTTGAATATGTCCAAAGGGCTTTGGTGTCGGCCCAAATGAGCGCCTTTTTGTATCCATCGGTTGGTCTCCCACGATAATCGGTGGTTACTTTTTTAAACTTTTGGTCCTTGGTATAAAAATACATGGCAATCGATTTTCGCGAAACGCCATCTGGGCAAGAAACAGGGGTGGGGTAACCATGATAGGTTTTTGTGCCAGTATTAAAAATGGCTACCCTATTCTGTATCGGTGAAATTCGCTGAATACAGTTTTGCATATCGCCATCCCACAACTCTAATTCACCTCCCCAATCCGGATTCCAATCTTCGTTTAGATAGATTAAAACATTCACCCGTCTTTGCCAGTTTTGATGCAATGGATGCGCGGTGAAATCAGCATGGATATTTAAAAAGCCACCTGATAGCGTTTGATGCAAGCCGCTTCCTTCTAAAGCCGGATCTGCGAAAAGATGTTGGATTCCCGTTAGTTTTTCTAGCCAACCTAAAAAAGCGGGTTGACTCATTTCGGTAATTAAATCTTTAACGGAAGCTGGGAAATGCTCCCATTTTGTTAACCCATGTTTACGTTCATTATAATGAATGTAATGTGTCCATGTTTTATCATTAACGGAGGGAAAATCTTTTGTAATAACCTCTAAATAAGGCTTAGTAAGAAAATCGTCAATAAAAGTATTTGGAAAGGGAGTCGCCTCTGCGTACGCTTTTTGAAAATGCGCCAGTTGAGAATCTAATTTTTCCTGATTGATAATCATTCCTCGCTCCTGTTTTTGAGACGGTGTAAAAATAGTTGTAAATAGGAAAGTCTACCCCATTAATCTGACTATTTTTGGCTAAGCATTATAGAATAAGAATTGTGAGCGAGAACAATAAACACGAAGATCAGGTTAAGGCAGTTGTTTTTGAACGCGGAAGTTTTGAGGTGGGGGTAGTTAAAAAACCAACAAATCAAATCATTAAGTTGTTGACTGACATGACTGTTGGTTCCAAGGGAGCACAATACCTTCTTAAAAATATACAAGAACGAATGTCGCAAATGGGCATGAAGTATATTTTTTATATGATTCATAATCAGCATACCATTAGTACGTTTACGGCTAACTTTAGAACTACTAAAGAAGATTTTGGATGGGTGAATGCGTATTATATTCGTTTTTTTGCCTTTGCCGATACGGTGCAAGCTGCTAAAGAAAAACAGGAGGAAAAAGATAAGCCAGATGGGATATTTAAAAGTTTGGTAAAACGATTTTTATCAAAATCAGCGGCTTCATTTGGAATTAGCCATGGCGAGGACCCCGAATTGCCTTCGTTTTATTATGCTTTTTTTGATGCAGAAAATTTTCGTTCTACGGATATGAGTAAACGAATGGGTTTAAATCCGGTAGGTGAATTTGACACCTTTTCTTTTACGCGCCTTCATCCTAAAAAACATTCTTCTATTTCAAAACTAGAGACAGTGCATTACCATGCAATGAAGGAACGTGTGGCTAAGTTTTATTCTGAATTTTCTATCTATGATGACCATTTTATGTACATCAATGACAGCTATTACGTATGGAAAGAAAATGGTGAAGTAGTGGCTGGATTGCAGGCAAACAAATGTAATTGGGAAATAAAAAAAATGAGTGGGATGAACGGGTTTCTAATGCTTCATATTATCCCATATTTACCACTTGTAAGTAAATACTTTAACCCGAAAAAATTCGATTTTATTACCTACGATTTTATTTATGTAAAACCTGGACATGAAAAAAAATTGGAAAAACTAATGGAACACATGATGTGCGAAAATGACGTTACTTTTTCTCTTATTTGGCAAGATTTAAAAAGTCCATTACACCAGATTTTCTCTAAATTGGATAAGGGGTTTTTGAGTCGTTTTTCGCATGTGCCAACGGGTAAAATCATGATGACCACTAACAGGATGACCAAAGAACAACTTCATGATATCACCAAAAAACCAATTTTTACGTGTGCCATGGATATGTCGTAGGCAAGGGTCGAATGTCATTTGGGGAGTTTGAATAGGATTAGAATAAACAAATAGGAGTAAAATGAAAAATGTAATTTGGGGTTTGAGTTTGTTGAGTTTGTCGCTAGTTGCGATGAATTGTACTCAAATAGAAAACGAGGAAATTGAAACTTCCAATCCAGTGGAGGAACTTACCCAGAAGCACGGTTTAAATTCTGTTTTGTGGACCCAAACAGCAGCGGAGTACAGAGCGCTTTGTTATCAGTCGTATAATTTAGCCAAATTGCAATTGGATAAAAAATTGCGCGGCCATGCTTATCCCTACGAATTGCCCCCTGCAATCGTGATGGACTTGGATGAAACGGTAATGAATAATAGTTTTTTTAATGCGCAATTAATTATTGAAAATAAAGGCTTTAGTAAGGATGCTTGGAAAGAATGGAGCGATAAAAAGAGCGCGGGCTCAGTACCCGGTGCCATTGAGTTTATTCAATATGCCCAAAGTAAAGGGATCCAGGTTATTTTTATTTCAAATAGACGTGTAGATGAATTACAAAACACCAAATTAAATCTTGAAAAATTGGGATTGCAAAATTTGGATACAGCCAACTTCTATTTCAGAGTTAAGGAAGGAAGCAAAATGGGACGTAGAGCAGAAGTAGCCGAAAATTATGAAATTGTCATGCTTTTTGGTGATAACTTGGCTGATTTTACGGAGTTGTTTGATAAAAAATCGGTAGAAAATAGAAACCATACGGTGGACAGTTTGCAAACTAGGTTTGGCGACTCATTTATCATTCTACCCAATGTATTGTATGGTGAGTGGGAAGGGGCTTTGTTTGGTTATACCTACAAATTCACCGAATCGCAAAAGGATTCTATTCGTATGAGTTGGATTAAAGGATATTAATAGCGGATGCGTCAATTACCGACATATAGTTTCAAGTTTATTAGAATAAAGCCAATATTGTTATTGGCTTTTTTATTGCTTATTTCTGGAGCAAAACTGCGTGCAAATGATGCGCAACATCAAATTGATAGTTTAATTTCCGTAGTAGAAAGGAACAATTCGGATAGTGTGAAACTAATGTGTCTGCTTGATATATCGTATTTCTACCAGCCCATTGATACGGTAAAAATGTGGGAATATTATTACAAAACGGTTGATTATGCTGAAAAGGTAAACCGTCCGGATATGGTAGCGAGCGCCCATTTAGATATTGGAAATTGGTATTACTATACGGGTGATATTGATAAAGCCGAAAAATGGTATTTAAAAAGTATTCATGCCGCACACGAAATCAACGACTTGCTTACGGAGTTGCTAGGATGGCTCAATATTGCCGATTTGGAATCTACCCGGGCTAATTACGAACGACAAATCGAAATTGTAGATTCTTGTTTGCAGGTTGCCTTAAAAAATGATATTCCAGATGTGGTGATGCCTTGTTATGGTTTGTACGGCTTAAATTATTGGCGACTAGGTGAATACGACAAGGCGATGGAGTTTACCTTCAAATCCTTGGCACTGGCAGAAGAATTGGGTTGGAGCGCGAAAGTGTTGCAATTGCATAATAATATCGGACTTATTTATAGAGATCGTGAGGAGTTTGATAAGGCGTTGATTCATCTAAAAAAATCGATGCAAACCAATTATTTCATTGACCCAGAAACGTATAATCATATTGGTAGGATTTATTTGAAACAGGGTAAATTCGATTTGGCAAGGGTATATTTTGACAGTTGTAAAACGTTAGCGCTAGAGCGGAATAATTTTGATGTGTTGTCTGGGGTATTTAACTCTCAAGCCGAATTGGCACTAGATGAACAGGAATACGAAAGGGCTAAAAATCTATTGTTAGAGGCCCAAGAATGTATTGCGGATAAGGATCAGAAGGAATATTTGGCTAGGATATATGTCAACCTTTCTCAAACGTATCGCTTACTCGAACAATTTGATTCTGCATCATTTTACGGCAATCTTGCGGTAGAGCGTTCTTTGGAACTGGATGAAAAGGAGTCTTTGGCACAAGCGTATTTGCAACTTTCTCAGGTGTATCAAGCGATGGGTCAATTTCAAAATGGGTTGGTCTATTTTGAAAAGTACAATGAAGTAAAGGATTCCATTTTAAACGAAAAGCGATTAAAAAATATAAGTGTAGTCGAAATTAAATACGAGACCGCAAAAAAGGATCTGGAAATTGAGCGTTATAGACAGCATTTGAATAGTTTGCAAGTTGAAAAGCAGGAAATGCAATTAAAAATGCTACTTATCTTAGTAGGGATTGTATTAGTAGTTGGGGCATTATTGGCGACTTTAAAAGTATTGTCAACCCAAAAGGAAAAGAAGATGCAACAGAATTTTGCTAAACATGTATTGCAATCTCAGGAAACAGAAAGAAAGCGGATTGCGGCCGATTTGCACGATAGCATTGGGCAAAATCTTTTGTTAATCAAAAGGAATCCTGCGGTTCAAAATAATGAAGGTGTGAAAGTATTGGTTTCGGATGCCTTGGAAGAAGTTCGGTCTATTTCAAGAGGACTGCATCCCGTACAGTTAGAGCGATTGGGGCTCACCGCTGCCATTGAAGAAATGATTGATAAGGTGGATAAAATTGGTAGTATTTTTATTAGCGATGAAATTGAGCCAATCGATGGGCTATTAAATGAAACGAGTGAAATTCATATGTATCGAATTATTCAAGAATCTTTAAACAATATTATTAAGCATGCTAAAGCGGATTCTGCTAAATTAGTGATTCGTAAAAAGGCTAAAGCCATTGAAATTGAGATTCAGGATAATGGAGTTGGTTTTGATTACAGTAAAAAATTGATTACCGGAAAAAGCATTGGACTAACTAGTTTAAATGAACGAACGAAATATTTGAATGGCGAATTTCATATCAAATCGTCAAAAACTACCGGAACGGTGGTTTCATTTATTATACCTATAAAATAGAATGAACGATAAAAGAGTATTAATTGCTGATGATCATCCGGTATTATTGACAGGGTTGGCTGGATTGATTAATGGATTGAATGGTTTTGAAATAATTGCAAGCTGTGCGAATGGGGAAGAGGCTTTACAAGAAATTAGAGCTTTAAAACCGGATATTTCAATTTTAGATTTTGATATGCCCTTTCATAATGGGTTGGAAATAGCAGAAATTTGTAAAAAAGAAATTCCTGAAATGGCGGTTGCTATTTTAACTTTGCACAAGGAAGAATCATTTTTGATTCGGTCAATTGATATTGGTGTAGAGGGATTTATGCTCAAAGATTTTGCTAGCGATGAAATTGAAAAATGCCTGATAGCCTTAGGGAATGGTGATAAATTTTATTCGGATGACCTAAAAGAATTTGTTAAGCCCGACACCAAATTACCGGATAGTTATAATAAATTAAGTCGAACAGAGCGTAAAATTGTGAGGCTTATCGCACTCAATAAAACAAGTAAAGAAATAGCTGACTTGATGTTTGTGAGCCCTAAAACGGTGCAGAATCACCGCTATAATATCTCTAAAAAATTGGCCTTAGAGCCTAAAAACAACAGTTTGTTGTCTTGGGCGAACAAGTTTGCTAAATCGTTGTAATATTTTTTGTATGCATGCGTTTTTTGGATACTTTTGAAAACGGGTAGGAGAAAGATATTTTCTTCTGAAATGAAAAAAATATATATAGGGTGCGGCACCTATTTGAATCCTTGAACATATAGCATAAATTTGTGTTGTGGAATAGTTCATGGGTACTCCAATTACCCTTGAATTTAAATATTTGTGTGGAATCTCTGTTCTGTTTATGTTGCTTTAGTGGAGCTAAATAGGCAGAGATTTATTTTTTTAGAATAATCCCAGTTCGATGAATGTTATTACGCCCACCAAAGCTTTTTTTGAGTTCAATCAAATTGAAAATACTGTTGAGGTTACTACCGTACTATCTAATAAAGATTACGATAAGTTATTTAGTCTAAAGCGTTATCAGTTAATATCTGGTTCTTCTGACGAACAAATACAACTTTGGGCCACCTATGTCAGAAAGAATATTAAGATTGTAGATTCAAGAGGGAATAAACAGGAATTAATCTCAGTAAAGAAATTGGGTGAAGATTCAGATAAACAAACTAAAGCTTTTAAATTTATTTATAATCGGAGCAATTGTGCCGTGCAACGAGTACAGAATACATTCTTGTTTGATTTTAATGTCCATCATGTAAACTTTAACGTATGGGGAGAAAATGACCAAGCTCCATTGTTAACAGATGTAGACAATACTAACTTTATTGTGACCTATCCCGCTTATAGGATGAATTACTTGTTAATATCTGCCATTATTATTGGGGTCGTTTTTTATGCAGCCTATTTAGTGGATAGGGTTTAGTTTTTATTTGCGTTTTCTTTTTTTATCCAATTGGCAGTTTCTTTAATTGCTTGGTGGAATGGTGTAATCGAATAGCCTAGTTCTCTTTTTGCCTTGCTAATATCTGTAGCCCAAGTGTGCATATATTTACGAATAAACGGAGGGGTGATAGCAGGTTTAATATTAAACTTATCTCCCAAAAATTGCATGGTATTGGCCGCGCCAAGCATCATAAACAAAGGGACGGGAAATTGTTTTCGTTTGATTCCAGTGGCTTTTCCGAAAGCGGTTAGCAATTCTCTATACGTCAAGTTTTCACCACCTAAAATATAGTTTTCGCCTGATTTTCCTTTGATGGCTGCTAGGTAAAGCCCGTTTACCATGTCTTTGATGTAGGCATAGTTTCCTGTTGTTCTACCATCACCCGGTAAAAAACGGAATCCGTGGTACATGTATTTTTCCAGTAAGATGGTTACCGAATTGCTTGCGCTTAAATTGCCTGGGCCAAAAATTCTTGTTGGACTCACCGTCACAATGTCCATTCCGGTAGCTACATAATCTTGAATTTTCTCGTTCGCAATTTTTTTAGTGCGTTCGTATTCTGTGAATGGGGGCAAAGTCTGGTGAATTTCTTCTGTAATTAAAGAATCATCTACTTGTGGCCCAAAAGTTCCTGCTGTGGCAGTCACCACTATCCTTTTAACATTGCAAGCTTTCGCAGCCTCCAAAACGTTAATCGTTCCATTCACATTCACCTCGTAGTAGGTTTGTATATTCTTAGCCCAAGGCTGGGCGTAAGCCGCTAAGTGAAATATTACATCACAATCCTTACTCGCATTAATCAACGAGTTTAAATCGGATAATTCAGCTGGGGTTGAATGTATGTTGGCGTGAGTAGTTAACTCGCTACTAAGTACAGAACCTGGTCGATGCATGGCATTAATTTCAATACCTTTTTTAGCGAGGAATAAAGCCAATCGTCCACCTACAAATCCTCCGGCTCCGGTGATTAATGCTTTTTTGAATGTTGTGTTTTCCATACTGAATCCTGCTACGCGATCAAATTTCAATGAAAAAAAGCGTTAAAACAAACCTTTCAAAAGGTCGTCTGCTACGCTATTAGGTAGGGTTACCTTTAATTCAGGAGTGCGCTCCATTTCACGTTTTATTGCAAAATTTGCTTCGTCATTTCTAGCCCAGGCCCTTCGGCTAATCCCGTTGTTTACATCCCAAAAAAGCATTTTTTTAGCTCGAGAAGCAGCATCATCCGTACCATCTAGCACTAAGCCAAAGCCACCGTTAATTACTTCTCCCCATCCAACGCCACCACCGTTGTGGATGGAAACCCAGGTAGCTCCTCGGAAAGAATCTCCAATCACGTTTTGAATTGCCATATCGGCTGTAAACATGGAACCATCATAAATGTTGGCGGTTTCTCTAAAAGGAGAATCAGTGCCAGAAACATCATGGTGGTCGCGGCCTAAAACAACTGGGCCAATTTTTCCAGCTTTGATTGCTTCGTTAAAAGCCATGGCAATTTTAGTACGTCCTTCGGCATCAGCATATAAAATACGTGCCTGAGAACCTACTACTAATTTGTTTTCTTGCGCACCTTTGATCCACGTAATATTATCCTGCATTTGCTGCTGAATTTCAATGGGTGAATTGGCTTTCATTTCAGTTAATACCTCTAAAGCTAGGTGGTCGGTAATAGCCAAATCTTCTGGGTTTGCAGATGTACAAACCCATCTAAATGGGCCAAAGCCGTAATCAAAACACATCGGTCCCATAATGTCTTCTACGTAAGATGGGTATTTAAATTTCATTCCATCTTCGCTCATAACATCCGCTCCGGCACGAGAGGCTTCAAGTAAAAAGGCGTTGCCGTAGTCAAAAAAGTAGGTGCCTTTTGCAGTATGATTATTTATTGAAGCAATTTGTCTCCGTAGCGATTCTTGAACCTTTAGTTTAAATGCTTCTGGGTCGGAAACCATTAAAGCATTCGATTCTTCATAACTTAATCCAACAGGATAATAGCCACCTGCCCAAGGGTTGTGTAAAGAAGTTTGGTCGGAGCCTAAATCTACATACAAATTGGCCTCGTCAAATTTCTCCCATACTTCCACAATGTTCCCGTCATAGGCAATAGAAACCGTTTCTTTATCTTCTTTTGCTTTTGATACACGAGTTACTAATTCATCTAAATCGGAAATCACTTCGGCTACCCAGCCTTGTTCGTGACGTTTGTGAGATGCTTTTGGATTGACTTCCGCAATTACGGTTACTGTTCCGGCTATGTCGCCTGCTTTGGACTGAGCGCCACTCATTCCTCCTAATCCGGATGAAACAAATAGCTTTCCTGCTGTGCCTGGACTTAATGTTTTATTTGAATCTGTGCCGAGTGAGGGCGAAGCATCAATTTTTCTACATCCGTTCAAAACTGTAATGGTGGTACCGTGCACAATTCCTTGTGGTCCGATGTACATGTACGAACCAGCGGTCATTTGCCCATATTGGGTAACTCCTAATGCATTATATTTTTCCCAATCATCTTGTTTGGAGTAGTTTGGAATCATTATTCCATTGGTTACTACCACACGAGGAGCATCTTTATGACTTGGATATAATCCCATAGGATGCCCAGAATACATAGCTAAAGTCTGCTCGCATGTCATTTCGCTCAAATACTTCATGGTGAGTAAGTATTGAGCCCAGTTTTGAAAAACGGCTCCATTACCACCGTAAGTGATAAGTTCATGGGGATGTTGAGCTACGCGGTTATCCAAATTGTTTTGAATCATGTGCATAATAGCAGCTGCTTGCTGACATTTTGCAGGATATTCTGCGATGGGGCGAGCATAAAATTCGTAATCAGGACGAAAGCGGTACATGTAAATTCGACCGTAATCTAATAGTTCTTGAGCAAATTCAGGTGCTAAAACCGCGTGATGTTCTTTTGGGAAGTAACGTAACGAATTTCGAACGGCTAATTCCTTTTCATCGGTGGTTAAAATATCTTTCCGTTTAGGAGCGTGACTTACACTCGTGTCGAAAGGTTTTAAGGTAGGCAGCTCCGATGGAATACCTGCTTTAATAAGCGCTTGAAAATTGCTCATAATTCTAACTATTTCTTTTGTTTTTAAATCCGTAAGGGCAATGACGACAGCTATTTTGACAGCAATAGCCTCTTTTTAAATGGTAGGATTCTGTAAAGACTTTATATCCTTCTTCCGAAAGGTAATAATCATCAGATGCTAATTCATTTTTACCAAAAAGACCTCCGTTTGCCATAGCGTGCAAAGGTAGTATTCTACAAGAAAATTTGGGAATTAAAGCGCCAGTAAAACAAAATGAAGTATTAACTTTTCAATCCCATATTTTGGATTAATTGTTCCGCGCGTTCTTTGTCGTCACTATCAATATATAAATCAAGATAGCCTGAGGAGTTCGTTCCAAGCCCCGCGATAATGGAAGACTGGTAGGCGTTTTTGGTGAGGGATGATATTCCGTTGAGGAATAATTGACCTTTAATGTGTAAAATCGTTATTTCTGAATCGGAAAGTAATTTTATCAAAGTAGACATATTGGGGTGTTTTAGATTTAAATAGTTTAGTAGGGCAAATATAGGTGATTTAGATTGAAATGAAAGGCTGATATTTAATTTTGGGATTAAATATCAGCCTATTATATTTTAATTATGTACAGTAAGTAAAAAGTAGTTTTTCTTTCCTCTTTGTAATAGAATGTATTTATTACTGATAAGATTGGTGGTGGATAAGTTTAAATCTTCCGTTACCTTTTCTTTATTTACCGATATCGAATTTTCTTTTAACGAACGTCTCGCTTCTCCTTTAGATTTTAGAAAACCAGAGTCAGCCAAGGCATCAATAATATTCATTCCTTTCCATTTGGATAATTCTCCTTGTGGAACTCCGGAGAAAATAGAAAGGAAATCATCTTCATTTAAATTTTTCAAACTGTCAGCGGTAGCTTTACCAAATAGAATATTTGAAGCTTCAATAGCTGCGTGTAAGTCTTCTTCAGAGTGGACCCTAACCGTAATATCTTCAGCCAATTTTCTTTGAAGTAGTCTTTGATGTGGTGCTTCGTTGTGCTGCGCAATTATTTCGTTGATGGTAGATTCATCCAATAGGGTGAAGACTTTAATGTATTTCTCCGCATCTTCATCCGAAGAATTAAACCAATATTGGTAAAATTTATAAGCTGAGGTTCTGGTTTTATCTAACCAAACATTTCCTCCTTCAGATTTACCAAATTTGGTTCCGTCTGCTTTTTTTATTAATGGCGCGGTGAGGGCAAATCCTTCTCCTTTAGCCTTTCTTCTAATAAGTTCAGTGCCGGTAACAATGTTTCCCCATTGGTCGGAACCACCCATTTGAATTTTGCAATTCTTGTTTTGGTATAGATGGAAAAAATCGTAGCCTTGTATAAGTTGGTAAGTGAATTCTGTAAATGACATTCCTTCTCCGGCTAATCTATTTTTTACCGAATCCTTACTCATCATGTAATTCACCGTGATGTGCTTTCCCGTATCGCGAATAAATTCTAGGAAATTCATTTCCTTAAACCAGTCGTAATTATTGACCATTTCCGCAGAATTCTCGCCACAATCAAAATCTAAAAATTGTTGTAATTGATTTTTTTGACAAGTTAAATTGTGATTCATCACCTCTAAATCCAATAGATTTCGTTCCGAACTTTTTCCAGACGGGTCGCCAATCATACCAGTAGCGCCTCCTACCAATGCCAATGGGCGATGTCCTGCGCGTTGCAAGTGAACCAAAAGCATAATAGGAACCAAATTACCAATGTGTAAGGAATCGGCAGTGGGGTCAAACCCAACATATCCTGTTACCATTTCTTTGTTCAACAATTCTTCGGTACCGGGCATAATGTCGTGAATCAATCCACGCCATGTAAGTTCTTTTACTAAATCCATAATATCTGTTTCAAGGGCGGCAAAGATAATTTTCCCTATTAAATATTACGGCTTATTTAAAAAATCTAATCCTTGCTAAATGGTATTCTTTCTGTTACTTTGAGCAAAATTATTTTAAAGATGAATAAACATTTTAAATCGCTTCTAATTGCCTTTTCTGGTTTCGCACTGATTGGCTTACTTTCTTTTGGTATGAAAAAAGAAAAAGAACCAATTGTGGAGATTACTACTAAATTCGGGGTGATTAAATTGAAATTGTATAATGAAACCCCATTGCATCGTGATAATTTCTTGAAATTAGTAGATGAACAATATTTTGATAGTCTACTGTTTCATAGAGTAATGGCAAACTTCATGATTCAAGGAGGAGACCCAGATTCTAAAGGAGCTCCGGAAGGAAAACTACTTGGAAACGGAGGTCCTGGATATCAAATAGAAGCTGAATTTGTTCAGGGGTTATACCATAAAAAAGGAGCTTTGGCAGCGGCTAGAGAACCGGATGCAGTGAACCCGGAAAAGAAAAGTGCAGGTAGTCAGTTTTATATTGTGCAGGGACAGGTGTGGGATTCGACCCAATTAGCTACGTTTGAAGGTCGTTTTTCGGATCAGTTTAGGTCGGAGGAATTTAAAAAATACATGGCCTTACCTGAAAACAAAGAATTGCGAATGAGTTATATGCAAGCCATAAAAAATGGAGATAGATTAACTAGTTCGGATATCGTTAATAAAGCGAAACCTATCGTGGATAAATTAATGGAGAAATATCAATTTACAGATGAACAACGGGAAGTGTATTCTACTGTGGGAGGTACTCCGTTTTTAGATCATAATTATACGGTGTTTGGCGAGTTGATTGAAGGTTGGGATGTATTGGAGGCTATCGCAGCGGTTCCCGTAGATAGGAATAATCGTCCTTTTGAAGATGTGGTTATGCATATTCGGGTAGTGAAATAAGACAGGTACAAAAAGTATTTTTTTAAGCCATTGGGTACTCAATTCAATGGCTTTTTTATTGCGTTAAGCGTGTAAATTGGCTGTAAAATTGATTTTACAGAAAATGAATAATTCACATTAAAGTGTGAGATTCATGTTTAAATAGATGGGTACAACCTCATTTCTACCATTGCCTCCCAAAGTGGTATCCTTTATGTTTTGCAGGTTACATTAGAGCTTATGTAATTGAGATTTTTCTTCTTCAAATCCACCAAAGACTACCTTTTCCAAGCTCTTGATTTGAACTAAAGTTTTAGCAATAAATTTTTGATGCGCCTCAGATGTAGGGTTAAAAGGCCGATGATTTGCAGCCTGAATTACTTTCTCCAACATGGGAATGACTTTTTTGGATTCTTCTGAAATAAAGGTATTCATGAACTTGTCCCAAATATATTCAATTGCTTCTTTGGATGGATGAAGCAAGTCGGAATTGTAAAATCGGTAATCTCTTAAATCGTCTTGTACCATTTCGTAGGATCCAAAATATTGGATATTTGAATCGTTTTGCGTCAAATTATAAATCACATCAAACAGGCGACCTTTACTTACTTGGTTTTCAAAAAAACCATCACTTAAATGACGCACAGGCGAAACACTAAATACAAATTGAATGGCGGGATTCAACTCTTTTATTTTGGAAATAGCAGAAGAGAGCTGAGCTATCATTTCGTAAGTTTCGGCTAACGATTTGGTGAAATTTTTAGCCGAAATTTTATGGCAATTGCTGACTATTTCATTCGTCTCAGTTCTGCGATACACCCATGAACTTCCCAAGGTTATGAATATATATTTAGCCGTCCGTATTTGCTTATGGGTTGAATTTAACCGGTGATTAATTACCGTTAAACATTCGTTTTTATCTGTAAATGAAAAGTCGCTATGGTGGTCAAAACTAAACCAGCGTTCGTTGTGAAAATGAAGGTCTTTTTCAGTGTAATCAGTATTCTTCACTAAGCGTAGTAATTGGCTACTGAGTGATAACGGATTGTAAACAATTCCAAATGGATTTGATTTAGAATCAAATTTTAACCCAAACATTTTGGAATGAATATGAACAGAGAAACAGGAGCCCAAAAACAAGGCGGAATCCGAATAATCTAATTTGTTGGAGGCTTCCGATACGGGGATTTCTGTTCTGAATTTCATATTATTCTTTTTTATTAATCAATCCTCTTGAAATGGCCATCACCAATAACAACAGTCCAAAAGCTAATGAAACGCGACCTAAAATGTCACCATATTGGGTATAGAAAGTCAATTTAGTATTGGCATTTATGGTCCCTGAAATTACATCGGCAACCCACCAATCGGTTTTTTGGGAGGTTTCACCTCGCTGGTTTATAAAACAAGAAATTCCCGTATTGGCAGAACGCGCCACACTTCTTCGATGTTCAATAGCTCTAAGTTGAGCGTAAACAGCATGTTGCTTGTATCCTGGAGTGTCTTTCCACCAACCATCGTTGGTGATGATGAATAATATATCTGCTCCTTTAATTACATAATCGCCCACAAATTCTCCGTATATGGATTCGTAGCAAATTACGGGTGCTGCTTTAAACCCTTTTTGCGATGTAAAAACCATACGTTCATCTTGTCCACCAATTGAACCAATTGTACCGCCTAAGTCAAAAATTTGTTCTTGAAAAGGTTTAAGTAACCCTGGGAATGGGATTTTTTCTACCCCAGGAACCATTTTAGATTTATGATAAAAATGGGGGTTTCGGTTGTTTGAAATAGAAATTGCCGTGTTGCAATAGTCATATAAGGTGCCGTCTGTTGCTGTTCTTGCTGATGCTGGAATCACATCGTTAGGTCCAAAAATGTGAAAGGTAGATGCGCCAATAACAACTTTTGTATTTGGATGCTTTTGGCAAAAAGAAATGATAACCTCATATTCTTCAGTTTCTTCAAATACGTCTTCATCAAAAGTTCTAGGTATAGCGGTTTCCGGAAAAATAACAAAGTCGGTGGTAGCGGTTGTTTTTTGTTCGGCTAGGTCAAACATTTTTCGCACTTGTTCGACAGATGAGCTTGTAAATTTCTCGTTATAGGGGTCAATGTTTGGTTGCACCGCAACCACTTCCACTGGGCTGTTTTCCTCTTCATACGAATAAAAAAGGTATTGGGAGAAGGTTATTGGAATAACCATAAGGAACACCCACTTAATGCCGAATATTAAACCGGGCAATCGATAAATTTTTGATTGATGTTTTTGTGCCTTTTGTACCCATTGAACCACAAAAAGATTGCTTACAAGAATCCACAGGGAGCCTCCAAAAACACCGGTAAACTCATACCATTGAACGTAAGAAGGTGCGTTTGCTAATCCATTTCCAAGGGTAAGCCAGGTCCAAGATAAATCCCAATCTAAATGAAAATATTCCCAAGCAATCCAAAAGAATACTAAGGCTAAATCTCCGCGAAATGCACCAAGTTTTTTACGTGTAAAATGAGCGAGTTGGAATGCGATTGCTAAAAACAAACTATTTAATACAATGGCAATGACACCGCCCTCAGGCGAAGCATTATACACCCACCATGTGGTGAGTAAATTAAATGTGAATAGGCTTAAATAGACATACGGAAATAGTCGTTCTTTATTTCCTTTTAACTGATTTGTAGCCACTTCTCTTTCTAAAAGAAATAGAGGTACAAGAGCTATAAATAATAATGGAAATAGTGAGCCAATAGAAGGCCAGCCTATGGCCAATAATACTCCGGTAGTTATTGCGTAAATGGCTTTTTTAGTAATGCTCACTTTTTGTAAATTTAGTGGCCAAAGATAATCGGTTTTTGGGCAAAATCAGAAAGCTATATAAAAGCACTTTGTTATTCGGTTAAGATGGTTGGAATGGCAACGAGAATTATTTTTCCTTCCCAAAGCTTGCCACGTCAATACGTAGTGAAAACACGTTCGAATAAAGCGAACTATTAGTTTGATCGATAGCTGTTAAAGCGTAATCCAATACGACATTTCCTAATCCAAACAAATCATCTAATCGTAGACCGACACCAAAATTTGGTTGAACCATCCAGTCGTCTCCATTTCCTGAAACTTTAGGTTGTTTTTGAATGTTTCCAACCCCACCCCGCACAAAAATAAACTGGTTATAGCCTAGTTCAAGTCCAAAATGAGGGTCGATGCTAATGGTAGAACTGCTAATTAACATTGGTCGCTGCCCATCAAAGTACATATCGAAATTTATTTCGGGCAAAACCGAAAATTGCTTTTTGATTATGAATTCTCGAGAAGCACCAAGGAGTATTTTGGGTAAAGTAATTTCAGTGCCGTTTTTGGGTATTTCGTTGTTCGTCTCCTCAAAAACCTTTTTAGTGGTTTCATCCAACGTGTAGCTCCAGGCATTAACAGTGGTAGTGATGTCACGAGCCATTACCGCAAATTTCCATTTGTTTTTAGTGTAGTTAGCCGATGCATCTAATCCAAATCCATAGGCACTTGCAAAATCGCCAATTTGGCGATAAATTATTTTGAAATTACCACCTACATTTAACCCTTCAATTCCTGTTTTACGTGCGTAAGAAACCAAAAATGCATAATCAGCGGTAGAGAAAGTGGTGATTCTGTCGTAATTAAAATTACCGTTTGGGTCTTTGAAATTAATGGTGTTTAGAATGTTGTCTACTCCAAATCGAATGACCGAGAGACCTACGACACCATTTTCAATAGGAATGGCAACTGAGCCATAATCGTAATTTGAAATTCCTGCAAAATAACTGGCGTGCATCATTCCTACCTGAAATTTATCTTCAATTTTAGCCAAGTTTGCTGGATTCCAGTAACCTGAAGTTACATCATCTGTGGATGAAAGAACGCTATTTGACATTCCTAGGGCGCGTGCTCCTACTCCAATATTTAAAAATTCGTTAGAATATTTTACCTGCCCGTTAACCGAAAGGGTTGTTAACGAAATGATTCCTAGAATTAGACTAAGCTTCATTTTAAAATTCAATTTCATACGGTGTTTATCGGTCATTAATTACAAATGTAGCCTATTAACCATATTTAAAGATAAAAATTGCCCTAGTCGTAAAAAAAATCATTATTTCGTTTTCTCCAAAAATAGCTGGTGCGTTTATGACTCAAATTAGGCAAGATATTGATAGTGTAAATATTAAGTTTCAGCGCGTGGCTTTAGCGGTAAGTTTGGTTTTGTTTGCACTCAAAATTGCCGCATATCAGATAACCAATTCGAATGCTATTTTGACCGATGCGCTCGAAGGGTTAGTTAATATTTTTGGAGCTGCTTTTGGGTTGTTTAGCCTTTATTACGCAACGCTTCCACGAGATAAAAATCATCCATATGGACATGGGAAAATTGAATTTATTTCTTCTGGATTTGAAGGGGTTTTAATTTTGGTGGCAGGTGGGTCTATGCTTATTAAGGCAAGTTATTCTTTCTTTTTTCCTGAAGAAGTACATATCAATTCGATTGGGTTGACCCTTGTTACGGTAGCTGGATTAATCAATTACCTTTTGGGTTATTCTATGGTGAAACAAGGAGATAAAGTGAACTCGGTCCAGTTGCTTGCTGGAGGAAAACACCTCATATCAGATGGGTATTCCACTTTAGGTCTGTTAGTTGGTCTTGGAATCGTTTGGGTCACCGACTTAGAAGTATTGGATAATGCACTCGCTGGAATTCTTGGGGCGGTAATTGCGGTAACGGGCTACAAAATAATTCGTCAATCTATATCTGGAATAATGGATGAAGCCGACCCAGCGCAAATTGAAAGCGTTTCCGGCATTCTAGAATCCAAACGAAGACCCGCTTGGGTGGATATCCATAATTTTAGAATTGTGCGGTACGGAGCGAAATTTCATATGGATGCACATTTGACTTTACCTTGGTATTATAGCCTAAAGGAATCGCACGAGGAGGTGAATAAATTAGAGCGAATTTTAGATGACGCTTTTAAAAAGGATGTAGAAGCGAATATTCACACCGAGCCATGCTTACCCAAATCGTGTCAAATATGTGAATTAGCGCCATGTAATGAACGCCAATTCCCATTTGTGAAAAGAGTAGAGTGGAACGTAGACCACATCTTAGATGATGAACATCATGGAGTATAATTAAAGATTGGTTTCGCCATGGAATATTAAATGCTGCCTTTTGGATTGATGGTAACCAATTTTTGTTATTAAAAATTGATAGTCAATGAAATAAGGTTGGAGAATTTTGTGTTACCGTCTCTAATTATCCCGATTTTTTTTGTCTAGATTTTAGCTTTTTTTTAAGGTAATCTTAAGGCAATCTATTCGTATCCTATAAAAGCTAATTTGATATTTGTTAATTGAAAATTAAATTCATAATCAATTCACTTTACAGAGATACAATGAATCACAATTTATCTCTACCAACATGCATATAAGATGAAAAAAGTACAACTAATCGCGCTAGTTTTTGGCATTTCTTTAATGGCATTTATGCAATCATGTAAAAAAGAAGGCTCTGGCGAAGGAGGAGAAAGTGGAGAAGCAAAAATTAGTACTCACTATAGCACTGAAAGTCATAATGCAGGTAGAAACTGTATTACTTGTCATAGCGCTGGTGGTTCAGGTGAAGGTTGGTTTAGAGCTGCGGCCACGGTTTATGATTCCACACTAACTTTTGTGAAACCAAATGCTACTTTGGAATTTTATACTGGTAAATACGGTACTGGAACTTTACAAGCAACTCTTGAGGTAGACGGGAACGGTAACTTTTATACCACATCAAGTATTGATTTTTCTAACGGACTATATTGTACTGTAATCAGTGCATCGGGTAAGAAGCGATACATGAGAAAGAAAATTACCACCGGTGAATGCGCCAAATGTCATGGGGTGGATGAAGATAGAATCTGGGTTGATTAATAAATATTTAATTCCGTTTTAGTTTCCAATCACATTAAGAATTAAAATTTTATAGCCCATAAGTTTCGAGTATTCGGAATAAGGAGCTTTGCACTTAAATATCCTAAAAACAAGTTAACGTTTATTGCTTGTATTTAAGTGACCTCTAGTTTATTTGTACACTTTCAAGTGATGGAATATTTCTGTTTAACCCAAAAAAATCCATTTCATTTTAAATGGAACACCTAGGTATGGGGTAGTTACTGTTTTTGAGATTCTAGCTCACTATTTGAGGGTGTTTATTGGCTAATAAAATTATTTAATGTGAAAATGCGGTTAGAAGCCTTATTTTTGGAAATTCAATCAATATGAATAAAGACATGATAAAGAAGAATGGGTTTACTGTTTTGTTGGGACTAATAGCACCCTTAATTATGGTAGTTAGCGGTTGTACCCATGACCCAGTATTACCAGATATTTATCAATCGGACATTCCTATTTTTATGGGTAATTGTAACTCAGATACGTTGTATTATGTGTTGGATGTTGCACCTATTTTGGTTTCTAATTGTGCCGTAAGTAATTGCCACGATGCCACAACCAAGGAAAAAGGAATTGATTTATCTACTTATTCGCAGGTTATGAAAACCGGAGGAGTTAGACCCTTTAACGGAACAGCCTCTAAAATTATTAAAGCCATGCGCAAAAAAGGAGAGGAACGAATGCCTCCGTCTCCTGCCAACGCACTTTCTTCTGATGCTATAGCTTTAGTAGAAAAGTGGATAGACCAAGGCGCTTATAATTTTGAGTGTGAAGACACCAATGCCGTATGTGATTCGGTAAACTTTAATTTTGAAGCCAACGTGAAACCAATATTATCCAAATATTGTGTTGGATGCCATTCTGGAAATAACCCTGGAGGAGATATTTATTTGACCAATTATGGTGAGATAAAAGCCTTAGTAGATGATGGAACATTGATGGGAGTTATCGAGCGAAAAGATGGTTTTAAAGAAATGCCAAAAGGCGGCAGTAGGTTGAGGTCCTGCTATATAAATACATTAAATGAATGGATCGCTACAGGCGCCCCCAATAACTAATTAGATGAGAAAAATATTTTTACTAGCTGTTCTAGCTATTACTGTGTCCTCTTGTTACTATGATAATCAGGTAGAGCTATATCCGGTAGATCCTACGGGTTGCGATACTAAAGGACTCACTTATGATGCAGATGTGAAAGCCATTTTTGTAAGTAATTGTACCGTTTCTGATTGTCACGTGTCGGGTGCGCAATTGCCTACGTTAGAAACGTATGCGCAGGTAGCTTCCAATATTTCGAAAATTGAATTTCAAGCGCTTATCGAAAAATCCATGCCCAAAGTAGGGCGCTTAGGTTCTTGTGAACAAAGACAATTGACACAATGGATTATTGACGGGTACCCGGAAAAGTAATAATTAACGAAGGAAATTATGATGAAGAAAATTATTTTAGGAATCCTTGTTTTAGGTTTATTGGGTGGTGGTTTTGCTTACATGCAATTCAATAAAGAACACCGTGATATAGCAGCTGAAGAGGCATCTGTACAAGTAAGTTCTACGGATTTATTTAATGCCTATGTAGCCGATGAGGTAGCCGCTAATGCCAAATATTTGGATAAAGTAGTGGAAGTTTCTGGCGTAATTACTGAATTAAATATGGATGCAGGGTCAGAAATGGTGGTGCTACAAACGAGTGATGACTTTTTTGGGGTGAACGTTTATTTTGATGATGTAAAATCTTTGGATGGACTAACAGCTGGAAAATCAATACGCATTAAAGGACATTGTACTGGTGGGGATGAAATGGGAGTTGTCATGGCGGAATGTGCTGTATTAAATTAATTTTAAAAAAAATAATTATGAAAAAGGTATTCGTAGTAGTAGGGTTAATGATGGTAATGACTGGAGTAAATGCGCAAAAGTATTTTACCAGAACAGGTCAAATTTCTTTCTTTTCTTCCACTTCAATTGAAGATATTGAGGCGCACAATAAAACGGTTACAGCTATTTTTGATTCAAAATCCGGAGCTATTCAATTTTCGGTAACTATGAAATCTTTTCATTTTGAAAAAGCACTGATGCAAGAGCATTTCAATGAAAATTATGTGGAGAGCGATCAGTTTCCAAAAGCCACATTTAAAGGAGTAATTGAAGGAGTTAATGAGATTGATTTTACCAAGGATGGGGAATATACGGTAACCATAAACGGTAAATTAACAATTCATGGTGTGACGCAAGAAATTTCTACCCAAGCTACTTTTACCATGAAGGATGGAGTGGTTAAAGGCGAATCTAAAATTAAAGTGAATCCCGAGAATTATGAAATTGAAATCCCGGGAGTGGTACGTGAAAAAATTGCCAAAGAATTGGAAGTTACTATCGTGATGAATTTTAAAGAAAAGAAATAATCGGTATCGATGAATAAAAGAAAAATGACAAGAAAATTTCTATTACTAGGTATTACAATTGGATATGGTTTGTTGGCAAATGCCCAAGGTGAAATGGATATGCTGGATGAATTAGGGGATGACCCGGCTCAAACGGAATACGCCACAGCCAGTTATAAATCGAGTAGGATCATTAATTCCATTTCGTTAGAGAACACCGCAGAAGGAGTTTTGGATTTACGAATTTCACACCGTTTTGGGACAATCAATTCGGGGGCGGATGAGTTTTTTGGATTGGATAATGCAAATACGCGAATTGGTTTTGATTATGGGTTGAAGCCATGGTTAATGATTGGTGTTGGTCGAAGTACATTTGAAAAAGCTTATGATGGTTTTTTTAAAGCTAAGATTTTGAAGCAAAGTTCGGGAGCCCAAAACATGCCCGTATCCCTTCAATTCTTTTCTTCGGTGATGATAAACTCATTGAAGGCGGCTAATCCTGCTCAGGATTTATTTACGTCTAGAATGGGGTATACGTTTCAAATTTTGGTGGGAAGAAAGTTTTCAAAAAATACGACCATTCAATTTATGCCTACCCTAGTTCACCGAAATTTTGTGGAAACCCAAGCTGAAAAAAATGATGTCTTCTTGGTAGGGATTGGTGGTCGTCAAAAATTTAGTAGTAGAGCGGCCATAACCTACGAATTTCATTATGTATTACCCAACCAGCTAGCTCCGCAATATGTGAATTATTCATTTTCCGTAGGTGTTGATATTGAAACTGGTGGACACGTATTTCAATTGTTTCTTACTAATTCTGCAGGTATGAATGAACAACAATTCCTTACCCAAAATACGGGTGATTGGGCAAATGGTGATATCCGTATTGGATTTAATATTAGTCGGGTTTTTACGGTTAAAAAACCGAAAGATTAAACTGAAAAATACGCAAGTATTTAAAAGGCAATTCTAGCATATGGGATTGCCTTTTTTATGTCTTTTTGAATAGTGGAAAAGGATTTGAGAAAAAAGAAAGGCGGAATTGTAAAATTCCGCCTTTCTTTTAAATTATTTTTTCTTCATGGAAATCACTATAGGAATTCCAGTAAAGTCAAAGTGCTCACGAAGCTTGTTTTCTAAAAATCGTTTATAAGGATCCTTCACATATTGCGGTAAATTGGCAAAAAATGCAAAAGCCGGAAATGGCTTAGGAAGCATGGTGACATACTTTATTTTGATGAACTTTCCTTTTAAAGCAGGTGGCGGATTCCGCTCTATAAGTGGTAAAAAGAACTCATTAAGCTTGGAAGTACTTATTTTTTGCTTTTTGTTTTCATAGACCTTAAGCGTAATATCCAAAGCTTTAATTAATCGTTGCTTGTCTTTAACTGATACAAAAACCATAGGAACATCAGTGAACGGTGCAATACGGTCTCTAATAGATTGTTCGTATTCTTTTAACGAGTTGGTAGATTTATTTTCAACCAAATCCCATTTATTGATCAGTATAACCACGCCCTTTTTATTCCGTTGAATCAGACTGAAAATCGTAACATCCTGTACGTTAAATCCTACGGTGGCATCAATCATCAAAATGCAAACATCTGATTCTTCAATAGATTTAATGGTTCTTAAAGTGGAGTAAAACTCCAAATCTTCGTGCACTTTGGTTTTCTTTCTTAAACCCGCGGTATCAACAAAATCAAATTCAAATCCGTAGGCGTTAAAATGAGTGTTGATGGAATCTCTGGTGGTTCCAGCAACAGGTGTAACGATGTTTCTGTCTTGCCCAGTAAGCTGATTAATAAAAGAAGATTTACCCGCATTAGGACGACCTACAACAGCAATTTTAGGAAACTCACTTTCCTCTTTTTCTTCTTCTTCAGGTAATCTTTTTACAAGTTCATCCAACAGTTCTCCTGTTCCAGAGCCATTGATGGCCGAAATAGGAAATACTTCACCCATACCTAGTTGATAAAACTCGTGAACCATCATTTCGCGCTGCGAATTATCCACCTTGTTAGTAGCCAAAATAATGTTTTTGGTAAGAGGTCTAACTATTGATGCTACTTCCTTGTCTAAGTCGGTTAAACCGTCTACCACATCCACCACAAAGATGATCATGTCTGCCTCATCCAAGGCATGGGAAACCTGATTGCGAATTTCTTTTTCGAAAACATCATCACTTCCAGTAACATATCCGCCCGTATCAATAATGGTAAATTCTTTTCCGTTCCAGTCGGATTTCCCGTAATGTCGGTCTCTTGTAACGCCACTAAACTCATTAACAATAGCATCCCTTGAACCAACAAGTCTATTGAATAAGGTGGATTTCCCCACATTTGGTCTTCCTATGATTGCAACTATTGCCATTTTTTTCTTTTTTATGAATGGGGTTAATTTTCGTAACCGTATTTCTTTAATTTTTGCGCATTATCACGCCAGTTTTTGTCCACTTTAACAAAAACTTCTAGGAAGATTTTAGATTCGAAAAACTCTTCAAGCTCCAATCTTGCGTTGGTGCCAATTAGTTTAAGCTTATTACCTCCTTTGCCGATGAGAATTCCTTTTTGGGAATCTCTTTCTACAATAATTTCGGCACGAACACGAATAATATTTGGTTCTCTTAAAAAATCAGTTACCACCACTTCCGAAGAATAGGGTACCTCCTTTTTATAAACCTTTAATATTTGTTCTCTTATTTTTTCAGAAACAATGAATCGTTCACTTTTATCCGTAAACTGATCCTTCGGGAAAAATGCAGGTGACTCAGGTAGATTTTCGAGTAATACATTTTTCAATGAATCTAAATTGAATTTTTCTAAAGCAGATACTGGAATAACCATTCCCTTCGGAAATTGAGATTTCCAATAGTCTATTTTTACATCCAATTCTTCCTGATTAATTGTATCAATTTTGTTTAGAGCCACAACTATTGGAATGTCCAAACTATTGATTTTGTCTTGAATAGTTTGGTCCTTGAAAGCTTTTTCACCTGCTTCCACTACGACTAAAAAGATGTCGGCATCACTTAAAGATTGATAAATATAATTCATCATGCTTTTGTGAAGACGGTATGCAGGGTCTACTATACCTGGCAAATCGGAGAAAATCATTTGATAGTCATCCGTATTAACCATTCCTAAAATTCGATGTCTAGTTGTTTGTGCTTTTGAAGTTATTATAGATAACTTATCGCCAACCAACTGATTAGCTAACGTAGATTTCCCCACGTTAGGACTTCCAATCATATTAATAAAACCAGCTTTATGCATTTGTTAAAATTAGTTTGCAAAGAAACAAAAAATAGTTATATATTTGCACCCCGAAACGAGGAATACTACTTAATTCAAAGATACATCGCGGGGTGGAGCAGTCGGTAGCTCGTTGGGCTCATAACCCAAAGGTCGCAGGTTCGAGTCCTGTCCCCGCCACAACAGGCCTCCTAGGAAACTAGGAGGCT
>CAXBCR010000012.1:0-85609 GCA_963974475.1 uncultured Flavobacteriales bacterium
CCGCTGGTTGGTTGTTTCCATATCCGCCAGACACAGGAACACAAGACACTTGGGTAATTAAAGTAGATAGTTTTGGTTGTTTAACCCCAGGCTGTGAGGTAACCAGTGTACCCAAAATAGAAGGTACTATTGCGCAATTAAAAATATACCCCAATCCTGCTAGTGATGTGTTGAATATTGAAATCACGCCCTCCGCCTTCGAGCATCGGGCGCACCCGGAAGAATTTGAGTTGAAGTTGTATGATATTTTAGGGAAACTGGTGTTAACCAAAAAGCTGTTTCCAAGTACCAATACCATTGATGTTTCGAATCTTAAAACAGGAGTGTATAGCTATCGTATTGGAGAGGTTACAGGGTTTGTTGTAGTGCAGTGAAAATGAATATCGAATTTCCAACAAGGAATGAGGAAGTGATGAGTGATGAGTGATGAGTGATGAGTGATGAGTGAAAACTAAAAACTCAATACTAAAAACTAATAACTAATAACTCTAATCTCTAAGCAATTTCGAATTTCCAACAAGGAATCATGAATGTTGAAGTGAAAAAAACTAAACTAAAAACTAAAAACTAACCACTAATAACTCTCATCTCTAAACAATTTCGAATTTCCAACAAGGAATGAGGAATGTTGAAGTAAAAAAAATAAACTAAAAACTAAACACTAACCACTAAAAACTAAACTCTAAAAACTAATAACTCCAAAACCTCTACCCTTTCAACTATAACCTAGGCACTCCTAAACTCCAAAAGCGTAATTTCAGGGGGCATCCCAATCCTACCCGGAAATGCCAAATAACCAAATCCTCTATTCACATATAGTTTCTGATTTCCTTTTTCGTACATTCCTGCCCATCGTGGGTATTTATATTTGACCGGACTCCATTTAATGTTTCCTAATTCCACCCCAAATTGTGCCCCATGGGTATGACCTGAAAGCGTTAAATCAATATCGGGATGGCCATTGGTGACCACTTCTTCAAAATGAGATGGGTCGTGCGATAGCAATATTTTTACCGGTACATTTTCTGTTCCTTGTTTGGCTTTAGCTAAGTCTCCATGTTGTGGAAATGGTTTTACGCCCCAGTTTTCAACTCCTACTACGGCAAACTGCTCACCGTTTTTCTCAAAAATATGGTTGTCGTTCAATAAAGTTTTGAATCCCATTTCGCCATGTATTTCAATGAGTCTTTCAAAATTTCGAGCCTTTGCTTCCGGAGAATCCCACGCGCTGTAATCTCCATAATCATGATTTCCTACAATGGCAATTTTGCCCATTTTGGCTGGCAAAGCCTTAAATTCTTCAATCCAACTCTCCGCTTCTGACGAGAAATTATTTACCCAATCTCCCGTTACCACTAAGATATCAGGGTTTAGGTCGGTCACCATTTTAAATGCCTTAGCCACCGATTGCTTATCGTCAAAAAAGCTACCTAAATGCAAATCGCTTAACTGCACCATGGTCAACCCTTCAAACGAAGCGGGCAAATTGGGTAGAATTACAGGAATAGTCCGTACCTTAAAGTCAAAACGTCCCTTAATCATGCCATACGCAGCACCAATAAATGGAATGGTTGCAGCGCCTACCCCAAGTTGGTAAATAAATTTAATTCTTGAAATGTTTTCACCGGTAGTATCCGTATCCTGCGGCATAAAATAAGCGATAGCATTTCTAAAAAACAAAATAATATCATCAGAAAAAATGAAAAGCGAGAACAAAATCTTTGGTAAATAAAACAGTAAACCCATTCCTATTAGGTAGTACGTGGATTTGTAGTTTTTAAACTCTGGATTGCTTGTTACATTAAATAGCACCAGCAAAATCCATACGACCATCCCTACATATATGGCCCAATGAAGTATTAAAGCTCCTTTTCGTAGTCCTTCATTTTGAACGTCATTCAAGAGGACTTTCAAACCTTTAAACACATATAAATCAATGAGAAATAAAAAGCCAAGTACGATAATAATTGGAAGAAAATTGATTGTTTTTGATGCCATGATTTTGATTGAGGGCGCAAATTTAGTTTAACCCGTCCAAGCAGTTGGTTTGGTAATGTTAAAGAATGATAAGCGGTAATGATTTTCCCATTAATTCTACCGGTTTTCATCCACCCCTCTTTGTGAATATTTCTACGAATAAATGGTTATTTGAACCCTCAAATTGCGCAAAATTGCGTAAGGTCAAAACACGCACACCATGAAAACAAAATATATAGGAGGAATCATTTTAGCCATTATGGCTTTGTTTGGAGCTATGTTTTGGCTAAAACCCACCAATCCCCCATTGCCAGAGGTGGTTCAGCTTCCTGAACAGGTCATCCCGGAAATAGAACCAACGGTTTATCTTTTTGAAATTCCTGTGGATTCGTTTACCATTTTTCAATCGAAATTTGGGAAAAATGAGTTTTTAGGGACTATCCTAGATCGCTTTCATGTCTCGGCTGTGGATATAGATAAAATCGCGAAAGCTTCTCGAGATGTTTATGATGTGCGTAAACTTAGAAAAGGAAAGGATTACACTATTTTTTCTACCAAGGATTCTATCCCCAAAGTGGCCTACTTCATTTATCAGCCCAATTCTATTGATTATGTGGTTTTTGATTTACGTGATTCGGTTACGATAAAAAAGGCAAAAAAAGAATTGGTTACCAAAGTGAGACAAGCTTCAGGAATAATTACCTCATCGCTTTACCAAACCTTAGTTGACCAGCATTTGAGCCCCGGTTTAGCGGTTCGGTTAGCAGATATTTTTGCGTGGACCATTGATTTTTACCGTATCCAAGAAGGCGATTACTTTCAGGTTATTTTTGAAGAGCAATTTGTGGATGGTGAGCGCGTAGGGGTAGGTAAAATTCTGGCTGCTAACTTCAATAATTACGGAGATAACAACTACGCTTTTCTGTATGACCAAGGGGAAGGTGACGACTATTTTAACGAAGAAGCCGAAAGTTTGAGAAGGGCTTTTTTGAAGTCGCCTTTAAAATTTGGTCGACTTACATCCGCATATACCAAACGCAGGTTTCACCCGGTTCAAAAACGCTACAAAGCTCATTTGGGGACAGATTATGCGGCTCCCACAGGCACGCCCATTATGGCAGTTGGCGATGGTGTGGTAACGCATGCGCAATACTCCAAATACAACGGAAACTACGTGAAAATCAGACATAACGGAACGTATACCACCCAGTACCTACACATGAGCAAAATTGGAAAAGGTATCCGCCCTGGAGTTCGGGTTAAACAAGGGCAAACTATTGGATATGTTGGTTCTACAGGTTTAGCCACGGGCCCGCATGTATGCTACCGTTTCTGGAAAAACGGAGTGCAAGTAGATTCAAGACGTGAAAAAATTCCGCCTTCTAATCCGATTAAAAAAGGCAAACGAGCAGATTTTGATGTGTTTGCTAGCAAGTGGAAAGAAAAAATTGACGGTATTCAAATGGAGAAGTAATCCTTTGGATGCTTGATGCCTGATGTTGAATGTCGGTTGTTAGATGCGCACTGTTTGATGCCTTTTGGGTGTTTGCTCTTCTTTTTTACGTTTTACTTGGGGAACTTTTCTTTTGACTTGTCCCATCTACCATTCCAACTAAACTATCGTTTTTTTGAAGGCAGCCATCATGTTCATTAAATGAAAAGCCTCCGCATAAAGTCTGTCATATGATTTTATGTCCAAATAATTGCGTCTTTTAGCTTTATGCAATCAAGTAACTACTTCGGCTAAGGAACGAATGGAATACCCTAAGAACTTTCGATATTCTGGATTGGATTGACCTATTGAGCCTTCAGAAATATTTAAGGCAATAGAGTCTACAGCTCTTCTTATTTGGGAGTTAAGATTAAAAATCTCATCCTTAGGAAACGTTCTTGCTAAAGTCGTGATTTCCTCCCCAAAATCCATAGACTTTTGCCATATACGCAGGTTTTCAAATTTGAATTTCATAGTAAAAGTGTTAGATGTAATATAGTATTGAAAACCAACAAGATATTACACATAATTGGGTTTAGCAAAAAAAACCATTCCTCAATAAACCACCTCAGACCATGGTAACAAAACTAAAGGCATCAAACATCCGACACCTGACATCTGACACCAAACAACTGACACCAAACATCCCACACAACAAAAAAAACTACTTCTGCGATGCGCGTAGTAAACGGTCGTTTATTGCTTTACCTAAACCCTTATCTGGCATTTTTTCGGTAAGGATAAACTCTACCGCTCTGGAATCTAATTTTCTAAGTGCACCAAATAAGTTTTTGGCTGCTTCTTGCATATCCCCTTTTGGCGATAGCGCAATTTGCTTCGTAATATTAAGATTTTTGAATTTTCTTTTGAAAGACAACACGCCAATTCGAGCTCTAGGAAATTTACGAAGATTATGGTCAATATTACCAATAATCACCTTTTTTCCGGGGTTGTAATGGCTCGTCAACATACCGGGTGCGTTTGGCTTGTCGCTTGAAGTTTGCACTTCATCGACTGGTTTGCCCAACGTTTTTTCTATTTCTTCTAATGTTAATCCTCCTAGTCTTAAAACAACTACTTGGTCATCCACACAACTTACAATAGTTGATTCAATTCCAACGGTACACGTACCGCCATCTAAAATGTAATCAACAGCATCACCCAATTGATTATTCACATGAAATGCTTGCGTTGGGCTAGTATAACCAAACGGGTTCGCACTTGGTGCAGCCAATGGAAAATCTAACGACTTTAACAGTTGCAGCGTAAGCGGGTGATTAGGCACTCTAATTCCCACCGTATCCATTCCTGAAGTAACGGAAAGTGGAATTTTTTCGCTTTTTTTCATCACCAAGGTCAACGGGCCAGGCCAGTACGCTTTAGCTAATTTCTTAGCGGCTTCGGGGAACTCAATCACCAAATCATCCACGTTTGAAATAGAAGGAATATGTACAATCAAGGGATCAAACGAAGGTCGATTCTTTGCTTGAAATATTTTTATTACCGATTCCTCCTTCAACGCATTGGCTGCTAAGCCATAAACTGTTTCAGTTGGAATTGCAACTAAACCTCCATTTTCCAAAGATTCTTTTGCTTGCTTAATGTCTTTCCCTAATGCTGCCATGAAATGCAAATATACTCAAACCTTGGTTTTATTACGCTTTCGCCAAAGTAAAAGAAAAAACTGAACCATCCCCAAATGCGCTTCTCACATTAATGGTTTGCTGATGTGCGTCAATGATGTGTTTTACAATGGCTAAGCCCAATCCAGAGCCGCCCGCATTTCGTGCCCGAGATTTATCTACCCGGTAAAAACGCTCAAATAATCGTGGAATACTAGTCTCATTTATACCCACGCCATTGTCTTCTATCTCCACCAAAACGTTATCGTCCATGTCGTAGAAGCGAATTTCAATCCATCCGCCCTCTTTTCCGTATCGAATTGCATTAACAATTAGATTAGTGAATACCTGAGAAATTTTCTCCTTATCCGCCATTACTTTTAGCGTATTAGCAAACGGAATCACCTTTATTTTAATCTTTCGTTTGGAAGCTCGGTCTTCTTGGTAATCTGCAATTTCTTTCGCCAAATTACACAAATCAAACGAAATCAACTCTAGCGTATCTTCCCCGGCCTCTAGGCGAGATATTTTATCCAAATCATTTATCAAATGAATTAATCGGTCTAGGTTTTTATCGGCTCTACCCAAATATTTGGTATTGATTTTTGGATCTTCCAAACCTCCTTCTAATAAAGTTAACAAATACCCTTGCATATTAAAAGCAGGGGTGCGCAGCTCATGCGCCAAATTGCCAATAAACTCTTTTCTAAATTGCGCTTGTTCTTTTAATTGTTCAATTTCATTCTTGCTTTCGCGGGCCCAACTCAACACATCTTTATTTACCTCACCTATTATATCTTTATCAAAATCCATTTCCTCTTGTGGAAATTTATCCGTTTTTAGCCTAGAAATAGTTTTGTAAATAAGCTTGATTCTTCGGTACACAAAAAACTCAATATTGTATTTAATCAATCGCCAAATAGCGTAAAACACCACCAACATAACCACCGTAAAAACCGCAATTGCTTTCCAGCCTTGCGTGTAATACCATACCAATGGGAGCAACGTTGCCGTTAGTACCAGATAGATGTAAATCGAAATTTTTTGCGCGATGTCGTGTGGTGATTCTTCTTTCATTTGAAACCAGATTAGTGGCTACCCTTCGGTAAACTTATATCCTACTCCTTTAATAGTCTTAATATATTCGCTACCTAATTTTTCTCTAAGTTTACGAATATGCACATCAATCGTGCGGTCGCCTACCACTACTTCTTCTCCCCAAACGGTAGAAAGAATAATTTCTCGGGTAAACACCTTTCCTACTTTTGACATCAATAGCGCCAATAATTCAAATTCTTTTCGAGGTAATGAAATGCGTTCTCCATTATTGGAAACCTCATAGCGTTCGCGGTCTATTTTCAATCCGTGAGCCGGTTCTTTTACCACTTCTGGGCCACCTGATCTACGCAACAATGCTTTTATTCGACTTACTAAAACCCGTGGCTTAACCGGTTTTAAAATATAATCATCTCCTCCAGCATCAAACCCCGCAATTTGAGAGTAATCTTCGCCTCTAGCGGTCAAAAAAGCAATACGAACGTGTTGCAATTCGGATGACTCTCTGATTTTAGCACAGGTTTCTACCCCATCCATTTCAGGCATCATTACATCCAATAAAATTAAATCGGGAACCAACGATTTAGCCATTTTAACGGCCTCCAACCCATTGGAAGCAGTAGCAACACTGTATCCCTCTTTTTCTAGGTTATACTCGATAAACTCCAGAATATCTGGATCATCATCCACTAATAAAATCTTGTGTTTGTTCATTAATTGCGTGTTTTAATACTTTTCAAATGTAGGCTATTAACCTAAACCCCCTACATGATAATTATATGTGCAACTTGTATTGCCCAAATTTAATATTGGCTTAACATACCACCAAATTACTTAACTCAACCTTAAAATATACTTAAGCCAATGGTCTCATTGTGGTTGTTCATTTGCATCATATTTAAAAGAGTATGAAAAATATCGGACTTACATTATTAGGGATTATTAGTTCATTGGTTTTATTAGGACAAACCGGAACGATTAAAGGAGTAGTCACAGAGCTACTGGACGGCAAAACAATGCCGGTTCCATTCGCCAACGTCTATATCGTTGGATCCACTACAGGTGGAATGACAGATTTTGATGGTAATTATACCTTCAACGCACCGGTGGGAGACCATCGCATAATCGTGAGCTATACTGGTTATGACGCAGACACTTTAAAGGTGAGCGTAACCGAAAACGGGAACCATGAATTAAACTTTAAAGTAGCACAAAAATCATTTTCCTTAAAAGCGGTACAAGTAGTCGCTAAATACAATCGTGAATCAGAAACGGCCTTACTAATGGAAAGAAGTAATGCCACCGCCTTAGAAGAAAAAATTGGCGCACAAGAATTATCCAAAAAAGGCGCTAGCGATGTGCAACAAGGTTTGGCTAAAATGAGTGGCGTTTCGCAAGCCGGAGCTGGAAGCATTTTGGTACGTGGGTTAGGTGATCGATACAATAACGCGTACTTAAACGGCATTCCATTACCAAGTCCTGATCCCGACAAAAAAGTGATTCCATTAGACATCATCCCTACTTCGGTAGTACAGAGTTTAACGGTTGCCAAAACATTTACTCCTAACCAATTTGGAGATGTTTCTGGCGCATCTATTAACATTGTTACAAAAGACTACCCTGAGCATAAAACATTTAATGTGTATGGCGGTGTAGGTGCAAATACGAATACCACTGGAAAATCGTTCATGACCAATCAAGGTGGTAAAACCGATTATTTTGGTTTTGATGATGGTACTAGAAATGTACCAGACGCATTGAATGTGAAATGGAATCAATTAGAAAGTCCATCCAAAAATTTATACAATAGTAACGATGCGGCCAAAAACCCAACTTACCCGGGTATTCCGTTTCAAAAAAACATGAACGCTTCCTTAATTAAAGCACCGGTTAATTCAAAATTTGGATTTAACGTAGGTAATTTTTTCGGTAAAGAAGACAACAGTAAAGGATTTGGATTCTTAGTTTTAGCTTCATTCGAAAACAAGAAAAACAATTTGAGCGGTCTGCATCGCGTAGTTAATGCTCAAGATGCTAAAGTTATTGATTATACGTACAATTCAAGTGTAGAATCTACTAGCTCTTCGGCTTTAGGTTCTGTGTATTATCGTTTCAATACCAACAACAGCATTAAGTTAAACTCCATGTTTGTGAACTTGTCTAAAAACTCGATTCGCGAAACAGATGGATACCATTGGGATTACGATAACTTAGGAATGATTTTTTCTAGACGTATGACTTGGGTTCAAAATAAATTATGGACCAACCAAATCATTGGTGACCACAAGTTTTTAAACGAAAAGTTGATTCTAAATTGGAGTGCAGCCTATCAAGTTACCGGTTCTAAAGAGCCCGACAGAAGACAATTGATTTGGAGTCACCAAGAAGGCGCTCCTAGAACGCAATACCAATTTTTTACGGACAACGTAGCCGACCAACATCGTTACTACATGTACCTAGATGAAAACGAATATGATGTGGCCGCTAATGGAAAGTATATCTTAAAAACCGATTCGTTAGGCGGTGCTAGAATGACGGTTTCTGCGGGGTATCAAGGAAAAATGAAAAACAGAACACAGGATTTTAAATTCTACTCACACAACTTGAAAGAGATGAACGCTTCGAACGGATTTGAGTTTGTAGATGCAAATAATCCAGATGCATACATTAACGATGCAAATCATGCACAAGGGTATTTTTCTCAAAGAGAAGAATCTAGACCAGAATCGGCTACCGAAGGAATAATGAATGTTCATGCAGCTTACGCTTCTTTAGATTATCATTTCAACAGCCATTGGTATGCTATGGGAGGTTTAAGAGTAGAAAAAAGCTACCAAGAAATTCGTTACCGTAAACAATCAAGTCCATTAGATCCAGCTTTTGTGGAAAGTCAAGTAATTGATACCATGAGTTTTTTACCGATGGCTTCATTGAAATTCTCTCCCAACAAAAAAACTTCGGTTCGGGTAGTAGGTTCTCAAACCGTGACTCGTCCTAATTTTAAAGAGTTAGCGCCATTTCAATACCGCGAATTTTTTGGAGGAAAAGTAAGACAAGGAAATCCATTGCTTCAAAACTCAAGCAACACCAACGTAGATTTACGTTACGAGCTATATCCTAATTCGGGTGATTTATACTCGGTAACTGTTTTTGGTAGAATGATTAACGCACCTATCGAACAAGTAACTATTGGTTCTGCTTCTGGGATTTTATTGACCTATCAAAATGCGAAATCAGCGCAAGCGTATGGAATAGAGTTCGAGTTTATTAAAAAATTCAGGAACTTAGATTTCATTTCAGGTTCATCTCCATTAAGAAACTTGGCCTTTGGAGCGAACTTTTCTTACATCTATTCTAAAGTAGAAATAGATACCGAAAGTAAAAATGGTGGAAGTGTTACCGTAAACAATCCTAACCGTCAGTTACAAGGTGCATCACCGGTTTTGGCTAACATTGATTTGACTTTTGAAAAACGAGTTAATGAAAAATTCAAAACATCGGTTACCGCTTCATACAATTATTTTAGTCGTAGATTATATGCGGTAGGTCGTCAAAATATTGGTGATTCATACGAAAAAGCAATCAATACATTAAACCTAACTTGGAGAAATGATTTGGGAGCACATTGGCAATTTAATGTATCTGCCAACAACCTACTAAATCCAGAAATTCAGGTGGAACAAGAATCTACCCAAGGCAATGCTTCTAGCATCGTAAGTTCTTACCAAAGAGGTATCAACATTGGTGGTACGTTAGTTTACAAAATCTTCACCAAAAAATAAAAAAACCCTCATAGCAAGGATTTTTTCACCCCTTCAATGAAACTCCTCAACGAGTTGATTTGAAGGGGTTTTCTTTTGCTTTATTATTTGAATTGGGAAAGTTAAGGACTTTTTCTTTTCCTATAATTTTTAGTTTTTAGCAAATTCTATCAGTGGTAATATATTACCCTTATCTGCCAGCCTCAAAGCATTTATATAGGTTTTCCTAGTTTCATCTGCCTTTACCATATTTGATTGATGCCAGGAAAAAATCTCTTTCCTAAATACAGATTCCATTAGTATATCCGCCATCATCCTTGAATGCCGCCCATTTCCATTTGGGAAACAGTGAACGGCTACAAGCCTATGCTTAAAGCGTATTGCAATTTCTTCTTGGGGATATATCTTATTTTCAATCCAATATTTCGTGTCATCAATAAGGCACTTTAGCTCAACGCCAATATTTACCCAATTTATTCCAATATTTTTATCGCTTCTTCTAAAATTTCCTGCCCATTTCCATATATCTCCGTACATTTTTTTATGTAAGTCTTTGATGAATTTCTCGGTCAATATTTTTTCGACTTTGAAGTTTGATTGGACCACCCATAACACTGCTTTTTCAATATTTAACTGTTCAAATTCATTCAATTCACCTTGGGTAGTGATTGATTTTATTTTGAGCGCGTCTTTTTCATCTTCATTCAAAGGGGTCTGTCCATCGGTATAAGCTAAGTTTAATCCCATAACGATTTTTTCATTTCTCTTTTTAATTCAAAAGCCAATTCATGGATAGATTCATTAATCTTTTCCTCACTTATACCTTGGTCTTCCAATTGCATGTTTTGATTGGTTCTTAATACAATCTGTTTCGCTAACGTCTTAGCTTTTAAACTTATTAAGTTTTCTATCGACCCATCCTTTGGAACAAACCCATACACCAATTGCATATCCAGCGCTTTCCCGGTAGCTCTTAGTTTATTTATAGTTATTTGCCCTGAGGCTTCACGCTCCTCTATTTTTTGAATTGCGCCTTTGGTTAAGCCTAACTTGACTGCCATTTGATCTCTTGTCATATTAATCGTAGTCCTTATGGCATTAATCCATCCTTTTGGGGGAACAGAAATCACTACAGCACCTTTAAAAACAGATAGTTTAGTATCTAATTGCTCGATTAATAATCTTTTTGCATTTCTCATTACACTAAATTTGCATACATATATGTATGCAATTATACATAATAACATACAAATACATATACTTATTAATAAAAAAGAATACATATATGTACACTTTACTTTCCAAAACAAGAAACACTTCTTTCTATCTCACCGCTTACCCTTCCATTTCCCTAAAAAGAGGATGGAATAACGATACATTACATTCCCTTAACATTCCATCCATTTTAGTAAAGATTCGTTAACGATGGCTTAAGTCGGAAATAACAACTGCCCCCCATATTTGCATCATCAATTTAAACGAAAGACAAAAAAATTAAAATGAGAAAATTCACTCAAACTTTAGGATTAATTGCACTCGCTGCAACTGCTACTTTTACTTCTTGTAAAAAAGATTCAACTACCAATCCATCCGGAATTACAAAAGAATACGTGATCAAAGACGTAACCGTAAACGGAACAACTTACACCCAAGTACAAGGAACCATCAACGAAAACTACACATTCACAGCAAGTAAAAACTGGTTGTTGTCTGGTGGGGTTTTTGTAAAAGACGGAAGCACACTTACCATTGAAGCAGGAACTCAAATTAAAGCAGCCGATGACGGTGCTACTGCATTTTTAGCAATCGCACAAGGAGGGAAAATTAATGCTGTTGGTACTGCAGCAAAACCAATCGTATTTAGTACCGTAAAAGCAAATCCTGCTCCTGGCGATTGGGGCGGAATTATTATCAATGGTCGCGCTACCATAAACGTTGCCGGTGGCAGCGCTCAGGGCGAAGGCGGAACAGGAACTTACGGTGGTCAGGATGACGCTGATAACTCTGGAACCCTTTCTTATATCGTGGTGAAATACGCAGGTCGTATCTTAGGTACCGACAACGAATTAAACGGGTTTTCTTTTAACGGAGTAGGTTCTGGAACAAGTGCTTCTTACTTACAAGCATTTCGTGGAGCGGATGACGGATTCGAATTCTTTGGAGGTACCGTGAATGTCCGTTACTTAGTTTCTACTGGAAACCATGACGACTCTTTTGATTGGACTCAAGGTTGGAGAGGAAATGGTCAATTTATGGTAGCCGTTCAACACACTGATAAAGGCGACAGATGTATTGAAGCGGATAACAATGCGGATGATAACGCAGCAACTCCATTTTCTGAACCAACTTTAAGTAATCTTACTTTGATATCTGTAGATGATGGTGACCAAAGAAACACTGGAATGCGTTTACGTGCTGGTACAAAAGCGCATATCTATAACGCTATTACTGTGAATTCTTTAAAAGCAGGTGTACGTGTTACCGATCAAACTCCTTCTACGCAAACTGCCGATAACATGGCGGATGGGTCACTATCTGTTAAATCTACTATTTCTGTAAGTGTAGGTACAGCTTGGGATGGTTGCGACAAATTCATGAACGATGCTACTAACTCAGTGACCGATGTTTCTTTCTTGAACGGATATGTTGGAACTTATTCAGGTACAGAAACCACCGATCCTTCTACCCTTGGAACTTGGTTTAATTCTGCTAATTACATGGGAGCGGTTACAACTGCCGACAACTGGGTTGAAGGTTGGACAAGCACTTTATAATATTTGCGCCAAGCGCATAAAAATCTCTATATATCCCTAATAAATATATAGACTCCGATAGAACAGGATTCACGCAAGTGGATCCTGTTTTTTTATTTAAGCGCTAAATCTGAGGAATAATCTAAGTTATAAAAAAGTTTACCTTCCCTATAAATTTTCCACATGCCGGTTTTATGACCCTCTTCAAAAAAACCAGTCGCTAATAATTGTGCATTTTCATCATACGAAGACCATTCTCCTTCCAATTGGTCTTGTTTAAAATATCCTGTTTCTGAAACCACACCCGATTCATAAAAATAAGTTACTTCTACTGCACCGGCCGTAACCGATATACATTCCATTTTCAAATTCCCATTAGGATAGAATTCTTGTTTTACCACTTCCAAGTATTGCGCTTGGGCAGCTAAGCCAACAAATAGAAATGCAAGTACGATTGTGAAACTTTTCATGGCAGAAATTTTAATTCCCCACAAATATATATGTTCTTCCCTAATATTAACAGGATATTACCCCAATGTTAACTCAATGTTAAGTGATTTTTTTAATAGGTTGATTTTCAGCATTTAATTCGTATCAAAATTAACCTCATAACCAAAAAAAAGTGGAATAACTATTCAGTTACTCCACTTTCCTCTATAAAAATTCGATTTTTCTTACCCTTTCAAATCTACAAAGTGCTTGTAGAAATAAGGAATAGTTTCAATTCCTTTATAGAAATTAAACAACCCATAATGCTCATTAGGTGAATGTATTGCATCCGAATCTAATCCGAATCCGAATAGAATAGTTTTCATTCCAAGTTCCTTTTCAAACAAAGAAACGATAGGAATAGAACCTCCCGAACGTACTGGAATTGGTTTTTTACCAAAAGCATCTTCTACCGCTTTACTAGCCGCATTATACGCAATAGAGTCTGTAGGAGAAACGTACGGATGGCCGCCATGATGCGCAGTAACCTTCACTTTCACACTTTTTGGCGCAATGCTTTCAAAATGAGTTGTAAATAATTGAGTGATTTCATCTGGATCTTGATCCGGCACCAAACGCATAGATATTTTAGCATACGCTTTAGACGCAATTACCGTTTTGGCTCCTTCGCCTTGGTAACCACCCCAAATTCCATTTACATCCAACGATGGTCGAATAGTCGCTCTTTCCATGGTAGAGTATCCAGCTTCGCCTTCCACATCATCCATATCTAACGCTGCTTTGTATTCCTCAATACTAAAAGGAGCTTTCGCCATTTCAGCACGTTCTTCTTTGGTTAATTCTACCACTTTATCATAAAACCCTGGAATGGTAATATGTTTGTTTTCATCTTGAAGCGATGCAATTAATCGATTCAATACATTAATGGGATTTGCCACAGCGCCTCCATATAAACCGGAGTGTAAATCACGATTTGGACCCGTCACTTCTACCTCCACATAACTCAATCCACGCAACCCTGTAGTAATCGATGGGGTGCTATTTGAAAGCATTCCTGTATCAGAAATTAGTATGACATCACCGGCCAATTTTTCATGATTTTTTTTGACAAAGGCATCTAAAGAAACCGAACCAACTTCTTCCTCTCCTTCAATCATGAATTTCACATTACAAGGCAATTCACCTGATTTATTCATGGCTTCAAAAGCTTTCACATGCATAAACATTTGACCTTTATCGTCACATGCTCCACGCGCAAAAATGGCTCCATCCGGATGGGCTGCCGTTTTCTTTACTACAGGTTCAAATGCAGGCGAATCCCATAAATCTAACGGGTCTGCGGGTTGCACATCATAATGTCCGTAAACCACAACGGTAGGCAACTTTGAATCTATTATTTTTTCAGCATACACAATTGGATTTCCCGGTGTTTCACACAACTCAGCCATATCCACTCCAGCATCTAGCAACGATTGTTTTACACTTTCAGCTGCCTTAAGCATATCCGGTTTGTTTTCCGGCTTTGCGCTTATGGAAGGAATTCTCAATAGGTCAAACAATTGACTAAGTGCCTCCTCTTTATGAGACCCAATATATTCTTGTGTATTTTTCATCTTATTTTGTGTTTTATTTATTCAAAATTACGGATGTAATCATCCTTATTTTTAAGGCTGGCAATTTAATTATTTTTGTTGGTTAGGTAAAGGGATTCGTCTCTAGTCTCCCTAGATTCTTTCAAATGGAATTATCCATGAGCGGGTAATGCTTATTTTAAGCTTTTCCACCTCCAAAATGAACCCTTGGCATCTCTATTTTGAAAACGCTTCCATTCGGCTTATTATCTCTAATGGTTAATTTGCCTTTCATTTCTTGCACCAAATTGGCCACCAAGTACAATCCTAAACCGGTACCTTTCGATTTGCGGGTAGACTCATTTCCGACCCGGTAAAATTTAGATAAAATCTTAGGTTTCTCCTCATCCAATATTCCTAAACCATTATCTGCCACTTCCAGACAGATGTGCTTGTCTTTAGACCGTAATCGAATAACAATTTCGGTGTCGTTTTCGCTGTATTTAGAAGCATTCTCCAACAAGTTTTGTAGGATGAGGTCAAAACTCAAAACATCCATTTCCACAGCGATTTCCGAATCGGTTTCTAATCGCAATTTTTGCGGTATTAACACATTATATTTTTGGACTAATTTAGAAACATGCTGCACTAAATCAACCTCTTCTGGAAACAACTCAAAACCAGTTTTCTCCATTCTAGAAGTCGCTAAAATGTTGTTAATCAAATGATTTAATCGCTCCGACTCTTGCGCTGCCTTTCCCAATACCATTTGCATTTTATCTGGCTCAAGTTTTCTTCGCATCAGGGTTTCTATATTCAATTTTATGGCTGCCAACGGAGAATTCAATTCATGGGTCACGGCTAGCATAAAGTTTTGTTCTTGTTTGGCTAAGTCTAATTCCTTTTTATGCGCTTTTTTGATCAGGTAAAACCCTGTCAGCAAAATGACTAAGAATACGCCACCTTCCCCTAAAATCATCATTTTCTTTTTGAAGAATACGGTATCCAAATGCTGTTTTTCTATTATTTGATGCGCCTTATCAAATGAAGCCCCCAAATCTACAATCACCTTTTCTAAACCGATAATTTCAGCGTTAAGCTCAAAAATTAAATACGTCCACCAAAAAAATTGAAGAATAGTGTATCCCATCAAAACATAGATGAATACTGAAATATGTCGTTCGTTTAATTTCATAGAGCACAAAAAAAGCCAAAGGTAGAAAATGCAATCACTTTCCAACTTTGGCTTCCCAATTTTTTAGCTTTTTACTATTTAGCCCATTCCGCTAAATTGGCTTTGTTTCTTTTAATGTAAGCATCATATTTTGCTTCTTCACTCATAGCCAACGCTTCTTTCGCTGTTTTTACAGCCATTTTCACGTCTCCATTTGCAGCATACGCTTCCGATAAAACCGTTAAATTCCAAAATTTCTTTTGTTGAGAAGTCGATTTAATCGCTAAATCCAAAGCTTCTTTTTTGTCGCCACCATTCTCTAATAAATAACTAGCTGCCTTGTTGTATACACTAAAACTTCCGTCTGCTTTTTTTACCGATTCTGCTAAAATCACTTTAGCCAACTCATTGGTGTTGGCTGTAATTTCAAATCCTACTTTCACCTTATCCCAATACAAACTCAACACACATGAATTGTTTGTGATTTGGTCGATAGAATAAAGCATGCTTTCAGTCATTTCTGATTTTTGAGGTACACCCACTACACGTACAACATCGCTAGCACTGGTGTATTTATCTACTCCCCATCCATCTACATACGAACTGATAATAAAAGTCCATTCGGTTTCAAACGGTACAATGTATAGCGCATATTTACCCGCTTTTACTTCTTTGCCACCAATCATTACATCGGTACTAAATTCAATTTTGGTAGATGCATTGGCACCTGCTCTCCATGTTTCTCCGTAAGGTACTAAATCACCAAAAGTGGTTCTTCCTTTCACTCCCGGACGTGAGTAATCCATAGATATATCTGTTACCCCCATTCTTTGCGTAAAACTAGCGTGAGGACTTGGTTGTGGTAGTTCTTGAGCGCCTACGTTGGCACTAAATAAAGCGACCATCATAATAGCCACTAACGATTTAATTTTTTTCATATCGATTGAATTTGATTTATTTCTCGCAATATTAACCAATCCATAAATACCAAAAGTGGATATGACCAGATTAATAATTAATTAACTATCCTTTTTTTCCCACTTCATACTCTTTTTCTACCTAAATTTGCAGTCCATTTTAAAGAAAAAAACTGAATATAATGAGCAACGATTACGGCATACAAGATGCGCTTAAGCAACTTGGAATTCAAGAATTAAACGCAGGTACATCTACTGGTAAAGACTTTTTTGGTAACGGACCAGTTTTTGAATCTACTTCTCCGGTTGACGGTAAAGTGATTGGAAAAATTTCTTCTACCACCGCAGATGATTATAGCAAAATGATGGACAAAGCTCAAGGGGCTTTTAAAGAATGGCGTGTAGTCCCTGCTCCTATTAGAGGTGAGTTTGTGCGTCAATTTGGAAATAAATTACGTGACCTTAAGGATCCACTCGGAAGATTAGTTTCATACGAAATGGGAAAATCTTTGCAAGAAGGTTGGGGTGAAGTGCAAGAAATGATTGATATCTGTGATTACGCGGTGGGTTTATCTCGTCAGTTGCACGGTTTGACTATTAAATCTGAACGTCCTATGCATCACATGCAAGAGCAATATCATCCATTAGGAACTATTGGTGTGATTTCTGCTTTTAACTTTCCAGTAGCTGTTTGGGCTTGGAACGCTGCAATTGCATGGGTTTGTGGAGATACTGTTGTTTGGAAAGCATCTGAAAAAGCACCTATGTGTGGAATAGCTTGTCAGAATATTTTCAACATGGTGGCTGCCGAAAATGATGTTCCTGAAGGGCTTTCTAACATCATCACCGGTGATTATAAAGTAGGAGAAATGATGACTACTGATAAACGTGTACCTCTTGTTTCTGCCACTGGTTCTATCCGTATGGGTAAAATTGTTGGGCAAGCAGTGGCGGCTCGTTTAGGTAAATCAATTCTTGAATTAGGTGGAAACAATGCCATTATTGTTACCCCAGAAGCGGACATGGAAATGACCGTGATTGGTGCGGTATTTGGCGCAGTAGGAACTGCTGGTCAACGTTGTACTTCAACCCGTAGATTAATAATTCACGAATCTGTTTACGATAAAGTAAAAGATTTGGTAATGAAAGCATACGATCAAATCAAAATTGGAAACCCGTTAGATCCTTCTAACCACATGGGGCCACTTATTGATACTGATTCTGTCGCATTATACACCGCAGCATTAGAAAAACTAAAAGCCGAAGGCGGAACGATAGTTCGTGAAGGTGGCGTTTTAGAAGGTCCTGGTTTTGAAACCGGATGTTATGTTAAACCGGCCATTTGCGAAGGTGAAATAGGATATAAAATTATTCAAGACGAAACATTTGCACCTATTTTATACCTACTTAAATACAGCACTTTTGACGAAGCCATCGAACTTCAAAATGGTGTGGTACAAGGGTTATCATCGGCTATCATGACCAACAATATGCGTGAAGCGCAACTTTTCTTATCTGCTTCCGGTTCTGATTGTGGAATTGCAAACGTAAATATCGGTACTTCAGGTGCAGAGATTGGCGGTGCTTTCGGTGGCGAAAAAGAAACCGGTGGTGGACGTGAGTCTGGTTCTGATGCTTGGAAAGCGTACATGAGACGTCAAACCAATACCATCAACTACGGTACAGATTTACCACTAGCGCAAGGCATTAAATTTGATTTTTAGCATCCTCCGAAGCCTTGGCGTAGGAGAATTACAATACATAGATTAAAGGCTATTCTCAAAAAAGGCTGTTTCAAAAGATTCAGCCTTTTTTTATGCGCTTTTTCGTTTCCATTTATCACCTACATTTGCCGCTTCAAAATTTCAAATGAAAAGCAACAATCTTACAGCACATCTGGCGGTTTTGGGCGCCAACATAATTTACGGAGTTACCTTCTCTGTGGCCAAAGATGTGATGCCTGATTACCTCACCCCAAATGCTTTTATTTTAGTGAGAGTCACGGGAGCGGTGCTATTGTTTTGGCTACTTGCAAAAGCTCTGCGGATCAACGAAACCATTCAAAAAAGAGACTGGTTGCGATTGGGTTTAGCCGGCTTTTTTGGTGTTGCCGCTAATCAGCTCTTATTCTTTCAAGGGTTATCGCTAACCACACCTATCAATGCCGCTATTATTATGACCGTAAACCCGGTTATGGTATTAATCATTGCAGCGGTAGTACTCCGAAACAAGATTACCCTAACCAAATCGGTTGGGATAGTATTAGGACTTAGTGGCGCTCTTCTTCTCAATACGTATGTGAATGATCAATGGGTAATTCCGTCATTTAACGGAGGCACTTCTACGGGCGATCTGTTAGTTTTTATTAATGCCACTTCCTACGCTATTTACATGGTAATTATTAAACCGGTTATGCAAAAGTATAATCCGGTAACCGTTATTAAATGGATATTCACCTTTGGTTTTATCTATGTTTTACCCTTCGGATTCACCCAATTAATAGCGACCGATTTTGGGTCTATTCCACGTTTTGTGTATGCCGAAATTACCTTTGTGGTTATTGCTACCACATTTTTTGCCTACTTATTTAATATCTACGGACTCAAAAAATTGAACCCTTCTACGGTAAGTATTTACATTTATTTACAACCATTTTTCGCTACCGTGGTGGCTTTAATGTGGGGAAAGGATGATTTGAGTTTTATAAAAATTGTTTCAGCCGCATTAATTTTCGCAGGTGTTTACCTGGTAAGCAAGCGGCAAAAAAGAAGCCTTTAACACCCCCTTTTTCGCAATTTCCATACAGAAAAAAATGGATTAATTAGGGCAAATCGAACCCTATTCCTACGCATTTTTAGGTGTAAATACTTCCTACCTCAATTTCCAAATAGGCCATAGCCATTTTTTAATTCGCTGATTTTCTGTATCTTTTGAGCTTCAAACCTAAGCTATATGGAAGTTCTTGATTTTATTACGATTTTGGTGGTATTAGCCGCATTTTTTCTATTCGTTAACGTAAAACTATTAAAACTCCCCTCCACCATCGGACTCATGATATTGGCGTTGAGCTTATCCCTATTCATTATTTTTGGTGAAGTGGTTTTTAGCTCCCTCAAATCGATAGCTAGCGACCTGATGACCGAGTATGATTTTTCAAAAGTTCTCTTTCAGGTCATGCTTAGTTTCTTGCTCTTTGCTGGAGCCTTAGAGCTAGACCTTCGAAAATTGGGGGAAGAAAAATGGGTGATTTTTATTCTAGCCACCACCGGAGTTCTTATTTCCACTTTTGTAGTAGGCTATGCCATGTATTTCTTGTTACCATTGGTCGGTCTTCAACTTGATTTGATATTATGCCTTCTTTTTGGAGCACTAATATCTCCCACCGACCCAATAGCGGTTTTGGCAATGATTAAAAAAACAACCGTATCCAAAAGCTTGGAAGCTCAAATTGCAGGCGAATCGCTTTTTAATGATGGTATCGGAGTAGTGGTTTTCTTAACCATTTTGCATATTGCCACTTCCGGAGTAGGTGGTCATATTGACCCTTCCGGAATTGCGATGTTGTTTGGCCAGGAGGTTTTTGGCGGAATTGCCCTCGGTGCGCTCTTCGGTTTTGCAGGTCTCAAATTACTGATACTCATTGATAATGATCATACCGAAATAGAAGTTTTAGTCACCTTATCTATGGTACTTGCCGGAGCAAGTATTGCACATAGTCTTCACGTATCTGGTCCACTAGCCATGGTAGTTATGGGCCTATTTGTTGGAAATAAAGGGCGTAGCGAGCAACTTGAAAATGCAGCTGGAGAATACGTTTATAAATTTTGGCACTTAATGGACGAAGCAATGAACGCCATATTATTTATACTAATAGGACTCCAAATCATTGTCATTCATTGGAACACCCATTACGTTTTGGCTGCTAGTTTTGCAATTGCGGTGGTTTTATTGGCTCGCCTTTTAGGCGTAGGTATACCCATCTCCCTATATCGAATTAAAGGAATAATTCCCAAGTACACCGTGCGTATTTTAACATGGAGTGGACTTCGAGGCGGTATTTCTGTGGCATTAGCCCTCTCGCTTTACGAATATGGAAAATTGGGGGACCTTCCAATGGAAAATGTAGATTTAATTACCGTTATGACCTACTGCGTAGTGTTATTTTCTATTGTAGTACAAGGGCTTACCGTAAAAAAACTATTTGCCAAAGCAGCCGAAAATTTACCGGATACGGAATAAAACAAAGGCAAAATTGCACCATATCCCCCCATAAGTAATACGTTTTTAGTCGCATACATTTTCCACTCGTCTGATGTATCTTTGCACCCTTAAAATTAGAAGCAGATGCTAAAGTCAATGACGGGGTTTGGGAAAGCCATGGGAATACGTGGGGATTTATCTTACAATGTGGAGATACGCTCATTAAACAGCAAGCAAACCGATATTTACGTTCGGATGCCAAATGTTTATAAATCGAAAGAATTGGATTTAAGAACCATTCTTTCGAAAGCCTTATCGCGAGGAAAAATTGAACTTTCACTAAATATTCATGGACCTGCAGTGGAATCACAGCAAACCATTAATGTAGAATTAGCCAAATTTTACCATCAGGAAATCAAAAATTTAGCCGGTGCTTTAAATGAAGGTACCGAAAATTTATTGACTACCGTTCTAAAAATGCCGGATGTGATGGTGAGCAAAACTGCGGTTTTAGAAACTGAGGAATGGACCTTTATTTTAGGTTTAGTGCAAGAAGCGATTGTAAAACATGCCGAATTTAGAGATGCCGAAGGGTTGACCTTAGAAAACGATTTTAAAGACCGTATTAATGAAATTACACGACTCTTAGTAGAAGTGGATAAATACGAAAGTATTCGTGTGGAATCCGTACGAGAGCGTTTAAACAAAGGTGTTGAAGAACTTGCCAAAAACGAAAATTTAGACAAAAACCGTCACGAACAAGAAATTATTTATTACATCGAAAAATTGGATATCAACGAAGAAAAAGTGCGTTTAAATGCCCATTTAAAATACTTTGTGGAAACCATGAATCAAGGTGGAATAGCGGGTAAAAAACTAGGCTTTATTACCCAGGAAATGGGAAGAGAAATAAATACATTAGGCTCAAAAGCATACCACCAAGACATTCAAAAAATTGTGGTACAAATGAAAGACGAGCTAGAAAAAATTAAAGAGCAAGTGCTAAACGTATTGTAGCAATGCAAGAAAAATTAGTTATCATATCAGCTCCATCTGGCGCAGGTAAATCAACCATTGTTGGACGAGTTTTACCGCATTTTAAAAACTTGAAATTCTCTATTTCTGCTACCTCTCGTCAGCCTAGAGGAGAAGAAAAAGATGGCGAACACTACTACTTTTTATCGCCCGATGAATTTAGGGAAGCCATTAGCAACAATGCTTTTATAGAATGGGAAGAAGTATATCCAGATAATTTTTACGGTTCCCTTAAAAGTGAAGTTGAAAGACTATGGAAAGCTGGGAAAGCGGTAATTTTTGACATTGATGTGGTGGGAGCGTTAAACTTAAAAAAGCAATTTGGCAAAAAAGCGATTGCCATTTTTATTCAACCCCCTAGCGAAAAAGAATTAGAAAACAGATTGCGTGGACGAGGTACGGATACCGAAGAAAAAATTCAAACAAGATTAGGAAAGGCCAAAGAAGAATTGGCAAGAGCACCCGAATTTGATGTGGTGGTTGTCAATGATGATTTGGACAAGGCAACCAAAGAGGCTTACGAAATAATCGAAACGTTTTTGGATAACTAAATTTCTTGAGTCCTTCCCCTCCCCTTTTTAGTTTCTGGGGTTAAAAGCAAAACCAAAATGAACAAAAACATCGGCTTATTTTTCGGTACATTCAACCCCATACATGTGGGGCATTTGATACTCGCCAATTTTATGGCGCAGCAACCCGATATAGACCAAGTTTGGATGGTGGTAACTCCCCGAAACCCTTTCAAATCTAAAGACACTTTGCTCGAAGATATTCACCGGTTAGCTTTGGTACGCGAGGCGGTAGATGCCAACCCGCTATTGGAGGCAAGTAACGTTGAATTTGATTTACCTCAACCCAATTACACCGTAAATACCTTAGCCGTTTTAGCCGAAAAGCACCCCAACAAAAAGTTTACCCTAATTATGGGCGAGGATAATTTACGCAGTTTTCATAAGTGGAAAAACTACGAAGTTATTCTTGAAAACCATTCGGTATTAGTGTACCCACGAATGTATACCGAATCGGAAAAAGTGGAGATATCAGCACAAGCCAAAACCTTGGAAAATCACCCCAAAATAAAGTTGGTAGATGCTCCTTTGATGAAAATTTCGTCTAGTGTAATTCGCCAAATGATTACCGAAGGAAAGGACGTGCAATACATACTTACACCTGAAGTTTTTAAGTACGTTGATGAAATGAATTTTTATAGATAATGACGGTTAAAGTTCTCATAATTCGGTTTAGTTCTATTGGTGATATTGTATTAACCACCCCGGTAATTCGAAATATCAAGCAACAGTTGAATGAAGGTGACGTGGAGGTCCATTTTTTAAGTAAAACCCAATTCAAAGGAATTTTAGAACATAATCCGTACATTGATAAATTGCATTTAATTGACGATAAAGTTGCTCCAATTCTAGATGAACTGAAAGAAGAACGATACGATTATATTTTTGATTTGCACCGTAATTTACGTTCCGCTCAGGTAAAACGAGGATTAGGAATAATGCATTTCACCTTTAAGAAATACAATATTCAGAAATGGATTTTGGTCAATTTCAAAGTCAACAAAATGCCCGATATGCATATTGTAGACCGCTATATGGAAACAACCAAAGCGTTCAATATTGTGAACGATAATAAAGGCTTAGACTATTTTATCCCTACAAAGGACGAGGTGGATTTAGCCAACTTTCCTAAAGAATTCCAATCCGGATTTGTTGCATTTGCCATAGGCGGACAACACGAGGGTAAAATGCTTCCCAATCACAAAATTATTGAAATATGCAATGGGTTGAATTCTCCCGTAATTCTATTGGGCGGTAAGGAAGATGCGCAAAACGGAGCAGAAATTGCACAAGAATCGACCAACGCTGTTTTTAATGCCTGCGGTAGGTTTAATTTAAACCAAAGCGCATCGCTACTCCAACAATCAAAAGCTGTAATTACCCATGACACCGGTTTAATGCACATTGCATCGGCACTCAAAAAGAAAGTTATTTCCATTTGGGGCGCCACCGTTCCGGAGTTTGGAATGTATCCGTACCTACCAGGTGAAGGCTCAAAAATTATTGAGCCCGAAGGCGTTTCTCGTCCGTATTCCAAACTAGGAAACAAACAATGGTACAAAGCTGCCTTTAAGGGGATGGAAAAAATTGATGTAGCAGAAGTTGTGGAGGCGGTAGAGAATTGAATGTTACTTTTCTATGTATTTATAAGCCTCCTTTGAGTTCACTAAGGTACCTGTGCTAGCATAGTTTAATTGTATGTTTAAAGTGTCATTATGAATTCGATACAAATAGACCACAGACTCAGTCCTATTTGCTATTCTTTCAACACTACTAAAAACAAGTTGGGTTCCAGTCATTTTGGATATTCGTTGATTATATTCAGAAATATGCCTACCTGCTTTGAACCTCTGAATTATTGCGCTGTCAAAAAATATTGAGCCTGCAGAATAAACATTTTGATTATCAATGATCTGATAATATATAAATTGAGACGATTCATTAGGCATAGGAACCCAGTTCATTGTTGTATCCTTTAAATGATAGCCAGCTTCATCCATTAATGGTTTCATAAGATTATATTGCTCGTAATTTTTTATCAACGTATCAATTCCGTTATGATATATGTATAGCTCGTTACTATGAATAGATATCATAGTATTCAATTCATTTCTACATGAAATGAATAAAAGTAATGAGGTTACAAATAACCCCATTACCGTATATTTTCTTATTCCTAACATTATTTTATTGAAGTGATTTCATATAATTGGTAAATTGAACTCCTAAAATCATAGGATCCAAAATTAGTTTAGCACCAGTAGAAGCATCTGTTTGCACTTTTAATTCCAGTTTTTCTTCTTCTGACAAAGTAACAAATTCTCCAAGAGTGACATTCTCACGAAGCTGTAAAGAAATAATCTCATTACATGGCAGCGTACCGCAGCCGAATGGCTCCGTTGGACTTGCTAACCCTAAGGGTATTGCCCATCTTCCACCTGCGCAACCACCTGCACTTTGTGCTGTAGAATAATCAATATTCCCATGTGCATCCACATTATAAACAAATGCTTGGTTTCCATTACAATACATCCATAAAGCTGCATCCGATGTGATGCTTGCAAAAATTGCAAATAAAATAATAAATACTTTTTTCATAATAAGTTGTTTTAAATAAGGTTCCTACTCTTGAGGTTTTTCAGATTTCACCACTCTGGATAAATTTAAGTTGTCGACAATTAAAATTAGAGTATCGCAAATCAAAAAAAAAATGATTCCCACAAGGTTTTTGCGATATTAATCACTTAGGATTTGATTTCGCTATTTTTTTCCAACTTGTCATATTTAAACATTGTACGTAAATTTGTACAAAATCCAGCGCAATGATGACAGCCACAATTTCCGAATTCAGAAAAAACATAAAAAGCTATTTCAATAAAGTCATAGATAATTTTGAGCCTTTAATTATTAACCGAGGAAAAGATTCTTTAGTGGTAATTTCTTTAGATGAATATAATTCATTGAACGCTACGCAGCATGAAATGTCGTCTGAAGCTAACTTGAAAAGGTTGAATGCTTCCATCGAGGAGTTTAGAAATGGTAAATCTTTTGTTAAAGAATTAATTGAGGAATGATTCTAGCCTTTTCCGAAAAATCTTGGGAGGATTATTTGTATTGGCAAAAGATGGACAAAAAAAAGCTAAAACGAATAAACGCCCTAATCAAAGATATCAAACGACATCCATTTGAAGGAATAGGAAAACCAGAATCCTTGAAACATCGTTTCAAAGGCTTATGGTCACGAAGAATTGATGATGAACATCGGTTAATTTACGAAGTTACGGAGGAAAGAATCCAAATTATTAAATGTAGGTTTCATTACGATTAACTCCGAACTTCCGTCTTCCGTCTTCGCACTTCGCACTTCCGTCTCCAACCTACATCCAAACCTTAGTTCCTTCCGTACAATTCTGACAGATATCAATGTTCTTACGCGATTGAATAATCGAATTTCTAAATCCTTTGTAGGTCTCGTTATGCCAAATATCTTGAAAAGTGTGGTTTTCTAATTTACCCATTTGATACTTCGCGTCTTTATCAAAACAGCATGGCACAATATCACCATCCCAAGTAATTACGGCTGAGTGCCATAAGCGCCAACAATGATTTCGTAGCTTGTTTTTAATCTCATATTTCCCTTCCGAATTAAGCTTATATCGAGAATATTTTTGGTCGGTAGGCAATAGCGGAGAGCCATTTTTGTAATCGTAAATCTGTGCTGTTTTTAGCGCCACTTCATCCACACCCATTTTATTTGCCAACGCATGTAAATCATCAATTTGATGTTCGTTATGCTTCACTACCAAGAATTGAAAAATCACTTTTGGAGAACTCGAATTCAACCTTTTTTTGGCCGCAATTATGTTTTCGGTACCTTGCAATACTTTAGCTAATTCGCCATGAACCCGATACTGCTCATATACTTCCTGAGTAGTTCCATCCATAGAAATAATGAGTCGGTCTAATCCGGAATGGATAATTTCTTCGGCCACCTCATCCGTAATGAAATGGGCATTGGTGGAGGTGGAAGTAAATATTTTTTTATCGGATGCATACTTTACCATTTTCAAAAACTGCTTATTAATAAACGGTTCGCCTTGAAAATAAAAAGTAAGGTAAATCAATTTCTTCGCCACCTGGTCAATGATTTTCTCAAACAGTTTTGGGTCTAAGTTTCCGGTAGGACGTGAAAACATTTTCAACCCACTTGGGCACTCCGGACAACCTAAATTACACGCGGTGGTCGGCTCAATGCTTAGACTAATAGGCTCACCCCATTGAATAGGTTTCTTGGTTAATCGAGAAACATAATATCCAATAATTAACTTAAGCCCATTAGCCACGCGGCTAAATGTTAGTTTTTTGAATAAATGGATATTGTCGTGTAACATAATTGAGGCAAATGTAAATTTATAAAGTGGGACTTAATAAAATGGGTCGTTTTAATAAATTATGGTTTGATAAAACGACTAGAAAAAAAAAGATACCTTTGTTTACTATTTACAGTTTAGTGTAAACAATGAAAGAAAAAATACTTCAATATCTAAAAGTGCATTTGGAAGCTTCCCCAAAGGAAATTGCAGATGCTGTAGGTTGTAGTCGCCAATTGGTTCACCGCTATTTGACACAACTCCTAGCCAATAGTCAGGTAGAGAAAATAGGTAAACCGCCTTTGGTTTTTTATCAGTTTACCGATAAACAAATTTCTAAAGTTGCGGAAGAAGTTTCAGAATATGAAACCCTTGATTTCATTGAAATTACGGTTGACGGCAGATACCTAAAAGGAATAAAAGCCTTTCAATATTGGTGTGAAATCAGGAACCAACCCTTTCAAAAAACGCTAGATGAATATCGCTTAACACTCACAAAATACGAGCGATTCAATCAACATGGATACATTGATGGCACCACCAAATTAACTGGCACTAAAGGCTTTACTGAATTTGGGTTAACCAAATTACTTTACCTTGATTTTTACGCTATAGAACGATTTGGCAAAACCAAATTGGGTAAATTAATTCATTACGGAAAGCAAAGTCAGAGTCGCAAATTAATAGCCGAAATCATCGAATTAGCCACTCCGAGAATTGCGTCTATCGTCAAAGAATATAAAATTGATGCGGTAGGGTACATCCCTCCTACACTACCTAGAGAAGTCCAAATTATGACTGAACTAGAACGAGGATTCGGGCTCAAATTACCACACCTAAAAATTACCAAAGTAAAGGGTGACATAGTGGTACCGCAAAAGGCATTATCAAAAATTAAAGACCGGATTTTGAATACCCAAAAAAGTATTGTGGTCCGCGACACTAACAAATACGACACAGTATTGCTGATTGATGATGCTGTAGGCTCGGGGGCGACACTCAATGAAACTGCTTTGAAAATGGTGAAAAAAGGGGTCGCCAAAAAAGTAATTGGAGTGGCGATTACTGGAAGTTATAAAGGATTTGAAGTATTAAACGAAGCATAGAATGAAGGCGAAATTATTCATTGTTATTTTGATGATTTTAACGTCCTCTTGCCAAGAGGAAGAAAAGGTTGTTGCTCCAAAAAAAAACCTATATGATAACAACTTCATAAGTCCTGTGGTAATGGAAAAACTAGATGATTTCATCGGTGGTTACAATAGTTTAAAACCAACTAATGACAGTCCCCTTTTTTACAATTTGGTTATTTTTAGCGATGAATCCTCCTGTTATGTATCGTTTATGGAATCTCCACAAAATTACAATCACCAAGAAATAATTGGGCATTTTAAATTTGAAGGAAAAACAATCATTGTTTATCTGGATGATTCTCGATGTTCTTACGATTTTATCAAGATTGAAAATCTTGATAATCAGCTCATTGAAGATTTAACCGATATTTCAGACACCAATAATATAACAACACATAATAACTACACGGCAAACTTTATTATTTATGAAATAATTGGTCCAGATCAATTAATTTACGTCCCATTTTAATAACACAAAACATGAACTCATTCACCAACAAAATATTCATGGTCCGGCCAGCAAACTTCGGAATGAACACCGAAACGGCAGGAACAAATTCATTTCAAACTAAAATACTGCTCGATAAGGCGGAGGTAATTCGCGAAAAAGCGAAAGAAGAATTTGATACCATGGTCGCAAAAATTAGGCTAGCGGGAGTTGATGTGCAGGTTTTTAATGATTCCGAATCTCCCATAAAACCAGACGCAGTTTTTCCTAATAATTGGATTACCACGCATCAAAATGGGACGGTTATATTGTACCCTATGCTTGCCAACAATCGCCAATTTGAGGTGAGAATGGATATTGTAAATCAATTACGCCCGACTCAAATTCAAGATTTTAGAGATGACAATAAACCCACCCAAATATTGGAAGGAACGGGTAGCGTTATTTTCGACCATCAGTCCAAAGTGATGTACCTCTGTCACTCACCAAGAACAGATCAATCTTTAGCCAAAAAGCTCGCTGAACAATTTGATTTTACCATTTGTAGTTTTGATGCCACCGACCATCAAAATATTGCGATTTACCACACCAATGTGCTTATGTTTGTGATGCACGATATTGTAGGAATTGGATTAGAAACCATAAAAAATGTGGAAGAACGGGAGCGCGTAATTGAAACCATTCATGCCTCGGGAAAGCAAATTTTGGATTTATCGTATTATCAAATCACCCAATTTGCGGGCAATATGATTCAACTAAAAAACAACGTAGGAGAATTTGTTTTAGTGGCTTCACAAACGGCTTGGGATTCATTAAACTCCGCACAAAAAAGAACGATTCAGGATAAAACAAAGGTGATTCCGGTAGCTATTCCAACCATTGAAACCTATGGTGGAGGAAGTGCAAGATGTATGATTGCTGAGAATTACCTATAAAAAATAAGAGACTAAATAAAATACCATTGCATAATAAATTGAAAACAAAAAGTATGAAAGTAGGCGTTAAATTAGGAGCAATAATGAGCCTTATGCTCGTTTCCATGATGGGAATGGCACAAGAAAAAAAAGCATTAACACCCGCAGACTTGCCCGATTGGCATCATTTAAGTGGTACCCGAATTTCGAATGATGGATCATGGGTGGTATATCAAGTAAGCCCTAATGTGGGTGATGGAATCCTTCATCTTAAGAATCCTGATACAGGAGTTGAAAAAACTTTTGAACGGGGGCATAAAGCACAATTTTCAGCGCATAGCAATTACATCGTTTTTATGATTAAGCCACAATTGGACTCATTGCGTAAAATGAAATTAAACGATGTTCCAAAATCTAAAATGCCCTCTGATACCATGGCCATTTACCTTTTTGAACAAGATACGCTCATGAAGTTTGACGGAATCAAATCCTACAAAATGTCATCTGAAGGAAGTGATTGGATTTCATTCATGTACAAAAAACCGCAAAAAGATTCAAAACCTTCCAATACTGATAAAAAGAAGAAAAAGAAGAAGAAAAAATCCAAAAAAGACGACCAACCTAAAAGCACTAAAAAACCTATTCAACGTAAAACAAGCGATTTGGTTATGCTGAATCCGGTGACAGGTGATAAAAAACAAATCAAAAATGTGGATGATTTCGCTATTTCAGAATATGGAAATAGTATTGGATATATTCGCTCATTTGGCGATACTATTGACAGTACAGGCGTATATTGGTTTGACAATAAAAACAATATCCTAGACACTTCATTTGTAGGCTTGGGCAACGCGAAGAAACCTACATTTAATGAAGAAGGAAGCGAATACGTATGGATTCTTTCGGCCGATACCGGAAAAGCGAAAGCGTATGCATTGTACAGTACCAGAGGGAATCACGGTACGCGAATTATTGTAGATACCAATGACCGTTTTCTACCTACCGGTCATACCGTGAGTGAAAATGGACGCATCTATTTTTCACGAAACGGACAACGTTTGTATTTTGGCACCGCTGAAAGACCTGTAGAGGAACCCAAAGATTCAATCGTAGCCAATGAAAAAGCGCAATTGGATGTGTGGAATTGGCAAGATTTAAAAATTCAACCGATGCAGTTACTCCGCAAATCTCGAGATGAAAAGAAAACCTATTTAGCCGTTTTTAATATTAATGCGCAAAAAGTGGTTCCACTAGAAACCGATTCTACCAACCGAATTTCTGTGGGAAAACAAGGTAACGCCCAATACGCTTTAGTGACCGAATCAAAAAATTATGAATTAAGTGGAAGCTGGCGCGTGCCATTTCCTAATGATTATTACCGATTGGATGTAACTACAAGTAAAAAGGAATTGATTAAAAAAGCGCTTGCCTACAGCGTAAGTTTGTCGCCATCTGGAAAGCATTTTGTGTATTTCAATCCAAACGAACGAGCTTGGTATAGCGTTGATTTAACTACCAAAAAGGAAATTAACATAACGCAAAAATTAACAGATGCTGGGGTAAATCTGGTGGATTTACAACAAGAAATGCCTTTGGAACCCAGTTCATATCGAGTTTCGGGTTGGACCGAAGATGAAAAATCAATTTTAATTAATTCCGAATACGATATTTATATCGTGGACATTTCAGGTCAACAAGACCCTGTTTCACTTACCAACGGAATGGCAGCGAAAAATCATTTACGCATTTGGTTTCAAAACTTTGATTGGGATTTGGATTATGTAAATCTAGATTCTACTATGATGTTTCAAGCTTTTAACAAAGACAATAACCAAGCAGGTTGGTTATTACGCAATGGAAAAACCGGAGAAATCAGCACCTTAAAAATGGGCGATTATTCGGTTAATTATCTAGCAAAAGCGGAATACACCAACCGTTTTATTTACCGATTAGGAGATTTTGAGGTGTATCCCGATTTAAACTATTCGGCTGCTTCAACGGATGGTAAAATCACTGCCAATCAATTTTCGGAAGCTACGGTGGTGTCCAATGCACTACCCGAACAAAAAGATTTCTTATGGGGTTCGGTAGAAAAATACTACTGGAAAGACGACCAAGGCGTAGACCAAAAAGGGTTATTGTATTACCCCGAAAACTTTGATTCTGCGCGTAAATATCCGGTAATGATTTATTTCTACGAGAAAAGTTTCACCACCGAATTTCAACGCAAAACATTCCGCCCATCGCATTCTACCATTGCCATACCGTTATACACTAGTAACGATTATTTAGTACTCGTACCCGACATTCATTATGGTACAGGTCACCCAGGAAAAGATGGATTGCATGCCGTGGTGAGTGGTGCAAAATCGCTGACCCACAAACCATTTGTGAACGCATCCAAAATGGCTATTCAAGGTCAAAGTTGGGGTGGCTACCAAGTAGCGTATATTGTAACTCAAACCAATATGTTTGCCGCAGCCATGGCCGGAGCACCGGTGAGTAATATGACCTCTGCTTATGGTGGTATTCGTTGGGGTAGTGGAATGAGTAGACAATTTCAATACGAACAAACGCAAAGTAGAATTGGTCAAACCCTGTGGGATGGATTTGATTTATACGTTGAAAATTCTCCGGTATTTCATCTACCTAATGTAACCACTCCTCTACTGATTATGCATAACGACAACGATGGCGCAGTGCCGTATTACCAAGGAATTGAAATGTTTATGGGAATGCGTAGACTGCAAAAACCCGCATGGTTACTAATTTACAATAATGAGCAACACAACCTACGTAAAATGCCAAACCGACTGGATTTAAGTTTACGTATGTTCCAATTTTTTAATCATTATTTGAAAGGCGAACCTATGCCAAAATGGATGAGTGAAGGTGTGCCTGCCGTAGACAAAGGGAAGGATTACGGATTTGATTTAGACTAATTTGCTTTTTTAATGTTATTTTGTAAGTATGGAAAATCAGGATGTTAGATGGCTTCAACGATTTGCAAACTATAAAAAGGCTTTTGCACAATTGGCACGGTTTATAGCAAACACCAAGCTAAATGAAATGGAGGAACAAGGGCTAATTAAGTCGTTTGAATACACCTACGAATTGGCGTGGAAAACCTTACAGGATTTATTGAAAGAAAAAGGCTATTCTGATGTGATTGGACCCAAACCCGTCATTGCACAAAGCTTTACAGACGGATACATTACTGATGGCGAAGGTTGGAAGAAAATGCATTTTAGCAGGAATCTAACTAGTCATACTTATGATGAGCAAACGGCCAAAGACATTGTGGAAGGTATCCGAAACCAGTACTTTGAATTATTATCCGAATTAGTTCAATCGCTTGAAAAACAAACGGTAAAATACCATTAGCCATGCCTACGAATCAACATAAATACGGATTATCTGCACCTATTTTAAACGGCCTGATTCAGGAAATTACAAAAAATTCAAAGGTGTCTAAAATCGTATTATTTGGTTCTAGAGCAAAGGGAAATTATCGCGAAGGTTCAGACATAGATATTGCTCTTTTTGGGGCAGAAATCAATACAAACGACCTGTTGCAAATGGCATCCGATTTGGAAAACATCATCTTTCCGTACCAAATTGATTTGGTTATTTTTGATAGAATTACAGCACCAAAATTAAAAGAACATATTGAAAGAGTTGGGGTGGAATTGCACCCATTAACGCATCAAAACATATTAGAATAAGGAAATGAAAAACGTATTTGACAAGGAAGTATCCAACGAAATAATAGGTAGAATCAACCAGTTAAATCATGAAACAAAACCGGTTTGGGGTAAAATGAACGTAGGTCAAATGCTAGCCCATTGTAATGTGACCTATGACATGGATTTTACAGACGATTTTCCAAAAGCTACTGGAATGAAAAAATTTCTGTTAACCTTATTCATAAAAAATGGCGTGGTTGGCGAAAAACCATATCCCAAAAATGGAAGAACGGCTCCTCAATTTCTCATTACAGATAAGCGTGTTTTTGAAGACGAAAAAACCAAATTGATCCATTACATTACCAAAGTGCAACAATTGGGTACCTCACATTACGAAGGAAGAGCATCCGTTTCATTTGGCGAACTCAAAGCAAACGAATGGAATAATATGTTTTACAAACATTTAGACCATCATTTATCACAGTTTGGTGTGTAAAAGAAGAGTGATTAATTTGTCTAAGATGTAGATTCTTAATTACTTTTGAAAGAGATTCCTAACAAAAATGTTTTTCAAATTACGTCCACTTCATCTGTATTGCATTCTTTTAGCATTCCTATTTCTACCCCAAGAAACGAGTGCGCAAATAAATTTAAGCAATGGCTTAGTGGCGCATTTTACGTTTGATGGAAATGCGTTAGACTCCAGTCCGCTTGGAATAAACGGGACGGTAAACAATGCGACTCTAACTCCCGGGATAAACAGCAATGCAGACAGTGCCTACTTTTTTAATGGACTGGATGCGTATGTGGACTGCGACACGAATAATCGAGGAATTTCAAATCAGCTTTCTATCAGCGTATGGGTGAAAACTACCATGCTAAACATAGGCTGGGTTGTGGGCAAATACGATTGGCATGTGGATAAAGGTTTTGCCATTCAAATCAAAGATGGTCAACCATTTGTGAGCGGTCGTAATGGTAACAACCAGTATTTTTCTACCTTCCGTACCCATGCAACCATTTTGGTAAACGATGGTAACTGGCACCATTTAACCGCCATAATGAACGGTAATTCTTGGAGCATGTATACTGACTGCCAATTGGATACCACCATAACCGCGGGCACCTCACTTTCTGCACTCGATAATCCCGAACCTTTGGCCATTGGCTACTACCCTTTGGGTGGTGGTACTTTTAACCATAATTATTTTGAAGGCGCTATAGATGAAGTCCGTATCTATAATAGAACGCTAACCGCTGATGAACTGCAAACGCTTTGCAAAAAAGATATTATTTCATCCGTTTTGCTAGCTCCCACACCTCCAAAAAACGATACACTTTGCAAAGGCACTACCCATACTTTTCAAGCGCAAGCAGATTCTGGCGTAGTGATATGGATAGATTCTTTAGGAACGGTTTTAGACAGCGGATTGGCATTCACAACGGTGATTTCTGCCAATGTTACCTATTATTTATGTGCCAATGCCAATGGGATGCATAGCGACACCGTTTCATTTCAAATAATTGCCAAAGACTGCATCGAGCCTATTTTCCCAACTATTTTCACGCCTAACGGAGATGGAGTAAACGATTATTTCTACATCACCATTCCGTATGTCACCTGTTTTGACTTGGTGGTTTATAATCGCTGGGGCATGGAAGTTTTTAAAACTAGCACCCCAGAGTATCCATGGGATGGTCGGGTGGTTGCTACGGGCGCACCATTACCAGCGGGCGTATATTATTACTCTGTTTCTTATTGTTTGGATAACGGAAAAACGGAAACCAAAAACAAAACAATTACTATTTTGAGGTAACAATAGTTAGCTTCTTATTGCCTCTACCGGGTCTTTTTTAGCCGCTTGCCATGCCGGAACCACACCGGCTACTACACCAATTATCACCGAAATGGATACGCCCAAAACAATATTTCCAATCGTCATTACTACTTCATAATCTGTCGTAAGGCTAACGGTTACCGCAAGAATGGCAATGAGTATTAATCCGACCAATCCACCAATAAGTGACAGGATAACCGATTCGCTCAAAAATTGAAAAAGGATAAATCCGTTTTTGGCACCCAACGCTTTTTGAATACCAATTATTTTGGTTCGCTCTTTTACCGATACAAACATTATATTGGCAATACTTACGGCTCCTACAATGATTGAAAACCCGCCTATAACCGAACCTAGAATATGAATAAAACCAAAAAAGCCGTCAAAACCTTCCGAAATAATACTGATTTCGTTTAATGCAAAATCGCTTTGTTCTCTTGGTTTCAACCTTCTCTGCGCACGCATTATTCCGGTGAGTTCATTTTTCAATGCCGCATTTTCTACGCCATCTTTCGCTTTTACATAAATCGTTGGATCCACACTTCTCGACTTCACATTCACCATCGTTTTGGCGTAGTTAAGATTCAGCACCACGTAAGGATCCAATGAAAACCCAATCATGCTCTCCCCTTCGCGTTTAAAAACTCCGATGACCCGTGTTTTGCGACCTCCAATTTTTATCATTTTCCCTATAATTGGGTTAACGCCAAATAAATCCGTAGCTATTTGATCTCCCAAAACACATACATTGCTACCGCTAAGCATTTCCTTTTCAGTAAAATACCGACCTCTTATTACCTCAAAATTACGGACTTGGTCGTACCCCTTAGACGCCCCAATAATAATGGTTTGTTCTACACTGCTTCGGTTGTATTGCACCGTTCTAGCAAAGTTGCAGGTGTATGCACTACCACCAGAATATTCACTTTGTTCGGCAATAGCCACCTGCTCTTCGGGAGACGGATAGGGACGCGCCATGTAATCCCACCAATTGTAGGCTCCGCCAAATTTCCACGGCCATTTCTGTACAAAAATCACATTGTCGCCTAGGTCTTCTACACTACTTCTAATTTTGAGTTCGAGCGAATCCACTAGCGTAAAAACAGTGATAATAGAGAATATACCAATGGTAATTCCAAGTAACGAAAGGATGGTTCGCAACTTATTTGTAGCTAACTCTGTAAGCGAAAAACCAACGCTTTCTTTAAACAGTTTGAGGTATATTTTCATTCCCTACAAAACTAAAACAGCTAAACGTTCAAAAGCCACCGCTTGTATAGCGATTTGGGCTTTTGTCACAAAATGAGTCTCCTTTTTTAATTTGAACAGCCTACCACCCCCATTTAATTGCCATTTACCAAACCTTTAAGGTGTTTTTATTCCAACAAAATGGGAACGAAAATATTCGGCTACACTGGAAAAATGGATGCGAAAATCGCGGCAAAACCACCTCCAAATTTGTGCTAAAAAAACATGTTAAAAACACGTTGAAAACGACTAATAATTAAGACTTTTGCACATTGTCTTTCGGGTGGCAATTATTTAAAATTGTTACTACTTCAAATCAAAAATTAGGGAATGTCAGTAAAAATCAAAACAGCTTTAATATCAGTATTTTACAAAGATGGTTTAGGGCCAATTGTAAAAAAACTTCACGAACAAGGCGTTCGCATTTTATCTACGGGTGGGACCCAAAAATTCATCGAAGAATTTGATATTCCTGTAACCCCTGTTGAAAGCCTTACCGGATACCCTTCTATTTTGGGTGGGCGAGTGAAAACTTTACACCCTGCCGTTTTCGGAGGAATCCTATCCAGAAGAGGATTAGAAAGCGACCAAAAACAATTGGTAGAATACAAAATTCCAGAAATTGATTTGGTCATTGTGGATTTATACCCATTTGAAGAAACAGTTGCTTCAGGAGCAAGTGAAACAGACATTATTGAAAAAATTGATATTGGTGGTATCTCATTAATTCGTGCAGCTGCAAAGAATTTTAAAGACGTCATGATTGTTTCTTCTAGAAACCAATACGAAGATGTGCTTAACGTGATTTCAGAAAATAATGGCGAAACTTCATTAGCTACCCGTAAGAGATACGCAGGGGAAGCATTTGACGTTTCTTCCAATTACGATACACACATTCATCGCTATTTTAATCCGGAAGCGGAGGTTTTAAAAATTAGCGAGCAAAGCAGCAACGTTTTGCGTTATGGAGAAAACCCACATCAAAAAGGGTTCTTCTACGGAAAATTAGATGAGCTATTTGACAAACTAAATGGAAAAGAATTATCGTACAATAATTTACTTGATGTAGATGCTGCGGTAGCTTTGATTGCAGATTATGACGAATGTACTTTTGTGGTAATGAAGCATAACAATGCGTGCGGATTAGCTTCTAGACCTACCGTGGTAGAGGCATTTAAAGATGCATTAGCTGGTGATCCTACTTCCGCATTTGGAGGTATTTTGATTGCTAATCGTGAAATTGATATTGCAACAGCCATTGAGATTGATAAGATTTTTTACGAGGTGGTCATTGCCCCATCTTTTAGCGATGAAGCGCTAGCTTTTTTATCGGCTAAGAAAAATAGAATTATTTTAGTGCAGAAAAAAGTAGAAGTGGCTCGTCAAATGGTTCGAACTGCACTCAACGGATACTTGGTTCAAGATCGTGATGTGAGTACACAAACAGCCGATGACTTAAAATTGGTGACCAAGGTGGCACCTACCAATGCAGAGGTTGAAGATTTACTTTTTGCCAACAAATTGGTTAAGCATACCAAATCAAACACCATCGTTTTGGTGAAAAATGGTCAGTTGATGGCAAGTGGTACCGGACAAACATCTCGTATTGATGCACTGAAACAAGCCATTATCAAAGCCAAATCTTTTGGATTTGATTTAGATGGAGCTGTAATGGCTTCGGACGCGTTTTTCCCATTTGCGGATAGCGTACAAATTGCAGACGAAGCGGGAATTAGAGCCGTTATTCAACCGGGTGGGTCTATTAAAGACAACTTGAGTGTGGCGTATTGCGATGAACACGGAATGGCCATGGTAATGACCGGTGTTCGCCATTTTAAACATTAAGAATATTGGGCGATAGCCCTAAAAATACAAAATAACATAGATGGGATTATTTGATTTATTCACACAAGAAATCGCGATTGACCTCGGGACTGCCAACACGCTGATTATTCATAATGATAAAGTAGTCGTTGATGAACCGTCAATAGTGGCTTTGGATCGTGCTTCTGGCCGGGTTTTGGCGGTGGGAAAACAAGCACAACAAATGCATGGGAAGACTCACGAAAACATCAAAACCATTCGACCATTAAAAGATGGTGTGATTGCTGATTTCCACGCTGCTGAGCACATGATTAGAGGAATGATTAAAATGATTCCCAAGAAAAATCGATTTTTCACCCCTTCTCTAAAAATGGTAATCTGTATCCCATCTGGAATTACTGAGGTAGAGAAACGTGCGGTACGTGATAGTGCCGAACATGCGGGTGCAAAAGATGTGTATTTAATTCATGAGCCGATGGCTGCCGCAATTGGAATTGGCATTGACGTTGAAGAGCCAATGGGTAACATGGTGATTGATATTGGTGGTGGTACTTCTGAAATTGCGGTAATCGCATTAGGAGGTATTGTTTGTGATAAATCTATCCGTGTGGCAGGGGATGAATTTACCAGCGATATTGAAGAATACATGCGTAGGCAACACAACATTTTAATTGGCGACCGTACGGCAGAGCAAATTAAAATTGCCGTGGGTGCAGCCTCTATGGAATTAGATAACCCACCGGAAGACTACGCAGTACATGGTCGAGATTTAATGACTGGAATTCCAAAAGAAATCAAAGTAACTTACCTAGAAATTGCGCAAGCACTAGATAAGTCTATTTCTAAAATTGAAGAAGCTATTTTGAGTGCGCTGGAAATGACGCCACCCGAATTGTCGGCCGATATTTATAAAACTGGAATTTATCTAGCTGGTGGAGGCGCTATGCTTCGTGGTTTGGATAAACGAATTGAACAAAAAACCAAGTTACCAATTCATATTGCCGATGATCCGTTAAGAGCGGTTGCCAGAGGAACAGGTATTGCATTGAAAAAAGCAGATACACTGACTTTCCTTATCAGATAGCGTTTTGTTCACCATATAATCCCGGTTACGCACTATGCGCAAACTGCTTGAAGTATTACAGAGGTATTATTTATTTTTCCTATTCCTACTATTGGAGTTGGTCGGTTTCTTGATGCTTGTAAATTTCAATACGTACCACCAAATCTCTTATTTGAGTTGGATGAATGAGTACACAGGTGCCATAAATGAAAAATATAGTAACGCCACCGATTATTTGAATTTAGAAGACAAACTCATCACATTATCCGATGAGAATGCAAGACTTCACATGCAGTTGGAACAATCGTACTTGCGTAGCGATAATAGGTTTAATCCCTTTATTGACACCACTTACGACCAAACGTATGTTTATAGAACTGCAAAAATCATTAACAACGAAATATCCAAACAAGACAACTTTTTGATGTTGGATAAAGGTGCTCTTTCCGGAATTAAAATTGGAATGGGAGTCATTAACTCAACTGGTGTAATTGGGGTGGTTACCGATGTTTCTAAACATTATGCGGTGGTTATGTCGGTATTAAATTCTAGGTTTCAATTGGGTGTAAGATTACAAAAAACCAATTATTTTGGAATTCTAGATTGGGATGGAACAGACCCGAACTATGCCATACTAAATAACATTCAACACTTTGTAGAAGTAAGTAAAGGCGATACCATTCAAACCTTGGGTGCCTCAGGTATTTTTCCGGAAGGAATCACGGTTGGCACAGTAGATTCTGTTTCTGCGCTAGAAGAATCTAACTCTTGGCGCATAAAAACACGGTTAACCGCAAAAATTCAACAAGCCAAATACGTGTATGTTTTGGAAAACATTTTTGAGGAAGAAGTAGAAATTTTAGAGGAGGCGAAAGAATGACAGGGGTAATTCTACGAAACATTTCACGTTGGGTATTATTGCTAGCTATTCAGGTATTGATACTCAATAATATTTATCTAGGCGGTGTCTTTAATCCGTATATTTACGTGCTTATAGTGCTTAGTTTACCCATCGAAACCTCTGCTTTGGTGGTGTTACTAGTCGGTTTTTTTACTGGTTTTACACTTGATTTATTTACCCATACCATGGGGTTACACACCATGGCATTTACCCTAGTAGGTTTTTTACGCCCGTCCATTTTATCGCTTATTGCTCCACGCGATGGGTACGAGTTTGGTACGAATGCGAATGTACGCGATATGGGATGGAGCCAATATTCTATCTACGCCTTATTACTCCTATTTCCACATCATTTAATGCTATTTGCACTGGAAGGATTTTCAACCGGTTTATTCTGGTTGGCGGTGCAAAAAACGATTCTCAATACCATTTTGACTTTTGCCATGATACTTTTGGCGCAGTCGTTTGCCCCACAAAAGGAGAAGGTATAAATGGATAAGTTTGAAAACCGAAAATTTGTGGTCATTGCCATCATGATTCTGATTGGCATCATTTTCTTAGGTCGACTTTTCTATATCCAAGTAATTGATGAATCGTATAAACACTCAGCCGAAAATCAGGCCCTTGTTAGACAAACGCTATACCCATCGAGAGGGGTAATTTACGACCGACATGGGCAAGTAATTGTGTATAACCAAGCGTCCTACGATTTAATGGTTATTCCTAAAATGGTGAAAACGAATTTTGATACGCTAAAATTCTGTAAAATTTTGACTATCACCAAGGATGATTTTATTGCAAAAATGGCGAAATGTAGAAAATATTCGCGCTACCGTGCTTCTATTTTTGAAAAGCAAATCACTGACAATAACTGGATAAGTATCTCGGAAAAATTATTTCAATTCCCGGGATTTTTTGGTCAAAAACGGACCCTTCGAAAATATGCAAAACCCGTAGCAGCACAAGTTCTCGGTTTTATTGGCGAAGCAAGTAGAGAAAATATTGATGCAGATTCTTTTTACCGACCTGGAGATTATTTGGGTATAAGCGGACTAGAAACCATTTACGAAAAAGAATTGCGTGGAAAACGAGGTGTTAAAGTATTGATTCGAGATGTGCACAACCGTATTAAAGGCAGTTATGATGATGGTAAGTTAGATACGATTCCGCAAGCCGGAGAAGATTTATTATCGACCCTTGATTTAACACTTCAAGAATATGGTGAAAAACTGATGGTCAACAAACGGGGAAGTATTGTGGCTATTGAACCCGCTACTGGTGAGATTTTAGCCATGGTTTCGGCTCCTAGTTATGACCCAAACTTATTGGTAGGTCGCGCCCGAAGTGACAATTACAGCATGCTCGTGGCTAACGATTCTTTAAACCCATTATTTAACCGAGCAGTAAATGCAACTTACCGACCCGGTTCAATTTTTAAGCTTGTAGAAAGTTTAATTGGTTTGCAAACGAAAGTGATTACCGTAAACACCCGCATAAAATGTAATCGAGCCATCATTAATTGCCACGGGGCGCATACCAACGATGATTTATTTGGGGCTATTCAGCATTCGTGCAACCCTTATTTTCGAGATGTGTACAGGCGACTTATTCAGGGTGGGGCTTTCCAAAACATTTATGAAGATTCTCGTTTTGGTTTAAAGGTATGGCGTGATTATGTTGTTAGCTTTGGTCTTGGAACTCGTTTACAAACCGACCTGTCAGGTGTGGGTATGGGGTTTGTACCGGATGTAGCCTTTTACGATAAGTGGTATGGCGAAAAACGCTGGGCATTTAGCACCATTTACTCTAACAGTATTGGTGAAGGTGAAATGGGTGTTACGCCATTGCAAATGGCCAATCTAGCCGCTATTTTGGCCAATAGAGGTTATTATTATACTCCGCATTTTATTAAATCTATTGGAGACAAAGGCCCGCGCGAAGAATACTTACACAAAAACTATACGAAGATTGATAGTAGCTATTTTTATGTCGTTATTGATGCTTTGGCCGCTGTAGTAAACGAGCAAGGTGGAACAGCTAGAAGAGCTCGGATAGACAGTATTATTGTGTGTGGTAAAACAGGTACAGTCCAAAACCCCACCACTCCTGATCATTCTGTTTTTATGGCATTTGCACCCAAAGACAACCCCAAAATTGCCATTGCCGTTTATGTGGAGGAAGCAGGATTTGGCGGTACTTGGGCCGCCCCAATTTCCAGTTTGATGATTGAAAAATACCTGACCGGAAAAATTAAAAAGCCCAAAAAAGAGCAACGCATTTTGGATGCCGATTTTTTAATTCCAGTAATCAAGAAGCATGAGTCGCATTAAAAAAAGCATATTTACCAATGTAGATTGGATGCTCGTGGGGTTATACTTCATGTTGGTGATGATGGGGTGGCTAAATATTTACGCTACATTGTATAACGAAGATCACACCAATATTTTTGACTTCACCCAAAGCTATGGCAAACAGCTGATGTGGATTGGTTTATCTGTTGTGGTGGGGTTAGTCATTCTCATCTTTGATTCACGATTATTTGAAACATTCGCCTATTTTTTCTATGCCATCGGTATCTTTTTATTGGTAGCCGTTCTGGTGGGAGGAACCGAAATAAAAGGTGCTCGTTCTTGGTTTGCCATTGGCGGAATTAGCTTTCAACCCTCCGAAACTGCCAAATTTGTAACCGCATTGGCAGTAGCCTATTATCTTAGTCGACCTGGGATTAAAATTGGGAATTTTAAATCCAAATTAATCATGCTTGTAATGATTGCTTTACCGGGTTTGCTCATTGCTATTCAACCCGATCCGGGTTCTACATTAGTGTATCTCGCCTTTATTTTTGTACTGTATCGGGAGGGGATGTCGGGCAACATTATGATCATTGGGTTAATTATGGTTATGCTGTTTATTGTAACCTTATTTGCCAAAGAAACCTCCATAATGCTTCCCTTCATCCATAAGGAAATGCCGGGAGAATATGTACTCATTTCCTTTTTAGGTTTAATCTCTCTTGGGCTATTTCTATTGCTTCAAAAAATGAGCAAAAGCGCATGGAAAGTAGTTCTTATAGGTTTTGTAATTAGCGCAGGAACGGTTTTTAGTGTGGATTATGTATTTGACCATATTTTCAAAGACCGCCATAGAAACAGAGTAAACGAATTGGTAGGAATTATTTCCGACCCGCGTGGCACGGGCTACAATCAGCATCAATCTAAAATTGCCATTGGATCTGGTGGATTTTGGGGAAAAGGCTATTTGGAAGGAACGCAAACCAAATACGATTTTGTTCCCGAACAAAGCACTGATTTCATCTTCTGTACCGTTGGCGAAGAATGGGGTTTTGTAGGTAGCTTTTTTGTGATTGTTATGTTCCTAACGCTCATTGGCCGACTCATTTTCATAGCGGAAAGACAACGCTCCAAATTTGCCCGAATTTACGGCTACTCAGTGGGCTCTATTCTATTTGTCCACTTCATGATCAATATCGGAATGACTATTGGCCTTGCTCCCGTAATTGGAATCCCACTCCCATTTTTTAGCTATGGTGGAACCTCCCTACTCTCTTTCACTATTCTACTTTTTACGTTTATTAAGTTAGATTCCGATAGAAAACACGTGCTAGGTTAATCGTTGCGTTAGCGACAGCCATAAGAGTATTTTTACGACCCTTTCCATTAGTAAAAAAGATAAAGTGGGTACCGTTTTCCAAAGGTAAAGCCAAAAAAAATGCCGACTAATTGAAATTAATCGGCATTTGAAATAGTTTTATTCGTGCTTATTTACACATATTCTTAGCAAAATCGTAAACCAATCTTACTCCAGTGCCTGTTCCCCCTTGGGCTTTATATGGTTCTGGTTTATCCAAAAATGCTGGACCTGCAATGTCTAAATGAATCCAAGGGTAATCGGTGAAATGTTTCAAAAACATACCCGCTGTAATTACGCCTCCAACCGGGCCTCCAAGATTGGTCATATCTGCAATACTTGAATCCAATTGAGTTCTATACTCACTCCACATTGGTAATTCCAAAATACGTTCGTACACCCTTTCTCCACTTGCTTTTAATGCATTTTTTAAATCCTCATTAGCGGTAGCTACAGAAGCTATACCATGAGAACCAGTTATTGCATGTGCAGCACCAGTTAAAGTAGCCATATCAATACACAACATTGGGTCAAATTGCTTGGCATACACCAATGCATCCGACAAAATTAAACGTCCTTCGGCATCTGTATTTTTCACTTCTACGGTGGTGCCATCGCTAATAGTGATTACATCATCCGCAACTAAAGCATTTTTACCAATACGGTTATCGGTGCTTGGCACTAAGGCAATGGTGTAAACCGGAAGTTTGTTTAACGCAATGGCGTAAATAGCGCCCGAAACACCAGCACTTCCACCCATATCAGATTTCATGTCGCTCATGTGTGCTCCTGGTTTAATATTGTAACCACCAGTATCGTAAACCACTCCTTTACCCACTAAAACCAGCGGTTTTTCGTTCACCGCATTTTCTGGTTTGTAAGTCATAATCGTAAAAGTGGGATCATCAATACTTCCTAAATTCACCCCTAACAGACCTCCCATTTTATGGTCTTCAATTTCTTTTTTGCTCAAAACTTGCGTTTCGAAACCACCAATTTTACCAATCTCTACGAAACGTTTTGCTAGCTCTACCGCATTTAAAGTAATCACCGGTTCGTTAACAATATCTCTAGAAAAACAAGTAGCCTGAATCACATTTTCCAATTCGGTTAATGCTTCTTGATCCAACCCTACTACTTCCACTAATTCCAGCGCGTTCTTCTTTTCTTTATCTGTTTTAAATAAAAGGTATTGGTAGTTCTCCAAACTCATTCCCTCCAAAAAGGCCAATACATTTTCTTCCGAAATACTTTTATCTGCCACTACCGATACTGAATTCAGCTTCTCCGCATTTACCGCTTTAGTAATTGAACTACCCAAAACACGGTAATCTTGTAATGTTTGGTTTGCTGTGTCTGCTTTTTTATTTCCAAAAACAGCATACACTAAACTACTTCCAACCGATGAAAAGGCAAAACTATTCTCGTCTGCTTTGATTTTTTCGCTCAGGTAAGGCGAATCAATATTAGCCAGTTGCTTTAAATCGGAACTAGCGGTAGATAGTATGATTATATTGGATGATGGCGCTTTTGACGCGTGTAATTTTAACATGATTTTAGTTTTTATTGGGCCTAATTTCAGCCGCTACAAAATTGGGCTTTTTATGATGAAAAGCAAGGTCAACGTTCGTAAATTAACGAATTCAAAACTTCCTCTTCTTTGGATGCGTGAGAATTAATAAAAAAGACCGAATCATTGGTCAGCTTTACACAAAATCCAATGATTTAAATCTTCAATTTGCAAAACTACAAAAGAACAAAGCTTTAACAAATCCCTCAGTCTCTAACTTGTGGGTGACGACAAATTCAAGTGCCTTTTTATAACTTACTCACCTGATACACATACTCATCTCCGTTTATTTCAACTTTTACAAAATAGACGCCTGTGGCTAGTTTGGATAGGTCTACTTGCGTGGTCCATGGGGTGGTGTTTTTGGTGATTTGTTTTTGGTGTACTGTTTTTCCGTTAAAGTCTACTACGCTAATCTTGGCTTTGGTAGCATTTACTTTTTGCAAATCAATGGTTACATAGTTGTCGGTGGGGTTGGGATACACGCTGATGTCTGTGTTGATATGCACTTCGTTTACGCCTACATTGATATATGCAAAACAGGAAGAAGTGTCTACACAGTTATTTTGGGTGATTTCAACGGCATAGTTTCCGCTTTTGGTTACCGTCAACTTTCTGTTGGTGTCGCCCGTTATTGGGGTGTAATTGGAGCCACAATCTAGCCATTGGTACACCGCGTCTTTGTAATTGGCGGTTAAATCAAATCCTTGGCGCACTACCGATGTGTCTATATTCGTTAACTGTAATTTTAATGATAGTACAGAATCACAGCCGTTTACGGTGGTGAATGTATGCGTAGCTGTAGTGTTGGTGGCAGTATATGTAACGCCATCTACCCAAGTAAAACTACTGCCACAAATTCTTTGATAATCGGTAATGGCATAGGTGCTTCCCATGGTTAAATCTAGGGTGACCACACTGTCGCATCCATTTACGGAAGTTAGGTATTGCGTAGCCGTATTATTACTCGTGGTGTACGTTACACCATCGGTCCAAGTGAAGTTATCGCATCCGGTTTGGGTATCTACTACACTATAAATGGGGTGGATTGTTAAATCTAATGTGACTATACTATCGCAACCTGCTCCATTCACTAACGTATCGTAATACATGCCCGATGAATAGTAGCTTATTCCGGTATTTACCCACGCATAACTACCACAGGCAGTTACAGGTAGGGTGGTGTTGGAGCTATTGTTTAGGGTTAGATTTAGCGTAACTATACTATCGCAATTACTACTGTTGAGCAGCGTGTCTTTGGCCGTGAAATTAGACGTAGTATATGTCACTCCATTTATCCAGGTGTATGAATCGCAAGCTTCCAGCGTATCGGTGGCAGTGGTGGTATATCCGAGGGTTAAATCCAAATAAATGGTACTATCACATCCTGCGGCATTGGTAAAGGTAAGCGATGCGGTGGTGTTGGAAGCAGTATAGGTTACGCCATCTATCCATGTGTATGAATCACAAGCGGTAACAACATCGGTAGCTTCGTCAGCAGTTTTAGTAAAGTTTAAAATGGTGATAGAATCGCATCCGTAAAACGAACCTCCAATCAAGGTGTCGTAGGCAAAATTGGTGGAATTGTAATACGTTATTCCATTGGTCCATGTCACCGAATCACAGGCTATTACCGTGTCTATTCCGTAGGTGATTTGGTGAACGGTTAGGTTTAGCGTTACAATGCTATCACATCCATTGGCACCCGTAAATTGTACCCACGGAGTGGTTGCGTTTGAGCTATAGATAAGTCCATTAATCCACGTGTATGCACCGCAAGAAACTACCGTATCTGTACTACTAGTAGGCAATTCAATGGTTAGGTTTAACTGAAGTATACTGTCGCATCCGGCACTATTTAGTACCGTATCTTTTGCCGTAGTATTATTACTCGTATAGGTTACCCCATTTCTCCAAGTGTAACTGGAACATGCCGTTACGTAATCAATAGTTGGAAGAGTGTCTTGAATATACAATTGAAGATGAATCACACTATCGCACCCAAGGGCATTGGTATTTGTTACCGATGCGGTGGTGTTGCTTTGAGTATAGGTTACATTGTCTATCCAAGTATAAGAACCGCAGGTAGAAACCACATCTATGGAGTCATATCTATTTATAGTTAAGTTTAAGCTAACTACCGAGTCGCATCCATTTGCTTGAGCCCCAGAATAGACAAAAGTTGCAGAAGTATTGGATTCTGTATAGGTAAAGCCGTCTATCCATGTTAATGAATCGCATTTCACGTAGGTATCGGTACTAAACGCACCGGGCAGTATGGTGAGATTTAAGGTCATCACACTATCGGAGCCTCTTGAACTAACCAAGGTATCGGTAATTATAATAGAGGTATCATACCTAACACCATTTGCCCATCTATATGAATTACAGGCAGTCACCGTGTCAAACCCAATAGTAGCAGTGCCGTCACCAAGTTTAAAAAGAAATGATCCAGGTCCGTATAAGTTCTCTACTCCCGTACCAGGATCAAAATCTGTGGTTCCTAGGTATTTTCCAACTGAATAAATATTTTCAGCAGGATCAACATATAATCTTGAACCTAAAGCAAGACCAATAGTATCTGTCCAAACAACATTACTGAGTGTATCCAGTTTTTTAATATGACTTTTAGCAAAACCATTGTTATATAATCCTATATAGTACAGATGATTATTGGTAAAGGATACATCATTACCCACAGAAGCAGCATTGGAATCCGGGCTAAGGTTTAATACCCACTTAAATGAACCTGAGCCATTTAACTTCAATAAATAACTATCATTATAAGCTGCGGTTAAATTGTATGTACCTAATCCGGGGTTGAAATCAACGGTATCTGAAAAAAGACCTATGAGATAGATATTATTATGCGTGTCGGTGGTAACACCGATAACCGATTCATCATTAATACCCCCAAAACTTTTCCCCCAAAGAAAATTCCCTGTTGAATCAAGTTTTTGTACAAACACATCATAGTTCCCGTTTGATACTAGGTTGACAGTGCCTATTCCCGGATTAATGTCTAAGGTACCACTAAATATCCCGGAAGAAATTATATTTCCATCTTGGTCCAGGCCAATCTTACTATACCAAATATTAAAATAACCATAAGTGTGTTTTACCCATTTGTAATTTCCATTAGAATCTAGTTTTTCAACGAAGGTACCCCCCGGCCCATTTAAAGTAACCACCCCTACACCCGGGTCAAAATCATTGGTGCTTGTATATTCACCAATAGCGTAAATATTATTATTCGAGTCCAGTACTATATCTGTAATTCTGTTATCCCTTCCATGAATTTGTTTTGCCCAAATAAATCCCCCATTTTTATCCAGTTTTAAAATATACCCATTCCATGCACCTAATTGACCTGATGTGAGATTAAAAACACCAGTGCCTGGATTAAAATCCACGGTATAATAGAATTCTCCAGACAAATAAATATTCCCCTCTGAATCTAAACTTAATCTATTACAACCTTGCTTGTATATGCCTCCAATTGTTTTAACCCAAAGCAAATTCCCCGAATTATCAAATTTTTGAATATAAATATCATAGAGCCCGTTTGATGTTTTGCTGATTATTCCAGATCCAGGATCAAAATCTACAGTACCTGAATATATTCCCGCGGTGTAGACATTAAATTCTTTATCCACCGCCACGCCACGAGGATAGATAGAATCGCTCTGACTTAATGCCCATTGAAATGCAGGCCCTTGTTGCCCAAAAGCATTAGGTAACCACCCTAAAGTAGTGATTAGTACTAGGAAAACGAATTTAAGTTGGATGACAGATTTCATACGGAAAAAATTAATTCAATAGGTAAAATAGCATTAATTATTTTGCGAATATAAGGAAGTTTTGGAGACTGTTAGTTTTGGGATGTAATCGGGCCTTCGAGTCGGTTCGGCTCCGCTCACCGCAGGCGATTCGTTAAAGCTTCACCGCTTTAACAAACCCCTCAACTTGTGATGGATTACAAATTATTGTTCGTTGAGTGAGTATTCGCTCATTGACACATGAATAAAACCAACATGCAAGTTGACATATTATAGTTTTTCAATCAGCTGTGCTGATTAGAAAAACTTTATGGCAACTGGGTTAACAAAGACAAATGTTATTTACTAACCCCAAAGCTTGCCAACTGAATAACCTTCAAGATGTACGAACCGGGCCTTCGATACGGTTCGGCTCCGCTCACCGCAGTCAATCTGTTAAAGCTTCACAGCTTTAACAGATCCCTCAGTCCGCTAATTTGGGATTGATTACAAAAACAGAGCTGCACCAAATCCTCAAGTTGACCATTTGCAATGGCAATCGGGCCTTTGAATCGCTTTAATAAACCCCTCAAGTCCCTTAACTTGTGATAAACAAAAAAGCAATCGAGTATTGATGCTGTTCATCTGTTTTAGGAAAAGTAAACGCAGTGCGTTCAGAAATAAAGCACAGAATAGAAAGCAAATATTAATTTTGAGGAATCATGAATAAAATAGACCAGAACGCATACCAAAACTTTGTAGAGGAAATCAAAGAGAGAATTTACGAATCTCAATACCGTGCATTAAAAGCGGTAAACACCGAATTAATCTCACTTTATTGGGGAATAGGAGAATCTATTATTGAAAAGCAAGAACAACACGGATGGGGGAAATCTGTAGTTGAGAATCTATCGAATGACTTACAAAAAGAGTTCCCCGGAGTAAAAGGTTTTTCATCTAGAAACTTATGGAGAATGCGTAATTTTTATCTTTCATATCATTAAAAAGAAAAACTGCCACCACTGGTGGCAGAAATTGGATGGAGTCACAATATTGTGATAATGGAGAAATGTAAAGATGATTTAGAACGTGAGTTTTACCTCAAAATGACTAAGAATTATGGTTGGTCAAAAAGCGTATTAATCCATCAAATAGAAGGTAAATCCTACACGCAATTTTTATTGAACCAAACCAACTTTGATAAATCAATGACCGAGAAATACAAGCATCAAGCAAAGTTGGCAGTCAAAGACAGTTACAGTTTTGATTTTCTGGAAATGATGGAAGATTACAAGGAACGAGATTTAGAACTGGGCTTGATTAAAAACATCCGCAGTTTTTTAATGGAAATGGGCGGAGAATATTCTTTTATTGGTAACCAGTACAAACTAAGTGTAGACGGAAATGATTTTTACATTGACTTGTTGCTGTACCATAGAAAGCTAAAAAGCTTGGTAGCAATAGAATTAAAAACAACAGATTTTAAACCCGAATATGCAGGAAAAATGCAGTTTTATCTCTCGGTATTAGATGACAAAGTAAAAATGGAAGATGAAAATCCATCCATCGGAATTATAGTGTGTAAATCAAAGAACAAACTTGTAGTAGAATACGCACTAAATACCGCAACCAAACCAATGGGTGTAGCCGATTACTCATTAAGTACATCAGTACCCAAAGAGCTTAAAGGACTGTTACCAAGTCCGGCACAAATCGCACAAAGTTTAGATAAGATGCTTGATTAGCTCACTCAAATATTATTTGAATACGTTTGGATACCATTCGACTGTATTCAAAGAATACCAAGCACGTTGCGAATTGAAAAATAAATATGCAAGTTGACCATTTGTAATGCGAATGGGCCTTCGAGACGATTCGACTCCGCTCACCGCAGTCGATCCGTTAAAGCTTCACAGCTTTAACAAATCCCTCAGTCCGCTAACTTGGGATGGACTATAGACTCAAATTTAGTCTTAGGTTATCTCACCCAAATAAGCCAACCTATTTACTCAATACCTTAGGTACTTTAAAGTAATCAGAATCTTTGGAAGGCGCATTTTCTAGCGCTTCTTTTTTGGTGATATCGGTATGCACTTCGTCTTTTCTAAGTTGAAGCATTCCTTCGGTAACATACTTTAAGGGAGCCACATTTTCGGTGTCAATTTCATTGAGCAAGTCCATAAAAGTCAAGATTTTTTCCATATCCTTTTTTATAGCTTCTTTTTCCTCTCCCTTAAATTCTAATTTGGCTAGGCCTGCTACTTTATCTACTATGGTATCGTCAATAATCATCGTTTCCTATTTTGGTTGGCGTAATAATCATGGAGTTCATTTTTCATTTCCTCTCTGACTTGCTCGCGCAAAGGTATTAAATCTTCCTGTTTTAAGAACGCTGTTGGAACCGATTTCAAAATCTTTACACGTGCCTTTCCTGGGCGACCCGAAGTTTTGAATAAATCATTGGATTCTAGAATTTTGTGCGTATCAAAAAGTAAGATAGGCACGAGCGGAACGCCTTCTTCCATGGCCAATCTAAACGCTCCATTTTTAAACAATGCCAGTTCGGGCACTTGCTCTTTTATGCCTCCTTCCGGAAACAATGCGATAGAGTCGCCTTGCGCCAATTTTTTGCCCGCTAGTTTAAATGCTTTCACCGAATCTATGTTACTTGCTCGGTTCACAGGTATATTTTGTCCGGAGGTAAAAAACCGCCCAAACATGGGTAATTTGGTTAATTCAGACATACCCATAAACGAGAAAAATTCGGGAATAATACCATACATCAAAAACGTGTCGATATACGAAGCATGATTAGAAATAATGACATACGGAGCTGCGGGCAAATTTTCTTTTCCTTCTATTACCAACTGAATTCCAGCTAAAAACCGAACTAGCTTGCCCCATCTTTTTTGCCATACAAACGATTGTCTCCATCGACTTTCTTTGGCTAAAAAATACACGAATATGGGATAAAATGGTACCAAGGTCACAAAAAAAACCGTGAGCACATAGACTTTATACGCTATCCAAAATGGTCGTTTATAATTCATCTATATTTCCACCCGGAATAGCGACCCCACCCGAAACTATGAATTTCATCACCTCAGCCGAAGAGGCTTTAATAGGAGTGATGTTTTTTCGCTCTACGATAAACAAATTACCACTAAACGCATACGAATGCGGTAAATACACCGCCACTTGCGATTCTAGCAACTGTATGGAAGTCAGGTCATCTTGCGTAATAAACCCTAGTTTTTGAATATTAGACTCGCTACTTAGTTTCACTAATACCGGACGATTAAATTTTCGTTTTTCGCCCACAAAAGCCGACAGCAAATCTTTGATAGCTGAGTAAATGGTACTTAAAAGGGGTAGTTTTTTTAATAAATGATGAAACCAATCATTTAGCGTACGCGCAATAAACGTATTTCCTAAAAGACCGATAAGCGTAATGGCGAGCAATAAAATAATAATTCCAGACCCCGGAAATGGATGATAGGGTAGAATTTCATCTACTACCACAAACATTTTATACACAATGAAAGTGGTGAGAACCACCGGAACCACCAGTAATAATCCTTGAAAGAAAAATGAAATTAGCTTTCTCATACCGTTATTCTACCCCTATTTAAGCGATTCTCTCACTTTTCTTCGTTGTCCTTTTGCCACTAATTCATACGAATGGTCAATGAGCTCTTTAAATAGTTCTTCGGGTACATTATCGCTCGTAGAAACCGAATTCCAATGCTGCTTATTCATGTGGAAACCGGGAGCTATTCCTTCGTATTCTTCCCGCAATTCCACCGCATATTCCGGATTACATTTCAAATTTACAAATTCAAAACTTTCCATATCCGTCAAGGCAAACATTTTTCCATTCACCTTAAAAACCAACGTTTTTTCATCAAATGGGGTGGCTTCGGTCACCGCGCCTTTTTCTAGGCAGTACGCTCTATATTCTTCGATATTCATTATCCTAATGGAATTTTTTTAGAACTCTTAATGGTAGATAAAATCACGTTGCTTTTCAACTGTCCTATTACCTCAATTCTACTAATTTTTTCGTTTATTAAGATATCCAATCCACGCACATCTTTTACAATAACACGTAGCAAGTAATCAAAATCTCCGGTGACTTGCACACATTCAATTATTTCATCAATTTTTTGAATCTGGGAAGTGAATTTTTGCATGGCATTCTCAATTTGACGCGCCAACGTAACCTGAATACTAACATTCAAGTCATACCCCAATTTGGATGCATCTACTTCTGCATGGTAACTTTTAAGCACCTTTGCCTTTTCCAATTTCCGTACACGTTCTAAAGTTGGAGCGGGTGAAAGCCCAATTAAATTAGAAAGATGTAGGTTGGTAATTCGACCGTTTTCCTGCAGTTCATCCAGAATTTTTTTATCTATTGCGTCAATTGCGTAATCCGTTGCCATAATCCGTATATTTTTAGCTAGTTAATGTCATTTTGTGCAAAATAGGGCGCGATGGTGTAGCGTCATTTTCAATGGGTGCAGTTTGCAAATTCATAAAATACGTGCCATCCTTCACCGCATCTGCTACAAAAATAAATTCTGTGATTGTACAGTGTAATCTTTCCGTATTCGGGAAATCCCAAAATGCTTTATGCGCTTTTAATTCGCCCGCATCTTCTTCTCTATCTACCGATGGTAAATCAATAAGTAAGTGCTCCACCCCAATTTCACGCAACCATTGGGCTGCTTCCCAATCCAAATAAGTAGGATTGGTATGTGAATAGTTCTTTTGCGTTTTGCTTTTTAAATTGGGTAGCGTTCGTATCACAATTGCTTTGGGTGTTTTGTTGCCCAACAGTGCTTGTAATTGCGCCTTTTTAATTACCGAATCTTCGTTGACCATCACTGGGGTGACACTCACCAATTCTGTAATAAAATAATGTGCTTGCAAGTGTTCATTTACCGAGTAAATGGTCTTGCTAATATGCCCCATGCATTCGGTATGCGTGATATGCGCATGTGGATTAAAGGCAATGTTTCTAAAATTTACGGAACTCCCCTGCGCCACTTCACCAATAAAATCGCCATCTACCACCGGACTAATTTCCGGAGCATTCATGTACCATGCCACCACTCCCGATTTTGTATTCCCCATCGGAATAGAAATATCGTGAAATTGATTCAAATCAACTTGATACTTTTGTTTATCGTATGTTAATGATATATGCAAGGCAAAAATATTAGACTTGCAAAATATAATTTTTTAGTCAATCAGAAACAAATCAGACGATATTTTATCGGCCAAATACTTCCCCTTCTTAGATAGAATAAAGGAATTTTCCAATTCTAAAACATGTTTTGAATCTAAATAAGGTTGAATTAAAGATTTAAGATTGTTTTGAAAACTAGCTCCAAATTGCATTTTTATTTGGTTTTGGTCAATTCCCCATTTCGTTCGCAATCGGGTTAAAATATGCTCATTAAATTGGTCTTTTTTACTCAAAACCTCCACTTCTGCGGCTAACGTATTCATGTTTAACGTTTTTACATATTTCATATTAGAGGCTACATTCCATTGCCGCTCCGCACCGTTAAAAGAATGTGCAGATGGCCCAATACCAACATATTTTTTTCCAAACCAATAGGCCGTGTTGTGCTTAGAGTAAAAGCCGGGTTGACCAAAATTAGATATTTCATAATGGTCAAATCCATGCGCTTTCGTTTGAATCATTAACTGCTCAAACTGTTGATTATAACTATCATCTTTCGCTGTTTTTACCTGATTGGTGCGCACCAAATGTCCTAAATGAGTTTGTGATTCAATTGTGAGTCCGTAGGCCGATAAATGGGGTAAACCCAACGAAAAAAATGTTTCTAAATTCTGCTTCCACTCGTTCATGGTCATTCCCGGAATACCGTAAATCAAATCCATCGTAATATTGGTAATTCCAATTTCCTTAGCCAATTTCAATCCCGCTATGGCTTGGGTTTGATTGTGCGCTCGGTTCATCCATTTCAAATGCACATCAAAAAACGATTGCACTCCCACACTCAATCGGTTAATTCCGGCCGCTTTCCAAGCCCGAATTTTCTCTTCGGTCAAATCATCTGGGTTAGCCTCCAGCGAAATTTCAGCAGTATCGCTCACTGTGTGGGTGGCTTTTACCTGAGCTATAAGTTGCGCAATAAATGGCGTAGGTATGGATGAAGGAGTACCTCCCCCAAAATAGATGGTTTCAATTATTTCTCCCTCCAAATAGTCCTTTTGAAGGGTTAATTCGGTTTCCATGGCAGCGACTAATTCGCCCACATTTCGAAAATTAGTGGAAAAATGAAAATCGCAATAATGACATGCTTGTTTGCAAAATGGAATGTGAAAATAAATGCCTGCCATGAAGAAAATTCCTATAAATAACTATTGTTTCAACTCAATTCTAAAGGTTGTTCCTTTTCCTTCTTCACTATTCTTTACCCAAATTTTGCCATTGTGATATTCGTTGACAATCCGCTTTGAAAGCGATAAACCTAAACCCCAACCGCGTGCCTTGGAGGTAAATCCAGGTTGAAAAACCGCGTCTCGTTTATTATATGGAATTCCTTTGCCGGTATCGGTTACTTCTACCACCGTTTTGCTCGCTTCACTCTGCACGTTAATTGTGATTTTACCTTTTCCTTCCATGGCGTCTATCCCATTTTTGCATAGGTTTTCAATCACCCAATGAAACAACGGCTCGTTTAAAGGCGAAACCACGTGCTCATTATTCATTCCTATCAAATCAATGGTAACCTTTCGTGGCACACGGGTACGGAAATACTTCACAAATTTTTCCAACGATTCAAACACGTTCATTTCCTCCAGACTAGGTTTTGCTCCAATCTTCGAAAATCGGTCGGTAATCATGTTTAACCGCTCCACGTCCTTCTCCATTTCTTGGATAATACTTTCATCCACCTTCTTCATCCGCAAAACTTCCATCCATCCCATTAACGAGGATAACGGAGTACCTAATTGATGCGCAGTTTCTTTCGACATTCCTACCCACACATTGTTTTGCTCCGAACGTCTGAAAATACTAAATAACCAATAGCCGGTGAGTACAAAGAGCATTACCACGCCAATTTGCACGATAGAATAGTATCTTAATCGTTGAATTAAATCGGAGTCACCATAATAAATATAATCTATTCCCCCGCTACCCAAATCAATCACAATAGGCTCATTATCTACACTCAATGTATTCATGGCTCTAATCAGCAGAGCCGAATCTTGTAGTATTTCATTAGAAATCATGTTAGATGCCAACACCGAATCGTTTCGGTAATAAATAACAGGTGTAGACGATGCCATAGAAACAATATCGCTCACAAATCGGGTTTCCACTTCATTAAATGTGGCCCGTAATTCCTCCAAAATTCGAGAATCTTTGTAATGCACGTAAATGTATTCATCATCAAAATAATTGATATCAATTCGGTCTCCTTGGGCCTTCATCAACACCAACACAGAGTCCAAAATATGCTGATTTTTTTTAGCTACCTCATCGCGCTCCGCTCCAGAAAGCCCTGACAACGGTTGTACTCCTTCCACATTTCGCGAACCGGTTATTTCGCCATTTTGACTCGTTAAAATAATAGGAATGGTTTGATTATCTTCAATAATATCGATTGCCAAATTCCCTACGTTATTGTTTCCAGTTACCGAGGATAGGGTTTCGGTGGCTTTTGCCCAAAGTTCTATTCGTTGTTTTTCGATTGCAGCTAGTACGGTAAAAAGTTCTTTAGCTTTGATTAAGCGGTCCGCTTTCCCTTCAATAGCTCCGGCCCAAAGCTCCACTTTGGTCCGTTCTTCCTCCGATAATTTACTCACCATTCGGCTAGAATAAAAAAACGAAACCCCAATAATGAGCAAAGCGAATATAATCAAGACTCGCTTCCACAAAGACTTCCGATTATAAAACAAACTATTATTTTCTATCTTACTCATTATACTGCATCAAATCTACCAAAAATGGATAGACTGCCCTATTATTACTTCGGGTTAATAATCTTCATCATCAAAATCCCACTCTTCAAAATCATCCTCTTTTTTTGCTTTTTTGGACTTTTTCTTCTTCAGTAATTTCTTCAGTAAAGTGGAATCTGTACTCGTAGAATCCGCCACAACTGCCGTATCCTTGGGAATGGAATCAGAAAATTCGCCCAAATCTACTTCATAGTTAAATTCTTCGGGTTTTTCTTCAACTACCACCGAGGTATCCTTTTTAAATAAACCCAATTCTTCTTTTAAAATGGATTTTGCCACTTTCATTTCCTCCGAGGATTGAATACGTAAGCCTTTAGACGAGCCCAATTTATCCAAATCCACTTCAATCTCCCCGTTTTTGGTGTACACGTGCAAGTAAATCATTCGGTTTCCTAACCCGTCATCTTGTATGTATCCGTATTCGCTAGTAATGGGTTTCTTCTTACTCAACACTTGTTTGAGATTAAAATCCATAAAATAATCCAACTCGTTAGTAAATGAATGTGTGCCCTGTAAACTAATCGTTAACGCTGAAGAATGAATATCCATTCTTGGTATAGTAATCACACTATTGGCAATTGTGATGTGGTTACTGATAGTATCAAATTTAATGTGGTGAAGCCTTTTTTCGAATTGATCCAGATTCACAAAAAGCTTGATAATCCGGTTACTTTCTATCTGCTTAGGGATGTCATACAATAGTTTGTATTCTATTAACTCACCATTTAATATTATCACATCCCCATCCAGATTTATCGACTCCGTATTAATTTCTAACTGCTTATTGGAAGTGAAATTATAAATTAAGTTGCAATTAAAATCACCGTTTATTTCTTTGTCCGTAAGCACTTTTTGGTCAAAGTTTTTGAATGCTACCAAAAATCGTTTCAATTTTACAGACTTCGTTTTAAGATTTCCGGAATAACCAAATCCGTTGGCCCATTGATTCATTTTAAAATTAGCCACGATTTCTCCTCCAAAAGCATTGCAATACAAATTGCCCAAATGCAAGGATTGATTGGCAAAAACCACATCCGTGTTGATATTAGAAATGATAAGTTCATCCATTTTAAAATTGCCAATTTCAACCGATCCTTGAAAAGCTACCTTATCGGTAAAAGAAAAATCTTGTTGCTTGTCGGTCTCTTTAGGCGCTGCCCAATCGGCCACATCCAGTTTTTGGGTGGTTACATTTGCATGTACAGCAAGTTGTTTCGATTTGCCTAAAAGATAACCCAGCCAGTTATTAACCACCCCTGACGCCTTGATTTGAGAATCGGCTATGTTACCATTTAAATCGTTAAAAGCCACCTTGTTTCGGTCTATTTCTAAGTCCACATTTACGTGACTCATTGAAGGAATATCTGCTATCTCAAAGGCCCCTTCCTTTAGGCTCACTTTCGCTTTACCTCGCATGGTTTCCACATCCGAACCCAAAATAGAATCCATATTTTGAACAGAACCTGAAACCTTTACTTCAAACTCCGCACTACCACTCATTTTAAAATTTTCACCCAAATCCGCCAGTTTAGAAATCTCTAATAAGTTGGCGATTCCTTTGCAATGAACCTGGTATTTGGGATGCTTTAAATTGCGCAACAAAAACGATCCAGAGGCACTCCCCTCATGCGTGGATAATCCAAACTCAGGAATGTCAATGGTGGTGGTAGTTGGGTTGGCTAACCGACCTAAATCAAAAGTGCCTTTGGCATGACTCACGGTCACTCTTTCTCCGGTTTGTAAATAAGTAAGGACTCCATTCACCACATTAAATCTTCCTGTTATAGCAGGATGACTTGCATTCTTGGTTCTTTCTAAAGCCATAAAAACAGCGGCTTCACCATTGATATTATAGGCCTTGATAAACTGAATATGTTTTTTAGGAATAAGTGTTTCTATCTCTTTTAAATTCAATGATTTTGATTCAAAAGTATATGCAAAACCATCCGAGTTCGTTTTTCCTTTTACTTCAAAATCATACGCTTCACGCAGCGTTAAAAAACCCCTGGAAATTTGGAAATAACCGGTTTCGGTATTTATCGTTAATCCTAAATCTACATGAGCCGTTTCATTTTGAAGGTAGGAAGTCCCATCCAAAGATAGTTTTTGAACATCTACTGTACCATAAAGAGCGGTGTTAATCCATTCCTCTTTAAATGCACCTTTCGCAATGATTTTCGGAAAATAAAACTGGTAGGCATCGGTGGTAGAAAAATCGGTAAACCCAACCGCACAATTCACTAAGGTAACACTTTCTAAATCCAGCTCAAATTTATCGGTATTGGAAGTATCCGTCACAAATATTTCAAAATTCCCCTCACCCGCACGATTCATTTCTAAATTTAAAAAACCTTCGTGAGCCTCTATGCTATTCAGTACGTACGATTGATTGAGAATATCAATAATATTAAAGGATAATGAAAACGCCTCAAATTCAAAAAGGGTATCGGGTTTACTCGTGTAATTTTTGGATTCAAAACCTACTACGTGGTGTAATGTAACAGAAGCTAACGGGAAATTAGAAATAAAGGAAAGGTCAATGGTGGCTACTTTTATCTCAGCATTTAACTGTTTGTTGATTTCTGTCGTTACAGAATCAACCACCTCATCTTGATATATAAAACCAAAAACCACCAAAATTGAAAACAGTAATGTTCCAATAATGGTGGTAATTATAATTAGTTTTTTTATGATTCGCATTTAGCGATAACGCTACTTCAGAGTGGTTATTACTTAATTACTCTTTAGCATTTTTAAACTTCCTACTTCTAATGGATCCAAGAAACGGAATTTACCTCTACCTAATTTCTTTTTAGTAATTCCAGCAAAAGAAATACGCTCTAAAGAAACTACACGGTAACCCATTGATTCAAAAATTCTACGAATCACACGGTTTTTACCTGAGTGTAATTCTAAACGAACGCTATCTCTTACACCTGCTTTGTAAAAACCAGCACTATCTGCCTTTATTACACCATCGGCCAATTCAATACCTTCCGTTACTCTAGCTAAATCTTCAGGAGTTACTTCTTTATTCAATTTAACGTTGTAGATTTTTGTAATTCCAAATGAAGGATGCGTCAATTTTGTCGCCATTTCACCGTCATTCGTTAAAATCAATACACCGGTAGTGTAGCGATCCAAACGTCCTACAGGATATACACGCTCTTTACATGCGTTTTTAACGATGTCAATAACCGTTCTTCTTCCTTGAGGATCATCCAAAGTGGTAATCGTATCTTTTGGTTTATTCAAAAGCACGTACACCATTCTTTCTGGTTTCAATTCTTCGTCCGCCAATTTAACTACATCGCCCATCATAACGCGAGAACCCAATGTACTCACTGGTTTGTCATTAATGGTTACAATTCCTGCTGCAATTAGCTTATCCGCTTCACGTCTTGAACAAATACCAGCATTCGCTAAATATTTATTTAAACGTTCTCCTTTTTCTTCATTAAAGATGCGTTCAATACCCTGTGCTTTAGGAATAAAGCTTTGTTTTCTTCTAGGCTTGTACCCTTCTTTTCGGTAATGAGAATATCCGTTTTTGTCAATTTTGGTATAAGATCTAGAATCTTCTTGACTTGAATTGCTCTCGTAAGAATTTCCGTAAGAGTTTCCGTCTACTTCACCTTCGCTTTCGCTAAAGTCTTGGCTAATTCTTACTCTTCTTCTTTTCTGTCCTCCGGATGGAGCACTGTTGTAATCGTCTTCTGTACTATTAAAATCGTCCCGACTCATAATTCAAAAATTTATTTTGGTTTTTTATTTAAGCGTGCAATAATACATTAAAATATAGCGATAGCGTAATGACTTTCATCTCATTCCCTTATTATTAAGTAAATTTTAATAAAAAATCTTCCGTTTTGCCTACCAACTAGGTTTAAATGCGTCTATAATATGATTAATACTTTCATTATTTTGGTTACTTATAATACCAAAAATATCGAATCTTCCTTCGTTATCCAAATCATTTTCAATTAAATAATGATGCGCCACCTTGATTATTCGTTTTTGCTTCGCTCTTGAAACGGCTTCTTCGGGTTCTCCTAAATAATTATTTGCTCTCGTTTTTACTTCTACAAATACAATGTAGTCTTCTATCTTCGCAATAATATCCACTTCATCTCTCCCAAACCGATAGTTTTTCTCCAGTATTTCATAGCCTTTCTTGGCTAAATAATTGGCCGCCATTTCTTCGCCTAGTGTTCCTAACTCGTTATGATCTGCCATGCTCCACTAATTTTAAATTACTACCTGATTTTGATACTGCCAACTGATACGTATATCCTAAAACAATAGCTTGGTTATTTAATTGATGTCCCGCAGGAAACCCAAATGCGACAGGGTAGGCATATTCTGATACCATGGCTTTAATCAACTCTGCCACCTCGCACCCAAAAACTTCCTGGCTTTGTTTCATATCGGTGAGACCACCAATCACCAAACCGGCCAAATTATCCAATTTACCCGCTTTTTTTAGCGCCCATAACATTCGGTCTATTTTATACGCGTATTCCGACACTTCTTCAATAAATAATATTTTTCCATCGGTTGTAATGTCTAATGTTGTTCCAATCAAACTTTCCAAAATAGCCAAGTTTCCCCCCACTACGCGAGCAGTAACCTCTCCGAATCTATTTAGGTTGTTTGCACTAAACGGGATGGCTAAATTTTGTCCAAATAACGCTTTTCTAAGCGTCACCAAGGTATCACTGTCATCTGTAAGCTCATCTAAATAAACCAGCGCTAATCCATGGATTGATGGGTAGTTCAACACCCCCTGCATTTTGTTATGCAAAACCGTAATATCGCTAAAACCTACCAGCCATTTGGGATTCTTTTTAAAGATGGCATAATCCACGCTATCCACAATACGAATAGTGCCGTAGCCTCCACGCGCACATATAATAGCCTTAGCGGTAGGATGATCTAAAGCCCACTGCAAATCAGAAGCGCGTTCGGAATCTGTTCCCGAAAAATAGCGATGTTTTCCGAGCGCAAAGGGTCCTACTTCTACTTGCAACCCCCAACTTTCTAGAAGCGCAATTCCCTTGTCCACAAAAGAAGCTTCAATGCTTTTTGCGGGAGAAATTATTAATACCGTATCTCCTTTTCGTAAGGAAGCAATATGCTGGATCATACACTTATTTTACACAAATGTAAATGCAAATTTTTCAATTAACTTGATTTAATATACTATTCCCAAAAAAATTAAGATTGCTAGTAACGCTTAACCCAATATCTTAGCCCATTTTTGCAAATAACAATCTGATTCTCAAAAAACTTTGAGGTTTTAAAAAAGATTGTACATTTGCAGCCCACTTTTGGGATGATACTTTATTGAATACATGACTAAATTAGAGGAATATCTGAAACAATTTGTTGTACAGTTTTCTGGTTTAAAATTGGGAGTTCATAAGTATGAGTTCGAAGTTGTGGATTTGTTCTTTGAGCAGTTTAACATTGAGGATGTTACTGGTGGCCAGTTTCACATCGATCTTTCTTTAGAAAAGAGAGATAATATGATGGAACTTATATTCAAATTTAATGGTTCCCTTTCTACAAGTTGTGACCGGTGTCTAGATCCGTTGCAAATTCACTTAGAAGGAGAAAGAGAATTGTTGGTTAAATTTGGAGAAACTACCAGTACCGAAAACGATGAGCTTCTTGTACTAGGCTATGAAGCATATCAACTAGATGTTGCTCCTTACATATATGAGTTTATCGCTTTAAACTTTCCATTACGGAAAGTGCATAACGAAGATGAATGTAATCAAGAAGTAATAAATAGACTATATCCCGATGTTGAAGAACAGCAAGAAGACAATGAAACTTCCAATATGTGGGACAAATTGAAAGAATTAAAGTAAGAATTAAAGATTAAAACGAGATATTATGGCACATCCTAAACGGAAAATTTCCAAAACAAGAAGAGACAAGAGAAGAACTCACATTAATGCAGAAATGCCTACAATCGCTATCGATTCAACTACAGGCCAACCGCATTTATTTCACCGTGCACACTGGTTTGAAGGAAAACTTTACTACAAAGGAAAAGTAGTAATGGAAAAAGAAACCATGGCATAATTCTTCAAAAAAAAATTATTTGGAAGACCAGCATTTTTTGTTGGTCTTTTTTTGTTTGTACCTACTAGAAACAGTATGCGTACCTACTAAACAAATGTTTTCAACAGAAGTCATGGGGCAATATGACACTAAAACATTTTTTACTTAGGGTGTTTTAAATACTTTCGCCCCACATTATGTCCGTAAAACAGGCACTAAAACATCTTTACAATGAGTAAGATTACTGCAGCAATTACAGGTGTACAAGGTTTTGTACCAGACTATGTCCTCACTAACAAAGAGTTGGAGACAATGGTTGACACCAACAGTGAATGGATTGTTTCCAGAACAGGAATTGAAGAAAGACACATACTAAAGGGTGAAAACTTAGGTCCTAGCGACATGGCAGCTCCTGCTGTTATTGAGCTTATGAAAAAGACCAATACTAAACCCGATGAAGTTGACTTGTTAATATTTGCAACAGTTACTTCAGACATGATTTTTCCGGCAGCCGCAAATTTAACCATGCACAAAGCAGGTATCACTAGCGGATTTGGATATGATATTAATGCTGCTTGTTCAGGATTACTTTATTCTTTGGCTACCGCTTCTAAATTTATTGAAACCGGTAAGTACAAAAAAGTAATTGTATGTGGATTTGATAAAATGTCATCTATCGTAGATTATACCGACCGGACCACCTGTGTCATTTTTGGTGATGGGGGAGGTGCTTTAATGCTCGAACCAAATACCGATGGGTACGGAATTCAAGATACCATTTTGGAAAGTGACGGTGCTGGATGGAAACATCTTCATCAAAAAGCTGGTGGATCAGCTAATCCTCCTACACACGCAACCGTAGAAGCTGGATTACATTACGTATACCAAGAAGGTCAACCGGTATTTAAATGGGCGGTATCTAAAATGGCAGATGTATCTCGCGCCATTATGGATAGAAATAATTTATCTCCAGACGATGTAGCGTATTTAGTACCTCATCAAGCCAATTTAAGAATTATTGAAGCCACTCGTAGAAGAATGGAAGTTTCGCCAGACAAGGTGATGATAAACATTCAAAAGTATGGGAATACAACATCTGGAACCATCCCATTATGTTTATGGGAATGGGAATCCAAACTTAAAAAAGGCGATAACCTTATTTTAGCTGCCTTTGGCGGTGGGTTTACTTGGGGTTCAATATACTTGAAATGGGCCTACGATCCTAAATAAAAACAGACACTAAAAAATTACGAATTTGCGATTGGTAGATAAACTTAAATCTCTACTTTTATCGGTTCGTTTTATAAATTGAAAATTAAAACTTTAGATTATGGATATAGATAAAATCCAAGCATTAATCAAGTTCGTTTCGAAACAAGGAGTATCGGAAGTAGAATTGGAAACAGAAGATTTTAAAATCACAATTAAATCCGATAAAAACCAAAAAGCAGCTGAGCCTCAAATAATACAAGCTCAAATGCCAATGATGCAAGCCATGCAAGCGCCAATGGCCGCTCCCGCACCTGTGGCAGCAGCTCCTGAAGCGGCTCCTGCACCTGCAGCTCCCAAAAAAGAAGAAACAAACAACTATATTACCGTTAAATCTCCAATGATTGGAACCTTTTATCGTGCAGCAGGACCGGGCAAACCGACTTTTGTTGAGGTAGGCGACAGCATTAAAGAAGGGTCGGTAACTTGTATTATCGAAGCCATGAAATTGTTCAATGAAATTGAATCAGAAGTTTCTGGTAAAATCGTTAAAATTCTTGTGGATGATGCTACTCCTGTGGAGTACGACCAACCATTATTTTTAGTTGATCCATCCTAATTATTCACCTTTAAATCTAAATCTATGTTTGGATTAGGTAAATCGGATAAAGAAAAAAGCAATATGTTTAATAAAATTCTTATTGCCAATAGAGGCGAGATCGCCCTTAGAATTATCCGTACATGTAAGGAAATGGGCATAAAAACGGTAGCCGTATATTCTACTGCAGATGCCGAAAGTTTACATGTTCGTTTTGCAGATGAAGCCGTATGTATCGGTCCAGCAAGTAGTGCAGAGTCCTATTTAAAAATTCCGAATATCATGGCAGCGTGTGAAATCACCAATGCTGATGCTATTCATCCAGGTTACGGATTCTTATCAGAAAATTCTAAATTTTCTAAAATTTGCGAAGAACATAACATTAAATTCATTGGCGCTTCAAGCGACATGATTGATGGAATGGGCGATAAAGCCAATGCAAAAGCAACCATGATTAAAGCAGGCGTACCGTGTATTCCTGGCTCGAAAGGTTTGCTTAAAAACGCAGCTGACGCTAAAAAAGAGGCCGAAAAAGCAGGTTACCCCGTTATACTAAAAGCTACAGCTGGTGGTGGTGGTAAAGGAATGCGATTGGTATGGAAAGAGGAAGATATTGAGTCTGCGCTTGATGCTGCGATGTCGGAAGCCATGATTAATTTTGGTAATGACGGAATGTATTTGGAAAAATTCATTGAAGAACCGCACCATATTGAAATTCAAATTGCGGGAGACCGTTTTGGAAAAGCATGTCACTTATCAGAAAGAGATTGCTCCATTCAAAGACGTCATCAAAAACTAGTAGAAGAAACTCCTTCGCCATTTATCAATGCTAAATTGCGTGAAAAAATGGGGAAAGCAGCCGTAAAAGCCGCAGAATCTATTGGATATGAAGGCGTTGGAACGGTTGAGTTTTTGGTAGATAAAAACCATGATTTTTACTTTATGGAAATGAATACTCGAATTCAAGTAGAGCATACCATTACCGAAGAAGTAGTGCAACATGATTTAATCAAAGAACAAATTAAATTGGCCGCAGGCGAGCCTATTTCAGGTAAAAATTATTACCCGCAAATGCACGCTATCGAATGCCGTATTAATGCAGAGGATCCTTACGCTAATTTCCGCCCAAGTCCTGGTAAGATTACATCATACCACGCACCGGGAGGACACGGAATTAGATTAGACACCCACGTTTATGCAGGATATACCATTCCTCCATATTACGATTCAATGGTAGCTAAATTAATAGCCGTTGCGCAAACACGCGAAGAAGCCATTGAAAAAATGGAACGTGCATTAGATGAGTTTGTGATTGAAGGCGTAAAAACCACCATTCCATTCCATCAAAAATTAATGAAAAACGAACAGTTTAGAAAAGGGGTATTCACTACCGCTTTCTTAGAAGAATGGGATTTTACCAAAGCGTAATCTTTTCATTTATACAAATAATCAAAAGGCTTCCAAATTGGGAGCCTTTTTTTATTCCAAAATTATTTATATTTTTAGAGCAGATTAAAAATTAATGACCTACGATAAGATGCAAAAAAAATTCTAAAAAATATAAACTCATTCATTTAATGGCAATAATGCCGCCCTCTTCTTAATACAAGAGTTCATTTATTAAATTCAAGCAAAATGAATAACTTTAAATTACTATTTTACTTATTTTCATCCATTCTCTTTTTAAATTCATGTACAAAAGAATTGATAACTGATGAACCAACCAACCAACCAACTAGCCAAATAAATGGTGTAGTTTTTAATGTCACTGATCAAAACTCAGGAGCTTCTCGTGCAAACGGGGATCCTGTAAAAACTGTTCTGGGTGCCCTCAGACAAAATCCCTTTGAAATTAGCGTAGTCCAACAAGCTCAAAGTAACATTTACACTAATCCTACTACAAGTATTCAAACCACCCATCTTTATGTGAAGTTTACACCCAGCAGTATGGATGACATTCTAAAACTTGAGCAAACAGATGCTGAGTTTTATGATTATCCACTAGAGTATGAAGTAATAACCATGGGTGATTACTACCAAGACATTGTTGAAGGCTCATACCCTACTCTTTATACAGTGGTAGAACCAAATTTTGAATTTCCAGCAGTTCAATATGAAGTTATTGATGAGTTATACCTTACCAAAAATGACCCGCTATTAATTACCGAGTGTTTTTCTTTAACCGATAATTTAGCTGGAATTGAAGATTACCTTCCTGCTAATACTGGAATGACTATTATCGATTTATCTGATGATCCAATAGGAATGGTTCCTACCATGCCAGACTGTGGACCAAGCGCAATGGCTGTTTTAGTAAACACAAACCCCGGAGGAGCTCCTCAATGGGAATGGCACTGCGAAGCCTTACCCCCTCCACCAACAAATGAGTGTTCTACTAGTGGTGAACCAAGACAACCCGGAGGAAAAATTCTTGTTGAAGATACTCAGCTAGGGTTTCAAGCACTTAGAAGAGTTAAAGTAATTATGAAAGATACTTGGTTTACACAAGACTCTAGATGGACCAATGACTATGGTTGCTGGAAGATAAATGAAAAATACTTTGGTAAAGCTTGGATGTGGGTGAAATTTAAGAACAATAGATGCAGAATAAGAGGCACACAAAATAAGTTTGCTGCTTCTTGGCAATGGATAACTTCAGTTAAAGATTACGTTGGTATGATCTCTGGACCCCATTTTAATAACATTACAACGAAATATTGGATGTGGAGTAATAAAGGCTCTGCCGAACATGTATATTGGGGTGCAGCTACCGTTAATAATGCCTTACATGAATTTCATGATTTTGCAACAGCTGATGGTATTAACACTCCTCCTGATGGTTTGGATATTTATGTAGGTAGAAATCATACGGGTGGATATGCTTTAATGAATACTCAATATTATTTAGGAGGACTTTTAGGCACAACCCTCACCTATTCAACATACTTCATGGGACCCTTTAGCTATATGATAGGTGCAATTGGAGCTACAGCCACTGTAATTTATTTACCAGATGTATATATTGGTATTGACTTTCCTGAATCTGATGTCCAAAAAAGCTTAGCTTATCATGAGCTCACACACACCTCTCATTATTCCCAAGTTGGCTATGCCTACTGGGTAGGCCTAGTGGATGAAACAATAAAGGCAGGGGGTCATGGAGATGAAAACACACAAGACCGAGATAAATTAGAATTATGCGAGTCTTGGGCAGATTATTTAGGTGGCATGACTTATACGCATAGAACTTACGGCTCTGATAACAGTTTTGGGCCTAACTCATTTTATGATTGGGAGGATTTTTCAGAACATACTTGGAACGAAACCCCAAATCATATACCAATTGGTCTTCATCATGATTTGACTGATATTGGCGAACCAAGTATTTCTTACAATCAAGTCGACCCTTGGGCTCCAACTAATTCCATTTCCGACAATGTTTCAGGAATTACAATTAACACCATGTTTCAGGCCTTAAACTCCAATACCAATTCAATAAATGACTATAAGAACTACCTAATCACTAACTCCTTGGGGAACAACACGACTAGTGATATAAACAATCTATTTAATAGTTATTAAGATGAAATACATACTTATCATTTTTTCAATGTTATCGCTAACTGGGTGCAATAAAGAATGTCAAATAACCGGTGCTAGCTACCAATTTGAAGTTTCTTCCACTTTATTCCCCGCATTAGATACTTTTAATATCGGGGATACCATTACCATTATCTCCGAGTTTAATGACCAAGTTTATGAAGCAAAAACAGATAAGAAATATGATTTATCAAAATTAACACTTCCTTCCAATTTTAAAGTTTGGAAGATTTCTGTTTCACCTACAAGCTATACTGCCATTCTAAATTTTAATGTTCTTAATGACAGTTCAAGCGATTTTTATTACGATTATTATCAAGGTCTCAATGCTTATTCTCTCAAGGGAAAATATGATTATACCCAAAGCACATATTCTCTTACATATAAAATTATTCCTGAAGACACAGGTTTATTTATGTGCGCACACGGGCCATTATCACCAGGAATCGCATTTCCAGGTAAATGTGATGATATGGAAAGTTATTTTCATGTTGCTTTAAACAATGGAAATGACAATAACATTAGTATGCTTTCTCAAAGTCCAGATGAACATTTCAACACATGGGTTTTAGAAAAGCCGGATGATCGGTTTCATTCTGGAGGTAGTTACGCATTCTACGTAAAGTAAAAAAATTGCAATTTTCAAAAAGGCTTCCAAATTGGGCGCCTTTTTTTATGGAAAAAACCAAAAACTAAATTCCTCCGAACGCGATCATTTACCCTTACTTTTCCTTAATTTGTAATCGGTAAAAAAACGGAGGGGATTATGAATGTATTGGTAATAGGATCAGGAGGACGAGAGCATGCTTTTGCATGGAAACTCTCACAAAGTGATAAGGTAGATAAATTATTTATTGCACCGGGTAATGCGGGTACTGCGCAAGTGGGAACCAACTTACAAATAGGCGTGAATGATTTTGAAGGAATCAAGAAAGCAGTGTTGCAAAACCACATCAAAATGGTGGTGGTAGGCCCGGAAGACCCTTTGGTAAATGGTATACGCGATTTTTTTGAATCGGATTCTGAAATTTCCAATGTGGCCGTTATTGGCCCCAATGCCATGGGAGCCAAACTAGAAGGCAGCAAAGAATATTCGAAAGAATTCATGATGCGACATAACATTCCTACCGCTCGTTATGCTTCGTTTACCAATGACAATATTGAAGAAGGTTATAAATTCTTAGAAAGTTTAAACCCTCCTTACGTGCTTAAAGCCGATGGATTAGCTGCTGGAAAAGGCGTTCTTATTTTAGAACACCTAAGCATCGCAAAACTAGAATTAGAAGCCATGCTAGCTAACGCTAAATTTGGCGCTGCAAGTGAAACCGTTGTTATTGAAGAGTTTTTAACAGGCATTGAACTTTCTGTTTTTGTACTTACCGATGGAAAATCATACAAAATTTTACCTGAAGCCAAAGATTATAAAAGAATTAATGAAGGCGATAAAGGATTAAACACGGGTGGCATGGGTGCTATTTCTCCCGTTCCTTTTTCACATGACGGGTTTCTCGAAAAAGTAGAAGAATTGGTAGTAAAACCAACCATTAACGGACTTCGAAAAGAAGGATTTGATTACAAAGGATTCATTTTTATTGGTTTAATGAACCAAAACGGAGAGCCCCAAGTAGTGGAATACAATGTGCGAATGGGTGACCCAGAAACGGAAGCCGTGATACCTAGAATAAAATCTGACTTAATGGATTTATTTGAAGGGGTGGCCAATGAAACTCTTGCTGAAAAACATTTTGAAATTGATGAAAGAACCGCAGCAACCGTTGTACTAGTTTCAGGAGGATATCCAGAAGACTATGAAAAAGGAAAGGTCGTTTCAGGACTCAATAGTACCGATGCACTGGTTTTTCATTCTGGCACAAAATCAGAAAACGAAAATGTAGTCACTAATGGAGGAAGAGTTTTTGCAGTAACCGGAATGGCTAATTCTCAAAAAGGAGCTTTAGCATCTGCATACAAAAACGTAGAAAAAATTAGGTTCGATAAAGTAAATTACCGAACCGATATAGGGTTTGATTTAAAGTAATTGAAAAGAAAAGGAAGAACGGCTTATTTTAATTTGCCGTCTTCTTTCATTTCAACTGCGTTATATTTCGCTTGTTTAAACAACCAAATTAATAATGCTGTAGCAATAGTAACAATGAAAATCCAGTTCACAAAATTTCCACCAGCTCTTAAAATGCCAAAAGAATCAGTAAAAAACTGTCCTACTCCTGTCCAAAATTCCGTTGAATTCATATCTCAAATTTTAATTTCAGCAAATTTATAATTAAATCGATATGTTGCTACGAATTTTTAAAACAAGTCAACCATTATCTTGGATTTTAATCACCCTCCTACTTATTTTAGTCCGTTTAGGACTATATATCGTCTTTTATAATTCCAGTTTTGAAATTCAAACCACAGGAATAGCAAGTCTTTTCACCCATTTCTTAACCGGTTTTAGCCCGCTACTTTCGCATTTTACCGCTACACTAATCGTAATATTATCCGGATTCTTTCTTAACTCTATTGGACAAAACATTAATATCTTTAAAGGAATTCATTATTTACTATTTTTAATTTTCGGTCTCTTTTCGTCCTTTTATCCAGAAAACTTGGTGCTCACGCCTTTTGTAATTTCGTTACCCATTACGTTATTTAGTCTCAACATTATTCTTACTCAATCCAAAACAGCGGTTCACCTGCCTTCGGTATTCAATGCCGCATTTCTTATTGGGCTTTCGTCTATTATTTATTTTCCATCCATTATCTATCTCATATTACTAATTCTTAGCTTGTTGTATCTAAATAACATGCAATGGAGACATCTTGCCATCGCAATAATTGGAGTTGCGACACCTTGGATATTTTTTGATGTTACTATTTTTTCACTTCAAATAGAATCTCCCTACTTTTTTGAAATCTGGAATCAATCAGCAGGTTTTTTTCATTTCTATACTTATCGTTCCATCTATGCCATTGGCATTCTTCTTTTCACCACCATATTTCAATCGCTATCGTTTATAAAAACGGGAAATCGATCCATAATAAAAATTCGAAAAACATATCATATTCTATTTATTTTTCTACTCATATCTATCGCACTCAGTGGGTTTATCACCGCCAATGAGAGTGCGCTGTTGGCCGTTATCATCATTCCTATTTCCATTCTTTTTACTTCCTTTCATTTAGAAACCAAAAAATGGTGGCTTAGTGACCTGCTTTTTATCGCATTCATGGCTGCTATTGGTTTAAATTACTATTTGATTTAAGCAAATCTAGCTGAACCTCAAACAAAATCAGAATACGAATAGGGCTACCCGATAAAAAAAACGTTTTTTTGTAGCCCATAGCACGAAAACATTAGATGAAGGAACAGGTAATTTTAGTTGATAAAAACGACAACCAAATAGGGTTAATGGAGAAAATGGAAGCCCATGAAAAAGCACTGTTACATCGTGCATTTTCAATTTTCATTTTTAATTCCAAAGGCGAATTGCTTATTCAACAACGTGCATTAACAAAATATCATTCTGCCGGAGAATGGGCAAATACCTGTTGCAGTCACCAACGCGATGGCGAATCTACTTTAGAAGCTGCACACCGTAGATTAATGGAAGAAATGGGATTTGATGTTCCGCTCACAGAAGTTTTTAATTTCACGTATAAAAAAGCCTTTGGAAATGGACTCACCGAACATGAATTTGACCATGTGTTGTTTGGTCATTTTGAAGGTGAACCCAACATGAATCCCGAGGAGGTTGCAGATTGGAAGTACATTTCAATAGCGCAGTTAAATGAAGAAATAAAGGCTTTTCCAGATAGCTATACCATTTGGTTACAGATTGCATTAAAAGAAGTTGAAAACCATCTTAAAACCACGCAAAAATGAGAGTTCAAGTAAAAAGAAAAGCACATTTCAACGCGGCTCATCGTTTATTTAACCCAAAATGGGATGCGCAAAAAAACAATGAAATTTTTGGCTTATGTAATAACCCCAATTTTCATGGACACAACTACAATTTAGAAGTAGCCGTAACCGGAGAAGTAGACCCCGAAACGGGATACGTGATCGACATGAAAATATTGAAAGATATTATCAAAAATCAAGTAACGGTTAAGTTGGATCATAAAAATCTAAACATGGATGTGCCTGAGTTTGAAAACTTAATTCCTACGGCCGAAAATATTGTAATTGTATGCTACGCACTCATTAAAGAAAAGCTTCCTGCACATTTAGAATTGCAGATTACGCTATCTGAAACCGAAAGAAATTCGGTGGTGTTTCCTGTTTAATTAATAATAAAACCTGGGGTTTCCACCTCTTCACTGTAATGCCCTGCGTTGTCTAAAATCTTACATTTAAACATCAACGTGTCGTATCCTGCTAATCCAGTTCCTACCAAATTAATTTTTCGGTCAAACTCTCCATCGATCGCTGGGTTAACATTACTATTACTTATTACCGGTATTTTATTATCTAATCCGGGTTCACCAGGCAAATAAGTACGTTCTACCCAAACGCCATTTTGCATATAATATGGGGTCATCAACATATTATTGGTTTGCACTTCGCCATTCTCATCCGTTATCTTGGCATCGGGAGCCATTCCTATGTCTCCATCACAATCGGAAAAAGAATACGTCAATTTATAATCGGATGAATCAACCGAAACCAATGTAAACGATAAGAAATTCAATTGCGGAATGGGTTCATCGCATCCCTTTTTCGTACACGAAGTGATAAAAACTCCGAGTAGAAGTGCGATAAATACTATTTTTGAACCCTGTTTCATGCGTTGACAAATGTATGGATTATTGAATTAGGTCACAAACGTCATTCGTGTTGAAAAAGTATCACCATCAAGCATTAAAAATTCGTACTCCCCAAGAGTTTGAAACGCAAGCGCTCGAAACCTTTCAATTTCAATATAAACAAGTACCCATTTATCGTGAATTTGTGGATTTGTTGGGAGACAAACCAACATCCGTTAAATGTGTCACCGACATTCCATTTTTGCCTATTTCGGTATTTAAAACCCATCGGGTTACCGTGAAAAATGCGGAAATTCAAACCACTTTTAAAAGTAGTGGCACGACCGGAATGGAGCGTAGCCAGCACTATATTCACGATTTGGAGGTGTATGAAAAATCTTTTCAAATAGGGTTTGAATGGTTTTATGGACCTATTACCGACTACACCATTTTGGCCCTTCTTCCTTCCTACCTAGAACAAGGCGAATCGTCTTTGGTGTATATGGTAGACGATTTAATAAAACGAACCAATAACCCCAAAAGTGGCTTCTATTTGGATAATTATACTGAATTGGTAGCCCAACTCAAGCAATTAGACCAACAAGGCAAGAAGACCATTTTGTTGGGCGTGAGTTACGCGTTATTAGATTTAATAGAACAAAACGACTTCCAATTGAAGCACACCATCGTCATGGAAACAGGGGGAATGAAAGGAAGAAGACGTGAAATGGTGAAGGAAGAACTACATGAAGTTTTAAAAAATGGTTTTGGCGTATCCAAAATTCATTCAGAATACGGAATGACCGAACTTTTATCACAAGGCTATTCCAAAGGAAACGGAATTTTTGAAACCCCACCATGGATGAAAATTTTGATTCGTGACGCTACCGATCCATTAACGCTCCTAAACGAAGGGCAAACCGGAGGAATTAACGTGATAGATTTATCTAATTTTTACTCATGCTCGTTTATCGCTACCCAAGATTTGGGAAAAAAACGCGCTGAAAACACGTTCGAAATCCTCGGAAGATTTGATCATACTGATATTAGAGGCTGTAATTTACTATTAGCTTAGCATAATTGAACCAATGTAATTCCTGTTTCATTTTTTTAACAGTTATCCAATACATTGAATTTTAATTCATTACCATCAAAAAAATAATCACAATACTTTTCTAATCGCAACCAAACATACCTTTTCCTAAAAACACACGTATTACCTTAAGAAATTTGTTTTAGGGCTTTACACGAGCCAAAAAACGTAGTACATTTGCGCCCCCATTTAGAAATGGATTTTGTAGATTTAATAATTTGTTGTATTATCACACTCTGTTTCAGATTGAGATAATACTAAACATACCTGATTATATATGCGTCAACTAAAAATTACCAAGCAGCTCACCAATAGAGATTCTAAGTCTATTGATAAATACCTAAGTGATGTTTCCAAAGAAGGGATGGTTACCCCGGAAGAAGAAGTATCATTAGCGGTAAGAATTAAACAAGGTGACAAAGTTGCTCTAAACAAATTGGTAAATGCCAACTTAAGGTTCGTTATTTCGGTGGCGAAGCAATATCAAGGGCATGGTTTAACACTTGAGGATTTAATTGCAGAAGGAAACATAGGGCTTATCACAGCCGCTAAGAGATTTGATGAAACCAAAGGTTTCAAATTCATCTCTTATGCCGTTTGGTGGATTCGTCAAAGCATCATGCAAGCCATTGCAGAAAATTCAAGAGTAGTAAGATTACCATTAAACAAAGTGAGTGCGATTCAAAAAATTGCTCATGCGTTTTCTAAATTAGAACAAGAACACGAACGCGCCCCATCAAATCAAGAAATTTCTGAGTTATTAGAAACTTCTTCTGATAGTGTAGCCGATTTATTTACCTACTCTCAAAAACAAGTATCTGTAGATGCTCCATTAATTGATGGAGAAGAAAATAGTTTACTAAACGTTTTGAGTAATGGTCAATCAGAAAACCCAATGAGTGGTTTAATGAGAGAATCATTGTGTAGAGATATTGAAAGAGTATTGGTATCCTTAAAAGCTAGAGAAGCAGACGTGGTTCGTTTGTCTTTTGGCTTAAATGGAAAAGCACCAATGACTTTAGAAGAAATTGCAAATCAATTAGGATTAACGCGTGAGCGTATTCGTCAAATTAGAGAAAAAGCTTTACGTAGCTTACGTAAAAAAGCTAACTCTAATTTATTGAAACATTACTTGTAAGCATTCCATTGCTCACAGAATTGAAAGGCGTTACCGTGGTAACGCCTTTTTTTATGCCCTATTTTTAATAATAACCCAATAGATGCAACACCTCCATTTTTAAACCCGTCTATTAAATTGTAAACTGAAAATAGGACATTAGTTTAAAGCACAAAGAAGGGATATTGTAACTTTATCCCTTCTTTTAAAAAGATTAGATTGGCTACAACATACTATCATATACACAACGAATTGGCTATTAACGCTGGGAAAGGCGATAGTTCTGCTCAATTTAGGCTATATGAGTTGTATTACAAAGCCATGCACACCACGGCATCTCGTATCGTTAAAGATACAATGCTTGCCGAAGAGTTAATGCAAAATGGTTTTATGACCGCATTTACTAAAATGGACAAATGGCATCAAAAATCAAGTTTTGGTGCTTGGCTTAAAAGAGTTGTGATTAACGAATGTTTAGACCATCTAGCGAAGAAAAAACTAGACACGGTAAGCATGGAGGAGATGCAAGTTGCAGAGCCGGAAGATGAAGAGATTACGGAGCCGGATTACAACGTAGGCCAAGTAAAAGCGGCCATGACTCAACTTCCAGAAGGGTACCGAACCATTTTGAGTTTGTATTTGTTTGAAGGTTATGATCATGAAGAAATTGGTGAAGTCTTACAGATTTCGAGTTCCACTTCAAGGTCGCAATATTTAAGAGCCAAAAAGAAATTAATAGAATTGATTAAAAACACAACGTATGTCGGATAAATTAAAACAGTTCATCGCAGATAATGAAGCGCAATTTGACACGACTCCAAAGCCGGGCCATTTTGACCGATTTAAAGCGTTACAAGAACAACATGCACACACAGCTATGAATGCGGATTCACAGCAACAACAAAATAGCAGCCTACCGATGTTGATGAAAATTGCGGCCATTTTAGTCTTAGTTTTAGGTATCGGATGGATGATTTTTAACTTGGGTAAAATGCAAGGGGCACAAGAATTTGCCACCATTGGCAATGCGTCTCCAATAGACTCAGATGAATTAAAAGAGGCCGAATTTTTCTTTACCGAACAAGTGGATTTAAAAAAGAAGGAAGTACTCGCATTTTCCAACACCAATAATGCCGACACCAAACACATTTTATTGGAATTAGAGAAACTCGAATTACAATACATTGATTTAAAAGAAGAATTAGAGATAAACCAAAATAATGCTCAAATCATCAATGCGATGGTGGATAATTACCGCATGCGTTTATCCGTACTCGAACGATTATTAGCACATTTAAAAAAGTCAAATACAATTAAACAAAAACACCATGATGAAATTCAAGCATAAAACAATTGCAGCCTTATTCAGTGTCCTATTTTTCGGTTTGCAGGTTTTTGCTGGAGGCCTTGAAGAGTACAAAAAACAATACCACGAGTCCTTTAAAGTGAACTCGGATGTGGTATTGACCGTAGAAAATAAATTTGGATTCGTAAAAATTGTAACCAGCGAAACCGACCATATTATCATTGATGTGACGGTGAAGGTGGAAGCCAAAAATCAAGAAAAAGCACAAAAATTATTAGATAAAATTGAAATTGAATTGGAGGGTAACGCCTCCAATGTCTCGGCCATCACAACTATTGTGAAGAACGCAAACTTTAAAGAGTTGGCCATTGATTATACCATTACGATGCCCGTTTCAGGCAACGTTGATATTACCAATAAATTCGGAAGTTTATACCTAAATGAACTCAACGGAAATTCAAAATTATACGTGGCTTATGGGTCATTAGATATAGGAAGTTTAAACAGTCAAGAAAATAATATTACCGTTAAGTTTGGAAGTGGAAAAGTGAAATACGCCCAATACCTAGATTACACCACTCGGTATTCTGCCGCAACTATTAAGCGTGCCAAGTTGCTAAATATGGACAATCAATATGGAGCGGTAACCGTTGGCGAGGTGGGTAGAATGAGCCTTACGAATGCCTATGGAGATGTGGAACTAGGTACCATCGTAGAACTTACAATTCATACCCGGTTTGGTGATGTAGATGTGGAAGGCGTTATTTCTTCGCTCGATTTAGATACCCAATACGGAGATGTGGACATCGACTTTATCTCCAAAGATTTTGAGACCGTCATCGTGGATGCTTCTTTTGGAGATGTGGACCTCGCTTTTCAATCCGGAAGTAACTTTACGCTAGAGAGCAAAGCGAGTTTTGGAGATATTAACATTCCAAGCGGCACCATAAAACAAGTGGACGGAAGCGGGAATACAGATACCTATAACGGCAAAATGTTTGAAGGCTCCTCGCAATCCAAGGTAAAGGTGAAAATGAGCTATGGCGATTTAGATATCTCCATTCACTAAACAAAAATTAGTTGTTTTAATCGCGTGTTACTTTCGGGTGGTACGCGATTTTTTTTATTTAAACTGGTATTTGAGACTAGGCGATTAGCCCGACTGAATGTAAACCAAGAGGTTATTTTTTCATTCGATACAACCAAGCTGAAGCATTGGCGTTTCGTTTCACTTCTTTCAATGCTTTTCTAGCTTCTTTTTGACTTGCAAATCCACCATATGTAACACGGTATAATCTTCCTTTTTTATCAAAAATTTTAGCCTCGTATCCTTGATTTTGTAATCTAGAAACTAAGCGGGCGGCATTGGCTTTATCACTAAAACATCCTCCAATAATTTGGTAGCGCATTTTTACCGCAACCTCCTTAGGAGTTTCCATCACCACATTGGTAGTTTCTGCCACCGAAAACTGGTAGGTACTTTCATCAAAATCAGAGTACAACAATTTGTTGTCAGCCAAATCTATTTCACTCAATCCTACTTGCCTAGCCACATATTCTTCACATGGAGTAGATTTAAACGGATTCAAATTTGAAAGCTGAAAGTTTCTATTTTGGTTCAATACTCCTGATTGAGTAGGTACCCAAACCAAATAAGCTAGTAAAGGAATTACCGCTAATCCCCAGCCTACTTTTCCCCAAGTACCGGTTTTATTAACATATTGAGTTGCGGTTGGCACAATTGCTGGATGCATTACCACGGCTTCCTTACCCTCACCACTATTTGCCGAAAGAGGAGCTAAATGAAAAACCTCCAGACCAAAACCACCAAACCCTTCCTGATTCTCCGGTTCAAAACGCAATAATTTATCATGCGAATAATAAAAAGTACCTACGGAATGAAGCTCAAAAATTTCTTTGGATTTCAAATCCTCTTTAAGTTGCGCTACAAAAGCCTTGATATAATGAACAGCATCCTCATAGGAAATCCCTTCATTTTCGGCTATAGCACTCGCCAATAACCCATCATTATTTGTAATGTTTTTATTAAAGCTCAACTTTTTACCAGGAGGTGTGAATTTGTTTTTAGACATATCTATTTGAGCACTAGCGGGATTTACCACAAAAGCACCAAACTCAGGAATAGTCACACATTCATTGAATTGCAACAAGTCTGAAACGACATTAGCTATGTTCATAATATTCACAAAACGAAAGTAACATATTTTAAATGCTATCCAAACATTGACCCCAAATGGTATCCAGAAAATTTTACTTTTGCAGCCGTTGAATTTAGAGTGTTAAGATTTGAACAAATGAAACGTTTCGGTATTCTTTTGGTATTCTTTTTTGGAGTGGTTTTTAGCCTTTCTGCGCAAAAACAGGTGGAATCGGTGGCAAATATGAGTTGTGAAAATGCAATTCTACACATGTTTACCGCTATTGAATCCCTTAAAACTGCTAAATTCGAACTCATATCTACAGAGCGTAACCACGATAAAATGCTTGTAAGTACTGCTTTTGGAACGATACAATACCATCCTAAAAAACTGTTTTTTAGAAGCTTTGATGACAAGGGCTCATTAACCTACGAGGTAATGTATATTGAAGGAGAAAACCATAATAATGCCCTTGTATCGCCAAATGGATTTCCATATTTTAATCTAAACCTAAACCCATTGGGCTCTACTATTCGCAACAATAGGCACCTTTCTATACTTGATGCTGGTGGAGTTTATTTGGTGGATATGATTAAGATTGGTATGCAACAATATGCCAAAAAAGGCAATCTTAGCGATCGTCTTACCATCACTAAACTATCGGATACAGAAACTAAACTCATTATCAATAATAACGACTACGGTTTTACCTCTTACACCATACAAAAAGGCGAATCTATGCGCGATATCTGTTATAAATTGGGTGTACCGGAATTCAAAATTGTAGAATTAAATGAATCCGTTTCGGATTTTGATGATATTCATGAAGGGCAAATTATTAAAGTACCTACGGTATATGCCTCGAAATTTGAATTAATCATTCGCAATAATGATTTTATTCCTACAGTGGTAAAGATCTACGATGAAAAAGGGCTATTTGCCAGTTACGAATATGTTTACTTTGAAAAGAATCCAACCGTAAATTCGCAGACTTTTAATAAAGACAATCCGGCATATACTTTTTAATTGATTTTTTCACCCTTCGATTTTCTAAATAACCCCATAATTTAATCGCTAATTTTGCTAAAAATATCACCAAGTTTAAACTTACCTTATTGTTTGAATCAATGTATATTTGGTTTTTAAGTGGTTAACTCAAAAAACAAAATATTGAACTCTGATTTAAAATACATCATTGGACTAATGCAATTGAATGGAGTAGGCGATGTTACCGCTCGAAAGCTCATTCAGCATTACGGCTCGGCACAATTGGCTTTTGAAACTGTTCCTAAAGAACCCTCCTCCGAAACAAAAAATTGGCCTACTAAAGTGGTTGAATCCATTTGCGCAGGCCCTAACTGGATTGAAGTAGAAAGAGAGTTGGAGTTTTTAGATAAAAATGATGTACAGGGACTTACCATTAACGATGAAAATTACCCTAGAAGACTGAAGTTTTGCGAGGATGCACCTCCCCTACTTTATGTGAGGGGAAATGTGGATTTTAATCACCCTAAAATTTTGGCTGTGGTTGGTACCCGAAGAGCCACTCCCCAAGGAAAACGGATTACTAAACAGATCATTGAAGAATTAGCAAACCAGAATGTACTTATTATTAGCGGACTCGCATTTGGAATAGATATCATTGCGCATCAATCTGCCATGGAAAACCACTTACCCACCATTGGAGTATTAGCACATGGACTCGACCGGATTTATCCAGCAGAGCATAAAGGTACTGCCTATGAGATGGAACGGAATGGGGCTTTAATAAGTGAGTTAAAAAGTGGTACAAAACCCGACAGAGAGAACTTTCCTAAACGTAACCGAATTGTAGCCGGAATGGCCGATGCCGTTTTGGTAATTGAATCTCAACGTAGAGGTGGTTCCATGATTACCGCTGAGCTCGGTTTTGGGTACGGGCGTGATGTATTTGCCATTCCAGGCCGTCCAGGAGATAAACAAAGTGAAGGGTGTAATTTCTTAATCCGTCAAAATAAAGCGTCTTTAATAGAGTCTGCTACGGACATTAAGTTTTTAATGAATTGGCAAGAAAAACCAAAGCCCAAGGAAATTCAAAAACAGTTATTTGTATCGCTATCTCCAGAAGAAGAAAAGCTAATTTCTGTATTAAAGGAACCGCGAAAATTACCCCTCGATGAACTATGCCTAACTGCTGGCATCACCGTAAGCCAAGCTTCTATTCCATTACTCACTTTAGAATTAAACGGTATGGTCCGTCAGCTTCCCGGTAAAGTTATAGAATTAGTTTAGCCATTCTTACAATTCTCCAAAACACACGTTTTAAACCTATTTGTAAGAAATTGAAACGCCTCCGGTAATCGATTTTTGGACTCAAATTACCAGAATTTACATTTCTTTTTATCTCCATTTACCGTGAAGTTTGCTAGCATCATACAGAAAATTCTTGAAAAAAACCATCTTCATATACTTTTCTAATTCAAGACTTAAATCATAAAATACAAGTCCGTAAAAAGATTAATTTTGCGGTCTAAATTTTTAATATACCAAAAATGTCAGCAAATAAATACCAAGCTCAGATTGATGCATTCATGAGCCAAGTTGCCGTTAAAAACGGACATGAAACAGAGTTTCTTCAAGCAGTTGAAGAAGTGATGGAATCAGTGATTCCATTTGTTGAAGAAAACCCTAAATACCAAGGGAAAAAATTATTAGAGAGAATGGTAGAGCCAGAAAGAGCTTTCCAATTTCGTATTCCTTGGTTAGATGACGCAGGAAACGTTCAAATAAACCGTGGTTATAGAGTTCAGTTTAACTCTGCAATTGGCCCATATAAAGGTGGTATGCGTTTTCACCCATCTGTAACTTTATCAATCCTTAAATTCTTAGGATTCGAGCAAGTATTTAAAAACTCATTAACTACCCTTCCAATGGGTGGTGGTAAAGGTGGTTCTGATTTTGACCCAAAAGGAAAATCAGACAACGAAGTAATGCGTTTTTGCCAGTCTTTAATGACTGAATTATCTAAGCACATTGGTGCTGACACAGATGTACCTGCAGGTGATATCGGTGTGGGTGGACGTGAAATTGGTTTCATGTTTGGTCAATACAAAAGATTACGTAACGAATTTACTGGTGTTCTAACCGGTAAAGCTCTAGAATATGGTGGATCATTGGTTCGTCCAGAAGCTACAGGTTACGGAGCAGTTTATTTCTTAAACGAAATGTTATTGAAAGCTGGTAAATCAATGGATGGTAAAGTGGTTGCTGTTTCTGGTTCAGGAAACGTAGCACAATACGCTATTGAAAAATTAACGCAATTAGGTGGTAAAGCAGTTTCTGCTTCAGATTCTTCAGGTTGTATTTATGACCCAGCTGGAATTGATGCTACTAAACTAGCGTTCTTAATGGAATTGAAAAACGTGAAACGTGGTCGTATCAAAGAATACGCTGACGAATTTGGCGTTGAGTTCTTTGCAGGTAAACGTCCTTGGGAAGTTATTTCTAAATTAGACTTAGCTATGCCATGTGCTACTCAAAATGAGTTAGACGGTGACAATGCAAAACAATTAATCGCTGCAGGTGTTATGGGTGTTGCCGAAGGTGCTAACATGCCTACCACTCCAGAAGCGGTTCACATGTTTGCTTCTAACAACATTATGTTCTCACCAGGTAAAGCGTCAAACGCAGGTGGTGTAGCAACTTCAGGATTAGAAATGTCTCAAAACTCATTGCGTTTATCTTGGACTGCTGAAGAAGTAGACACCAAATTACACAATATCATGAAAGACATTCACGCTTCATGTGTGAAATACGGAACAAACGCAGATGGTTCTGTTGATTACGTTAAAGGTGCAAACATCGCAGGTTTCGTAAAAGTTGCCGATGCTATGTTAGCTCAAGGTTTAGTTTAATCTAAGCTCACTTCGGCTCCGCTCAGTGAGCTTTTGCTTGAGGTGATAATAAAATATGAAATCCTCATCGTTAATTCGGTGGGGATTTTTTTTTTGCATTCAATACTTGGGCGTAGAACCGTTGTTTCACCAAATAATATTAACTTACCCTTCTCATGTTATCATTAATTAAATCAAATTTATTCTATTATGAAAATTGCTAAATACGTATTTATTGGAGTTATTGCTGTGGTAATAATTATTGGCGGATTAGGTATTTCAAAAGGGATTATTCCCATTGGACTAGGTATTCACGATCAAGTAACCCAATCACAGAATGATGTTGCTATTAATGGATATGATCCAGTAAATTATTTTTCCAACCAAAAAGCAGAAGAAGGATTAAATGAATATACTACTTCATGGAATGGCGCTAATTGGCATTTTTTATCGGAAGCGAATAAGAATGCTTTTATAGAAAATCCAGCACAATATGCACCTCAATTTGGGGGGTATTGTGCATTTGCGGTGAGTACTGGATTTACAGCCCCCGGAGACCCAAATGTTTGGATAATTGATGAAAATGAAAACCTAATTTTCTTTTCAAACCAGGAAGTTAAGGAGGAAACACTGAAGAATAAAACCGAGATTCTAGACAAAGCAAAAGCTGCGTGGGAATAGTTTATTGTAAGCTTGAAATCATAAACACTAAACCGAATCACACAAAGACACTCAAATCCTAATAATATTATGTTTTTATTGGATTTGAATCCAAGAATAGTATATTTTTTTGGGTTTTTGTTCTCATTTGGTAAGTCAATTAAGCTAGAAAGATAGGTGACTTCATAATTGATTGAGCTCAATATATCGAATGTTTGAGCTCAATTTCATACATATTTGAGCTCAAAAGCAACAATCCCACAACTAATTCCGCTAGTTAAAACTCAAAAAAACCGCTACAAAAAGCCAATACACAACGGTTTTTAACCCTCATTGTAGCAGCAAGAATGGAAAATACTATCTTAGCATTCCTAAAATCAACACCATGAAAAACATTTTCGCCATTGTCATCTTAGCTTTCGCAATTCAAAGCTGTAACTGTAACAAAAAAGAACAAGCTCCTATTACTAAATCTAGCTACCATAACAACACCGGCCGAACAGATATTTTAAGTGGCGGTGTAAAAATGATTCCAATACAAACACCAGTGGGTGAATTTAAGGTCTGGACCAAACGAATTGGGAATAACCCTACCATGAAAGTTTTACTCTTGCATGGCGGACCTGGTGCAACGCATGAGTACTTAGAAGCTTTTGATAGCTTTTTTCCAAATGCTGAAATTGAGTATTATTACTATGATCAATTAGAATCTTATTATTCTGACCAACCAAATGACAGTTCTTTATGGACCATTGATCATTATGTGGAAGAAGTAGAACAGGTGCGAATAGCGTTGGGATTAGATACATCCAACTTTTACTTGTACGGACAATCTTGGGGCGGAATTTTAGCAATAGAATACGCTTTAAAATACCAACAAAACATGAAAGGATTAATTGTTTCAAATATGATGGCATCAATACCCGACTACAATAAATATGCAAATGAAGTCTTAGGTCCGAAATTAGACCCAGCGGTTTTGCAAGAGATTAAAAATTTGGAAGCTGCCCAAGACTATGGTAATCCGCGTTACACTGAACTGGTAGAAACTTATTATTACACTGAGCATGTGTTAAGAATGCCACTAGCACAATGGCCTGAACCCGTAACGCGCTCATTTTCGAAAATGAATGGCAATTTCTACCTAAAAATGCAAGGCCCAAGTGAGTTCGGATCGGTAGGCGAAACCGTGTTGAAAAATTGGGACCGAAAAGCAGACCTCTCAAAAATAAAAGTGCCAACACTTGTCATTGGGGCAGAATACGATACCATGGACCCCAAACACATGAAATGGATGTCAGAGGAATTTCCTGACGGTCATTATTTATATTGTCCAAACGGAAGTCATTTAGCTATGTATGACGATCAAGAAATTTACTTCAAAGGATTGATGGATTTTATTTACGAAGTGGATACAAACAACTCCCATTAATCCATCAACTCTTCTCGTCATTGGATTAAACACCAATCTCAAATGGGTAATAGCTTTTTACGTTACAACCAAGAACGATTTAAATGATTTTCCAAGCCACAGAAAAACTAACCAAACTATTGGATAATGTGGTGGTAGAATTTACATTTTGTAATTGGTAATAATCTCCTATTGCCCCCTGGTAACGAAAATCAAACAGGAATAATGGAATATCTAAGGATACCCCCCCTGTGGCAGAATAAAATGAATCATTGTAACTATTCTTATCCAAATCGCCAAATTGAGCCATGGTAAAAGAAGGAATCAACCCAGCATTTAACCGCAATTTAACCACCTTTAAATCAATAAGTTTAAAACCAATAATTAATGGCACATCAAAAGAATAAAAGTTAATTCGAGAAGAACCGGAGTTATAAAGTGCTTCTCCTTTGCGTTGCGTAAAAAGACCTTCTACTTGCAGGTGCACTTTTTTAATTTTCAACCTAATCAACCCACCTCCTTGAAATGAAACGGCATTATTAAATGACAAATCTAGGGAGTCAGATTCAAAGCCATTAAAATTATAATTCCCCCCGATTTTCAAACCCAAATTGATTTGAGAAAAACCTGCTTGAACCGTGAAAAATAAAATGATTACTAAAATGATTTTGAATCGATACATACAATAAATATTTAATCACAAATCATTACTGTCCGATAAATACCTGAGAATGGAATTTTACTGAATGTAACCCTTGAAAACATTGAATTGATATTG
>CAXBCR010000013.1:0-84817 GCA_963974475.1 uncultured Flavobacteriales bacterium
TTAGAAAATGTGTCATTCATAAAAATGCATCACTTATCTACAAAATAAATCAAGCCAATATTGAACTCGTTACTTTTGTTGATAATAGAACCAATCATAAATTTTGATTCCTCTTATTTTTAATAGTTACTAAAAAGCCCTCAACTTACATTGAAGGCTTCTCTATTCTTTAACCAGTTGCCATCACAAATAATCAACTGGCATCTTTACCTTTTATTTCGCAAGGTGCCATACTAAGAAACTATCTCATCAATCTTTAAACCGTTAGAACTATTAACAATTACTAATTTAATTAATATCACTTTTTGACTATAAACATCATAATAGGATATCACATATTGATTCGAACCAATAGTATCCCTTTTAACATTTAATGTCTCAAGACTCTCTATACTCACATCCTGAACTTTTAAAAAAGCATCTGCTTCGGTATTCTCAACAATAATACCCAATGACTCAGACATTCTAGCAGTACAATGTTTTCTACGTAATAAGTCTAAATTTTGCTCCATGACAAAAGGAGGATTATCGCCAGCTACTTCACTAATATAATTGTAGTAAAAACCCTTAATCATCTTTAAAGCATCTTCTTCACTATATTGAGCTATACTACACTGGTTAAGCCCAAGTGAAAAAATAAAAATTAACACAAAACTCTTATATTTCATAACCTTTTCTTATTCTATTTACTGAACAGCAGAATTAATAGGCCATCTAAAAATTGTAAAACTAGGCTCATGTTTCCTATAACCAGGACCAGGCCAAAACCCATTTTCAACAAAATCAGAAACCCATTTAGTTCCGTTGTACATATTAATATGTCCGTGTCTACTACCCCCAGGATAAGACTGTATCACTCTAACATCCCCTAGAACTGGAGTATAATTAGTTTGAGAAATTCGTTGAAACCCCCAGTTATCCATGTATGGCTCATAATCTTTTGCAGAACCTGGGCGCTTATCCGTATTTATACCTCCAGCTGCTATAGCTATCCTAACCGCTCTAGCACAATACCCACATTTCCCCTTTACATAATGCGGATACGCATTATTATTCAAAGTCTCTACCGCCTTGTTTATATCAAAATTTGGCAAATTAAGTCCCTGTTCTTTTAAAGGGTCTTCTATTTTTACAGCTGCCTGTTGCTCCTCATTAAAATCAACATAACCTCCAAGCTCTCCAGTTCCCACATCAGCACTTGGATCCCAAACTTTTGTTTGTAACCCATCACCAGAAAGCGTTAATCCATCTGCAGATTGCGTATATCCATCACCCTCATTTTGAAGGTTACCATTTGGATCAGTTATAGTATCCCCTAATGGGTCATTAAACATAATTGGATTATTCGCAAATGCAGCATATGAACTAATCGAAGGATTCGGCTTGGGGTCTAAATTCCAACGTCTTCCCAACCTTGTATCATACTGCCAAAACTCCGCAGTCATTGAGTTTCCTACTCCAGATATCTCATCATCTTTTTCTTGTCCGTTAAAGCCATAACGGTACGCATTCCAACCCAACACACCTATCTCCCTTATTCGCATACCTTTCCGCAGTTAGAACAATATTTGGCATCCATAGCTATGCTGGTGTGACATTGAGAGCAAACCTTGGTTTTGTGGGTTTCTTTTAGTACTCCTGCGGTGACTATTCCGGTGGGAACGGCTATGATGGCGTAACCAAGCATCATGGCAAATGAGGATATCACTTTTCCTAATACTGTATGTGGCACCATATCTCCGTATCCAACGGTGGTAACCGTAACAATGGCCCAATAAATACTTTGCGGTATACTGGTAAAACCTTCTTCTCCACTTTCTACTACATACATGATGGTGCCCATAAAGGTGACAATGGCTAAAACAAATAATAAGAAAATGCTGATTTTATACCTACTCCCACGCAATGAGTTCATTAGTATTTGAGCCTCGGTATTAAAACGGACTAGTTTTAATATTCTAAAAATTCGTAGTAATCGGAATATTCGAACAATAAGTAAATAATGGTAGCCCACCATAAAAAAGCTTACATATGTGGGTAAAATGGAAAGCAAATCAATGACTCCCCAAAGGCTAAAAACATACTCCAGGGGCTTTGGGCTTATCCAAATTCTCAGCAGATATTCAACGGTAAAAACAAGGGTCAGGATCCATTCTACTATACCAAATTCGAAATCAAATTTAGCATCCATTTCTGGAACACTTTCTAGCATCACTACGAGGATGCTAATTAAAATAATCCAAAGCAAAATCACATCAAAACGCCTACCCGCTTTAGTGTCTGTTCCAAATACAATTTGATTAAGATGCGCTCTGGTGCTCATTTTTTTTTCTATTTTACTTAGCGCACCACCAATTTATATACTTGATTGGTTTGGCTATTTGTAACCACATAAATGCCTGGTTTCAACCTTGAAACATCTACCGTATTTTGATGTGCAAATGTAGCTATTTGCGCTCCTGTAATGGTATGAATACTGCCCGAAATAATTGCATTAAAATGGAGTCTTCCATCGGTAACTGGATTAGGATACATCACAAATTCATCTTCCTGATGAGAACGGATTCCGAGTGGGCCGCTATTATCAAACACATTCACATTATCCAAATACAGATTATCCCCATTTCCGTTGGCGGTTTCTATTTTCACCATGAGTTGACCTGCCGAAATATAGCTAGATAAATCTACCCGTTCGGTACGCCAATCAGTTGCATCTTCAGGCACCCAATCTCCCGAAGGATTTTTGGTGGTGGTATTCAAACTATCGGGTCCTTTGGCATAGATGGGCGCATCCCAAGTTTTGCCGCAATCGGTAGACACACTTACCATCAAAGAGTCTTTAAACCCATTGAATTTTAATTTATAACTCAAATCAAACGTGAGCGTTAGACTAGTAGGCGAAACCAATTTCAAATTGGGAGTAAGTAAATAATCGTGTTGATATCCTCTAGGGGTGTAAGCGCCCAGTTTCATGGTTGCCACATTCGAAATCCCTTGCATTGTAGGCACTACCATGGTATCCCAAGTTTGACGTTCATCTGGGTTTCCTACATACATAGAACTTTCAAAAACCGGCACCCCTTCAAATTTTTCTTGATAAGGTAAAACTTGCGCATCGTTCACCCAAAAAATAACGTAGCGCGAATTATTAATTGTGTCGAAATCTAGCTGCTGTCCATAATAACGGGTTCGCACATAAAACTCGTTCCAACCCGGTTGCACAAGCGAAGACACGTCAAAAACAACCGAATCATTGGTCGCAAAAGTGCCTGAGTTATTATTGAAATACTGAGGCGTTCCTCCTACTACGCCATACTCAAATTGTAGCGATCCGTTAGGTACATCGGTGGTATTTGCAAAATAAGCGGTAATTTGAGTAGGCGCACATTGATTAGAATAGGGTATCATATCAAAATGAGCTAATCGAATATCAAAATTGTTGGTTAATGGAATTGCCGGAGTATACAAATTAGATAAATAATGATAAGCTGCCAAAGCATCAATCATTCCCATTCCGAAGGTATTATCTTCTCCAGGCGCACCTAAATCTTTTGCGGTATAAAATAAGGATTCCTTAATTTCGGTAGCCGAAGCTTGTGGAAAAGCTTCGGTAAGCAATAGCGATACTCCCGAAACATGTGGTGCCGCCATGGAAGTGCCTTGAAAATTCCCATAACCATACGAGCCATCCGAATTCCGAATTCCTGAACGCACATTCACACCGGGTGCCACCACCTCAGGCTTAATGAGCAAAGAACCCGTATCGCCACAAATAGATGGTCCACGCGAAGAAAAACTAGCTATTGGAAACGAGGCCGTGTTTCCATTTACTGCTCCAATGGAAAAATTATTAACTACTGATGCATTTGAAACCGCAGGATAACCAATGGTACTGGCTCCTGGCCCTTCGTTTCCAGCACTGTGAATAGACACGATTCCGGCCATTTCAATTGTTACAAATAGGTCGTTTACCCAACCATCACAAGCCACCGAATCATCTTGAGCATAGGGTCTACCCCACGAATTATTAATCACATTAGGCATGTCGGTGGTGGTATTTAAATCTCCATCCGGATTGAGCGCCCATTCAAAGGCTTTCATAATTTCAAAAGCCGTTTTTACGTTAGCCAAACTTTGAACAATAGGATCCGTAGCCATAAAATAGGCATTAAAAGCTAACCCAATAGTATCGTTATTTGCAGGATCTAACCCCAAACAAGTTCCGGTAACATGCGTTCCATGCGAACCCGACTTATCGCCTGGAAAATAGGTATCATAACTCAACCACGCCTGACTCATAGGTACATGATTACCCAAAAATTGATCTCGCAATGTGGGATGATTTGGCCATACTCCGGTATCAAAGGTAAGCAACTTACTTCCCTTCCCTGTATATCCTAGCAGCCATAAAGAATCTCCTTTCACGGCCTCAATTCCCTTTTCTTTTCCATTTACAGAACGGGTAGCGGTAGTTTTCATGGAAACAGGTTTCACCCATTCTATTTTGCGCTCTTTAATTTCTTCCATCCAGTACACTTCCGATCGGGTAGCTAAATACCGAATGGTTTTTGGCGATGCATAAATAGCCACAATATTTACACTCCAAAAAGTATGTAGCAGCTCATACTTCAATCCTAACTGATCTAGCTCCTTTAACCATAAGTCTCGATTAATGGATTGATTATGCAATTCTTTTAAAAAGCCGGAGGTAAATGCTTCTTTACTGGCATAATCTACACGATGATCCGCATAAAATTGGGTAGCATCCACTCTTTCTGTCCCTACTACCAAAATTTCTTGCCATTGACGCGGTTGTGATTTTAAATCTCGTTCAAGGGTAACACTCGTTTTGTTTTGTGCAAATAAACTTGTTACGGATAGGCAGACGCTTAAAAAAAGTAGCAATTTTTTCATAGAAACTTATTTATGCGTTAAAAATACTATAAAACATACGATTGTTTTCCATATGAGATAGATCCGTGATATTTTTACCAGAGTTTTGCTTTAAATAATAAAACTATGACAATCAATTTATTCACATTAATCAAGGGGACATTAATTTATTCCCTTTGTTTCGCAACCATACCAAATCTTATGGCACAAAAATCAGACACTACAAAAAACACCATTCCAACCTATAATATGCTAAATGAATTGGAGGAAAACGTTATCGTAAATAAAGGAACCGAGCGAGCATATACCGGTGAGTTTTGGAATCATTTTGAAAATGGAACCTATGTTTGCCGCCAATGCAACGCTCCTTTATATCGTTCTACAACCAAGTTTGAATCGCATTGTGGTTGGCCAAGTTTTGATGATGAAATTCCGAATTCAGTAGATAAAACAACCGATGCGGACGGAAGACGTACCGAAATAACTTGCCATAACTGCCATGGTCACTTAGGACACGTGTTTGTAGGAGAAAGGTACACGGATAAAAACACACGTCATTGTGTTAATTCTGTATCTATCAAGTTTGTAGCACATGATGAACCGTTACCCCAAATAATAATAGCTAAAAAATAAGGTTATCGCATTTTTTACATTATTCAATCAATATTCATTGCATTCCATATTATATTCCGTAATATTTAAAACAATTGCGTTTACAGATTGAATATGTTATGAAATTGAAAAACATTGACCAATTATTAAAACGAAATAAGAAACAATGGGCTCACCTTTGTCCTGTCGAAAGACACACCTACTAACAACTAGCTAATCACCTGCTAGAAAACACTAACTACCTCCTTGTCCGCAAGGATGAGAAATTTAACAAAACCGGTGGCGACCACCTCGGTGCCGGTTTTGTTTTCACCACCACAATCGAAATTTCTTGTTAAAAGAAAAGGCTTCTGAAAATTCAGAAGCCTTTTTTTATGGTATTCATTCGGTATGTAATTTAATCCCACTCGTTAGCAATTCAAACTAAAGTTGGGGCTAAAAATTTGATTTAACTTTTTGTTGATTTACTACCTTTTGGAGAAGCTATACTACCACGCATTTCCGTGTCAGACTTTATATTTTCCATTTTGTAATAATCCATAATACCTAAGTTTCCTGATCTAAAAGCTTCTGCCATCGCTAAAGGTACTTCTGCTTCGGCTTCAATTACCTTGGCTCTTGCCTCCTGTGCTTTGGCTTTCATTTCTTGCTCTACCGCAATGGCCATAGCTCTACGTTCTTCTGCTTTGGCTTGTGCAATGTTTTTATCGGCTTCGGCTTGATCGGTTTGTAATACCGCTCCAATATTTTTACCTATATCCACATCTGCAATATCAATGGATAGAATGGTAAATGCCGTTCCGCTATCCAATCCTTTACTCAATACGGTTTTAGAAATCACATCTGGATTTTCTAATACTTTTTTATGCGAATCGGACGAACCAATGGATGAAACCACCCCTTCGCCTACACGTGCCAAAATAGTATCTTCACCAGCACCACCCACTAATTGTTTGATGTTGGCTCTTACGGTAACCCGCGCAATGGCGATTAATTGAATACCATCTTTAGCTACCGCAGCAACTCGTGGAGTTTCAATCACCTTGGGATTCACACTCATTTGTACTGCCGCAAAAACATCTCTACCTGCTAAATCAATTGCAGTAGCCATTTCAAAAGTTAATTCAATATTTGCTTTTGAAGCCGACACCAACGCGTGAACCACTCGAATCACATCACCTCCTGCTAAATAGTGTGCTTCCATAGCATCTGCATCTAGCACAACGCCTGCTTTTGTTCCTTCAATCATACCCGCTACAATAATGCCTGGTGGCACTTTACGGATACGCATAAAGAATAGTTGAATAATCGAAATTTTAACATTGGTTACATACGCCTGAAACCATAAGCCCAGCGGTACGTAATACAAAAACATTAAAAGTGCAATAACGCTCAACACGAGGGTTATTACCATCAGGGTATCTATACCCATAAAAAGTAGTCCAAATTCCATAGTTATTATTTAATTTATAAAGGTGAAACAAAAATAGTATTGTCGGTAATCCTTTCAATTTTGATAGCCACGTTTTCATCAATAAACCCCGTGCGAGAAGACACCTCTACAACGAATGAATTGATTCGAGCTTTTCCCATAGGCGCAAGACGTGAAATGCTAACCCCTTTGTCATTTTCCTTAAGCTCCTCTAAATGATTGACTTTCATACTAGAATCACTATTTTTTTGGAGCGACATTACAGAAAACGAATCTAACCTTATGGATATGTAAATGAGCGCACTACTTCCCACCACCACACTAGCAAGCATGTAGTATCCGGTATAAGTATCCAGCATAAAAGCCACCACAATCCCACCTATTAAAGCCACCACGCCCAATAATCCCGAAATTCCAACTCCAGGAAATACAAATACTTCCAAGGCTAAAAACAATAAGCCGAATGTGACTAAAATAATGGCTACCCAAATATCCATAATTAATGAATGTATGATTTTGCTACCGGAATAAATTCCGTAATATCTTGTATACGTTGGTAATCTGCTGGATGTGTACTCAAAAAAATGGGTACTCCACCCGAGGAGTTAGATGCCATTCTTTTCCAAAAATCAATTGCTTCATTGCAATCGTATCCAGCATATTCCATAAATACCAATCCCATTTTGTCGGCTTCCGTTTCTTGATTTCTTGAAAATTTGAGCAGCCCTACTTGCGAGCCTACGTCATAGGTTCCCATTAACACATCTTGCAAATCAATTCCTTTGGTATCAATTGCTCCCACTACCACCGACAACACATCTGCCCCATAGCTTGCCATCAATTGCTGACTCATTCTTTCACTACCATGACGGGCTACTGCATGGGCTATTTCATGACTTAATACTACAGCTAACCCTAGTTCATTTTCGGTGACAGATAAAATTCCCTCATACACCACCACTTTACCACCGGGCATACACCAGGCATTTTTTTCGGTCCCTTCTATTAGTGTAAATTCCCAATCAAAATTGGCTAACCGCTCCACATCTCCGTGATCGCGAAGGAATTTCTCACATGCTTTTGCGAGTTTATTCCCTACTTTCTTTACCAAAATAGAATTGGGATTGTAAGGACTAATAATGTCATGTTGACTTAAAAATTCCGAATAAGCCGATTTACTGGTTTCAATAATTTCGTATTCAGAAACAAGGCTAAGTTGTCTTCTGTGGGTAATAGGTACCGAAGCGCAACCGGATAAAACTATTACTAAGGTGTATAGAAAAAACTTCCTCACTCTATGGAAGCGCTGAGTCCTTTTAAATTTAGTAATTTACAACACAAATCAAGCTTTTCATCATCACCATGCATTACATCACATTTCCCGTTGTAATGAACGATATACGCACATTGTTCAGCCTGCACAGAATGATGGTCACAAATTTCAATCAAGCATTTTATAACGTGATCAAAAGTGTTATAATCATCGTTATGAAGTACCAAAATTCGACCTTCATCCACCGCCACCTCCATATCTTCATCGGGCAATCCCTCTGGAGAAAACGTACTGTTCTTTAACGTATTTATGATGTAACTATTTATTCTCACCTTCAATAACCAATGGATTGATTAATCCTTTTAATACTAAATCTTGCTGCAATGCTTTTGCATCTGCTTCATTTGCGAAATTACCAATTTTATATAACGTAGCGCCATTATTTTTTTCAACAATTACACCCAAGCCACTCATTCCAAGAATTGTACGTGCTTGTTCCACCGGGATTGCGCCTGTGTAAGGCCCAACAGTCACGTGATAAGCAGTTGTAGTATTTGGAGAATCCCCACCAGGAGTATTTCCACCGGCATTAGGTGAATTGTTAGCACCCTGATTTCCTGCTGTATTCTGTTGTTGTTGTTGTTGTTGTTGTTGTTGTTGTTGTACTCCTGCGCCATTATTCGGCACGTTTCCTTGTGCTCCAACACGTTTTGCTTCTGCGATTGACACTCGCTCACCATTATAATAAGCAGTCACAAAGGCATCAGAAATACCGTTTTGAACAATCCTGTTTCGTGCATTTATGGCTTCATTTACAGAGCCATAAACCCCGCTGGAGTACCTCACCAAATTATTCGCAATGTTTTGCCTGTTAAGCGGACTCAAAGCTAATACAGTTGAAGGTTTGATGCTTTGAGAATACACTCCTACCTGAACCGTAAAAAACAATTCTCCTCTTGCTTCAACCGTACTTACTTGAATGGCGGCACCAGGGGTAACTTGCGTAGAATTAACTGCGGTAACGGGTATTTGAACATCATTGGCCACGGTAGTTTGAGCGGTAGTTTGTGATGCATTAGTTGGATTGGAAGCTTGATAATCGGATATAGCTACTTCTCCCGCCAACAACTTACGTGCATCCCCAATAGAAATTCGTTCACCATTTAAATAAGCCACAACGAAGGCATCTGAATACCCTTTCGCTCTAATGTTGTCTTTCGCTGCATTAGCAGTTTCAAAATTGGTAAACAGTCCAGCTGTATATCTGGTCAAACCGGTAGCAGTTTTTTCACCCACAATAGGCGCAAACCCTTTGAAAGTTTCTTGCTTAATTGGCAAACGGAAAGCACCTATTTGCACCTTTAGAATCACTCCTTTTGGCAAGGAAACATTCACCGGAATAGGCTTAGCTTCAGAATAATAAACCGTATCGGTATTGATAAATATGTCCGAAGCCAAATCGGTTGGTATAGCATCCACATCCGATGAATCAAATGCAATTTCAGGCTTCTTCACATTTCCTGACAATGCAGCAATTACTTTGGTTCTTTCTTCGGTATTATTTAATTCCAACAAGGTCGAATTAGCTTCATTTAGTTGGTAAAAACCTTCGTTGGTTTCTTTTCTACCTTCTTGATAAAACACTTCTGCTTCGGCAATTAGTTTTTTCTGTTTTGATTTTTTCTCCACTACCAACATGCGCAAAGAATCTTGTTCGTTTAATGGCAACAAGTCCATCCCTTGATTTAACAAACTAATTTCTTCTTCTAACTTATTAACTTCCGCTTTCTTTTTCGCCTCCTGCTCATAAAAAACAGCTGCATTTTCAATATGTTTTTCGTAGGCTTTATGAGAAGATACATATTCTTCATAGGCATCTAATTGCTCCACTTCTGCTATTTCGGTGGCGGATAAAGCTTGTGGGATTTCCGGTAATTTCACCATCTCTTCCGTACCATACTTGGTCATTTTCTTCAAGGTTTCCACTTCCACTCCTTGCATTTCCTTGGCAGATTCTAATGTCAAATCCGAATTTAATTGAGCGATAGCCATTTCAGATTTTACATTTTGAATTTCTGCTTCCACCACTCTTTTATGTTTCTTCCTTTTGGTTTGTTCTAGTTTTACATTTAAGTCTTCCAACTCCATTCCAAGGTTGGCCGCTTCTGAACGGTATTTTTTAGCTTCTGCAAATTTTTGTTCCGATGGACGCGCACTTAAAGGATTAGAAACCATCGCATCTTGCGCAGACTCTACATTACTTTCCTTTTGATCCAATAATCGTAGTTTCCGTTTTTCATATTGAACTGAGGCTTCCACTATTGCCAATTTAGCCGCAATTTCACGTTTTTTCTTTTTCTTTTTGGTGACTTCTAATTCCTTTTCGAGTCCATTTTTTTCGGTCTCTTGGTTAAGCACAACCGCATTTTGAACAGTCTTTTCTTTTTCAATTTCTTGAATCACCGAATTACTCGGGCTCACAACTACCGGCTCAGGAATAACCACATTCTCAGTAGCGTTTATTTCCTGTTCTACCGAAGCAGTTTCGTTGGTGGATCCCACCTCTTCCGTTACCAATCCGGTATTCTCATTAGTCAAGTTTGCCCCTTGTTCCTTTGGCTCTATCTGTTCTTCCTGCGCTTGTGATTCTTTCGTATTTTCAGCAATAGCATTATTCTCAGCAAACTCTGCGGCATTTACGTTAGCTGGCTGTTCCTCACTTTGCACTTCTGTTTCGGATACTTCTGGCTCTTGTGCCTCTGTAGAAGTGGCTACAAGCTCAGAACCATTTTTAGTTTGCGAAGCCGTTTCAGATTCGTTTACAATTTCATTTTCCGTACTTGCTTCCGTAACAGGTATGGTTACCGGAATCTCTTCGGTAGCTGACTCATTTACCTCAATTTGATTTTCTGAACTAGTAACTTCTTTAACTGTTTCTGCTGCCTCCATACTAGTTTCAGTTGGTTCAACGGCAGTTTTGGTCTCAGCAGCCAAGGATTCTTTAGCATCTAATTGCTTAATAATCTTAGCATTTAATGCCATGAAGTTTCGTTTTTGTGAAGCTTGACTATTTAATGTGGATATTTTATCGTTCACACGGCTATTATACCCTGGGTTACTACTTTTTGATTTAGCATACGATAATTCAGCCACTTCCTTTTCAATAGCTGTCACCCACTGGTAATTAATTCGTTGAGTTTGTTTTGCTTTTTCTAAAGAATTGTCTACCAATTTATTTTGTTGCGTCTGTGCTCTAAAATCAGCATTGTAATCGCTTTCAGTAAATACAATTTCGGCCCCTTTTAAGTCCGCTTCGGTGTATTTCTTTTTACCAGTATTGGTAGTTACCTCCAAAGGAACATTTACCCCACTCACTTCAACTTTATCAGCTACCGGAGCTTCGTATTCGCTCGCGTATTCAAAATATTCTGGAGAATTAAGGGGTGGATTTGTCTCCTCACTTACCGTTACCCCTTCACTTTCTTCAGCTGAATTTCCTTCGGCAACAACAACTTCTTCATTAGTCAATTCTGTTGCATTTGCTTCCTCGCCAACACCAGTATTTTCGGTTTCATTGGTAGCCAATTCTGATTCATTGGCTTGATTATCCATTTCTTTAACGGGTTTAACCTTTTCGGTAGCGGCACTTTCCATCGCTTCTACTTCAGTGGTGGTGGCCAAAATAGAAGATATTAAGGCAGCTTTCTCCTCTGGAGTCACTGTTTCTGGGACCACCTCCATATTTACTTCCGATTTTACGGACTGAATAGTGGCTAATTCGTTTTTATACTCCAATGCCTTTTTCTCATGCACGCTAGCCATTTCATAAGCCGCAGCTTTTTCAGCAGGCAATGGTTCCACCAATTTTGTTAAGTCATCTATTCTCAATTGAATAGAGGCCTTTTCTTTTTTCTTTTTCGTAGCCTTAATAGCTGCCTTGCTATTTTTAATCTCATTCTCTAAGCTCACTTGTTCTGCAGCAATTTCATCCGCATTTTTAACAAAACGCTTCATTTGTTGCTCTTCTGAACGGAGTGACTTTTGCAAATCACTTTCTACGGAATTAGCCTCATTTACTGAATTATCAGCGATGAAAGAAGTGAAAACTTCTTGACTTTTTTCATGATTTTGTTCCGATTTTGCCTTTTCTAATTCCGCCAAATATTGCTTCGCTTTAATCAGGTCAGTTTGCGCTTCCTCTGTTTTTTTCTCGATTTCTTTTCCTAATTCAAACGCATACTCTGCTTCTTTGGAATGTGTTTTTGCATCTGTCAATAATTGGCTTAACTCTTCCTGACGCTGTCTGTTTTCAGGTGAACTGTCGTTTAGGCTAATTTTTGACTCCAACTGTTCGGCCATATCCAAATCCTTTTGAGCCAACACGCGTTTTTTATTAGCGTAAGCATAACTAGTAGCAGATTCTACTTTTAACTCCTTAATGGTATTCTCAATTTCTTTCTGATTCTTTTCAATCTCCGAAATCATTTCTCCTTCAGTAATGGTTATTTCAGGCTCCTTAGTTTCACTCAAATCAGCCTCTTTAGCCAATAAAGTAGCTACAATTTCACCATCACCTTTAGCCACATCTTGTTCAAACAAATTTCGAATAATAAGTTTCTCTACCCCATCCACCTTTTGAATTTCAATCTCCTGCTTCAATAATTTTAACTCTGCAAGATTCGGTAAATCTACTCTTCCTTTATATGCTACGTCTCTACCAAAAGGTTCAACCAAAAAGCTATAACTACCTCCATTGGTTAATCGCATCACATAATTTCCTGATTTCTTGTCCGTATTAAACGTACCCACCACAGTATGCTCATTCAAATCCTCCACGGTGATTTTACATTGGCGCGTGTCTTCTGAATCAAAAATACCCGATAATACCGCCAATGGATTGTTTTCAATGGAAGAATTAATAGTGTATACATTCACCTTTCCCTTTGCCGAATTACGATTGGATGAAAAATATGAAATTCCATCCCCTGCATTGGCATACATGAAATCATCGTCTGGCGTGTTTATGGAATAATCCAAATTTACAGGGTTACCAAAGGTGTCGGAAACAGAATCATAACTACATTTAAAAATATCATACCCGCCCATACTGGTATGGCCTACCGAAGAAAAATAAAAATAGGATTTATCCTTGGTCAAAAATGGAAAACCCTCATCATACGGAGTATTCACCTGATTTGACAGTCGCTCTGGTTTACCAAAAACACCTGTACTACTAATGCTTACTCTAAAAATGTCCAATCCATTTTTATCGGTATTACCGTAACTGGTGTAATAAATAATGTTTGAATCATCATTTTTATACATCACGGGAGTGTATTCCTTCTTTTTATCTACTGATGATTGCAATTCTTTGGGAGCTAGCATCACTCTACCTCCCATTCCTCTCAATTTAAACGAAACGAAAAAATCAGATTCATTGACTTTCTTTTTGGAAATCACGTGCGGGCTAGTAATGTTTTTCATCAAACTTTTACCATTTTCACAATGTCTAATATCTTGTTTTACAGGATATTTTTCCTTTTCCTTAATATCTAATTTAGATTGGTACTTTTTGAAATAGGCAATTGCATCATCAAATCTATAATTATAGTGATATCCTTTGGCTAAAAAGTAAAAGGCATCCACCTCTACATTAGGTCGGCTTACTGCATATTCTAAAAATTTTATAGGAAAGGTTTTGTCAGGATCTACAAACAACATGCAAGCACCAAACTTGTAATTGTAATTTTCATCCTTTGGGTAAAGCGATACAAGTTGAGAATACAAGTCTTTAGCTTGCATATACTCTCCATTATCAAACAGCTCTTGAGCCTGTTTTTTTACTCCTTCTATTTCTTTATCCTGTGCACTAATCGTAAACGATAGTAGCATAAAGCTAATAAACAGAAATATGTGCTGATATTCTCGAAAAGATTGAGACATACGGAAATCGGTCAATTTGTTTGTACAAATAAAAGCACTTACGCTCTAACCGCCATAAGTTTGTAATGGTAATTACTTACCATTAAGGTGGTTAAAAGCATACTTGCAATTACCAGTGCCTTTACATCGAATAGGATAAAAGTAAGTAAAACCAAACTACCCAACGATATAAAAATTGAATTTATAGTCACCCTTTTTGCGATTATCCAAATTAGCATAAAAACCGCCAACGCTACTAAAGAAGGTACTAACCATAGGCCCGCAAAAACACCAAAATAAGCTCCAGTGCTTTTTGATTTATTGAATTCGTTAAACACCGGAAAAGAATGTCCTAGAATAATAACGAAGGCTAAAATATATTGAAAAGGTATGGCATTAAATATTAATACTTCATTCGTATGGACAAACCCCAGTAAAGAAACAGCTAAAATTCCTTTTATAAATTCTAATGAAAAAACAAGGTAGGCCCACATTCCATTCCCAAACGAAAATTTATTTTCTGTCCAACCCCCTTTTGCATTGTAATCTTCTTGATCCACTCCAAAAAAAGCTGTTGCTACCCAAGCAGGTAAAGGCATCGCACTAATTTGCCAAACCAATAATGTAATAAGTATAATTTCTATTGCGCTCATTAAGCGCCAAATATAAGTCAAAACCGAAGTTATAAACAAGTTATAAACACAATATGAACAACTATTTGTTAGTTAAACTTGAATTGTACTGATTTTGCGTGGATTACAATTGTAATTTTAAAGATTACTTCGCATCCTCCAATCGCTGAATAAATAATGCCCGTGCTCGTTTTGATCCTGCTTGATACGAGTATTGTTTTTTCTCTCCTTCTCTTTTTATTCGTTTTTTATCCGACTTTATTTCCATCATTTTAGACATAAAGTCCTTATTGGAAGAGTACACCATCATTATTCCAGTGGAACCTCTATAACTAAACATATACCATTTACTAGGAGAAACCTCCAGATACATTACAATATCCGTATTTCCTCTTTTTTGAACTAGCTCAATACCTCCATCAAACAGCATATTCACCGAAGTCTTACCCATGTTGCCTACACCAATTTTACCTTGAGAAATATAGGATTTGGTATCCTCGTTCCACACCAAGTCAAGTTTGGAGAAGAAAATAGTTTTTCTCAATTCGGTTGGTACTTTCACATTTTTAGCCAATCCAATTCGACTAATCATTTCATCCGCAGCCTCTTTTGATAGCAATTCACGCAACGTTAATTCATAATTTGGATCTTCTTCCGTTGGGTTCAATTCTGATTTCTGAGCATCTGCTACAATCATATCCATCAACCCGTCATCAAATAAGAAATCAACAGTCATAGAGGCATGTAACTTAGCTTCATTATTAATACTGTTGTAGGAATAATTTCCCACTGCTTGCACTTCTACCCGACCGGTTTTTTGGGTTAACTGCAACTTACCTTCTCCTTCCAGCGAACATTTTTTGATATCAATAGCTACATAATTTCCTGGATAGGTGGGTTCATTCAGTTTCTGAAGATTGGAAATACGATATTTACGTCCACTTGGATCAAACTCCAAATAGCCTGTAGCCAAACTAACATCCACATCTCGATAGCTTCTTTTTTGATCTATAAATGCACCATACATCAAATTTGAATCACGTGGCATTATCATGGATGCGTACAATGCATTTTCATCCTGATCAATCATGTTCTCATCAATCTGGATAATAATTTCGTTTGGATCAACCTCTCCTTCAAATGTGAACCAAGTAGCAGGAATCTGTTCACATTCATGAACTAATCTACCATATCCATCAAAATTCAAATTCTTTCGATTCGCTTTTAAGCCTACATCTCCTTTATAACGGTACATTGGACTTAACGAGAAATCATCATCGCCCAAAATAATTCCCTTTGCAAAGGTCTGACGCGTAGTATCTACTCCCACATCGGTGAATTCCAATATTTGAGTTAAGCCGTTTTCATCCACATAGTCATATTTACCAGAAGATTTAAACTTCCACCTACCGGTAATTTGCGTACTTGCATCATAAATTTTATGATATCTAAATTCCGTATTTGCAATAATTATGGATGAATCTAATCGGTCCATTTTGGCTTCTTCATATATGGTAACCAGTCCTTTATTTGGGATTATCTCAGCATCTGCCACATTGATTAACTTCACTTCGCGTGCTTGTAACCTCACTTTTTGAAGACTATATCGAGCTGTTTTGGCGTAAAAACGTAAGGAATCTTGATGCGGGTTAATGGAAATAAATTCTGCTCCTTCTACTTGTACCTCATTTGCCCCATTTTTCACTTTACCACCAGCAGCAGAAAGCTCTAACTCCTCATTATCCATAAACCAGGTAAAACGATCCAAATACGCCTGATACATCACCCGATCAAACTTGGTTAAACTTGCTCCTGTATTTGAAACAAATTGTCCTTTTCTATCCTTAAAGTTGATATCTGCCATCACATTTTCAGAAGAAAAATCTAAAGTCGAAAATGATTTAGAAGACAATTCAAAATTAGAGGTGTCTGCATGAATATTGTAGAAAGTATAAATCATGGAATCGGAATACAATTTCGCTCCTTCAAACGCACTCATTCCTCTTCCTGTTAAATCAGTTGGCGTATATTTTAACCTTCCTCTATGTTTTACATTTCCTCCAAACATTGTTATTGGAGATTTTCCTTTCATCGAGCTCAAAAAATATTCGTCTTGGTAGGGAATCCACCTTAACCGCGTTGTATCGGCTAATACATTTGGATATTCTACCGCTGCTAATTGTTCTTCAATTTCTACCATTTTGGTAACACCTCGCACCTCTTTAGGAAAAAAGTAAAAATTATCGGAAGCTGCTGTGGAGGTGATATAAGTGATGTACCCATCCCCTCTTAATCCTCTATCAGATAGATTAATTTCATTTTTAAAATGTCCTTTATCTCCATACAATAAATACCCTTCAGGGGGTGCTTTTCGGGTAAAACCTAATGAATAATCCTCTTGTAAGGTTAAAGACTCTTCGATATCGGGTAAAATTCCAGCGGAATAAAATGTACCCTCAAAAGCAATTCCTTCATTTTTAAACTTATCCAACGAATCAATTTCAAATGGTTTTAACTCAAAGTAAAAATTGCTACGGTCATAGATTTTATTAAAAACCGATTTCTTGTCATAATAGGCATACGAGTTTTCCTTAGACTTAAATATAGGGTACTCCGGTATTATTTCATTACCCGATTTATTTTTAGGGTGGTCAATTTTCAAGTCTCCCGTTAAATCCTCAATTACCGTACGCACTCGTGCCTCCATTTGGTAACCTCTAGAGTCTACTTCCTTGGTAGTTGCCCATATTTGCATAGAATCCAAAATTGGCATTTCCAATTTAAAGTCATCGTAATTAAAGGAAAATCCATTTCCGTAAAAATCCACTTTTCCAGAACTAATTATTCCGTTAAAGTCGAAATTTCTATTACGTTTCATCACAATTATCCCGCTATCTGGCAACACTTTAACACTGTGGTTTTTACTTAATGTAACCGACTTTACCCCATAAATTGTCAAATCAAAATTCAGCAAGTTCAAGGTGGCATTTTTTCCACTTTTAGAACTGTTTCCGTTAGAATAAACCTGAATCACATCAAAATCTTCCTTTTTACTGTTAGCGCTTACTTGATGAAACAATTTTGGATATAAGGTAACTTCTTTAATGTCTTGATTATAACTTAAATAGCCCATTACTGTATAACGTAACAACATCGGTTCTACCCCGGTAACTGGAATTTGCAAACACCCTGTAATCTCTCTTAACGATAACACATTGGTATCATATTTTGTGGCGCATGATTTCATCCTAGCCAATGGGTGCCAACTACTAGCTCCCATCAGGTTTTCATAAAACGTTCGTTTAAAAAAACCTTCTGATTCAAAAGAAGCTGACCGATCCTTATCCATTCCAAAGGAGGTAAAATCTATTACCGGGTAATCCATTTTCCAACTTAACAACTGAAACCGCATTTCCACCTTATGAAAGGTGTTGGCATAGGGAGTTTCAGACATTTCGCCTCGTACACGGATTAAATTAACTAATCTTTCATCGGTATAAAAATTCAATTTTAATCCTGGGTGAAGAATCGAATCTCCATCCATATAGATTACCACTCGAGCCGTAGAAGAAACAATACTACTACGAACCTTCTTTTTGTTTTTCACCTCTTTTTTATTCCCTTTTTCTGGGTCCTCCTCTAGTTCTTCATCCGTAGCATCATTAATATTCATTAAAAAACGCTTAGAAGTAATTTTCATAAACGGTTTGCCTTCTCTTTCAAATTGTAAAACGGCCGGTTCATCATCCGTTCCTGTTCCAATTATTCGACCTCCTTGTTGCGCAAATCCACCCATGTAATCCACTTCTTTTACCAAATCGTTGATTGGAATATGTACATTATAGGACTGAAAACGAGGATAACTCGTTCTTTCTTGGGTTTGCTTAGCCAAAACCTTATCCACAAGTGAACCAATTAAAGGCTCCTTTAAAAATTTACTATTGTGGTAAATAACAGAATCGGCCTGATAATTAGAATGTTTTAAATCAATGAAATACGAATTAATATCCACCCAAACTTTCGTAGGGTCAGCCCCTGCACGTTTAAAGGTCACCTTACCAGATTCCCCTTTCCACGAATTATCGAATACGTTAAAAATCCCAGTAGTATTCAACATTTCAATTTGGTTTCCTTTTGCTTCGCAGCTCAAGTTAACATTGCCGAAAACAAGATTTACTGTTTTTGGGGTTACTTGAAATGTAAAATTATACTCATCCACTTTCCAATTTACTGATTTCGATTGAGTTCTATACAAAGATTTGGTATCAAAAAATCCCGTAGAAAAAGACAATAATTGTATCAACTTCTTTTTCTTGGCGGCACTTTTACTGTAATTCTCAATGACATCAAACCATTCGGCAAATTGATTTTTATCCATTCCCGATTCGGGATAGCGAATAATCATATCAATATAAGACGAGAAATCAGGAAAATTCCTAACTTTAATATTTACCAAAGCGTTAGCCTCATCTATAATTCTAGCTTGTTCATCAGCCGAATAATATTCAGACATCCAAACAGTCTCTAAGGCTTTCCCTAATTTTTCACTTTCAGATTTATTTGATTTTTGTAGATACCCTTCTACAGTTTTAGGAAACTTCTCAAAGTCCTTGGAAAATGCTTCCACACTTTTTTGAGATATCCCTACAAAAGGAATCAATAACAATCCTAAAATCCAAAAATATTTACTCATTCTATTTTTTATAAAACATAACAGTCGTCCATTCTCCAATAGAATTCTGACGCACATACTCTAAATTATTTTTATTCGCTTCGGCTACCAAAACGGGTACATCTTCTTTATAAAAGCCACTAATATGCAACTGACCACCGGCATGAAGCGCATGTGCATAAGCCTCAAATTGATCTAGTAAGATGTTTCTATTGATATTAGCCAAAACCACATCCACCATCAATCCTGCAATTTTCTCCTTTCCGCCTTGCGAAATTTGAATAAAATCCACTCCGTTACGTGCAGCATTCTCAATGGCATTTACGCTACACCATTCGTCAATATCAATGGCATAAATTGGTTTAGCCCCCTTCAACGCAGCGAAAATGGCTAAAACACCCGTTCCTGACCCCATATCTAAAACCGATTTTTCATTAAAATCGATATTACGCATGGCCGATAATATAAGATGGGTGGTGGCATGATGACCTGTTCCAAAAGACATTTTTGGGTCAATCACAATTTCGTATTTGTAATTTGGCTCAGGTTGATGAAACGTTGCTCTCACGCAAATTTCATCATCTACATATACCGGTTCAAAGTTTGATTCCCATTCTTTATTCCAATTTTGTTGGGCTAATTCTTTGGATTCAAAACTCACCAAAACGTCTTCATTATTCAATGTATCCACCGCTCTAATAGCAGATTCATCATACAAATCGGCTTCAACATAAGCTAATAAATGCTCTTCTTCTTCTACGAATGATTCAAAACCAATTTCACCCAATTCGGCTGACAATAAATCAGACCAAGGATGAAATGGGTTGATAGAAAATTTTACTTCAAAATAATTCATTCTTCTTAAATTGCATTAATTATACCCACAAAATCCGCTGCTTTCAAGGATGCTCCACCAATTAATCCACCATCGATGTCGGGCATTCCTATCAATTCTTTTGCATTGGTCGGTTTCATGGATCCTCCATACAAAATGCTAACATTCTCTGCTATTTCCGCTCCGTATTTACTTTTCACTAAATTACGTATAAATGCGTGCACAGCTTGTGCTTGTTCTGGTGAAGCAGTTTCACCAGTTCCAATAGCCCAAACAGGCTCATAAGCAATCACTACGTTTGCAAAATCTTCTGCCGATAGGTGGAATAAACCTTCTTCAATTTGGGATTGTATAACCGTTTGGTAACTGTCATTTTTTCTATCCGCTAACACCTCACCACAGCAATAAATGGGTGTCAAATCAGACCCTATCGCTTTATCCGCCTTGGTTGCCAAAATTGCATTTGTTTCATGAAAATACTCCCTTCTCTCAGAATGACCAATAATAGCCATTTTCGCTCCACAGGCAGATATCATATTTGCACTGGTTTCTCCGGTATATGCTCCCCCATCGTAAGAAGAAATATTTTGTGAAGCCACATACACTCCTGGAGTGTTACCAACGCTTTCTGCTACAGCTAATAAACTCACAAAAGGAGTCCCAAAAACAATTTTGGTCCCCGTCAAATCGGTCGATTTTATCAATTCCAATACTTCGGTTACCAAATCCACGCCTTCCTTTGGGGTAGTATTCATTTTCCAGTTTCCTGCAATAATTTTATAACGCATGTTTTATAAATTTAATTCTTTACTAATTTCTTTTAATGAGCTTAATTTTCTGAACGGGTATTTACCGATTACCGTTCCTTTTTTCAAAACAATTAATCCCGGATTAGACCGAATTATTGTCTTAAGAGTCGTGGCATCGCACGTTAAAAACTCCAAATTCAATTGATGAGTTTGTTTAAAATTCTCGGTATCTTCAAAACTACTGGCAGACAATGCATAAATTGGTAAATGAGCTGCATTCACCTCATCGGTCAACGATTTCACCGCTTCTTGCGCCTCTAAATTAGCATGGTCCAAATCGTAAGAAATCCACAAGAACACCACCTCTTCATCTAAAATGGAATAAGTATAATCCTCTTCGGTGGTTACCGATTCGAGTACAAAATCATGAATAGGTGGAACCACACCATCCTTAAAAAGATACTGTTCTCCAGTATTTATAATTTCCAAATCCTGGTCTTTCCATATCTCTTTTTCCATGTAATCAATAGCCGAAACGATAGATTCTTCTCCAGAAGTTTTACTTTTCATGGTATAATCTACGGTATATAATGGGGGCTCTTCACCCACCTGCAATTCCATGTTTTTTAGAATGTTTTCACCAACTGCAAAAGGTCTAAAATCTTTAACAGGAATATATCTCAGGGTATATATGGGTAATAATACCGTAAAAACAAAGGCAAATAAACCCATCAACCAACCTGCTTGGGCTTCTTTCATCTTTTTAACACCGAGCATTCCCGCAAATAACACGATGATAAACACTACTGGAAAGACCCAATGAGTTACTAATAGGGCAAACGCAGAAATTAAAACTAACGCAATGCTGTAGTACCAAATATCTTTAGAATTAGAGTTGGGTTTAACCTTATTTCTTCCTTTAAAAATAATTATGGTAAAAACGAATAGAATTAAATCCTTCACAAACGAATCCCAAGGAGTGAATGGAATCGCATCACCAAAACAACCACAATCTTTAAAATAATGAATTTCACGTGCGGTAAACCCAAAAACGCCTTCCATGGAATGTGTGAAATCTCTTTCAAAATGTTCAAAAAACCAGTTTCCAATAGCGGTGTATCCGGTTAAAAAAGTAAAAAACACCATCATTATTAACAATAGCCATGCTGATAATTTAATTTTTTCACCCGCTATAAGTGCTGCTCCCAATACGATTTCTCCTACGGAAATAAATGCAGCCATCCATACTTCTGTTCCCTGAAAAAGGGTCCAATTTAAAACATCAAATGCAAAATATTCTTCTAATTTATACGAAAAACCTAACGGGTCGTTGGCCTTAATTAAACCGGAAATTATGAAGAGCGACCCGACTAAAAGTCTTGATATAGTTACTTTATTAAATCTCATTTTGGTTAGTTTAATTCACTTGTTCTTTTTCACTTAGTAATATCATCGCAAAAATGGCATAGTTAATCATGTCATGATAATTTGCATCAATCCCTTCTGAAATAATGGTTTCGCCTTTATTATCTTCAATTTGCTTGGTACGATGAATTTTCATCAGTATTAAATCGGTAATGGAACTCACGCGCATTTCACGCCAAGCTTCCCCATAATCCGTATTTTTATTAATCATTAATGAACGTGCTATTTCCAAATGATTAGAATAATAATTCAATACCTCCGTATCGGTCAACTCATCACTATCTGAAGGGCCTAATTCCAACTGAACCAATCCCATAACGCAATAGTTTACTATTGCTATGTATTCTGAAACAACCCCTTCATCTACCTTAGACTCACCCGCATCTTCAATAGTGCTAATTCGTTTGGCTTTAATATATAATTGATCGGTAATAGAACTAGGTCTTAGCACCCGCCAAGCAGTTCCGTAGTCCTTCATTTTTTTAGAAAAAATATCTTTGCAGTTCGCAATAATTGAATCGTATTGTCTGAGGGTTTTCTCCATCATTTATATCGGTAAAATAGTGTAATTTTCATTTTTTATTAAGCATGCAAGATAGGATAATCACAAAAAAGACTTCGTTAAATTTTCGAGGAAAATTAGAAGATATTAACGCCCCTCAAATAATGGGGATTTTGAACCTCACCCCTGATTCCTTCTATGACGGGGGGGCGAACAGCCACCTTGAATTGTCGATAAATAATGTTAAAAAAATGTTGGATGATGGCGCGGATATCATAGATGTTGGAGCATATTCATCCAGACCAGGTGCCACACATATTTCCGAACAAGAAGAAATGGACCGTTTATTACCAACCCTTATCGATATTCATCGCCAATTTCCTGACACCAAAATATCGGTTGACACGTTTAGAAGTAAAGTAGCCAAAGAGGCCGTAAATGCAGGTGCCGTAATTATCAATGATATTTCGGGAGGTGATTTAGATTCTGAAATGTGGGCAACTGCCGCAAAATTAAAGGTGCCATATATTGGTATGCATATGCAAGGAAACCCTCAAAACATGCAGAAAAAGCCTACCTATACAAACGTTGTGGATGATGTTATTTTGGCTCTTTCACAAAAAATTGAGCAAATCAAAAAAGCAGGGATTGTAGACATCATTATTGACCCCGGTTTTGGGTTTGGTAAAACGTTGGACCAAAATTATGAAATGCTAAAACATTTACATGAATTTCAATTTCTTGGGCACCCCTTATTAGTTGGTGTTTCGAGAAAATCAATGATTTATCAGCTTTTACAAACCGATGCCAATCATGCCCTAAATGGAACAACAGCAATACACATAATAGCTTTAGAAAAAGGCGCACAGTTTTTACGTGTGCATGATGTAAAAGAAGCGAGAGAAGCCATAACCATTTGGAATAAAGTAAAATTTTAAACGAATTGTTAATCAATGTCCGAATTGCACTAATATTGCGATAGCATGAGCCAACTATTATTCATATCCATTCGATGGTTAGATGTTTTAGACATCGTATTGGTGGCACTATTTGTGTCCTACTTTTATTCCTGGGTAAGAGGAACAGTGGCCATGCGTATTCTTATAGGTTTACTGGTAGTGTTACTATTTTGGAGAATCACTAAGGCTTTGCAAATGGAGCTTGTGGCTGATTTAATCGGTACTTTTATAGGGGTTGGTTCTATTGCCTTTGTCATTATTTTTCAACCAGAACTTCGTAAATTTTTAATTCGTATCGGGTCCAATCGATTGGTTTTTGACCTAGAGGCAAAAGGTTGGTTTAAATTTACAAAGGATAAAAATCAAAATCAACCTAGTATATCCAAAATAATTGCAGCGGTGAATGAAATGTCACGATCTAAAACAGGGGCTATTATTATATTGGACTATAGTTTAGATTTAGAAAACATAATAAACACCGGCACCTTAATCAATGCAGAAATCAGCACCGAATTATTGACTACCATTTTCTTTAAAAACAGTGCTTTACATGATGGTGCATTAATCATTTCGAAAGATAAAATTGTGGCGGCCGGCTGTATTCTACCCAATACGGACCGAAAGGACTTACCAAAAAATTATGGACTACGCCATCGAGCAGTTATAGGGCTAAGTGAAGTTACCGATGCATTTATTATTTTAATATCCGAGGAGACAGGTAAAATTTTGGTCACCCACCAAGATAAAATCATTGAAAACATAAGCCTTTTTGCACTACAAAACGCGCTTCAAGACTTAGAATAATTTATTTCTTATTCGCTTCAAATTTCCGAATGATTTCTTCATCCGTTAAACCCAAGTTTTCAATACTTTGTTTGGCTTGGGGGGCTAAAGTATGATTCGGATACAACTTAATTAACCTTTCATATTTTTCTTTCGCATTTCCGAATTCATTTTTATAAGTATCATAAACAAAGCCTTGTAAATACAGTGCCTCAGGTCTTTTTTGAAAACTATAGTATTTCACATCTATCAAGTTATACCATCTTAGGGCTTCATCAAACCTTTTCAAATTCACACACTGATTACCCGCTTTAAAAATCATTTCCGGGGTCTTTTCATCATTCGGAAAAAGTTGGTAATAGGTACCATAAAATGAAACCAATTGGTCTGTAAGCATTTCTTTTTGATTCGCATTTGGACTTGCAATAGACTGCTCCAATTCTTCTATTACCGCCCCTAGAGTTTGCGGGTTATACACCTTTTCACTTTCTGTTTTCACCGTTTCCTCAACGGTATTACCTGTATTAGGAGAACTATCTGAACAAGCCAACAAAGCTACCGTTAAACCAATGAAAACAGCACTTTTAGTATTAACTAAATATTTATTTATCATTATCTTCTACGCTTTGGAACCTTCATTTTATAGTTAGTAGAAACATCTCCAACTGAAATGCGACCTAATTTTTTTGATAAGAATTTTTTCTTCAATGGAGAAACTAAATCGGTAAATAATATTCCTTCAATATGATCATATTCATGCTGAATAATCCGAGCAGAAAGTCCGGTAAAAGTTTCTTCCTTCAATTCCCATTTTTCATTAAAATACTCGATTAAGATAGTATCAGGACGAATCACATCTGAATTCACTCCAGGGATACTCAAACATCCTTCTTCAAATGCCCATTTTTCACCTGTTTCTTCTACAATAATGGGATTAATAAATGCTTGTTTAAAATTTGCCAATTTTTTCGCTTCTGCCTTACTAATATCCTCCATATCAGAAAACGGTGTACCATCCACTACAAAAAGACGAATAGCCTGCCCAATTTGAGGAGCCGCCAGTCCTACTCCACTAGCTTTATACATGGTTTCAAACATATTGTCAATAAGTTCTTGCACTGGAAAGTCCTTATCTATTTCCTCTGTTTCTTGACGTAAAACGGGGTCGCCATACCCAACTATTGGTAATATCATTACTGATTGTCTAAATACGCTTGTAATATTAACGTAGCACTAACTTTATCAATTAGTCCTTTTTGTTTATTTCTTCTATCTTTTTTCTTCACTCCACCTTGAATCATTGCATCCAAAGCCAGTTTTGAGGTAAATCTTTCGTCTTGCCGTACTATTTTTACAGTTGGAATCTTCTTTTCCAACACTTTAATAAATTCCAAGATATTGGCTTCCACAGCCGACATTTCACCACTCATTCTCACCGCTTGGCCAAGTACCAATATGCCTACATCTTCTTTCGAACAGTAGCTTATTAAGTAATCCATAACCTCAGCGGTAGGAACGGTTTCCAAACCCGAAGCAATAATTCTTAAATCATCAGATACCGCTAAACCGGTTCTTTTAATTCCAAAATCAATTGCTACAATCTTCCCCATGAAATGCAAAACTAAATCAATTAAACAGAAATTGTTTTACTCCTTTATACTTAACATTTATATAGCTATAAATTAACGTATGAAGATTTGAATCACAGCTAAATAATAAGGCAAAAAAAATCCTTGAAAGCAAGCTTTCAAGGATTTTCAAATACGTAATTAAATTTATTGCACTTTAACTAACGCCTCTACTTCCATTCCTACCACAAAATCTGCAGTCATGGGTTGAGCAGTTACAGCTCCTCCCATTTTTATCGTAATGAAGTTATTATTTAATAATTGATCTTCTATTTTCAATCTCAAATCATTACTAACCGGAATTTCTACTACATCTCCGGAGTTAAATTGCGCCTCAAAATTAATTGCAGAAATACTAATTGGATCACCTATGGGATTTGTACCATCAACAAATTGACAGACGGCTGAACCAATGGCCGAGCCATCCCCAGTAAATGCACCAATTCTATAAGTGAAATTTTTCACTGTATATCCAGATATTTTAGAAAGGTTATCCTTAAAATCTGGATCCGAATCTGTACTAATCGCAAATTCCTCGGCATAAGTCATTGGGCCTGTAGCAGGGACATCCAATTTCAACACTTTCTCAAAATTATTTCCAACCGCAAAATTCTCAATATTTGCCACCTTATCACATGAGGTAAACGCAAAAGCTGCAATTGCCATAAATAGTAATCCCTTTTTCATAATAGCTTGTTTTTTAGGTAAATTATTGAAAACGAATTTACAACATTTCACCTCATCCTCAAAATTTGACAATAAAGTTTTTTAATTATGCTACTTATTTAATGATTATTCGAACCTGTCTCACCTTTTCGTTCGAACTTAAATTAAGGATATACACCCCCTTACTTAACGATGATAAATCGAAATCTTCTTGGAAATTCCTTTTTGTGGTAACCAAACTTTTTTCATACACCTTAATCCCCTTCATATCCATTATGGTTAGTGAAACAGGATTGTTATTATCTTTAGCCACCTTCAAAGTAAACTTACCTGTACTAGGATTTGGAAAAATGGCCAAATCGCTAAATTCTCCTGATTCATCCAAGGTTCCTAATGGAGCTAACTCCTCAATTCCAAAACTATCGATTGCAATGTCACTTCTCCAACCTGAACCCGTCACGGCTCTAAATCTAATCACGACATTTTGTTTTGCTGCAAACGCAGTTAAATCAATGGTAGCTTCCTGCCAAAGCGCCCCTTGGTCGCCAGAAATAGCAGATATAACATCCATATTCCATTCACCATCTGCCAGGACATCAAAATGCAAATCACCCATATCGGAGCCTCTCATGTGGTACCATATTTTGGCCATCGGGTTGTAATTATCCGTAAAATCGAAACAAGGAGAGAACACTTGTCCTTCCATTTCGGCACAGTCGCCCGAAGATTCTATATATAGATAAGTTCCTCCCGCGTTGCCCGGAAAGTAATCCATATCAGGCCCAGTACCATTTGAAGGGGTTCCACCTGTATTCGCTCTAAAATCAACATCATCTGAAGTAGCATTTGTCCAACCATTGGTTAGGTTACATACGGTAACGCCACAATCAGAAGTGGTGGCGCATCTCGAAAATGATTCAAAATCTTCGGTATAAGGAAGTGTTTGAGAAGCGCCTTCAAATACATTAATCAAATCATTTAAGGTATCATTATATACATTATCATCTGGTTGATCTTGCCAAATAATCAATGGGTATTGCCCAGCCGTAGAAGGAATGGCAATGGTTTGAGAAAAACTAAAACTTACCGAATCGCCTGGATTTATTACCCCGTTGTAGGTTTCACTTACTACTGTTCCAGAATTGTATTGATACGAAAGGTTCACATTCGTTTTGGAGGTGGTACCTCCATTTTTTATAAGAACCGACACTTCTGAATCACCCATATTGGAGCAATTAAAAAACACGTTGGAAGCATTTTTTGCTTGACTTATACCAATATCATTGGCTAGACTACAATTCCATACTCCGGTTAACTTTTGTATTGCGATAGCTCGTTTACCAATAGCATCTGTGGTTTTCGCTTTTACACTTACCCAATGACCCTTTGAGGCATCTACTCCCGTTATGGTGGCAGTATTAGTGGTTACCGTCATTACCGAATCCATATACTTAGCTCCTAACATACTCACTTCGTAAGAAGTCGCCCCCGCGACCGCGTTCCAGTCAAGAGTAAATGAATTTGGACAAGAAGAAGTTACATTTAAATTCGTGGGTACTCCAATAATACTAAAAGGTAAAATGGATTGTCCACTTACTCCATTTCTCGAGATTTTAACCCGGGCTTTACCTGTAACCACATTCGGTACCGTAAAAGAATAACTTCTATTACTCGCACCAATGGAATTTGAAATCACATTCCAAGTAGAGCCGTTATCCGTTGAATACTCCGCAGTAAAGGTATTTGTTCCTTTCACTGCATCCCATCGTATTCTTTCGCTTTGTCCGGGTACAAATCCCTCTCCTCCAATTGGGTAAGTCACCACAATTTCATCGGTAATAAACTCGTATATAACATAATAAGTTTGTGGTCCCTGCGGGATTGCTGAACCTGAAATTTGAACCGAGTAAGAACCCATAGCCGGATTATCAATAACCACTTGTTCCATATTATTTACCGAATCCACCCCATGGGTTGCCGGAGAATTTAAACTTGCTGCATTAGCGGCCGAATTCAAAATATACGGTTGAAAAACAGTTGCTGAAGGGTCGGTAACGGTCATATCCAAATTATTAACCAAAGCTAGAACAGAAGAAGTAGAACCTTCATAATCGTTCCAATACACCATAATTTTTATTTGTTTCACTCCGGCAGGTACTGTAATTGAATGACTGTTTGCCCCACCTTGGGAAATAGAATCCACAATAAAAGTTTGGTCTTTAAATACATCCACCACTTTTCTAGCATTAAGTCTTCCCCATCCAAATTTAAAATCCGGACCTACATTACCCAAGTCATCAGCCGTATTCAGCATGGCAGCTTTCACCAAGGCTGAGGGTGGGGTAATATTATTATTTAATTCTTTATACGCTTGAACCAAAGCTCCGTATGAACCAGAAACTCCTGGAGCAGCCATGGATGTTCCTGTATTATTGACATATTGATTATTTGGAAAACAAGAATAAACCTGCGTTCCGTTTGCACAGATATCTGGTTTTATTCTTCCATCGCTTGCGGGGCCTCTAGAACTACTAGCGGCTAATCCATCGGTCACAGTAACATTACCCACAGCCAATACGTTTTTTCCGGCTTTAATACCTCCGGTAATATTACCCCAACCGTTTCCGGCTCCATAGCCACAATCGGAAGTACCCGAATTACCTGCGGAAAATACATGCATTAAATTTGGCATGGTCCTCACCTGCCTGTCGGCAGTTTGCGCAAAAGTGGTATATCCAGCATTACATCCATTTCCGTAAGAAGTAGATGTTACCACCACACCCGGGTTAACATACGAAGTTGGGGTACTGTTTACGGCATCCCATACATCATACACTTTAATATTAGCACCCCACGCCATTCCTCTACCATCGGGATCCACGTTTCCGGCTCCCATCATAATTCCACTTACGTGGTCACCGTGAGAACCTGAACTTGCTCCCACACTGGATTGGTCCATTCTACCAGTATAATCAATGTGCGGCCCTAATTCTCCATCATCACCAATTGCTATCCATACTCCTGCCCCATTGTAAGGAACAGAATTTACGGTGGCATTTGAAATATAATTCATTCGATGATTCGACTGCCCTTCCGTATCTTCAGGAGTAGCATCTGGCGCAATAGGCTCCAAAAATTTCACCATCGGATGAGTTGCCAAAGCACGTACCCTACTTTTAGCTATCGTTAAGGTAGTTAACTGAGAAAACTCATAATGGCCACTTACTTTGGCACCATATTCACGGTAAATGGCATCCATTTTTGCCGCGTCTATTCCTTCTTGATTTTGGACTACCAAAGTAACTTTGCTGCCCTTCATGGCATGCTCAGGATAAGATTCTGTAGCCACTTGGTAACTCATTTTAAATTCGGGCAGAATTAAATACACCCCATCAATATTTAACGCACTAAGCGATGTGAGATTTGTACCCTTTTTGATTCTGGCTTGAAAGGAAGAACTTGGAACGTAATCCATTAAAACCACACCGTTTTCCAACAATTGCTTTTTCTGTGCATTGGTAGGTAAGTTTTGAAAATGAACATACACGTAATATTCAGAATTGTAAAGCGAAATACTTAAATCCGATTCTTGAATTTGGTCAATATTCGGTTTCAAAACATAATTACCCGATTTTAATTGCAACGTATTTCCTGCCTCCGCGAAAAAATTAAGTCCAACCAAACAAATGGTCAACATAATGGAAATTGTTCTCTGTAGCCTTGCTTTCATTTTTTTTCTTTTGATAAGCACGCAAAATACAAGATAACCAACGATTTCGAAAATCTAATATCGCCAATTGGAATCAATCTAAACCACTTAAATATTATCACAATACGCTGTTAATCAATTAAATAATTTTAATTCTGCGATAATACAGTTTTGAAGTTTGTACGAATTACTGTTAACAACCGTTAAAAATGAAACCCTATTGAAACTAAAATTAAAGAACTCACGTAAGGTTATTCAAGAAATTAAATAACATCAATTAAAACGATATATCATGTCAAATTCAAATAATTCACTTACCGATAAAATTAAGAATCAAATAAAAATTCGTTTGGACCATAAAACCATTATTACATTAAAGGATATGACCAAATATGAATACTGGAAAAACTTATATCCACAGGCAGTAATAATTTCATAGTAAGCGATTGCAAAATCGTATGTTTTAGTTATAACAGCCTCACTTCGGTGAGACTGTTTTTTTAAACCTTTCGATATGAAAACAAAAAAAAACAAAACACTTAAGGAGATTATTAAAGTCAAAATTGACAATAATATCGTCTTTAACGTAAAATCTATATCCGATTTTAAATTTTGGAAATCTGTATATCCGCAAGCAGCTATTGTGGATTATGCAATTCAAACCGTCTAGTTTTAGGGTTATGTTTAGGTAAAGGGGTTGTCAATGAGGATTGACAACCCTTTATTTTGTCCAAAACAAAGGGTTTGGAGGTTTACGCTTTACTAGCATTAAAAGGCTGGTCTCTGGTAAAAACCAGTTCATTTCCGCTACTTAATAGATCATTGTACTGATACCCTTCGGCTGAAAATTGTATTAGATCATTGGGATTATCAATTTGCTCGGTAATCATCCATCTTGCCATCAATCCACGCGCCTTTTTAGCAAAAAATGAAATAACTTTATACTCGCCATTTTTAAAATCTTTAAAAATGGGTGTTTTCACCTCATAGTTAATTCCATTTTTATTAGCGGCTTTAAAATATTCATTAGAAGCTAAGTTCACCACAACTTTGTGGGAATGATTTTCTAATTCTTTATTAATTTCATTTGAAATTTTATCCCCCCAAAATTCATAGAGATTCTTTTTACGGGCAACAGGTAATTTTGTTCCCATTTCTAGTCGGTACGCCTGTATTGCATCCATCGGTTTTAAAAAACCATATAAACCAGATAAAATTCGAAGATTTTTTTGAGCGAAATCAATATTTTCATCTGTAAAAGAGTACGGGTCCAATCCTAAATAGACTTCACCTTTAAACATAAATACAGCTTGACGAACAACATCAGATGATGGTTCAGGCACCCACATTTGATACCGTTGAAAATTTAGGTCTGCCAATTTTTCGCTTAGCGACATTAACGCTCCAATCTTTTTTCTAGAAAAAGCCCGCAGCTTTTTAATCAACCTTTCTGGTTCAGAAATAAAGATAGGCTCTGTGGTATAGGCAGAAGGCACCTCTGTTTCAAAATCAAGTGTTTTTGCTGGAGAAATAAGTGTAATCATTAACCGATTTTTAGAAATCAAATGTATCCAATTGAATTCAAAAACAAACGAGAATCAACCGTTCGATTCATCAAATTTATCAATAGCTTTATTATTGTTTATTTGCACCATGAATAGCACCAAACCATACTGTTTAATGCCATGGATTCATTTTCATGTAGGAGATGACGGAATTGCCAAAGCCTGTTGTGTGGCTAACATTCCCTTTGGTGACGTGAATACTGACAGTTTTGAAGAAATATGGAATGGGACAAAAATCAATCAACTTCGTAGTCAATTCAAAAAAGGAATTTTAGATAAAAGATGTGCGCATTGTTATAAACTTGAAGTTTCGGGTGGTAAAAGCATTCGCCAAGAAACGTTTGAAAAGTATCCGAAGGTTAATATAGATAACCTACCAATTGCAAATCCCATTTATTTTGACATTCGATTTTCTAATGTGTGTAATTTAAAATGCCGAACTTGTTGGCATGGTGCTAGCTCCTCTTGGTTTGAAGATGCAAAAGCATTAGGTACGAACAAAGGCGAAAAAGCAGTCATCAAAAATGTACATGATTTTCATACATTTATCCACAAATTAGGTCCATCTTTACTGAACGCCAAAGAAATATACTTGGCTGGTGGTGAACCGTTAGTGACTGAAGAACATTACCTTTTACTCAACTGGTTGATTTCACATAAAGCGACAAAAATGAAGTTGCGATACAATACCAATTTCACCAAATTAAACTATAAAAACACTTCTGTTTTAGCCCTTTGGAAACACTTTGAATCGGTAGAAATTTTGGCTAGCATTGATGCCACTAAAGATTTGGGCAACTATATTAGGAGTGGCATGGAATGGAAAAAAATCGTAGAGAATCATAGCAAAATAAAAAATCTACCAAACATCCATTTTCAGTTTTCACCCACTATTTCTGTTTTAAATGTGAATGAATTACCTACGCTAATTAACGAGGGAATGACTCTGAATATGATAACGGAAGAGGATATTTATATCAATATCCTAGAACGACCTATTCATTACAATATTCAAATCTTTTCGCCACAGGAAAAATTGGCCATTAGCAGAAATCTCTTGCGCTTTTTGAACAACACTAACTCCACAAAACTCCAATCTCAAATCCACGAAATTCTGACGTATATGAACGCAATAGACCAATCTAAACATTGGTCTAAATTTGAACAGCAAAACAAAAGACTGGACCTTTTAAGATCGGAAAAAATGCCTTGTTAACTTAATCCAGAATGTGATTTTTGCAATAAATCATTCACAGTTTTCACAGGATGGAAGGTAGATACCGGGACTTCTACAAAAACGGTTAACCAATTTGCCATTGCTCCATTCCAAAGTCCTGGATGTTCCAAAACTTTAATCTCCTCGCCTCTGTAGGATTTGTTGGAAACAAAAAAAGTGGTAGGGTCAATAAATTCTAATAGGTCAAATTTATTACCATCATAATCCTTCATCCCGCAAACTAAATCCACCGGATTAAAATGAGAAGCTTCTTTTAAAATGGCGTCCATTTCTGGATTATTCATATCCATTTGCGCGCTTTCTACAATTTGCACCGAATTATTTACCCAAAAGGGGCCTCCACCTGCTTTGCCTTCATTTTTAACCATTCCGCATACACGAATAGGTCTATTAAGTGCTTTTCTAATAGCCGAAGCGTTTGCTTCCACTTGAGTGTTTAGCTCACTTTTAATAAAGGATACCATTTCATGCAAACGCATATCAGATACTATACAAGCTTCTAATTCACGAAGGATTTCAAAGACGGTGTGTTGTAAATTTACGAGCAAAGCACCTAGCATTTTTTTGTAATCTATTATTTCAGATTGAAATTCGGTACGGACCACATTATCAATGTTTTTAATAAAAACGATATCCGTAGTTTGCGCGTTCAAATTATGAATCAAAGAACCATGGCCACCCGGACGCAATAGGATTTGATTATCCTCATTTCTAACCATTTCTCCATTCTTATTAATCGCCACGGTATCTGAGCTTTTGGCTTGAGTAGAAAAACTAATGTTAAATTTAGTTTCAAAACGCTTCTCCAAAAGCGGAACTACATGAGACAAATGATTCTTCACCAACACTTTATGCTCAGGGGAAATCGTAAAATGAAAATTGGATTCTCCTTGCTGATTGATGTACTTCACACCCTCCACTAATTGTTCGTCAATTGCTTTTCTCACCTCTTCACCATAAGAATGAAAGCTGATTAATGCTTTAGGTAATTGTCCGTAATTCAACCCCTGTTCCGATAAAACGGCATTAATTTTAGCTTGATTTGAAGTCAACTTTAATTTAGAAAGCTCTTCATAAAACGCAAAATCCGTAATTCGATTTAAAAATTCTTCCACCAATAATGGGTTGGACTCTGGATCAAAAAGATGTTTGAACATACGCGTTGCCGCACCGGAAGCCGGAGTAAACCTAGAAACAGTTTTATTTTTGGTCAGCGTATCAAAATCATGGATGAGCGCTTTTTTTTGTTTATCTGAAACGCGCTTAATCCCTTCATCTATGGTACAAGCACCCTTAATTTGAAGCGGTGCCGGACCTTCCCTTAAGTCATTTAATTGCCCGGCTATGGTTTCTTTTTCAATGCCAGCTTGTGCTAATAATTGTAAATCGCTTTTTGTTAAGTTCATGCTTTATTGGTCTATAAATCTGTAGGTAATACTTCCCATTTGAATTTTGGAAGCAGATGATTTGGAATTAAATCGGGTATTTTTTGCCCCCGATAGAGCCGCATCCAATAAACAAGGATCGGTTGTTTTGGACGATTCTTTATCCACTTTAGCCGAAACCACCTTACCTTGCTGGTTCACGGCTATATTTACCACTACCAATCCACCATACTGACACATGTAAACAGGTACATTTAAATGAGTGTCATACCTGTTTTTTAGTTTGTACGTGATATTGGTGTTCCCTTCAAACACAGATTCGGAACGAGGAGCTTGTGATGCGACTTTTTCCAATTCTTTATTTTCTTTGGAAGAGAGCATTTTAGCAACTTCTTCGGGAGAATACCCATAACCTGCGTCTCTTTGTTCTTGAATAACTTCTTGTTCCAATTCCTTTAATTCCCTTTCTAGTTGCTCGTCAAACGATTCTTTGCTCGCCTTACTAGGTTCTTTGTTGAATTCGTTATAATCGCCCTTTTTTACTTCATTTGGGGCAGCTTCATTCTTTCCTTTATTTGAATTATTGTCAATTATTTTCTGTGTTGTAGCTGCTTCTTTTTGGTCTTCATCAGGGAGAATTGTTTCTTCAGGAAAATCTATCACCAATAAGGATTCTTTTTCGGCCACCTTATCTGGGATATGGACATAGGTGGCACTCAATAAAAATAAAAAATGGAAAATTAACGTACCTAAAAGCCCAAATTTGTACCGATCTAAAAACCTTAACATGTAGCTTTTTTATACAGAAATAGAATGAATCTATTCTTCTTTGTAAATAACTGTTCCGGTGTTTAACCAGAATATCTCAGATTTATTATCTTTTTCGAAAGTAATTACCCCTTCCACATCTCTATTTAATCCGGTATAATTCACAGGAACAATAGTATCGTTCAGCAGGTTTAAAATTCCATTCAACCCACCTTTTTCTACCAATACAAAATTAGCGTCCAGTAATTCAATTTTGTCGTAACCAAAAGGAATTATTATTTCATCATTCGTATTTATTAATGCCTTTGAAGAATCATTCTCTACTACTGCAAAACCTTGTTCAAAATTATAGGCGTAGGTGTATTTGTAAGGAATTGTCAATTTAATATCCACGTTGGCAAATCCCCATAAACCGGTTTTATTAATTGGCGTTAAATCCAAGTCATAATAACCCACATCGGCAAAAATAGCGGGATAGACTCGTTTACCATTCACATCAATAATACCCGCTTTTCCTTTGGATTTAATACGAGCATATCCATTTTTGAATGCGCTATAATTCAAGGTAGTTTCATTAAAATCAAATTTTTCATTGATGGCCACTTTTCCTTTTTCATTGATATACTGATATTTATCTCCTATTACTGCGATAGCTCTTTTGGATGAAAAAGCGCTAATAGCGTCATAGTCAAACGGCATCAAGGTATCTCCACTAAAAGAAAGCATTCCGTATTTATCCCCATATTTTGCTACACATTGATTACTATCCGGAATAAGCCATTCGTAAATGGTAGGTAGTAGGAGTTCGCCTGTTTCATTTACAATTCCATAAAAACCATCCTTTTTTACGATGCCTTTATTATTCTTAAAATCAAATGCTGATTCATAAATAAATGGAATTTTTTCGATGCCATTTTCATCAAAATATCCAAATTTCCCGTTTAATCCCGCATATATTAACCCTTGGGAATAGGCGCCTATTTCATCATACATAATTGGAACGATGGTATCTCCTAAATAATTCATCACCCCCATTTTACCTCCAGATTCTACCACTGCAAGATTATTTGAAAATGAACGTGCATCTTCAAACATGTGACGGTCCACTACTCCATGTTTATCAATAAATACTGCCATGCCAAAAAAGCCAACTAATGCTTTCCCTTCTGAAAAGGAAGAAACCCAATTAAACTTAGGTTTAATTTTCCAGACCCCATTGGTATCAACATAGCCCCAAACATTTCCTTTTCGAGCTGGAATAAAAGTAGTATTAGATAAAAGTAAGTCTTCCTTTAAGGATTCATACTCCGGATAATCTGGATAATCAATTATAAATTCAGAAATAGCCGCTGGAGTATATTTACTGGTTTTATACTTAAACAAATACTTCCATGCCTCTGCTAAATGTTTGTTGTTAGGATTTTCCTTAATAAATTTTTCGTATGCCTCTGGCTTCCCGCTTTTTGTATATAAATCGTATACTACATTCTGCGCCTCCTCGGTATATGGATTGTTGGGTCTATTAATAATAAATTGTTGATAGCTAGCTGCATCCCCCTCTTTCGTAAGTTTTTGATACTCCACAAGTTGGAACTTCTTTTTTGCAGCCTCAAAATCCAAAGCCTTTGGATATTTTTCCATATACTGTGCATAAACTTCGCTTGTGTTTACCTCCATCGCATTTTTAAAAGCTAAATGGTTTCTCATTTTTTGCGCTTCTTCCACATCGTCACCGTTGGGATGTTCATCCACATACGCTTGATACCCTTCAACCGTATTTAGTTCATTGGCTCGCTCAAAGAAATAAACAGCAAGAACTACTCTTTGTCTCCTAATGGATGCCGCTGTAACGTTTAAACCTGTTAAGTCCACAAGTTCTTTGTCGGAAGTAATTTTAAAGGCCTCATCGCAGATTAAAATAAATTTAAAGGCGGTATCTACATTGAAAAAAGGGCTTTTCTCGGCCGAATAAATCTTACTTAAGCCAAATGCAGAACCTGCAGGTTCTTTTTCCAGCGTTTTCTCAAAGTATTCTTTAGCCTTAAAATAATCTTTTTCTAAAAGTGCTTCGAATCCTTTTTCCAACTTACCAGCAAATGCAGATACAGAAAATAAAAAAACAAATAGAAAACTAATATAATTGCGCATGTAATCTCGTTTTAGGTGTTACAAACATAAAAAATTCGAATGTTTTTCACCTCCTATTCCACTAACAATTAATAAACAAAATAGGGCTTAAACTGCCATTCAATTTCTATAAGTATTTGTATTTTGCCGTTACAATTTGAGATTAAACAAAATGAAATCAAGCTTACTTTTCGTTTTTATTATTTGCGTTTTTCAGCTTCGTGCTCAAGATTTAACTATAGGACTAATAGCCGATTGCCAATATTGTAATTGTGATTATAGCAGCCGCTGGAACAATGATTACCGCTCAGCATTACCGCGACTTCAAGAAGCTGTAGACACGCTCAATGAAATAAAAACGGACCTCACGTTTCATTTGGGTGATTTTATTGACCGTGATTTTAAAAGTTTTAAATTGGTTTTGCCCGTTTTTAATTCTTTGCAAATGCCGCACTACCATTTATTGGGTAACCATGATTTCAGTGTAGATGATTCGCTAAAATCTCAAATTGCCCCTATTTTGCAATTAGAGCAATCCTACTATGCGGTTTCAAAAGGAAAATGGAAATTTATTGTGTTGGATGGCACAGATATCAGCATGTATAAAACGGCCAACAAGGACACTTTGGCACAAGCAGAAAAAATTAGGCAACACTATTTAAATGAAGGTAGAATGCAAGCTATGCCTTGGAACGGTGCAATTGGAAACACACAATTGGCTTGGTTGAAAAACCAATTAGAATCGGCACAAAAGGAAGGCTTAAACACCATCGTTTTTTGTCATTTCCCAATTTTACCTACAAATGAGGCTAATCTTTGGAACGATAAGGAAGTAGTGGAAATTATCGAATCCTATTCTACCGTAAAAGCATTTATTAATGGCCATCATCATCCAGGAAACTATGTGTACCATCATCATGTTCACTACCTAACTTTGCAAGGCATGGTTCGCACCAAGGAAGCCAACTCCTTTGCCTATCTCACGCTTTTCAACCACAAAATAGTAGTAAAAGGATACGGAAGAGAACCTTCACGCATCCTACAATTTTGATTCATCTAGCTGGTTTACAAGCTCCTTTACAGCTTGGTTAGCCAGCATGGCATCTGTATAAAAGTCATGATTTCTTTCTGAAAACTCGATGCATTTTTGGTCCATCCGCGTTTGCCATTCTATGGATGGTCGATAAGTATCATTACTTCCAAACCAAAGCGATATCCTTCCCTTTGGTTTGACTACTTCCTTTCTTAATCTTGTTGCAGATATGCAAAAAAGCATTTCAATACGTCCCCCTTTCAATCCAAATTGCCACGCTATAGTTCCGCCTATACTAAATGCCAAAATATATACTGGATTTTTTTCTAGCTCCACCAACTTGTTCACCGCCTGTTCAATACCGCCCTTTACAAATTGCGAATGCAAATTTTCTTCCGTATAAATGGACGTGTCAACTTCGCCTAATTTACAAGCATCATAAAAAACCACTTCGAAATAAGCAGATAATGGCGGCATATAATACTCCATCCATGCAGCGCGTTCATTCCCCCACAAATCGGAAATAATAAGCAAACGATTTTTCATCATGCTGCTTTCCCCTATTTTTTTTGTTGGATAGAACCCGCAACATATTTCATGGCAGATTCAGCGAAATTGGGCCATTGATTCGCGTATTCAAAGGGTACTTGCACCCACTCTTTCATGGGGCGTTTTTTTCCAGATGGGTCAAAAAGTTGTGCGCCATCCAAACTTAAGGCTTCTGAATGGGCTTCTCCATTTAGTTTAAAAACCATTTCATTTTGAAAAAAACAAACGAATGCCTTTCCACCCACTTTAAAACAAGGTTTCCCAAATAATTGACTTTTAGCTGCATCCGATACGGATTCACAAATGGAATAATATAGTTGTTCCTCTTCTTTCATAAATTACTAGTATTAATTAGCCCCTTAATGGGAATTTTGAGGATAGGACTGCAGTCAACATAAAACCTACTCCAATTCCAAAAGCCACTCCATGAGCTACATCCGTAAGCAAATAAAAGTGAGTAAATAATTGCGTTCCGGCTATAAGTAACAGCCCCGTAACCAATAGAAATCGTGATTTTTCCGATTGTTTCTTCATCGTAATGCTATTTAAATGTGTCGCTATTTTACATTCTTTTCTCTAGTGTTAACATTGGATTTCCGACCTAATTTTCCTAAGGTTTTTCGCTTCCAATACACTATATATATCGTACCAATAACGGTAGGAAGCAACCATGCAATAATATTATTTACCCCAAGTCCGGCCACAATAAATGCAGTAAATGAAGCTATCAATGCTCCAAGCATTTTTCCCAAATGCACTACCAACCAACCCTTGGGTGATTTTTTCGGATTTTTATAAAACACAAAGTCTTTTATAGAAAGTAACATTCCTAAACCACCAAAAACCAAGTATAAAATTCCCATTGAATCACCTAATAGCGCATAAGCCCCAACAAATAGCATGGCAGCGGAGATGATTAACATTGCTCCCGAAACGAGTTTATCTTTCCATGCTGCGACTGTTTTGGTTTTAAAACCAAGCGCAATATTTCCCGCTAAAACTAGGTAAATGGTAAATAAACCGATTAAGAATAAAAATAGATTTTCATGATTGGGCATCCACGAAATGGGAATGGAAATAAGCGAGCTCGTTAGCATACCTATAGAAAATAGTTTTCCCATCTTTTTATGCAATGCACTTCCTTTGGTTACCACAGCGCTACCGATGCCGGTTATTAATCCTAAACCGCCAAAAGCAGCATGCACGTATATCAAAATTTTTGTAAATTCTTCCATTCTTTTGTTTTAGTTGAACGACTCAAAAATCGGTTAACCCATTTCTTTCAGAAAGTTAATCGTGCTCATTGGTCGTTTTTTACCGATGAATAGTTGATTTCAACTTCTCACTTGTTTTTAGATGCTTTGGACTGTAGGTAATAAAACGTTTTAACCTCCCCAACTCGTCTATTTGAGGAAATCCAAATAGCTAACTAATTGATTCAACCAATCGCTATCCATGTTAAATGTAACTTGAGGCGTAATGCCAATAGACTCTATTTCCAGAAATTCGGGGTGCTTTTTTGATGTGAGCACTGCAATAAATTTCTCACATGGCAAATTGTAATTCGCATCCACCAATTCGTAGGCTACGGTCCCATTGGTCCGATTTCCAAAAGTTTGGCAATTTTCAAACTGACTCAATTTATGGGTAAACTGCTCGGCATTACTTCCCGTTCGTTGATTTATAATTACCCACACCCGATGCTGTTCCATATACTGCTCCACAATTTTTAATAAAATGTTGGAGTTTCGATTCCCTCCACCTCCATTATCTCTCAAATCAATAATTAGATTTTTCTTGGTCAATGTACCTTCCAGAGATTTATAAAACTTTTCTGCATCCGAAAGTGTTGGATACCAAGAATTAAAACTACCAATTTTTAAATACGTTATATCAGATGAAATTTCTTTTCGTACATATGTGCTGTCCGGATAGTTAGCCAAAGCATAATTGGGTTGGGTGGCGTCTTTTTGAAAACCCATGGTTAGAAAAAAGCCATTTTCAATTCTTTCCGGATAAGCGATGAATCTTTTGGAAGCGATGTCACCTCCAATACTCAGTAAATTATTATCCCCATACGGAATCAAGGTATACATTATTTCACCTCTCTCCCAAACTGGGTTTTGAGTACCCAAAATAACAGCCTGATATGCTTTTCCCGTCTTAAAAACGCCAATAGTCATGTGATTTTTTTTGGTATACACTCCTTCCACATCGCTTACTTGCTTTTTAGTCAGCTCATTATTTAGACTATCCAAATCTATTTTAGCCCGCGGATATCCATTAAAAATAGGTCCATTCTTAAAGCTTTCAAATTGCAACATATCCGTTCTTATCTCTTCCGTTGCTCCCTTATTAATTCCATAAATTTTAGCATGATTATCATTCAATGCCAACAATAATTTATTTAATAGTACAAAGCATTCATAGTCTGAGCTAACGGTGATAGCCTCAACTAAAGCTTGTGCATATCTATCATTGTAGGCTAGTTTATTGTTTTTATAGGATGGTGTTTTTTTTATTTTTCCGTGCAAAAACGCTAAGTCGCTTTTGCAATTACAACCTTTATCTTGGGAGAAACTTGGGTTAACACTTAATAATAGAAAGAGGAGGAAAATCACACTAAGTACTTGTTTTCGCATAGTTTGTTGGAATGTCCGAATCATTATAAATTCGGTGAATGATACCTAGGCAGCAAAATACAAAATATTATACATTCTGTAAAATGAACAAAGGTTAACCTACTTAAATATACCAATCTGTAAGCACTTTTTGTTGAATTAAATTTAACCAAAAGTTGGATTTAAAAAATTGCAAGTGTTGGATACCAAACTATAATTTTCAAAGACTGTCCTAGGTTAATTTAAGGCAGTTATAATTAATAAAAACACCAAATTATGCTAATAGCTTTTTCTGTTTCTTGTACATAATATATGGCACCTTTAGTGTTTGTTTGCTATAGCAAGGAAATTGAATCTATACGTTTTGTAGAAAAATTAAGCCATTTCATTAGCAATCCATTGCACAGCCGCATCAACAGAAGAAAAGGGTCTTATGTTCAATTCTTTTTCTTGTTGCTGGCCAATAAACGGATAAACAATCACCTCTGGAGAAATGGAAACGACTGCTATTTTTACTCTTTTGAATATTTTTTTATTTTTGAGATACATAATTATTCGTCTAAAACCACCCATATTCATTTTAAAATCGCAATTCAGCAAGTTAATAATAACCCCTCTTGATTGGTCATTTATAAGATCCTTTGCAAACATATTATCCCAAGATGCTAATACTTCTTGGGCGCCTACTGTATTCGAAAATTTTTTGATTATTATGCCTTCCGGATAGCCGTCAGGTCTTTCATACATTACTGTCATTCCTTTCTACAGATTGGTTTTACTCCTTCAAAATTAAGGAATTTATTTTTTTACTGTTTCACACCCGTTCTCTAAAATGAAGGAAATAGGTAAATAACCTCCCATTTTTTTAACGCATCCAACTGAAGACCAACTCAATTTATCCATTTTGTGAAATTTTTTAAGCGCAATTCAAACCCATATTTTATTGCTCTTATTCATTCAAAAGGATGTTCTTTTGTGGGTTAGCTAAAATGGCTCTGTAAATCAATTTCAATGAACAAAACGGAATTAACAGATTTTTTAAATGAAAAAGCGGCTTATTATGAAACATTGGACTTCATTTCGTCCGATCCTATTCAAATTCCGCATTTGTTTTCACAAAAAGAGGATATTGAGATAGCCGGATTTCTAGCCGCTACCATTGCTTGGGGGCAGCGACCTACCATTATTAGGAATGCGACTTTTTTGGTGGAAACCATGGATATGGCACCATATGATTTTATCGCAAATTTCACCGAAGATGATTTGGAACCTTTCTCAAATTTCAAACATCGGACTTTCAATTTTGAGGATTTGAAAACCTTTTTTTACGCGCTTCAAAACTTGTATAAAAACGAGGGAGGATTGGAGGCTGCATTATCTGAATATCCAGAAGATATGGCTAAAAACATTTCAACCTTTAAAGAAAAATTCTTTACAGTTGCACATCAACCTAGGACCCATAAACATGTTTCCGACCCACTTAAAGGCTCTGCCGCAAAGCGTATTAATATGTATTTACGATGGATGACTCGCTCCGCTAAAGGGGGCGTTGATTTTGGGATTTGGACCAAGCTTTCTTCTTCAAATTTGTATTTGCCATTAGATGTTCATACCGCAAATGTATCGCGCAAATTGGGAATACTTAAACGTAAACAAAACGATTGGAAAGCTTTGACCGAGGTGATGGATACCTTACAGCGTCTTGATCCAGTGGATCCGGTGAAATATGATTTTGCTTTATTTGGATTAGGTGTTTTTGAAGGGTTTGGAAAATCATAATCCAAACCCTTCAATACTTTTTACCAGCCTAATAAATAGGCGAATATTAACGGAGCAACAATGGTCGCATCCGATTCAATTATATATTTTGGCGTATCAATTCCTAGTTTTCCCCATGTAATTTTTTCGTTAGGAACTGCACCCGAATACGAGCCATAGCTGGTAGTAGAGTCGGAAATTTGGCAAAAATAACTCCAAAAAGAAACGTTTTCTTCTTCTAAATCTTGCGCAAGCATTGGTACCACACAAATTGGGAAATCGCCAGCAATTCCACCGCCTATTTGAAAAAAACCAATATCATTTCCATCGGTGTTTTTCATATACCAATTGGCTAAAAACGTCATATATTCAATACCTGTTTTCATGGTAGAAGGAAGCAATTCACCTTTAAGGCAATAGGAAGCGAAAATGTTTCCCATGGTTGAATCTTCCCATCCAGGAACCACAATCGGAATATTTTTTTCGGCCGCAGCCAACATCCAAGAGTCTGCAGGATCGATTTCATAATATTCTTCTAGCACTCCAGAAATCAATAATTTATACATGAATTCATGCGGAAAAAATCGTTCCCCATTTAGTTCTGCATCTTTCCAAATATCATACACATGGGTTTGTAATCTTCTAAAGGCTTCCTCCTCTGGAATACACGTATCGGTCACCCTATTTAACCCTTTTTCTAATAAGTCCCATTCTTCTTGCGGGCTTAAATCACGGTAATTAGGCACTCTTTTATAATAAGAATGAGCCACCAAATTCATGATATCCTCTTCTAAATTAGCACCTGTACAAGAAATTATTTGCACTTTATCTTGCCGTATCATTTCGGCAAACGATTTACCTAACTCACCAGTACTCATTGCTCCTGCAAGGGTAACCATCATTTTATTGCCTTTTTTTAATTGCTGATCATAAGCAATTGCAGCATCTACTACGGTAGCTGAATTAAAATGCTTGAAATGTTTTAGCATAAATTCGCTAATTGGTCCTTTAGTCATTGTATTTAAATTTATAAGAAAGAAGTTTATAATATAATTTGGCAACCAAAAAATTAGGTGCCTTGGCATTTTCAATTGGGGCTAATTCAACAATATCAAAACCAACCACATTGCATTCTTGGAACACCTTTTTTAAATATCTAATGGTGGTATTCCAATCAAGCCCACCCGGCTCTGGAGTTCCAGTAGATGGCATAATGGATGGGTCAAATACATCCAAATCAATGGTGATATACACATCATCCGTAAATTTATTGATAGATTTCTCCATCCAAGCGGTATTTCCGTACATATCTTCAGCCAAAAAGCATTTAGATTTATCCCAATAAGGCAATTCAGTACTATCCATACTTCGAATTCCTACTTGAATTAAATTGGTGCTTTTACTTGCTGCATGTAAGGCGCAGGCATGATTAAACTTAGACCCGTTGTAACTTTCACGAAGGTCGGCATGAGCATCCAACTGTAAAACAGTCAAATTCTTGTACTTTTCCGAAAATCCTTTTATCACGCCAATACTCACAGAATGTTCTCCTCCCAAAAAGGTAGGAAACTTATCCATTTTAAGAATTTCATTTACTTTTCCATGCACGACATCGGTCATCGATTCTGGCCATCTTTTTTCAAGAATGGATGGCAAAATATGAATCCCATTGGTATATACTTCCGAATCGGTTTCTATATCATACAACTCCATATTTTCCGATGCTTCGATAAAAGCTCCAAGTGCTTTATCTGCTCCTTTTCCCCATGTACTTGTGCCATCATAAGGAATGGGCAATAACACTACCTTCGATTTTTCGAAATTGGTAAATTCGTCTGAAAGACCTCCAAATTTTAATTGACTCATTTATTGTAACCTAAAATGTTAAACATATCGTTTGCAGATTGCTCCTCTCTATACACGTAATCTACAATGTTTCCTTTTTCATCTCTATCCACAATTACGTGTTTTGGAGCTGGTATTAAACAATGTTTGATTCCTCCATAACCACTAATGGCATCTTGGTAGGCTCCGGTATGAAAGAAGCCTAAATACAACGGCTCTTTATCTTTATTAGAATGTTTTGGTAATAAAACCTCATGGTTCAAATCTTCAGAATTGTAATAATCTGAATGATCACAACTAATCCCACCAATGTTTACCCGAGTATATTCATTTTTCCATTTGTTAATAGGAAGCAAAATAAATTTTTCATGAATAGACCAAGCATCCGGAATGGTATTCATCAAACTATTATTGATAATATACCAAGTTTCGGTGTCATTTTGTTTTTTCTCTTCGAGCACCTCAAAAATTATGGCGCTTGACTCTCCTACCGTAAATTTTCCAAATTCAGTAAAAATATCTGGGTCAGGTACACCACCTTCCTTACAGGCTTTACCAATATTTGCTACTATTTCGTTAATGATGTATTCATAATTATACTCAAAACCCAAGTGATTACGAATAGGAAATCCTCCCCCTAAATTGAAATAAGTTAAACTCTCTGATTTCTGTTTCAAATTAATGTAAACGCTCATTGCTTTTTGAAACTCGCCCCAATAATATAACGAATCTTTAATGCCTGAATCTACAAAGAAATGCAGCATTTTAAGCTCTACATTTTTATTTTTCTCTATTTTTTTCAAGAAAAAATGTTCAATTTCATTAGGTCGCATTCCTAATCTAGAAGTGTAATATGATGACTGTGCTTCCTCATTAATAGCCATACGGATACCCAGTTTAACTACCACATTGGTTTTAATTTTACACAATCTATCATATTCCGTTTCACTGTCCAAAACGATAATAGAATTGGTAAAACCTAACTCTTGAAGTTTGATTATTTTTTCAAGATATCCTTTGGTTTTATATCCATTGTGAACAATAAATCGGCTTTTGTCAAACTTACCTTCCGCATGTAAACTTAAAATCAAATCGATATCAAACTCGGAAGAGGTTTCCAAGTTAACCTTAAATTTAAGCGCTTCGCTTACTACATGTTGAAAGTGATTGCATTTAGTACAAAAACAAAAGTGGTAATTACCACCGTAATTATTGTTTTTTATGGCTCTTTGAAAAAGGTTTCTTGCCTTTTTTATTTGATCACCAATTTTGGGTAGGTAGATAAATTTAAAGGGTGTTCCATGTTTTTCAATTAAATATTTCATAGATACGCCATGAAATGTTAAGGATTCATCTCTCAAATCAAAACCCTCCTGAGGGAAGTAATAGCTTTGTTCAATTAAATCGAAATACGAATTTTTCATTTTCATTTTTAGTTACTATTATTACTTTAAATAAAACCCGATAACCCTTTGATATCAAGAATTAATTCGGTTTTAGAAGGGATATTTCTACCCAATACACTGGCATTATGATGGCTACGGAAAGCAGCTGTTTTTTTGCTTTCAGCCCATATCAAACTTATCATGTCATTATGATTTTTCATAAAACTAGATTTACGTTCTTACTATTCAATAGCTCTTAACACTATTGAAATTGAATACTTGATACATGTGACGAATAAATTCACTCACACATAAATACCTATGTATTAATCACTTATTTCTTGCTCTTAAATATTCGTTCTGGATTTTCAAAAGTTTTAAACTCAATGGCATATCCGCTTGGATCTTCCAAAAACATACTTTTTTGTTCCCCTACCTCTCCAAGAAAAGCAATATGTGGCTCTATAACAAAGGGCACCTTATTCTGGCGTAATTTTTCTTCCAAAGCCGTCCATTCGTCCCAAGGCAAAATAGCTCCAAAGTGGATAATAGGGTAAGTAGAATCATTTCTCCAAATTGACTCCATATTAGTTACAAATTTTGCATTTTCTGTAGCCGTAAGTTGATGTCCATAAAAATTGAAATCGACCCAATACATGGCTGATCTGCCCATTTTACATCCAAGTATACCTGAATAAAAATCAATGGTGGCTTTTAAATCCTTTACCGGAAAAGCCAAATGAAAAGGAGTGTTTTTTTTCATAATTGCTTAATTAATAATCATCTAAAAAATGAAACTTGCTAGATTCGTCCAAATCCAATTTCCAGGATTTGTCCACTTTCTTGTGTTCCTTATTATCCATAACAATAAGGAATTGAATTCCGTGATTAAGCCATAAATAGGCTTTATAATTCACATTTTTTAATTTGAATGAAGTACTCTTAGTTTCTTCATTAAAAATTGCCATTTCCAAATCACTCTTTTGTGCTGAAGTTAACTTGGAATACTTTTTCATAACACTATACATGGTAAAATATATTGATAAATTCTATTGCAAGTAACAATATTTAGAGTTTATCAATACTGATATTCTTCATAAATGATAATTAAATCTATATTTTAACATATTTTTGGATAAAAACAATAATTATGGATAATGTTGATATTAAAATCCTTGAATTTCTCCAAAATGATGCCAAATTGACGGCTAAAGAAATGGCAGCCAAACTTAATCTTACCCCTACGCCCATCTATGAAAGAATAAAAAAAATGGAACGATTAGGCATTATTAAAAGTTATGTAGCCATTTTAGATGCGGAAAAGGTAAAAAAAGGGCTTACTGTTTTTTTAAATATCAGTATCAAGGAGCACCAATTTGAACCACGACAAAAGTTTTTGGACCAGATAAAAAGTTTACCCGAAGTTATCGAGTTGTACCACACCTCGGGTTCTCACGATTTTTTGGCCAAGGTGCGTTTTTCGAATGTTAAGGAATACCGAAATTTCTTAGTGAATGAAGTCACTGCGCTCCAAAATGTGGGTGACATTGACAGTCAAATCGTACTAGAGGGAATAAAAGAAAATACGGCTATTCCGCTCTAGCAAGCAACGTTTTGCTTCAACAAACAGTCTATCCTAAAAAATGCAAAAATTAGAAGTGTTGCCCATTTTTATATTGCATTTTTGACCACAATCAAATTAAAAATAAATTATGAAATTTCCCATTTTATCATTTTTAGCTATTTTATTATTTGCCAATTATTCGCCCGCATTGGGGCAGGATTCTATTACTAACTTACTCTTAAAAGATACCGTAACCTTAAAAGGAATCATCGTAGATTTTTCTCACGGTACTCCGCTAGCTTATGCCAACATCGCAATTCAAAACACCTCCAAAGGTTCTATTTCAAATGAAAAAGGGCATTTTATAATTGACATCACCGGGTTACAATCTCAAGACTCACTTAGTTTCCAATACATTGGTTACAAAACCAAAACTATTTCGATTGCTGAGTTACAAACTACCTCAACAGTATATTTAAAGGAGGACATTCAAAATTTGAAGCAGGTATATGTTTTCGGAAACCCACTAAATGCAAAAGATATTATCAAAAAGGTTATTGAAAACAAAGATAAAAACTACATTAGGCAGCCACTTAAAAGCCAGGTTTTTATACGTAACAAAGATGTTTCAGATATTGAGCACTTTGCATTGGATTACAAGAAAAGCTCATTTGATGAAATTGATGAAAAGCTCATTGCTTCTATTCCCAATACTGTTCCCAAGCACAGTACTTCTTATACCGATTATTTGGGCTACACTTATTTCGCTAAAGATGCCAACGATAGCAACCATTTTAAAATTGACCCAATAAAAACGGTGGCACTAAAAGATAAAGACATTGCCGATTTAGAACAAATAGAGTCTGCCTTTGAAACCATTTTTACAGACACGAAAGAAAAGGAATATTGGAAAGCCAAAAGTGGCTTGCTGGGTAGTAAATTAGAAGTAAACATGCCTGACTCATCTACAGAAAAAAAAGGACCGGTAACCAGTCGTTATCAATCCATTTTTTCCCATCAACTTCGGTATAGTACTCTAAAAGTAGAAAGCGATTGGGAGTTTTTATATAGCCCAGGAAAATACAATTTCACGTTGCTAGGAGGAACGCAAGTAAACGGTGAAGATGTATATATTATAGAATTTTCGCCTAAAAAAAGCGGTAGTTTCCAAGGTCGTGTGTACATTTCCATTAATACTTACGCCATGATTAGAGCTGATTATGAGTATGCTCCGGGTAAAAAAGGTACCGATATTCATTTATTGGGAATAGGCTACACTGAGAACTATTTTAATGGATCCATTCTATTTGAAAAGAAAAATGAGACGTATGTACTAAAGTATTGTGCTAAAAAAAATGGGACCAAAGTGAGTATAGACCGGAAATTGGCATTACTCAAAAAACGAGAACGCTTTTTAATTGATAAAACATTAAAAGAAACCAAAGTAGGCCTGGAAATAACGGTAAACACGGTTGAATCTTTTGAGATTTTAGTATTGAATAACACCGAAATAACGAATCAACAATTCAACAATTTCAACCAGAAAGAGTTTATGAATGTGGTATTTGTGGACCAATTTGATGAACAACTATGGAAAGGGTACTCAATCATTGAACCAACCGAACAAATGAGAGCCTATAAAAAAATGGAATAGGAAGATAACAAAAAAACTGTTTCCTTTCTTCAAACCATACCCTAGAATCAAAAAGTAAGCGTACATTTGTGAGTGATTACTCACTATATATGACAAAAAAAGAGCAACTACTTCATATTGCTTTAACACTTTTTGCGAACGAAGGCTACACGGCTACTTCTACCAGCAAAATTGCAAAAGCTGCACAGGTATCGGAAGCATTAATATTTCGGCACTTCAATAATAAAAAGGGATTGTTAGACACCATTTTAGAAGAAGCGGAAATAAAATCGGGTGATTTAATATTGCCTATAATGCTAGAAGAAAATCCAAAATTGGTGATTAAAAAGGCCATAGAACTGCCGTTCACCATCCATAAAAAGGATTACGATTTTTGGCGACTCCAATTCAAATTAAAATGGCAATCGGAATATAATCACCCAAAAAAGATGGAACCATTTATTGCGAAATTAACGGATGCTTTTGCGCAATTAAATTATGCCGAACCCACCAACGAGGCCTTGTTACTAAATCAAATTGTACTAGCCATTTCAACCGAAATTTTGAAGGGTAATTTCAAACCCCAAAAAGCGTACAAAACCTTTCTATTAAAGAAATATCAAGTATAAAATATGATATTTATTATTAAAAAAATATTAAAAATGATTGGAATTATCCTTGCGACTGTAATTATACTAGTCGCTACAATTGGCATACTATTCGTTAATTTAAGCCCCGAATTTGGAGGCAAATCATCATCCGAAAAAGTGGCACTTTATAAAAAAACAGGCCACTTCGAAGATGGAATCTTTGTCAATCAGATTGAAACAAATCTAGACATGGGACTAAAGGATATGGCTAAAACAGTTTCAGAACTCATTCAGGGCGTACCCAACCGCAAGCCCGATTTTGATATTCCGGTGCAGCACATTGATTCGATGGAATTGGTACAAAACACTTCTAAGACCGAACTGATTTGGTTTGGGCACTCAGCTTTTCTTTTACAAATGGATGGCAAGAATATTTTAATCGACCCCATGTTTGGGGATGTACCTGCCCCTCACCCGCTTTTGGGTAGTATGCGTTACGGCAAATCGCTACCCATTCCGGTAGAAAAATTACCACAAATTGATGCCATTATTATCTCTCATGATCACTATGATCATTTGGATTACGGTTCTATCCAAAAATTAAAGGATAAGACTAAAATGTTTTACGTACCGCTTGGTGTGGGTGCTCATTTTGAATCTTGGGGCGTACCCAAAGACAACATTGTGGAGTTAGATTGGTGGAACGATGTGATGATGGATTCCATCCAATTTACTTTCGCACCATCGCGTCATTTTTCGGGTAGAGGACTTACTGATAGGAATACTACACTTTGGGGTTCTTGGGTGATTAAAGGAACCAAAGACAAGATTTATTTTAGTGGTGATGGCGGTTACGGGCCCCATTTTAAAGAAATTGGTGAGAAACTAGGCCCTTTTGATTTTGCCATGATTGAATGCGGGCAATACAATGATAAATGGAGCGCTATCCACATGATTCCGGAAGAATCGGCTCAGGCTGGTAAGGATGTGCAAGCTAAGCGCATCATGCCCATTCATTGGGGCGCTTTTTCATTGGCTATGCACGCATGGACCGAGCCTGTGGAACGTTTTCTAAAAAAATCGGAAGAGTTGAATTTACAAGTAGCTACCCCAGAAATTGGAGAACCTATTTTTATTGGAACGGATGCTCCGGTTTACCATAAAAAATGGTGGATTAAAAAGGATTAGGGATTTGATTGTTGAGGAAAAATCACGTTTTATTTTGCCAATATGAGGTAAAAAAATCTTCGGATGTTTTTTTGTTGGATGTTATTGAATGCGCATATATAAGATTATAAAGCAATCTAAACCAAATAGTAAAAACTAACCATTAAAATAATTATTTTTGTGTAAATCGATTAGGATATGAATATTCAGGCTGAAAAAATAGAATTAACGAAATTACTGTTGAATACGGATAACCCTTCTATTATTCAGTCTATAAAGGATATTTTTACAAAAGCAGGTCCTGCTGATTTTTGGGATTCTCTTTCACCAGAGCAAAAAAATGAAATAAATGAGGGCTCAGCTCAAATTGAGTCAGGGATTTCTTCTGATTTTGACACGTTTATTTCTAAGCATAAATAAATGGCTAGGAATGTCATTATTTCTAAAATAGCAGAACGCAGATTAGAAAATCTCTTTGAATTCTTATTGGATAATTGGTCTGTGAAGGTTAAAAACGATTTTATTATCAAATTAGAAAAGTGTGTAACCATTATTAGAAAACAACCCGAAAGTTTCCCCTCTTCAGAAAAAGAACAAGGATTACGAAAATGTGTCATTACCAAACATACCACATTATTTTACCGATTTGATGAGAAAAGCATTAAAATAGTTACCCTATTCGATTCAAGACAAAACCCAAAGAAACTAAATCAAGATATTAAATAATGAGGCTATTCTAGCTCCATTGTTTCAAATTCTCTAATTTCCTTTAGTACTTTACTATTTTAAACTGAACGGGCTCTTTTCATTGGCATTCACTCTTGGGTCGTGCCAATTTTCATCTACCCTGATGCTCCGGTTTACCATAAGAAATGGTGGATTAAAAAGGATTAGGAATTTGATTGTTGAGGAAAAATCATGTTTTTTTTTGCCAATATGAGGTAAAAAAATCTTCGTATGTTTTTTGTAAGGTATTGAGATGATTATCATGCGGCCATTTTTCTTTTACAATAAATTAGAACCTAAATATATTTGTTTGTCACACAAAGGGTTTTACTTACTTCAAGACCTATATTACCATCGAGTTGGAAGATGAGTCTAGGCTAATTTCAAGTTATTAAATAGTTTTTTAATCAATACTATTTGCCCGATATGATAGTAACTGTGTTCTATCATAACATCAATATTTCTATAAAATGTTCCATAGTTCTCATCTGTGAAATTGAGAAGTAGTTCTTCTTCGGTCATATTTTCTGCCAGCTATATGAGCTTTTCTGAATCCGAACAGAATTGATGGACTAAGTTTTTCCAATCTTGACTGGATTTAAAGGGAGGTGAATCAAAACTGAACTTATCTTTTATGGTGAGCGGGCCTCCTTCCAATACTTTGATGACTCCTGCAATGTAATAATGAACATGAAAGGTTAAATCTGCAATGGTGTTCAAGTCAGCTACTTTTTTGGTAGCGTCTTTCCAATCTAAATCAATAATTTGCTCTTTGAAATTACTTCCAATAACCCATTTTCCTTTGGTGAGAGTTTCTTTAAGTCGGTTTGCTAGATATTCGTTTGATTTCATTGTACGCTATTTTTTTTGCTTTCAATAAAACCTAAAAGTAAGAAATTGTTTTTACTGGAGTTTGGTTTTTATTTTAGAGGTGCTTTTTTCAGGGCCTCATTTGGCTTCATAATTATGCTTCGCGATTTGTTTTTAAGGGGTTGGAATTAAGGTCTCCGATAATATTTTAAAAACATTTTGAATGGCCTCATAATTCGCTATTTCGTGGTTGGAATGGTAGCCCATTGTGGCAATTTGAACGGTAGTTCCCGATATTTGGTTATTGCTTTTTGAAATAAGATGCCCCAACTCGGTATTTCCAATATTGGTTGTTTTTGCGTTTGATAATATATATTCATCTTTTACCAGAAAAGGAATTTTCAACGCCTCGCATTTTTCTTTTATGGTTTCCGTTAATACCGATTCAAAATGTGCATTATTATCTCTGTTGCGCAGAATCACCGCATTCATATCTACGGATTCATCCAACTGAAAAGGACTGGTATCTAATACAAACAGCTTTTTTGTTTCCGTTTTATTATCCTTAAAATAATCATAAATATGTTTCCAACTTTCGCCTATTTCTTCTCCTTTTGTAAGCAATAACGTGCCCTCAAATCCAAATTTAAACAAAGTAAAACCCAATGCTGCACTAACCACATTATCTAATTGCCCATCAATGGTATGAGACGCATCATTGCAATTGGTGGAAAAACTAACGGGAGTCCCTTCGGTTAACTGACTTAATTCTGGGACCTCAAAAACAAAATTATTTCGAATAGAGCATACGCAACACTTATTTATGGTGCCTGCCCCTAATTTCTCGCCCGTTTTGGCATCATAGGCATATACTTTTTGGTGATTAAAGCGGGCCACAATTTTCTCCCACATTTTATCTTTTGGGTTAATAACAACTTTTGCAGTTTCATTTTTCACTCGGTAAGCGGCATACTCTAACTCCCCTTTTCCATTGGCTATTAATCCATGCCGATCTATGTGCGCAGAAACAATGGCAGAATTTGGCTTTTTTCCTTGCACAGCCAATAGTCCCGGATAAAGCTTGGTGGTTAATTGAAGCGATTTAAAATCCTTTTCAAGTTTATCCAAAAATGGTTTCTCATTGCCTACTACAGATGGAAACTGTAGGTACTCCATCGTTTTATTAATTATTAAATCTAATTCCACCATTGGTTCATAAATTGGAAGTTACTAATTTGTCATTTCAAGTGAGTACATCATGCATGAATACCCCATTGAGATTAAACCACTAAATTACTTGAAAAGTTCTAATCTTCCTTTTTAATCTTAAATGGAAATAAATTAAAATCTTACTCAGGTGAGTAGTACAGAAATTTTCAGGAATGTTTTTCAATACCGGTCTTATATGTTTCTAACGCTCTTAATCGAGCCATTTTATGGTCAACCATCGGTTTAGGATATTTTGAAGTACCGTAGTTTGGGAGCCATTTTTTTACGTAAGCATTAGTAGAGTCGAATTTTTTTAATTGCTCAATTGGGTTAAATATTCTGAAATATGGAGCTGCATCGCAACCTGTACCTGCCGACCATTGCCAATTACCATTATTAGAAGAAAGTTCATAATCTAAAAGTTTTTGCGCAAAATAGGCTTCTCCCATTCTCCAATCAATCAGTAAATGTTTGCATAAAAAACTTGCCGTAACCATCCGTACCCGATTGTGCATATAGCCAGTTTGATTTAATTGTTTCATACCAGCATCTACCATCGGGTAGCCAGTTTCACCCTTACACCATTTATCAAATTCGGCCTCGTTATTACGCCACTCAATACCATCGTAATTGGAACGAAAATTATGGGTTACCACTTTAGGGAAATGAAATAGAATTTGCATAAAGAATTCGCGCCATATTAATTCACTTAGAAATACAGCAGAATTTGGTTTTAATTGTGCCATGACTTGTCGAATACTTACGGTTCCAAATCTTAAATGAGGCGATAAATAACTTCCAGAATCTAGTTCTGGGAAATTACGGGTCTGCTCATAGGTGCTTACACTGTTTAATGAAAAATCTTGTACTTTAATTTCAGATTCCACTATACCTAGGCTCTCTCTATCAGGAAATGGATAGTTTTTGGTATGGAATTTTTCATAGGTAATGGAAGCGGTTTGAGATTGTGCTTGGTATACGGATAACCATTTGTTTTTATAGGGTGTGAAAACAGTATATGGACTTCCATCTTTTTTTAGTACCTCGTTTTCTTCATGAATCACTTGATCCTTATAGGAATGAAAGGAAATGTTGTTTTCAGCTAAAAGTGCTTTTATTTTCTCATCTCTACCAATGGCGTAAGGTTCATAATCTTTATTGGTGTAAACGCTTTCAATGGAATAGGAATCTATAAGTTTTTTGAAGACTTCTTCTACGTTTCCACGTACCACTAATATGGATGAATTGTTTTTTCTCAGTTTGGTATGAATCGCTTTAAGTTGGTCGTAAATGAAACTTAACCGCGCGTCATTTTTAGGTAGTTCCTCCAAAATTTCATCATCAAAAATGAATAGAGGTAATACATTATTGCCGCTTTTTAGCGCAGCATTTAAAGCGGTATTGTCTGCTAACCGTAAGTCACGTCTAAACCAAACCAGAGAAACTTTCATCTTTAATTATACATAAGAATGTAAGCATTTAGTGAGGTGGCAATGAGAAGCCAAATCAAATAGGGAGCTATAAAAACCGATTTGGATGGAAGTGTTTTTCTAAAAGAGAAAAAGAAATAGGCAACTAAAACGGTGAGCGATGAAATAACGATTAATCCTAAAATTACATTTTGATAATAAAAGAAAATCGGATTCCAGCTTACATTCAAAATCCATTGAATTCCAAATAGTAGCAGTACTTTCTGTTTATTATTCTCATTTAAAAGGTATGCCATGTAAAAGGCAAAACAAACCATGATTAAAGTCCACGCAGCTCCAAAAACCCATCCCGGAGGAGTCCATGGTGCTTTGGATAATTCTTGATACCAAATAGAAGAAACCCCACCACCAGTAAACAAACCACCAATGGCTAATGCCGTGAAATTTAGCACTAGAAAGATAATTATTTTATTAAGCATTTCCTTGGCTGTATCTCCAATTTCACGATGCGGAGAATTATCATTTAATCGGTGTAAATTTTTAAACTACCTGCAAGTAGGTTTTACAATAAATCTATCAACTCTTTGCTCATCGGTTTAGTTGACGAATCAAAAACGTGCATTAATTCACCATTTTCACTTATCAAATATTTTTGAAAATTCCATTTGACTTTTGAGTCTTGTACACCATTTAATTTTTTTTGAGTTAACCAAGCATAAAGGTTGCTTTGATTGTCCCCTTTTACATCTACTTTTTCTGTTATCATAAACGTTACACCATAGTTTTTTGTGCAAAAGCTTTGAATTTCTTTAGCCGAACCTGGTTCCTGACTTCCAAATTGATTGCAAGGCACCCCAATGATAGTTACTTTATCTCCGTGGGTTTCATGCAGCTTTTGTAACTCAGCATACTGCGGGGTAAATCCACATTTTGAAGCTACATTTACAAACAAAACTTTTTTTCCTTTTAGTGAATTCATATCCAATTTGTCGCCCATTAAAGTGGAAATCTGAATATCGTAAATTGAATTTGAAAGGCTTTTTTCATCTGGTGAAATGGTAAATGAAAACAGTAAAAATGAGGTTAAAATAAGTGCAATACTTTTGATTGAGAAAATATTCATATTTAATTGTTTAATTATTTTTTAAAAAGATTAAACAAATGTACGCAAATTATTTGAAATGGGTTGCTTATATACAATCTAATTCCGACCTCCATTTGAACCTCTTCTTTCCATCCAATGCCCTATTTAGCCACAATTCTTTACTTTATTGGCTGAAACCAATCTTCTATAAATGGTCTGTATAACGTTCAAAAATCCAATTGCTTGGATTATTGGCATCTGTTCTATCCAGATTTCTTTTAAAACCGTTTCGCTCCAATAGTTTGGTGGAGCTGCGGTTATTCTTTTGGGTATAGGCTTCTATTGTATGTAGCTTTAAATGATTAAATCCAAATTCCAGCACCTTTTTGAGTGCTTCATCCATAACTCCAATCCCTTGAAACGCAGGATTCAAATCGTAGCCTACTTCCCCCGTTTTACGGTCGTACGAAAAATTCCACAAACAAATACTACCCAGCATTTCCGAATCCGATTCTTCCGAAATACTCCAATAATAAAAGCTATGCTCCCCTATTCTATTTTCAATTTTTGCGATGAAAGCCAAGGCTTTCTCTTTGGTTTCGGCACTTGGTCGTTTCACAAATTTATTGACCTCTGTATCCGAACGTAAATACGAAATAGCTTTCCAATCGGAAGGCTTTAACATTCGCAAAAAAAATCGTTTCGTTTTCAATTCTATGAATGGATGCATATCCTGAAAATTTTCTTTTTTATCCATTTAAATTTTGAAAAACAATATAGGTATGGGCCGAATGAAATATCACAAAAAGCACTGAAAGTACTATGTAAATCAGGGATGCTTTTGAGATTTTAAAAAAAGTTTCGTTTCCAATTAATCCTATTCCAACAAAAAAGATAATGGTGGTATAGGCTGGGGCCATAAATCCTACCAAACTTGTTGTCCAAGCAGATTGTGGGTAAATAATGGCAAAAAGCCAAGATGAAAAATAAATAAGAATCCCAATTACATAAATCCCTAACCCTATTTTTTGCAATCTTGTTTTTAACGACAAAATCATAATTACAGGAAATACAAATACACTAGTTCTCAAAATATTTTCACCATAGCCAATCCAATTAGGTATGTCTTTCCAAAATAATTCAGGACTATAAGCTTTAGGCAAATAGCCAACGAGGATAATATTCCATAAAAAAAGTGGAATTAGGAGCAGAAAGCAATTGAATATGTATTTTTTTAATTGCATCTAAATCACTTCTATTTTTCAGACCAAACCGCTAATTCATTACCAGATGGATCCTTAAACTGAAACCGGCTACCTCCAGGAAACGCAAATATGTCTTTCGTGATTTGACCGCCATACTTAATAACAGCCGCTTTTATTTTAGCCAAGTTTTTGTGGTATAAAACCACCAATGCGCCATTTACGGCTTCATTCTCAGTCTTTTCAAATCCACCTGCTATACCACTGTTCTCAAACGCGGTATAGGTAGGTCCGTAATCGGTAAACGCCCAATCAAAAGCACCGGTGTAAAAGGTTTTGATTTTTTCCAAGTCTTTGGCCGTAAACTCTATGTAATTTATGTGATTATTTGGAATGTTCATTTTGCGTGATTTTAGGAGTGCAATTTAAAACAATACAGGCGTATGGTTATTGAAATAATTGTCGGGTTTGTGGAACCTATTCCGGTTGCCATACCGTTTTTCTAATCCTGTTTGTTAAACAGAATTAGAAAGCTATGATGTGTGAATCTGCGTTAGGGGGCCTATTCCGATTGCCATAAAGTACTCTTCGTTATTCATTTATAAACTTATCGTATTCTTTAAATATTTTGTTTGTCTTTTCTACCTGGCCAATAAAAATGGCGATTAAGTCTTCTTTACTTTTGTTGTGATCCACAATAAGTCTATCGTTAAGACCTAATTCCTGGGTAATTTCTTTGAACCTTTCATCAGTTCCATCTTGAAAATAGTAATTTGAGTATAAAAACACATCTTCTCTAAATAATTGAATCCATATTTTATTTGGCCCTTTTGAAATTGAATATTTGTAAACTCTTGTACCATACCAATTAAACAAACCACTTTTTGAAAGTATTAAATCTTCATTTATTACCGGATTACGCTTATCTAACTCTTTTCCTGTTTCATTTAATTTTCTTACAATCTCATCACCAATGGTATTATACTCTTTAACTAAAGCATTTACTTCGTGTTGATTATTATAAATTAACTCTCTTAATTTTGTTGACATATTAATTGTGTTATTTCCTAGGAATTTGATTTTTAAATATTTCTTAAACTCTTTAATAAAAAAAGTAACATTGTCGGCTTCACAGATGCCAGACCACCTATCAATTAGCCCTAAAATATCATTCTTATAACTTATTTTCTTGTATTGTTCTTTTGAAAATAGTTCTTCTTTGTATTCATTGCCAATACTTTTTTCGGTGGGCATAGAACCATATGGGTTAAGATATACCAAAAGAAAATTACCTTTAGTTTCTTTTTCTAAATAAGTTGCGTAATCCTTCAATTGGTTGGGCTGATCATCTGCCCAAATTTTATTTTCAATAGCAATTGTGAAATCATTAAGTTTTATATACAGGTCTATTCTTCTTTTGTTTGTGATTATTTTTTCACATTCAATGTAAGCATTTGATAAATCAACATCTTCTTTATAAAACTCTGTCACAAAATCTCTTAAGAAAATGTTTCCTTGACCATGACTTTCTTTAGGGTTGAGAAAAAAAGCTAATATTTCACTAACCTTATTTTCTCCAACATTAAAAAAATTGAATAGATTAAAATCAAAGGCTAACTGTTTATTATATTCTTTCTTGAATTCGGTATGAGCTTCAATTTTAGATTTAACAATCCTAAGTAATTGCTTAATCTTATTGTAATCAACTGATTTATTCTCCATTGTTATTTATTGTAATATGCCCAAACTTTGCTTTTAAAAGCTTCTAGTTTCAATAATAAACCATAGGTTTCTTTAACTACAGAACTAATTTTTTTGATGTTTTCATCCGTGTAAAAAGCATCCGTATTGGGTAGTGTTAAATACGTATATAACTCTAAAACAAAGCAATTATCATGTGTAGCTATGTGCTCATATAGGTCAGATGGTTTGAATTCACTATATCTATTAGTGAACTCATTATACTCTTGCTCTAATTTGCGTAAATCATTTTCTAAACCTGTTTCTTTAATTGCATTTTGTAATGTTGTATGCTTTCTTATTGGTGAAACCCATTTATCAGAAACCATAATTAAGCGAATCCCCCCTTCATAAGGATGAGAGTGAAGTTTTAACCAATGGCCCCAATCTTTGTCCGAAAACTTCAAAAAAGCATTTGATTGTACTCTTTTTCCTTGTGGTTTTATTTTACTTGAAATTTCTGGTAAATCCTTTTGTAATTGTTTAATTAACAGGTGTCTTAATTTTTTTAAGAAATTTCCTTTATGATAATCAACAGCAGGTTTGTCAAATGCTTCAAGGTTTGTTACCGATGAAAGAGAAATTACTGAGCCAATCAAATCTTCAATATCTTCCCCTTTTTCTTTTATAAATGCTTTTAGGCTATTCAATAGTCTGGAGATATTCAAAGCTCTTTTTTTAAGATAATGGTCATTTTCACAAAGTCTGAACAAAACTTGCTCCCACTCTTCATCAAACTCTTCGGATTGGCTTAGTTTTTCAATACTTTGCTGGTCTAATGGTTTTAAATTCATTTGTAAGGCCACACTTTCATTCCATTTATCAAAAGCAGAATGTAAAGATAACAGACGATAAACCGGAGGATAAGCTATTTGAATACTAACCAAAGCAAAATTGACTAATAGTTCTAACTCTTCATTTAATTGGTCGCTTTCTTGGTCGTTACCCTTAGCTGAATTTATGCAACTAATTAATGATAATGAATTCATCAGCCTTTTTAAAGCTCTTGGGTTTTTACCAACGGAAAGGTTGGAAATTTCAGAAAATTTAGCAATTAATTCATTGTTTTTCGAATTAGCTTCACTTATGTAATTTGTTGTTTGTAAACTTTCCTTTAAGAAAGCATCAATGCTGTAACTTGAAACTGGCATTGAGAAAGGAACTTGAATTATTTTATCAAAAAATGACCTAAACTCTCTTTCGTTTAGTTCTGATAACTTCCCAAATTTCGGTTCAAGACCTTTGATTACTACATCATAATCAATGGCCAAGACGAATATACAATTTTTTAAAGTGAATATATTTTTTAGTAACTCTAATAATTGAACTGCAATAGGCGGATCTATTCTATCTAAATCATCTATAAAAAAAATAAAACCTTCTTTATTATCTTTCTTGATACAATCCTCAATTATTTCTTCTAACTCAGTTCTAACTTCTGAAATTGAAGATTTTCCTTGACCCGAAAAAGCATCAATCATTGAGCCTGCACCATCTACCGTTTTATCAAGTGCATTTTTTGCGATAATTTTAGATGTGTCTTTTAAGCCTCCCAAAAATGTATTTAGAATCTTTTCGGTTTTTGTTTCATCCACCTTTGCCACCTTTGACGTTTCTTGAATTAAACCTGTGATAATATCCTTCAAAGTTGTTTGAGCATCTTTCATTAAAGCATACTCCCAAGTGTTTAACCAAATTGAATGAAATTTTGAGTTTTCTCCATCACTTAGGCTTTTTTTAAGACTGTTCATTAGAGAAGTTTTTCCACTTCCCCATTCGCCTTGTAAAGCAACAGTAATTGGTGTGTTACTGTTGTTTATAAATCTAGTTAAGCCGTTTTCAAAAGGTTCTATCCCAAAATTATCTTTCTCGCCTTGCGATACATTTCTTGGACTGTCCGTTATGCTTGATTTTCCGTTCATTATTGATTGGATTTGAATGAGTGTTTATTATAATTTGGTAACCTCAAAATTTCCTGAGCTTCTGTAGGATTTTGCCTGGGAGTTAAAACCTAATTTTTCAATTTCCTTTTCAATATCACTTGCATTTGGAATTGGAATAGTCCCTGATGAAACTTGAAACTCATACCCTTTAGGCATATCTCCATATTTTCCTTTTGCTTTTAGTTTGTAGTTTGTCATGGTTTTAGTTTTATTGTTCTGGTTAAAACTGTTCTATATTCAGTATAATTAATCAATTTTCAAAATCCCCCAAAAGATCCAAACCAACAAATAATCAAAAACCCCAGAAAAAAAATCAAAATTCAGATTCAGCTTACGGTTCTTACAGGATGCCACTAAAGTAAGATTTTTCCACAAAAATGCTATAGGGGTTACCCCCTAATCATTCATGATAGTCATCAGGGTGGAAAGGGCAGCTATTAAACCAAGTTTAGAAAGTCAAACTTACTTTAAACCAAAACTTAATAGGTTCGGTCATTTCGGTAGATTGTCCACCACCGGGAGCGCCACCGTTACCGGGTCCACCAGGTCTTCCTGCGCCACCACGACCACCTCCGCCTCCGCCTTGACCACTAGGACCGCCAGAATTTTGGGAAGGACGTTGGGAGGGTGATTTAAAGGCGCCCGATTCTATGCCTACCACAAAATTGGTTAGGGAGTTCGCACCGTGGGTCGTTATTTTAGAAAATGGAATTTTTATGCGGTAGGTTAACGCTCCGTTTTCTTCGGTTAAAGAGGCTGTTAACCCAGAGGTATCGTTGGTTAATTGAATCGAATGTTCGGTTTCGTCTATATAATAATTGGCAAGTAAAGGCACCCCTGAAATCATATTCGATAAGTTCATTTTATGGGGCTTATTACGCGGGTCTTGATTCGATTTTACATTCTCCAAATTGGATAATTTCCTTACCGGATATTGAATATAGGTTTCTTTGGTCTTTTTACCATTGGTGTCAAAATAAATAGTTAATCCGGTTCTAATTATTTTCATTATAGATGCCCTATTGGAGGTATTTAAGGTTAAAAAAAGGAAATCCTCATTATTAGAAACCTGATATCTAATTTGACTATCTGAATCGTAGTATTTGTAATTGGATGAAATCTCCTTACTTTTTTCTATGCTAGTCACCGTTTGCAAATTGGTACATCCTGAAAGGGATAAGATTAGCAATAGTACGATACTGTTTTTCATCTGTTATTCTTTGAATTGAGCCTCTTAGACTACCCATTCATCCTCAGGTTTAATCTATTTTAAAATTAAAGTTTAAGCAGTTTAAGCTTTCCGTATTTTTGAGTTAATGGTGTCCTTTCTATGAGGGATTAAGTAATGGGTTTAGATTCAATTTTAGCTACTACATCACTCTTCCGTACCCTTAGTATAACTCTTAATTAAAAAATACACCGACACTCCTAAAGTAACCGCATAAATCGCAGCAAGAGCGGGCTTCTGTACCGAGAAATTTACAAAATCGATTTGCTTATACAGTGCGCTACCCACAATAACGGCAATGATGGCCATAAATGGGTTGATTGATTTTTTTGTTTTCATAATGTATTAATTACTAATGAATTCTATTAATTGGCCCACAAGAAGAGCTGTGACAGTGAAGGTCAAAAAACCTAACATATACGCAAAGAATGCTTTAACGTAATTAGCGAATTTACTTTTATCGAAAAATTGGCCCATAGCCCATGCGACATATAAGAACCCTATTATTCCACCAATTTGCATTAAATCAATATCGGTAAGGCCTTGAAACAACGCAAAAGTGGCATAAAACAACATTCCCATGCCCATTACAAAACACAATAGAATTAAAATTTCGAAAAAGTTATAACCGTATTTTCTAAAAAATAATTGGGTCCAAAAGGCAATGAAAACGCCCATGATGATATTGGCATATCCGTAATGTTCTTGCACCCACGTAAAAATATAACCGGTGGCTGTTGGGGTAACTTCTTGGTAATTTACATAACCATCTTCAATGCCAAAAAAATGGTTGGTTAATGAATATATAAGGGAGGTAATAATGATAAAAATAACAGGTTTAACCAATCTACTTCGGGTAGTTGAAAGGAAACTCTGAACGTTTTCTCCGGGTCTGATTAATAGCTCTTTCACGGTAAACAAAATGCCACGGTCAAAATTCAAAATCTCTCCAATCTCAGCTACAATATAATGGCCGTCAATTCTTTTTAATTGAGCAACCTGACCGCATTGCGGACAATAGTTTTGGGTGACTTCGGCATGGCAATTTTTACAATTCATCCTGTTATTGGCTTATCCTTTACCTATTATTATTTATTACATCAACACATCATTAACGATAGGAATAGGTTCTGGAATTTCTGTTTCACCCAACATCTCACGTAAGTCAATTTCAATAGTTCGGCACAATGACAACATTGGGATATCGTTTGCCATTCCTGAGAACGGGTTTTCAGAGTAATCACCAACCAACTCCATCATTAAATACACCCACCCTATTAGGGCAGAAATAGGAACTGACAACCAAACGCCTAACGGTCCAACACCCGTCAATTCGGGTACCATACTAAATGGGATTAATGCGATGAAAATGCCTACAAAATACCGACTCATATTCGCATATTGGCGTGGTAAAGGAAACTTTTTAATTCGTTCTAATTTACCTTGATGCGTATAAAAATCAGACAATATTTTTCCAAGTTCCATGTGTCGAAAATCCTCAATCAAACCTAATTCTCGTAGTTGCACTAAATCGCGCGATTGCTGATTGATGATTTGTGTAGCCGTGTTTTGTTGGGCTATTAATCTGTCGTGTTCAGTCAAGGGTAAATAGTATTTCAGACTTATTTTGGTCACCTCATCATCTACCAAACCTACTCCAAATTTGTTTTGATACTTTTTTGCAGCTCTCCCCATATGTCCTGCCTGACTAGAATGTTCCCAAGGTGTGGGTATTAATAATTGACTACGAAGGGTGTATAACCAACCAATGTGTCGGTAAATCATTCGCTTTTTAATTTCCTTCATTTTTTCCGGGGTTTGTTCGTTGGCTGCAAACTGATTGGTAATGTAATTATCTACATACATTCCCCATGAACGGCTCGAATTTACGATAGCGCCCCATATTTTTCGGGCTTCCCACATTCTATCAAATGACTTATTATTTTTAAATCCCACATAAAATGCCACCGCAGTACCAATCACTGAAATAGGCAACCAGGGTATGTCGAATGTGAGGTATTCATGATGGTACAAATAGGCCACCAAACCGGACCAAATCATTAACCAAATAAAATGAGGCACTCCCCACGAAATAAATTTAACAAACCCAATGTTTCTAGCTGTAACCATGCGTGAAATGTACACAAAAAAAACAAAAGTGTAGAACGGCTGAGGAAATAACAGCAATTGTAGAATCAATCCACCCGAACCAATCAATAATGTTGATTTCACAAATTCTTTCCTAAAAATTCTACTATCCATTTTGGATAAAGTAATTTAGCCAAACAAAAAATACATAGGCAATTATGAATATTTCGGATGTTTTTGAAAGAAACAAAAAGTGGGTAGCTTCAAAATTAGAAGTGGATGAGAATTTTTTTAGCGACCTTTCCAAAGGTCAAAAGCCCGAGCTTTTATACATCGGTTGTTCCGATAGTCGAGTAACAGCTGAAGAGCTAATGGGGGTTAAACCTGGAGAAGCATTTGTGCATCGAAACATTGCCAACATGGTAATTAGCATTGATTTGAATGTGATGTCTGTATTGAATTATGCTGTAAATCACTTGGAAGTAAACCACGTGGTGGTATGCGGCCATTACGGATGTGGCGGAGTAAAAGCAGCTATGGATGCCGCAGATTTAGGAATATTAAATCCTTGGCTACGAAATATTAGAGATGTGTACCGGATTCATAGCGATGAATTACGCCCCTTGAATGAGGAAGACAAATACCGCAGACTAGTGGAGCTAAATGTGGAGGAACAATGCATTAATTTGATAAAAACAGCTGCCGTACAGCAAGCCTATAAGAAAAGAAATTTAATTGTGCACGGATGGGTTTTTGATATTCATACCGGTGAATTAATTGACCTTAAAATAGATTTTAACGAGAAGCTAAAAAATATCATGGAGATTTATTCGCTAGATTAAAACAGGCGATAATTTCTAAAACAACAGAAAACAAAAAGCCCCTCTAGTAATTACTAGAAGGGCTTTTTGTTTATAATAAAATACACTAGACTGTAGCGCTTGCTTTTTTCGATTTACGATACAAATAGGAATTAAAAATATTACGTTTCGCAAAACGTAGTTGCTTATCGGCATTTATCAATTTTTGGAACATATTTCTATTCACTCCAAAATATTCGTACGTATTTCCATCGGTGAAGGTAACCTCTAACAATAAACTTTTATGTTTAAAGTCCTCAATTCCTTCTTTGGTTATAGTAGCCGTATATTCATCTAGGTTAGCCGCTTTTGTTTCTTCAGAAATGCTCACCAAAAAATGGTATCCATCAATAATTTGACGGCTCATCAATTCTGCTTCTTGTGCTTTTTCATCATCCGCTTGAAATTTATCAGGATGCCATTCTTTCACTAATCCACGATAAGTTTTCTTTAAATCCTTTAGGTTGATTTCCGATTCAACGCTAAATAATTTTTTGTATTCGTTTACTCTTTTCATAACAGATAATTTAAAATGTTAAAAGCTACACTATTAGCTTTCTCACAAATCGGGCGCGAAATTAAACATAAAATAAATAATGAACTCATCAATTCTGCTTTTTATCCAAACCAATTGAGTATCCAAATTCCCATACATGCATCTTCATCTCGCTCCTATTCCACTTGAATAATTGTTAATAACCTTTCTGAAAACTAATGCTACATCCTAATTTTACTAGGGTTTTCAAACTTTACTTTTGAAATAAGAGTACAATCTATCAAACAATATGGCGAAGAAGGTAAATAGACCAAAAGGAGAAAAAAATAAGTCCGATAAACTAGACGTTGAAGACACGCCTAAATCCAATAAAAAAAAGGTATTCTCTGGTATAAACTCAGACAAAATCCGCATTGGTTTTGGCCTGACACTCATTTTGATCTCACTGATTTTTTTAATTGCATTTACCTCATTTTTAATCACCGGAAATTACGACCAGAACATACTGCAAACTAATCTGGATGAGCTTGGTAGTGGCGAAGTGCGTAATTGGCTCGGAAAATTTGGCGCAGTTCTATCTCAAAAATTTATGGGCGATTGGTTTGGAATTTCCGCCTTTATTTTTGTGCCTATACTGTTTAGATTAGGTATTAAATCACTATTCAAATTAACGTTAGTACCCACCAAGGTAGTATTTAAATATAGCATATTTATCCTGCTATGGTTACCTGCATTTATGGCGTTTTTCTTCACCTCATCCGATACCTTAATGTTGAGCGGAGGTATAGGTTGGGCCATTATTAATACCTTAAATTTGGCGTTAGGTTCGATAGGTTCATTGCTTATCCTACTATTTGTTTTAGCAGCTTTCATCCTAATCAATTTTAATATTTCCTTAGAAAATCTGTTTCCCAAAACAGATGTTTTAATGGATAAAAAAACCGATAACCACGAGGCAGAAGTTGGCGAAGAGACTAGTCCGGAATTAGATTTTAAACTAGAAAAACGTACCGAAAAGGTGGTGGAAGAAGAATCCATCATAGCTACTCCCCTTCCGGTGTCTGAACCTGTTGCTCCTATTGCACCAGTGGATGAACTCCCATTGGATGTAGTGGTTCCACCCGAATCTATTCCTGTTTCATCTACTCCGTTGGAGGATGCGGAATTGCCAATTGAAAACATTTCATTAGATACAACTGTGATAGATACCAAACCTACTATTGTTGATGAAGACATTGAGATAGAAGCGGTTGTTGGCGAAGGTGAAGAAACTCTAAAGGACAGTGAAATACGCGATTTAGCTAAAGAATTTGGAGAGTACGACCCAGAATTAGATTTATCGAAATATCAAAAACCAAGTCTTGATTTATTAAAAGATTTTGGTGAAACCGGTATTCAAATTGACCGTACGGAATTAGAGGAAAACAAGAATCGAATTATTGTGACCCTCAAAAATTACAAAATCGAGATTTCCTCCATCTCTGCGGTTATTGGACCAACGGTTACTTTATATGAAATTGTGCCGGCTGCTGGTGTTCGTATTTCTAAGATTAAGAATTTAGAAGATGACATTGCACTGAGTCTTTCGGCTTTAGGAATTCGAATCATTGCTCCTATTCCTGGCCGTGGAACCATTGGGATTGAGGTACCGAATAAGAATTCGGAAATTGTTTCGATGAAAACCATGTTGGCTTCCGATAAATTTCAAAATTCTAAAATGATTTTACCGGTCGCTTTGGGTAAAACCATTTCGAACGAAAGTTATATTGCCGATTTGGCTAAAATGCCTCACTTATTGATGGCAGGTGCTACCGGGCAAGGTAAATCGGTTGGGCTGAATGCGATTTTGGTTTCATTGTTATATAAGCTCCACCCTTCGCAATTAAAATTTGTATTGGTGGATCCCAAGAAAGTGGAACTTACGTTATACAACAAAATTGAACGTCATTATTTGGCTAAATTGCCCGATACAGATGAAGCCATTATTACGGATACGCAAAAAGTAGTGGCCACTTTAAATTCGTTATGTATTGAAATGGACCAACGGTATGACCTATTAAAAGAGGCCATGGCACGAACTATTGTGGAGTATAATGAAAAATTTGTAGCACGGAAATTGAATCCAGAAAACGGTCACCGTTATTTGCCTTACATCGTTTTGGTAATTGATGAATTTGCCGATTTAATTATGACTGCAGGTAAAGAAGTGGAAACACCTATTGCTCGGTTAGCCCAATTGGCTCGGGCTATTGGAATCCACTTAATTGTAGCTACCCAACGGCCTTCGGTAAATGTAATTACGGGTATGATTAAAGCCAATTTCCCCGCACGGCTGGCTTTTAGAGTAACTTCCAAAATTGATTCTCGAACTATTTTAGATGCCGGTGGTGCCGACCAATTGATTGGCCGCGGGGATTTACTATTCTCTCCTGGAAATGAGATTGTTCGTTTACAATGTCCGTTTGTGGATACACCAGAAGTGGAAAGAATTTGTAATTTTATTGGTGAGCAACAAGGATATGCAGATGCATTTTTATTACCCGAATTTGTAGGCGAATCAAGTACAAGTCAAGGCTCCATGGCCGATGAAGACCGTGATGTATTATTTAACGATGCGGCCTCTATTGTGGTTCAACATCAACAAGGTTCTGCTTCTTTATTGCAACGGAGGTTAAAACTGGGATACAACAGAGCTGGAAGAATAATTGATCAATTGGAAGCTGCTGGAATTATTGGCCCGTTTTCTGGTAGTAAGGCTAGAGATGTATTAATTCCTGATGAAATGAGTTTGGCTCAGAAATTGAATGGGGATAGCTAAACCGAATAATTCAGGTTTAAATTTAAATTTGCAAAAAACAAAACACATGAAAAAAATACTTTTTGTTGCCATCTTGTTACTTTCATTTACATGGAACGCCAATGCACAAAACGAAAATCCAAAAGACCCGAAAGCAAAAGCTATTTTGGACAAAGTGAGCGCTACTAATAAAGCCGCATCCACCATTTATATTGAATTTAATTACCGATTGGTAAATAAACCAAATGGTATTGATGAATCTCAAAAAGGAACTATTTGGTTAAAAGGGCAACAATACAAATTGGTTTTCCCTGGAATTGAGCGTTACAGCGATGGCAAAACCGTTTGGACATTTTTGGAAGATGATGATGAATGTCAAATTACCAATGCGGAAGCCGATGGCGAAGAGTCTTTTAGTCCTTCCTCTATGTTGAGTATTTATGAAACAGGATTTAACTACTTATATGGCGCAGAAACGGTGATTAATGGCTCGAAGGTAGATATGATAAAATTGTTTCCTGAGGGAGGCGGAAAACCGTATCATACCATAAAAATCTACATCCAAAAGGCTTCATCTCAGATCGCGAGAATTGAGATTTTTGGGAAAGACGGAAATACATTTACGTATGATCTTAAATTAATCAAAAACAATCAAGCGATGAATAACGCTATGTTTGTGTTTGATACCTCTAAAGCAGGTGACATTGTAGATTTAAGAGATTAAAAGAAGAAGAATATCGATTATTCAAAGGCATTAGAACCTAAAGTTTTACTTTAGGTTTTTTTGTGTCTTGGCATTTTTTATTGGCTACGCCAATCCATTATTTTTGACTGCAAGGAACAGTATCTCCGGGTGCTACGGCAAAACCAGCTTTCATGGCCTCGCATTCATTACAATAAGTAGCCCCGTTGCAAGCACATACGCCCTGACAAGATAAGGCACAGGTAGAGTCTTTCATCATTTTTACCAAATCTGGGTCATAACAAGCGTCATTGCGTGGATCTTGCTGACATCTTATGGCCACCACGGATAAAAGTACTAATACAATAAAAATTCCTCTCTTCATTTTAATTCTAATCCTGAGATTAATTAACGCGTCAAATATATACTAAGAACCTTCGTGCTACAACAATTGCTTGTGCCAGCTTTCTTTCAACGGTACTTCCCACGAAGAACGTAATTCTCCCAAGGTTTCTACTAGGTTATTAAACACGATTGTTTGTGAATGGATGCCTCCTTGGTCCATTTTATTTTGAAATTCCATCATCGGTAATACCTCAATGGTGTTTTGTACCGAATGGAAAGCAAGGTTTAATTTATCCAATAATACGACTGAATATTTTTCCTCTATTTGTTTCATAAGCGCTACGGTACTATCAATACCACAACCTGAAACACCAGCCACTTGCTCATCGGCAGCAATTACAACAAACCGATTATAAATAATTTTAAATTCTGCCGACATCGCACTTCCGTGTACGCGCCAGGTTTCTACAAACTGCTTCCCTACGGCTTCAATTTCCAGAATTTCGCTTTCAGTAAACTCTCTAGAAGAGGTGTATATCCAAACGCGCGAGTGGTCTGGAAGATTTGGAATTAGTGTAGTACTGCTCATTATAAATCGGCCGCAGTGGCAATTAATTCAGCAATATCCAACACTTGAACTTCACTTTCTTTATTAAAATGTTTTACTCCATCGGTGAGCATGGTGTTACAAAAAGCACATCCGGTGGCTACAATATCTGCTTTAACCTCCAGCACATCACCGGTTCTTTCCACAAATATTTCTTTATCTCCTTTTTCTGCTTCCTTAAACATTTGAGCTCCTCCTGCTCCACAACACAAGGAATTATGACGTGAACGGGTCATCTCAACTAGCGCAGTATCAATTTTGCTCAAAACTTCACGAGGGGCTTCATACACATCATTTCCTCTGCCTAAGTAACAAGGATCATGAAATGTGATTTTCTTTCCTTTAAAGGCGCCACCTTCTGCCGTAATTCTTCCAGTTTTAAGCAAATCGTTAATCAACTCGGTATGATGCACCACGTCAAATTTTCCGCCCAATTTGGCGTATTCATTTTTAATGGTATTAAAACAATGCGGACAGGTAGTCACCACTTTGGTCACATTATAGCCATTCATGACCTGAATGTTCATCATGGCTTGCATTTGAAACAAAAATTCGTTTCCAGCCCTTTTCGCTGGATCGCCTGAACAGGATTCTTCGGTACCTAAAACAGCAAACTTCACTCCTGCTTGGTTCAAAATCTTCACAAATGCTTTGGTAATTTTCTTAGCTCTATCGTCAAAACTCCCGGCACAACCTACCCAAAAAAGTACTTCTGGAGCTTCGCCTTTGGCGGTCAATTCCGCCATGGTTGGGACTACAATTTTATTTTCCATCTATGTCTTATTCCTCTAATTCTACAATACTATTCGCAGTAACGTTACTCGTCTTTCCAATTTAATCGGTCTGCTTGTGCAAATTGCCATGGCGCACCGTTGTTTTCCATATTGGTATAAACCGCATTTAATTCTGCTGGCCCTTGCGACTCTTCCATAACCAAATACCTTCGTAAATCAACAATAATAGAAGCCGGGTCGATAAGTATCGGACAAGCTTCCGTACACGCATTACACGTAGTACACGCCCACAACTCTTCTGGTTGGATGTAGTCATTCAATAATGATTTACCATCATCATGACCCGCTCCATGGGCATCTATATTTTTACCTACTTCCTCCAAACGATCACGTGTATCCATCATGATTTTTCGAGGAGATAATAACTTACCTGTTAAGTTAGCTGGACATACCGAAGTACAACGACCACACTCGGTACAAGTGTAGGAATCCATTAACTGTTTCCATGTTAAATCTTGTACATCTTTGGCTCCAAATCTTTCTGGCACCGCTTCTTCTGCACCTTCGGCAGGAGCTGCATACGGGTCGATACTTGGGTCAAACATCATTTCCACCTCTTTGGTCACAGCCGCTAAGTTATCCAACTCCGTTTTGGGGGTCAACTTTGCATAAAAGGTGTTTGGAAATGCCAAGAAAATGTGAAAGTGTTTAGAATAAGGCAAGTAATTCATAAATGCCAAAATGCCTAAAATGTGAAACCACCACGCACCACGTTCAATGTAATGCAAAGTCATTAAATTGATAGGCATAATTCCCACTAAAAACTGACTTACCGCAAAATGTCCGTTTAGATTTAATGCATAATGATGCAATCCTTTAGCTTCTAATACGGCTGGGTCGGTAGACATTAATACTTGGTCTGCCGCATTCATAATTAATAAAGCCGACATTAAAACAAACTCAATGTATAAAATGATTAACGCATCATTTTTAGGCCAACCTTTCATTTCTTTACTCCAAAAACGCGGAATTTTCACCACCATTCTACGGAACCAAAAAACGGTAACACCTACAATAACAAAGAATGCTAAAACTTCAAAAAAGTTAATAGCCACAAAATAATAATCACCCAAAAATGAATGAAATAAGCGATGGGTTCCAAAAAGTCCATCCAAAATAATTTCAAGTACTTCTACATTAATCAGAATGAAACCGAGGTACACAAATAAATGGAGAATACCCGCCACCGGACGCGCACTCATTTTGGATTGGCCCATGGCTACCCGGGCCATCGTCATCCATCGGTCTTTTTTACGATCGGTACGATCAATATCTTTTCCTAATAAAATATTTCGTCTAACAAAACCAACTTTCTTAGCGAAAACATAGCCTCCTGCGGCTAAAACAAGTACAAATATTATGGAGCTTATCATGTGTCTTATTTATCCAATTTATCCTCTTTATCTTTTCCACCAAATACTGAAAAATGAACGTATCTACGTGGATTTTCATTCAAATCTTTCATTAATAAATCCAAGTCTTTGGCCGAGTTATTCAAATTAATATACAGTGAACTATCGTTGATTAGTTTACCCATCGTGCCAGAGCCATTATTCACTTTTTCCATGGCTTCTTTCATATTTGCCACTGCAATACCAGCATTGTCTAATATCCTTTTCACATCCGCTTGATTCAACGAATCAGATAACTGATGCAAATTGGCTAAAGTTCCTGATATATGCGCATTGTTATCTTCTAAATTTTGGGTAATTGCAGTCACATTGGAAGTAATAGCTCCAATTTTACCCTGCTCTTGAATCAACATTGCATTCAGCGAGTTTACCGTAATTTTCACTCCTTGTAAAAGGGTATCCACCTGATGCAATAATTTTTTAGCTTGCTGTTCGTATGGGTCAATTCGTTCATTGATTTCATCCATCATACCACGCGCCTCCGAACTTTGCAGCGTATCGCCCGATTGGGCCAAATCAGCAGAATTACCAATCAACAAATTAATGGCTTTAGAACCAAATAGGTCAGTACTCAAAATTTGCGCTACGGTATTGTTAGAAACCTTAATGGAAGGGTCGGAAACCAAATATTCGGCAACTAATCTGCCTGAACCGCCTTCAATAAACGTGATTTTTTTCACTTTACCAATCGGAAATCCATTTAAAACCACCTTGCTACCCACGTGCAATCCTTCCACATCTTGGTAGATAGAATAGAACGTTTCGCCCTTGTTAAACAGACTGTTTCCTTTCAAATAATTAAACCCAAAATAAGCAATGGTTAACCCCGTTAAGGTTAATATACCGACTTTAATTTCTTTAATTCCCATGCAATTTAATTAATCTCCAAATTTGCCAAATTTAGGCAACACTACCGAGAGAAATTTGCTATTTATTTTGATTGGATAAGTTTTCTGCTTTTTTAAGCGAAATTTCCTCGTCCTTATAAAAAACCACAAGAAATGCATCTTCAAAATCCTTGGCGCGTAGCTCTCTTTGATAAGCCAAAGCATCATCAAAATTAGCAAAGTGTCCTAAGTAATATTTATACTTTCCGTGGCTTTCGCTCATTGAAACATCTCCGTGACCTTTAAAATTGTAGCTTTTCAATTCTAATTTCTTTGTGGATGTAGCCACTTGAACTCGGTAGTCTAAATCTGAGTTAACCGCATTATCAGCTGCTTCCGGGTTGGTTTCTTTGCTAATGTTTAATCCACCAATGGGTGCTGAAGCAGGATCAGGCACGTTTTCGGTCACCGTTTCTTTTACTGGCTCTACCACCTGTTCTTTTGGAGATTCTTGTTTATTCGTTTTTACATCCTTTACTTCTGGTTTGATTGAAGAATCAACCCCTTCTAATTTTATTTTATACGCCTTAAAAGCACGATAAATTGCAGAAGCCATGTACACTTGACCCTTTTCAGAATTTAAAAAATCCTCCTCGGCATGGTTGCTAATAAACCCTAACTCAATTAAAACACTAGGCATCATGGTATAAGAAATTACATAATACCCAGCTTGTTTTACGCCTCTATTTTTACGCCCTACCCTATGCGTAAATTGTTTTTGAACCAAATCGGCAAACAAAATACTATTTTCCAAATACGCTTGTTGGGTCATGGTTAATCCCACCATTATCTCGGGTGAATTCGGGTCAAAACCCTCGTAATGTTCCTCGTAGTTATCCTCTAATGTGATTACCTGGTTTTCACGTTTCGCTACCGCAAGATTCGATTTTTCTTTAGACACCCCAATTACATAGGTTTCTGTACCACTAGCCGATTTGTTTCCATTCGTATTACAGTGAATAGAAATAAACAAATCTGCCTTTGCCTCATTGGCCACTTTGGTTCGATTTCGTAATTCAATAAAATGGTCGGTATCTCGGGTCATTATTACCTCCACACTGTCGTAATATTTCAAAATATATTCTTTCACCTTTAGGCTAACCGCCAATGCAACATCGGCTTCGGTGTTTTTATATCTTCCTGTTCCAATTGCTCCTGGATCTTTTCCTCCGTGTCCGGCATCAATAATAACACGTTGAAGTTGGTATCCTGTTACGGTTTGACCAAAAGAAATAGTGGTTAAGAGGAATACTATGCAGGTGATTAAAAGTGATTTATAATTCATTTATTTTTTATTTCTTTCAATTTGTTAAGACTTGCCTGTAGGCAAACCTAATTCTTAAATTTGCAGCATCAAATTAGGTAACAAACATATCACCGAAAAATTGCAATATCTTTTGTATCGACATAAAATAGTTCACGTTACAGTGTTAATTATTTGCTTGACTTTTGCAGGGATAGGCAATGCGTATGCCATTTTTTTAAATTCAGAAAGAGCTAACGAGATTAGCCTAAATTGGAATGCCGATTCTATTGAAGTTAATTTGGATTCTTCATCGGTTAATTCGCAACCCATTAATGGTTTGAATCCTGATACCATCACTCAAACGCTTCCCGACACCCAAATAGTAAATTCTTTAAAGAAGTTGGTTAAAAACCCGGAACGGATGGAGTCCAGTTTTAAATCGAAAGTGAAATACCATGCGGATGACTCCATCATGATTGACAATTTGAACAACAAAGCGTATTTGTGGGGAAAAGCATGGGTAGAATATGAAAGTATTAAATTGGATGCCGATTATTTAGAAATTGACTTTGCCGCTAATGAAGTGCTTGCTAAAGGGCTACCCGACTCGACTGGAAAAATAGTAAACACCCCAATTTTTAATGAAAAAGGGCAAGAATACTCCTCGGGCGAGATGTTATATAATTTCCATTCTAAAAAAGGATTGATTAAAAAAATTACTACCCAAGAATCGAGTGGCTACATTCACGGGGAAACCGTAAAAATGTATTCACAAGATGTGTTTTACATTAAAAACGGGCGCTACACTACCTGTAATTTGGAACATCCCCATTATTATGTGAAATCAAAAAAACTTAAAATAATAAATAACGACAAAATTGTAACTGGCCCTGCATATTTGGCGGTAGAGGAAGTCCCCACCTTTTTGGCGGTTCCTTTTGGCTTTTTCCCTAACCAAGACAAACGAACTTCCGGAGTATTGGTTCCAGCTATTGGTAATTCCCAATCCAAAGGTTTTAGTTTAAGTAATGGTGGCTATTACTTTGGCATTAGCGACCAAGTAGATTTAAAAATATTGGGAGATGCCTACACCAACGGAAGTTGGTCGGTTAGAGCGATATCAAAATATAACCAACGTTACAAAAGGAGCGGGTCCTTTCAATTTAGCTATACTAACAGTAAAACAGGAGAAAAAGATGAACCTAACTATACGGTAAGTAAAGCATTCTTTGTGAATTGGTCACATTCGCAAGATCCAAAAGCTCGACCAAACAGTAATTTCACGGCAATGGTAAATTTAGGAAGTAGTAATTATTTCCAAAACGATTTAAACGTGTCTAGTAACAACTACCTACGGAATGAGTTTTCATCCAACATTACCTACACCCAAAAATTTGGTGATAGTCCGTTTACCGCAACTATTAACGCAAGTCACAACCAAAATAATGTGGATTCAACCATCAACTTCGTATTGCCTAACGTGAATTTGAATATGTCCCGAATTTACCCGTTTAAAAAGAAAGTAAGAATTGGTAAAAGTAAGTGGTACGAAAAAATTGGTATGAACTATAAAGCCGATTTCAAAAATCAATTAAACTTGAGTACAACGGATGTATTTGGTGATGCGGAAAATCCTCCCTTACAAGATTTTACAGGAAAATTTAACAATGGTGTAAAGCATCAAGTAAATACTAGTACTTCGGTTAAACTGGGCCAATTTAACCTCTCTCCAGGCATTAGTTATGGAGAAACTTGGTATTTTAAACAAGTGCACCAAGCATTTGATTCCACTACCTATATAGAAGGAAGTGATACCTTATACGGTAGAGTGGTAAAAGATACGACATCTGCCTTTTCACGATTTGGGAACTTGAATTTAAACGCTTCCATCGCTACCAAAATCTATGGTATATTCGCTTTTAGAGGCGAACATTTAAAAGCCATTCGACATACGATAACGCCTGCTGTAGGGTTTTCATACCAACCCAATTTAAGTGATAAATTTCCGGAGTATTTTGGAGAAACTGTTACCGATACGGCCGGAACAACCAAAAATTATACGGTTTTTGATAACTCTGTGTATGGCACTCCCAACGGAAGTGAAATGGGTAATGTGACCTTTCAAATTCAAAACATTATTGAAATGAAGCGCAAAAAAAGGAACGATACTACCGATGCCTTTACTAATGTAAAACTAATTGATGCATGGAATTTTAATACTTCCTACAACATGTTGGCCGATTCATTTAACTGGGCTCCCATGCGTATGGATATTCGGGCTAGAATTGGTAAACTCGTGAACATTAATGCCGGAACCACTTCCGATTTTTATGGACTTAAAACCGACTCTGAAACAGGTACAGTTTCCAGAAGCTCGAATTTTAATTACAATTTGACCCAAAAACCACTTCGACTTACCCAATTTAGAACCAGTGTAGGACTTAAATTTTCGGGACAATCGGGTAGTAACGAAAAGGATAAAGAAGAAATCAAAAAATTAAATCAAACGGATAATCAAAACCCAATTTATCAAGAAAGTCAATACGTGGATTTCAACATTCCATGGGATGCGCAAATCAATTACGTGGTGACTTACAACAAACCACTAGACGAGGTGTCGGTGGTGAATACCTTAAATTTTTCGGGAAGTGTCAACCTTACTCCGGGATGGAAAATAATGATGCGTTCCTCATTTGATTTTGATTTGAATAAATTGGGCTACACTACCATGAACGTATATCGCGATTTGCACTGTTGGCAAATTGATTTAAGCTTAACTCCTTTCGGTACACGTAAAAGTTTTATGGTCAACTTAAAAGTAAAACAAGGTTTTTTACAAGACTTAAAAATGACCAAAAACAGTCGTTGGTTTGATTAAACTACGTACTATTCTATTGGTCATTTTCACTCCTTCTTCTACTTCAATTTATCTTTAAACACCTTCCTAAATTTCTCCATTTTAGGTTGAATTACAAATTCGCAATAACCTTGATTTGGATTATTAGAATAATAATCTTGGTGGTAGTTTTCGGCTATCCAAAATTTTGTCAACGGTGAAACTTCTGTAACGATAGGTTTTGGATACGCTTTTTCACTATTCAAAGCCTTAATAATCCGCTCAGCTACTTCTTTTTGATACGCATTGGTATAAAAAATAGCCGAACGATATTGGGTGCCGTGGTCTGCTCCTTGATAATTTAATGTGGTAGGATCATGTGTTTTAAAAAACACGGCTAACAAGGTTTCAAAGCTCACCAATTCTGGGTCGTACGTGATTCTTGCCACTTCTGCATATCCTGTTTTACCGGTGCTCACCTCTTTATAAGTAGGGTTAGCAAAATCGCCACCCGCATAACCGCTTTCTACCGATTCAACGCCATTTAGCTCTTGAAACACGGCTTCCACACACCAAAAACAACCCGCACCAAAAACGGCTGTTTCCATTTTTTTTGGCGCATTAGCGTACGTTATACCTAGGGTAGTTGCAAATAGAAGAACAGTACTTAGTAAATTTTTCATAGTTGGATGAATTAATTGAACTCGTAATTATGATTGATTGTCCCCACAAATTTAGTTTTACAAACCCTTTCAAATGTCACGAAACTATCCCTAGCTTCATTAATTTGTTAAAATAATAGAATTAACGAATGATCATTTTGAATACTTAACCAAATTATATTGATTACTATGTGCTCAACAACCCAGTAAATCAATTAGAAACTAATAGCTACAGATTCAATAAAAATAACAAGCCAGATAATCCTAAAAATAAAACGGCTCAAAAACAATAAAATTAAAGCTATTCCGTATGGAAACCGTTGTTATTTTTGCCTTCAATTATGAAACAAGCTATCACGCTTTCTATTTTATTTATTGTGCTGTTTTCATTTTCTTGTAAAAAGGATGTGATTACCACAGACCCTGCAGCTAAATTGGCCTTTAGTACAGACACATTAACGTTTGATACCGTTTTTACCCAAATGGGTTCAGCCACGCATCGTTTTATGGTGTATAACCGAAATGCGGAAGCCATTGTTATTACCAACATATCCTTAAAAGGGGGAACGACTTCTAATTTTAGACTGAATGTAAATGGCCAACCCGGAATTGATTTTAACCAGATAGAAATTAAAGGGAATGATAGTATTTTTGTTTTTGCGGAAGTCACCATCGACCCAAATGTTACGACCAACCCCTTCGTTATTTTTGATGAAGTAGAATTTAAAACCAACGGTAATCTTCAATCGGTTGTGCTATCGGCTTGGGGGCAAAACGCATACTATTACAAGCCCAATTTATTTATAAACGGACTCCCTTCTATTTCTCATATCAGCGATTATCCGGATTATTATACCGTGGGAAGCGTGGTAAATTTACCCAACGACAAACCGCATGTAATTTTCGGATTCCTAATGATTGACTCGGCTATTACGCTAAATATTCCGGCAGGTACACAATTGCATTTTTATGATAAAAGTGGCATGTGGGCCTACCGAGGAGCTACCTTAAACGTAAACGGAGAGCCCGGAAATGAGGTCGTTTTTCAAGGCACTCGATTGGAAGATTATTATGACGACCAACCCGGTCAATGGGACCGAATCATCTTGAATGAAGGGCCTGCAAATCACCAATTCAATAACGCCATTATTAAAAATGCATTTATCGGTATTCAGGCTGAAGAATTCTATTTGGATGGCGACCCGCAATTGGCTGGCAACAGTGTGAAATTGTATAATACCGTTATCCAAAATAGTGGCGGACTTGGACTCCTTGTTCGAAACCATAATATATTGGCCGACAACCTACTCCTTACCAATTCTGGTAATGTTTTGTTGGCTATTCAAGGCGCTGGAAAAAGTAGTTTTTTACATTCCACTATTGCCAATTTTTGGAGTTGGCGATACGGCACTCGAAGTGATGAGACCGTACTGCTCACCAATTACTTTTATTTACCCACTACCGATGGTGGGCGATTGGAAGTAGCAGGCGATTTGGATGTTACCTTTGAAAACAGCATTGTGTACGGAACGAATGATGAGGAAATTTCTACCGATTCTACTTTGAATGCACAGTTCAGCTATCTATTTCAAAACTGTGTAATTAAAACAAAGAAAGACACCTTAGACGTGGGCTTAACGGGAAAATTTAAAAACATAGTATTGAACCCAACCACGCAATTTGGACAGAAATATAATAACCCGCTTTTTGTGGATCCTTACGTGGATGATTTCTTGCTATCTGATTCTTCTAGAGCGATTAATAAAGGTGATATTCTACTCACCGACACCTTATTACTCGATTTAAAAGGCGACAGCCGTGATAATTTTCCGGATTTAGGCAGTTACGAATTGTAAAGGCTTTTACGCTTTCAATGCTCGAATAACATGTCCACGTCCGTAATTGTAATGCGTTGCCTTAAACCCTATTTTCACTAGCTTCGTTTTCACTCCATCCACATCGTATAGGTTGAAATTTTCGGTGTTGGTAAACCGTGAATTTTCAATTTCCGTTAGGCTATCCATGTAAATAAAAAACACGCCATTTTTGGTCAACATATTCCGTACTTGGGCAAAGGGTTGCTCCAAATCATTCCAAAAATAAATCACATTCACACAAAAAACTTTGGTGTACTCATGGGTTGGTAAGGATGCCGAAAGAAAATCACCAAAAGTAAGATGTACCCTATCCTCTCTGATGAATTTTTGATTCAATTTAACGGCATCTACGAACATTACCTCCGAAAAATCAATTCCATTAACGATACAATTGGCCTGTTTGGCTAATTGAAAAACACCCGATCCATGGCCGTAACCAATTTCATAAATTTTATCGTCATCGTTTGCATCTACCTCTTTTATCATTTGAGTATAGATTTCACCGTTCATTTTTTTCAAAAACTTGGAAATAATCTTCCCCCAAATGCCGGTAGGTTGACGCAATTGCTGTGCTATTTTGTTATACATCCGTACAAAGTTAATTTGTTTTTCATAAAAAATCTCGCGCCTTAAGACGCGAGATTAGAATGGCATTTTTCGGTTTTTGAACCCGTTTATTTAATAGGCTACTACATACGGAGCTATTCAATTTCCAGTCCGTGCTTTGAAGATTTCGATTTTAAATACTATTTACAAAATCCAAAAAGACTTTTTTATGCAATGCTAAATCCATATTTGGTGAAAGCGCTACCCGAGCAATGTAATCCTTATCGCCTTCTTTGGTCGTGCCCTGTGTGGAAGTAGCCGGAATAGTCCAATAACAGCCTTTCAACTGTCCGTAACTCACACAATATTTACTCTCATTCGGTATTTCGGTTATCATTAAATTTATCAATTTAAGATTTAGTGCACGCTTATACGTCTCCCTTTCTTCATCCGTATTTCCTTTGGTAGGCAGATCTAACGAAAACACTGATGGCGTGAACCCTTGACTAGCCAACTCTTCCGATACAAAATTGATTTTAGCCCCAGGTAAAGTTTCGTGAATGTAATTCACAAACTCACGCGTATTTTGATATGCTTCTTGAATTCTTTGTTTCATAGAAGGTAATTGCTTAGCCAATAATTCATACTGCAAATCGGTGGCTTCATTATCACAAATAAGCAGGTGCTTTTCTATTTTATCCATCAATGCTGCAGATGGATTGTTGCCCACGCAATAGCCCGCAGTGCAAAGTCCGCCACTAGGAAACTTGGATCCACTTGCAAATGAAATGGTTCGCACCGTAGACAGAATATCACCTTCTCCTAAGAAATGCACATTTGGACAAAAAGTTTGGTCTAAAATAAAAACAGGATCCACCGCAATATCGCCACTAGGCGTACTCCGTTGGCGACTCAAGACCTCTTTTAATTTCATTAGATTAGGTACCTCTACCCTAGGATTAGTAGGTATTTCGGCAATAATATAAGGAATAGCATTTTCCTCCGCAATTTGCGTTAATACTTGGTCGATACTTTGCACCATATCGTTTCCTCCATCTACTGGCAAATCAACTACAGCAACATTATCTATACACGCAGCCACTCGCCTGGCTTGATCATTTGTGCCTCCGTAACAATTGGGTGGAACAATAATTTTTATCGCCTTATTCGGATGTTTTTCTTGCGCTTCATCTATAAGTCCCATCAAAATAGCATATTGAATGGAAAGTCCACTCGTAGCGACCAACGTTTTTTGGGTGGTACCTGTAACCGCTTTTATGGAATTGGATACCGATTTTTTGTTTTCTTCTCTATTCTTATTATCCGTAACAATAGCCGATTGGTTGACCAATGCTTTCAGCGCGATAAGACAATTAGCCGGAGTCATTGCAATGGTTTCTCTTCTTCTTACATGCTGAATATCGGAGATATAGCTTTCGTTTTTAGCCCCATTCACAATCAGCACACTACCCAAATTAGCCATCCCATTAACGTAAAAATCAACCGAAGGATGTAGTGTCATTGCGTTTATTTCGTTTTGCTCACTTATAAAAACGGTACTTCCATTTGGATTGACTATAACCTCATCCAAGTGTGCTACGTGGTTTAAATCAAATTTGTATCCGTACACACTACGAAGTGCTTCTGCATCAAATGTATCGGGTAACTGACCTGTATAAATGATTTGCGTGTTTTTACCATCAAAAAGGTTTTTACGCAGAATAGCCAAAACGGGAATGGTTTGAGAGGAAAAACATATTACGTTTTCGGCTTTTAATTGATTTAAATTTGCCATTCCCCATTCTAAAATACACGACAACGGATGTCCCAATCGAATGTAATCATAAGCTGTTGGCAATTCACTCAAAGAAATACTATTCGAGTTATTAGATTGAAATAGGTTTTCAAACTGTTCCAAAAATTGCGTTTTGGCCAATTTTTCTTCATAAATATCTAATCGATGTGTGGTTAGCTTCAACCAGCTTGTAGGCATATTTACCAATACCTCTTTTATATAATTTCTCATTTTTTCTACTTCCATAATTGCTACCTTTAGATAGGCCGGAAAGTTACATTAATTCGCTTTTTTTGGTCGTAGGCTTTTGGATTTTTTTGTATTTCGCGAAAGCTTTTCGCTTTTGACCTTTGGCCGTTGGCGAAGACTGATGTTGGTTTGGGTTTTCGGTTTTGAGTCTTCCGTAATCCGTCTTCTCATCCCTAAAAATGAGCCCAAGAAACCTGCGCCTATCAATTTACATTGATACTTTTGCATAAATATTAATTCGATTATGCACAATAAAAAGACGGCCTACTCCATTTTAGACCTAGCGGTGATTTCTAAAGGAACCACTTTACGCCAAACGTTTGACGATTCTGTGAAATTGTCGCAATTAGCCGATGCGGAAGGCTACACACGGTATTGGTTGGCCGAGCACCACAATTCTGACGCCATAGGAAGTAGCGCCACCTCTATTTTAATTGGCAAGATTGCGGAAGCCACCAATAAAATTCGTGTGGGATCTGGAGGCATTATGTTGCCAAATCATTCACCATTGATTATTGCTGAGCAGTTTGGTACCTTAGGAACACTTTATCCCAACCGGATTGATTTAGGGTTGGGTCGTGCCCCAGGAACAGATCAGGCTACGGCTCATGCCATTCGTTCTGATTTTTATGAAGCGGCCATGTCCTTTCCGAATGAAGTCCAAAAAATTCAAACTTATTTTTCTACCGCTAATGCAGACGCCAAAGTTAGGGCCAATGTAGCGGAAGGAGTTTCGGTACCGCTATATATTTTAGGCTCTAGTACCGATAGTGCGCATTTAGCAGCAAAAATGGGATTACCCTTCGCATTTGCGAGTCATTTTGCAAGCGCACAATTATTAGATGCCTTGGCTATTTATCATCAAGAATTTCAGCCATCGGCCTATTTAGCCAAACCGTATACCATGGCTGGGGTAACCATCATTATTGCTGATACGGATGCCGAAGCTGAATTTATTTCTAGCTCCTACTACACCCGCGTGTTTGGAATACTTACTGGAGATAGAGGTCAGATGGAAGCGCCATTTGAAGTGACCAACCGTTTACGTCAAATCATAGCGCAACCTGCAGTTCAACAAATGACGAAATACGCTTTTATAGGAAGTAAGGAAACCGTGAAACAAAAAATAGCAGACTTCATAAACCTTACCCAAGTAGATGAATTGATTGCTGCAACCCATGTTTTTTCTGCTCAAGACCGCGCCAAATCTTACGCCATTTTCGCGGAAATTATGCGGGAGTTTAACCTTTAGCTAGGAAGAAGACTTTTGGCTGATGTTGGCTTTTGGCGAAGGCTTTTGGCGAAGGCTTTTGGCGAAGGCTTTTGGCGAAGGCTTTTGGCGAAGGC
>CAXBCR010000014.1:0-81686 GCA_963974475.1 uncultured Flavobacteriales bacterium
GAAATGGTAATTCAATTTTAAAACTCGGGTCAACTTTGCCAAAGTACGTTAAGCTTTGCGTTTAACTTTGGCAAAGTACGTTGGCTCTGCATTTATCTTTGGGAAGGTTTTTTTCGCGGTATAGAATCTCAAATCCTTGCATCCATAAAACGGATATTTACTGGTTTAAATTAATTAGTTCTCGCAACGAATGGCATTTTTTTTAAAACCGAAACATGGCTTTGAATTGAGCCAATTCTTCGGGTAGGGTTTGCTTACGAAAGTGATTCATTACCGCGCTATTGCTTACTCTTACTTGGCGCATTTGCAAATGCTGGTTCACGAAAATAGTTTCTAATTCGGGGTACATATCTTTTACCAATTCAGCAATTTCTAAAATGGATGAAGAATGCCTTACCAAATTAAATTTACCGGCTGGTATCTTATCGGTATTCAATACCAACGCGCTCAATTCTTCTGCTACCGATTGCAACGAAATAAACGAGCGTTTTTGGGTGCCATCTCCCATAATTTTGATGCGGTTGCTGTATTGCGCATTAAACATAAATGAATTTATCACCGTATCTTTACGTATGCTAGGACTGTAACCAAACACATTACCACAACGAATAATAAAGGTTTCCACTTGATTATTAACACTTAGCACTTGTTCTTCTCCGCGCACCTTGGATATACCGTAATAGGTATTGGGTTCTAAAACCGAGTTTTCGGTAAGTTCGGTATCACTCCATCCGTAAACGGAAATAGAACTCAAATACACTAGTTTTTTAACCTCACTTTGGTCAATGGCTCGCACCAACTCTGCGGTTCCCCAATGATTGATTTGTTCAAATTCTTGTGGGTTTTGGTCGGCATACGGAGAGGTAACTTTAGCAGCCAAATGATATACAACATCTATATTTTTTAGCGCTTGTTTGAGTTTTCGCCCATCTAATATGTCGCCATAAATAAATTTAATTCGAACGCCATTTAGCGGTTGCTCACCCAAAAACAAACCTAATGGACCACGAGACAAGTTATCGTACACCACGATTTCCGAAATGGCGTCATTTTGTGCCAATTCTTGTACTAAGCCACTTCCTATATATCCGGCTCCACCGGTGACTAAAACTCTCATAACTTACTTTTTTAAAACCCCAATTTTTATTTGAGGTGTTTCCTCTGCCAAGGCGGTATGTAACCCACACTCGGTTTTCTTCATTCCCGACCATCTACTAGCGCGTTCTCCTTTGTCGGTAAAAGCCTTGCTGGTGCATGGTTCGCAGCCAATGCTGTCGTATCCTTGCGCATCCAGCGGGTGATTGGGTAAATCAAATTTAGTGCGATAATCTGCCACATCTTGTTTGGTCCAATCCAACATGGGGTGGTAACGCATCACATTATGTGCGCCCATTTGCTCGGGTTTCATATTTCTACGGTTGGCGTTTTGATCCGCCCTAATGCCATTAATCCACACATCATTTTGCATCAAAATGGGTTCTAATGGTAGAATTTTATTGATATGGCAGCAATAATCAGGATCAGACGAATAGAAAAAATGATGGTCGCTATCCATTTGATGAATTTTAGCCACATCCGATTCCAACCCAATTACATTCAATCCGAAATCATGGACCAATTGGTTTTTAAACCGAATGGTTTGCGGAAACAAAAAACCGGTATTTAAAAAATACACCGGTATCGAAGCATCTATCTGACTAATTATATGCAATAACGGCACACTCTGCGATTGAAATGAGGAGGTTAAAAACATTCGTTTTCCCGCATTTCTATACGCCTCAATTTTTTGTGCAATGGTATCAATCCGCATTCTTTACTTTTTGGTGGTGCAAAGTAGGGCTATTTAAATTCGGCAGGGGCTGACTTTTGTCATTTAGCAGAGCATTTAGGAGGGATAATTAAAAGCATCCGGGCAATAAATTGCCTAGAAATCTTTATACAGCAAATACTTTTTGCGTAAGACCTTAAACGCATTTAGCTTAGGTTGCCAACTGGCTTTAATGGCTGCAATAGGCACACCATTTTCAATTTGTTGTTGCAACGTTTTCGTGCCGGCCAAACGTCCATAAAAATGATTTTTCAAAAAGAACTCCGATGCATTGGATGTGTTGGAATAGGCCCAAATCAATCGTTCTAAATGGAGCGCTGGTTTTTGATAAAAGGCGGCTATATCAAAATTTCGTAAATCCTGACCATAGCATTTTTGATTTTTGTATTTTGGATATTTCGCACCTGGTTTTGGAGTCGGCACAAAGCTAAAATTCGTGTTTTTAATGGTTGGAGAACCAAAAGTTTGAAAAGGAAAATTGGTTCCTCTACCCGCGCTTACATTCGTACCTTCAAACAAACCCAAGGTTGGATACAGGTAAATGGAAGTCATATTAGGTAAATTAGGCGATGGTTTGACCGGCAATTGATAGAGATGCTTATGCGTCCACCCCGTTAAAAGTACTACGCGTAAATCACATTTCAATCCGTTTCCAAGCCAGCCTTCGTCATTTATCATTTGGGCAAATTCACCTACCGTCATTCCATGCACAATAGGTACTTCATGCATTCCCACAAAAGATTGTTCCTCTAATTCTAACACCGGACCGTCCACATAAAAGCCATTTGGATTGGGTCTATCCAACACCAAAAAAGGTACATTATTCTCCGCACAAGCCTGCATCACATAATGCATTGTTGAAATGTACGTGTAAAATCGAGCTCCTACATCTTGAATATCAAATACCACGATATCAATCCCTTTCAAATCTTGCGCAGTAGGTTTTTTATTCTTTCCATACAGACTTTTTATGGCAATTTTAGTTTTTGGGTCTACTCCGTCTTTCACCTTTTCACCAGCATCAGCCGTACCTCTAAAACCATGCTCAGGAGCAAATACTTTCTGAATAGAAATTCCTTTTTCTAATAAAAAATCAACCAAGTGTGTACCAAAAACCTCACTGGTTGGGTTAACGACTAAGGCTGCGTTTTTCCCCTCCAAAATAGGAAGGTATAAGGAAGCCCTTTCCGCCCCAACCAAAACCTCATCGGCTGTTTTGAATAGACTTGAATCAAACTTGCTCTCTTGCGCATTTGCCGAGAAAGTGAATCCTACCAATAAAAATATGAAAATTAGTTTTTGCAATTTCTGTCCTTTAATCTGCAAAGAAATACGTTTCAGCAAGGTATTCCGGCATCCATGCTATATTTTTATCACTATTTAATTGTCAATTGCATTCATGTAATTCCACTCTCCACCCATTACCTCCAAAAATCAATTTACCCATGAATAAATCAATAGGCTCTGCTTCATTTACCTACGCTATATCCACCTAGATTTAGTACTATTGTCCAACAAAATTAAACGATTGAATTTCGAACTATTCACAGCATTAAAACTCATTCGAAGCAAGTCTTCGGGTAATTCGGAACGGAATAATATCCGCCCCATTATCAATATTGCGTTGGCTGGTATTGCCATCAGTGTGGCGGTGATGATTCTTTCTATTGCCATCGTTACCGGATTTCAAAACGAAATTCGTGAAAAAATTATTGGGTTTGGTGGTCACATTACCATTTCAAATTTTCAAAGTACCGATGGGTTTGAAACCATTCCTATTTCTACCGACCAGCCATTTTACCCGGAGCTCGACACGCTTCAAAAGGTGAGTAATATTCAGGTGTATGCCAACAAAACAGGTATTCTAAAAACGAAAGAAGAAATTTTAGGTATCGTACTCAAAGGAATCGGTCGTGATTTTGACTGGACCTTTTTTAAAGAGTACCTAACCGAAGGAGACACCTTGGCATTTAGCGATAGTACTAAATCTAACAACGTAGTCATTTCTCAAAAAATTGCCAATAAAATGAACCTTTCCGTAGGCGAAAGCTTCATTGTTTATTTTATAAAAGACACCAGACCTCGCCCTCGAAAATTTACCATTTCCGGAATTTACGCGACCAGTTTGGAGGGTTTTGACGACCTATTTATAATTGGAGATATTCGACATATTCAACGTTTAAATGGATGGAACGAAGACCAAGTAGGAGGCTTTGAAATCAATCTAAAGAGCTACGAAGATTTGGATGAAATTGACGATTTCATATTCAATAATATTCCGTTCGAATACAAAACAACCACCATCATAAACCGAAACCAGAATCTTTTTGGTTGGCTAGACTTACAGGATATTAACGTTACCATCATCATCGGTTTAATGATTTTAGTATCTGGAATCAATATGGCTTCGGCTTTACTAATTATGATTCTAGACCGAACCCGAATGATTGGAATTTTTAAATCAATGGGAGCCACCAATGCCAGCATCCGAAAACTATTTCTTTACATCGCCACGTATTTAATGATTGTGGGGCTTTTTTGGGGAAACCTCATCGGTATTTCACTCGCCCTAGTGCAGAAATATTTCAAAATAATTTCGCTTCCAGCCGAAACGTATTACATTTCTCATGTACCTATCAACATTGAGTTAGGCAGTGTTATTTTACTCAATGTTTTTACTTTGGTCATCTGCCTAATCATGCTAATTGTACCTACCTACATTGTAACGCGAATCTCTGCGGTAGATGCCATTAAATTGGATTAAATTCCTTCTATTTGCAGCCACAAAAAATCAATCAATTTTTCAAATGAACAATATTAAAATATTACGCTACCTCGCCATTTTAGAAGGAATTAGCTACATCGTATTACTAGGAATTTGCGTACCGCTTAAATATATATGGGACGTACCCGAACCTACTCGACCTGTAGGATCAGTACATGGAATTTTATTTGTAGCCTATGTAATTTGGTTACTCATCGTAGGCCGTAAATTAAAATGGAATCTACTCACTCACTTTTGGGGCTTTATTGCATCCTTATTACCTTTCGGGACATTTGTTTTTGAAATTAAATATCTAAAATCGAAAGTTTAAAATCACCGAAAGTCACCTAGGTTCACACCAATTTTAAAGAAATTAAAATGACAGCAGACAAAAAAGTATACGATAACATTTTGGGAAGTATTGGAAATACCCCAATGATACGACTGAATGAAATAGCTAAAGATATTCCGGGAACCATTCTAGGTAAAGTAGAATATTTCAATCCTGGAAACTCGGTAAAAGACCGAATGGGATTAAAAATGGTAGAAGATGCGGAAGCAAACGGCACTTTAAAACCCGGAGGAACCATCATTGAATGCACCTCTGGTAATACAGGAATGGGTATAGCATTGGCCGCAATTGTAAAAGGTTACAAATGTATTTTCACTACCAACGACAAACAAAGCAAGGAAAAAGTAGATGTTTTACGCGCCTTAGGAGCCGAAGTAATTGTTTGCCCTACCGCGGTTTCGCCTACCCACCCAGATTCATATTACTCTGTAGCGGAGCGCAAAAACAAAGAAATTGAAAACTCGGTTTGGTTAAATCAATACGACAATTTATCCAATCGTCAAGCGCATTACGAATCTACCGGACCTGAAATTTGGGCACAAACCGAAGGTAAAATCACCCACTTTGTAGTTGGTGTAGGTACCGGAGGAACCATTTCGGGAGTTGGAAAATATTTGAAAGAACAAAATCCAGATGTCAAAATTTGGGGCGTTGATTCTTTCGGGTCTGTTTTCAAAAAATACTTGGAAACGGGTGAGTTTGATGAAAATGAAATTCACTCTTACCTAACCGAAGGCATTGGCGAAGATATTCTACCAAAAAACGTAGATTTTAGTTTAATTGACCATTTTGAAAAAGTAACCGATAAAGATGGAGCTTTAGTAGCCAGAGAATTGGCATTAAAAGAAGGATTGCTTTTAGGTTACTCCGCAGGTTCTGCTTTTGGTGCCGTGCGTCAGCTTAAAGATGAATTAAAAGAAGATGATGTTGTGGTCATTCTGTTCCATGATCACGGTTCACGATACGTGGGGAAAATATTCAACGATGATTGGATGAAAGAACAAGGGTTTATTTAATCCTAAAATATTAGAAGCCGCATTTACATTCGTACTTGCGGCTTTTTTTTGATACGTAATCCGGTAAATTCCTAAAACTATCGAATTAAATCCAGTAGCTCTTCTTTTCCTAAAAATTTCCCTCGCGACAAATTGGATAATAAAACAATGGCAATATCCTCTTCCGGAATACGGATGAAATAGCTTCGGTAACCTCTCCACCATCCTAAGTGATAGATAATGCGGGGATAATTATTCCGCTCTTTTACAATTCGCCAACCTAAGCCGTAACTTCCGTTTTTGTAGTTAAATTTAGAACGCGGCTCATACATGTTTTGAGACGTTTCATAGTCCACCACACTGCCATCCTGAAGGGCTAAATGCAATTTCAACATGTCCATTGTAGTGGAATACACCCCTTTATCTCCGGTAATTCCATTTAAATAATAATCAGGAATATGCCATCTTCTATTTTCACTACCAATGGCTAAATTAGGAATGCTCCGCATATCCATATTGCTATAAATCAAGGAATGAGTCATACCCACTTTGTTAAACACATTCTCTTGCACCAATTGGCCAAACTCCTTTCCTGTCACCTTTTCGGCAATAGCTGCCAGTAAAAAATAATTGGTATTACTATAATTAAACTTTCGGTTGACCGGATAATAAGGTGCTGGATTTTTCACAATAAAACTATCCAATAAATTCGTGTTGCACATTGGTATATCTTGATTCAACCATAACGAATCGGTGATATACATGTAATTACTTAATCCGGACCGGTGACTTAAAAGCATCTCGATGGTGATTCCTGGATAAGGAAAACTATCAATAATATCAGTAATAGTATCAGTCAAATTTAACTCCCCTTTTTCCACCAACTGCATTATGGTAATGGCTGTAATAGGTTTTGAACCGGATGCTAATTGAAATACGCAACTATCGTTTAGCGGGGTCTTTTCAATGTAATTGCTCACACCAAAACTGTTTTGATATAATTTTCCAGCTTTGTAAAACAATACATTTCCATTAAACACCCCGGCCGATAGTTTAATTTCAAAAAACCTATTTATACGTTTTATCGTTGCGTTATCAAAAGATGTAAATACATAAGGCACCTCCGTTTTGGGTGTTTCTTTCTCTGCAATTGGCTTATTTCCAGAATTCTCTTCACACGAAAAGAAAAACAAAAACATCACACATACTACCGCTACTATTTTTCTCATGCGTCTTGCAATCTCTTAATTCTTACGAACTTTTTTGCTTTTATTCGGGCGTTCTAACGTACAAAACCCCCAATTATATGAATGGGCGCAAAAGTAAAATCATTAATAACCCTACAAAGATTAGGCGTAAATTTGTTTAACTGATTACCTTTACCGCCTGTTTAAAGCAAGGAAATTTGGCTAATATATTATTTAAGAAGGACGTATTAGGGAACTTTATTTTCGTAAAGAGAATAATTTTCATGGTTTTTGGGGCAATTGCAAACGCACGCTTCCGGAATCTTTTTAATACAGAGTTACGAGGAACAGAGATTATTCGGCAGTTGCCCATGAAAAATGTCTTGTTTGTTTCCAACCACCAAACCTACTTCGCGGATGTGACCTTAATGATTATTGCATTCTCAAGTGCTAAGAATGGGTTTAAAAATAGAATCGGGCCACTTTACCATTTACTAAATGCCAATTTCAGAGTCTATTTTGTAGCCGCAAAAGAAACCATGAAAAAAAGTATGTTGACCAAAGCCATGACCAAAGCGGGTGGTATTTTAGTGCAACGTACCTGGAAAAAAGAAGGCAGAGCGGCAAATTTAAAAGTAGATACTTCCGATTCGGATATGATTGGGAAAGCACTTACAGATGGTTGGGTAATTACCTTTCCACAAGGCACTACCACTCCTTTTGTAAGAGGCCGAAAAGGAACTGCGCACATCATTAAGAAACACAAACCTATTGTAATACCTGTGGTTATTGATGGTTTTAGACGTTCATTCGACAAAAAAGGATTGCTTATTAAGAAGAAAGGCGCCACTATTAGTATGACTTTTAAACCTGCAATGAATATCAACTACGATGATGATGTAGATACTATTTTAAAACAGGTAATGCATTCTATTGAGCAAAGCGAGGAGTTTTACCCCGAAAAGCTAAAGAAGGACCCTAAAACTGAGGATAAAAAAACCTCCACTATCTAAGATAGAAGAGGTTTTACATTAACCCGAACCCTCAACTAATAATAATTAAATTACCAGTTAAGAAAAATATATACTGCAAATATGAGCCGTTAACTCAGTTCAAAATGTAGCCCAACCGACAATTGGAATAGTTTACAGAATCAATGATATTAGTGTGACAATAGCCTTATTTTAATTCCGGAAAATACTCCTTTCCTAAAATCTGCTTTTGCGCTATAGTTAAATGCGCTAAAATGCCCGTTTTTTCAATTGGATACGCAGAGAAAGTTCCCATTCCCTTGGCAATAAATTTATCCGTATTGATTAGTTTAATGTCCCCTTCTGCAATAATTAAACGGTTTCCTTTTTGAATTACTTTTCCCTCTCCTACCAAAATATCGCCCAAACGGGCAGGTGCTAAGTAATTAATTTTAAACTCTACGGTAGAAACTAATTTTCCATCATGGCAAGAAGCTGATAAGGATGCTACGCCAAGAACGGCATCCATCATAGCCGCCAAAACACCTCCGTGAATAGCAATGGGAGTGGCTAGATGCTTTTCTTGAACCGGCATTATATACCGAATATGCCCAGGAGAAATCACCTCCAATTCTAATTCATTTAAGGTTCCGTACTTATTTATGGAATTGTATAATTTTAAAATCTTGTGCATGAATCAAAAGTACAGATTTCATCGTATCCGTTTTACAACTTTCCATATTTTCGCATCATGAGTGCACCACGTAAAAGAAAGGATATTTCTAAAAAAATCGCCAAGTTATCTAAGTCCCAAAAAGACGAATTGTATCACTATTTAGCGACCTTTATAAAAGACCAAAGACGCGACCGACTCAACGGAGTTTTGGACAATAGAACCACTCATTTTTGTATTGCTATGGAAGACTTGTTTTACGAGCGAAATTCGGGTGCTATTATTAGAACTGCAGATGGATACGGAATTCAGAATATAAATGTCATTGAACCGAAGGATTCTTTTAAATCTAAAGTAACCAACATAATCTCGAAAGGAGCGGAAAAATGGGTGACAAAAACTCAATTTGGAGACCCTGAAACAGGCGTTATGGATTGCATTCAAAAATTACGCGCAGATGGCTATCAAATTGTAGCCACCTCTCCTCATACCGATGGGCACACCATTCATGATTTTGACATCAGTAAAAAATCGGCTTTCTTTTTGGGAACCGAGAAAACAGGAATATCGGATGTAATTATGCAAGAAGCCGATGATTATATCAGTATGCCTATTTATGGATTTACCGAAAGTTATAACGTATCGGTAGCCAATGCCATCCTACTTCATGAAATGATTAATAGGCTTCGAAATAGCGACATCGATTGGCACCTCAACGAGGAGGAGCGAAATGAATTGTTACTCGACTGGACCATGAAATCTATTGTCAGTTCAGAAATGATTGCCGAAAAATTTATTGCAGACCAAGGTTGGGAATAGTTGATTTGTTGCGCTTAGGAAAACTATGGTAAAGGTTTTCCTTTGTATGGAATAAAACCATGGCAAAAGCTATTGGCTAAGGCTTTCCTTTGCGCTGCAAAGGTTCAACCAAGCCATAGCCAAAAGCCAACTTCAAAAGCAACTACGCGCCACTACAAATTTACTTGCGAACCTTTAGGGTATTTTACCTCGTAATCAAATCTAAAAGTTTCACTTTTACCAGCTTCCAACGTTTTTGTCCATTTTAAAATTCCCGTTTCCACATCATAATCTGCACCCGCAATTTCACCTACGCTAACCATAATTTCCTTACGTTTGGAAACCGGTACTCTATCATAAATCACAACAGTTACCGCTTCTTTATTCGTGTTTCTAACCGAAATTTCATACACATAGTTCTTTTTCACATTGCTACCCACTCTATTATGTGTACATAAATCCTTTACTTTTTCTTGGGTTAAAATAACACCCCTATCACGTCCTAATGAAACCTGAAGCGTATCGTCTGAACTTGAAGTGAAAATATAAGACTTGCCCACGTAGGTGTTATTATAAAACAAAGTCGCATTTCCTGGAACCAAATCATATTGTGCCCAATCCACAATGGATGCCGTTAAAAAGGCTTCTTTCTCCAAACTTGGCACAGCATAATGATTAAAAGTAGCAGGAATTTCAATTTGTTTAATGAATACTTGCTTTCTGGAATTATCACTCAAAATGGTGTATTTGCTCGAAATAACATACGAAGTATTCAACGCATTTAACACTTGATTTCCGCTACCATAGCTCGCTTTATCAACCGACTCAATCATTGGGTACGCACCGTTATTTGGAACTGATGAAGCCACCACCCCTTGTTCTGGCGCAGCCTCATCTTCCATCGCCATGGCATTATCATAACTACCATAACCAGCGGTTTTTCTGTTTGCTTCATATTTTTTAGCTCGGTAAAAATCCAAATACCATGGGTGTAATTCTGGTTTTTGATTGCCATATAAAGGTCGTGTGGTCGACAACAATAAATCCACATTTTCCCAATTCACTCCCGTACCTTGATTTACTAGGGCGTGGTAATCCACATCAATATTGGTCGCTCCCGATTTTGCTTTAATATTATACTTTGGCATCCATCCAGCCATACGGGTAAAAAATGAAAAATCAAACTTTGCCTGCATGGAACGCTCACTAGAAATCTCCACAATGATTCTACCCACCTGAGTAAATTTATAACTATTCTCTTGGGCCAAATTACCATTAATTCTAGCTTCATCAGCCAATAATTTCGTTCTAATATTGGTGTTTTTTAGCTCCATTTTCGCAATATCACTAAACCGAGAACGGTAATACTTTGCCATCGCATCCAGCTGGGTTACGGTTAATGATGCATTGGCTCCTGCCAGTTTTTTATTGGCTAATATAAGTTGTTTTTCTTCTTTCAAGGCCGTGTTCTCCGCCTCAATTAAATAGCGTTTATCGCGATACATTTTTAATGAATCTTCTAAAAGCGTTACTCTTAAAGGCTTTGATTTTGCATACGGGTAAAAGTTTTCAAATTTCACCGATAGTATTTCAAAATCGCCAATTCCTCCAACCTGAATGGTATTTGGGTCAACAAAATGGGTTAAATTATCCAAAATAATGTGTTGCCTACCCGGGGAAATAGACACTTTTGCTTCTCGATTTATCATCGCTCCAACGGGGTAAACTGTTACTCCTACTATTTTACTATCTACCGTTTTTTCTGCTGCCCAACTTGCAGTTACCAAAAAGAAAGAACAGGCAATTATCCATAAGTTTTTCATCCGTATATTTTTTAAAAAATTAACCACTAGCCAATAAGCGTGCCGAAAAATACCATTTGTTATCCAATTTTTGAGAACCTAATTAATACTAACTCCTTTTATTTTGGTCTATTTATCACAAAAAACCGCTCCAATTCTATGAAAAAATTACTTTCGTTTCAAATTTCAAAACATGTCAAAAAAACCACTCATTTTAGTTACCAATGATGACGGTGTTACCGCCAAAGGCATTAACTGCCTGGTAGAAGTTGCCAAACAATATGGGGACGTAATAGTGGTTGCTCCAGACAAACCACAATCAGCTATGGGGCATGCAATTACCATTAACTCCATTCTTCATGTTAATGAAATTTCGGTTAATGACAACGTAACCACGTTAAGTACCACAGGAACTCCTGTAGATTGTGTGAAATTAGCGGTCAATGAAATTTTAAAACGTAAACCAGACCTCGTTTTGAGTGGCATTAATCACGGTTCAAATGCCTCCATTAATGTCATTTATTCAGGTACGATGTCTGCCGCGGTCGAAGCATGTTTAGAAGGAATTCCAGCAATTGGTTTTTCGCTTTTAGATTTCGACCATGATGCTGATTTCACCGCCTCCAAGCATTACGCCAACCTCATCATTCCACATGTTCTTGAAAACGGAATTCCAACGGGTGTTTGCCTCAACGTAAACATCCCTAAATTGGATTTGAAAGACATTAAAGGAATTAAAATTTGCAGGCAAGCCAACGCCAATTGGGAGGAGAAATTTGATAAAAGAACCAATCCCCACGGAAAAACTTACTATTGGCTCACAGGTGATTTCGTAAATTACGAAGCCGGTGAGGATAGCGATTTGTATGCTTTAGATCATGGGTACGTTTCCATTGTACCCACCCAATTTGACATGACCGCGCATAAATCAATCGCCACTCTTGAAAATATTTTTAAAGATGTTAGAAAAAGATAAATTCTGGATAGGAATCGTAATTGGTACACTATTACCTATCGCTATTTACACCATTTTCGCGTTAGGTATGGAAATGGCCGACCGTTATGTTTCCAATGAAATTAGCGAGAAATTTCAACTCGTGCTCATTGCCGTAAACGCTATAGTGATGCGCCAATTTATGATTAAAAGAAAGCAAGATAATATTGGTAAAGGCATACTATTCATCACCTTTGCCACTGTAATTGCACATGTGATTTATTATTACACGGACCTTTTGTAGTCCATCTCAATACTAAATCCATTTAAACGGATCTATAATGAAATACTTTTTAATTGCAGGCGAAGCCTCCGGAGATTTACATGGAGGAAATTTAATTAAAGCATTAAAAAAAGAGGATCCCGAAGCCGAATTTGTAGCTTGGGGTGGTGAATTGATGGAACAGGCCGGAGCCACCATTTTAAAGCACTACAAAGAACTAGCGTTCATGGGCTTTTTGGTGGTTATTCAAAATCTCAGAACCATTTTAGGGAACGAAAAACGTTGCAAATCTCAAATTATGGATTTCAACCCTGATGCAATTATTTTTATAGATTATCCAGGGTTTAACTTACGTATTGCAAAATGGGCAAAAGCGCAAAATTTCAAAACACTTTATTACATTTCGCCCAAGGTATGGGCATGGAAACAAAGTAGAGCGTGGAAAATTAAAAAAACCATCGACAAGATGTTTGTTATTTTCCCCTTTGAAGTACCGTTTTATAAAAACTACGACTATGACGTGGATTTTATAGGACACCCATTAATGGATGCCATTGAACAATTTCAAAGTAAGGGACAAACATTTGAGACTTTCACCCAAGAAAATAATCTTACCCAACAACCCATTATTGCGATGCTACCCGGAAGCAGAAACGATGAAATAAGTCACATGTTACCCATCATGCTGGAAACAGCAACGCAATTTCCAGATTACCAATTTGTAATTGCGGGAGCCCCCTCTCAAGAAGTATCGTTTTATCAAGAGGTGGCTAAAACTAAGAACTTAAAAATCGTTTTTGGAAAAACATACGAATTACTTAACCATAGTACAGCAGGGCTAATCACCTCAGGAACTGCCACTTTAGAGGCAGCTTTATTTGGAGTACCTCAGGTAGTTTGCTACAAAGGAAACGCCATTTCTTATGTGGTAGCCAAACAGTTAATCAAGGTTAAATATATTTCGCTAGTCAACTTGGTTTTGGATGCTGAGGTGGTTCAAGAATTGATCCAAGGTGATTTAACGACCGAAAAAATTTCTGCCGAATTGAAACTAATTTTGCACAACCCTGCTCATTTAAACAAGATGCAAAATGATTACGAAGCTTTGCGTAGGGCCTTAGGTCACGCGGGAGCTTCGGAAAGAACTGCAAAATTGATGTTAAACTACTTGAATCAAGCATCTGAAACAGTCAAATGATTATTTTTGGCGCCAATATTGGATTACCAATTCACATGAGTAAACGCCTCTTATTTTTCATTTTGATTTTATGGACCTCTGTGGGAGTTTCCCAACAGCGTGAACGATTAGTTTTAGGTTTATTTTGGAACGAACGTCCACAAACTATCATCGTTTCGGTACGAGGTGGCGAATACGTGCTCATTGCAGATGGTAACTTAGAAATTCCGCTAGGTACGAGTGACATGTTTCACATTAGTACCGATGGAAATAAGGTAAAAGTTAAAAACCTAAGTAAAACATTTGGCTCCTTTACCAAGATTGAAATCAAAGAAATAAACGATACATCTAGTATCAATATTAAATCTACCAAGCCCAAATTAGCCAATCGAGTTTATGAAGATGATTTTAGAATTTACGCCAGTGAAGGACGTCTAAAAATTTTAAATGATGCTGAACTAGCCAATTATGTAGCAGGCGTGGTACAATGGGAATCCGGTAATGGAAACGCTCCCGAATATTACCAAGCGCAAGCTATTATCACGCGTACCTATGCCCTACGAAATATCAACAAATACGAAAGCCAAGGGTTTAATTTATGCGACCGGGTAGATTCGCAAGTATACAAAGGTAGAACGCAAAACAAAGATATTTTACGTGCAGTTAAAGCCACAAAAGACCTGGTTTTGGTAGATGATAACATGAATTTGATTTCGGCTGTTTTTCATTCTAATTCTGGAGGTCAAACGCACAATTCAGAAGAGGTTTGGAGTAAACCTGTACCCTACCTTAGAGCAGTAGTAGATACCTTTAGCATTGGTCAACCCCATTATGAATGGGAAAAAACAATGACCACTGAAAAATGGTTATCCACTTTAAAAAAAGTGTACCATGTAGATGTTTCAAATAAAAAGACAAGACATCAATTAGTCCATTATTGTCCAAAAAAACGGAGAGACTACATGCTGCCCAATGGCCAATTAAAAACCACTCAAGTCCGTTCTACCTTTGGATTACGCTCCACTAATTTTTGCGTAAAAGAAAAAGGAGATTACGTAATTATTACAGGAGTTGGATTTGGTCACGGTGTTGGTTTTTCGCAAGAAGGAGCAATGAAAATGGCTAATTACGGCTATTCTCACACCGAAATTTTACTCTTTTACTATACCGGAGTACATTTGGTAAATGTACACACCATGGATTTATTAGAAGGTGGGGAATAGATTTTTGCCAGATACCCTTGGCACGTAAACCTACCTCCATTTAAATCTCAACCCCATTTATTTTATTTGGTTATCTTTAGGCTTGTGAAATGGCTCAACCACATCCCTTTATTCCGCCTCATTGTTCCCTTTTCTTTGGGTATAATGTGGTCTTTCTACCATCCCATGCCAGTTGGCTTAGTTGCGATTTCATTCACGTTTTTTTTATTGATTAGTACCCTATTCATTTTACGACTAAGATTTATTCATTCCCAGTATTTTAATCGTTGGATTTTTGGTGTTTTCATCACCCTTTTCTTTTTTATCATTGGAAATACCTTATCCAATTCTCGTATCGAAATTTTTAGCCCAAGTCACTTTTCCAAGTCCATCCATCTGGATAAGAAACCACAAGCCTACCTTGCTATCATTGCGTCCGAACCAGAAATAAAACCAAATTCTCTTAAGGCGGTTGTAGAAATTACACAAATAAAAATAGACGATAAATGGCAAAGCTCAACTGGTAAATGCTTGGTTTATTTAAAAAATAATGAAGGTATTTCTTTAAAATATGGCGATGAAATTAATTTCCTAAAAACTCCTACTTCTATTGACCCTCCAGCAAATTTTGATGAGTTTGATTACAAAAATTACCTAGCCCATCATTACATTTACCATCGGTTATATTTAGCCGCACCCGACTTTAAAATTATTGGTTTTCATCCGCTTTGGTACGTGAAAGAAAAAGCGATTACTTGGAGAAACTACCTTCTAGCCCGCTACCAAAAATATGGCATTGAGGGAGCTGAATTAGCCATTCTTTCTGCGCTCTCCCTAGGAAAAAAAGAATCGTTAACCCCTGATTTAAAATCGGCTTATTCAAGTGCAGGTGCCATGCATGTACTAGCCGTTTCAGGGCTTCACGTAGGTATCATCTTTTTTGTTTTACAGTTCATTCTGGGCTGGATGGACAAAATAAAAAATGGCAAGGTGTTGAAAGCTATTGTGATGATTATCGCAATTTGGCTTTACGCCTTTCTTACCGGATTAAGTCCATCGGTAATTAGAGCTGCCACCATGTTTACCTTCATGATAGTAGCCCTATCTTTTCAGCGAACCAGTAATATTTACAACACCTTAGCATTGTCGGCATTTGCCATTTTATTATACGAGCCATTTATGTTGCTCGAAGTCGGTTTCCAACTTTCTTACCTTGCCGTGATTGGTATCATTTTCCTGCATCCTTACCTCTATGAGCTTGTAGAAATACCGCCAGGTTTACTGGATAAAGCATGGAATATTACCTGTGTTTCCTTAGCGGCTCAACTAGTTACAGCACCTTTAGGGATTTTGTATTTCCATCAATTCCCAACCTATTTTCTGTTTTCAAACCTCATCGTCATTCCAGCCGCATTCCTTATTATTTTCATGGCTATTGCTTTTCAAATCTTGTCTGTTCTGCCCTACGTGGGTTTCATTATTGCTTTCTTACTAAAATGGGTGATTTGGGCACTAAACTGGCTCGTGCAAGGAATGCAGCAACTACCTCATTCACTTATTTCTGGTTTAGACATTACGGTGATTGAAACCTGGTTTATGTATCTTATTATCGTGTTTACCACGATTTGGCTCACCCAATACAATCGAAAATTCATGATATACTCTCTCGGGGTTATATTGCTATTAGCCGCCTCTCAAACCATTGAGAAATATAATCAATTAAATCAACGAGAAATTACGTTTTATCACACAGGTAAGGAAACATATTTGGAATTTGTTAAAGGCACTTCTTCTTCCATAATTGCAAATCCCTCGCTAATTTCTAATACCGATAAAATGCAGTTTTACGTATATCATCATCGTTGGAAAAGAGGGTTGCCCTCTGAACATCTTGGGTTAGATACTTTAAATACGGATGGTCTAAATTTATACGTTCTTGGAAACACCTCTATTTTAGAAGTGGATAATCAGCACCTTTTTTCTTTACCACAAGTTGAAAATTTGTCGCCCGACATATTATATTTCAATACCTATAAGCATAATTACATCAGCCAATTGGCCACCCTAAATTATGCACCAAAAATTATTATTGGCGTGGCATGTTCTAAAAAAACAAGTGAAAAGTTAACTCAGCTTTGCCTAATGAAAAATTGGGAGTACTACTCCATTAGACAAGATGGAGCGGTAAAAATAGCGCTGAACGAATATCTAAAACCATTAAGTTTTACGCCCCAAAAACATCACTAAACGAATAGGTTTCGTTTAACCGAACACCTCTGTCTGTGTTTTGTACCGTACACAATTCATTTTGGTGATCATGCTCAAAAAAGATGTAGTAATCATTATCTGCTGCCGATTTCAAAAACTTTTCTTTTTCATCCATTGTAAGTAACGGACGGGTATCATACCCCATCACGTAAGGAAGAGGAATATGACCTGTAGAAGGAAGTAAATCTGCTGCAAATACAATGGTTTTACCTTTGTATTGAATATGAGGAATCATTTGCGCATCTGTATGCCCATCCGCAAAAAGAATATCAAAACCCATTTCGGAACTGCTACCAAAACCCGATTCAAATCGATCTATAAATTGAAGTTGTCCACTTTCTTGAATCGGCAAAATATTTTCAGCCAAAAAGGAAGCTTTTTCTCTTGGATTAGGCTCTGTAGCCCACTGCCAATGGCGTTTATTGCTCCAAAACTTAGCATTTTTAAATGCGGGCTCTAATAATGTGCGATCCTTATTCCAAACGATACTTCCACCACAGTGATCAAAGTGGAGATGCGTTAAAAACACATCCGTAATGTCATCTCGATGAAATCCATTTTTAGCTAAATTTCCATCCAATGAATCTTCTCCATTTAAATAGAAATGGCCAAAAAATTTATCATCCTGCTTATCCCCAATTCCATTATCAATTAAAATTAATCGATTGCCATCTTCAATCAACATAGAACGCATGGCCCAGTTGCACATGTTTTTTTCATCTGCTGGATTGGTACGCTGCCACAAGGCTTTTGGTACTACCCCAAACATAGCACCACCATCCAATTTAAAGTTTCCGGTATTGATAGGATAAATTTTCATCGTTCGTTTATTGTTTGTAAATCTTTAGTTTAAACGGAATTCACCTTTTTTCATTAAGTGATATACCTTTCCCAAATAGCCTAAAAACTCTGTAAAAGTTTTAACCGCTTCAATGGTTTCTGGAAAAATCTCCTTCTTTTTCATTTTCAAGGTCATTATTCCATACACGCCATTCAAAGCTAGTTCAATTGGATTCAATGTTGACCCAGATGATTTCTGTGAAATCTCTACCAAATTTGCATTGGCGGCATCATATCTTTTTTTGTATTTCACATTCGTAGAATCTGAAATAAGTTGACTATGCAAATAGGATAATTCACCTATAATTTCAATGATTTCACTAAGATGTCCTCGGTCTTCAATATTGTCATGCTCCATTTTAGAAACAATATCTTTATACCAATCCATCAAATCTTTTTTGGCTTCCTCTTCCAATCCGGAAGTGTCAATTATAGCAGATTTAATTAAATCTAAGTTTAATTGACACGAACGAATCACATCTTCGGTATGGAACATTAATAGCACATACTCAATGATGTTTTCGGCTCTCTTTTTGTCGGCTTCTAACATTCTTATTTCTCCTCAGTTACTTGGTCGGCTGTGTTTTCTGCATATTCCTGATTCAACCCACTCAACACTTCATTGGTTATATCTAAGCTTTTATCCGCCCAACGAATAATTCCTAAATCAGAATTACTCAACACCATTTCATACGGTTTATCCGCACAATAACGTCCTAAATACTCATTAATAGCATTATGAATATCACGGTTAAAACCTTGTTCCATTTCCATTAACTTTCTCGAGTATTCTTCTTGCGTTTGTTGCAATTGGTCTTGCGCCTCATATAATTTACGCTGGCGATTTTGTCCTTCAAATTGGGATAAAGAAGCCGCTTCACTTTGCAATTTTGCCGCATCTGCTCTTAACTTAGATTCCTTTTGTCTTAAAATCCCTTCATATTTTAAGGTGGCAGTAGTCAATTGATCTCGCAATACCTCTGCGTAGGCGTATTGGCTCATCAACGTATCTGAATTTACCATTACCACGGTCATCATTTTTTTGGCGGCTGCTGGTGCCTCCACAGGTTTGGTTTTTATTTGCTCTTGACTTCCTTCTGTGGATTCTGGATTACTTTGATTACATGAACCAAATACTAATCCTATCATTGCTACGGCTGCTGCTATTTTAAGTCTATTCATTTCCTATTTATTAAAAGCTCCAAAAAGTGCTGTTTTTACATTTTCCACAAATGTAATTTATACCAACAAAAAAGCCCGCAAATTACATGCGAGCTTTTCCAATTTTATCACTTTTTAAAGGTCTCCATTTTGGAGTCTTGTGCTGGTTTAATTTCTTTTTATATAATACGATTTTTCAAAAATCTGTTTAATCATTTTAAAGAACAATGGTTGGTTTTCACGACTCGAATGATCATCAGTTGGGTATCCCCATCCTATAATCTGAGTGTTTTTCCCATGTCCAGATACGACTCTTAGTTTAATCAAATGATGAGTAATGGAGTCAATCAAGACATAACTTTCCGTTTCTTGATGACAGCGTTGTCCCGATTTAAATTCTTTAATCGCATCCGTAACACGGTAACCGTTATTTATATATTTCTCCTTAATGAAATCAAAAAGAAAATAAAAATCATCCGAATCCCACGACTTGGGTTTATCAAACGTAAACGTATTAGACTTGTAATCAAATTTAATATGCTGTTCTTGATCTTCGGAATACTCCATTTCTCTAATCTCGTTCAGTATTTCATCCATTCTACCCCCATATAACCATTGGGCGTATTTGGTCTGTTCTGAAGCGGTTCTCTCTAGTGGTAATCTCAAAATGGATTCCATTTCTTCGGTTACGGATTCACTCCCTAACCTTCGAAAAAATACCGAAGAGAATATTTGGTCTAACTTATCTGTAATCATTGTAGGTGATTTGAAACCAAAGGAACACTATACTTTCCAATCACGAAAATCAATCCTTTTAAGAATAAAGGCATTGGGTCATACCGTTTTACTATTTATTCAAACCCATAAAAAAAGGGCTTTAATTTTTCAATCAAAGCCCTTTTCCTTACTCCCAAAAGAGTATAAATGCTATTTTTATTAATAGTATAGCATGACTACACCAGAATAAACTTGACTCAATCCATTCGGATCAACCGTAAATGCTTTCCAAACAAATGCATCACCTGATGGGGCTAAAGTACCATTCACCTTTCCTTCAAATTGAACCTCATCATTAGAGGTTTCAAAAACAAGATTCCCTGTCCGGTCGAATACCTTCAACTCAAAAGCAAAATAGTTTTTAGTAAGAGCAATCGGAATCCAAGTATCATTTTCACCATCTCCATTTGGACTAAAAGCATTAGGAGCAAGCAAATCAAAATCCTGGTCAATTATCACACGGTTATGGCTATCCCAAGTACACCCGTATTTATTAACTACCTGTAACGAAACAGGGTATTCCCGTTTTTTAAGATAGGTATGTGTTCCTAATTCGGATTTTCCAATGGTGCCATCACCATAACTCCAAGAATAACTCTTTTCACCCGTTGAGTTGGGCATAAATTTAACAACTGGAATCATGCCATTTTCAATTACATCTTTCGTTGTAAATGAAGCATCCGGTTTAGGATTTACAATTAATTCTTTCGTTTCAGAATAAACTTTAAACTCCGGAAAATAAGCCCGTATCTCATACAATCCCGATTGCAAAAAGACGTGAATTAACTCATCTCCGTTTTTGGATTCTTCCTGATTAATTTCCCAAATCACCTCCGTAGGTATATGATTTGAAAGATGCGCAGAAAATTCAACTCCAGCACAAATACGATCGGTACTACAGTTAACCTCAGGAGCAACAAATCCTGCTGGGTCAACTTTAGATTTCGTTACGGACTTTACACTCTTATTATCCGTTTTGGCAACCAAAGCCCTATTTACATTGTCAGGATTTTTGTCTGATTTGCTATCCTCAATAGCGTTATCTACTTCATTCGCTTCTTGTGTCGTGATTTCCTCAACCACCTTAGGCGCAGTATTTACCGTAGCTTCAATCTCTTTATCTTTTGATTCGTTTTGCTGAGTAGTTTTTTCAAATCCAATGGCATTATTCGATTCCTTGGCCAGAATTTCGGTATTGGTATCAGGTATTACTTCCGATTTGGCACCCTCCCCATCTGTAGAATAATAAATGGCAACACTTATTAATGCCACAGCAGCGGCAATGCTCCATTTAGCAAACGAACCAAAAATTGGCGATTGACCATCCAGCTTTGCCTCCAACTTATCCCATTGTGTGGAGTCATAAGGAACCTGATGGCTTTCTGCGGCCTTTTTCAGTTGTTCCTCAAATGGATTTAATTTATTTGACATATTAATCTTCTTCAAGTTTAACTAAATTCCTTAAAAGGTTTCTTTTGGCTTTTGACAAATTTGACTTTGAAGTTCCTTCGCTAATTCCAAGAATTTCAGCAATTTCCGCATGCGTATAATCTTCTATCACATACATATTAAATACCAATCGGTAGGCAGGTGAAAGATTTTCAATTTCTTTCATTACCCGTTCCGTTTCATTAATCAGCGTTTTATTCCACGCTTTTTCATGATTTTCTTGCTCCTCCAACCAATCATAATCTGCAGCATCAATAGATACAAAAATCTTTTTTTGTTTACGAATATGATCAATGGCGGTATTCGACATAATTCGTCTCATCCAACCTTCAAAAGAACCTTCTCCAATATATTTTCCAATATTGGCAAAAACCTTTATGAAACCCATTTGCACGATATCTTGCGACTCGTCCCTATCAGGAATGTACCTTCTGCATACACTACTCATCTTCCCGAAAAAAAGTTCGAAAATTTGGTTCTGTGCCCTGCGATCACCCTTTTTACATCGGGTAATGATCTCATGTAATTCCTGAGATTTGTTTTTCATTAACGTCTTACTGCTATATTAAACGGAAGTCTACAAAATGGTTGCTTTCATTTTTTGCGAACAAACATCTTTTTTTTCACAACTCTATACCCTTGTCGGATAATTTATTCAATACTTTTCCTTTATAAGTACATGAATCGTTAGATTTTTATGGGCTTTAACGACTTATTTTCATACCGACTCACCCCTTTACCATAATTCCGCTTCTCTAATCATGTCATTTTTTTGTTTAAAATTCTTCAAAAAAACGAATGTTTTACTGCTATTAGAACTCTCGAAATTCCTAATGAAATCCGTACTTTTGCAGCTCTAAAAAACACAAAAATGGAATTGACAGCATTAACAGCCATCACACCTATAGACGGTAGATATCATTCAAAAACAGCTTCTTTATCTACTTACTTTTCAGAGTGGGCTTTATTTAAATACCGTACATTGGTTGAAGTAGAGTATTTCATAGCTCTTTGCGAAATTCCATTACCTCAATTAGCTGATTTTGATGTATCCAAATTCGATGCATTAAGAGCTATTTACAAAGAATTCACGCCTGCTGATGCGCAAGCAATGAAAGACATTGAAAAGGTAACCAACCATGATGTGAAAGCAGTGGAGTACTTCTTAAAAGACCGTTTTGACGAATTAGGTTTACAGAAATGGAAAGAATTTATTCATTTCGGGCTAACCTCTCAAGACATTAACAACACGGCTATACCCTTATCACTAAAAGAATCAGTTCTCGAAAATATCCTTCCGGAAATTACAGCGGTAAGAGATCTCCTAAGTGGTTTAGCCAAAGATTGGGCGCACATTCCAATGTTGGCACGAACTCATGGTCAGCCAGCTTCTCCGACACGATTGGGGAAAGAAATGGAAGTTTTTGTTGTTCGTATCAACGAGCAATTAGAAATCTTAAATTCTGTAAAATGGGCGGCTAAATTTGGTGGAGCTACAGGAAACTTTAACGCTCATCACGTGGCTTTTAAAAACCATGATTGGAAACAATTTGGCGATTCATTTTTAGATTCACATTTGGGTTTATACCGTTCGCATCCTACCACTCAAATTGAGCACTATGATCACATGGCGCATTTATTTGATACCATGAAGCGAATCAATACCATCCTGGTAGATTTTAGTAGAGATATATGGACCTACGTTTCCATGGAATATTTCAAGCAAAAAATAAAAGCGGGTGAAGTAGGCTCATCTGCAATGCCGCATAAAGTAAATCCAATTGACTTTGAAAATGCCGAAGGTAATTTGGGTATTGCCAATGCTGTTTTGGAACACTTATCCGCTAAATTACCTATATCTAGGTTACAAAGAGATTTAACGGATTCTACCGTGCTGAGAAACGTTGGGGTTCCTTTTGGGCACATGCTTATTGCATTGAGTTCATTGAAAAAAGGTTTAGGAAAGTTACTGCTTAATGAAGACAAAATAGCAGCAGATTTAGAAAACAACTGGGCGGTAGTAGCCGAAGCAATTCAAACAGTTTTGCGTAGAGAAGGTGTAGCTAACCCGTATGAAATGCTTAAAGGGCTAACGCGTACCAATACCACTATTGATGGAAACGTAATGCGTGATTTTATTGCTGGCTTGGATATTAGCAATGAATTAAAGGCGGAACTTGCGGAAATCACTCCATCCAATTATACTGGAATTTAAATCGTGCGTATTTTAAAACATATCGTTGGATTGTTCGCCATTAGCTTGGCATTAACCAATTGCCAAGGCGGTGGTGGTGAACCTACTCCCGAAAACTGCGGCTATTATAAAACCGGCACTTTTAAATATGTAGGTAGCGATGATATACGTATTGAACGTACGGATAGCTTACAAATTGAATACAATCTTAATGGGGAAGGCGGGTATATCTATACGGACAAATTTAATGTGGTATGGACCAGCGATTGTGAGTATTATTTGACGCTAAATAGTACCGATCATCCAGAAGATTTAGATTTTCTTCCATCCGATACGATGTGGACAAAAATTACCAAGGTAGGTCGAGCTGGCTATACATTTACAGCAGTAAAAGGCTCCCACATTTTTGAGGGAGAGCTAAAGAAAACGGATTCCTAAGATTCGCAATAGTTTTTACAAAACTAAAATTGAAAGGTCTATTAGTTAGTAATGTTTTTCTCATGCAACATTCGCACTATTCCATCCGACAGCCCTATACTCGGAACATGTAAGATACTACTGTCCGCCCACTTCATTATTGAATAATATATTTCCGAAGCTGGAACTATCACATCGGCACGATCCGGATTTAGTTTAAATTCTCTCATTCTTTGATTATAACTCATGTTGGACAAAGTTGTTAAGATAGCCCTAAATTCATGATATAAAATAGGCTGAGGATAATCCAGGTTCATTAATCTATACATCTTGTTAATGTTTCCACCAGTCCCAATCATTTCAATATGTTCCAGATTTACAGTTTGAGCAATTACCCAATCCTTCATTTCATTCCATTTCTCATCACTCACCATATTATTCATCATACGGATAGTCCCAATTTTAAATGATTTGGCAGCAACTATTTTTTGTTCGGAAAGAATGGTTACCTCGGTGCTTCCTCCCCCAACATCAACAAAAACATAATTATCGTCCACATAAGAACTACTTCCAAAATGAGCTTTGAAAATAATTTCAGCCTCCAATTTCCCATTAATGATTTGAATGTCAAAACCAACAGTCTCCTTCACCAAGCTTGCAATTTTTTGGCCATTCTTTGCTTCTCGCATAGCAGAAGTAGCTACAGCCATATAATCATCCACTCCATGAACATCCATAATAATTTTAAAGGCTTTCATTCCCTCTAAAAATTTATGAATCGTTTTTTCTTCCAATACCTTCTCTGTAAAGGCTTCCTGCCCTAAACGTACCGGCAACCTAACTAAAGAGATTCTTTTATAATCTGTCCTTCCACCCAATTCAACGACCATGGAGATTTGCAACCGAATGGCATTTGAGCCAATATCAATTGCAGCATATTTTTTTACTGATTCCATCCACTAAATTTTTAATTTTTACTATCCCATATTTCAGTATCCCAATGGGTTACAGACAAAAGATAATTAGAACTAATTCAAAAAAACAACTGGTATCTAAACGATTATATATAATCCCTAAAGTTGATTTTTAACAATAACAAATCTACGCAAATACACCAATTATTGCTATGACTAGGCTACGTTTGTAAGACAAAAATCAAAATATGAGAATAGTTTCAGTGGTACCTTCATTAACAGAATTACTTTTTGATTTAAATCTGGATAATCAAATAGTAGGAGTTACCCGATTTTGTATTCACCCAAAGGCTAAAACCAAAGCAATTCTAAAAATTGGAGGAACTAAAAATTTAAAAATTCAAAAAATAATTGACCTAAAACCAGATTTAATTGTTGCTAACAAGGAAGAAAATGAAAGGTCGGATATTGAGGAATTACAAAAACACTGTGTGGTTTGGGTTACCGACATCCTTACCATAGCTGATGCCCTAAAAGTCATAATAACCCTTGGTAAAAAAACAAACACCGAAATTCTTGCGCAATCACTTGTTTCTAAGATAAAAAATGAATTTGAAGGATTGCACAAATTAAATAGTGAAGAACCAAGAAACACAGCCTACCTAATTTGGAATGACCCCATTATGCTTGCGGGTAGAAAGACGTTCATTCAAGATATGTTAGAACAAATTGGGTGTAATAATATCCTAAAAGATTCTGCCTCTCGGTATCCTATATCAAGCATCGAAGAATTGAAAGCATTAAATCCAAACTATATCTTTCTTTCCAGCGAACCCTATCCGTTCAAGGAGAAACACCAGTTAGCTTTTCAAAAAGCATTACCCAATTCAAAAGTACTGTTGGTAGATGGAGAAATGTTTTCTTGGTACGGCTCACGTATGGCTAAAGCCCCAAATTATTTCAATAAACTAGTTGATACACTAAAAGAAACTATTGACTAATTTTCCAATTCATAATGTAGATTTGCAAGGATGCGCAAAATAACTTGTACCATATTAATATTTATTGGAATTTCTCTTTCCGCATTATCTCAAAAAGTAGGACTTGTGCTCAGTGGTGGTGGTGCAGATGCTTTGGCGCATATAGGAGTAATAAAAGCCTTAGAAGAAAATAATATTCCCATCGATTACATCACCGGAACTTCCATGGGGGCGATGATTGGTGCGCTATATGCCTCCGGGGTTCCAATTGAACAAATCGAAAAGTATTTTACCTCCACTTATTTTTTAGCTAATAGCAACGGTCAAATTCCAGATAAATACCATTACTTCTTCCCACATGCAGAACCTAAGGCGGATATAATATCGTTAAAATTCATGAAAACCAATACAGGGTATTCATTGCTCCTTCCTTCAAAAATTATTGCATCCGAATCTTTTGATTTTGATGCCGTAAAATACATGGCAGAGGCGGAGAAATTGTCCAATTACAATTTTGACAGTTTAATGATTCCTTTTCGCTGTGTGGCAGCAGATATCATCACTAAAGAATTGGTTACTTTTAAAAAAGGAAGTCTAACGGAGGCTATCCGTGCTTCTATGTCCTATCCCATTGTGGTACGCCCAATAAAGATAGATGGACATTTGATGTATGATGGTGGAATCTACAATAATTTCCCTGTAGATATTATGTGCAACGATTTTCATCCAGATTATATTATAGGCAGCAATGTTTCTCAAAACGCTCCAATTCCGGCTGAAGATGATATCTTAGGTCAACTTCAAAATGTGCTTATTAAGAAAACAGACTTTAGCATTTATTGCCAGGAAGGCGAATTAATTGAGCCAAACACCAATTTCGGAACCTTTAATTTTGAAAACACCCAAGAAGCCATTGACTCTGGATACGCTGAGACCATGAGACACATCCAACATATTAAATACCATATCCAGGAGGAAGAGGACAAGAACAACCAAGTTTTGTTGGATTCCAATAAATTCAAAAACAAGAATGATTCAATATTAATTGGTAAAATAACTTTTAAAGGAATAAACACCAAACAAGGTAAATATTCGGGTTCAGTACTAAACAGAAAACGCAAGAAAGAAAAGGTTTTAACCCTTGCTACTTTTCAACGAAATTATTTTAGACTTTACCAAGAATCTTATATTACAAGTATTCGCACCAAATTGCACTACAATAAAACCACAAAAAAATACGATGCTACCGTTGATATATCACCCATACGGTCATTTAGTTTAAAATTTGGAGGAAATATTGCTACTCGACCTATTTCGGAAGGATTTGCAAGTATTGCATATAATAATCTATCTACCTATGGCTTAAAAATAGAATTCTCAACCCATTATGGTAAATTATACCAGGCAATTAACCTTTTTGCCAAATTTGATTTTCCTTCCAAACTCCCGATATACATAAAACCAAAATTCACCCTTCATAATTGGAATTGGTTTGAGAGCAGACAAGCCAACCTTTTTGTAAGTGAAAAACCAAATTATATTATCGAAGGGGAATTGTATACCGGATTTGAATTTGGCATTGGTCTGGGAAATAGGTTCAAATTGTCCGCAGAATCATCTTATTTACAAATGCAATCTAGCTACTACCAATCCAAACAGTTCACCCCCTCTGACACAACAGATGTAACACGTTTTAACGGATTGAATAATAAACTTGTGCTTTCGCGCAACTCCTTAAATCTAAAACAGTATGCCTACGAAGGAGAACGATTTTCACTTCAATCCAATTACGTGTACGGAAATGAGTTTTATAGTCCTGGTTCAACATCGCCCATAAATAGCGATTTAACAAACGTGCATTCATTTTTACAATTTAAAGTGGACTATCAAAGGTATTTTAGATCTGCAGAAAAATTTAGAATGGGTATAACCCTATCCGCAGCATATTCAAATATTTCGTTTTTTGAAAACTTCACATCCACTGTAATTCAATCGCCATCTTTCAAACCAACACCAGATAGTAAGACACTATTCCTAGAAAGTTTTCATGCAAATAAGTTTGTCGCAATTGGCACTCAAATGGTATTCCTACCTATAAAAAAGATTCAAATACGTGCTGAAGGGTATATATTCCAACCCTATCAGGCATATATACCAACTTCTGAAGGTAAGGCTAGTCTAGGTACTGTTTTGGCGGATAGGTATGCTATACTTTCGGGTACAATTGTGTACGAAACATTGTTTGGACCACTTAGCTTTTCTACGAATTATTACTATAATAATCCGGACATCAGCCCCGAAGATGAAGCACCTATCACAGTGCTTCTAAATTTCGGTTATATTATTTTCAACAAATCAGCCTATCACTAAGCTTGGGTAGTTGGTCCTCCAAAGGTCATAGGAATCGCTCCACCTTGTGCTTCTCCTTCCTTAATATGCCCATGAATTTGTTCATATTTTTGGATGTTATCTTCTAAAGCGTGTAGTAGTCTTTTCGCATGTTGAGGGGTCATAATTATTCTTGACTTAACTTTGGCTTTAGGTGCTCCAGGCATTATCTGCACAAAGTCAACAATAAATTCAGAATGAGAATGCGTTAATATAGCTAAATTGGAATAGGTGCCTTCAGCCATTTCTTCACTTAGCTCAATGTTAATTTGGCCTTCTTTAGGATTTTGATTTTCCATAATAAATTTTTAGTTACAAAAAAGCCCCGATAAACGGGGCTTTTCTATATGTTTTAATAAATACTATAAGTCTATAATATCGGGATTGCTTTCCACTTTTTCAGTCAATTGATTGTATTCTTCTTGAGAACCAACAACTAACTTTTCGTATTCGTTCAATCCGGTACCTGCAGGAATTAAATGTCCAACAATTACGTTTTCTTTCAAGCCTAACAAATGATCTTCTTTTCCTTTTACAGCAGCCTCATTCAGTACCTTAGTGGTTTCTTGGAAGGATGCTGCAGAAATGAAACTACCTGTTTGTAACGATGCTCTTGTAATTCCTTGTAATACAGGTTTAGAAGTAGCAGGCATAGCCTCTCTATACTCAACCAATGCTTGGTCATTTCGTTTCAACCTTGAATTTACATCACGTAATTTCCTAGCCGACACAATTTGGCCTTCTTTAAGCTCATTAGAATCACCCGCATTTTCCACAATCATTCGACCATAAATCCAGTCATTTTCAATTTGGAAATCACTTTTGTTAATGATTTGTTTTTCTAAAAACTTGGTATCACCAGCATCCAATACATCAACTTTACGCATCATTTGACGTACAATAACTTCAAAATGCTTATCGTTAATTTTCACACCTTGCAAACGATATACCTCTTGAATTTCATTTACAATGTATTCTTGAACAGCTGTAGGTCCTTTAATAGACAAAATATCACTTGGAGTTATTGCTCCATCCGATAGTGGTTGTCCGGCTTTCACCCAATCATTTTCTTGTGCCAAAATATGTTTAGATAAAGAAACTAAATATTTCTTAACCTCTCCAGTTTTTGAAGTAACAACAATTTCTTGATTACCCCTTTTAATTTTACCAAAAGAAATATATCCGTCAATTTCAGAAACAACTGCTGGGTTTGAAGGATTTCTCGCTTCAAATAATTCAGTTACACGAGGTAGACCCCCAGTAATATCACTTGATCCACCTGCAGAACGAGGAATTTTTACCAAAATCTCACCTGCTTTTACTTTGGCTCCTTCGTGAATAATAATGTGTGCACCTACCGGTAAGTTATATGAACGCAACTGATTTCCATCGGTATCATTCACCTTAACTAAAGGCACCATTTTTCTATCCTTTCTCTCAATAATTACTTTTTCAGAGAAACCTGTTTGCTCATCACTTTCTTCACGATAAGTACGTCCTTCTTCAATATTTTGAAAAACAACTACCCCATCAAATTCAGAAACAATTACCGCATTATATGGATCCCAAGAACAAATAACTTCACCCTTTTTGATTTTTTTCGATTTTGTAATGAGCAAATTCGAACCATAAGGAATATTAGAAGTCATTAATGTCATATTAGTAGTAGGATCTATAATTCTAAGCTCTCCTGCTCTACCAATAACTATATTCTGAACATTTCCTTCTTTGTCAATACTTTCAACCGTTTTAACATCTTCTAGAACCAATTTCCCATCAAATTTTGCAATATGACTAGATTCAGCCGCAATATTACTTGCTGTACCACCCACGTGGAAAGTCCGTAATGTTAACTGCGTTCCCGGTTCACCAATAGATTGTGCTGCAACAACACCTACAGCTTCCCCTTTTTGCACTTTACCGTTAGTAGATAGGTTAGTACCATAACATTTAGCACAAACACCACGAAGCGTTTCACAAGTTAATACCGAACGAACCTCTACAGTTTCAATTCCAGCTGCATCTATTTCTAAGGCGGCTGCTTCCGTCACTTCCTCTCCCGCTGAGATAATAACCTCTTCGGTGGTAGGGTGATAAACATCATGAACCGTGGTTCTACCAATAATTCTAGCTGATAATGATTCTACGATATCATCATTTTTCTTCAATGCTGAAACGGATAAACCCAATAAGGTTCCACAATCCACATCAGAAATAATAACATCTTGAGAAACATCCACCAATCTACGCGTTAAATAACCCGCATCCGCTGTCTTCAATGCCGTATCCGCTAAACCTTTACGTGCACCGTGAGTAGAAATAAAGTACTCAATAATGGATAAACCTTCCTTAAAGTTAGAAAGAATAGGATTTTCAATAATTGAACCTCCTTGCGCTCCCGATTTTTTCGGTTTCGCCATCAATCCCCTCATACCAGCCAACTGACGAATTTGTTCTTTCGAACCCCTTGCACCAGAATGGAACATCATATAAATTGAGTTAAAACCTTGATTATCGTTTTCTAACGCAGTCATCAAGATATTTGTCAATTTCGAGTTGGTATGTGTCCAGATATCAATTATTTGATTGTAACGTTCATTATTCGTAATTAAACCCATGTTATAATTACCAATAATTTCAGCTACCTTTTTCTTGGCAGTATCTACTAATGACACTTTTTCTGCTGGAATCATAACATCATTAATGTTGAATGATAATCCACCTTTAAATGCCCAATAAAAACCTAATCCTTTAATATCATCTAAGAATCTTGCTGTTCTAGTTACTCCAGATATTTTCATGATTAAACCAATAATATCTCTTAAAGATTTCTTGGTTAATACATCATTGATATACCCAACTTCATCCGGCACTAATTCATTAAACATTACTCTACCACAAGTGGTATCCATAATTACATTAATGTAATTTCCGTCCGCATCTAAAGTCTGAACTTTACATTTGATGTTCGCATGTAAAGCAAGCTTTCCTTCATTAAAAGCAATCTCCACTTCTTCAGAAGAGTAGAAAGTCATATCTTCACCTTTAATCTTCAAATCCTTATCGGATCTTCTAGCTTTGGTAATGTAATATAATCCAAGAACCATATCCTGCGATGGTACTGTAATAGGTGCACCGTTAGCAGGATTTAAAATATTGTGAGAACCAAGCATTAATACTTGCGCTTCCAAAATTGCAGCGTTACCTAAAGGTAAGTGAACTGCCATTTGATCCCCATCAAAATCCGCATTAAATGCCGAACATGCTAATGGATGTAATTGAATAGCTTTACCTTCCACCAATTTAGGTTGAAAAGCTTGGATACCCAATCTGTGAAGTGTTGGAGCCCTGTTCAGTAATACTGGATGACCTTTCAGTACATTTTCCAAAATATCCCAAACAACTGGTTCTTTTTTATCTACAATTTTCTTTGCTGATTTTACCGTTTTAACGATTCCACGCTCAATCAACTTACGAATAATAAACGGTTTGTATAACTCAGCAGCCATATTCTTAGGAATACCACATTCGTGCATTTCTAAGTTTGGACCTACAACAATTACCGAACGCGCAGAATAATCAACACGTTTACCCAATAAGTTTTGACGGAAACGACCTTGCTTACCTTTCAATGAATCAGAAAGGGATTTTAATGCACGGTTCGAATCTGTTTTAACAGCACTTGATTTTCTTGAGTTATCCAATAATGAATCGACTGCTTCTTGAAGCATACGTTTTTCATTACGTAAAATTACCTCTGGAGCTTTAATCTCAATCAAACGTTTCAAACGGTTGTTACGAATAATTACTCTTCGGTATAAATCATTCAAATCGGAAGTTGCAAAACGACCACCATCAAGAGGCACCAATGGACGCAACTCTGGAGGAGTTACCGGTACAACTTTGATAATCATCCATTCTGGACGATTTTCTAGTCTAAGATTTGCATCTCTAAACCCTTCAACAACTTGCAAACGTTTTAATGCCTCTGCTTTACGTTGTTGAGAAGTTTCGATATTCGCTTTATGACGTAGTTCGTAAGATAAAGAATCTAAATCCAAATTACGTAATAAATCTTCTAACGCCTCCGCACCCATCTTAGCGATGAATTTGTTGGGATCAGAATCTTCTAAATGTTGATTTTCTTGAGGAAGTCTATCCAAAGCATCCAAATACTCTTCTTCACTTAAGAAATCTAAGTAATTAATTGCTTCTCCTTCATCATTCGTAGCGTTACCTGCTTGAATAACAACATACTTCTCATAATAAATAATGGTATCCAATTTTTTAGAAGGAAGTCCTAATAAATATCCAATTTTATTTGGAAGAGATTTGAAATACCAAATATGCGCTACAGGAACCACCAATGCGATGTGTCCCATTCGCTCACGTCTTACTTTTTTCTCTGTAACTTCAACCCCACAACGGTCACAAACGATTCCTTTATATCGGATTCTTTTGTATTTACCACAATGACATTCATAATCTTTTACAGGACCAAAAATCCGCTCACAGAATAATCCATCACGTTCTGGTTTGTAAGTACGGTAATTTATTGTTTCTGGTTTTAATACTTCACCACTTGATGCATTTCGAATCATCTCTGGACTTGCCAAAGAAATAGTGATTTTACTAAAACTACTTTGTTGTTTTGTGTCTTTGTTAAAAGCCATAGCTTATGCTAATTTAAGTCTCTAGTTCAACAATTAATTCATAGTGATGTTCAATCCTAAACCTCTCATTTCGTGTAATAACACATTGAAAGATTCCGGAACACCTGGTTTTGGCATAGCCTCACCCTTAACAATAGCTTCGTATGCTTTCGCACGACCTATTACATCATCCGATTTAATAGTCAAAATCTCTTGAAGAATATGTGCCGCTCCAAACGCTTCCAGCGCCCAAACTTCCATTTCCCCAAATCTTTGACCACCCATTTGTGCTTTACCACCTAACGGTTGTTGTGTAATCAGTGAGTATGGTCCGATAGATCTTGCATGCATTTTATCATCCACCAAATGGTGAAGTTTCAACATGTAGATAATTCCAACGGTTACTGGTTGATCAAATCGTTCTCCTGTACCACCGTCATATAAATATGTTCTACCAAAATCAGCAATACCTGCTTTTTTCGTCCATCCATCAATTTCTGCCACAGAAGCACCATCAAAAATCGGAGTTGCGAATTTCACACCCAGTTTTTTACCTGCCCATCCAAGAACGGTTTCATAAATTTGTCCAAGGTTCATACGAGATGGTACACCCAATGGATTCAATACGATATCAACAGGCTCTCCATTTTCAAGGTAAGGCATATCCGCTGCACGTACAATACGCGAAACGATACCTTTATTACCGTGTCGACCCGCCATTTTATCACCTACTTTCAACTTACGTTTTTTCGCAACGTAAATTTTTGCTAGTTGAACAATTCCTGCTGGTAACTCATCACCAATAGAAATTTGGAATTTTTCACGTTTCCAAATACCTAATATATCATTTACGCGTGTACTAAAGTTCACAAACAAACGCTTAATTAAAGCATTGGTATCACTATTAGTTGTCCATCCTGCTGGATTTAACTCATCGTAATTTAAAGTCATCAAAAGTTTAAGAGTAAACTTGGTTCCTTTAGGCACGATTTCCTCACGGAAGTTATTAAACACCCCTTGAGAAGTTTTTCCGTTCACTAATGCAAACAATTTCTCCGCATGGATTACTTTAATAGCATCCACTTGTTTGGTGTATTTATAATCAATCTCAGCTAAAATTTCTTTTTCACTGTTACGTTGACGTCTATCTTTAATCGCTCTTGAGAAAAGTTTTTTACCGATAACCACTCCATCCATAGATGGGCCAGCTTTCAATGAAGAATCTTTCACATCACCTGCTTTGTCACCAAAGATTGCTCTTAACAGTTTTTCTTCCGGTGTTGGATCACTTTCTCCTTTAGGAGTAATTTTACCAATTAAGATATCACCCGCTTTCAATCTTGAACCAACTCTTACCAAGCCATTTTCATCCAAGTCCTTAGTAGCTTCCTCACTTACGTTTGGAATATCTGCTGTTAGTTCCTCCAAACCACGTTTGGTATCCCTAACTTCTAAACTAAATTCTTCAACGTGTAATGAAGTGAAATAATCATCAATAACTACTTTTTCCGATATTACAATCGCATCCTCAAAGTTATATCCTTTCCAAGGCATAAATGCCACATTTAGGTTTCTACCTAAAGCAAGCTCCCCTTGTTGTGTTGCATACCCTTCACAAAGTACTTGACCTTTCTTAACCCTATCACCAATACGTACAATAGGTTTTAGATTAACCATTGTGCTTTGGTTGGTTTTTGCGTACTTAACAAGTTGATACGTTTTTGAAGGACCTCTAAAGCTAACCGAAACATCATCAGGTGTTTGGTCATATTTAATTGTAACCTCTAAAGCATCCACATAAGTAACAACTCCAGGACCTTCTGCATTAATCAATACACGAGAATCACGTGCCACATCACCTTCCAAACCTGTTCCTACAATAGGAGCTTCTGGACGCAATAATGGAACTGCTTGACGCTGCATGTTTGACCCCATCAATGCCCTATTCGCATCATCATGTTCCAAGAATGGAATAAGAGATGCACCAATTGAGGTAATTTGATTTGGAGCAACATCAATTAATCCAATTTCAGATTTAGGTATAATTGGAAAATCACCTTCATAACGTGCAATTACTTCGTCATTTTCAAACTCACCATTATCTTTTACCGCAGCAGTTGCTTGAGCAATGTTAATTCCATCTTCTTCTTCAGCAGATAAATAAACAAGATCTTCTGGCTCATAACTAACAACCGCATCCTTCACCTTACGGTAAGGAGTTTCGATGAAACCTAATTTATTCACCTTTGCATAAGAACAAAGAGAAGAAATCAGACCAATATTTGGTCCCTCAGGAGTTTCAATAGTACATAAACGACCATAGTGTGTATAGTGAACATCACGTACCTCAAAACCGGCACGCTCTCTTGATAAACCACCGGGCCCAAGGGCTGATAATCTACGTTTGTGCGTAATCTCAGATAATGGATTCGTTTGATCCATAAATTGAGAAAGCTGATTGGTACCAAAGAATGAATTAATTACCGCAGACAATGTCTTTGCGTTAATCAAATCAATAGGAGTAAACACTTCGTTGTCACGAACATTCATTCGCTCACGAATGGTTCTAGCCATACGTGCTAAACCAACACCAAATTGGTTATGCAATTGCTCACCAACAGTACGAACACGTCTATTACTTAAGTGATCAATATCATCCACATCCGTTTTTGAGTTTACCAACTCAATAAGGTAACGGATAATAAGAATAATGTCATCTTTCGTTAAAACACGAGAAGTTTCATTATTACTGATTTTTAATTTTTTATTGATTCTGAATCGACCAACTTCTCCTAAATCATAACGTTTGTCAGAAAAGAATAATTTGTCAATTACACCACGAGCAGTTTCCTCATCTGGTGGCTCAGAATTACGAAGAACACGGTAAATATGCTCTACCGCTTCAATTTCTGTATTGGAAGGATCCTTTTGAAGGGTATTGTAAATCAACGTATAATCAGTGCTATTAACATCCTCTTTATGTAATAGAATAGTTTTAGCGCCTGAATCAAGAATTAAATCAACGTGGTCATTTTCAATAATGGTTTCACGATCAATAATAACTTCATTACGTTCAATTGAAACAACCTCACCGGTATCCTCATCAACGAAATCTTCAAACCATGTTTTCAGGACTCTTGCCGCAAGGCGTCTTCCTGTTACACGTTTCAAACCAGCTTTAGAGACTTTTACCTCATCCGCCAGTCCAAAGATTTCTAATATATCTTTATCACTTTCGTAACCAATTGCTCTTAACAAAGTGGTTACAGGAAGTTTTTTCTTTCTATCAATGTAAGCAAACATCACATTATTGATGTCTGTTGCGAATTCAATCCAAGATCCTTTAAAAGGGATAATTCTTGCTGAATACAATTTTGTACCATTTGCATGGTAACTCTGTCCGAAGAAAACTCCGGGAGATCTATGTAATTGAGAAACAATTACACGTTCGGCTCCATTAATAATAAACGAACCACTTGGGCTCATATAAGGAATGGTTCCTAAATAAACATCTTGAATAATGGTTTCAAAATCCTCGTGTTCTGGATCGGTACAATACAACTTAAGCTTCGCTTTAAGCGGCACACTATAAGTTAACCCTCTTTCAATGGTTTCTTTAATATCGTAACGTGGTGGATCAATAAAATAATCCAAAAATTCTAAAACGAAATTGTTTCTAGAATCTGTAATAGGGAAGTTTTCACTAAAAACTTTAAACAAGCCTTCGGTTTCTCTACTATCTGCTGTAGTTTCCAGCTGGAAAAAATCTTGGAAAGACTTTAACTGAACATCCAAAAAATCTGGATATTCCAATAAGTTTTTCGCGGTCCCAAAATTTACTCTTTCCTGTTTTGCCAATTCTGCCATGGAAGTATTATCTGATGAAGAACTAAAAATAAAAAAAACGTGTATAAACACGTAAGGGTTTAGACCCTAATGGGTCTAAACCTCTAAATGTCACAAATGTGAAATGTAATATTACTTAAGCTCAACTTCAGCTCCTGCTTCTTCTAGTTGAGTTTTAAGTGCTTCAGCTTCGTCTTTAGCAATGCCTTCTTTGATAGCTTTTGGTGCGCCATCAACGATTTCTTTTGCTTCTTTCAAACCTAATCCTGTTAATTCTTTTACAGCTTTAACAACTTTAAGTTTTTGAGGACCAGCAGCTTTCAAGATAACATCAAATTCTGTTTTCTCTTCTGCAGCTTCTCCAGCACCAGCACCGGCACCTGCAACAGCAACTGCAGCAGCAGCAGCTGGTTCGATTCCGTACTCATCCTTAAGGATATCAGCTAATTCACTTACTTCTTTAACAGTAAGATTTACTAATTGCTCAGCAAACGATTTTAAATCCGCCATTTTATTTAATTTTAATAATTGTTCTTAATTAAGATTCTTTTTCTGAAAGTGTTTTCATTAGCCCGGCAAGCGTAGCTCCACCTGACTGTAATTGCGAGATAACAGTTTTCGCAGGAGATTGTAACAACATAATGATATCGCCAACTAATTCATCTTTCGATTTCAAGCTAACGAGAGCATCTAACGTCTCGTCTCCAATAAATACTGATTCTGCAACATAAGCAGCTTTGAGGATAGGTCGATCATTTTTCTTCCTAAACTCTTTGATTAACTTAGCTGGTGCGTTACCAACTTCAGAGATCATTAGTGAAGAATAGCCTTTCAAGACACTTGGTATATCGCCAAAGTCTTTATCTTCTACTCTTTCCATAGCCTTCGCAAGAAGGGTGTTTTTCACTACACGTAAATCAACATCTTTGCTGAAACACGCTCTTCTCAAATCTGAAGTTAACTCAGCGTCTAACTCTGCAGTATTCGTAACATAAATGTTACTACTTTCTTGCAATAGAGTTACCAAGTTATCAATGACCTGATTTTTTTCTTGTTTTGTCATTTACTCAGGTTTTTAACATTACACATTAAACCGCAGCAGCTTTAAGTTCTACCTTAATAGCTGGGCTCATTGTACTGGACATAGAGATGCTTTTCATATACACACCTTTTGCCGCAGCTGGTTTTAGTTTGATCAACGTCTGTAACAACTCACGCGCATTCTCAATAATCATGTCCTTATCGAAAGATACTTTGCCGATAGCTGCATGAATGATTCCGAATTTATCCACTCGAAAATCAATTTTACCTGCCTTCACATCCTTCACAGCTTTACCAATTTCCATGGTTACTGTTCCAGTTTTCGGATTCGGCATTAATCCTCTTGGTCCCAATACGCGACCTAAAGCACCAACCTTACCCATTACTGAAGGCATAGTAATAATTACATCCACATCAGTCCATCCACCTTTAATCTTAGCGATAAACTCATCAAGTCCTACATAATCAGCACCATTATCCTTAGCTTCTTGCTCTTTATCAGGTGTACAAAGAACTAATACTTTAACATCTTTACCTGTTCCATGAGGAAGAGAAACCGTACCTCTAACCATTTGGTTAGCTTTACGTGGATCTACATTCAAACGAACAGCCAAGTCGATAGACTCGTCAAATTTTGCAGTACTAATTTCTTTAACTAAACCTGAAGCATCAGCCAACGAATATTGCATCTGATCATCATATTTTGTTAGGACCTCTTTTCTTTTTTTAGAAACTTTTGCCATAATATACCTTTTTAAATTTCAGAATTATTTTACAATAATCCCCATACTTCTAGCTGTACCCGCAACCATATTCATCGCAGATTCAACAGTGAAACAATTTAGATCAGGCATTTTATCAGTTGCAATAGTTCTGACTTGATCTTGAGATACGGTAGCTACCTTTTTTCTATTAGGTTCCGGAGAACCAGACTTCAATTTTGCAGCTTCTTTGAGTTGAACAGCAACAGGTGGAGTTTTTACAACAAACTCAAACGATTTGTCAGCGAATACCGTAATCACCACTGGTAAAACTTTTCCAGCTTTATCTTGCGTACGAGCGTTGAACTGCTTACAGAATTCCATAATGTTCACACCCTTCGCACCTAAAGCAGGTCCTACCGGAGGAGACGGATTAGCCGCACCACCTCTTACTTGTAGCTTAATAAGCGCACTTATTTCCTTTGCCATTTTTACTCAAGTTATACATGGGTTTCCGAGGGAAGCATTCAATGTCTCTTTCGCCCAATATTTTAATAAATACTTAATTATTCCTTTTCAACTTGCAGGTAACCTAATTCTAAAGGAGTTTTCCTTCCGAATATTTTCACCATAACTTTTAATTTTTTCTTTTCCTCATTAACTTCTTCAATGATTCCAGAAAAACTGTTGAAAGGTCCGTCAACAACTTTAACTGTTTCACCAACGATGTATGGAATTTCCACTCCTTCGTCAGCATCAGCCAATTCATCAACCTTACCCAATATACGATTAACTTCCGCCAAGCGCATTGCTAAAGGCTCACCACCTTTTGTTCCACTTAAGAAACCAATAACATTTGGAACAGCTGTTAACACGTGAGGAACCTCTCCAACTAGAGCGGCCTCCACCATGATGTAACCAGGGAAAAAACTTTTCTCTTTGAGAATCTTTTTACCATTTCTGATTTGGTAAACTTTTTCTTTTGGAATAAGGATTTGAGAAACATAATCATTCATCTTAAGACGATTGATTTCCATCTCCATATAATCCTTTACTTTACTTTCTTTACCACTAATAGCACGAACTACGTACCAGCGTTTTTTTATTTCTTTGCTTTCAGCCACAGTAATTTGTTTTTAGACAATTTAAAATGTCTCGTAAATCAACTTCATTACCTGACCAAAACTAGCATCTAAAACATATACTATACCAGCCATAATAAATGATGCTACTAACACCAATACTGAACTCCCTTGAAGTTCTTTCAATGTAGGCCAATTTACTTTATAACGAAGTTCGTTATAAGAATCGACAACATAATTTTTAAATTTATTCATGGATAATATTTTTTGCACGGGTGGAGAGACTCGAACTCCCAACCGATGGTTTTGGAGACCATTACTCTGCCAATTGAGCTACACCCGTATGATGAAAATTCCAACTTTCCAATACTACGGATAATTACAATTCTCTATGTAAACAGAAAGGTATCCGTCAATAGACGGACACCTTTTATTGTTTTTTTTATTTATTGTTGAGACTTGAAATTAATCAAGAATCTCAGTAATTTGTCCAGCTCCAACTGTACGTCCACCTTCACGAATAGCGAATTTAAGACCTAAGTTAATTGCTACTGGTTGAATCAACTCAACAGTAATTGTTAAGTTATCACCTGGCATTACCATTTCACGGCCTTCTTCTAAAAGAATCTCTCCAGTTACATCCGTGGTACGGATATAGAATTGAGGACGGTATTTGTTATGGAATGGAGTGTGACGTCCACCTTCTTCTTTCTTCAAGATATAAACCTCAGCTTTGAATTTAGTGTGTGGAGTAATTGTACCGGTTCTAGCGATAACCATTCCTCTTTTGATTTTATCTTTATCAACACCACGAAGTAAAAGACCAACGTTATCACCAGCTTCACCTCTATCTAAAATCTTACGGAACATCTCTACTCCAGTAACTACAGATTTCATTCTTTCAGCGCCCATACCTAACAATTCGATTTCATCACCTGTGTTAATCACACCTGACTCAATACGACCTGTTGCTACAGTACCACGACCAGTAATAGAGAATACATCCTCAACTGGCATTAAAAATTCTTTATCAATATCTCTAGGAGGTAATGGAATATGATCATCAACCGCTTCCATTAATTCCATAATCTTAGCTGACCATTTTGGATCACCTTCTAATCCACCCAAAGCAGAACCTTGAATTACTGGAAGATCATCTCCTGGGTAATCGTAAAACGATAACAATTCACGAACTTCCATTTCAACTAACTCTAACAATTCTTCATCATCAACCAAATCAACTTTGTTCATGAATACAACAATTGCAGGTACATTTACTTGACGTGCAAGTAGAATGTGCTCACGAGTTTGAGGCATTGGTCCATCTGTAGAAGCTACAACTAGAATAGCACCATCCATTTGGGCAGCACCAGTAATCATGTTCTTAACGTAATCCGCGTGACCAGGACAGTCAACGTGTGCGTAGTGACGTTTAGCAGTTGTGTACTCTACGTGAGAAGTATTAATTGTAATACCACGTTCCTTTTCTTCAGGAGCATTATCAATAGACGCGAAATCACGTAATTCTGATAAACCTTCCTTTGCCAATACAGTTGTAATTGCTGCGGTCAAGGTAGTTTTTCCATGATCCACGTGTCCGATAGTACCGATGTTTACGTGTGGTTTCGACCGGTCAAACTTTTCTTTAGCCATAGCTATAAATTTTATTTACGTTTTTATTAATTTACTATTTATTCACTTCAATTGAGCCTATGCGGGGATTTGAACCCCGGACCTCTTCCTTACCAAGGAAGTGCTCTACCCCTGAGCTACATCGGCAATAAGATTTAACCTCTCACAAAAGCAACTCCCTTGCGGGGCTTTAACTCTTTTATAGAGCGGAAGACGAGATTCGAACTCGCGACCCTCAGCTTGGAAGGCTGATGCTCTACCAACTGAGCTACTTCCGCTTAATATTAAAGATTTGTGGAGGGAGCAGGATTCGAACCTGCGAAGACGTAGTCAGCAGATTTACAGTCTGCCCTCGTTGGCCGCTTGAGTATCCCTCCAAACCTTTACAATACTTTAAAGAACAAAAACCGAATCTTCCAAATTCGATTTAATTTTAAACCAGCTCACCTTTCGGGCAAAAAAAACACCATTAAAAAAATGATGTTTTTACTAGTTTAAATTTGAGCCGATGGAGGGACTCGAACCCCCGACCTGCTGATTACAAATCAGCTGCTCTAGCCAGCTGAGCTACATCGGCAAACTTTACCCTTTTTTATCTGAAATCATGTTTTCACAAAACCTCCTTTGAAAAGGAATGCAAATGTAGAAAAGAAATGTCTTTCAACAAACAACAATTTGCACTTTTTTTTAAAAGTTTTTTTATCCCCTAATAATCAGCTCTTTTAACGGTCTGATTTCTTCTCTTTCAACTTTTTTAATTGTCTTCTCAAGGCTTCGACAGACTCTTCTACAGCTTCTTCAAATGAAGCCGCTTTTTTGGAAGCAAAAATGTCGCTACCTGGAACCACCAATTTAATCTCAACCAATTTATTATCTCTGTTTTCAGATTTTTCCAATCTTAAAAACACTTCTCCCGATTCAATTTTATCAAAATAGGTTTCTAATTTATCGGCTTTTGATTGAACAATATCTAATAATTTTTGATCTGCGTCAAAATGGATGGACTGAATGTTTAATTTCATATTTTACTTTTTAACATAAATAATTAAAGGGTCTAAAAACTATTGAATTAATATAACAAACCAATTCAACAATCGAACCCTCGTGAATATTTCAAGCTCTTGGGTGAGCCTGATTATAAATTAGTTTTAATTTTTCAAATGAATTATGCGTGTAAACTTGGGTGGCAGACAAATTAGCATGTCCCAACAACTCTTTTATTGTATTTAAATCCGCACCATTATTTAGCATGTGCGTAGCAAAGGTATGCCTTAGTATATGTGGACTCTTTTTATTCACCGTAGAAACCATGGCTAGATACTTATTTACAATATTATATATAAGCTTAGGGTAAGCCGATTTACCTTTACCGGTGACAATGAGACTTAATTCGGAAGTGGTAATTTGGTTTCTAAACTTAATATACTGCAAAATTAACTTTTGTAACTCTATTGTGATAGGGACAATACGTTGTTTATTTCGTTTTCCAGTCACTTTAACAGACTTTACCAATTGATCCACATCATGCATTTGAATACCAATTAATTCTGATAACCTAATACCGGTTTGGTATAATAACTCCATTACAAGATGGTCCCGAACTCCACTAAACGAATTTTCAAATAATTCAGCCCCGAGAAGTTTCTCCATAGACCCTTGACTTACAAATTCCGGGAGTCTTTTACTTATTTTAGGGGATATCACTTTTAATGTTGGATTGACTGATAACACTTCAGAAAGTAATAGGAAACGATAATACGTTTTAATGGACGAAAGTTTTCGATTTACCGTATTCGCAGAAACTTGTTTTTCATCCATCAAATACACCAACCACAATCGTATGGATTTATGATCTATCTCTTCAAGCGAAATTTCACCTAGACTTGTGTAAATAAAGTCATAAAACTGATTAACATCTTTAATATATGCAACTACAGTATGCGCTGAAAATCGTTTCTCTGATTTTAAATAACTTTCGAATTCAGTTATATACATATATTTAATGCCAGTTTTGATATGGCATAAAATTAAAAAATCCCGCGATAAAATCGCAGGATTCTTCAATTTATTATCAGAATATCTAGACCTTAGTCTAAATTATTCAAGTATTGCTCACGGTAGATAGCACGCAATTTTTCTTCACGCTTTCTTACCGTTGGTTTAATGTATTTTTTTCTCGCACGCATTTCCTTCATAACACCGGTGCGTTCGAATTTTTTCTTGAATTTTTTAAGAGCTCTTTCAATTGGCTCTCCGTCTTTTACAGGTACTATTAACATGCTTATCTCTTTTTAAGGGCGGCAAAGGTAATTCGATTATCCTTTAAACCAAACTTTATTTAATAATTTGTCGAGAAATAACTAACTTTTGTATCTCAGAGGTTCCTTCCCCAATGGTACAGAGTTTACTATCTCTATAAAACTTTTCAACTGGGTAATCTTTTGTGTACCCATAACCACCGTGAACTTGTACAGCCTCATTGGAAACTTGCACCGCAATCTCTGAAGAATACAACTTAGCCATTGCTCCTTCCTTGGTCATAGTTTGACCTCTTTCTTTTAAATCTGCAGAAAGCATGGTCAATAAATGAGCAGCTTCAATTTTTGTAGCCATATCTGCTAGTTTAAACGAAATAGCTTGAAAAGAAGCTATAGGTTTACCAAATTGCTCTCTTTCCTTAGCATATTTAATAGACGCCTCGTAAGCCCCCATAGCAATACCCACTCCTAAAGCAGCAATAGAAATTCTACCACCGTCAAGCACTTTTAATGCTTGTTTAAAGCCTTCCCCAACATTTCCTAATATTTGACTTTTATGCACACGCACATTGTCAAAAAACAAGGCGCAAGTTTCGGAAGCGCGCATACCTAATTTATTTTCTTTTGCTCCACCCTTAAAACCTTCCGTACCTTTCTCAATAATAAAAGCCGTAGTTCCATCGGAAGCACCTTTTTCACCAGTTCGCACAATTACCACCGCAACATCGCCTGAGATACCGTGCGTAATAAAGTTTTTCGCTCCATTTATCACCCAATAATCTCCATCTTGCACTCCTACAGTTGCCATTCCACCGGCATCAGACCCGGAGCCTTGCTCGGTTAGTCCCCAAGCACCAATATATTCGGCAGTTGCCAATTTAGGTAAATACTTTTTCTTTTGTTCCTCATTTCCAAATTGAAGAATATGTCCGGTACACAATGAATTATGGGCTGCAACAGACAAACCAATAGATCCATCTACCTTAGCAATTTCCTCAACTACAGTTACATATTCTTGGTAGCCAAAACCGGAACCTCCATATTCCGCAGGAACAAGAACTCCCATTAACCCTAATTCGCCAAGTTTTTTAAATAAATCTACAGGGAAGACTTGAGCTTCATCCCACTTCATTATGTTAGGCCTTATTTCCTTTTCAGCAAAATCACGCACCATTTGGGCAATCATTCCCTGATTTTCAGTTTGTTCAAAATTCATAATCTGTATAAATGGATAAATTGATTTTATAATTCAATATAGGGAGCAAGTTTACTATATAATTCTTCATTGAGCAACCCCTTTTGCACCAAGTCATCGACTGATTTAAATTTATGACTAAAATCACGGTAATCTTGAATCTGTATGGCCATGTTCCAGGTTATATACGGATGTTTTACCATGTCTGGAGCAATATCCTTATTAATATGGATTTTACGAATTAGAGAGGAATCCAATTTTAAAAACGGTAAAATGTTTAAAACGGTGGATTCTCGCATTCGCTCGATTTCATATAATTGGGCTAGATTATGATAGCCGCCTAATTTATCTCTATAATAAACAATTTGTCGGGCATAATAGGAGCCTATCCCTTTCAATCGCTTTAAATCTGACGTATCTGCCGAGTTAATTTCAATACTAAAGGAATCCACTATATAATGTGGCTTAACTGTTTTAGCAGTGTCTGGTCTACTGCTCCATTTTTTTGATGCTACCACTCTTTTGGCAGTATCAACAGGAATAACCAAATAGGGCTCCATTTTCAAAAACTGCTGATCATTAATCACATACATTTTTTGGACATCCTTAATTTTTCTAAATTGACCTCCTTTATCCAAGTAATTATTTATTGATTTTATTTGGCCTTTATTCAACCCTACAGACTTCCAATCGTCCATGGTAGCGATATTGGGGTTAAATGGATGTGGATGTAGTTTTTCTTTTACCTTATTCGTTTTATCATAATTTACAATCGTTGGTTTACGGTGACTATTATTTACAGAATCAATCGTTGCAAATGAGTTTTTTTCCGCATATTTTTCCCGATATCTAGCTTGATTGTTTCTTACCCAATTGGCAGAATCGAGTTTTAATTGCGCCACATACTTATCTATAATAGTGGTATCAATTTCCACCTCATTACTAATAAAAAAAGGCATAGCAATCTGTACACAAATCACTAAAACAATCAAGGTAGCCAACACAAAAATGCCATTCCGTTCACGACTATTAAAGCTAAATAGGTCTTTCCAATTTCCTTTCATTCTAAAAATAATTAAATTATCAAATTTACTTGCGAGGAATCGGGAGTACTTGGATTATCAACACAAATAGGTAAATATCAGGCTACTAAAATAATAAATAAATTCTAATAAAAACGATAAAAGGGCGTAAACTAAAGCGTTGAATCCACTTTAGCTTACGCCCTTTTATTTTAGGCTTAGGTTATAGGTTCTATTTAAATTGCTTTATCAGTCCGTTTTTCACCTTTCGCATATATTCTTGCATATCTAATTTGACTTCAGTAGACATTATGAGTAATCCAATAATATTAGGGAAAGCCATGGCCAAAATCATCATATCCGAAAATGATAGCACAGCACCCATGGTAGTAGAAGAACCTATAACCACAAATACTAAAAAGATAACCTTATAAATATTTCCAATTATTGGTTTATTCCCAAATAAGTAGGTCCATGATTTAAGTCCATAATACGACCAGGAAATCATGGTAGAAAATGCGAACAAGAAAACTGCAACCGCCAACACCATAGGAAACCAACTAATAACAGAGCCAAAGGCCTTAGAAGTAAGCTCAGAACCCTCAAGTCCAACATCTTTATATTCTCCGGTAATAATAATAACCAATGCAGTCATAGTACAAATAACTACTGTATCAATAAATGGCTCTAATAACGCCACAAACCCCTCACTAACGGGCTCATTAGTTTTAACTGCTGAATGAGCAATAGCTGCAGAACCAACTCCTGCCTCATTGGAGAAGGACGCCCTTTGAAAACCGGTCATTAACACTCCTATAAATCCACCAGTCATGGAAATTGGATTAAACGCTTCCGAAATTATTAAACCAAATGCGGTGGGTATATTCGCGTAATTCACTCCTAAAATAATCAACGCTGAGAGCACGTATAAAACAGCCATAAATGGAACGATTTTTTCTGTTACCCTAGCAATAGATTGAATTCCTCCAATAATAACAACCCCAACCAAAAGCGCCATACCTATTCCAAAATAAAAACCATGTCCTTGTAAAAAAGGTAGCTGAATGGCAGCTTGAGCGAAAGCTTGATTAGCCTGAAACATATTACCACCACCAAAAGTGGCCATCACTGCAATAATGGCAAACATAACTGCAAGAACCTTTCCTACTCCAGAAAGACTTAAACCAAACACACTTCGGTGTTTCAATCCTTTAGTCAGATAGTACATGGGACCACCTGAAACTTCTCCATTCTCATCAATTTCACGGTACTTTACGCCTAAGGTAACTTCTGTAAATTTGGTTGACATCCCCAAAATTCCTGCAACAATCATCCAGAAGGTCGCCCCTGGCCCACCAATGGTAATAGCCACCGCCACACTCGCAATATTACCCAGCCCAACGGTAGCAGAAAGCGCTGTAGTTAGTGCTTGAAAATGCGATACTTCGCCTTTATCATCTGGATCATCATATTTACCTTGAACCAATTCTATAGCGTGCCTAAATCCTCTAAAATTTATAAAGTTCATTTTCAAGGTAAAGAAGACTGCACCAAAGACCAACCATACTACAATGAAGGGTAAACTCACACCAAAATCGAAACCTAATAGTTGAAATAAATCGGCAAAAAACACCAATTCCAATTTGGATACGATGGGCTGAAACCAAGAATCAATTAAATCACCAATACTAATTGCATCATTTTCTAACGCGTTTTTTGCAAACAGTGTAGAAACTGAATTCATAAACACTAATACTAACAAAATTTTCTTCTTCATAAAATTGAATTACCAGCTCAAATATAATTATCTCATAGACAATTTTAGGTTAGACTTAAATTTTATTTAATAATAGCCCTAATTCACCTGTTTAACTGCCTCCTTCAATCCATCTGCAATTCCTTTTGGATTAAAATCATAACATTCAATTATACGCGAATTGGTAAAACAGGAATTTGAAGGACGTAAATTTGCATTTGCAACATCCTTGCTTTCCGAAGTCGACAGGTAAGCAGAATTCAAACCGCATACCTCGGCAATTTGTACCGCAAAATCATAGATGGATATTTTTTCTGCTCCTCCGATATTAAAATTCCCGTTCAACGGATTATTAATTATCCGTTCGACCAACTTTACTACATCACCTATAAAGGTGGGTGTTCTAAATTGGTCTGTTACAATATTAAGTTTTTCACCATTCGATAAACCATCTCTCACCCAAGTGAAAAAGTTGCCTCTTGAGGCCGATTTTGAATAGCCGTAAACCAATACTGGACGAATAATACTCCAATTTGTTAATTTTTCAACCGCCATTTCACCTCTTCGTTTACTTTCACCATACCTACTTATTGGCTCAGAGCACTCATTCTCGTCATACCAATCATTAATTCCATCAAATACAAAATCAGAAGAAAAATAAATTAGATGAGTATTTGAGTGAATGATTATGTCAACAATATTGGAAGTTACGGTGGTATTTACTTCAAAGCATAAATCAGGATTATTTTCACAAATATCTACTTGAGAAATTGCCGCGCAATGAATGATGACATCAGGGTTAATCTGAGAAAACAACAATCGCATTTCCGCTAAACTAGTTAAGTCAATTTCATGATAAATGATGGAAACATTTGGTAACCGATTAACTCCCTTACCGCAACCAAAAACATTCAAACTTGGATTCTTAGACAAGTTTTCCGCGATTTTGGAACCAATGAAACCATTGGGCCCAGTAATCAAGACCTTTTTCAAAGGCATTAAATCTGAAAAATCGTGTTTATTTGCCTAATTTGAGTTTCGGTACCTAATACAAATATTTTACAACCTGGCACAAGAACCAATTCTCTACTAGGATTTACAAAATACTCACCATTGGGTGATCTATAGCCCACAATTAAACAGCCAGAGTCATAACTATCATCAAGCATTTTTAAATTTTCACCTTGAAATCGTTCCGGAATGTTGACGTATGAAATTTCTTCTAAATTAACCTCGTTGGAACCCATCACTGAAATGTGGTCCAAAAACTCATGCACATCTGGCGTAACTACCAAAGAACCCATATGAGCCCCCCCAACTTTATCAGGCATAATCACATTATCGCTACCTGCAATTCTTAATTTCTTTTCGGAGCTATCTAAGGATGCACGACTTATTATCTGAATTTTTGGAGCTAATTCTCTTGCCGTAAGCACTACAAAAACATTGGCAGCATCACTTGGCAGGGTTGAAATAATGGACTGAGCTCTTTTAATCCCTGCTCTAATTAGCGTTTTTTCTGAGGTAGCATCTCCTTTGATATACAGCAAATTAGCCTCCTTTAAATGCAATAAGATGTCATCATTATTCTCAACAATAACGACTTCCTTCCCATAGGCTATCAGCGTTTTCACTGCTTGCGCACCATTTCTACCATGTCCACAAACAATTACATGATTGGATATTCTATCTATATATGCGTCCACTTTATAATTTTTAAAATAATTCTGTAAATCACCATTCACGATATACCGCGTTATATAACTCACGGTGTATGCAAAAATACCAAAGCTGAAAATTATTAAAAATGCAGTAAAAATTCTACCCTCAACAGATAAAGGTTGCACTTCTTTAAAACCAACGGTAGAAACCGTAATAATGGTCATGTAAAAAGCATCTACAAAATTGTAGCTTTCAATAACCATAAACCCCAAAACTCCAGTCACAACTACTGTTGAAAGCAGGAATAATGAAAAATAAAGTTCCTTAAAATATTTAAATGCGCTTGTCACTTGTTAAAATTCCCAGACTGTGGCTCGTTTTGGTTTGAACCAATTTTTGTTTTTTAAAATAAAAGCCATCATTAAATAAAGAACTAATGGCGACCCCAAAGTTAGAAATGAAAGGTAAATAAAGTACACTCTAATACTATTAGTATTTACATTAAATTTGGTACCCCACCACTCACAAACACCATACGCTTGATCCTCAAAGAATTCTTTTATTTTAATTACTATTTTCATTATTGAAGGATTTGTTTACCAATGCCACAAGTTAGACATTTCTTTGGTTTACAATAATTATTTGTTAGTTCTATTAACGACTGACTCTCAGACGCTCGTTTTGCAAAAATATTATTTTCCTTCCAAATTTTGGTAATAGAATTACTTTCAGACGGCAAGGATTCTAATAAATCTACTGCTTTTTCCTGAAATTCAGGATTAGCCGTTTCCTTTCCATAGTAAAACAATAAAGGAGCAACCGTATTAATTAACACCATATTCACGGCACTTTTACCTAGCCTCTTCTTTTTTGATACCGATACTTTTTGCAATGTATAATGCGTTTCCCAGAAAGTGGACACAGAAACGTTAAGCTCCTTCCAATCCTGATTAATGGAGAAATCACGTATTAATGCACCGAACAGATTTCCAAACTTTTGAATAATTTGAGTCATTTGCACTAAACGTATGGTAGGAAAATTAGATGGTCTTACTCCTCCAAATTTCCAAATCTCTTTAGCTAAAACCTTAAATTGATATTTGTTTTTTTGATGTGTAAATTCCTTTTGTAACGTCTTCGCGTAATCATCTTCTAATTCATCTTCAAGTAACCCAGCCACTCCAAGAAGAATAGCTTCCAATACCAAACCATTATTTCTATTCTTAATCAGAATTTTAAAGTCAATGCGTTCTGCTAACAGTTGCATGGGTAAAGCATTGGTTTTGAAACCAAAATTTTTCGCCAATTGAATAAAAACGGTTTGTTCCCAATTTCCTTTGGTACGCTCGTGAATTTCCGCAATTTCCATCACTTTTCTCTCTAAACGTTCAATTAACAGCCGACCAAGCCAATGACCTGTTTGAAATTCATCCAGCTTACCAGTCAATCCTTGACATACCAATTTGTTTTTTGCCAGTTTCAAATGATTATAATTGGAAATTAATTGATTGGAAATTCTACCATTAAGCTCCAAGGTGGGTATGGGGTTACCGGCCACATCAAATACATCTTCATCATATTTCATTACCACATGAAGCACCGTTTTCAAATAAGCCAAATCCGATTGATGTTGATGCCGGTACCAATCTGTAGAATTGAGATGCATCTCTACTTGTCCTACCCAAACTAGGTCTCCAATTTTAATTTTCGCATTGAAAAAATCAGGGCCCGATTCGGTATTGTGATCCCCTACAGAAACAACTTCGATTTCCTGACCATCGGTCGTTTTAAGTTGATGTAGGTTGAATAATTTAAATTTCCAGACGTAGTGTAAAAAATCTTCGGACATAGCATTGAGAATTAGCAATTTCGAAGGTATTACTAAATACTCAATTTTGACGGGTTACTTCAATTTATTCCTGCTATTTGACAATTATTTTAACAACAGCGCAAACTAAATAACTCCATTTTCAGCTAAATGCTTCGCCATTTCAAGTTGAATCTTTTTTGCTTCGATTCCCGCTTTTTCAGCAAAATCATCCTCATTAGAAGCATAAATTATCCCTCTAGATGAATTTACTAATAATCCACAATCGGCAATCATGCCATATTTCACTACATCGCTTAAGCTACCTCCTTGCGCTCCCACACCTGGAACCAAGAAAAAGTGATTTGGGACTTGTTTTCTAACTACCCCAATTTCTTCACCTCGGGTAGCTCCAACTACATACATCATGTTAGAAGGTGTTCCCCATTGTGAAGAGACCTCAAGTACTTTCTCAAATACCTTTTCACCACTTTGAAGCACCTGTTGTTGAAAATCCAACGCTCCCTTATTGGACGTTAGCGCCAATAAAATCACCCACTTTTCCTCATATGCCAAAAATGGCGTAACAGAGTCTTGCCCCATATACGGTGCTACGGTAATGGAATCAAAATCGGATGTTTCAAAAAATGCTTTTGCATACAAATGAGAGGTATTTCCAATATCTCCACGTTTAGCATCCGCGATTGTAAATATATTTTGTGGTATATATTCTAAGGTTTTTCGAAGGCTTTCCCACCCACTTTCACCTAAACTTTCGTAAAAAGCGATATTTGGTTTATAGGCGACACAAAAATCTTTAGTGGCATCAATAATGGCTTTATTAAACTCAAAAACGGGATCTTCTTTTTCCCACAAATGTGATGGTATTTTATCTGGATCAGTATCCAAACCAACGCATAAAAACGTTTTTTTCCTTTTAATTTCAGCAACTAATTCGTCTCGTGTCATGCAAATTTATTTTCTATCCTTCTCGGATATCATTCCGTTTATTCCCCTTCTTGCAATTTGGCGGTGTTTTCAGCCAATTTCAATTCGTCCACAAATTTTTGAATATCTCCATCCATTACCGATGGGAGGTTGTAAACTGTTAACCCAATTCTATGGTCAGTCACTCGCCCTTGCGGATAATTATATGTTCTAATTTTCGCAGATCTATCACCACTAGATACCATTCCTTGTCTTAATACAGAATCGGCTTCCAATTTCTTTTGCAACTCCATATCATAAATACGTGAACGCAACACTTGAAGCGCTTTATCATAGTTACGAGGTTGTGATTTTTGATCTTGACATTGCGCCACAATTCCGGTAGGAAGGTGAGTTAAACGTACGGCAGAATAGGTTGTATTTACCGATTGACCTCCTGGTCCAGACGCACAATATAAGTCCTTACGAATATCCGAATTTTTAATCTCCACATCAAACTCATCTGCCTCAGGAAGAACCATAACCGTTGCTGCAGAAGTATGTACACGACCTTGTGTTTCGGTTTGCGGAACGCGTTGTACACGATGTACACCGGCCTCAAATTTCAATTCGCCATAAACATCTTCGCCCTCTACCTCAATAATCACCTCTTTATATCCACCCTGTGTTCCGTAACTTACATCCATTACGGATACTTTCCATCCACGACCTTCACAGTATTTGGTATACATTCTAAATAAATCACCGGCAAAAAGTGAAGCTTCATCTCCTCCTGTACCCGCACGGAATTCCATTACGCAGTTTTTCTCGTCTTCAGGATCTTTTGGAACGAGCAGTTGCTTTAAGTCCTCTTCAATCACTGCTTTTTGAGGAACTAACTCTTGCAATTCCTCTTCCGCCATTTCCTTAAATTCAGGATCATCCTCTGTGCTAATAATTTCTTTATTATTGGCAATATTGGAAATTACTTCTTGGTATTTTTCATACACGTCCACAATTTTACCAAGGTTTTTATATTCCTTGTTTAATCTGACGTAACGTTTCATATCAGAAATAATAGCAGGATCTACAATCATTTTAGATACTTCTATAAAACGCTCTTTAATTAATTCTAATTTTTCTATCATTCTAAATTCCTCTTATTATAATACGCACTTCATTTAAGCTTCGGTGTAGCACCTAGTACTTAAACTCCCCGTATTCGGAAGTAATAATTAATTCCCGTTTTTCAGATGCTTCCACTCGCCCAATAACTTGAGCAGGTATATTAAAGCTTTCAGAAATTGAAATTATTTTTTGAGCCGTTTCTTCATCGGTATAAATTTCCATACGGTGCCCCATATTAAAAACCTGATACATTTCTCTCCATTCGGTTTCGGACTGCTCTTTGATTAGTTTAAAGAGTGGTGGAATTTCAAACATATTATCCTTAATTACTCTATGCTCCCCAACAAAATGTAGTATTTTGGTTTGAGCACCTCCAGAACAGTGAACCATTCCATCTAATTGCCCTCTATGTTCTTTCAAAATAGCAGCAATCACTGGTGCATAGGTTCGGGTAGGCGATAAAACTAATTTTCCCGCGTTGAGCGGTGACCCGCTAACTTCGGAGGTTAATTCCATTCCACCTGAATATACTAACTCCGTATCAATGGATGAATCATAAGTTTGTGGATAGTTTTTGGCTACATTTTTACTAAACACATCGTGACGCGCAGAGGTTAACCCATTACTACCCATACCACCGTTGTATTCTTTCTCATATGACGCTTGACCCGAAGAGGCTAAACCAACAATAACATTGCCCGGTTTGATATTCGCGTTATCTACAATTTCCGATTTTTTTAATCGAGCCACCACGGTAGAATCCACGATAATAGTACGAACCAAGTCACCTACATCGGCAGTTTCACCACCGGTAGAAATTATCTCAACTCCGTATTGTTTTAAATCTTCAATTAGTTCTTCGGTACCTTCAATAATGGCTTTAATGACTTCACCTGGTATTAAACCTTTGTTTCGACCAATAGTAGAAGACAATAATATTGGTCCGGTAGCTCCGACACACAACAAATCATCGATATTCATGATTAAGGCATCCTGTGCAATTCCTTTCCATACAGAGATGTCGCCTGTTTCTTTCCAATACGCATACGCGAGAGAAGATTTTGTACCTGCTCCATCTGCGTGCATTACTACACAGTGATCATGGCTACCGGTAAGATAATCGGGCACAATTTTACAAAAGGCTTTTGGAAACAATCCTTTATCTATATTTTCAATGGCTTTGTGAACGTCTGTTTTCTCTGCAGATACGCCCCTCTTTTCATACTTAGATGCCATAATTTTTTCAATTTAAAATCACAATTATCAGATACGTTACAAAGGTACTATTGATAATCAGAATACTTTTTACTTATATTATATATATACAAAAAAAGCACCCCTAAATAAATAGGAATGCTCTTTACTTATATATATGTTATCTAATTATCTGATTCAGTAGCATCACCTTCTTCAGGTGTTGCTGGAGCAGCAACGTAATCATCACGTATTACACGGAATGTGGTACGTCTGTTCTTTTGGTGTGCCGCTTCTTTTTCTTCCTTGGTAGGCAAAGAATTAATCACATCTTCTGCTATAACCGGCATTGTTTCTCCATACCCCTTGGCAATCATACGCCCTGCTGGAATACCTTTAGACTCTAAATAATCCACACAACTTTGTGCACGTTTTTGAGATAATATTTGATTGTTTTTATCTGTACCCCTCGCATCTGTATGCGACATCAGTTCAACCACTAATGTTGGATTATCAATAAGTGTTTGATACAAGAAATCTAATGAATCTTTAGAGTTTACACTATCATTAACCTGCAATTCCCATTTAGCTAAATCATAACGTACTTCTGGAAATCTAATCTCATTTTTCTTAATCGATTGCATTTTCACATCATGCACAATCTTGGTTGATTCGGTACGACCCAAAGTAGTTTCTTGACCGCTACCATTCAAATAACTCTTTTTAGAAAATTCTAAAGTATAAGAAGTTTCATCTTTAATGTAACGTTCGGTACCTCCTGGAATTTGGTCAAACTCATAATAACCAAGTTCATCTGTTTTAGATTCTACCGTAGATCCATCAGTCCCAATTAATTTAATAGAAACATCCGAAATCGGAGTTCCATCATCCACATCGGAAATCGTACCAGCAAGGATAAATTTCAATGGTGGTACTCTAAAAGACCAGATATCATCCATTCCTCTACCACCTGGACGGTCAGAAGACAAATAACCTCTATTGGCTAACCCATCAAAAATAATAGCGAAATCATTATAAGATGTATTGATAGGTGATTTCATGTTCTGTACATTATTCCACACATCAGTTACTCCCACACGGTCGGCACTAAAAATATCTAAACTACCCATTCCTGGATGCCCGTTAGAGGCGAAAAACAATCTACCATCTTCATGAATAAAAGGATACATTTCATCTCCGGAAGTATTTACATCTCCACCACAGTTGATGGCTTCACCCCAAGATTTTCCTTTTTTATCATATTTAACGTACCAAATATCTTTACCACCAAAGCCACCTGGCATATCAGACGCAAAGAACAAATATTGATCCTTTAAACCAATACTTGGATGACCTACTACAGAAGTATCACTTTTACTTAAAGGAATCAATTCCGGTTCACCCCAAGCAGAGCCCACTTTTTTAGTAACGTAAATAGAACAACCCAAACGAGATTTCTTTTTGGTTAAACAGCGTGTAAAATACACCGTTTTAAATTTAGAATCTGCACTTGCACTTCCTTCGTTTGCTGTACCATTATTTATAACACCTTCATCAATTAAAGTAGGTGTCATCCATTTACGACTCTTTTTGTCTTGTTTTGAATACCAAATAGAAGAATAACTTTGCCCTGTAATTTCATCCACGTTATCGCCTACGCTACCTTCTTTAGTTGAAGTAAACATTATTGACTGATGTCTTTTGTCTGCCCAAGCAGGTGCAAAATCAGCTTTTTTTGAATTTATTACTGGATCCTTTTCCACCAAATAACGACTTGGGTTATCCAACCATTCTTGTGCTTTCTTACATTCAGAAATATACTGGTCGGCTCTTGCATCCGAAGGATTCAATTCCTTATATTTTTTAAACTCCACAATCGCCTGATCATATAAGCCTGTTCTACGCATCGTTTCCGCATAATAAAACTGAGCTTCTGGGTCTTTGTAACCCGATTTAATAGCCTTGCTTAACCAACCTTTTGCATTATCAAAATCCTCCATTTTAAAATAGGAATATCCAATTCTATACAAAATAAGCTTCTTACCAGCGTTTGATTTCTCTTTTGAATAGGCTGCTTTGTATAATACTACCGCTTCATAATAAGAGTGAGATTTGAATTTCGCATCAGCTTCTTTTGTTGCGCTTTTTTGGGCTAATAAACTGGAACCCAAAAACATAAACATTAACACGAATGGTAATCGAAGTACAAAAAATTTCATATATTCTTCTTTTAATTTTTGAAATAAACCCTATTTCGTTCGAGATTTATAAGGCCTCCAAAGTAAGTAAATATTTTAAATCTGAAAAACAATAAAAAGCCTCTTTTTGGAGTAAAAGAGGCTTTTCAATTTTGCTTACTTTGTAAACAATAATTCTCTGTATTTTGGCAATGGCCAATACTTATTATCTACGACCAGTTCTAACTTATCAACGTCATACCTAATCTTGTTAAAATAAGGAATAACATTGTTACAATATGCGGTTGCTTGCTCTTTTAAAGTTGCCAAACTGTTTGCTGATTTTCTAGCGGCAGTCATTTCCGTAATGTTTTTACTCAATCCTTGAATACGAGCAGAAACATCTTTAATCATTTCTAGTTGCTGACTTGCATAAGTTTCAAAGCTATCTCCAAAAATCGCTTTCATTCCATTTACATTTTCAACCAACATTTTTTGATATTCTATCGCTGTAGGTAAAATATGGTTAAGTCCCATATCTGCCATTACTCTCGATTCAATTTGAATGGTCAATTTATATTTTTCCAATTCAATTTCATGGCGTGCCTCTAATTCGATTTCTGACAATACATTCTGATCAGCAAATAATTTTTTAGCTTTATCCGAAACCAAGAAATCTAATGCTTCAGGAGTAGTCTTTTTGTTACTCAACCCTCTTTTCTCGGCAATTTTCACCCATTCGTCACCATATCCATTTCCATCAAAAATGATGTTCTTAGATTCGATAATATATTTTCTTAATACCTCGATAATTGCATCGTCTTTCTTTTTACCGCCATTAATCAGACCGTCCACTTCCACTTTAAACTTTTGCAATTGAGATGCCATTGCGGTGTTTAAAACTGTCATTGGATTAGCACAGTTGGCCGTTGATCCAACCGCTCTAAATTCAAATTTATTTCCTGTAAATGCGAATGGAGAGGTTCTATTTCTATCTGTATTATCTAATAAGAGTTCAGGGATTTTACCTATATTCAATTTCAATTCCGTTTTTTCATCCGAAGACAAGTCTTGTCTTGAAACCTTATCCTCTACTTCCTTCAAGATTTTACTCAATTGTGAACCCAAGAAAATTGAAATAATTGCAGGAGGAGCTTCATTTGCACCTAACCTATGATCATTTCCAGCTCCTGCAATAGATGCTCTTAATAAATCATCATGTTCTGCTACAGCCCGGATAGTGTTAATCAAAAACGTCAAGAAACGTAAGTTCGTTTTTGGCGTGTTTCCAGGGTTCAACAAATTGCGATGTTTCGGAGAGTTGGTACTTAACGACCAGTTATTATGTTTTCCCGATCCATTAATTCCAGCAAATGGTTTTTCGTGTAACAATACTTTGAAATCATGACGTTCACCCACACGTTCCATCACATCCATTAAAAGTGAATTGTGATCTACCGCTAAGTTACATTCTTCAAATAAAGGAGCGCATTCAAATTGATTAGGCGCAACCTCATTGTGTCGCGTCATTACAGGAATCCCTAATCGATGAACTTCTTGTTCGAAATCTCTAATAAAAGCGTTAGCTCTTGACGGAATTGCACCAAAATAGTGATCATCTAATTGTTGTCCTTTGGAAGAAGAATGCCCAAACAAAGTTCTACCGGTAAGTAAAATATCTGGTCGAGCGGCAGCTAACGCAGAATCAATCAAGAAGTATTCTTGTTCCCAACCTAAGGTGGTGGTTACTTTCGTTATGTTTTTATCAAAATACTGACACACATCTGTAGCCGCTTTATCCACCACATGTAATGCGCGTAGCAAAGGAGTTTTGTAATCCAATGCTTCACCCGTATAAGCAATAAATACGGTAGGAATACATAAAGTCTCACCCATAATAAAGGCTGGAGAAGTAGGATCCCAAGCGGTATAGCCCCGTGCTTCAAATGTATTTCTAATTCCTCCATTTGGAAAAGAAGAAGCATCAGGTTCCTGTTGAATCAACTGAGCACCATCAAAGGTTTCAAATGACGTTCCATCGCCTGCTGGGGTATTAAAAGAATCATGCTTTTCTGCTGTTCTACCTGTTAGCGGTTGAAACCAGTGTGTGTAATGAGTAGCCCCTTTCGACATTGCCCAAGACTTCATTCCTGATGCTACTAGATCAGCCACTTTTCTATCCAAAGATGAACCAAAATTAATTGCGTTATTTACACTTTTGTATGCACCTTCCGAAAGGAATTGGCGCATCGCCTTTTGATTAAATGAATTTTCACCATAATAATCCGAAATTCTGTGAGAACTTGTTTCCACTTCTTTTGGTGGACGATTCATAGATAATTCGAGTGCTTTTAGTCTTAACGATGCCATAAAATTGAATTTTATATATTTTTCACAAATATACATTCAAAATTAAGGGGGTCATTTAAAAAAAACATGATTTTTATCAACATGGAATGAAAAATAACGGGGGTCAGCCAAAATTTTTACACTTTTTACTGAACAACGGTAAAATACACATAAATACAATAACTCGAAAACAGAATAAACCCTTCTATCTTAGAAATTCGTTTACGAGTAATCATCATTGGAAGTGCTAGAATCGCAATTCCTATCACCCACCACATATCATTATGCAGAACAACATCAGCAACAGGGATGGATTTAAAAAGGCTGGTAATTCCTAAAATACCTAATATATTAAAGATATTAGACCCGATTAAGTTCCCAACCGATAAATCTGAATGACGTTTAAACGCAGCTACAACGGAAGTCATTAGTTCAGGTAACGAAGTTCCAAAGGCCACAATTGTAACACTAATAACATAATCACTAATTCCGAGAAACGAAGCCAAACCAACCGTTCCATCTACTAAAAGATGCGCACCGTAGCTTAAACCAATAGAACCTACAATAATAAAGATGACATCTTTCACAACGGTAGATTCACCTACCTCATCCACAATGTTTGATTCCGCTTTTTCGGCTTTAATTGTTTTACGTGATTTCCAGATTAAAAACCCATTAAAGCCAAACAGGACAGCTAACATCACGACCCCATTCATCCAGTTTAAACCAGTTACATAATTAGCATCATCTTGCGCTCCAAGATTGTCCCAATATTCTGGATCTATATTCATCCACATAAAACCAAACACCAATAAAGTGCTCAGCATTAAAACAGGCCAATCTATTTTATACGAGTTTTTACTTACTTCTATTGGGAAAATCAAAGCAGTTATTCCCAAAACCAATGCGATATTTGCAATATTAGACCCAACCACGTTACCCATGGCAATTCCGGGATGCTCAGCAAACATAGCTTCTAAGCTAACTAATAATTCGGGCGCAGAAGTACCAAATGAAACAATGGTCATTCCAACCACCAATGTAGAAATATTAAACCGGAGCGCAATACTTACTGCGCCTCGCACTAATAGTTCTCCACCAGCAACCAATGCTAAAATTCCGGCAAGAATTAATAATATATCCACAATTAAAGAGGGTTAGATGTTTTAGACGAAGAATCCGCATTCATGGCCGACTTGCTCATCTCATCCACGGATTCTGTTATTTCATCAATTACGGATTTCATTTTTTTATTCGCCTGGTTTTTTACCGAATTCACAAGGTCCGCCTGTTTTTTTACTGATTTAACATTATCATCAATATCCATTTTCACCTCATCTACAGAGGATTGAATATCTCGTTTCACGCCATCCGTTGCATCTTTTACATATCTAATTCCTTTACCCAAACTACGAGCAAACTCCGGAATTTTATCCGCGCCAAACAAAAGAAGCACCACCACAAAAATGGCAAACAACTCTCCAAAACCTAAATTAAAAAATGCGAAAATCATTTTATAGACCGTATTGAAAGTTCAAATATACAAAAAGCCCTTTTAGGTATGACCTAAAAGGGCTTTCAATTCTTTTATTATTAAAGCCTAGTGCTTCACATCTTGTTTACTCAAATCGTAAGTAACTGGAGTTGCAATAAACAATGATGAATATGTTCCAACAACCACACCTACCATCATCGCAAATATGAATCCTCTAATCATTTCACCACCAAGAACGAAGATAATTAGCAACACAAAGAAGGTAGATAAAGACGTATTAATAGTACGACTAATAGTACTATTTAACGCACTATTGATAACTTCTTTGGCTTCCTTTTTTGGATGTAATCCAAGATACTCTCTCAATCTATCAAATACCACTACGGTATCATTAATAGAATAACCCACTACCGTAAGGATAGCTGCAATAAACGCTTGGTCAATTTCTAATGAGAATGGTAACACACCATAGAATAAAGAGAAAATAGCTAATACGATTAACACATCATGCGCTAATGCTGCAATTGCTCCGGCTGAATATTGCCACTTTGAGAAACGAGCAAAAATGTAAACGAAAATCACAATCAAAGAGAAGATTACCGCAATAAATGCTGCTTCTTTAATATCATCAGCAATAGTTGCTTCCACTTTAGAAGAGGTTAATTCTCCTACAAATTGTGCTGGCGTTACTTTATCGGTATAGAAACCTATTAACCCATCATAAAGTTTACCCTCAATAACATCATCCACATCATTCTCCGTGTTTTCAATCATGTATTTGGTAGTAATTTTCACCTGATTGGACGCGCCAAAAGTTTTCACCTCAGGTACATTTTTAAGACCATCTTCATTTACAAACTGTTCGGATAATGCAGAAGAAATTTCAGCCACATCAACAGGTGCATCAAAACGAACAATGTAAGAACGACCTCCAGTAAAATCAACTCCGTAGTTTAACCCTCGAGTCAATAGTGAAGCAGCCCCCAACAAAATAACTCCTAAAGATAGCGCGTAAAACATTTTACGTTTACCCAAGAAATCAATATTCATGTTTTGAAATGCATTTTCTGTTAACTTGGTAGAAAACTTAATTTCTTTACCTGCACCCATAGCCCATTCGAAAATCAATCGGGTAATAAAGATTGCAGAGAATAAAGAAGTAATAATACCTATTATTAAGGTAGTAGCGAATCCTTGAATTGGCCCTGTACCGAAAACGAATAGAATAATACCCGTTAACATAGTCGTAATATTTGAATCTAGAATAGAACTATAAGCTGCATTATACCCATCAGCAATAGCTTGCTTAAATCCTTTTCCGGTTCTCATTTCTTCACGAATACGCTCGTAAATCAAAACGTTAGCATCTACCGACATACCTATGGTCAACACGATACCAGCAATACCTGGAAGTGTTAAAGTAGCTCTTAATGAAGCTAAGAAACCAAGAATAAAGAACAAGTTGGCAGCCAAAGCAATATCAGCAACAACACCCGCAGTAGAATAATAAAAAATCATGTAAATCAAAATGATTACTAATGCAATCATAAATGATGACCAACCTGAATCAATGGCTTCTTGACCTAATGAAGGACCAACAATGGCTTCTTCAATAATGTGTAGAGGAGCTGGTAACTTACCTGCTTTTAACACACCTGCCAAATCACCTGCTTCTTGTTGGGTAAAACGGCCAGTAATTTCAGTACGTCCACCAGGAATCTCACCTTGGACGGTTGGTGCAGAATAAACTAAACCATCTAAAACAACAGCTACAGATTGTTTATTTCCGTTTCCATCTCCTTTAGATAAACGAGCAGTCATTTTCTTCCAAATGTTAGCTCCAGTAGAATTCATGTTCATGTTTACCGTAGCATTTCCAAGCGGGTCAGCACCCACTCTAGCATCTGTAACCACATCACCTTCTAATTCTGCTTTTCCACCTTTAGGTACTTTGATTGCATATAAGTAATACAAATCTTCTGTTCCTTCCATTTCTTTTGCTTCCCAAAGGAATCTAGTTCTTGGTGGAAATAAAGATTTGATATCTTTTCTATGTAAGTAAGAATTCACAATAGAAGTATCACCTGCTCTTGCGTAACCTACTCTTGCTCCGGGTAGCGGGGCTCCTTCTTGCGAAAGATTTGGGTATAGATGAAAGAACAATGGATTGGCCGCTTCTTTTTGAGCATCCGTCATTGAAGCGTAATCTAATGAATCTGTTGATTCATTTTCCGCTTCTGTCATTAAATCTTCCATTGATTTTTCTGCGGTATCTGAAGCTATTGATGAAGAATCATCCATAGCTGATTCCAAATCAGCAGCAATATCACTTGCAGACTCTTGACTTGCTTCAGCAGTTTCTGCTCCTTCTTCCTCAGTACTTTCAAAAGTGGCTTTCAGGATTGTGTTTGCACGATCTAAACCTCCAATGATTTGAGAATTATCGTAACATTCCCAGAATTCCAATTTAGCCGTTCCTTGTAAGAAATCTCTAATTCTTCTTTTATCTTTAACACCAGGAAGCTCTACAATGATACGACCAGAACCAGAAAGACGTTGAATTTTTGGTTGAACAACACCTAAGTTATCCACCCTTTTTCTAAGCACTTGTTCAGTTCTAACGATTGCATCTTCCGATTCAGCCTTTACAACACTAATGATGTGCTCATTAGTTGCATCCGGTTGAATTTTGTCTTTGTTTTCCAAGTTATGAAAAACAGCAGCCAACTGAAAATCAGGAGCCACTTCAGCTTGAGCTTCAGCAAACAAGTCCACAAAGTTCTCAGAACTGTTACGTTGTTTTTGAATCGCGCTGTTCAAAATTTTCACGAATGTTGGGTTCGTGCGGTTACCGCCTGCCATTTCTCTTACCAAGTCTGGTTCAGAAACCTCAAGGGTAACATGCATTCCACCTTGAAGGTCTAGCCCCAAGTTGATTTCACGTTTCTTTACAAAAGAATACGTGTGATCCAATAGCGGATACACATTTACAGGACCTTGATTTAACAAGTATTCTGTTTCAAAACTTTGACTCGCTGAATCCTTCTCATAAATGGAAAGCTCCACAATTTCTGATAAAGAGTCTGCTTTTTGAGCGGCTACTACAGCAGCTTCACTTTCTACACCACTTGCCACCCAAGTGAACGACAGTTGGTATAAACTTGCGAGGACCAGCAATATGGCGAATCCCCAAATAAACGATTTATTTTGCATCTATATTTAGCTTATTTTCAGGGCATAATAACCCCATAAAAATTAGGAGCGCAAATATAGAATTTCCATTGAATTTACCCAATGTAAATCAGGGAATCTCAAATATTTTTAATACGAATAAAATTTAAATTTCATCATCAATGTATAATTCATCGTAATTTTGAAAAATGGAAGTACCAATTTCTCAAAAAATCATTCTATTCGATGGTGTTTGTGGATTATGCAATATGTGGGTAGATTGGGTGATAAAAAAGGATACCCATCGGGTGTTCAAGTACTCTCCAATTCAAGGTCAATTTGCCAAACAACTCCAACTCGAGTCCTCATTGATAAACCACCCTCAATCCATCATTTACCTTAACAAAGACAAAACACTAGTCAAGTCGAAAGCCGCATTGCATATAGCAAAAGAGCTTCCATTTCCATGGAAGCTCCTATTTATTTTTTCTATTATCCCTGTGTTTTTGCGAGACCCGATTTATGACTATATTGCCAAAAACAGGTATGCATGGTTTGGGAAATCTGAGTCATGCAGAATCCCCACCTCACAAGAAAAAAATCTATTTATCCCTTAGTCTTCCGACTCGGTAATTTCTTCTTTTTCTGGAGCTTCCTCCACAGAGTTAGCCCATTCCAAATCAATCAGACCTTTCTCCATCAACAAATTAGCCCATTGATAAATTTTCTTCAAATCGGAAGAATAAACGCGATCTTCATCATATTCTGGAAAAACTTCCGAAAACTCTGATTTCAATTCAGCTCCACTCCATTTTTTATACGGAATGGCCTTCCCTTCAAATTTTATAAGAATGGCTTTTAAAATTTCGGACAATGGTTTTTCTCCATCCTCGCCATAAATACTAATATCAGAAAGTGCGCTAATTCTATTGTGTGCATGCGCAGGTGATTTCTTACCGTCAAGTAAAGACTCTACAATAACACCATTTTTCATCGAACCCTTTAATCTAAAAAGCCCCCCCTTTCCTGAAATGGATAAAATATCTTGTAATCCCATTATTCTCTTTTGAATTTGTGTGCAATATTATTATTCAATCTTGATAACACAAACGGTCTATCGGTTTTTAATAAACTTTGTCGTTATTTTTTGACTTTTAATCTGGATTTCAACAAAATAGACTCCCGCACTAAATCCATTCATAAATAAGCTTAACTGCGTACCTCCAATTTCATTTTGAAAAAACACCTCTTTCCCTAGTACATTCGTTATCTTAATGCTCCAGTTATCATGAAATAAAAAATTGGCTACATCAATAGTAATCTTATCGGTGGCTGGATTTGGATACACCTTTAACTTTGAATCACTCACATTCAGCTCCCTTACTGAATTAGGAAGTTTTCCGTTATACCTTTTATAGGATGAATCCGCAACTTGCGTTAATATACCCACATTTTCTGCAGCCAAAATGGCAAAGGCAATTTTCACCGTATCATTAGGCTGTATAGCGAACCCACCGCCCGAGGTGACTTGAACCACATCATTTCCGGTTATATCTTGCGGCCCCGAATGATATCTATTGGAAGTTAGGGTGGTGTATTTTTTAGCATTGGTAAACCCATTAAAAATATCTACCCCGCCTAAACCGCCATTCACATTATCTAAGCAATAGCTTTTAAAACCTTGAGAGGTTAATAATTGAACACCAAAAACGGGTTTATTAAACTCTGTACTTTCTGTATAGGTCATAAACCTATTAATATCTGTCAAACATGTATTTTTTGCAAAGTCGGCTACATCAAAATCCGCAAACAGGCCGGCATGCACGTTGGTCACTTCCACTGCATTAGTATTGATTATTTCATATTCAAAAATCACATAATTTTCATGACCAAAATCCGAGCTTGCGTAAGCATCATATTTAACCATTAACCCTAGCGTATCTGCCATGGCATTGGAATCATCAAATATGCCTTCGATGTAATAATCACCTTTAGGGGATGGTACTATTTCCTTGATGTTTTCTATCGAGGTAAAATCATTATCCCATGAGCTATTACCATTTCTTACTCGATCTACCACCCGCGTAAATCCATTTTGATTCGTACCAATCATTAATCCTCCTTCAAACAATTGAGAAGTTCCAGTTTTATAAGCCACCCCTAGCCCTTGCAACTGATTTCTGGTGTTGTAGCCAAATTGTCCCTTAGAGCCCACGGTGGTAGAAATATTGTTTGTGGTGATATTTAAGTAATCCACGTTAATTAATACTTTCAAATAATATTCGTTGTTAAACACCCCATCGGTCACCACTATCTTAAAGGTTACATAAGTATTAATAGGAGCGGTGTCTAATAACTTAAAGGAGAAGGGAGTGCTATAATTATCAACTTGAACCAAAGACCCTAAGGCACCAACGTTTTCTGTATTTCGATTAACCTGTACATAACTAGAATTGGAAGAAATAGTGGCTACCACATTGCCAGAAGCACTTAAGTAATTAGTGAATGTTCCCGAAATAAACAAACTATCAGTTCCTTTAAAAACATCGTCTGTCTTATTGGTGATAACAACATTTCCAAAAACCACAGACGCTTCGGTAATATTACCGGTTACCGCTTCACCTATATTTAATCTACCCACACCAATTTTGTTTTCAAACCCCGGGTTTAGCGAATTAATATCGGTACTTTTTGTTTTTAAGCGTTCTGCAATTTGCAAGGATGACAACTGCGGGTAACGGGCTTTCACCAAGGCTGCGGCACCAGCCACTACAGGTGATGCCATGGATGTTCCGGTGTTAGAATTGTATAACCCATTGTCTACCGTTGAATACACATTTTCTCCAGGAGCGGCAATATCAATCCAATACCCTTGATTGGTGAAGCTTGATTTTTGGTCGGACCCATTTACCGATGAGACCGCTAATGAATTTTCGTATGCAGCTGGGTAATACTTTTGATCTCTGTTTTGGTTTCCGGCAGCACAAACTACCAGTGCGTTTTTATTAAATGTGGCATAATTTATCACATCCTCTTCCAATGCAGAATAACCAAAACCACCCCAAGAACAATTAATGATATCGCAACCTAAATCTGCCGCATAAACAATCCCCTCGTAACCATATATTATCTCCGTTCCATTTCCGACTCTTACCGGCACATATTGCGTGTTATAACCCGAAGAAGCCACTCCCTCACCATTGTTAGTAGCTGCAGCTGCAATTCCGGCTACATGAATTCCGTGTGCATTTTGTCCAATTTGGGGGTTGTTATCATTATCCATAAAATCCCAACCCGTAAAATTGTCAATATACCCATCGTTATCATCATCTAAGCCATTTACAGGATCTGCTGTGTTTTGAGCCATTTCTGATTGTAAATCAGGGTGATCCATATCGGTACCCGTATCTACAATTCCAATCTTAAACTGCGCGTTACCTGTAGTAATATCCCAAGCAGAATAGGCGGAAACCTGACTTAAATAATTTTGTGAACCCACACTCGGGTCATTCGGAATAAACGCAACGAAATTTATTTTCTTACGCTCTACATATTCAAAAATATCCAAATTTTGCAATGATTCAATTACTTGGTTTTCATCATTTTCATTGGCAACCTGAAGCGAATAAATAAGGCTTAAATCCACTTGATTAGCGCTACTTCTTTTAAAACTATTTGGAATTTTCCCTTCAAACATCTGCGAAACTGATTCCACACCCTTGAATGCTTTTTTTCCTACCCATTGTTTTTCTTGCATAAAGAATGCCGAATGGGATGGGAGCAATTTGACCACCACTACATTTTCAACGAATTTAATTCGTGAAGAATTCTCATTTTTTTGTCCATACGCATTCACGCCTACTAAAAGGAGTAAAATAATTGCTATGTCCTTTAACCTATGCATTCATTAAATCCTGATACGATGGAATATCTTTCACAAAAGTCACCTTGTCACCATCTACCCTACAGCAATATAACTCTTCGCCATTGGTCATCACTAAATACGGAATATTTAAAACCAAATTATAACGAAAGGCTTGATCAAACGTAGATTGGGTAATTTTAATACTGGGCCGTTTACATTCAATAAGAATCTTAGCCTCTCCCGAATTATTATAAATCACAATATCCGCTCTTTTGGTTCTACGATTTAACTGAAAGGACTTTTCCAAAACGAATAAACTTAAAGGAAAACCCAATTCTTCATGAAAATACTTCACCGTGTTTTGACGTACCCATTCTTCTGGTGTGTTCACCAAAAATTTATTACGAATAGCATCAAAAATCATGGTGCGACCCTCTTCATTAATTTTAAACTTAAAACCGCCTTGTTCTTTAACGTTTGTCATTGAAGCAAATGTAATCGCAATTTTAGTTTTCCACAATCGCCAAATCAATCAAATGCTATTCTATTTTTGACGTACCAAAACAACCATGTCAGATTACAGCACCATCATATCGCAACTTGAACGAAGGCAGTACAAACCAGTCTATTTACTATACGGTGAAGAGCCTTTTTATATTGATAAAATAACGGATTACATTACTAAAAACGTGCTTACCGAAGCAGAAAAGGGTTTTAACCAAACCATTTTTTACGGGAAGGACACCGACATCCGCTCATTGATTGAAACGGCCAAACGATATCCGATGATGGCCGAAAAGCAAGTAGTTATTGTACGAGAAGCTCAAGATTTGAAAAAAATTGAAGAATTAGCATCCTACATGGCTCAACCCGTTGAATCTACCATATTGGTGCTCGCCATGAAGTACAAGAAACCGGATGGCCGAAAAAAAATCTTCAAGGACATTAAAAAGGTTGGAGTATCATTCGAGTCTAAACCGGTGTATGAAAACAAAATGCAAGCATGGATTTTGGATTATGTGAAGCAAAATCAACGAACCATCACCCCAAAGGCATGCGTGTTAATTCTAGATTATATAGGAACCAATTTATCTGTTATCAGTAATGAATTAGGAAAGATTTTCATTTCCATACCGAAGGGTGAGCAAATCAACGACCAAAATGTGAGTGACATCATTGGCGTAAATAAGGAATTCAACACCTTTGAACTTCAGAACGCCATTGGAAATAGAGATTTCAACAAAGCTTTACGGATTGCCATCTTTTTTGGTTCTCATCACAAAGATCATCCATTTGTATTAACCCTCTTTAGTTTAAACAAGTTTTTCACCAATATTTTGCTCATGTATTTTTCGCCAGATGCGGGTAGAAATGACATAGCAAAACGATTGGGTGTACACCCTTTTTTCTTGGATGATTACTATACTGCAAAATCCAATTTTTCGGCAGGTAGCGCAGTGAAAGCTATTGAATTGCTACGAAAATATGACCTCAAGTCAAAGGGCGTAAACTCAGGAGCTCTAACTCCTGAAGAGCTTTTCAAGGAGTTAGTTTTTAAGCTCTTGAAAATATAAATATAACGCACCCCAACTTTCTTATTAAATGAACGTGTATAGGCTTAATTAGGTCTCAAAAGATAAAATTGTGCCCTACCCTTATTTGGGTATATTTGCGGCAAATTGATTTACCATTACGTATGAAAACAAAATTCACTTTATTATTACTTTCCATTTTATTTGTTTCTACCGCTATTGCTCAAAATACTGGAGTAGTTAGAGGTTTTGTATATGATGGCGGCTCAGGTGAACCGGTAATTTTTACCAATGTATTTTTACAAGGAACTACAATAGGTGCTACTACCGATGACAATGGTTTTTTCTCTATATCCAAGACACCGGTTGGAAAATACACTGTTATTTGTACCGCATTAGGGTACGATACCGCCAGGGCTGAAGTGAATATAACCTCCAAAAAAATTGTCAATATTAAATTGGTTATCAATGAAAGTACGGTTCAATTAAATGCTTTTGAGATTTCTGCAGCCAAACAAGAACAACGAACTGAGGTGAAGGTTTCGGCTATTAAAGTAAGCGTTAAAGATATTCAAAAACTACCATCGGTAGGTGGTGAAGCTGATATTGCACAATATCTACAAGTATTACCTGGAGTAGTTTTCACGGGTGACCAAGGAGGCCAATTATATATTCGTGGCGGATCACCTGTTCAAAATAGGGTTCAATTAGACGGAATGAACGTATATAACCCATTCCACTCCATTGGTTTATACTCTGTATTTGAAACTGACATTATCAAAAATGCGGATGTAAGTACCGGTGGTTTTACTGCCGAACATGGTGGGGCTATTTCTTCGGTAATGAACATCAGTACTATTGACGGTAACAAAACGCGAATGGAAGGAAAAGTGGGAGCCAGTACTTTTGGCGCTAAAATTTCGCTTAACGGTCCATTAAAAAAACCTACCGAAATTGGTGGATCAGCTATTACGTATGTTATAGCTGCAAAAACTTCTTATTTAGATAAAACAAGTCAAAGTATTTACTCCTATGTAAATGATGGGGAAGGCCTTCCGTATTCATTTATTGATGGATATGGAAAAATTGCATTTCATGGTACCAACGGAAGTAAATTCAACATGTTTGGATTTTCATTTAATGATAAGGTGAACTACAATTCTTCTAAATTAGACTGGAATTCTTACGGTGGTGGTGGTAACTTCGTACTCGTACCTACTGGATCCCCTTTACTATTAGAAGGAAACTTTTCTTTTTCTAATTATTATGTGGAGCAAAATGAAAGCGACCGTTTTCGTTCATCAGAAATAGGTGGGTTTGAAGTTGGATTAGACTTCACAAATTTTCAAGGAGACAATGCCATTCGTTATGGAATTGATATTTTGGGTATGACCACCGATTTCAATTATATAAACACTTTAAACAGGGTGATTGGAGATAAACAAAATACGACTGAATTCGCTGGTTATTTTGATTATAAATTAGTGGCAGGAAACTGGGTGGCTGAACCATCGGTAAGAGCGGTATTTTACTCTTCCCTTAGTGAATTCTCTATTGAGCCCCGATTAGGTTTGAAATATAACGTATCCGATAAAGTGCGATTTAAGGCCGCAGGAGGTTTGTATTCTCAAAACTTAATTAGTTCTAATTCAAACAAAGATGTGGTTAACCTATTTAACGGTTATTTATCAAGTCCAGAAAACTTACCTTCTACTTTTACCAACCAAAAAGGAGAAACAAAAGACGTTACTTCTGGACTTCAAAAATCTATTCACTACATTGTAGGTGTAGAATGGGATATCACGAAAAGATTCAGCTTAAATGTGGAGGGATATTACAAGGACTATTTACAGATTATCGGAGTAAACAGATACAAGATATTTGATGATACACCTGCCAATCGTGCACAACCTGAAATTTATAGAAAGGATTACATTGTAGAGGATGGATATGCCTACGGAGTGGATTTTACACTAAGTTACAAACACAAAGGCATGAGTCTTTGGGCGGTTTATTCTATAGGATTAACGCGCAGATGGGATGGATTTCAAGAATACGCACCATTTTTTGATAGACGACATAACGTTAATTTAGTGGGTAGTTATGAATTTGGAGATGACAAAACATGGACGGTAAACGCTCGTTTTAACTTTGGTTCTGGTTTCCCATTCACGCAAGTGGAAGGTTATTTTGAAGGATTTGATTTCTCTGGTGGTTTGGGCACAGATTACACCACTGCAAACGGAAACCTAGGAACCAAGTATGCTAACATTAACCAAGGTAGGTTACCAGATTACGGAAGACTTGACATTGATGTATCCAAAGTATTTGCGATTTCTCAATACACTAAACTAGAAGTTAATGCGGGTATTACCAACGTTACAAATAGGGAAAACATTTTCTATTTTGACAAAAACTCCTTTACGCGTGTCAACCAACTTCCGTTACTTCCAAGTATAGGTGCAAGCTTGAAATTTTAGATTTTCACGCCCGTTTTAGTCTCAATAAAAGGCAATACCCACATAGTTTAAATCTGGATGGCTAACTGGTTTTAGCATATTAAAAACTGGTTAAATTAAGTTTCGCTATTCCCCGCCAAATCGGCTTTTAATATTAATTTTGTGCCCCGTAAATAAACGTTGTTTTTAACACGAAATGCATGTCGGGGAAGTGTAAATATATTTTTGTTACTGGAGGAGTAACATCATCATTAGGAAAAGGAATTATCTCAGCATCGCTAGGTAAATTACTTCAATCAAGAGGGTATCGCGTAACCATTCAAAAATTTGATCCATATATCAATGTGGATCCTGGTACTTTAAACCCATACGAGCATGGCGAATGTTATGTAACCGATGATGGGGCAGAGACCGATTTAGACTTAGGTCACTACGAACGTTTTATTAGCACGCCTACTTCTCAGGCCAACAACGTAACTACCGGTAGAATTTACCAAAGCGTTATTCAAAAAGAGCGTAGAGGTGATTATTTGGGAAAAACAGTTCAAGTTGTCCCTCATATTACCAATGAAATTAAACAAGGATTCCGTACGCTGGGTGAATCAGGTAATTTTGATTTTGTAATCACCGAAATTGGAGGGACCATTGGAGATATTGAATCTCAACCTTATGTAGAAGCTTTGCGTCAATTTAGATGGGAGCTCGGCACCGAAAGAAGTTTAGTTATTCATTTAACGCTAGTTCCGTATTTAAAAACTACGGGTGAACTTAAAACCAAACCAACACAACATTCGGTAAAAGAATTACTTTCATTAGGAGTACAACCCGATATTTTGGTATGTAGAACAGAATACCAATTGAATGATGATGTAAAACGGAAAATAGCCCTGTTTTGTAACATTAAATTCGAATCCGTAATTGAATCTATCGATGCAGATACCATTTACGATGTGCCGTTATTAATGCAAGACCAGAAATTGGATCAGGTTGTTTTACAGAAATTAGGTTTACCTATTGATGAAAATCCTGAAATGAATACGTGGAAGGCTTTCTTACAAAATATTAAACATCCTGAATCGGAAGTTGAAATCGCTTTAGTAGGTAAATATATTGAATTAAAAGATTCGTATAAATCAATTTTAGAAGCATTCAATCACGCAGGAGCAAGTAACTCCTGTAAGGTAAATATTCGTTGGGTACATGCCGAAGACATGACTGATGCCGCTGCAGCCAAAATATTGGAAGGAGTTCACGGAGTTCTAGTTGCGCCAGGATTTGGCGAACGAGGAATTGAAGGTAAAATCGCAACTATTAAATACGTTCGTGAAAACAACATTCCGTTTTTAGGAATCTGTTTGGGAATGCAATGTGCAGTAATAGAATACGGACGAAATGTTTTAAATCTGGAGGGATGTGATTCTGCTGAATTTAAACCCCACGCTAATCACCGTGTGATTGACTTGATGGAAAACCAGAAAAATATTAGTAATAAGGGTGGCACGATGCGTTTGGGTGCATACCAGTGTGAACTAGAAAAAGATTCTATAGCGGAAAATGCGTATGGATCCAATGAAATTAGTGAACGCCACCGTCATCGTTTTGAATTTAATTCAGAATATTTAGAACAATTTGAAAAAGCTGGAATGAAAGCGACAGGCTTTAACCCTGCTTCTAAATTAGTTGAAATTGTAGAAATACCAACTCACACTTGGTTTGTAGGTGTTCAATTTCATCCAGAATACAAAAGTACCGTGGCAAACCCACACCCATTATTTATTGAATTTGTAAAAGCTGTAATTCAGCACTCAAAAAACTAGAATGGATAAAAAAGGACTTATAGGAATGCTGCTTATAGCAGGTATCCTAATGGTTTGGCAATATACTAATCAGCCTTCTGCTGAAGAAATTGCCGAAATGCGTGCGCAAGCAAAACAAGATTCTATTGCATTAGTTATGGAGCAACCTGTAGTGGAAAACGCTACTGAAGTTGCCCCAATTGAAACGGTGGTAATTCCCGATTCTGCTTCATCTTCTACCTCAGACTCCATTCAAAATGTGGCGTTGCAATCTCGGTATGGGTCGTTAGCTGCTAGTGCTGTGGGTAAAGAAACATTAACCACCGTAACTACTCCAATTATCACCACAACTTTTAGTAATGTAGGTGGTAGAATGGTTTCGGTGAAACTAAACGATTACCATACGTATGACAGCTCAGCGCTGTATCTATTTACGGAAGATTCAACAATGCTAGACTTTGCTTTTAATTTTGAAAGCCGTCAATTAAAAGCATCTGAATTCTACTTTGATGTAAATGTTATTGAACCTAAATCTGAGACTGATTCAACAGTAATTATTTACCGTGCCTATGCCGGAAATGATAGCCGCTATATTGAGCAACGTTATACTTTCTTTCCAGATGAGTATATGTCTCGTTATGCCATCAACTTTGTTGGAATGAACGATGTGGTGGCCGAAAACAACAATAGCATTTTGTTGAATTGGCACATGAAACCATTGAGTAAAGAAAAAGGGTTAAAGCTAGAGCAGCAAAAAACCACACTATTTTTCCGTACTAATGACGGTGATGTAGATTATGTATCGGAAGGAAGAGATGGCGAAGAAATTTTGGAATTACCGGGTCAATGGATATCCTTTAAACAACAATTCTTTTCTGTTGCTTTGATTTCAGATAATAAGTTCAAGGCAAACACCACCGTTTTAACCGGCAAAACACTTAAGTCCAAGGATTACGTTGTGGATTTAAATGCACAAATTGATGCCGAATTAAACAATGGCGGAATTGCGATGGATATGTACTTAGGTCCAAACGGATACTCCATGTTGAAAGAATATGGCGTACACCTTGACAAGCAAATTGACTTGGGTTGGGGAATATTTGGATGGGTGAGTCGCTTTCTTGTGATTCCGGTATTTAATGTACTGGATGGTACTGGACTTTCATACGGAATCATCATTTTGATTCTTACGGTATTCATTAAATTATTGCTTTCGCCTATTACATACAAAACGTATTTGAGTAGTGCTAAAATGAAGGTTCTTAAACCCGAAATTGAGGAAATCAATAGCAAGTTTAAGGAAGATGATAAAATGAAAAAGCAGCAAGCCACCATGGACTTGTACAAACAAACAGGTGTAAACCCTATGGCGGGTTGTATACCCATGCTGATTCAAATGCCAATTTTGTATGCCATGTTCCGCTTTTTCCCGGCTGCGTTAGAGTTGAGACAAAAAAGCTTTTTATGGGCGGATGATTTATCTGCTTACGATTCTATTTATGACTTAGGATTCACTATACCAATGTATGGAGATCATGTGAGTGGATTCACTATATTGATGGCCATTTCAATGATTTTCTACACCAAAAACAACTCTCAAATGAGTATGGGTGGTGGAATGGGCGGTGCCCAGGAGTCTCAAATGAAAATTATGATGTGGATGATGCCTGTTATGATGGCTGTATTCTTAAACAGTTTTGCAGCGGGTCTTACCTTGTATTATTTTGCAGCCAACATGGTAACCATGGGGCAACAATTTGTCATCAAGAAATTCTTTATCAATGAAGATAAAATTCATGCTAAATTGCAAGCAAACAAAACAAAACCGAAGAAAAAAGGAATGTTTGCCAAGCAATTGGATAAAATGAATGAAGCACAAGAAATAGCGCAAAATCGCAAATCACGTAGACAAAAATAAATTTATGAAAATTTCCATCACTTCTGTTTGGGCTGTTCTAGTTCTGGTATTATCGGCTTGTTCATTTCAAAGAAAAGTGGTGGAAGTTAAAACCACCCCTACTCCTCCAACCCTAGAATTAGCCAAAGACCAGGTAGCTATTTCATTTGAGCAAACCGCTTGTTTTGGTACCTGCCCAGTGCATAAAATGGTTATTTACGGGCAAGGGCACGCTACTTATCACGCAGACCGACACACCAAAAAACAAGGCGATTTTATTGCGGGTTTAACTCCCGAACAAATGATAGCTATTTTCAAAAAAGCGAACGAATTGTCCTTTTTTGAATTAGAAGATGAGTACACCGGTAACATTACCGATTTACCTACCACCGTGATATACCTTAACGATGGCACACGGAAAAAAAAGGTGACTGCGTATTATGACTACCCAGAAAATCTAAAGGAATTCATTAAGTATCTGAGTATCCTTACACAAGAAACCGAGTGGAATAGCGCGGAGTAATTGTTTTTTTACCTAGTTTTTATCAAATTGCATAATGCGTGTTGCTTATTTGCACACACCCATTTCCTGTTAATTTCAGCCTAAGTCAATTCATGGTTTCTCATTCAAAACCTTATTTCGAACTATAGCCATCCTTACGAAACTTAATGGCTAATGCAGAAAATGTAGGCTTAGCAATAACCAAAAGGCTAACCTAGTCACCAAGAATCACCCAATCTATTTAATCAAGCTAACACTACCAAAATCGGTGATAATTCTACCATCGTGCAAACGCAAGGTGTAACTATAGGTGTAAGTTCCGCTCATTAATGGATCTCCGGTATTATTGAATTTCCCATTCCAGCCTTGGGTAATCGAACCCGATTCAAAAACTATTCCGCCCCATCGGTCGAACACTTGCAGTACAAAATCTTCCGATTTCATTCCAGCTCCTTCAATTTTGAATACATCATTTACCCCATCATTGTTTGGCGTGAAAGCCGAAGGGAAATAATAGGTTGTTTTAAATGCGACAGGCAAATCGGTATTGGTAGAATCTGTACAGCCATACGAGTTACTCACCACCAGTTTTATATTGTACCAACCTTCTTTTGGGAAAGAGGTGGTAAACTTATCGTGTTTACTCAAAACGGTGTCATTCGTATACCAAGTCCATGAATCGGCTCCGATACTATTATCCCAGAAATCTACAAATGGCTGCAAAATATCTGGATGATGTGAATTAAAATCAAAACTCGCTTGCGGTGTAGGTAAGATGGTAAACATACACGGGTATTCTTTGGTGCTCACACACCCCAAATTGGTTTCCAAACTTACTTTGATAGCGTGGCATCCATCCACGGTAAACGACCTTGAAATAGGTTCTAATGGATTTACCAATTCATAACCATTTCCAAAATTTATGCGGTAATGGAAATTGGGATTTACGGTATCAAACTCAAATACAAACGTGCCCGGGTCGCAATTTACGACTGTATCTACCATGGCTTCAAACTCTTCAAAATTTCCAACCTCCACTATCACGCTGGCAATACCGGCAGGAGTTAGGCATTGGTCGGTTACGGTTACCGAATATTTGGTAGCCTGAGTAGGAACTTCAATATGTACAGGTCCTGAGCCTACTCCATGATCCCATACATAAGAATATTTCCCATCGCCACCTATTCCTTGGGCGGTTAACAACACCTGGTCGCCCAGACAAACCGTATCTCCGGGTGAAATGTCCACACCCAATTTTGGATATCCACCCACTTGAACAAATACTGAATCTTCGATGGTATTTGACTTACACTGATCATTAATGGTTACCGAATAATATTGAGAAGTAGTGACACTAGTCGTTACTTTGGAGGTCTTACCTATTCCTTGTTCCCAAGTGTAGAAATAAATACTATCTCCTCCATGCGCAATAGCCTTTAACTTAACCGTATCATACAAACAGAGGGTATCGGGGCCAAACATATCCACCTGTAATGGTGGGCGCACATCAATTTGTATGGTTGCGGTATCGGGCGGGCAATTATTGGTATCCGTAACATAAATAGCATACTGATGATTTACCGTAGGCGACACATTCACGTTGGCCATATTACCAAATCCACCAGCCCAAGAATAGGTATAAGGAGGAGTACCGCCAGAAGCTATTCCTGACACATCGGTTGTATTTCCAACACATATCAAGGTGTCGCCCAATCCGGTGACAGATATAGGCAGCGGTTCAGTAACGGTAAAACTTATGGTATCCACACAGCCATGAAAATCAGTAACGGTTAGCACATTAATTCCGGCACAAAGTGAACTAGCCGAAAGTGTGGAATCGCCTCCTGACCAAGCGTAGGAATATGGTGCAGTACCAAATTGGACACTTGCCGTAGCACTGGCATCACATCGCACAAAGGCACAACTGGTTTGACCAATGGTAGGAACGGCCAATTGCATGGCCCGAATAGTACCTAAATTGAAGGTCCAATTACTAGCACAGCCATTGCCATCTATAATTTCTACGGAATAAGCCGCTTCTGGTAAACCTGATAGCGAATCTGCTACCGAAACGCTTAGGGTGGTTTGCAAAATCGTTCCATTACTATCCGACCAAATGTAGGTCCATGGATACGGGATTTGATTTGTATCAGGAAGTATTTTCAACTGCCCATCGGTACCACCTGCGCACGAAACTTTGGTTTCTGTAAGCAACGGACCCGATGGATTATAACACCCTGGGTCGCATCTATCTCTTACGAAAAAGCAAAAAATACTATCATGTACACAACCAAAACTATCCAATACATTCACAGAATAGCAAAAAGTGGTACTATCAATTTGCGGAACAAGCATCATCGTATCGGCAGTGGCATTCATGCTGGTTACCGATGGAGCTGAATTAGCCGGTGCTACCCATACGGAATCAATTCCGGGGGTATACGAAATTTGATTAATCGGGTAAAGGGACGATGCAAAATCAATACCCCATGAAAAAATAAATCCGTCATCCTGAGTCAAATTATCCGTCACTGTCAACCGCCATTGCCCATTTAACGGGCATCCCACTAATCTACTCAATGCCTGAACTGGAGTGTAACTTCCGGCTTGTAATGTGGTGCCATTAAATCCGCCACATGGGTTTGCCACACTTGGACATCCCACACATGTACCGGAATGAGTAACCATATCTAACTGACTATTCCCCGTTGGTTTCCATTCATAGTTATAACCTACGCCCGGTACTAAAAGAGAGTTATCACACGCCTCTCCAAGCCATCGTCCTGCACCTCCGGTATTCCCTTTCAAAATAGCAGTAGTACCATTGGGACATCTTATTTGAATCAATAAATCGCCCAAATAAGAGTGTTCCATATTTACCCAAATACGGTCCAATTGACTCACATTCGTAATATTCAATCCGGTAGCAAATCCGGTAAACACCAAATTCATATTATAACTTATGGCAGGACTGTTACTCGGCTTATCTGGCAAAGCGGTATACACACCTAATTGTCGCGGAATTATGTTATTAAAATTGGTAGGAGCTACTTGAATTTTCAAAAAATTTGTATCTCCAAAACATATCGTATCATTTACCATTTGCGTCCCTACAAAACTAGGAATGGTACTTACTCTATAGGTTAACGTAATATTCGGATCCATAACACACCCCATGGTATCCACCGCAATTACTCGGATTTCTCCACCCACAATGTGATCTGGCGAAAATTGATACGGATTTCCATTTCCTAAGGTATCCGTGCCTTCCATCCAATAAAAAGTGGTTGTGCTATCGGCTTGATGGTAGTTTTGATTATTATTGGTGTATACCCCTTTTAGCTGCAATAGGCTTGTATCTTGAAAACAGACATCCAAGAAACCTTGGGCATTGGTATCGGGCATTAAAGTGTCAATAACCACATCATATTGTTGGCAAGGAATTGTACAAGAAATCGTAGCATCCCAACCCGCAGCAGTACCCGCAGCATCCGATACAAAAACAAAGGTTAAACAACCCGCACTATTCGTAGCTAACATGGCGTTTATAACCCCGACTAATGGATTGGTTACGTCATACACACCTAACAAGGGAGCGCTTGTGTTGCTCCCATTATATACGGTGAGCATATCGCCTGCACCTAAGGCAAATGAGGTGAAATCAATGGCCACAATAGATCCTGCAGACCCTGGGCAAATGGTTTTAGTAAAGTTCTCACTATTGGCATATCCAGCTCCTGTACCGGTAGGTCCGCCATAGCGCAAACTAGATTCAAAGGTACCCACACAAGTATTAATACTGTCGGTAGCCATCACATTTACCTGCGCATGACTTATGGTTGAAACCAGTATAAAAGCAATTAGAATTATTTTTTTCATTGTCTTGCCTTTACTCTTTTTGTCGTGTTGTAATCATCCAACATATCCTGAGGGGCTCTAAAAATAATTGCCTTACCTGTATTTCCGATTTTGTAGGTGTAATATTCGTTACTATTCCTTTTTAAGGAAATCAGTAAAATATTTAGATTTTCAATATCTTCAATTTGAACCGACTTTCCGGAAGTGATAAAAACCAATTCTGATATATCAGGGCTCCCTTCTAGTTTTTTTTCGGGTATATTTTCAAGGATGTAAAATGCATTTTTAACGTAGAAATTTAGGTAGTCGATGTATTCAGGTTGGTCTTGGAGTAATTCATCCAGTCTTGTTTGACCATACATCGCAACAATTCGTTGGTCTATTGGTCCCGAAATAGATTGGGCATTTAGTCCTTCATAGCACAGCACAGCTAAGGAAACGACTAGAATCCGTAAGTAAATTTTTAACACAGCATCTCTTTAAAATGGACGGTAAAAATAGGTGATTTTGAATAGATTTATATAATCTGTTAAAACATAACATTCATCATTTCTTTGAGTGATCAAAAAGGCTACATTTGACCCAGCAAAAAATTGCAGATTTTTAAACTACATTAATACATAAATCAAGATGAAAGTAACCGTTGTAGGTGCCGGAAATGTTGGTGCAACTTGTGCCAATGTATTAGCTCATAACGAAGTGGCTAATGAAATTATTTTATTAGATATCAAAGAAGGTGTTGCCGAAGGTAAAGCGCTAGATATTTGGGAAACTTCTCCAATCAACATGTACGATTCTCGTACTATTGGTGTAACTAATGATTACGCAGCAACTGCAGGATCTGAAGTTGTGGTAATTACATCAGGACTTCCACGTAAACCGGGGATGAGCCGTGATGATTTAATTGCTACTAACGCAGGTATCGTGAAAATGGTAACTGAGCAAGTAATAAAATATTCTCCAGATGCTAAAATTATTATTGTTTCCAACCCATTGGACGTAATGACCTACCAAGCATTTAAAACTGCTGGTATTGATTCAAGTAAAGTATTCGGAATGGCTGGTATTTTAGATACTGCACGTTACCGTTCTTTCTTAGCTATGGAATTAAATGTTTCTCCAAAAGATATTCAAGCAGTATTGATGGGTGGACATGGTGACACGATGGTTCCTCTTCCAAGATATACTACTGTAGGTGGAATTCCAGTTACAGAAATGATTGACGAAGACAAGCTAGAAGCTATCGTAGACCGCACCAAAAAAGGTGGTGGTGAAATCGTGAAATTATTAGGTACTTCTGCATGGTATGCTCCAGGTGCGGCAGCTGCTCAAATGGTAGAAGCTATTGTGAAGGATCAAAGACGTGTTTTCCCTGTGTGCGCATGGTTAACTGGAGAGTACGATCAAAACGAAATTTATTTAGGTGTTCCAGTAATTCTAGGTAAAAACGGAATTGAAAAAATTATCGAATTAGATTTGAATAACGATGAAAAAGCATTGTTGGAAGAATCTTCTGTAGCGGTAAGAGCAGTAAAAGAAGTTTTAGACGGAATGGATATCTAGTCTAAATTGAATAACATAAAAGAGAGTCGTTCTGATAGTTTTCAGAGCGACTTTTTTTTGTGCCTTTTTTTTGGGTAATGGCTTTTTAGAAATTTGCTTACCGATGTATATTATATCTGAACCTTAGATTCGCATTTCGAATTATTTTCAGGACGTATATTTTCTGAGGCTCCGCGCACTTCGACTCCGCTCAGTGGGCGGAGATGCTAATTTGAAGGTTTCTGTTTCGAATATCGAACAAGGAATGTTGAACAAAGAATGTTGAAGTGAAAAAGCTTATCAAAAATCATCTAAAACACTCAAAGTATTAGACTACCACAATAACCATTGATTATTGTTTATTGAATATAGAGTGTTGCTTATTTTGCAGAGGCTTCGCTTAGTGGGCGGAGCCATAAACTTGAGTTTTTGGTTTTGAATGTAGAACAAGGAATGTTGAATGATGAAGTAAAAAAAAAGAGTTTGAAAAACGGAATTTTGATTTTTCTAAGAAAGGTTTAGGTTTATAAAACTTTGCCAAAGTTTATTCAAAGAATCCTGCAACTTTGGAAATAGTTTGGCAAAGGCTCCGCGCACTTCGGCTCCGCTCAGTGTCCGGAGAATCTAATTTGAGTTTTTGGTTTTTCCTATTCTGGTCTAGTCAAAGCGCGACCATGATTGCTTTTCGTTTAGTCGCACCTTGACATTCAATTTACGTATTTGCTTTTAGAAAAAATTGTCCTTTCATAGCATAGGTTGACGCTAAGTTTGGTTTAAAAGACTAAA
>CAXBCR010000015.1:0-77938 GCA_963974475.1 uncultured Flavobacteriales bacterium
TCGAACTCGCGACCCCCTGCGTGACAGGCAGGTATTCTAACCAACTGAACTACCAAACCAAAATTTCAATTTTTAAGCCTTTCAACTTAGTGCCGAACCCCTTTCGTTTCGGTGAGCCAAAAGTACAACTAAAATTAAGTTTACAAGCAACTTTTTTATAAAAAAATATCTTTTTTTATTCCTCCGAAATAACTGGTATCACTGGCTTTCCATCCGTTGTTTCGATAATGCCTGAAAATGTGAAATTTACACCGCTATTTAAAGTGAAAATTACGGTTGTTTGTCCGTCCGACATCGCAGAAATGTGCACTCTTACCAATGCATTATTGGGATTATTGATATGGATTTGACAAATTACAGCTTGATTTTCTCTAAATGATTCTACTTGATACGTCACAATGTCTCCATCCACCATTATTTCGTTTAGTTGGGTGGGGTCAAACATGCTCAATTCCGCAACAGATAATTGGAGGGTGGCGATATTGTTTTTTACAAATAGAAAATTGTTTTCGGGTAAGAGAGATACGATGGAAGCATCCAATGTGTGAAGTGATTCAATTTTAAATACCCAAGATTTTTTTTCCAGCAGAGCGTGAATTCGGTGTAGGTTTTCATTTCGTTGCTTCTTTTGTTCCAGTTTCAATTCCTTTTTACTTTTTTTAGGCGTGCTGGATTGACTAAACCCCATAAAGGGAAGGAGGAGTAAAACAATAACAATTAGTTTAATTTTCATAGGAAGCAAAGTTAACGATTTTGTGGTTTGCGATTTCAGGGCATAAAAAAAGCTCTTACAAAAGTAAGAGCTTTTAATTTCTTAAAGTAAAGACTAGTTTACTGATCCAGAAAGATCAGAACCTGCTTTAAATTTAACAACGTTTTTAGCTGCTATTTGGATTTCCGCTCCTGTTTGAGGATTACGACCAGTTCTAGCGTTTCTTTTAGAAACAGAAAAAGAACCGAATCCTACTAGAGAAACACGTCCACCTGATTTTAAAGTTGATTCTGTTGCGCCAACAAATGCTTCCAATGCACTTTTTGCAGCTGCTTTTGAGATACCAGCTCCATCAGCCATTGCATCGATTAATTGTGCTTTATTCATAATAATTTTAATTAAGAGGTTATTAATAATTTATTTAACTCTGTCCAAATATATGCTATAACTCGCTTGTAGCAAGGAATTCATCCCAAAATGGGCGAAATTGTTGAAAACTACTAACAATTGTTAATAACTACGGCAGTTTTACAGTCGTATCAAGGGTTATAGCGTATTGTTGAATTTTGAGTTTTCGGCAGGTTTGGAGGTGTAAATATCGCTTAGCCCTTTGCTACTATATATTAAGGTGTTTTTGACGGATAGAAACTGCCTTTAAAGAATGGATAAGTAAAACACCTAAAGCAAGCGTGGTGGAAAGTACTCCGATAATCATTAACCCATTTAATAATGGGTCGGATTCTAAAATGGCTTTAGATATTCCGGCTACCAAAAATAGGAGGGAACTGATATATAAAAGTGCCATAGCGATTCCTAGTCTTTTTAATTGTCCCAGTTTAAGAATAATGATTTCCTTCTTTACATCTTTCATTTGTTCCATTTGGAAGACTTCCGAATTGAGCGAACCTATAAAGTTAGAGGTAGAGAGTATTAATAACGCAACTGCGGGTAAAACTGTGAGCGGACCGTACCATTCCATTTGTTTTTATTTTAGTGTTTGTAAAATGCTATATAAAGGTGGATAAAACGTCAATGAGCAAACACCTCTTTATTTGTTGTGGTTATTGCTCCAAAAACCAATCTAAAGCGGTTACCATGTATGCTCCACCGGCATAAGGCGCTTCATTTAATTCGTTGAGCGGCATGATTGCCCCATTCCAATATTCGCTTAATTCCCATCTGCCAAAAGGAAGTTCTGTTACGGATGAAAAGTCTAAGGTTCCAGAAGTAGGATACCCCGACATATATAAATAAGGTGCGCCAGCCATTTGGTCTTCCATCGCTAATCCAAATCCAATTCCCATATTTTCGTTAGCGGCAACATAAATTCCAGTATCAAAATGGTGTGGCCATATTCTTATTTCGCCAGTTACTCCCAGTGTGGTAAGGATGGCAGCACAGGCTTCGTTGGCTAATAAACGGTAATTTGCCCACTCTAATAAGTCTTCCTCGCTCATTTCCGGGATAGGTTCGTTCATAAATCCATATTCAGGTATATCGTAGTGCATTTTTTGAGTAAAGCCTACCGCGTTTAAACCCAATCCAGCCATGGATGCAGAAATTTCATTTTCTATATCGGCCGGTAATTTTCCAGCGGTAGGAAACATTCCCCAAACTTTTTGTTTCTGGTCAATCCACTCAAAACTTTGATTGGTTAGGTTTAAAGTAAGCATTATTTTACCGTTGTTTGCCTCAAACCAATGTCCCATAATTCTGTTTCCTAAGGAGTCAAAAGCTAAATTGGTATGGCTATCGTCTTCTTTTTGAGGTACAAAAGTCCTATTTGCTTTTGCAATGATTTGACTCAACCGATGAAGTTGTTGGTCTGTACTTGTATATTCCTGCATAGTGTATTCCTTTAAATGGATGAATTTCAAAAATTGACTGTAGATAAGTCGTTAAAATTAAACTTATTAATATGATAGTGAATATTTTAACGGTTTAATACTGCGTCCAATAGTTCACAGAGGTGTAATGCCTTTATTTAAGTAATGATTTTTAATTTGGTTGACAATGATAATGTGCGATTGGCAAGATATCTATTAAATAAGGATTAAACTAATTGAAATGTAATTACGATTACAAATTAGGGCTAGGATGAGAGATTGAATAAATTTGCAAAATGGCATTTAGAATAGGTGATAAGGTCCAGATTTTGGATGAAGAAGGTGAGGGGGTAATTACCGGGTTTAAGAGTAACAATGTGGTTACCGTTGAGCTGGATGGTTTCCCTTTTGATTATGCCATCACCCATTTAATTAAAGTAGTAAATGATAATCAGGTAGTTCATAATGCAGATAAACGTTCGTTTGAACATCTGCTGAAGGAGGGTAGCGTAAACGGTAAGAAAGAAGTGCTAATGCATATTCCAATGGAGGTGTTTGATAAGGTCAACTCACGTGGTTTTCCAGAAATAGATTTGCATATTCACGAGTTGGTAGATAAACCTAAATCGCTTACAAATGGGGAGATGCTAGAAATTCAGATTCAAAGATTAGAACGGTTTATTCAATCGTGTATTGAAAAATCGGTTTCCGAATTTGTGGTCATTCATGGAGTTGGACAAGGTGTTTTAAAAATAGAAATTAGAAAGGTGTTGGATAGCCATGGAAATATCCGTTTTCGCGATGCCGACTTTAACGAATATGGAGCAGGTGCAACCCACGCAAGGATTTTAGGCTTGTTTAGTTAATTTTGGATTTGAGTTTTAGCTTAAAAAATTTCAAATAAATTCATGCCCAAAAGGCACCATTCATCTGTGTATTTGTGGTGGACACATTTTTGCTTACAAAACAACCCTAAATAAAAATTTTTAAACAATCAATAAAACTACCTTTGCCGCTGCAATAATTAAAAATACAATAGCGTGGCTAGTTTTAAAGAATTAGGGATAAAACCTAACTATATCAAAGCAATAAACGAATTAAACATTTTTGAACCTACACCGGTACAAGAACAAGTGATTCCTTTTTTATTGAAAAATAAGAGTGATATTGTGGTGCAAGCTCAAACCGGCACAGGTAAAACCGCTGCTTTTGGTTTGCCAATTTTGCAACAAATAAACCCCACCAGCGACAAGATTCAAACGCTAATTTTGAGTCCTACGCGAGAATTGGGCCAGCAAATTGCTAAACAATTGTTTCGTTTCACGAAATTTGGTACCGATAAAATCTTTACCGAGGCTGTTTATGGAGGCGAGCATATTTCTAAACAACTCGCTAGATTAAATAGAACCACTCATATTTTGGTTGCTACTCCAGGTAGATTGGTAGATTTATTAGAACGTAAGGTAATCAACTTAGAATCAGTTAAAACAGTAGTTCTAGATGAAGCGGATGAAATGCTTCACATGGGATTTAAGAAAGATTTAGAAACCATTTTAAGTCAGACCCCTGAAAAGAAACAAACTTGGTTGTTTTCCGCTACTATTCCAAAAGAAGTTAGAGGTATTATTAATGAGTACCTAAGCGCAGATGCGGAGTACGTTCAAATTAGTAAAGCCGAAGTAGTTAATAAAAATATTGAACATCAGTTTGTTGTAGTTCGTGAACACGATAAATTGGATATGTTACTTCAATTTCTAAAATCGCAAGGAAAGGCGAGAGGTGTCATATTTACTACTACCAAAAAAACCGCTATAACCTTGGCTAAGCAACTCAAAGCTAAGAACTACAATTGCGATGCCTTGGAAGGAGATATGCATCAAAAAGATAGAGACCGGGTAATGCGTGGTATCAAAAATAGCAATCTTCAAATTTTGGTTTCTACCGATGTATCTGCACGTGGAATTGATATTGAAGGATTAAGTTACGTGGTGCATTATGATGTGCCATCTCAATTAGAGTTTTATACCCACCGTAGCGGACGTACTGCACGAGGAGGCAAAAAGGGAATGGCTATTAGCTTTGTAACTTCTGCCGAAATCAGTAAACTAAAAGCGATTGAACGTGATTTAGGAATTAGAATAAATCAAATTAGATAATTTATTCCGAGTGTTTTAGGTAGCGGTGAATCCTAATTCATCGCGAAAAATAGAAAAGGAATAAGTGCAATAGCAAATGCTATAATTTGCTTTGCGCTAAAACGCTTTTCCTTTTCTCTTCCCACAATATAAGTGCCTACCACAAAAGCAGGAATCAAAGTGATGGCGTAAAACACCGTTGAAAATACAATGCTTAATAATTCTGCTGAAAATTTCTCCATGTTATTAGTCTAAAAGCCCGTCTAATCCTGGAATATTGGGCATGTGGTCTTTCATTACCCGTTTTAATTCTTCCTGATTCATTAAATCTGCTTGTTCCAAAGCTTTGTTGAGTGTAATAACCAATTCGTCTTCAAACTGCTCTTTGTCCTCATAAATTTCGTCCGAAATTTTTATGTCCATTATCGCTCTGTTTCCATTGGCAATAACCTCAATGAGCTTGCTTGGTGAATGGGACCGAACATAGGCATCTTCCATTCGTTTGGCTAACTCTTCTTTTCCAACATTGAGTTTTTCTTTTAATCCTCCAAACATGGTTATTGTTTTATAGCGGCAATTAAAATGTCCAAAATCTCAATGGCTGCCTTGGAAATGTTGGTTCCAGGACCAAAAATTCCGAGTACACCCGCTTCATATAAAAACGCGTAATCTTGTTGTGGAATTACCCCTCCAGCAACGACCATAATGTCAGCTCTTCCTAGTTTTTTTAACTCTTCAATTACTTGAGGTACAAGTGTTTTATGTCCTGCAGCTAAAGAAGATATTCCAAGTATGTGGACATCGTTTTCAACAGCTTGTTTAGCGGCCTCGGCAGGGGTTTGAAATAATGGACCAATATCTACATCAAATCCCATATCGGCAAATGAAGTCGAGATAACTTTTGCTCCACGATCATGCCCGTCTTGTCCCATTTTGGCGACCATTATTCGAGGTCTTCTTCCTGCAAGAGCTGCAAATTCGTCCGTTTTGGCGATAGCAGTTTTAAATGTTTCGTTGTTCATAGCTTCCGATGAGTAAACTCCTTTTACCGATTGTGTGGTGGCTTTGTATCTTCCAAATGATTGTTCCATAGCAGATGAAATTTCTCCTAAGGTAGCGCGTAGCCTGGCTGCATTAACCGCAAGTTCTAATAAATTTCCGGTATTGTTTTTAGCCGCATCGGCCAATGTTTTTAATGCTTTGGTACAAGCTTCCGTATTGCGAGTTGCTTTGATTTGGTTAATCCGTTCAATTTGCGATAAGCGAACAGCCGTATTATCCACATCCAAAATTTCTAATGCTTCATCATCTGTATTTACTTGAAATTTGTTCACACCAACAATGACATCCTTACCGGAATCAATACGGGCTTGTTTGCGCGCAGCAGCTTCCTCAATACGGAGTTTTGGTAAACCGGTTTCAATGGCTTTCGTCATTCCTCCCAATTCTTCCACTTCTTGAATCAAAGCCCAAGCTTTATCTGCAATTTGTTCGGTTAGGTATTCTACATATTTGGAACCACCCCATGGGTCAACCACATGGGTAATTCCGGTTTCTTCCTGTAAATAAATTTGTGTGTTACGGGCAATTCGTGCCGAAAAATCGGTGGGTAATGCAATAGCTTCATCCAATGCATTGGTGTGCAATGACTGGGTTCCTCCCAAAGCTGCGGCTAATGCTTCAATAGTGGTACGGGCCACATTATTAAACGGGTCTTGCTCCGTTAAACTCCATCCTGAAGTTTGACAATGCGTCCGTAGTGCTAATGATTTTGGGTTTTTTGGATTAAATTGTTTAATCATCTTAGCCCAAATTAAGCGCCCTGCACGCATTTTTGCTATTTCCATGAAGTGATTCATTCCAATGGCCCAAAAGAAGGATAGACGCGGTGCAAATTGGTCGATATCCAAACCATTGGCTAATCCTGTACGGACATATTCTAATCCATCGGCTAGGGTATAGGCCAACTCAATATCGGCTGTGGCACCTGCTTCTTGCATGTGATAACCCGAAATGGATATGGAATTAAACTTCGGCATTTTGTTACTTGTGTACTGAAAAATATCCGAAATTATTCGCATCGATGGTGCTGGTGGATAGATGTACGTATTCCGTACCATAAATTCTTTCAAAATGTCATTTTGAATCGTACCTGCAAGCAAATCAGGAGTGACTCCTTGTTCTTCAGCGGCCACGATATAGAATGCTAATATGGGTAGTACCGCTCCATTCATGGTCATGGAAACCGACATTTTATCTAAAGGAATCTGGTCAAATAGGATTTTCATATCCTCTACCGAATCAATAGCTACCCCAGCTTTACCCACATCACCTTCTACACGTTCATGGTCAGAATCATAGCCGCGATGTGTAGCTAAATCAAACGCAACCGATAACCCTTTTTGTCCAGCTGCTAAGTTTCTACGGTAAAAGGCGTTAGACTCTTCTGCAGTACTAAAACCGGCATACTGACGAACTGTCCAGGCGCGAGATGCATACATGGTAGAATAGGGACCGCGTAAATAGGGTGGAATTCCAGCCACATAACCTTCTTGAGGAGCAGGACCAGTTACCACAGCATCCATATCCCGAGGAATATCAATTTGCTCCGGAGCTTTCCAAACGTGTTCATTTGTAGCTTTAGCCCTTCCCGTATGGGATGCTTTTAAAGCTTTTTTGATGTCGATATGTGCAAATGATTTTCGCATGTTGTAAAATTCTAATTAATTATCTCTACTGTCTATATTGTTTTTAGCCAACTCAATGGCTCGCCTAAATCGGTCAAGTAATATTTCTTTAGAAGGTAGGATGGTGAAATAGTCGGCTACTTTAATATTTGTTTTATGCAATTGTAATAACTCAATGTGTTCCGGGTTCTTTCCGGTGCAAAGAATTAATCCAATGGGTGGATTTTCACCCTCCATCATTTCATATTTTTCTAAATAGCCCAAGTATAATTCCATTTCGCCTTTGTAAGCGGCATCCAATTCTCCAATTTTTAAGTCTATAGCGACTAGAGATTTAAGTCTACGGTGATAGAATAATAAATCGATGTAGTAATCTAGGGCATCTATTGAAATTCGTTTTTGTCGAGCTAAGAACGCAAAATCAGTTCCTAATTCAGTAATAAAACGTTGTAGTTCAGCTGCAATTCCCGATTCTAAATCCTTTTCGCTAAAGGTGTCTTTTAAATTCAAGAAGTCTAGGAAATACGGTTCCCTAAACACCAAATCGGGTGAAATTCTTTCTGTATTCTTTAAAGCTTCGAGTTCGTTTTTTATGGTTTCATCCGGCTTTTTACTAATCGCAGTTCTTTCGTAAAGCATTGACTTAATACGCTCTCTAAAGGTGCGAACCGACCATTTTTCCATTTTACACATTTCTATGTAAAACGCTCGTTTTAAAGGGTCTTCGATTGGGATAATAGCTAATATATGTGTCCAGCTTAATTGTCGTATCAGTGATACGACAATTTCAATACTTGGAAATGATGACGCAAATTGCATCATTCTACGCATATTTTTTTCAGAGTAGGAAGCGCCATAATCCTTAACCAGTTTCGAAGCCAAAATGGAAACAATATTTTTCCCATATTCCGCTCGTTCATTATTCAAAACCTCTTCATTAATCTTTGTCCCAATTTGCCAATACAGCATACTCATAGTAGCATTAACCGACAGGGCAACTTCCTGTTTGCTTTGTTCAATGAGTTTTTTAACGTCTTGAACTAATGGAGTGGTATTTGGAGATGGATTACTCATTATGCGCTTTATCAAGTTTTCCGTAAGGAGCGGGATCTTCCATTAATTGCATTAAATCATCTTTACTAGGCAATACTGTTTCGTATTGACTTGCAAAAATTGTTTTATTGTCTTCTGGAAGGGTGAATTTAACTACAGATTCACTTTTATTTTGGCAAAGTATAATTCCTATAGTTTTGTTTTCATTCGCTAGTTTTAATTCTCGGTCATAATAATTTACATACATCTGCATTTGCCCAATATCCTGATGTTTTAACTCTCCTATTTTCAAATCAATAAGTACAAAACTCTTCAGTAATCGATTATAAAACACCAAATCAATGTAAAAATGTTTGTCGTCAAATGATATTCTCTTTTGCCTAGCTACAAAGGTAAAGCCGTTTCCTAACTCCAATAAAAAATGTTCCAGCTTATCAATTATTCTTTGTTCTAATTCATTTTCAGAATAGTCGGAATTTTCAGGTAACCCCAGAAATTCAAGAATTAATGGGTCTTTGATGGCATCTTGAGCGGTTTCCATAATTTGCCCAAGAACAGAGAGTTCTTTTATTTTTTCTTTATTCCTACTTAGTGTTAAACGTGTGTAAAGTGCAGTATCATATTGTCTTTTTAGTTCACGAACACTCCAATGGTTTTTAGCAGATTCAATCTCGTAAAACTTCCTTTCATCTTCGTTATCAATCCTAATTAGGGTTAAATAATGTGACCAACCTAAATTGAAATTTGGCTTATTTTGATTTGATTCAGTTTGGGTTGAATTATTTGAAACTTCATTTATTGATGATGTAATATGAATGTTATCAGTGTTTTGAAAAACCGCAGACAGTGTTTGCGGTTTTGAGTATACCCTGTAAAACTTTCGCATTTGTTCGAGGTTTCTCACTGAAAATCCTTTGCCAAATTCAATGGTTAAAACCTTTGATAGTTCTTTTAAAATAGCTTTTCCATATTCCGCACGTTCATAACCTTTTTGTTCTTCTTCAATAATCTTTCTACCTATCTCGTAGTAGGTAACAACCATTGTTTGGTTTACTGTACGGAGAACCTGACTTTGTGCAGATTGCAGTAAACCTACTATTTGTGTGTAGAAATTATGTTTTTGAAGTTTAGCCATTATCTTATTCTCCTACAATTCCATCAGATAATTTCAATCCTTTGATTCTATTCTTTTTTACTTCGGCAAATAGCGCTTCTTTATTTTCCATTCCGTTCGGAAACTTATTGACCCCTAAAACGGTGGTTTCTCCCGATTTGGCTTTCTCCCAAGCCTCCTCTCGGCTTTTAGAAATCCAAGTAGGTATATTGCCATTTTCCATATTGGCTTTAAAGCCGCCTTGAAACTCTATTTCAAGAAATAAATCCCATGCTTTTTCGGCAATATCAACGGTAAGATTCTCAATAAAATAAGACCCTGAAGCCACATCCATCACTTTGCCTGCAAAAGCTTCATCTCTTATAATGATTTGGGTATTACGGGCCATTCTATCCGAAAAGTCATTTGCTCTACGAATAGCTGCATCAAATGGAGTAACCGTAATTGATTGGCATCCGCCCAATACCGCAGACAAGGCTTGTGTGGAACTACGCAACATATTATTGTTTAGGTCTAACACCGTTTGCGTCCAAGTAGAGGTAATGCCATGAATTTTTGTAGGATGATTCTCAATTCCATGCTCTTTCAAAACAATAGCCCAAAGCGATGCAAATGCTCTGAATTTGGCTATCTCACTGAAAAAATCGGCACCGGTAGCCATGCTAAAACTAATCAGATTTGCCGCTTTTTGAGCGGAGATGCCATTGGATGTTAACTCTTCCAACACTTCGTTTGCCAACGAAATACTTATGCCAATTTGTTGCACATTGGTACTTCCTTGATTAAAAAAGTAGTCTCCGTTTACGTTGACCAGACTCATTTTAGGGAAATACTCAGCCACTTTTTCTGCGAGTTCTATTCGTTCATCTAAGGAATCAATACGGTGATAAAACACTTCAAATGTTCCTTCAAATAGAGTAGTGTTGTAGTTTTGATTTTCAGACCATTGGAAATAATTATAAATTAAATCCGTAGTAGCATTTTTAAATCTAATTTCAATATGTTCGGGTTTGATATCCTTAAACAAAATATCAAAATCTACATCGTGAGGTACGCTAATTTTGATAGAATCTACTCCTGCATTCAATGCCGTAAGTATTCGAGGGTTGGCCTCCTTTGGTTTGCGACAATTAAATTCTTGATTAATATACCAACTCTCACGCTCATAACCGTTTTTAATGGTTTCGTGAATAAATTGGGTAGTTTCTTTACTGGGTGCGGTTTCCGATGTATAGTTCGGTACCGTTTTTAGATGGTCACGTGTTTCCTTATTCAAAGAGGTTACTTCCTTTCCCTTTAAATCTGCAATGATTTTTTCTTGCCACTCTTGGTGACTCGATTTTGGAAATTCGTTTAAATCAAACTTTTGCATAAACTCATATTTATTCCGCTTGTAGCGGGAATTTGTGTCGCGAAAATACAGTTTTGTAGGTAAATTTTAATGATAAATATGGAGATGTGTTTTAGGGGAAAGAATGCGCCACCACCTTATCAACAAAGGTTAAAAATAACTGGTTAAAAAAACATTGAATTCAGTCGTTTTTTTGGATACAATAAGACTCATATTTGCTTCTGTATCTGAATAATTTATTAAAAAATGAACATCATCCAGCAACTAAGTACCGAGCTAAATATTCCTAAAAATGCCATTGAAAAGGTATTGAGCCTTTTATCAGAAGGGGCTACCATCCCTTTTATAGCACGTTACCGAAAGGAAATGACGGGCAACCTAGACGAGGTGCAATTGGTGGCTATTAAAGATACGCTAGCCTTTTGGGATTCTTTTATTGCACGTAAAGAAACTATTATAAATGCCATTGAAGAACAGGGGAAACTAACTGCTGAATTACGAGCCAAAATTGAAAGCTGTAAAACTACTGTTGCTCTAGAGGACTTGTATTTGCCTTACAAGCAAAAACGAAAATCTAAAGGGCAAAAAGCGATAGAACAAGGGTTGAAACCTTTGGCCATTTTCATTCAACAGCAAAACGACTCAAGAAATATTGAGGATAAGGCGTATCAATACGTTAAAGGCAGTATCGGCTCGGAAAAAGAGGCTTTGGATGGAGCAGTGAATATCCTGGCAGAATGGATTTCTGAAAATACGTGGGTGCGTGAGAGAGTCCGCGAACAATTTAAAAGAAATGCGGAATCGGTTGCTAAAGTTAAAAAGGGAAAGATGGAAGAAGGTGAGAAGTTTAAAGACTATTTTGATTTTTCAGAGCGGGTATCTCGAATGGCTTCTCATCGCGTATTAGCCTTGTTTAGAGCGGAAAAAGAAGGGATTGTAAGCTTTAAAGTTGAAGTAGATTCAGAAAGAGCCCAAGAGAATATTGAGCGAGGTTTGGGTCGGAATTATGGCGCAAATAAATACGTGGATAAAGCCATTTCCGAATCGTATAAACGCATCTTACAACCCAATTTTGAGTCGGAAATCAAAAAAGCCTTAAAGGAAAAAGCTGATTTGGAATCTATTTCTGTATTTGCGCAAAACCTGAAGCAGTTATTGTTGCAATCTCCATTGGGAGCCAAGAACATAATTGCCATTGACCCGGGTTTTAGGACGGGATGCAAAGTAGCTGTATTGAACAAAAATGGCGCTTTTGTGCATAATACCACCATATTTCCACATCCTCCTCAAAATAAGCGAATAGAAACGGAAAAAACATTGACCACCCTGGCTGCTAAATACAAAATTGGCGCCATTGCTGTAGGAAATGGAACGGCTGGAATGGAAACCGAGCAGTTGTGTAGAACGGCTTTTAAAGGCACGGATGTGCAGGTATTCTCTGTAAACGAAGCTGGAGCTAGTATTTATTCGGCATCAGAAATAGCGAGAGAGGAATTTGGAGAGCTCGATTTGACTGTGCGTGGGGCTATTTCCATTGGCCGTAGGTTAATGGACCCTTTAGCCGAATTAGTGAAAATTGATGCGAAATCAATAGGAGTAGGGCAATATCAACATGATGTAAACCAACCTTTGCTCAAGCAAAAATTAACCGAAGTGGTTGAGCATTGTGTAAATCATGTGGGGGTGGAATTGAATACTGCATCCTATCCCATTTTGGCGTATGTATCTGGTTTAGGTACTACTACCGCTAAAAACATTGTGAATTACCGCGCTGAACATGGCAATTTCACCGAAAGAAAACAATTGCTTAAGGTTCCTAAGATGGGGAAAAAGTCGTATGAACAAGCTGCTGGTTTTTTACGTATTGAAAATGGTAAAAACCCTTTAGATAATACCATAATCCACCCCGAATCGTATGGAATTGTAAAGGAATTGGCTCAACTGAATCAGGTGAAAGAAAGTGCTCTTTTTAACGAATCAGTGATTAATGACGCATCGGTGAAATCATTGAAATTGAAGTATAATCCGTTGACAGTAGATTTTATTGTGACCGAATTAAAACGCCCCACTCGCGACCCGCGAAAAGCACTGAAAGAAATGGAAACCAATAATATAGCAAGTATTGACGAGCTGTATGAAGGAATGCAATTAAAAGGAACGATTAACAATATTACCAACTTTGGCGCATTTGTAAATATTGGAATTAAGGAATCTGGATTGGTGCATATTTCAGAAATATCCAACACGTTTGTAACCAATATTCATGAGGTGGTTAAATTAAATCAACAAGTGGAGGTGCGGGTTCTGTCGGTTGATTTAGCTAGAAAACGAGTGCAGTTGACGATGAAATTTTAGCTATAAGGCTTTAGTGTTGAATTATTAGGGTTGAATTTTGAGTGTTTATTATCAAGTGTTTAACGGTATTTATTCAATATTTTTAGGACTAGTATCCTCCTGATAAAGGTCTTAAGCGACTAGAATTAGGGTTTTTAATGGCATCATCAATTTGCTGAATCATTCTTTCTTTATCTCGACCTAAAATTCCTTTTAGAATTAAACTGTTGGATGCATGATCGCTTCTAAAAATGGTTTGGTTCAATTCTAAATGCGACATAAATACTTTCATTTCTTGAAAAAGTTGAATTGAATCTAATTGGGTAAACGAGCCTAAGTACCGATTTTTATAGTGTTCTAATCCTTTATGGGCGGTTAAAACCAGAGTAGATGCAAATTTGGGCTGGGTAGCATTCAACACCATGGCAGAGTTTAAGGCATGTTGATGCGTCAATTCTGTTCCGCCCACGCCATTGATAATCATAACCGAACTATCCATACCTGCGGCTTTAGACTTATTTAAACCTTCGATGGTGGTTTCAAAAGTTTCGCCTTTTTGAATAGCATGTAACACCTCACTGTCACCAGATTCTATTCCCACATACAACAAGTTTAATCCGGCTGCTCTGAGTGATTCTAATTCTGCTTTTGTTTTTCTAGATAAGTTGCTAGGAGAGGCGTAGGTAGATACTCTTCGTAAATTGGGGAACGTAAAATTTAGTTTTTCGAGGATGCGCAATAAACGTGCAGTAGACAAAACCAATGGGTCGCCATCGGCTAAAAAAACTTTTTGAATCTGGTCGGAGTAGGGTTTAAAAGTATCTATATCTTTAAAAACATCGGCTTCGTTTCTCGCTTTGAAGCTTTTAGAGGTGTACATTTCACAAAATGAACATTTATTCCATGAACAACCCAAAGTGATTTGGATAATAAGTGATTTTCCTTCGCTTGGTGGCCGAAACAATGGTTCGTGATACTGTATTGGAAATTGGTACATGCTGCAAAAATAATGGTAAAGTTAGTATGGTGTTGCCGACCATAAGAAATAGTCAATAAGTGGGTTACTTCAATTATGCTTTCCAATGGAAAGAAAAAACATCTAGTTAGCCCTTTATAGGTACACGTTGTTTCAATTAAAATAGTACATTTGCAGCTCACAAAAAACATCAGAAAACCGCATGGCTAAGTCACAAGAAACATTTGGTAAAAAAGAAAGAGAGAAAAAACGTTTAAAAAAACGTCAAGAAAAGGCAGCCTTAAAAGCAGAACGCAAAAACAATAAGGAAAAAGGACTATCTTTTGAAGACCAAATTGCTTATGTGGATGAATTTGGACAGTTAGTGGATACACCACCAGATCCAGCTAAGAAACTGGAAGTGGACGTAGAAAGTATTGTTATTGGTGCTGCTTCTCGTGAGCCAGCCGAAGAAATTGACCCAGTTCACAAAGGACGAGTGGAGTTCTTTAACGATGCAAAAGGCTATGGTTTCATTAAAGATATGAGCGATGGCGAAAAGTATTTTGTGCACATGAGTGGTACCATTGATTCAATTTCTGAGAATAACATGGTGACATTTGAATTAGAAAAAGGAATGAAAGGTCTGAATGCGGTAAAAGTAAAATTAGACAAATAGATTTATAATCAATTAGTTAAAGCTGTTCTATTCGTGGAACAGCTTTTTTTTATGCCCAATTTTTTTTTTGGTTTAACCTACCCGTCAATAAAAAACGCTGTTCTAACAAAACGCCTATTCCCTAAATCTAACCTAGGTCATAAATTTAAGTCTCCTTAAGAGGTAGTTTTGCAAAATGGTAAACGAAGCTGTAAGGAAAAAAAATCGCATTGAACTCAAAAATTATAGCCTCATTTTTTTAGGCAGTTTATTATTGGCTATCGGAATGGTAGGCTTTTTGGCTCCAAATAATATTGCCACGGGTGGAACGGCCGGTTTAGCCATTGTTTTGCATCATATTATATCAGTTCCCATTGGTGGGTTAATGTTTTTAATCAACATTCCTTTATTGGTGGTGAGCGTGAAATATTTGGGTAAATGGTTTGCGTTAAAAACCATAACAGCCATTGGTTTAATTGCCGTTTTTGTGGATGTATTGGCCGAAATGGTTGGCTTACCCGTATTGAGTACCGACCCATTGCTAGCTACCCTTTATGGCGGAATAGCGGTGGGAGTTGGATTAGGTCTGATATTTAAAGGAGGTGGAAGCGCAGGTGGCGGAACCATTATTGCTAAAATTGTTACATCTAAATTGGATATGAAAACAGGACAAGTTATTCTAATATTGGATTCTGTAGTGGTGATTTCTGCCGGATTGGTATTTCAAAGTGTAGAATTAGCGCTATGGAGTATGATTAGCATTTTTGCCGCTTCTAGATTGGTGGATTTGGTGCTTACCGGGCGCCCAACGCAGAAAATTGTACATATTTCTTCCTATAAAAATTTGGAGCAATTGAGTAAAAGTATCACCGAATTACTGCGGGTTACTGGTACTATTGTGGAAGGACAAGACTTGACGATTAGTGAAAACAAGCACATTATTTTTATCACCATCGACCGGAACAGAATTAGCGCTTTAAAAGAATTGGTTTACGATTTTGATGCAGATGCACGCATGGTGGTGATGGAAGCGGCTGAGTTGTTGGGTGGGCATCCTGGGAAATTAGGTGTATCCAAAATGTAATATGTTTAAGGGCATGTAAATGATATTTATTTCAGGTAGTGTAATGAATTAAGACAATAAAAAAGGCTCTGTAACAGATAGATACAGAGCCTAGTTCAAAATTGTTAAATGAATTGATTACAAAAATATTTCAATCCTACAAAATGGCTGTTATTAGTAAACCCAGCTTACGTTTAAAACAAACGAATAATCACCAAAGCTAATTGTCATATCTTTCACTCCAGGAACATGAAATGCAGTCGGTGAAAATTCAATTCCACCCATATAATCATTGCTAGTTAGGGCATCCCAATCGTAAAAAACAACACTTAGTCTGTCGTTTAAATTTCCAATAGTTACAGGTAGACCAGAATCATTTCCATATACAAATGAACCGCCTGGGGCGCAATTTTCGTAATAGATAGTGCTTGTATAAATGGTATTGGAATTTTGAATTATTACTGGGTAAATATCTGGATAAGTACTGTTATCCCATGCAGCTCCAGCATTTGTAGCAGGCCATTTGGTAAGTGTTATGGAATTAATAATCAGATTTACTGGAATTTTGTCATTCACGGTAACCGTTTTAGATACAGAATCTCCAACTCCATCACTATTTTTTGCTGTTAGCTTAATTGTGTAAGTACCAGAACTTGTATAGGAATGGGTGGGCTCACTTAAAGTCGAGCTACTTCCATCACCAAAATCCCAACTATAACTGGATGAATTATTAGAACAGTTACTAAAAGTAACAGTTCCATTTACATCAACAGAGGTTGGTGTAACATTAAAACAAGCTTCACCAGAAGCAAGTGTATTTGTGGCGTCTTTTTTACAGCTTGACACAGAAATTATTCCAGCCAAAGCAACGAATAAAGTAAAATTTTTGAAGGTTTTCATACTAAATTAAATTTGAATTATAAGTTATGTTTTTTTTGTCATTGCAAGTTTAATCTATTTAATACCTTTTTCCAATAGGGAGTACCTCACGCTTTACATTTATTTGAAAAATCAATAAAAAAATGCCCATTTGATTTTGCAAATAGGCATTTTTCAATTAATGTAAATTCTCCATCTACAATACCGCTACCATTTCAACCAATCGAATAAACTCAGAACGTGTGCCATCCTCATCTTTACCTTTAGATTCCTTGGCTAGGTCTATTACGGAGTTGTAACCCATTTTTCCTTTGTATTTTGAATCGCGTAATAGCATTCCAAAAGAGGCTACAGATGCCGAAAAACGGCAGTTTTCTGAAGCATTTTCAAGGGGTACTTGGGTATCATATAGCACTTTTGAAATCAACTTTGACTTTTTACCCGTAGGTTCTTTGTACCTAAATTTAACGGTTAGAATTTCGTGTGCCAAATCCACCATTTGCGCAGGGGCTGGGTCTAGACTTGGGTTTTGATATTTTAGCGCATCAATATCAAATACGTCTTCTTCCGAATTTGCTGGAATAATTTCATACAGCATCGTCACCGTATGTCCCGAGCCAATTTCACCCGCATCTTTGGTATCATCATTAAAATCTTCATCTTTTAATTTTCGGTTCACGTAACCAATCAATCGGTAACCCTTTACATGTGCAGGGTTGAATTCCACTTGTACCTTCACATCTTTAGCAATGGTGATCAGCGTTCCGCCTAATTCGGATACAAAAACCTTTTTGGCTTCCAGCGCATTGTCAATGTAATTGTAGTTGCCGTTTCCTTTGTCAGCCAATTGTTCCATGGTCGCATCGCGCAAATTTCCGGTACCAAAACCCAATACAGATAAAAATATATCATCATTTCGTTTGCTTTCTATTAAAGAAACCAAATCTGAATGCCTGGATACACCAACATTAAAATCGCCATCGGTGGCTAAAATGATACGGTTATTTCCTTTGGTAATGAAATTGGCTTTGGCTACTTGATAGGCTAGATTTATTCCCGCTCCGCCTGCCGTAGAACCTCCAGCCGTTAATTGACTGATAGACGCTAAAATGGTTTCTTTATCCGCACCTGAAGTAGAAGGTAGCACCAATCCGGCAGCGCCTGCATACACCACAATGGCTACACGGTCTTCTTTTCGTAACTGGTTAACCAGCAGGTTCATTCCGGTTTTGAGTAAATCCAATTTATCGACAGAATTCATGGAGCCCGAAACATCAATTAAAAACACGAGGTTATTGCTTGGTGCGTTTTCCATTTCAATCTCCTTGCCTTGAATTCCAATATGCACTAATTTATGATTTTTATCCCATGGACAATCGGTATATTCGGAGGTAATTGAAAACGGTTGACCTTCTTCAGGTTGTGGATAATCGTAGCTAAAATAATTCACCATTTCTTCAATACGCACCGCATCCGCAGGCGGAAGTTGCCCTTGGGTAATAAACCGCCTCACGTTGGTATAAGAGGCATGGTCCACATCCACGCTAAATGTAGATAGTGGATTTTGACTCACTTTTTTAAAGCGGTTATCTTCAAAAGCACTGTATTCTTCCGTTTGAATATTAGGCGTTCTTGGGTTATAATACCTTGAACCCGGAAGATTGGAAGAACCTAAAACCTTCATTCCGTCAATGTAATAGTAATTGGATTCACTCCGTGCTCCTCTAATATTTAGCATGTTACTTCCATCATCCGTACTATACACACCAGCGGTATTTTTTGCAACCCCCGGAGCGCTACGGTAGGCCATGTTAGAAAAATCCTCCTCAGATACCGTGGTTTTTACTACGGTATTGCCTTTGTCAATGATTTTGTTCTTGTATCGGGTCATCACAAACTCTTTCATTTCAATACATGATGAATTCATTTTCACATCCGCAAATTTGGTTTCGTTTTTCAAAATGATAATTCCACTAATTTTAATGGGTTGGAAACCAACGGAACTTACGCCCAGGTCGTAAGTCCCAGGGATTACGTTGGTGAACGTAAAATTACCATCAAAATCGCTTTGAGCGGCCATCACTTGTACGGTGTCTTGAAAAAGAATCAAGTTTACAAATGGTAAAGGTTCTAACCGCTCATGGTCGGTGACTTTGCCTTGTATGCTACCCGTTGATTGGGCATTTATGGAAAGTATGGATAATAGGGTGGCGGCAATTATAAATAATCGTTTCATAGCTCGGTTTTTTAAAATGAATACTAATGGGGACCCTCAACTTTAAACACGAGAAATAATTGAAGTAGGTTAGGTTAAGACGATTTGAGATAGAAAATAATGTTGCTAATTTAAGTTTAGGTAATGAGAGTTAATCTATTGTAAATTATATTATTAACATAATTAATTATATAAGGTAACAAAATTTATCGACAAGCTATTTTAGGCGAATCGTATGCTCGTTTACAATGGTAAAATGCCCTTTTATTTCTTTGTTATTTTGTAAAACTTGGTCCATTATCTCCTTTTTATCGGTACCGAAAATCAGGTTTACTTGGTCCATATAACGGTAAGTAGAATCATTGATATACGATAAATTACTTTCTTGCTCGTCACCGGGGCCCAAATACAAATCGCGCGAAAGCCACATGGTAAAACTATAATCGGCCGGTACGAGTGAGTCGGACAATACTTTCAGTAACTCAAATTCCACACTTGAACCATCCATAGGCGGTTGCGCTAGCGTGGTTTCTTTTAATCGAAGTAGATATTGATGTCCCCATTTAAAATCAAATCCATTCAAATATTCTACCCAACAATCGGGAGATGAAAGTACCATAACTTTAGAAAAGGCGCCATTTGTTACCGATTTATAGGGATTAATGGTGACTTCAATGATTCTAGATTTATCTTGATTATTAGCTTGTTTTACAGCTTTTTCTGTAAACGAATCAAGAGTAAACAATGAAAATAAAACGAAAATTGGTGCGAAAATAACTGCCATGCCCAAAGGTATTTTAATAATTGCTTCGCACAATACAATTTACCATCTAGAATTAAAAAGGGGCAGGCACTTCAAATGTAACTTCTTGGTTCGTAACAGGATGCGTAAATTGGATACATCCTGCATGTAGATGTAATCTATCCGCTTTTATTCCGTACAAAGAATCGCCTACAATGGGCATATTTAAACCATCTTTATGAGCCGCATGAACCCTCAATTGGTGCGTTCTACCCGTTACAGGGTGAAAGTACACGCGCGTTTGATTATTAGCGATGGAAATGATCTCAAAATGCGTACGAGCGCTTTTTCCATGTTCGTGACACACTAATTGAAATGGTCGGTTATCCAAATCCACCCGAAGAGGCAAGTCAATTGTGCCTTTTTCAATAGTTAAAACCCCATCTAATACGGCCTCATAGCGTTTTTTGATGGTACGCTTTATAAATTGTTTCTGCAACGATTTATGAATGTCTAATGTTTTAGCAATCAGCATAATTCCAGAAGTAGGCATGTCTAATCGATGCACAATTAGTGGTCCGGTAGCATTTGGAAATTGCCGTTTTAATCGGGTAGATACACTGTCGGTCACCGCTTTACCAGGTACGGATAGCAACCCCGATGGTTTGTTGACAACCAAAATATGCGCATCTTCATACACTGTTTCGATTTGCAGACTCGCTTCTGGTTGCATTTGCATAGGGTTAGGGTCAACAGTTAATCCTTGCAGCATGTGCCCCAAAATAGGTTGACATTTACCTGTGCACGCAGGATAATAGTTTTTATGCTTTTTAATTTCTGATTTGGGTGATTGTCCCCACCAAAACTCGGCCATGCAAAGGGGCTTGTAACCCATTTTAAATGCATATTGAAGCAACTTCGGAGCAGCACAATCGCCCGCACCTGCAGGAGGTAGGTGAATACCCAATTGCTCAAAAATTTGCATCAGGTCCAAGGTTTCTCCGTTTGCATTCAAGAATTGGTAATGTTCAAATATTTGCTGTTGCAAGCCGATGGAGCCTTGTTTTCTGGCCTTTTTTAATTCTTCGTATTCTTGGTAGAACGCCTGGGTTTCTTGGGTGGCCAATGCTACTTTTTCTTCCCAATGCTGGGCTAAATGTTTGATGTAGAATTTTTTCTGAACGCTCTCAGCACTCAATTTCGCATTAAACACCTCAAATTCGACTTCAGATAGGCGCTCTTTTTGAGTCTTTCGTAAGGCCAATCGAATTGCTTTGTCATTTTGTAACCGAGTTCGTTCATTATCTAAATCTGTTTCCGCACGTTTCTTTAAAATATCCAGTTCTATCTGTTTGGATTCAAATGCTGGGTGCTTTTCAATTTCCTGAATACGAGCCGTTATTGCATTTATTTTTTGCATCCCTACTTCAAAAAAATTATTACCCGGCAGCAAGTCATAAATATGAGGAACATAACCCGCTGGCTTTGGCGTATTGGCCAATTTACCAGAAAAACCTTTTAGAAAACCAATGGTTCCATTTGGTTTTTGAACCACTAAAACTCCAAACATTTTACCTGAATTTACTTGGCGCGATTCCGTTAGTCCAAAATCGTGTTTCCAATCCGGTTTATTTTCCAATTCAGTTTGTAATTGTTGCGCAGCTAACACGCTCAATTCATGTGGTTCATAGTAAAATGGAAAGGTGAAGGAAGTGGGGGTGGCAATAGACGAAATATCCTTTGCAAATTTTGTGAAACACGTATCTATTAGATCATTCATGAATGCTACCTAGCTGAGCGGCAAACGTATTATAAAAATCAAGAAAGGAACGGTTAATATGCCTACGATTTGGGGTGATTTTGTTCATTTTCCATAAACCATTGGGCAAATTCATCCAGCGCCTCGGCCGAAGTCGCTTTGGGTTGGTAGCCCAAGTATTTCTTAGCTTTGGAGATGTCTAAAGTGAAATTCATGGCTAAAATACCGATGCTGTACACGGTTAATGCAGGTTCTTTTTGGGTAGTGAGACGCGATACCCATTCTAATACCCGCGCTATATTCACAGCCACGCTAAATGGAATTTTCTTTTGCGGCATTTCTCGTTTCACTTTAGGTAATAGGTACGCAATGCTATCCCAAAGTTTTACTGGGCTTCCATTGGTAATGTTGTACGTTTTGTTGATTCCTTTTTCTCCTACACTTAATCCCAATAAAATGGCATCCACCACATTGGATACAGCGGTTAAGTCTACTGAATTTTGCCCGTTTCCGATTACTTTTAATTTCCCCTCATCGCACGCACGTATTAATCTCGGCATAATCACCGTATCGCCACGCCCAGTTAGTGCTCTTGGGCGTAGAATTACATACGAAATCCCAGATTTTTCTAGCGCTATTTCTGCATTTCGCTTGGTGGAGCAGTAGTGGTTGATAAATGGATTGGGTAACGGGTCGGATTCTTTAATTTGAAATTTGTCGCGTAATTCAAAGTATAAACTTGGGGTAGAAATAAATACAAACCGTTTAATATTCGCATCCTTAGCCGCTTTGATGAGCAGTTGTTGTGGAATTAAATTGGCTTGAATAAATTCTTTTTCGGTACCCCAAGGGGAAGATAATCCAGCCGCATGAATAATGAAATCCACATCCGTAACTAATTTATTTACAAAGTTTTCATCCGATAAATCGCCTAGAATGTAGATTGCTTTTGGGTGCTCCACATAATGCGTGGCTTTGATGCTACGCCCCGTTGCAATAATGGAAGTTACCTCCTCTAAATCTACTAATTTTTCTAAGGTTCGCCAGCCCAAAAAGCCGGTCGCCCCGGTAAGGAGAATTTTCATTGGGCGAATATAAATGAATCTTGTCGCAAGTGGTACGGCAAGGGCAAGATGAAAAACTATGGAAATGTAAGCGCTAATACAAATGGATAACGGTTGCTATATGTACGTTTGCAATTCAATAACAAACCAATGAACAAAATAGTTTTAGATATCCAACAGGCTAAAAAGTATTACTCTTATTCTGAATATAAGAATATGGTATTCGATTTATACCAACAAGGTTTAAATACAGGACCTAAGCAAATGGAAGTGCTGGTGGAAAGTACCAAAATGAGCATTCAACGAATGAAAAAATGGGACAAGATTTTTAAAACTTCCGAAAGCTTAAAATCAGAATTAGATAAAATAGAAGGTACATGGACGTGGTATGTTATTACCGAAGGTTGGTGCGGTGATGCATCTCAAATCATTCCGGTATTGGCTAAAATGGCTAATGAAAGTCAAAATATAGATTTAAAAATTTTATTGCGGGATGAACATCCTGATATTATGTCAAATTACTTGACTAATGGAGGTATGGCTATTCCTGTAATGGTGGCGGTAAACAACGAAACAGGAGTGAGCGCACCTCATTTTGGTCCTCGGCCTTTAGCTATTCAAAAAAGGGTAGAGGAGTACAAAGAGCAATATCCCGTTATGGATAAGTCGGAATTCAATAAAACATTGCATTTATGGTACGCTAAAGATAAAGGTGAATCAACACAAGCAGATGTTATTGAGTTAATTAAGACGTATATGCATGAAGAAAAAGAAGAAATGCATTGGGTAGGATAGCTCGAATATAAAGCACAAAAAAAAGAGCCAATTAATGAATTGGCTCTTTTTCTATATTGTTGAAGTAACGAAAGTTACGCTTTCTTTACAAATTCAGATTTTAATTCCATTGAACCAAAACCATCTACTTTACATTTAATGTTGTGGTCTCCATCCGTTAAACGAATGTTTTTCACTTTCGTTCCAGATTTAATGGGTTTTGGCATTCCTTTTACGGGTAAATTCTTGATTACAGTTACCGAATCACCATCTTGGAGCAGGTTACCATTTGAATCTTTAACCACTAAACCTGTTGGTTCTTCATCATCCGGATTCCATTCGTGTGCACATTCCGGACACACCATTAACGCACCCATTTCATAAGTGAATTCTGATTTACATTCAGGACAAGGAGGTAATACTTCAGCCATAATTTTTATTTTTTTAATTTGGGGCAAATGTAAAATTATTTTTGACCCATGAAATGATAATAAATCAGGTTATTTTTCCAATTAATTAGCCATCTGTAGGCGAAATGGCATTCAAACAAGCAATAGATTTTTCAATATCCGAGGTGTAGCGTAAATTCTTTACTTCTTCCAATTTTGTAGGGTATTTAGCTAAAATTGCGTCATTTAACTCCTGATTGCTTTCAATAACCGCACGGTGTTTTGCTAAGATATTAGTCCAATCCTTTCCTGTACGGATGTTTTTTCTGTCCGAGTTTCTAAGTGCACGTAATTCCATCCACACTTGTCCCAATTTTTGATTGAGCTGCATTTTTTCCTTCTTTGTCATAATAACCTCTTTTAGCTGCGCCAAATGTAATTCGAAATATTAGGTCAAATGCCACGTCTAAGGGTAATAATCCTTCTGTAAAAAATATTTTCACGAGCAGGCTGCAAATCCTATTGAATCCTTTTATTTGTAGTCAAATAAATAGCAGCCACCGAAAGCAATCATGCAAAATGGATAAATTTTCTCGAAACATTTACCTCACTAAAAAGGAGACATTAAGCTGCCAACGTTGCAAAAGGCCAGTACGACTGGGCGAAAAATTTGTAGCCGAATCAGAAAATCATAAAGGCACTTGTTTTACTTGTTCGCCCTATAAAAACGCTGCCTTTTTGCCTCCAGGAGATGCCGCAATGACCCGAAGGTCCAAGAAGCATTCTAGCTACTGCGGAGTGGTGTATGAATGGAACAAGAGACGCAAACGCTTTGAGCGCAGAGGACAATATGTGGAAGTAGAGTCCATAGAATTAGCCCGTCAAGAATGTACGGATGATGCCGATAAAAGAGCGAAATCAAACGAAAAGGCAGCAGTTAAACGAGCCGCAGACGACATCATTTACATTAAAGAATTTTCAAAAGCCATCAAACTACGTTATCCTAATTGCCCCAAGAATAGAGAAGTAGAAATTGCGGAACATGCCTGTGAAAAATACAGCGGAAGAGTAGGTAGAACAGCCAACGCCAAACAATTTGATGAAGAAATGATTGATAGAGCCGTAGAAGCACATATTCGTCATGCGGAAACCAATTATGATAATCAGTTTAATAAAGGCAAAACAAAACGTGCCATCCGGGAGGACGTGAAGCAGGATATTAACCTGGTATTGAGGAAATGGAAGTAGGGTGGAATCGAAATTTAGGCTCATTATATCCGTGGATAAGTGTAACTTGATTAATAATGCAGACACTAAGACCTTATTAATTAAATAAATACATTTTTCTTCAATTATTTTAAAGTAAAATGAGAACCTCATACGTCATTAAGGGTATGAGTATAACTTTGGATCGCACAATGGCGGAAAAAAAGTCGAGGTCAATCACGAAAACAGTAAAGCAATTTGGCGACAAGTTGCTTGGTTTTGTGCGTCAAAAAGTGAACTCAGAAGAGGATGTGGAAGATATTTTGCAAGACGTGTGGTATCAACTTACCCGTTTAAATGATGTGGAAGAACTCGAAAACATTGGGGCTTGGTTGTATCGCGTAGCACGAAACAAAATTGTGGATGGATATCGCAAAAAGTCAACCGAATCGTTAGAAGACTTCGAGTATCAGAATGAAGAAGGAGAAGTGAGTTTTAAAGACATTCTTTTATTAGATGATTCCAACAATCCGGAAGATGCATTTTTCAAAGAACTGTTTTGGGAAGAACTCAACAAAGCTTTGCAGGAGCTACCTATAAAACAACGCGAGGTATTTGAATTGAACGAAATAGAAGGATACACCCTTCAAGAAATAGCCGATAAAAGAGGCGAAAACATAAAAACAATTATTAGTAGAAAGGGCTACGCAGTGAAACATCTGAACAATAAACTGGCCTATTTATATAACGAATTAAATAACTAACTATGGAAACAACTGGAAAACACAACTGGAAAGCAAAACGGTTATTCTTTATACCGCTCATGCTAGTGGGTGGCGCATTAATGGTAGCTTTAGTCATGGTGCTATGGAACTGGTTAATGCCAACAATCTTCGGGTTGATTACGATAAGCTATTGGCAAGCTGGAGGATTATTACTATTAAGTAAGCTCTTATTCACCGGGTTTAACTTTAACAAAAGAGGGAAGAAGCCACCTTTTGCGAGAAACGCGATGAAAAACAAATTCATGAACATGACCGCTGAAGAAAAAGAGGCGTTTAAAGCAAAGTTTAAAGAGAAATGTGAACGCTAAAAGAGTTTAAAATTTCTTTGAAAATCCTCAACGAGACCCGTTGGGGATTTTTTTTGTCTCAGATATAATTGAAAAATCTTTATATTTTCGTTGAAAATTTGAACAATGCACAAAGAATAATACGTAATTTTCTTGACTCAAAAAAGGCATCAGAATTTAGCTATAATGAAACCAAATCAGCAACAAAACATTATCATTTACAATACATCAGATGGCAGGTCGGCCGTTAGTTTGTATACCAAAGATGGGAACGTGTGGATGAATCAAAGTCAACTCGCAGAACTTTTTGACACCTCTAAACAAAACATAGGTCAACATATATCTAATATATTAAATGATAATGAGTTAAATAAGAATTCAGTTGTAAAGAATTACTTTACAACTGCCGCAGATGGTAAAGAATATAGTGTTACGTTTTACGCGTTAGATATGATTCTAGCCATTGGTTTTAGAGTACGAAGCAAACGAGGTACACAGTTTAGAATCTGGGCAAATCGAAACCTAAAAGAGTTTATGATTAAAGGGTTCGTTATGGATGACGACCGACTCAAAAACCCGGATGGCAGACCTGATTATTTTGATGGTAATTTGATGAGCTTAAACTGAAAAAAGTAATTAACCAAACTAGGAAATGATTCCATAAAAAATCCTCAACGAGACCCGTTGGGGATTTTTTATGAAGTAAAGCCACCTATATTTAACACCCCAGAAACGAGTCATATCAACCAGTTCAATTTATTTCATTTTAATTTAAAGTAAAATAAGAAGTGTTTCGTCTTCAATAAAAACGAATCATATTCATTAAATAATAAAACAAAACAACATGAAAAAATCAATGCTATTTACCATCGGAAAAGGAATACTAATTGGAACATTTTTGTTCTTTATTCCTACATTCTTACTTCTATTCTTCGTTCCATTTATGCTCATCCCCATGTTCTTTTTGGGTAGAATGAGTAGAGGAAACTTTCACGAACGCAAACTCGCATTTGCCGATAGCGTAAGATCTATGACCGAGGAAGATTACGAACAATTTAAAACCAACGATTCTCACCAACATTGCCATAAAGGCTGGTCAAGAACTCAAAATAAATAACAAGAACTTAATACAACAATTATGAATTGGAAAAGAAGAAAAATTATCACCGCAGTTACCGCTATTGTTACCATAGGAACACTTTATGCCACGGTAGGACCAAGACATTACAAACATTTTGAACATGGTTGTCATTCGGGTCAGAGTGAACATTGCCATAGAGATGCCGTAAAGGCTGAAACACCACACAATGAAGATGTAGTGGAGGAGTAAGGACTTCTATATTAATAGTAAAAAAGGAACCAGAGATGGTTCCTTTTTTTGTTTGGTGTTTTTTTGTTGACTTTGAAAACGCGCATTTCGGACACTTCGGCTCACTTCGGCTCCGCTCAGTGGCCGAAACTTTCAATGGCCGGAATTCTATGAAAAGTCCTTATTCTAGCACCATTGTAATGGACTTTGAGCGGAGGCGAAACGGATTCAATTACCCCTAAAAAATATCACGGAAAATGGTGAAGAAAAGATTGAAAGTCTAGGCATACATTTGAAAAATATATTTTCATTTAAAGTCTAAAATCATGAAAACCAAACAATCAACTAAGCTTTTTGCGACCATCATAGGGCTAGCGATATTTACTTTTTGTAATTTATCAAGTATGGCTCAAGAAGCTACAACAGAACTACTTATTGGTAAAACTCTATTTGACGTACGAGTTAAGTTTGCAGAAGACCTGTATACTATTAGTTTGGATTCAAATGGAGCAAGCTCTACTAATTCTATTACCGTAACCAGTTTTACAAGCTCAGTTTTTAAAAATTATGTGATTTCAATTATGGAATCGAAAACTAAAAGCACATTTGTACCCGATGACACCATGAAAATGAGGCTAAATTTGCGTTATATTGAATTAATGGCGGCACTCTTTAATATTGACCAGAAGGGGCAACGAATCGCTACAATAGAATTGAAAAAACGAAGCGTTATTAACACTAAAGAATTAATACATAGTACTGATACCATTTCGATTGACACAGTATCCACAGATACTATTTGGATACATGTGAAGTCTAAAACACATCATTATACCATAGACTCTCTCAAAATTATTGATGCCCAGATTGTTTTTGAAGATGGATTCATAAAATCAGTAATAGTAAAAGGAACTTTTGGAAATAATGTTTGTTATTTTTCAAATAAGTACCCAATAGGAATTACAACTCGAAAAAATATATTGGATTTGGGTAGAGTTAGACTTTATAATGAAATACGTTGGGGAAAAGAATATATCTATTTAGGGGATGCAATTACCTATAAAAGAGAACTAGGTGTTCGTACAAATGATTATAGTCCAGCGAATCAGAAAGTAATAGTAACTAAAAATGATAAAAATGGAATAATTCTAAAGAAAACACCATCGCAAGAAATATTCACCCTAAATATATTTTCAGATTTTGTGGGTATTAATGCAAGTAACCCAAATGGATTAATTCAAACTGAAATAAGCAAAAGGATAAATTTCTGGACCAAAAGAATACGATTCCTTGGTATTGGAGGAATTGGAATGTTTACCCATATAGCTCCAGTCTTAGAAATATCAAAAATTGAAGAAAACAATAGGTATATGCCCTTTTTAAATCAATCCATTGATATTTCAAATACTAATTACGCCAATCCATTACAAGTACTTAGATATAGCACGGCTAATGTGCGAACCGAATTAAATTTGATTGATATTCAAACTGCTGCGCTAACTTTTAATTTTAATTTTCTTGCTGGGGTAGCAGTTACAAAAGTAAAAGACTCGGCCTTTATTCAGTCCAAACTCACATTTGTTGATGAAACCATAAATAGCTTTGGTTACGGTGCAAATGCAAAATTCATTTTTAATCCAGAATCTAAATGGAGTTATACCATGACGGGTACTTATTTAAAGGTTAATAACTTAAACGATAAATTTTTATACCGGACCATAAATAATGGTGTTTTAACTAATTCTAGTAGCGACATTTTGTCTGGTGAATTATTAGTGGCTTGGAACACCACCAAGGACAATAAACTTTTTGGTAGGTTTAGATATAACTGGGAAAGCAATAATGTATACAATAATTACTCTCAGTTTCAAGTTGGATTTTCTAAGAAATTCAAATCATCAAAATCGGAGTAAATTTAAATTACCTTCCTGTTTCATGTTAGAGACTGGTGAAAAGTAGCATATAGGCCTCAATTAGTAATAATTGAGGCTTTTTTCAGGTGAATTCCGCAAGGTTTACCAAATGGGTGCGGAGTGGTTCGTTAAGCACAAAACTTGAAGAGTCGGTTAATTACCTAATTAGTGGATAATCCTTAATAACTTCAAGTAAAATACAATCTGTATTTTGATAATATTCCGTAATTTTATTAGTTCAATTAAGGATTTAATTACATGGAGTTATTTTAAAAATTCGTACTCATAATTGGCGGTTTAGATACAAGTTAGAATGAAATATACAACTCAAATAAAATGCCCTTTTTGTAAATCAATAGAACAATCAACATGAGTAATGAAGTGAATAAACCCAATAATTTTTTATTATATTCTTCTAAAGAAGGAGCCGTACACGTTGATGTCCTTTTAAAAGATGAAACTATTTGGTTAACCATTAACCAAATGGCAGCCCTTTTTGGCATTGATAAAAGTGGTATTTCCAGGCATATTAAAAATGTGTTTGAAACAGGAGAATTGGAAGAGGAAGCAACTGTTGCAAAAAATGCAACAGTTCAAAAAGAAGGAAATAGAAGTGTAAACCGGAGCCTTGAGTTTTACAACTTAGACATGATAATCTCAGTTGGGTATCGGGTTAATTCTATTAGAGGAACTCATTTTAGAATATGGGCAACAAAGCAATTAAAAGAGCTCATAATCAAAGGGTTTGTATTAGATAATGAAAAGCTAAAAAACCCAGACAACCCTTTTGGTAAAGATTATTTTGACGAATTACTCGAAGAAATCAGAGATATTCGTTCGAGTGAAAAGCGTTTTTACCGCAAAATCACGGACATTTACACATTAGCAGTAGATTATAGCCCTAAGCATGAAGAAACAAAAGAGTTCTTTAAAATTGTACAGAATAAGTTGTTATATGCCGCCTCGGGTAATACTGCCGCTGAAATTATTCAAGAAAGAGCAGATGTTTCCAAATCAAACATGGGACTCACTACTTGGAAAGGAAATAAGGTTAGAAAAGGTGATGTGACCATTTCTAAGAATTATTTGAATAAAGAAGAATTAGATATTTTGAATAGAATTGTAACCATGTATCTTGATTATGCTGAGTTTCAGGCTAAAAACCACCAACAAATGTTCATGAAAGATTGGAGAGAGAAATTAGATTCCTTTTTGCAATTCAATAATCAAGAAATACTTACAAACGCTGGAAACGTAACCAAAAAAATTGCGGATAGTTTAGCGTTTGAGAAATATGAACAGTATAATCAAGCAAGGTTGATTGAAGATAGCGCACAGGATAGTGACTTTGATAAGGCAATAAAAAAATTAAAGAAATAAGGTGAAAAACGAAGCAATATCGTTTCAAACCAATAACTATAGTTTTTTCCAATATTGAACTGCGTTATGCTTAGAGTGACTCGAGTCGAAGGTCCTGCCCTGAGCGTTTGTCGAAGGATTACTTTGCTACGGTGAAAAAGCAAAGCTTTGAAACCTTAACTCTTTTAAAAAGTTTTCTACTACAAACATCTTATAAATGTAACGGAGCACTTTTTTGGTGAATCCTGTAAGGTCACTAAGAGGCAAAAGCTTGATACATTCGTATCGAGCTTTTTTAGGTTTAAGTCGAATCCAAATGCATAGTATTTGAGTGAAATCTTAAAACTAAAAAAGTAGAACCTTGCAAAGGTTTGAGCTTTTGACTCGGAATTCGGAGTTTTACAGGATCATGTTCTAATCCTGTAAGGTTTACCAAATGGGTGTGGAGGGAGTTATTAAGTTAATAACTACATCACATTTGTATTGTTAATTTTATTTGAAACTATTATCTTCACCAAATCTTAATTAGTTAAACTATTTACTCAATAAAAATCATAAAATCATTTCAAAACCACGAATAGCCCATGATAACATTGACAAGATTCGAAATGGTTAATTCAGATAAAACGTACTAACATGAGTAATGAAACTTTTAAAATTTTGACAATTGATGGAGGCGGAGTAAAGGGGTTATACTCATCTACCATTTTGGAACACCTCGAAGAAAAACACGATGGCAATATTTCAGATTACTTTGATATGATTTGTGGCACTTCTACTGGCGGGTTAATTGCCTTAGCCCTGTCATTAAAAATTCCAACTAAAGAAATTTCTGATATTTACTTACAAAATGGAGGAGAAATATTTCCTAAAAGGAATAAGATTGTTAACATGTACAACCAGATTTTTGGTAAGGGTAAATTTTCAGATAAAGCTTTAAAAAAGGTTTTGGTTGAAATATTTGGAGATAGAAAATTAGCTGAAAGTAATAACCTTTTATGCATACCAAGTTATTCAGTTACAGAAGCGAGACCTTGGGTTTTTAAATATGACCACAAGGAAGGAGATTTAAGCAGAGACAATAAAGCTAAATACGTAGATGTTGCATTGGCTACAAGTGCGGCACCTACATACTTCCCTATGGCCGAAATAGATTATTATGACAACAAACAATTTATTGATGGTGGAGTTTGGGCAAATGATCCAACATTAGTTGGTTTAATTGAGGCCTTAACGTATTATGTTGGTGATGGAAAACAGTTTAAAAAACTTAAAATATTGTCCATAAGTAGCCTTAATAAAACTGGAGGTAAACGTACAGGGCTAAAAAGAGAAAGAGGATTTATTGATTGGAGCAATGATTTATTTGAAACCTCTCTTAATGGGCAAAGTATTTTCACCAATTACTTCATGGAAAAAATAAAATCAATTAGCGATGTTTCAATCGAGTATGTTAGAATTCCAACTGCTGAGATATTTTCAGATCAAGAAGGTTTAATTCAATTGGATGTTGCAACCAGAGATGCATTAGACTTAATAAGAGGAAAAGGAAATGACATGGCTCAATTGTTTAAGAAAAAAATTGAAGTAAATGATTTTTTTAAAACTAGGAAACTGCATAATATTTAAGTTAAATGGCAAATTGTAATAATTTATTTAAAGAGTTTAATGGTCTAATTAGATTAGACACAGATAAAAGAGTTAAACTTAGAGAAAAGAGGAATGATTTACGAAAAAGGGTTTTAAATGGATTTAGGTTCATTAAAGAAACAGACCAGCTAGATCATGAATTAGAGTTTCAAAGTCAAGGTTCTTATGTCATGGATACAATAATCAACCCAAGTAAAATTGATGACCAATATGATATTGATGATGGTGTTTATATTATGGGAAACCTTGATAGATATAATCGCCCAAAACCTATTGATTTTCATAACCTAATAATTAGGTCCATTGAAGCTGCTGAAACAGATCATGATTTTATGGAAATAAAGGATAAAAACACTTGTGTTCGTGTGGTCTATTCGGGTGAGGATGGTGCATTAAATTATCATGTGGATTTACCGTCATATTATACTCTTAGGCAACATGAACCTGAACTATCCGACAAAAAGAATGGTTGGAATATAAGTAACCCAATAAAGTTTATTATATGGTTTGAAAACCTAATTGAATCTGGATTTAAACAAGAATTTATTTTAGAAAGTAGATTATACGCTGAAGAATATGATTCTTGGTTAAATGATATGAGAAAAAAAGATCATCAACTTAGGAGAATAGTAAGATATCTAAAGGCCTGGGGGGATTTAGTAAAAGGGGATATGCCACCGGGTATTGTAATGACAATTTTAGCTGGAGAAAATTATTCATGGGATGAACGAGATGATGTTGCTCTCAAGAATACATTGATAAATATAGAAGATTACTTAACAAAAAAAGGATTTAAGTGTATCCGTCCTACGGTACCAGTTGGAGAAGACCTATTTGAAAATTATTCAGCAAGTAAAAAGGAGTACTTTCGAAATGCTTTAAACTCTTTTATTGAAAGTGCAAAGCAGGCTTTTGAAATTGAAAACCAAAAACGAGCATGTCTTAAATGGCAAAAACATTTAGGTAATAGATTTCCTTGTAACCTTGCAAATGATGAAATTGATGGTGCAAAAACTTACAAATCTGCACCAATCATAAAAAGTGATAATTCAAGGAGTGCATGATGGACTATTCTCAGGCGTTAGAAAGGGCTTCTGAATATCTTGGAAAGAGAGAAATTGTAGAGGTATTAAGTTATGATAAAAAGAGAAAGCTTGAATTACCTGTTCATTTAGATGTCTGGGAAATTACAACGGAAGTGATAAACGAACAAAATGACTTGTTAGAAATTAGTTTACATTTAGTTTTTTTATCCGATTACCCGTTATCATTTCCAAAGGTTCAATTATCTAAAGAAGATTTTGATAAACTTAAATATATACCGCACTTACAGGTAGATAGAATTATATGTGTTTTTCAAAACAATTCGGAACCCCTTATAGACGCTCCTGAATTAGTTGTAGATGAAGCAATCAATAGAGCTAAAACAATTATTGAAAATGGACTTAAAGGTATTAATGAAAATGAATATCTAGACGAATTTGAATCATATTGGGATGCACCTTATTCAAAAAAGGATATGGTGAATAATTCCTATTTATTAATGATCGAAAAACCCATAGAAGAACGGTTTTATTTGATTTCATTGGACAAACCGATAAGCTCTTACAATAATATCATTCATCAAAATGAAAAAAATGCACAACATTTTAAATCCTATTTAGAGGAAAAAAATATCAACTTCACGGAAACAACGGGACTAATAGTACCTAATTTGGACATTTTACTTAAACCACCATTTAACTTTTCTAACAAGGTGATTTTTGATAACATCCAAACATCAAATAAAGATTTTTTTCGAACCTATATTTCAAAAATTAATGATAAAACCTTCCCTAAATTGTTTCTTTTCCCAAAGGATATAAACTCAGAAATTCGCTATTTTGGTTGGGAGCATTCTTTACCAAATCTTAATAGAAAAGGTTTTCGGAAAAAATCATTAAATAACTTCAAAGTTTTATCAACATTTCAGTCCGCTGAAAAAATAAAAAGAGTTTCACCTCAAGTATATTCAAATCAACGTATGGTAAAAAGAACCTCTGGAGAACAAAATATAAAAAAAGCACAAAAATTCGTGATAGCAGGGGTAGGATCGATAGGATCTAATTTAATTCATTTTCTTAATTCTCAGCCAAATTCAGAGTTTAAATTAATAGACAATGATAAATTGAAATTAGAAAATATTGGAAGGCATTACTTGGGTTTCAATCATTTAAATTCCTTTAAAACAACCGCGTTAAAAGACTTTCTACTTTCTAACTCACCTATTCAAAAAGTAGAAACAAAGGAAGAGTCGATAGTGCATTTAATTAAAAATGATCCTGCTTTTGTTAACGAAAGTGACTATTTATTTGTCGCCATTGGAGAGTCAAATATTGAAACTTGGATAGCAAATGCAATAGAAAATAAAACGATTACTACACCAACATTTTTCATTTGGGTAGAACCATATTTATTAGGAGGCCATTGCATTTTCATTAATCCTAAAAACAATGTTTATCAAACACTATTTGATGATAAAGGGTTGTTTAAATTTAATATTATTAAAGATTATTCAAATGAACTTTTAACCCTTAAAGAAGCTGGATGTCAAAGTAACTATACACCATACTCTTCCAATAATATTCAAATATATCTAGGTGCATTGTTCTTGGAGATTTCAAAAGTAATTTCCTTAAATGACCCAAACTCTAGGTCTTATACTTGGATAGGGGATAAGGGTATTTCGACTGATATGAGTATAGAGTTGTCAGATTACTCTTCGGGATTTGATTCTAACACCTTAATTGAGAACGAATTATGAAATCAATAAAACTTGGAAACTACGAAATAAAAATCACTGAAGACGTACTGGTTTTATTGTCAAAATTCAAACAAATTAAGCGTAAGCAACCGGAATCAGGAGGTATCCTTCTAGGGCAAATACTGAATAAAACTATTTACGTAACCAGAATTTCCTTTCCTTCAAAAAAGGATAAATCCTCCAGGTTTTCATTTTGGAGAAACAAGGACAGTGCTCAAATAATTATTGATTATGAGTTTCTAAATAGTAATCAAAAAACTATTTACATTGGCGAATGGCATACACATCCGGAGGAATTACCTAATCCATCTGGTACCGATGTGAAAATGATAAATGATCAATATGAAAAGAATAAATTAAACGAGCCTTTTTTAATTCAGTATATTCAGGGCACAAAAGGTTTTTACTTGGCCTTACTGGAGCCCGATGGTATTAATTATGTTAGAGTTAATAATCTTGAAGGACCTTGATAAGTTATAATTTCTATTTAACATAATACTCGTGAATGTTAGTAATCCGGCATTCGAGACGCAATTGAGTAGCCTCGAAAAATAGAAATAGGCGCAGCATATTTAAACGAATCACGGTAGTGATGAAGTTAAATTAAACCTATAAAACCAAATGAAAAACATCCTTTTCGTATGTTCAGCAAACAAAGACCGGTCTAAAACAGCTGAATATTATTTTAGTGAGAAGTATCCAAATATAAATTTTGATTCTGCTGGAACCAATAGGAAAACGTGTAATCAGTTGGGAACAAATTTTCTGGAAGAACACCAATTAGAATGGGCGGATAAAATCTATGTGATGGAGAATAAACATCTACGGGCTATAGATAAGTTGTTTGTCAAAAGTTATTTTAAGAGCGTAACGGTTTTGAATATTCCGGATGTATATAAATATGGCTCTAAAGATTTAATAGAATTACTAAAGCTTAAAATTGAGTTATAGCCGTTTGTAAATGGTTAGTATTGGTATACGGGCTTAAATTTAGGAATAGTACGAATTTGAACAGATACACCTACAAATTCAAACTACATAAAAAGCCTTATAATGAACTGCGTTATTCCTGCCCTGAGCGTTTGTCGAAGGGTTACTTTGCTACGGTGAAAAAGCAAAGCTTTGAAACCCAAACCCTTTTTAAAAAGTTTTCTACCACAATCATCTTAAAAATGTAACGGATCACTTTTTTGGTGCATCCTGAAAGGTGAACCAAATGGGTGTGGAGTGGGTTGGCGGATTAGCCCATTGTGGTATTGGAAATAAACCTTACTATTAATTAGGGTTTAACAGTTCTCAATCGACCGTTTGAGTCTTTTAGTCGATTTTTTTTATCCAACTCCTTGCCAATTCCACAAATACATTTACATTTGCGCTACCAAAACACTAATTTGGTCGGTAAATGAAAACAAAAGACGAAATAGCTAAAGACGAAATAGCTAAAGACGAAATAATTGTAAAAGCGCAAAAGTTGTTTGTACAATTTGGGTTGAAAAAAACCACTATGGATGAAATTGCGGAAGCTTGTGGAAAAGCTAAAAGTACTTTATACCATTATTTCAAAAATAAAGAACAAATTTTTGATGAGGTTATCCATGTTGAACTTACGGATCTTAGGCTTATAGTAAAACAAAAAGTAGAAACTCAAAAAACGGTTAAAGATAAACTGTCAACCTACTTTTTAGAGTTTCATCAAGAAATTACGAATAAAGTAAACTTGTATAACATCGTTAAAAACGAACTAAAGAATGAAAAAAAATCAACTGAAATATTCCATCAACTTTTAGTGTTTGAAACGGTGTATATCACACGAGTTTTGGAAGATGCGTATGATTCTGGTGAATTCACAGATATTTCAACACAAGATATTCCTTGGTTTACCGAAGCTCTATTGGCTGGTTTTTTCGGAATTGTAAGATACTCCATAGAAAGTGAAAAAGGTTTTGAAGTAGAAAAAATGGAAAGAGTAATAAACATTCTAATACCTAAACTATTCGCATAGTTTTTTTTGCTCCAAAAACCGACCAAAATACCAAAATAGTTTTATCAATTTAAATTCGAATAAAATGCACAAAGTAATAGTAACACTTGCTACGGCAATTACCATGATTGGATGTAGCCAAGAAAAAGAGGAATCAACCACTCAAGATGCAGAAACAAAAAGTATCAAAGTAGAGACTTCGGTTGCTAAACCAAATCAAAAAATAAAGCACCTAAATTATACCGGTGCTATTATTCCTGCCTCTATCACTCCATTGAGCTTTCAACTTCCTGGATTGGTACAAAACATCTACGTTTCTGAAGGGGATTTGGTTAAAAAAGGACAAGTATTGGCATCCATAAACAAAGAGACCTTTCAAAGTACGTATGCTATGGCAGCAGCCAGTCAAACACAGGCAAAAGATGCGTATGAAAGATTGAAGAAGGTGCATGACCAAGGAAGTTTACCAGAAATTCAATGGCAAGAAATGAACGCCAATTTGGCCAAAGCAAATGCAGCTGCAGAAATTGCGCAACAAAACCTTAAAAAATGCACTATTACCGCACCAATAAATGGCGTAATTGGAGCGCGTGATGTAGAAGTTGGTTCTACCGCTACACCAGGTATTTCTGTATTTAAATTAATCACCATTGAAAAGGTATATGTACGTATTGCAGTACCTGAAACAGAAATTCGTAAAATTGAAAAAGGACAAACCGCACAAATCACTATTCCGGCAGTTAGTGCCGAAACATTTACCGCAACGGTTGAAAACATTGGTGTGGTTGCCAGCGCTTTCTCAAAAACATACGAGGTTAAACTCATAATGGATAATCCCAACATGATGATCAAACCCGGGATGGCTTGTGACATCAATTTAATTACCACTTCTAAAACATCTGAAATTGCGGTTCCTTATAACTCGGTAATTCAGGATAAAGATAAAAACACCTATGTGTATACAGTAGATAAAACAAGTCATCGAGTAACCAAACAACCTGTTAAAATTGGCTTGTTCTCAAACAATGAACTTATTGTAACCAACGGCTTATCTGAAGGAGACCTCATTGTAGTTGCTGGTCAACAAAAACTTCATGACCAATCTACTGTTACCATTAATTAGAGTCCATCTCCGTACTCATTAATTAAATTAAGAACATGAAACAAAAAATCAATATAATCGAAGCGGCTATGAAGTATAAGCAAATTGTGCTTTCGCTCGTAGTTGCCATGATGACCATAGGTGTAATTGCCTTAATAAATATGCCTCGTAATGAATTTCCAGATTTCACAATTCGTCAAGGGGTTATTGTAGGAGTTTTTCCTGGTGCATCATCAGAAGAAGTAGAAGAACAACTCACCAAAGAGGTAGAAAACTACATATTTGGATATAAAGAAGTAAATAAAGTCAAAACGTACTCTAACTCTACAGAAGGGCAAATGATCATTTTCGTTGAACTTAACGAAGATGTAAAAAACGCTGATGAATTCTGGTCGAAACTACGTCATGGGTTAGGTGAGCTTAAAATGCAACTTCCAACAGGCGTTTTAGCGCTTATTGGTACCAATGATTTTGGAGATACATCGGCATTACTTGTAACCATGTCATCAAATGAGAAAAGCTCACGCGAATTAGAAACCACCATGAAAAAACTGGAGGCAGAAGTTCGAAAAGTAAGTTCTGTATCTAAAATTAAACGACATGGAGTTCAACATGAAAAAGTGTTTATTTATGTACGTCCTGAAAAATTAAATGAGTACAATATTCAACCTTTAACCATTTTATCCTCATTCAAATTACAAGAATCAATTTCTTATGCTGGTCAACTGGATAATGGGGAGTTAATTCTTCCAGTCCATTTACCTCCCAGATATGAGTCTGAGAAAGATTTAGAAAATCAAGTTATTTATACCGATGTAGAAGGAAATGTAATTCGATTAAAAGATGTGGCGCGTATTGAACGTAAATATGGCACTCCTGATAGTTACATCAAAAACAACGGTAAAAATGCCATTTTGCTTTCCTTAGAAATGCAACAAGGAAACAACATTGTGCAATACGGTGAAGAGGTTCTGGAAGTTATTGAAGAGTTTAAAACAAACGTTTCAGATGATGTAGAAATCAATGTAATTTCTAATCAACCCGAAGTAGTGGATCAATCTATTTCGCATTTCATGACCGAGTTTTTATTAGCTATTGCGGCCGTAATTATTGTAACTATGATTCTGCTTCCATTTAGGGTATCGGCAGTAGCAGCGATTACCATTCCAATATCTATTCTAATTACCTTAGGAATAATGCAAATGATTGGTTTGCAATTAGACATTGTTTCTCTTGCAGGGTTAATCGTTGTACTTGGAATGGTAGTAGATAATGCCATTGTAATTATAGATAACCACCTTGAAAAATTAGATCAAGGCGAAACACCTTGGAATGCAGCTTGGAAAGCTTCAACCGAACTTTTTGTTCCCGTACTTTCTGCAACAGCTGCAATTATTGCGTCATTCTTACCGCTAATGTTCTTTTTAGATGGAATGGCAGGTGATTTTATTGGAGCGTTTCCACTCACCATTGCTATTGCGTTATGTATATCCATGTTAATTGCTATCCTTTTGGTACCATTTCTTAGCTACGCCTTCATCAAAAAAGGGTTGCACAAAGAAAACAACAAAAAGAAAAAATTTGATTTACTGGATAAGGTGCAGCAAGGGTATGACTATGTGTTGGCTAAAGGATTTAAACATCCAATAACCACCATTTCTGTAGGAATCCTTTCAATAGTGGCTGCGGTATTCATTTTTACCATTATCGATCAGCAAATGTTTCCTACAATGGATAGAAAACAGTTTGCGGTAGAGGTTTACCTTCCAGAAGGTGCTTCATTAGAAAAAACAGAAGTAATCATTGACAGTTTAGAATCTGTATTACTGCAAGATGAAAGAATTGCTAATGTAGCCAGTTTTGTAGGTACTGGATCTCCAAGATTTCACTCCTTATACGCACCACACATGCCGTCAAAAAATTATGGGCAGATTTTGGTAAATACGGTTTCAAACGAAGCCACACTGGAAGTACTGGATCTTTACAGCAAACAGTATTATCAGGCATTTCCTGGAGCACATGTAAAATGGAAACAATTGGCAATGGAAGCTTTTTCGGCACCCATTGAAGTTAGAATATCGGGTAATAATATGGAAGACCTTAAATCTGCCGCTAATATGGTTACCGATGTATTGGAAAGCCATAAAGATGCCTCTTGGGTTCGAAACGATTGGTTGGAAAAAAGGCAAGGAATTTCTATCGAATTAGATTCAGATAAAGCAAATAAATTGGGTTATTCAAAAGCCTTTATTGCTACTTCATTAATGGTTTCTATGGATGGATTGCCGGTAACCACCATGTGGGAGAAAGATTATCCAGTAGCTGTTGTTTTATCGAAAGAAGATAATTTAACGGATGATATTGACGATTTAAAGAATCAATACATTTCTTCTTTATTAACCAAAGAAGCACTTCCATTACGCACCATTGCTAAATTAGAACCAGAATGGACAGAAGGAAATATTGTTCACCGTAACGGAGTTCGTACAATTACGGTTAGTTCTGATGTTCAAAAAGGTGTGATGTATTCCGCAGTATTTGCAGATGTTAGACCACAGATTGATGCTCTTGATTTACCTAAAGGAGTTAGCCTTGTTTATGGAGGAGAGAACTCAGAAATGATTGCCAACTTTGTTCCAATGGGTATTTCATTGGGCGTAAGTGTAATATTGATTTTCATGATATTACTCTTCCAATTTAAAACCATTAATAAAGCTCTTTTGGTAATGTCAACCATGTTGCTCAGTTTATTTGGAGCTTCGTTTGGACTTTACATTATTGGATATCCATTTGGTATGACCTCATTCATTGGAATTATTGGCTTAATGGGAATTACCGTAAGAAACGGAATAATACTTATTGATTATGCCGAGCAACTGGGTAAAGAAGAAGGCTTAAGCATTAAAGAAGCCGCTATTGCAGCGGGTAAACGTAGAATGCGTCCAATTTTTCTTACCTCTATGGCAGCCGCAATTGGTGTAGTTCCAATGATTGCAAGTAACTCTCCTCTTTGGGGGCCTTTAGGAACCGTGATTTGCTTTGGATTAATCTTCGGTATGATACTCACCTTATTTGTATTACCCGTATTGTATTGGAAAGTATTGGGTAAAGAAAATTCTACCTCAAATATTCCAATTTCATAATTGGAAATCAAGGTAGTATTACATTAATAATTTAAAGACGAAAAAATGAAACATATAATATTAGCGGTCTTAATGGTAGGTACATTGGTATCTACCACTATAGCGCAAGAATTATCGCTAGATAGTTGCAAAGCATTTGCAATAAGCAATAACATAAGCTTAAAAAACGCTCAACTCGAACTGGACGCGGCTGAGAAAGTAAAGCAAAATGCGTTTACTAATTATTTTCCGAAAGTAGATGCAGGGGCATTTACCATGAAGTCGAGTTCAAAAATTATTCAGGCTGAAACGCCTGAATTTAACCTTCCTGTTTATGATGGAAATCCCGCAACTATTCCAGGAGCTACAGAGTTTGCGTATGTGCCTGGTATGGACATTGGAATTTTAGATAATGTAAGCACCGGTTATGTTACCGCAATACAACCTCTATTTACTGGAGGCCGAATCTATAATGGAAACAAGTTGGCAGATATTGGTTCGTCTATTAAAAGTGACCAATTAAGTTTGACTACAAATGAGGTTCTTGTAAAAACAGAATATTTGTACTGGACGGTTATTTCTCTAAATGAAAAGAAGAAGACTTTAGCGGGCTATGAGTCGTTACTTCAAAGTTTTAAGAAAGATGCTTCTGTATCGTTTGATGCGGGGTTAATTCAAAAGAGTGATTTGCTTAAAATAGAACTAGAATTAAATAAAATAGAAGCACAAAAACTCCAATTAGAAAACGGTTTGGCTATGGTGAAAATGACATTGAGCCAACACATCGGAATCCCATATTCCGAAAATTTAGTATTGACAGATAGCACACTAACGGTAAACACACCATTATCGACTTTTGTAACTCCACAATCCGCATTAATGAATAGAAGTGAATATAAGATTCTAAATAAAGCCGTTACTGCCGAAGAGTTGCAACAAAAAATGGCGCAAGGAGAGTACTTGCCTTCCATAGCTGTAGGAGTTTCTGGATACTATTTAGATATGATGGATAATCAAAGCACTAATGCCATGGCGTTTGCTACATTATCTATTCCAATATCAGATTGGTGGGGAGGATCGTATAAAAAGCAAGAACACATAATAAAAGTGGAAATTGCCCAAAATAACCTTTCCGAAAAATCAGAATTACTCCAATTACAAATGGAAAAAACATTCATGGATTTAAATGAAAGTTTCCAACAAATTAAAGTAGCTGAAGCAACCGTTTTACAAGCCAATGAATATTTTACCGAAATCAAAAATGGGCATGATGCAGGAATTGTAAGCACATCTGATTTATTAGAATCACGTGCATTACTGCAACAAGCTAACGATGCGTTAACCGATGCAAAAGCGGGATATAAAATCAAATTGGCATACTACATACAAGCTACCGCACAAACTAATTTAAACTAGTAATATGAAAAAAAACAGTAGCATTGGTACTATCCAGTAGCGGATCTAAAGGGCTCGCCTATATCGAGGTAATCAAAGAATTGGAACGTCAAGATTTTGTAACAGGTTTTGTTTTAAGACATTCAACAGCTTGACTACTCGGAGTCGCAGTAAACTAGTATAGCGTTGTACACAATACCAAAAATAACAATTGAATGAATCATTTTTTTAAAGGCAGACTTGTAAGTCTTAAATATGCAATTAAAGGATTTTTCCTATTATTAAAAACAGAACATAGCATAATTGCCCAATCATTTATATTTATACTAATTATAATATTAGGAATTGCTTTAAATATTTCTAAACAAGATTGGATAAATCAAACTTTTGCAATGGGTTTAGTTTTAAGCACCGAAGGAATGAATACTGCTGTAGAAAAATTAGCAGATTTTATTCATAAAGGACCTCATCCCAAAATAGGTTTTATTAAAGATATTGCTGCAGGTGCAGTCACATTTGCAATGATTACGTTTTTAATTATTTTTTTTATTACGTATAAACCTTACATCTTTTAATAGGGTTAATTGTTTGTTCAAGTATAGCTAAATGGAAGACCTTAGTTTAAGGTCACAACAGCTGACAATTCGTTAACAGATACAAAAGCAAACTATAATTTAAGCAACAGAAATGGAAATCACTCTATCTCTTGAATAACAATAAATAAGTTTATGGGAATATCTTTATTACCGAATTGACATTAAAATAGAACGGGTTTAAAACTGCAATAGAATGAATAATAATAATAATAATAATAATAATAATACTTGGGATTCAATTAAAAAAGGAGCGTACAATGTTCTCAATCCTATAATAAATATACTTGCGAAAACTGGGATAACACCTAATGGAATTACCATTATAGGTTTCATACTTACCATCATCTCCGCTATAATATTAGTTATTGGTGCTGAGATTGGTATTCGGGGTGATACTATTTACATTACTTGCTTTGGGATTGTACTTTTAATTGCAGGCGTATTTGATATGTTGGATGGTCAACTGGCTAGAAAAACGAATAATATGACCAAGTTTGGTGCATTATTCGACTCGGTAATTGACCGATACAGTGAAATGGTGATGTTCTTTGGTATTGCATATTACTTGGTTTCATACCATTATTTTTTGAGTGGCATATTTGCATTTATTGCGATGATTGGTTCTATAATGGTGAGTTATGTTAGAGCTAGAGCTGAGGGCTTGGGTCAGGAATGCAACGTTGGTATTATGCAACGACCAGAACGAATACTAACCATAGGAATTACTTCCATTTTATATGGCATTATTTCACATTTTACAGGCCCATTTAAAATCACTGTTGATTGGTTACCTATTCCATTATTAGAAAACATATCCATATTTACTATACCAATTTTCATATTAGCAGTTTTAACCAACTATACCGCTTTTCAACGATTAAACCTATGTCATAAAAATATGACTTAAACAATTTCAATAAAAAAATAAATTAAGATGGAACATAAAAAAAGTATCAAAGATGCTAACGGTAAGTTAGGAGTTTTAACCCCTGGAATGGGCGCTGTATCGACTACTTTTATTGCAGGCGTAATAGCCGCAACGAAAGGTTTAGGAAAGCCTATCGGGTCTATTTCTCAAATGGGGAAAATCAGGCTGGGAAAACGAACAGAAAATAATAATCCAAACATTAAAGATTTTGTCCCATTGGCATCCTTAGACAATTTAGTTTTTGGAGGTTGGGATATTTATGAAGATAATGTTTACACCGCAGGTCTGAATGCCGGAGTATTAGATAAAGATTTACTTAATGAAATAAAAGATGAGCTTTCGGAAATTTCTCCAATGTCGGCCGTTTTTGATTCAAAATTTGTAAAAAATATTGAAGGCCCCAATATAAAATATGAACCCACAAAAATGGATGCTGCAAAAGCTTTAATGGCAGACATTGAAGAGTTTAAAAAGATAAACAACTGCGATCGTTTAGTAATGGTTTGGTGTGCCTCTACTGAGGTTTATATTCAAGTATCAGATATTCATTTATCAATCGACCTATTTGAAAAAGCACTAGAAGAAAACCATCCTGCTATTGCGCCAAGTATGATTTATGCGTATGCAGCCATTAAAAGTGGTGTTCCATTTGCCAATGGAGCTCCTAATTTAACTGTTGATATTCCTGCTCTTTTACAATTAGCAGATAAGCTTAATGTTCCAGTTGCTGGAAAAGATTTTAAAACAGGACAAACCTTAATGAAAACCATTTTAGGTCCTGGACTAAAAACGCGTTTATTAGGGATTGATGGGTGGTTTTCCACTAATATTTTAGGAAATAGAGATGGTGAAGTTTTAGACAATGAAGAAGCATTTAAAACTAAAGAAATTTCAAAATTAAGTGTATTAGATAGTGTACTTGAGCCAGATGTATATCCAGAATTATATAAAGATATGTACCATAAAGTCCGTATCAACTATTATCCACCAAAAGGAGATGATAAAGAAAGTTGGGACAACATCGATATTTTTGGATGGTTAGGTTACAAAATGCAGATAAAGGTTAACTTTTTGTGTAAAGACTCCATTCTTGCTGCGCCCGTAGTTCTTGATCTAGCAATTTTCATGGATTTAGCTAGCAGAGCAGGAATGAAAGGGATTCAAGAATGGCTTTCATTCTATTTCAAGTCTCCTCAAACAAAAGAAGGTTTAATACCAATTCACGATATTTTCTTACAAAAAATCAAATTAGAGAACACCCTCCGTCACCTAATGGATGAAGAATTAATCAATCATCTAGGGTTAGATTATTACGAAGAAGATTAAGAAAATGATAAAAATTCACAAGATTATAGCATCAGGATTTGGGACTGGGTATGTGCCTATTGCACCAGGAACAGCTGGGTCCATTCTTGGTATTGTTTTATTCTATCTGTTGAACCAAATTGAAATTAATTTGGGACTAAGTTTGAATACTATTTTACTAGTTAATGCTGGTGTAATATTCTTTGTGACATTAGTAGGGGTTAATTCCATCAAAAATGTTCATTATCAATGGAAACATGATGCCTCTGCAATTGTTATTGATGAAATTGTTGGGGTTTGGATTGCTGTATTTGCCATGCCTCACGAATGGAAATACTATATAATCGCACTTATTCTTTTTCGATTTTTTGATATTACAAAACCATTTTTCATTAGAAAACTGGATAAAATGTCTTCAGACTGGAGTGTTATGTTAGATGATGTTTTGGCGGGTTTATATAGCCTCGTTGTTATTCAAATTTTACATGGATTAGGGATTATTTAAATGAGCAAAACATTTTCTCAAAACATCGCTTTGTTTTTTAGATATAACACCGTTGCATTATTTGCAACCACAATTGATTTTGTGTGCTTTTTTCTATTATTCGAGATGTTTGATTTTTGGTATGTATTATCGGCATCTATCAGCGCTAGTTTAGGGGGCATAGCTGCTTTTATTATGAACTGGAAATGGGTTTTTAAAACTCAAAAAAAGAGATGGTATACTCAATTTATCAAATACGTTATTGCGTGGGGGGGGAGTATTTTACTTAATATCTATGGGCTTTACTTTTTGGTTGAAAATACTGAAATCAGTGAGGTGATGTCTAAAATAATGGTTTCAATAATTGTAGGTGCTTTTTACAATTTTTTAATATCTAAAAATATCATTTTTAAATGAAAAGAGCACATTTTCATATCTTATGGTTAAATATACTATTGGTATTCACAGTACTATTTAGCTTAGAATCTTTTGCGCAAGAAAACACGAAGATTAATGGGATAGTTATTGATGCCCAAACCAAAGAGCCACTGCCTTTTGTAAATATTTTTTTTGAGGGTAAAAATATCGGTACTATAACTGATGATAAGGGTAAGTATAGCATCGAAATCCAATGGGCATCAAATAGGTTAGGCGCTTCGTTTGTTGGGTATGTTACACAAATCAAAACCATAAATATAGGTAAAAATCAAGTTGTTAATTTTAATTTAGAACCCACTACTATTACACTAAATGCGGTAATAATTGCAGCTAAAAAAGGAAAATACCGAAACAAGAATAACCCGGCAGTAGAATTGATTAAGAAAGTAATACAAAACAAGAACCTTAATAGAAAAGAACAATTAGATTATTATCAGTTTAAAAAATACGAGAAACTAGAATTTGACCTAAATAATATTACCGAAAAATTTAAGAATAAGAAGGTGTTCAAAGATTACCAATTTATTTTTAATTATGTAGACACGTCTGAAATAAACGGAAAGCCTTACTTACCTATTTATCTCAAAGAAACTAATTCAGTAGTTTACTATCGGAAAAAAGTCAAAAGTAAAAAAGAGCACATAAATGGTGTGAAAACAATAGGTTTTAACGAATACATTGATGATGAAGGAATGGGTTTTATGATGGATAATATGTATCAAGATATTGATGTTTATCAAAATAATATAACGCTCCTTACCAATCAATTTGTAAGCCCAATTTCCACTTACGCACCAAACATATATAAATTCATGATACTTGATACCCTTGATGTAAATGGATACAATTGCATAAAACTTGCTTTTCAACCACGTAATAAACAAGACCTTGCGTTTAAAGGAAATTTGTACGTTACCAACGATGAGCGATATGCAGTTATTAAAATTGACATGAGGGTTACCGAAGAAATCAACCTGAACTTTATTACAGATTTGCAGATTAACCAAGTTTATTCTTTCATAGATAGTACCGCCTGGATGTTGACTCAAGATGAAATAGTTATTGATTTTAATCTAACAAAAAAAGGAACAGGAATATTTGGTAAGAAATCGGTTACCTATGATAATTACCAACTCAATACCAATATTCCTGACTCCATTTTTAAAGGAGTAGTAAACAAGATCTATGCGGATAGTTTTAATGATAAAAATGATGCGTATTGGAAAGAAACCAGGATTACAGAATTAAGTGAGCAAGAAGAAAACATCTACGAAATGGTAGATAGTGTTCAAAACGTTCCAGCGTTTAAACGAACCATGGATGTGTTAATGCTATTTGTAGCAGGGTATTGGAATTTCAACAAAATTGATATCGGTCCAGTGAATACATTTTATAGTTTTAATGAGATTGAAGGACTTAGACTTCGGGTTGGAGGTAGAACTAGTGATAAACTTAGCAAAACCTTTAGGTTAGACGGTTTTTTAGTATACGGATTTAAAGATGAGCGATATAAATACTCTGCACGAATTATGCAGTCTTTAAATAAAAAACCAATAAGAGGTAACCCACAGCATACCCTAATGATGATGTATCAAAGGGAAACAAACTTTCCTGGAATGGAAATGATGTTTATTAATGAAGATAACTTTTTACTCTCATTTAAAAGAGGCGTTGCCGATAAGATCTTTTATTATGATTTGTTCCAATTGGAGCATTATAAAGACTGGAGTAACGGGATTTCTACTACCATAACACTTAATCACAAAGTTCAAGAAACAGGAGGGAACTGGAGCTTTGATTTTGAAAATCACACTATGGAGAATATTATCTCTAGTGAAATTGTTACCACAGTAAGATTTGCTCCAAATGAAAAATTTTATCAAGGTATGGATTATAGAACTCCTATAATTTCAAAATATCCAATATTTCAATTAAGTTATACCCAAGGATTTAAAGATGTTTTCAGCTCTGATTATGAGTATTCTAAATTAAAATTCAATTTCTTTAAACGATTTTATATTTCACCAATTGGGTTTACCAATTTTGGTGTAGAAGCGGGTAAGGCTTTTAGTACCGCCATTCCCTATACGCTTTTGTACATTCATAGAGCAAACCAAACCTATTCATATCAGCTTCAATCCTATAATTTAATGAATTTCTTAGAATTTGTGAGTGATGAATATGTTGCAATGAATTTTGAACATCATTTTAATGGGTTCATAATGAATAAGATTCCGTTATTTAAAAAGCTAAAATGGAGAGCCATTATTTCAGCAAAAGGTATTTACGGTCACCTCTCAGTACCAAATAATCCAGAACAAACAGCTGGGTTAATGAACTTCCCTACTGATGGAGAAGGAAACCCAACAACCTTTACATTATCTGACAAACCTTATGTTGAAGTTAGCGCAGGAATGGGGAATATATTCAAATTCTTCCGAATTGATTTAGTGAAAAGAGTAACCTATTTGGATAATCCAAATATTCAAGAATATGGAATTAGAGCTCGATTTAAGTTTGATTTTTAAAAATAATGAAGATGAAATTACTACAGAAAAAATTAAGTGAATTTAACTACCCTCAAATACTAAAAGAGAAAGGAATATACGCGTTCTATCATCGTTTAGAATCTGGTCAAGATACAGAAGTTTATATGAGGGGAGAAAAACTTTTAATGTTTGGCTCTAACAGTTATTTGGGATTAACTAATCACCCTGCCGTTATTAGAGCAGCGAAAAATGCGCTTGATAAATATGGTACAGGAGCCTCTGGTTCAAGGTTAATGAACGGGAATTTAGACCTACATGAAGAATTAGAGTCTAAGCTAGCTGCTTTTGTTGGAAAAGAATCTTCTACAATCTTTGGCACTGGCTTTCAAGTAAATACTGGTGTAATACCAAGTTTGGTTGGAAGAAATGATTATTTGGTTATTGATAATAAATCACACGCTTCAATTATTGAAGGTAGCCAATTATCATTTGCTAAAACCTTTAAGTATGATCATAATGACATGGTTTCTTTAGAGAAAATATTAGCGAAGACAGATAAAACAAAAGTTACACTCATTGTTACTGAAGGGGTTTTTAGTATGGAAGGTGACCTTGCTCCTCTAAATGAATTAGTAGACTTGGCTGAAAAATATAATGCCACTATAATGCTTGATGATGCCCACGGTTTAGGTGTTATGGGAAAAAATGGCTCTGGAACAGCTGATTATTTTAACTGTACCGCCCAAACAGACATAATTATGAGTACTTTCAGTAAATCTTTCGGCTCATTAGGTGGTTTTGTTGCAAGCGATAAGGATACCATTAATTATATTAAACACCATGCTCGTTCTTTATTGTTTAGCGCAGGAATGCCTCCTGCAAACGCAGCAACAGTATTAAAAGTTTTAGATATTGTTCAGCAAGAACCACATAGGATTCAAAGACTTTGGGAGAACGTTGAGTATGCAAAAAAATGCTTAATTCAAGCTAATTTTGAAATAGGTAATACCAAATCGCCAATTATTCCAATCTTTATTGGAGACAGTATTAAAACATACGTATTTGCCAGTAGTCTTATTAAATATGGAGTTTATGTAAACCCTGTAGTTCACCCAGCCGTGGAAGAAGGTAAATCAATTCTACGCTTTTCATTAATGGCTACCCATACTAAAGTGCAAATAGACCAAGCTGTTCAAACGCTAATTAAAGTTAGAAGGGAGATAGAAGAGGAACAGTTTGCCTTAACTATTTAATAGAAACTATGGTAAGTATAAAAAAAGTGTCTTCTGCTTCGGAGTTGAATAAATTCATCTCATTTCCAGACAAACTTTATAGTGGTAATGAATTTAGAGTCCCTCAACTACACACTTTTGAGAAATCAAGTCTAATAAAAAAAGAAAACCCAGCTTTCGAGTACTCTGAAGCTAATTACTGGTTGGCGTACAAAAACGGCAAGGTTGTAGGACGAATTGCAGGGATTTTAAACAATAAGTCTAATGAAATTTGGGGTGAGAAGTATATTCGATTTGGCTGGATTGATTTTATTGATGATGAGGAAGTTTCTGCTCTTTTAGTAAAAACGGTTGAAGATTGGGCTAAGTCATTAAACATGGAAGCCGTTCACGGCCCTCTAGGTTTTACTGACTTCGATTTAGAAGGAATGTTGGTTGAAGGTTTTGATGAAATTGGTACTCAAGCCACAATTTACAATTATCCGTATTATCCCCAACATTTAGAAAGATTAGGGTATCATAAAGATGTAGATTGGATACAGTTGGAATTAAAAATGCCTGAAAAAGTACCTGAAAAAATACTACGCATATCTAGTCTTGTTCAAAAAAAGTACAATTTAAGACTGCTAAAAATTAAAAGTGCCAACGAAATACGGCCATATGCCAAGAGTTTATTCAAAATCATTAATGAATCGTATACCAATTTGTACGGGTTTGTGCCACTTACCGAAAAACAAATAGTCCATTATACTGACCAATATTTCTCCATGGTAAATCCCAAATATGTGGGTTTAGTCGTTGATGAAAACAACCAATTAGTTGGTTTTGGTTTAAGTTTTTTATCCTTGTCGAAAGCCTTGATGAAAGCTAAAGGGAAACTTTTCCCCTTCGGCTTTATTCCTATTTTAATGGCAATGAGAAAAAATGATACTATTGATTTATTGCTACATGCAGTGAAACCAAAATATTTCAATAAAGGTATTCCTGCTATTTTTTATGCACATATGACCCAAGCTTGTATCGATAATAACATTAAAACAGCCATAGTTAGCCATATTTTAGAAACGAACAAAGCTTCAATTCAAATGTTTAATGCTTATGAAACTCGTCAGCATTTGCGAAGACGTATTTATATCCGACATATTTAATTAGAATAGAGAATGAAACGAATTTTAATAACAGGTGCTAGTGGGTTTATTGGAGGATTTCTTGTTGAGAAAGCAATAAGTCTCAATTTTGAAGTATATGCTGGTGTTCGAAAGAATAGTGATATTGAATATTTAAAAAATACTCCATCTGTTTTGTTCGAGGCAGATTTATCAGATAAAAGAGCCATTATTAGTAAGCTGGAACAATTTGAGAAGTTTGACTTTATTATACATAATGCTGGGATTACAAAGACATGTAATAATAAATTGTTTTATGAAGTTAATGTGAAAAACACAAAAAATTTAATTGAAGCACTCTATGAAACCAATCGTGTACCCGAAAAATTTATTTACATCAGTAGTTTAGCCGCTTGTGGACCAGGTCTAAACGGGAATACACCGGTTCAACTTTCAGATGAACCGAAACCGGTTTCTTTTTATGGAGCGAGCAAACTAGATGCAGAAAGATATATAAAATCATTACCTCATTTTCCGTACCTGATTTTTAGACCAACAGGAGTTTATGGGCCACGTGAAAAAGATTTTTTGGTGATGTTTAAAAGTTTAAACCATGGATTAGAAACCTATATCGGTAGCTCAGTGCAATATTTGTCTTTTGTATATGTAAAAGACTTAACACACCTATTATTAATTGCGTTAACATCAAATAAGGTTCAAAGAACATATTTTGTTTCTGATTTAAACAATTATACAGCAAAAGCGTTTAATCTAATTGCTAAAAAAGAACTGAATACTAAAACAATAAGAATAATACTTCCGAAATTCTTAGTGAAATCAATAGCTGTAATATTTGATAGGATTTCTTGTGCTTTTAATTTTCCTCCTCCTACATTAAATATTGATAAATTTAAGGAAATATCTCAACAAAATTGGCTTTGTGATAGTTCTCAACTAGTTTCTGATTTTGGGTTTGTCCCTGAATACAATCTAAAGAAGGGAATTAAGGAAACAATTAAGTGGTATAAAAATAAACAAATATTATGATTTCATTTTCTTATATTTCTTTAGCGATGATTTTATCTTTTGTTTCACATTCTCAAAATTATCCAGTACCACCAAAAACGGATGAACTACTATTTTATATTCAACGGAATCATAATTCCAATACCATTATTTATAACGCTAATTTTGATTCTAATGGAAATTTAAATAAAGAAGAGCCAATACTTGTTTATTGGATAAGGTATGAAGAAAATGGTCAAAAAATGGAGTTAAGAACCATCGAAAAATGGTATGCATATGGCGTAGATTGGGTGAGGGTAAATGATAGAAACACATATAAACTGACAATGGTTGCTGATAAGTCGCGTGCTTTTACCTTGACGCAAATTGAACCATTCAAAGCAATTGTAACTACTCAGATTAATAATATAAATTCAGAATTAGAGTCTATGTACATATTTGCTGACAATAGTAAAGCTTGGCCTACAGTTGAATATATTGAGTTTTTTGGTTGTAGTACTAAATCAAAACAGAAAGAATACGAAAAAATTATAGTTGATTAAATGGATTTCAAACGATTTACGCATAAAAACATACTGCTCAATTTATTCACTATTTGTCTATATCTACTATGGATGGATGTTGTTGATTATGTTAAGTCAGACCACATTGCGTTAGTGATTATTTGGATTTTAGCATTTTACGCAACAAAGATGTCGCGTAAATTCATTTTGGGGTTCTCAGTTTTTATTCTTTTTTGGATTGTTTATGATTCTATGCGGATTATTCCGAATTATGAAGTTTCATCGGTTCATATTCAAGAGCCGTACCAACTTGAAAAAATGCTTTTTGGTATCACATATCAAGGAAGTATATTAACACTAAATGAATACTTCCTTATCGTAAATAATGCTTTCTCCGATTTCTTATCAGGGTTCTTTTACCTAAACTGGATGCCTGTACCTATTGGATTTGGAGTATATTTATTCTATACCGATAAGGAGTTATTTTTAAAATATTCTTTCGCATTTCTGTTAGTAAACCTTATTGGGTTTACAATATATTATATATATCCGGCCGCACCGCCATGGTATGTACAGAATTATGGGTTTGACTTACACTATGGTATACCTGGGAATCGAGCAGGCTTGGAGCGATTTGATAATTTGATAGGTGTTTCTATATTTGAAATTATTTATAATAAAAATGCCAATGTTTTGGCTGCGGTTCCTTCACTTCATTCAGCTTACCCAGTAATAGTTCTATATTATGCTTTAAAAAAAGGAGTCAATAAATATGTTAAAGCATTGTTAGTGTTGTTCCTTTTTGGAATTTGGTTTTCGGCAGTATATTCTAGTCATCATTTTGTAATAGATGTTTTAGCAGGAATTATAGTGTCCATAATTTCATTAATATTTTTTGAGTTTCTGATGAAAAAGAATTTTTTCAAGAATAAACTACAACTCTTTTTGGAGGTGATCTATTAAAAAAAAAAGTTTTTATTTAAACCAATAACATGAAAAAATCAGTAGCATTAGTATTGTCAAGTGGCGGTTCAAAAGGATTGGCTCACATTGGGGTAATCAATGAGTTAGAACGTCAAGGGTTTGAAATAACTTCTATTTCTGGTTCATCTATAGGTTCGGTTATTGGCGGACTTCATGCTATGGGTAAATTAGATGTGTATACCGATTGGGTGAAATCTTTAAACAAAAAACATATTTGGGGGCTTTTGGATTTCACCATTTCTCAAACGGGTTATTGAAAGGAAGTAAAATTTTTCAAAAAATGGAAACCTTTATTCCTGATGTCCCAATTGAGCAAATGAACATTCCTTTTGCTGCTGTGGCTACCGATTTATTGAACGAGCAAGATGTGGTGTTCAATACGGGGAGTTTTTATAAAGCTATCCGCTCTTCTGTGGCTATCCCATCGGTATTTACACCTGTAAAATATAACGACACATTTTTAGTAGATGGAGGAGTGTTAAACCCCGTTCCAATAGAACATGTTGAACGTAAAGATGGCGATATTTTAGTGGTAGTGAATTTGTATGGCAAAAAGAAAAATCGTGTAGTAAAGCCCATTCCTATGGCCAAACCTACAAACAATAACTACATGAGTATGTTCAATAACATTACAGATAGTTTGAATAAGCTTCTAACTACAGGAGATGTAACGAGTCCAAGCTATTTATCCGTATTAACGGCTACAACTTATGCTATGGTCCACAAATTAGCTAAGGAAAATATAGAAAAACATCAACCAGAAATTGTAATAAATATCCCAGTTGATTCTGCAAATACATTTGATTTTCATAAAGCAGATGAGCTTATCGCGTTGGGAGAAAAAGCGGCTAAAGAAGGAATTTCAAGATTCAGTAATGATAAAAAAACAAGAGTTTTAAACAAATCTAATTAGCATCTATATCTGAGACATTGAGTAGGTGATAGCAATTAATAATCCACTGCGTTTTAAAGAATCCAGTTATTTAGATTTTTTATATTAGGACTTCAAAATCATATTTTTCTAGAGAGATGAACAATTTTAACTTTGAATATTTTAAAACAAAAATAGTGGATGTCTAGGTATTCTTTTTGTATAGTCGTGTTTCTTATATTGTTTTTTTCTAAGCCAGTTAATGGACAGAAATCTTTTGGTATCGAATTGAGTTATTTAACTGGTTTCCAGTCTCGTGAAGTAGATGTCTTAGATGATAGTATAGATTTTTCCATGCCACATGGAAGTCAGCTTACCCTTTCGTACTCCAAAAGAATAAAGGAATCTTCTTGGGTTTTAACAACCGCTTTTGGAGGAAAATACATAAACATGCATGGCAAAACCAGCTCACAGTTAAAATTCTCAACCAATTCTTTTAAAGTAAATGCATTGTTCGGTACACGCTACAATATTCATAAAGATCTTGATTTAGGGTTTCAGTTTGTTGTTGAAAGTAATCGAGATTTAGATGAAATCTCATACCTGAAAGCGGATTTATGGCGATATTATTTGTGTTTGGAAACTGCTTATAATTTTCAAGGTAATTGCTCCATTGCCATTAAATATTGGCGAAGTTTATCCCCCAATGAAGATGTGTACTTGCTATTTAACTCTGTAAATCAAGTAAGTATAGGCGTTAATTATTACTTCCATGAAATTTAAAATAGGCCTTATATCACTTTCTATACTCTTTGCTTCATGTAGCAACTTGATAGTAGAACAAGAGAACCTTCCTGATGTCTATGCTATTACGCCTTCTACTATAGTCACACAATTGCCAGTCATTAACCTAAAAGCGGATCAAACTAGTTTTGATAAGATGATGGAGAGTTACTATAGTAAGATTATAGTAGAAGGGGAGTTAACAACCCACAATGTATTAGGTTCAATTCAAGTAATAGATCAAAAGATACAATTTGAAATTCGTGGGAGGTCTAGTGTTGGGGCCTCATTCCCTTTAAAATCAATTGGAGTTGTCTTTGATGAGCCGATAGATACTAAAAGTTTAGGGTTTAAACCCGATGACAAACTACCAGGTCACTACCTTGACTTCCTTACTACGACCCGTTTAAGAAGTTCAGGAAATGATTTTGGTATCACTATGATAAAGGATTTGGCCTATAGTCGCTTTGCCGTTCAAAACTGTCTGAACCTTGAGGTTATGTATGGTGTTCCAGTTCAAGTATTTGTAAATAATAAGTACTATGGTTTAATGAACGCTCGCACGGAAAGTAATATTGCAGGGCGGCTTTATTGCATGCAGATTCTTCACAAATGGCATTATTGAAGGTCAAAAATGAAAGTGAAAATTTAAAATTTGATGAAGGAAATAGATTAGCAGTTGGGGCACTTTTAAAAGCCATAGAGCTTGAAGATGCCAAAGCAATTTGGGAGAATGTGGATGTCGACAATTTTATTGATTACATTATTTATCAAGATTACATTGGCAATGCTGATTGGGGAAACAATGTAAAAGCATTTAATCCCGGAAATGGAAAATTCAGGTTTATTATTTATGATACAGATTTGGCGGGTAATGCAATCGGTATTCCACTATTGCCAAAGTTAGAGTTTTTATCGGCTGACCTCGGTAAAATTTATCGTGGTCTTCAAGAAAATGAAGAATTCAACGCTCAATTAGAAAATAGAAAAGAGGTTCTATATGAAGGTTTTTCGGTGAATAGCTTTAATAAAATAGTAGATGATTTAGCACTCACCATTGAAAATGACATTCCGTTTTTAATTGCAAAATATGGCCGACCAGAAAGTACTCTTCATTGGAAAATGGAAATTGATAAAATGAAACTCGACTTTGAAGGTCGTGATCATTACATTCGAAAAAAATACGATTTAGACTAAATGAAACACTTTCTTGTCATACTCATATTTCTATGTTCTTTTGGTCAACTCATGATTGCCCAAAAAATTAACATTGGCAATTTATGGGCTTCATACTCAATGAAGTATTCGGTAAACGAAAAATGGAAGGTATATGGAGAAGCGCAATGGAGGTTGGATAATTATTCCTCTACACCAACCCCTTTTCTTGTAGATTTTAGTGGACGAAATAAAGTTAATAAAGTGTTTTCAATTAAACTTCAGTATCGATACAGGTGGGTTAATGGTGAACGAAATACCCAACGCTTAGCCATAGATGGACGTTTTAAGTGGAAAGCTTGGGACAAGAAACTGAGAATACAATATAGAACTAGGTTACAGGTCACACGTGTGAATTATAACGGGCAAATAATTAGTGGTTGGCGTAATAAAGTAGGAATAGAACGAGTTTTCTCAAAGAAATTTTCGGTATACGCTAATTATGAAAATTTTATTCAAGTTTTAAAACTTAAAAGTTTCATTCGTATTGATGCTCCGCAGTTTAATAAAAATCGCTATACGTTAGGCGTTAATTATAAATTTAAAAAGAATGAATTTAATGCTTTTTATAGAATCGATCAATCGTTAAATTATGACAACGTGTTAATCCACATATTAGGGCTTGGAATTACTCGTAAACTTACTTAAAACGTTATGGGTGAAAAGGGGAGACCAAAACCAGAGCTATCGCAATAGTTTTTAGGTGCTCATTGGCTGCAATCCTAACTGAGGTAATATAGTCTAGAATACTGCGTAAGACTTTGGCGAATTTATAGGAGGAAACATGACTAAAAGCGTAATCTTTATATAAGTATAAGAGTAAAAAGTCGGCATTCGAGACGCAATTGTGTAGCCTCGAAAAACCGTAGCGTTAAGCCGTTGGCATGTTTGAGCTCAGCTGTCGATTTTTTTATTTAAAAAAAAGCGGTAACAGCGTTTGCGAGTTTGCTAACTGTAGCGAAGGTTTTACGCTAAGGCTACTAAATTGGTTTCGTAAGCCTTGAATTTTTGTTTCTTTTGTTTCAAGACAAAAGAAAGAGATGTTTTTTTAAAAAAAATATGAACCGAAGCCCAAATTGAGCAAGTGTATAGAAATTTATTTTTCTTAAATTTTATACTCTTGCGGTAACACACCAATAAACGTCTAAAAACTTTTCTTGCAGGATTATCCTTACAAACGATAAATTTAAAACGAAGCTAGAAACTTTGCTTTTTATGCAGTAAATATCATGTTCATCAGGGATTTCATTACGAAGTAGAAAATATGAGGCTAGCGCCAAGCGGCAATTTAACATAACGACTAATTATAGGAAAAAACGGAATGTAACCGAGAATCTTTTTTCCTTTTTGAATGACACCAAGATTATGAACAGAACTGGGATTTTCTATTTAGCCAACGGCCAAGCGTAGTTTTTACGGAGCGCAGACATAATATTGATTATAGCTGAAAAACGAAGCAATATCGTTATAAACAAATAACTATAGTTTTTTCCTATAATTAATATTATGTTAAATAGGAATTAACCAAACCCAACCTATCACAGTATACTAAAGAAAATATAAAATAATTGGTTGTTTATAGATTTACTACTTTGGTTTCTTCTTCTCCGTAAATATGAATGATACGTTCCCCCTTGATTCCCATTCCAGTCGTTACCACTAAAATATTATCAGTAGGAGAATATTTTAAGCCTACTTCAATTCCTTCGTATGCTATAATGAATGAATTTTCGTTGATTTTTTCTACAATACGATATTCGCTGATGTATTCACAACCAAATAAATTGGTAACCTGAATAACGTCTTCTTTAAATTCTATGGTTCGAACCAGACAGTCCACAAATTCGGGTTGAGAACCATTTTCAATTTTCATGTAATGTGCGTTAAACGAATATACTTGGCTCATACCCATTAAACTGATGAATATAGCTAACATGGTTGTAATTAAATATTTCATGACTTTGCCTTTTATGATTCATCACAAAGTTATGCTTGCATACCTAATTGAAATATGATTTAAGGGGTTAAAATACCTAACTTGGGTCATGTAAAAATGACAATTTAAGTAAATTAGTAATTAAAGACCAGTAACTTAACTGTTCTGTACTCTGAGTTTTATAAATGTTAAAGTGAATGTCCTGTCATTTCATGTAAAATGTCCACTACCACTTATCATAAACCCGTTTTGCCCTATGGTTTTTTTTCTAATTTAGAAGCTTAGTAAAAAAATCAAAATATGGGCACTTTTTCGATACATGTAAATGGTAAAATTCATTCGGTAACTACCGATGACGATACTCCACTTTTGTGGGTGTTGCGTGATGAACTTCAATATGTTGGAACCAAATATGGTTGCGGTATTGGCCAATGTGGCGCCTGCACCGTGCATATAGATGGCAAAGCTACGCGAAGTTGCTCCACTCCTATTTCAGACATTAAGGATGCCAAAATCGTGACGATTGAAGGTCTTTCAGAAAATGGAAACCATCCCGTACAAGAAGCGTGGAAACAAGTGGATGTGCCGCAATGTGGCTATTGCCAGGCGGGACAAATGATGACCGCTGCGGCTTTTATTGAGGAAAATCCAAATCCCACTACCCCAGAAATTAGACAAGCCATGCACGGTAATATTTGCCGTTGTGGGACGTATAATAGTATTGAAAAAGCAGTTGCTTTGGCAGCTAAGCAAGATTAATTCACCTTTTTGATTAGCAGGTATGACAACGCAAGAACAAAACAAATTTAGCCGTAGAGGGTTTATAAAAACCGCATCATTAGTGAGTGGCGGAATGATTATAGGATTTAATTTTTTCACTTCGTGCGATAGCGATATTCCTTTGGAGGTGATTGATTTAGCAAAATTAGATTACAATGAATTTAACGCATATATCCAAATCTCGAATGCCGGTAAGGTGACGATATTCTCTCCTAATCCAGAAATTGGACAAGGCGTGAAAACCTCCATGCCTATGCTGATAGCCGAAGAATTGGATGTGCCTTGGAGCGATGTCCGCGTGGTTCAGGGTAAATGGGATTCGGATAATTACAAAGACCAATTTGCTGGAGGCAGCGAAGGCATTATGCGCGCTTGGGAACCTTTGCGTCAAACGGGTGCAACTGCAAAACAAATGCTTATCAATGCGGCTGCGGCTCGTTGGGGCGTTTCGCCAGATGAATGCCATGCCAAAGAAGGCGTTATTCACCACCCTAGTGGGAAGAAATTGGGTTATGGCGAAGTGGTTTTGGAAGCGGCACAATTAGAAGTTCCTGAAGGACTTACACTCAAAGAACCGAAAGATTTCACCATTATTGGTACCGAAAAACACAATGTGGACAATGATAAAATCACCACAGGTCAGCCGCTTTATGGTTTAGATTACCGCGAAGAAGGCATGTATTTCGCACATGTAATGCGTCCACCCGCTTTCGGGCAAGTTATTGACACGATGGATGATTCAGCGGCTAGAAATATAGCTGGCGTGGTGGATGTGGTGCAATTTGATAATAAAATTGCCGTGATTGCAAGTAATAACTGGACGGCCATGAAGGGTAAAAAAGCCTTGAATGTGACTTGGAAAACGGGCTCTCCGCTAGAAAGTACAGATTTGCATAATGAGAAGATGGTTGAAATTCTGAATGCCAACGTGGATTCTAAAGAATTTACCAATATGCGTAAGGATGGCGATGTTGCGCTTGCTTTTACCGAAGCCGACCTTGTGGTTGAACGTATGTACGAAACGCCTTTCAAGCCCCATAACTGCTTGGAACCAATGAATTTCTTTGCACATGTTACGGATGAAGAAGTCCGATTAGTTGGACCCGTTCAAACTCCAGAATGGACGGCAAATCGAGTGGCTAAATTGCTGGAGCGCGATATCAACGAAGTAAAACTGGAAATGACCCGTATGGGCGGTGGCTTTGGTCGCAGGCTTTATGGCGATTTTGCCTTGGAAGCGGCTGAGATTTCTAATCTGACCAAATTACCCGTAAGTGTCGTGTTTTCTAGAGAAGACGATATGACCGCAGGCACCTACCGACCTGCCATGAAGTATAAAATGAAAGCCTCTATCAAGGACAATAAAATCACGGGATATCATGTGACCGAAGCCGGAATTACGGATAATATGTACGATTTGATTCCCAACTTCTTCCCTGCCGGTTCTATTCCGAATTACCAGGTGGATGTAGCTAATTACCAAAGTAATATAAGCGTGGGAGCTTGGAGAGCGCCTGTCACCAATTTTCATGCGGTAGCCGAGCAATCGTTTTTTGATGAATTGGCCACTACGCTGCGGAAAGACCCTGTAAAATTGAAGCTGGAACTATTAGATATAGCAGCCGAAAACCCAGAAGAACAAAGGCTTTTCGACCCAGAACGGTTTAAGGGCGTGATTGATTTAGTGGTACAGAAATCTAATTGGGGTAATCCAACCGAAGGTCGTTTTCAAGGATTCGCTTCTTATTTCTGTCATAATACCCATGTAGCTGAAGTAGTTGAAATTGAAATGATTAACGAGAAACCGGTGGTCAAAAAAGTGTATTGCGCCATTGATTGTGGTATTGTGGTTAATCCATTAGGAGCTGTAAATCAAGTAAAAGGCGGAATTATTGACGGTATTGGAAACGCGCTATTTGGCGAATTGAAATTTACCGATGGCAAACCAGATGCTGATAATTTCCATGCCTATAGAATGATTAGAATGAACGAAACACCAGATATTGAGGTGCATTTTGTTCAAAATAATATCTCACCAACTGGTTTAGGTGAACCTGCCTTACCACCTGTAGGCGCGGCAGTTAATAATGCTATTTTTGCTGCTACGGGTAGGAGATTAACAAAAATTCCTTTTCAGCAATACTTTGCGTAAACGGGTAATATGACACACGAATTAAAGGCAATCTTTGAAGCCTATCGGGTAAATAAAGCCAACGGATTTTCATCTGCTTTGGTCACTGTGGTCGATTTAAATGGTTCATCCTACCGTAAACCGGGTGTGCGCATGCTTATAAACTCCAACAACCAAATGACGGGTGCAGTTAGTGGTGGTTGCGTAGAAAAGGAGATTTTGCGTCAGGCTATTCCGGTTTTTAAAACCGATGTGGCCGTTATTATGACCTACGATGGGCGATTTAGAATAGGTTGCGAAGGGTTATTATACATTCTTATTGAACCTTTTAAACCTTCCGAACAGTTGCTAAATGCGTTTCAAAACGCAATAAATCAGCGAGATACCTTACGAACCGTTTCGCATTACACCAAAGAAACGGGGTTGCATACCGATATTGGTACTAGTTTTCAGTTTGACGAAGAATGGCTTCCGGTGTATCCACATCAGGTAAATCAAAACCATCCAGACTATCTAGCATTTCAACATGCACTCCCCCCCTGTTTCCGATTGTATATCATGGGCGGTGAACATGATGCACAGCAATTAGCCCAACAAGCGGCTTTTATGGGTTGGGAAGTAGAAATCATTCTTCCGGTGGCAGAAACTCAGCCGCTATCTCACTTTAAGGGCGCTACAGCGGTGCATGGAATTTCTCCCGAAGAGATGCAACAATTCTTATTTGATAGTCATACAGCCGTGGTTTTGATGTCGCATAATTTTGCAAAAGACCTCCATTACTTAATGCAATTTCATAAAATGTACGCGGCAAAAGAAACTTCATCGCCCATGTATATGGGTGTATTGGGTTCTAAACTGCGCATGGAGCAATTAATGAACGGATTGCTAGAAAGAATCCCAGATGTGGATGAAGCGTTCTTAGCAACGCTACACGGACCAGCAGGATTAGCCATTGGCGCAATTACTCCGCAAGAAATTTCAGTTTCCATTATTTCGGAAATTGTATCCCTTTTACGCGACAAAGAACAAACGGAAGTCCCAATAAAATCAGTGGTTTCTCATGATTAAACCAATTCCGCCCATAGTCATATTAGCTGCAGGAAATTCAAGTAGATTGGGTCAGCCCAAGCAATTCTTAAAATGGGGGAACACCACTTTATTGGAACACACGGTAAACCAAGCATTACATAGTGAATCGACTGATATTTGGGTGGTTACCGGAGCATATCATTCTGAAATGACAGATTTACTAGCCGATTATCCGGTTCAAATTTTACATAATAGCGATTGGAAAAACGGCTTAGGGTCCAGTATTGCAACAGCAACCAAAGAATTGGCCTTGCTACATTCAAGCATTTTGTTTCTTTTAGCCGACCAGCCGGAGGTTACCACCGCATATATTAACCGTATGATTACCGAATTCCGTACGGGAGAAAATAACATTGTAGCTACGCAATATCCTAATTCTATTGGGATTCCTGTGGTATTTGATAAAACCTATTTCTCTGAATTAGCAATAAATAGCGGAAATGGAGCGAAGCAAGTTTTACTTAGCCACGCAAAGCAAGTTTCTGTAATTGAACCGGCTCAAGCTTTTCAAGACATTGATACAAAGGAAGATTACGAAAAGTTATATTTGGAGTATTGGGGTGAATCTGCTCCGCTATTCAAGCGCTAAACAACACCCACATACACCCATTTACCATTTTCAATCGCAAATTTAGAGTTCTCATGAATCACATCCATTTTACCATGGTCTACAAAAAAAGCTTTAAACTCTACTGTACCACTGGCATCTCCTTCCATTCCAGCGGTAGTATTTAACACGTCTAAGTGCAACCAAGTAACGGACTTTGCCCAATTTTCAATCAGTTTTTTATCTTTTTCAACGCGTGTATTTACCGAATGAGATTCATTTAAATAATCTCCTAAACCCTTGGTGAATGCGGTGTATCGCGAACGCATTAAATCTTCCGAAGTAATTGCTTTCACCGAACCTTGATGAATTAGGTAACAACAATCCATATAGGATTTCTTTCGGCCACACGGGCAATCATTTAGCCGGGTCATTATTATTTTTCATTAGGGTAATTAGTTCTTTTTCATGTTTTTGAATGTAATTAAATCCTAATCCAAACATCTCTTGCATCTTATCTGTACTAAAATCAAAGGTGCCGTAATGGGTTAATTCACTTGGGCACATGGCAATATCGCACAAATCTAGTTTTTCAAATTCCCATTCCGCACCTTGAATATCTACCGTTCGTGCCAATACATCTTTGGTGGATTTCAAATCGTCCATCGTATATTGTTTTATAGGACTTAAATGCATTCCAATCAGAAAATCGACTTGAGGACGCAATACATCCGCTGGAAAATGATTTAAAAGTCCCCCATCCGAATACAAAACGCCATCAATTTCCATTGGGCTAAAAACACCCGGAAATGAAGCCGAAGCCAGTACACAACGCACCAATGGTCCTTTTGAAAAATAGGCTGATTTACCGGTAAACATGTTGCTAGCTGCTGTAATTAAAGGAATTTTAAGTTCTTCAAAGGTTTCTACTTTCACATGTTTCGCAATGGTGTCCGCAAGTCCCGCGGTATTTATTAACCCTTTGTTTCCAGACCATAACTTACGTGAATACGGTCGCTCGGTCATAAAGAAATCTAAAATCTCTTTTCCCGTTTTTCCTGCAGCATACAAGGAGCCCACAATTGCGCCCGTACTAGTTCCTGCTATACTATCGGGTTTGAAACCTATTTCATCAAAATAGTGAATCATGCCGGCATGAACCGCGCCTTTCACCCCTCCTCCAGAGAGTACTAAACCTATCTTTTTCTTCATTTGGTGTAATCTAATTCATTCAACACAACCTCCATCATCCGCTGCGTGTAGCTATTCAATTTAGTATGTGTTGGCATCCAACCCATTAAAAATCGAGAAAAATCTGTCCAAGCGTAGGCATATAAATATCGCCATTCCTTCTCCAAAGCTTCAAAACTTTCTAGAGTCAAACCACTCGCTTTTTGAAGGCACTCAAAATAGTAAAAAAGCAGTTCATCTTCAAACTTTAGGCATTCTTTTTCGGTAATAGCGCTGCCCAAAAAATACGCTACGTCCTTCATGCCACAGCCTTTGCCTACATATTGAAAATCAACAGCAGCCACATATGATGCATCGGTGGAAAAACAAAAATTGGCCAATTTAGCATCGCCATGCACCATGGTTTGATACTGCGCATTTTTCAATTTATTCGAAATAATCGCTGCATTATCCTTCAAACTTCCCGAATCCATTTCGTTCCATTCATCTTGACGCGTAGCTAAATACCAGTAGGTTCCCTCCTGCCATAGCCCATCAATGCACGGATTTAAGTGTAACCCATGAAAATTAGCCAACCATTTTAAAACTACTTTTGTTTGCGTGATAGTAAGAGTCGATTTCCGGACAGGAAACCCAGCGGCATCTAAGTCCTCTAAAACCAAAATATGTTGGTTATCAAACGATTTTGAACCGATACACTTGGGTGTTCTGCAATACGTATCCGTCTTATTATAAGTGGTATACCAGTTAGTTTCTACTTCGTAGGAGGTAACTTTTCGTTGATGGGAATTTGGCGTATTCCAACCACGCGGGTGGCTATTAGGTTGCGAGTAATCCATAAATTTCACGATTACCGGTGGAATCTTCCCGTTATCTAAATGGAGTCGACCAATATATCCGTAATCGCTCCACAGGGTTTGAATGACCCTGATTTCATCAATAGATTGTGCTCCAGTTACCGATTTTATTTCGGATAAGATTAAGGGGTTCATTTATTAACCGGCTTATTATAGGGTGATTAACTCGCCTCTATGCGGTTTCAACGTATCACGAACAATTGGCATTTGAGCTTCGGTAACCATCATATACGCAATAGTGTACATAGGTGAAATTTTGTGGATTCCCGTTTCGTTTAATTCTAAGCCTTCTTTCTTGATAAACTCTTCTAAATGAATTCGATGGTGCTCCGCAATGGGTAAAGATTCATTTCCTCTAAAATCCCAAATAAGTTTGATTTGTTTCTTCATTCGTACGTTTTTCACTTCTAAATGCTAGAAGATTCATGCGGGCAAATTTAACTTGTTAAATGGAAATGCTACTCAAATTTCAAATACTTAATTAAATCCACTTTGGTGGCGTTAAATGCCTTCAAACCTACTACCAACAACACCAATACTATCAATACAACAGGCGTAAGGAAATATGGCCACCAGGGCATTTCTACTCGGTACACAAAGTTGTCAAGCCAATCTTGCATCACGTAAAACGCTAACGGAATTAAGAAAACCGAGGATAGTAACACCACTTTTATGAACGACTTAACTAACTGTGATACAATCTCGTATTCCGAAGCACCTAAAGTCTTACGGATGGCTACTTCTTTTAATCGCTGCTGGATACTTAGCGTAGCCAAAGCGAATAAACCGAGTAGCGAAACCCAAATCACAATCAGGGTTAGCACCGTAAAAAGGGCTTGTTGATTCTCAAATCGTTGATAGGTACGCGCAAATTGTTTGTCCAAGAATCGGTACTCAAAAGGATAGCCTTGTTCGATGTTTTGTTTCCAAAATTGCGCTATCTCTGCCATGGTTTCTGGGGTGTTTTCTCCCGAAAGTTTGAATTGCATGTTACTAAAATTCTGACTCATCCACGGAAACGTTTTCCAGTGAAACAGGAACATAGGCCCAATTTCGGAATCCAATCCGTCTATAAAATAATCTTTCACTACCCCAACGATAGTCACATTTTCACGGTATCCTAGATTTATTTGTATGCCAATTGGATTTTCGGAAATACCCAAATTCTTCGCCATAGTTTCGTTAATCAAAATATTATCTAGTGTATCGGAGGCGAAATTGGACGAAAGCCCTCTCCCCTTTACCATCTCAATACCCATCATATCCAAGTAGTTATAGTCAATAGCGTTGCTCAATGCATTGATGTGGGCATCTTTATAATCGGCATTGGTGCTGCTTTGACTAAAACCTCCAGGCACGTAGGTATTACTCGAAATATTTCTGATATTTGGATGTTTAATCAGCTCTTTTTTAGCGAGTTCGTATTTGCTAAACGCATCGGTACGGTCGTTTAAATAAATGATAACCACTTGCTCTCCACTAAATCCTAACTCTTGATTTACCATAAATGTGACTTGCGTGTACATTATCATGGCGCCAATCAAAAAGAATCCTGAAATCACAAATTGGAAACCAAGCATTAATTGCCGTACAAACTGTCCCTTTTTACTCCGAGAAAAATTCCCTTTCAATACATCTACCGCCTTATAATTAGCGACATACAATGCCGGAATTAATCCCGTGATAGCGGCAATGAAAAGCGTTAACCCAATGATTTGAAACAAGAATATCCAACTTGAAAAGACTAAATCCACACCCATGAATTGATTGAAATAGGGCAAAATGAGCTCCACTCCTATTAATGCTAAAACTAACGCTATCAATGCTTCTAGCATTACTTCCAGTAAAAAAGAAAACGCAATTTGTGACTTATTTAAACCCAAGGTTTTCTTGACGCCTATTTCTTTAGCTCTTTGAAAAGCAGATGCGATGGTGAGATTAATAAAATTTACCGCTGAAATGAGAATTAGTAAGAAAGAAAGCGAAAGCATAACCAGCAGCATTCGCAGGTCACCACTACCTTCGGGACTATCGTCTCCTCTACCTTCGAGCCGTATTTTGGACAGTACATCTAAGTCGGTTATTGAGCCATATTTCTGATTATACGCTTCCAAACTCAACCCTTCCTCTTTGGCAGATGGGATGGCGCTGTACCTTTCAACGACATCGTTCATTTTATCAATAACCACCTGTTTTGACGCTCCTTTGGTCAATTTCACTAGCAGATTGCTGTAATAACTGCCCCACTGCTCTTTGTGTTCTTGACTGTCAACCATCACAATATGAGGCGCGTAAAACGATTTTTGATTAAGTTCATATACCGCCACAATCATAAAATCTTTACCGTCATAAGAAACCGTTTTTCCAATAGCCGATTGGTCATTGAATAACAACGTAGCCTGACTTTGAGAAATAGCGATATTGAATTTACTTTTCTTTAAATCGGCTGTATTTCCAGCTAAAACGGGGAATGGAAAAAAGGAGAAAAAATTGTCTGTCCCAATCAGTATATCCTCGGTATAATAGGATTTCCCATGAATGGTCACCAGTCCAGATTCATACCATGAATTACTTAAATAATATTCTTCAATCTCAGGAATATCTGCTTGATATTTCACCCCTTCAATAGTCGTGCTTGTGGACCAAATATCGCCTTCAGGCATGTGGTGAATAACTTGATAAACCTCGTTTTTATTAGGGTTCCAAGCGTTGTGACTCCATTCATCGGTAATATTCAGCAGCACAATAATGAGCCCCATCAAACCTAAAGCCAGTCCCGAAATGTTGACCATTACATTCAACCAGTTTTTCTGGCTATTTCTAAAAAATATTTTGAACCAAAATCTTACCATTATTCAAACTTTAAGTATTTGATTAAATCCACTTTAGTCGCGTTTAAAGCCTTAATTCCAACCACCAGCATAACTAACACCAATATAGATAAGGGCGCTACTAAATACGGCCATAAAGGCATATCTATGCGATAAACGAAGTTGCTCAGCCAGTTTTCCATTACGAAATACGATACGGGCAGTAAAATAACGAGCGAAACGGCTGTGATGATTAAGAACCCTTTCATGAGTTGGTAAACGATTTCTTGTACCGATGCGCCTAGCGTTTTGCGAATGGCTACTTCTTTAAATCGCTGCTGTATGGATAACGTAGAAAGCGCAAACAATCCTAATAATGAAGTAATTATAACTACAATAGAAAGAATAGAAAACAAGGTTTGTTGCTGTTGGTAAGATTCATAATTCATGGCAAAATCATCATCCAAAAACGAATACGTAAACGGATAACCCGGCTCTAATTCATCTACCCAAAAAGATTCTATTTCGGCAATCGCTTCTTGCGTATGTCCCGGTTTTACTTTGAATTGCACGGTGCCAATCCAATTTTGGACCCAATCGAAACTCTCCCAAGTCACCATAAACATCGGATAAACTTCTTGGTCGAACCCGTTCACATGGTAATCCTGAAACATGCCCACTACCTTCATCCCTTTGCCTACATCCCAACCTAAGTCGATTTCTTTACCGATGGGGTCATCATAAATCCCGGCAAGTTTAGCAGCGGTTTCATTAATTAAAATGCTCCTATTGGTATCAGAAGCGAAGTCATGCGACAATTTTCTGCCTTTAATAAGTTTAATTTCAGCGAAATCTAAGTAATTGAAATCTACTACATTACTGGCTACATTAAAGGAATTCTCTTTGTATTGGAAATTGGTTCCCGATGAAAATCCGTGACCGGGAACAAATAAACTGCCCGATACATCCTCTACATGCTGAGAATTAGCGAATACTTTTTGCGCCAATTGAAATTTAGGATAACTATTTTCTATGCCATTTAACGACACTAAAAGCACCTGTTCTTTATTGAAACCCGCATTTTCCGTCATCATAAAATGTACTTGCGAATAAATAACCAATACCCCAATCAAGAAAAAACCAGATATCAGGAATTGCAGTCCTAGCATGCCATTACGGACAATTACTCCGCGTTTGCTACGTGAAAAATTTCCTTTTAAGACTTCGGTAACTTTAAAATTACTGAGATAAACAGCGGGAATCAATCCCACCAATACCGACACAACTAAAGTGATGATTCCTACGGTAGCAATAATGCTAGCGCTGGTAATAACGAGCTCTTTATCAATGAATTCGTTAAAATACGGAAGTAAAATCTCTACAATAATTAATGCCAAAACAAAAGCGATAACACCTTGTAAAACAATCTCTAACAAGTATTGACCCGCCAATTGAATTTTTGATAAACCCAATGTTTTTTTAACGCCTACTTCTTTTGCTCGCTGAGAAGCGGATGCGGTAGATAGATTAATGAAATTAACCGCAGAAATCAGTATCAATAAGATGGAAAGTCCTAGTAAGATGAGTAATAGCTGGTAATCTCCAATTCCTTCTGGACTTGCAGCTGGCGCAATGTGATGCAAACGAATATCGGCAAGTAATTCAGGAATAGCGCTTTGAGTTCCGTAGGTATTGATGTATTCTTCCATCGAAATTCCAAAATCTTCTGCTGTGGGAATGAAATTCCGTTGCATTAAAATAGAATCCATTTTAACTTGAAGCAAAACCATATCCGTTCCGGGTACCACTTTACAGAACAGTTCTTTATTGAAATTTCCCCAATTAGGTTCTAATTCTTCGTCATACTGAATCACATAATCGGGTGAATAATGCGAGTTTGGCGGCTTTTTATAGACGAGCGCCACTAGAAATTGCTCCCCTTCCATATCTATGGTTTGCCCAATGGGATTGAGGTCTCCGAATAATTGTTCCGCTACTTTTTCGACAATTGCAATATTGTTTTTTGCTTCATTAAACTTGACATACGTTCCATTAACGGGTTCAAAAGGGAAAAAAACAAAGAAGTTGCTTTCCGCATAAAGCACCTTCTTTTCGAATTGGGTTTTGTTATTCGCTTTGGCTAATCGCTCGCGGTAATAAGGCGTAGCCATCATTGTTTCAGTCACTTCGGGTAAGTCCGACTTAAAAAACGCGTGCTCTCCGGTGGTAGCTACTTGCCATACTTCGCCACTTTTTATTCTATTCGAAATTCGGTAAACGGTATCTTTATTGGGATTCCAGCTGTTGTAGCTTTCCTCATCGTGCATGTATAACAACACAAATATGAGTCCCGCCAACCCTAAGGTTAATCCGAAAATATTGACCAATAAATTGAGCCAATTTTTCATGCTGTTTCTAAAAAATATTTTGAACCAAACCTTTACCATTCCTGCGTTTTATACTGTTATACCTTATTGAAATTTACGCTCCATTAATTACTGAACCAGCACATCAATTTTGCGCTCATTCTCGGTTTGAGATATAATTTCACCATCTTTCATCGTCACTATGCGACTTGAAAATTGGGCGTCATAAGCGGCATGCGTTACCATTATGATAGTTGCCCCTTGTTGGTGGAGTTCGGTTAATAGTTCCATCACTTCATTTCCATTCGTACTATCCAGGTTTCCAGTAGGTTCATCCGCTAAAATCAACTTCGGATTAGTGACTAAAGCGCGTGCCACCGCCACACGTTGTTGCTGACCGCCAGATAACTGCAAAGGAAAATGCTTGCTTCTATGCGAAATACTGACACGCTCAAGAATCTCGTTAACCCGTTGTTTACGCTCCTTGGCGCTCACCCCATTGTAAATCAAAGGCAATTCTACATTCTCAAATACCGAAAGCTCATCAATCAAGTTAAAGTTCTGAAACACAAAGCCAATATTAGCTTTCCGTATTCCTGCACGTTGCTTTTCGTTGTGCTTGGCTACTTCAACACCATCAAACAGATAACTACCAGAATTTGGCGCGTCTAATAACCCGATAATGTTCAGTAAAGTAGATTTTCCACACCCGGAAGGACCCATAATAGAAACAAATTCTCCCTTTTTAACATCCAAGCTGAGCTTGTTTATTGCCGTAGTTTCTACGTCTTCTGTTCTATAAATCTTTGCTAAATCTGTTATTTTTATCATCTCTTTTTATTTAATGTTATTATTTAGATAAATACCGTAATTAACTATAATTATGATATTTATGAAATCCAATTTATTTTAACTTCCGTCTTCTAGCTATTCTTTTCAATCACCACCAACTCCACATCCTCAAACCCATCATAATCAGATGTAATCACTTTATCACCTTCATTTAATCCGTCAATCACTTCATAGTAAAAAGGATTTTCACGACCTATGCGTACATTTCGTTTTACGGCTTCGTTTTCGGAGTTCAATACAAACACCCATTTTCCACTCGTGCTTTGGTAAAACATTCCTTTGGGCAATAACAATGCGCTGCTGTTCCCCGATAAGAAAACCTTTGATTTCAGCGACATGCCACGTCTCACATCCGTGATAGAGTCGGTTTTAAATTGCATTTCCATTTCAAACTGGCCCTTAATCACCTCCGAGTATATTTTAGAAACCTGTATTTCATACGATTGCGCATTCACATTCACTTCACCTCTAATGCCTTCGTCTAATTTGGAAATATAGTATTCATCCACTTTAGCAACGAGTTTAAAACCATCTAAAACATCAATTTTAGCCACATTCTTTCCTTGGGGGTAATTTTCACCTAACGTAGGATTAAAAGACGATAGCAAGCCATCTGCAGGCGCTTTCACTAAAAAGTTCTCTTTGTTTTTACGGAGCATTTCTAAACTGCGCTCCATGTTTTGAATGGAAGTATTTATGCGCGTTAATTGAATTTTTCGGTCCGTTTCTTCCTGCTTAATACTTTCTTTAATCGCCTCATTACGTTTGCTTTGATACGTATATTCTTGTACCGATGCTTCGTACACATTCTTTGCAATTACTTCGTTATTGTATAGATTAGTATCGGTAACATATTGACGTTGTGCGTTTTTGTACGCGTTTTCGATACTCAATAGTTGTTCTTGTAGCGTTAACTGCTGATTTTTAATGTTGACCCGAATATTCTGAAGGTTATTGATTTGCTCCGTAATAGCTGTTTCTTGAGTTAAATAGTTCAATTCAGCTTTGGGATTAAAAATCCGAAGGAGCACATCTCCTTTTTTTACCATTTGCCCGGATTCAGCAAAAACCTCTGCTACCGAACCGCCTTGCAGCACATTTACCAACACCGTAGTTTTTGGAATCACGGTACTGTTTAGCAAAACCACATCTTCAAAATCACCACGCACAGCTTGTTTAATGGCTAGTTTATCACGATTCAACTTCACTTGTTTTACGTGCAATAAATTCATTGAAACCAAGCCAATCACCACCAAAATCGGAATTCCGATGAGTAGCACCTTTTTCAATGTTTTATTCTTTGGCTGTAATTTTTTATCCATAATTAAATATCAACTGGAATGTATTGTTCTATTAACGTGCCATTACTTTATGTTTTGTAAATCGCACTTTTTCAGTTAGTTGTATTTTTATTACAATGTATAGCTGTTCGTTTTTGAACACTAAAGTGTTCGATATTGGATTTTTGATTTTAATTATTCCAGAAAATATTAAGAGTTCAAGTGATAATAACAATTTCATTAAAAAAGGGAGACTCATATTCGTGAAGTTAAATCTTAAATCGTAGGTTTAATCTTTTTGGGCAGTGGTAGTGTTCCAGTACTTGGAATTGCGGTCGCCTTTGCGACAAGAGCATGGAAAGGGATAGAACCACGGTCGCTTGCAAAATTTAAGTAGTAAATTTAAAAGCTATCATTCTGATAAGCTTATACACCTTCCAAAAAGTGCGCTTTTTTTACTCGTGTATCTTTTTTAACTACTCGTGTACTCTCTTCGTTCGGTTCGTTCTTTTTTGGGCATACAACCGAGCACTTTGCGAGCTCATGACTAACGGGAATAAAAAAAGGACTTTAGGAAAGATGGTGTTTAGATTCATTGGTTAAATTCTAACTAACCCAAATACAGGTAATTGAACATATTCAGTTTCGTTATCCCGCTGATTACTAATACTATCCTTAAAAACTCGAGTTCTAGATATCGTAACCAAAAGAAGCGTGCTTATCAAAACAAATCCGAAAATAACCTGATTCATTCTTTTATTTTGTATTGCATTTTCATTCATACCCATATCTTATTCGAGAACTGTACCAACTCAGAATAAAATGTAAATCACTCATAATCAATTGTAATTATTATCAAGCTAATTTTTTAGTGTTCGTTATCGGACATATATTTGTTCATTATCAAACAACATTGTACTTATACGGCATGAGAAAAAAGGAAGCGACCATTTTACTAGTAGATGACGATGATGACGTTTTGTTTTCGGCACGTATCAGTTTGAAGAAGTTTTTCACGAATATCATTACCACTACCGACCCCAAAACGATTCTTAATAATCTCACCAATCAGCCTGTGGACGTGGTTTTGCTGGACATGAATTACCGTATTGGATTTGATGATGGCAAAGAAGGAATGTATTGGTTAAAGCAAATCAAAGAAGTCTCACCCGAAACTACGGTGGTTCTCATGACCGCTTTTGGTAGTGTGAACCTGGCGGTAGAGGCTATTAAGCTAGGTGCTAGCGACTTTATTCTTAAACCATGGAATACCGAGAAGCTTTATGGAGTTATTAACGCTGGAGTTGAATTATCGCGCTCTAAGCGTAAAACCACGCAGTTAGAAACTATTCAGCAACAGAAAGATATCAGCTTTCATTCGCAAACGGAGCATATAGTTGGGAGTTCACCTTCGATGAATAATGCGGTGAATATGCTCAAGAAAGTGGCACCTACCGATGCTAACATCTTGATTTTAGGAGAAAACGGTACTGGAAAATACGTTTTTGCTAAGGAGATACATTTGCAATCCAACAGAAGTCAAACGCCATTTATACATGTAGATTTAGGTGCTTTGAACGAGAATCTATTTGAAAGTGAGTTGTTTGGATATGCCAAAGGTGCTTTTACTGATTCAAAAACAGATACCTTAGGTCGATTTGAACTAGCTAATGGCGGAACGATTTTCTTAGATGAAATAGGCAACCTTCCACTCCATTTACAATCCAAATTGCTCACGGTAATTCAGAACAGAAAAGTGACTCGTTTGGGTGAAGCTACCGAGCGAAATATTGACGTACGTATTATCTGCGCTACCAATGCGCCTATTTATAAAATGGTGGAAGAGCAAAAGTTCCGACAAGATTTACTGTATCGTATTAATGCCATTGAACTGAAATTACCTCCGCTTCGTGAGCGTACCGAAGACCTTGAATTACTTGCTAATCACTTTGTAAAAAAGATGAGTAGCAAATACCACAAACCGAAGCTAGAAATATCCGATAAAGCCATTGAGAGCCTCAAAACCTACCATTGGCCTGGGAATATTCGGGAGCTGGAACACATTATTGAAAGAGCCGTAATAATTACGGATAATCCTGAAATTGAAAGCGAAGATCTTCATTTCTCTACCAAACGTTTTGATACCGAGGTTTCGGGAAGTTTGAACCTGGAAACCACCGAGAAAAAACTCATTGCACAAGCCATTGAAAAGCACGCAGGTAATATCTCGAAAGCCGCTAAAGACTTAGGTTTAACACGTGCCGCTTTGTACAGAAGACTAGAAAAACACGATTTGTAATGGGAACCAAACAATACATACAAATTACGCTGCGGATTTTGTTGCTGACCATCACCGGAATAGTAATTTTTTACAGTTATCAAAACCAGCTAACTATTACCATCATTGGGGTTTCGCTCCTTTTTGCGTTTCAGTTTTACTTATTGGTATTCTATATCAAGCAACAATTTTTAGACATTGAAAAATCCATTGATTGTTTGCTATACGATGATTATTCCAATGTATTATCCGCTGAAAAGCGTAAGAATCCGTTACATAATAAAACAGCGTTATTACACCGAAAATACAAGGATTCGAATTTAGAGAAGTCTTCGGAACAGTTGATTTTCACTAACATTATTGAGAGTCTGACTATTGGAATCCTGATTCTTAAAAAGGACGAAAATCAGAACATTGAGATTTATAAAATCAACAAAGCATTCACCGATTTCTTGAAAATTCCGAAATACCATCATTGGGATTTATTACAGCAGCAAATTCAGCCCTTGATTGCGGTTTTGGATATGGATAATTGGAAAACATTGAAACACGTGATTTCATTAAACATCAATGACGAAGAAGAGAATTTCTTTTTAAAAACGTCCATTACAAACACGTATGGATATGATTACATGGTAATTACCTTGGAGACTATTCAGCAGTTAATCGACAAAAAAGAAAAAGAATCATGGTATAAATTGATGAATGTAATGTCGCATGAAATCATCAATACCATCACTCCTATTAGCAGTTTGGCTGGGAGTTTAGAATCGCTATTGCTAGAAGAACCTGAAAGCGATGAAACTATTCAGGAACTCACTAAAGGACTCGGTATCATCAATAAACGCTCCGAACATCTGACTGAATTTGTGAATACCTATCGTAAGTTAACAGAGTTGCCGTTGCCACAAAAAGAGTCGGTAAACCTCATTAAATTGGTTCAGCAAGTATTGGAGTTGTTCGCTTCAAAGTTCACCGAAAATCAAGTTCAAATCGTCTTTGATGCTGAAAAAGCGCAACACGTAAACGTGGATAAAAACCAAATAGAGCAAGTGCTTATTAATCTAGTTTCAAACAGTTTAAACAGTTTTCAAGACATTGAAAATCCCACTATTACGATTGATGTAACCGCAGATTCTTTCCGTACCCATTTAAAAGTAACCGATAATGGTATTGGGATTCAAGAAGATATTCAAGATAAGATTTTCATTCCCTACTTCACTACCCGTAAAAATGGCTCAGGCATTGGACTCACGCTTTCTAAAAGCATTATGGAAGCCCATGGAGGAAGTATTAATTTTTCTTCGAAAAACGGAAATACGAGCTTTGTTTTAGTGTTTGTGGAGCACGTACGTTAATACGCTAAACTCTCGAGCAAGGTAAATCCACAGATTTATTCTGAAACCACGTCTTCACTTAAGGAAACAAACAGCTTTTCGCACGCATTATCATTGCACCTAGTAATTTGCAATTGCCCACTGGTAATGGGTTCCCGTATTTTATGCATAGTGAGTCCTTCCCCATTCACCACGAGTACTACTCTATCCATCACATGATTAGCGGTAAATACTTTCAATTTTTCGGATGCCGATTTGGTAAACGAAAGCAATAATTTCTTTTTCGAATCGGTTTGTTGCTCCGTTGTAGGCGCCTGTCCTAATTGTATCGGTACAAACTGTGTTGAGTCGATAATGATACGTAAATATTCTTCCGTATTGTAATCATCAAACAATTTGCTGAAAAATATGGCGGTTTCATTGGTCGCTAACGGACTCAGTTTATTTTCAATGGTATCTATGCCCGTAATTAGATACAAACCATCCACCAAAGGCTGGGCTTGCGTAGTAATGGTCGCTTTAGTTTCCTGTTCGTTTTGGTCTTTCGTTACATTCGATTCGCAGCTAGCCATCACCATAACAAGGGCAATTATCCCTCCAATTATATTTTTCATATCCGTATAGTTTGAGTAATAAAAATAAGGATTAGTGCGACCCTGTTTTACAGGTCATAAAAATCCCATTCAAAATTACACTATCCTAAGGAGCATATAATTAGGCTTATCATTTTATTTCAAATGATAGGTATATCCTAGTTGTACCAACACATTGATATCCTCTCTTCCACTATACCAATTGTCAGGACGGAAGGTGTTGACTGGGTCTGTCCACAATAGCGTGGGAGTTAAATAAATACTTGATTTGTTTGAAACCTGGTAGGAAAGAATTCCGCTAACAGAAAGGCTCATATAATTTCGAATGCTCAGGTTAGAATAGATTCCTTTCATGGTATTGTAGTCTTCACGCGTGTAACCCATGCCAAAATTATATCCTAAATTCAATTTCTTATCTTGATTCAAATGTTCGAGCAACAAAGAGGTGGTAAGCGTGGATACTTCCCCATAATTGGTTTGTCCTATTAGGGTTTTGCTGGTAAACAAAGTGCTAACATATAATAGATTGACCCGTATCCCAAAGTAGGATTCATTGGGTGTAAATTTAAAATTGGCACCGGCTGTCATTGATGTACCGTAATCGATTTGGTTGCCAGACTCATGGTCTTCAATGATGTAGGATGCCCCTGCTCCCATTTCTATTCCGGTAGAAAGAGATTGCGCTGTTAAACTGGAAGAGGCTAGTAAAAGCCCAATAATGCTTGCTGCTAAGTAGCTAAATTTACGTTTCATACTATTGATTTTAAGTTGATTGAGTATTTTATTAGTTATCCGTGAATGGAGTTGTCAATGGTTCCGTAAAAATAGCTTTTATTTTCTGTTCTCGGGCGGAATCTACCTCGTAAATAGGTTGATAAACGTTTTTTTTTAACGCTCATCGGCTTTAAAAGCCCCACGCATGTGTAAAATCCATTGCGATTCATCCAACGGTGAAACGCCTTTGTAGCTTGCATTTGATACCGTTTAAAAGCAAAAAAGCTCGATACAAAATGTATCGCGCTTTTTTATTCTTAGTGACCTGGGCAGCCCCGATAGTGATCGGGACAAACCTGCAACCGCCACAGCCGTAATGTGGAATTCTATTCACTCCGATAGCTATCGGAGTACTAGGTTCGATTTTGCGTGATATGTTTTTTGGAAATGAAATGTGTTTTATTTGGCTTAGTAAGGCTTTAGGCCTTGGCTTAAATCAAAAAAGCTCGATACAAAATGTATCGAGCTTTTTTATTCTTGGTGACCTGGGCAGCCCCGATAGTGATCGGGACAAACCTGCAACCGCCACAGCCGT